>NZ_JBSGWE010000004.1:0-942109 GCF_053608825.1 Nocardia sp. NPDC055002
GGTCCGCGGCGGGGTCGCCGGTCCGGCGCCTTGGCGTCCGCCACGACGGAGCAAGCAACGGCGCCTGACCGGCGGCCCGTGGTGGCCGCGGACCCGCGCGCGCCAGCGCGCCAAAAACACAGCGTATACCGACCTGGACTACTAAACCCCAGGTCAGCACCATATTTCAGCTGGCGAGGAGCTCCACTTCCTCGATGATCGAGTAGTCCTCGGCGTTGCCCTTCAGGACCGTGCTGGTCTGTCCGTCGACGCCGACCGGGATGTCACCGGCGAGGGTGATGCGGGTGAGCCGACGCGGCTGGTCGTTGTAGTCGTCGATGGCGTAGTGCTGAGTGGCACGGTTGTCCCAGATCGCGACGTCGCCGTCGGACCAGTTCCAGCGGGTGGTGTTCTCCAGGCGGATGACCCGATCCTGGAGCAAACGGAACAGCTGGTCGGACTCGCGCGACGGAATTCCCACGAACTGCTTCACGAAATGGCCGAGCAGCAGCGCACGCTCGCCGGTCTCGGGATGCACCCGCACCACGGGGTGTTCGGTCTCGTACACATCGGACTGGAATTCCGCCGAGTACTCGACCTGGGACGGACGCACCTTGTCGACCGCTCCGGCGTAGTCGTAGAGATTGGTGTGCACCGCGCGCAGGTTCTCGGCCAGCGCCTTGAGCGGGGCGGGCAGCGAGTTGTAGGCCGCGACCGTGGACGCCCAGGTGGTCGAGCCGCCGTAGGTGGGCAGGTGCTCGGCGCGCAGGATCGACGCCTTCGGCACGCGGTCGACGAACGTCACATCGGTGTGCCAGGAGTTGGCGCGGCTGCGCTCGGAGTCGATGGCCAGGCTCTTCACCCCGGCCGACTTCACCGTGGGATGCGGGGTGGTCGGGCTCCCGAGCAGCTCCGCGAACTCGTACTGGCCGTCCTCGGTGAGGTGGTTCTGACCACGGAAGAAGATCACCTTGTGCTCGTTGAGCGCGCGCCGGATCTTCGCCACGGTCGCCGCGTCCAGATCACCGCCGAGCCGGACACCATCGATCTGCGCGCCGATGTGGGCGCCGAGCTTGGTCACCGTCAGGGTGGCTGGGAGGGCGTGGTCGACCGTCATGGGGATCACCTTCACTGTCGTTCTCGATCGGTTGGTATGCATCAAGCACACCGTGAATCCCGTTCGACAGACAGGGTTTGCGTCGGAGTGATCCCAACGCCGTCAGCCGATGTGCTCCCGCAGGTAGGCCAGGTCCTCGGCGACCCCGTCGACCGGGGTTTCCAGGATGACGGGCGCACCGGCCGTGCGGCAGACCTCGGCCAGCAGTTGCGGGTCGATGGTGCCGTCGGCGAAATTGGCGTGCCGGTCGGCGCCGGAATCGAATTCGTCGCGCGAGGAGTTCAGGTGCACGAGATCGATGCGCCCGGTGATGGCCTTGATCCGCTCGACCACCCCGACCAGTTCCTCACCACCCGCCCACGCGTGACACGTGTCGAGGCAGAAGCCCGCGCCGTAGTCGCCGACCGCGTCCCACAATCGCGCGATCGAATCGAAATGCCGGGCCATCGCGTGATTGCCGCCCGCGGTGTTCTCGATCAGGATCGGCACGGCGAACCCGCCCTTGTCCTGCTGACGCTCGAACAGCTTGCGCCAGTTGTCGATTCCGGTATCGAGCTCGGCGTCGGAGCGCACGTGTCCCCCGTGCACCACCAGGCCGAACGCACCGAGGTCGGCCGCGGCCTTCGCCTGCTGGGCCACCGCGTTGCGCGAGGGCATCCGCAACCGGTTGTTCAGACTCGCCACATTGATCTGATAGGACGAGTGCACGACCACATCGATCGGACTGGCCAGAATCTCGGCGGCCCTGGGATGCGGCTGGGGTTTGTCCCAGCTCTGCGGATCGACCACGAACATCTGCACGACCTCGGCACCGAGCTTCTCGCCGAAGCCGATCGGATCGCTCTCGTCGCGAACATGTGCTCCAATGCGCATAGCTGCCACCCTAATATCAGGCACCGACAACTTCGCTCGCGATGTTGCGCGGCGGTGGGTTCGGGAGATACATCGGTAGAATTTCAAACGGGTGCTCTGCCCTGGAGGGGGTGACTTCGCGTGTTGCGCAAAGGCGACGTGTTCGCCGGATACACGATCCGGCGCGTGCTGGGCCAGGGTGGAATGGGCGTGGTCTACCTGGCCAGGCACCCCCGGCTGCCCCGGCTCACCGCGCTGAAACTGCTCAGCCGTGAGCTGTCCGCCGACGAGGAGATCCGCCGCCGCTTCGAGCGCGAAGCCGATCTGGTCGCCCAGCTCGAGCACCCCAATATCGTCAACGTCTACGACCGCGGCACCGACGACGACCAGCTGTGGATCTCCATGCAGTTCGTGGCGGGCACCGATGTCGCGACCGCCGACGTGAACGTGCTGACACCCGGCCGGGCCGTGCAGATCGTCGCCGAGACCGCCACCGCGCTGGACTTCGCGCACGCGGGCGGCGTGCTGCACCGCGACGTGAAACCGGCGAACATCCTGCTCGCCAAGCCACCGATCGGGCGCCCGGAACGCGTGGTGCTCACCGACTTCGGCATCGCCGCGGTGCGCGACAGCGAAACCACGCTGTCCTCGGCGGGCACGATCACCGCCACCTTGGCCTATGCCGCGCCCGAGCATCTGGCGGGCGCGCCCCTGGATCATCGCGCCGATCAGTACTCGCTGGCCTGCACGCTGTTCTGGATGCTCACGGGCTCGGTGCCGTTCCCCGGACCCAGCCCGGGCGCGGTGATCCAGGCGCACCTGAGCAAGCCCCTTCCCCCGCTGCGCAGTCTGCGCCCCGACCTGCCCGCGACCCTGGACGCGGTGCTGGCCAGAGCCACCGCCAAGCGCGTCGAGTCCCGTTTCGCCAGCTGCGCCGAGTTCGCGCAGGCGGCCAAAGCGGCGCTGTTCGCGGTGCCGGGGCCGTGGCATCAGCAACAGCAGTACACCGCGGCGGGTGTGGTTCTGCGCGCCCGCGAGTCCTACCCGCAGGCGCCGGGATATCCCCGGCCGCACACCCCGGCGCAGCCCTATCGCCACGCGCCCCCGCCGACCACCCCCGCGCAGCCGCACCCGCACGTGCAGCCGACCACTCCCGCGCAGCCGCATCCCCACGCGCCGCGGCCGTCGACGGGCGGTCCGGCCATCCCGCCGCGACGCGGAAGCGCACGCCCGGGCACCATCGATTTCCCTGGTGGCCGTAACCATCCCGGCTATATCGTGCCGCCTCAGCAGCGGCGTCCGCCGTGATCGTGGCAACCGTCGGCGTCGTCGCCGACTGATAAGGTTTCGTTGATTTTCCCGTGGCGGGCAACGTCGGCCGCGGCTTTTATGCTGTACGCGCGTGCGCTGGTGGGTCCCGGCGCGCGGCGGGAAGTGGAGCAGACATGCTGGCCAACGGAGATGTTTTCGCCGGCTACGTCATCGAACGGCAGCTCGGCCGCGGTGGCATGGGTTCGGTCTATCTGGCCAAGCACCCCCGCCTACCGCGGATGACGGCGCTGAAGTTGCTCAATCGCGAGATGTTCTTCGACGCCGAGGTGCGGGCACGGTTCGAGCGGGAGGCCGATCTCGTTTCGCGCCTCGATCATCCGAACATCGTCACCGTCTACGACCGCGGGCACGACGACGAACAGCTGTGGATCTCCATGCAGTTCATCGACGGCGTCGACGCGGCATCGGTGGATCCGCAGACGCTGCCGCCCGCCCGCGCGCTGCAGATCGTGAAGGAAACCGCCGACGCGCTGGACTACGCGCACGGTATGGGCGTGCTACACCGCGACGTGAAGCCGGCCAATATCCTGCTCGCCCGCTCGGGCGCGGGCCGTGGCGAACGCGTCTACCTCACCGACTTCGGCATCGCCCGATTGCGCGACGACACCGGCCACCTCACCCAGACGGGCACCTTCACCGCGACGCTGGCCTACGCCTCCCCCGAACAGCTCACCGGCGCCGCGCTGGACCACCGGTCCGACCAGTACTCCCTTGCCTGCGCACTGTTCTGGCTGTTCACCGGTTCGGGACCGTTCGCGGCGACCAACCCGGCCGCGGTGATCCAGGGCCATCTCCAGCAGCCGCCGCCCACGCTGAGCAGCGTCCGGCCCGGCCTCTCCTACGCACTCGACGGCGTGCTCGCCAAGGCGATGGCCAAGCGGCCCGATGACCGTTTCGACTCCTGTTCGGACTTCGCCGAGGCCGCGATCGAGGCGTTGAACAGCCCGAGCGCACCCGCGTTGCCGATCGTCGGACCACGACCGGGCACCGGCGGTTCGCTGCCGATCGCCGGGCGGCCCACGACGGGCGGCGCGATTCCGCAGACCGGTCTGCCGTATCCCGTTGCCACGCAAGGCCCGATGACCGGCGGCCAGATGGGCACCGCCCAAGGCCCCATGACCGGCGGCCCGATGGGCACCGCGCAGGGCCCCATGACCGGCGGCCCGATGGGCACCGCGCAGGGCCCGATGACGGGTGGCCCGATGGGCACCCAGCGTCCGATGAACCAGTCGCCCACCGGCGCTTCGCAGCCCTACACCCAGCAGTCGCGGCCGCAGTACCAGTCGGCGCCGCGGCCACAGGCCAGTGGTTTCGCGCAGTATCCGCAGGGGCAGCGTCCGCCGTCGAAGTCCAACACCGGGCTGGTCATCGGCATCGTCGTCGCGGTGATCCTGGTGATCGTGCTGCTGATCGGCATCGGTATCGCGGCCAGCGGCGACGACGCGGGCGGCGGCGACCGCACGACCACCACGTCGGCGAGCACCTACATCACTCCGAGCGCCGACGCCATCAGCGCGGAGTTCGGCCGGATCGTGCCCGCCACGGTCGACGACTCCACCGGATACAATGGCGCCACCTGCTGGGAGACCGACAACAGCGATCCACCCTCGCCCGCCGAAGGCGAGCCCGATTTCGGTGCCTGGGTGCACCTGTGGAGCTGCTTCGGCGGCGGCGACAGCGACGATCCGTTCTACCGGATCTACGCCTTCAACTCGGCCGCCGACGCCAAGTCGGTGCTCGACGGCCTGCCGGCCAACACCAAGTCCACCGACAGCAACGGCGGCAAGCAGTACACCAACTACAAGTACACCGACAATGGGAACAAGATCATCACGCAGTTCACCGGCGATCCCGGCCGCGCCCAGTTCCTGATGTACACCGACGGCTACGGCACGGCCGACGAGGTGCTGCGCTGGTGGCGCTCGGCCCCGCTGAACTGACCGCGATGTATGACGAGGGCGGCGTTTTCGCCGGATACACCATCGAACGACTGCTGGGCCGCGGCGGCATGGGCTCGGTGTATCTGGCACGCCATCCGCGGCTGCCGCGGCGCACCGCGATGAAGCTGCTGAACCGGGAGTTGTTCTTCGACAACGAGATCAAGGCCCGGTTCGAACGCGAGGCCGATCTCGTGGCGCAACTCGAGCACCCGAATATCGTCACCGTGTACGACCGCGGCGTCGAGAACGACCAGCTGTGGATCTCCATGCGCTACATCGACGGCGCCGACGCGTCGTCGCTGCCCTCACCCGTCGACCCGGCGCGCGCGGTCCGCATCGTCGCCGAAACCGCCGCGGCACTGGACTTCGCGCACAGCCGCGGCGTGCTGCACCGCGACGTGAAACCCGCCAATATCCTGATCGAACCGGTCGACGGCACCGAACGTGTCTACCTCACCGACTTCGGCATCGCCCGCCTGCACGACGACAACGCCGCCAAGCTGACCCAGACCGGAACCTTCACCGCCACCCTGGCTTTCGCGTCTCCGGAACAGCTGTCCGGCATCACCCTCGACGGCCGTGCCGACCAGTATTCCCTGGCCTGCACGCTTTTCCGGCTCCTCACCGGAACCACCCCCTTCGACGCCACCAATCCCGTCGCGGTGATCCAGGGCCACCTTCAGCAACCCCCGCCCCGCGCGAGCACGCTCCGATCGGGCATCACCCCCGCACTCGACGCGGTCATCGCCCGGGGCATGGCCAAGCGCCCCGAAGAGCGCTTCGCCACCTGCGCCGAGTTCGCCGCCGCCGCGCTGCGAGCCCTCGCCGGTCACGCTCCCCCGCAGCAACTCCACGGCTCGGCGGCCACCAGAACCTACCCGCCGAACTCGCCGTATACCCCCGGCGCCGGTTATCCGATCGCCGGCCGTGCCGACCTGAATTCGCCTGGCGAACAGGCGCCGTGGCCGGGCTCGACCGGTCCCGATCAGCCGTGGGCCGTGAGCGGCCGACCCGCCGGTTCACAGTGGGCGGGCAACGCCGCCCCCGGCCTCGGTCAGCAGTGGCCGGCGGTGGGCGGCGGTTCCTCCTGGTCCGCGCAGCCGAGCCCGTCGTGGCCCAACGAATCCGCGAACCACGCGAGTGCGCCGAACGCGGGCGCGCAACGTCGCCGCGACGCCGGGAATTCCAGGGCGACGGGTAGGGGCGCGCGCCCTTCGGTCGCCGAGGAGTATCTCGGTAAGAAGCGGAAATCCCGCTGGGAGGGATCGCCGATCGGCTGGCTGGCGATGATCGCCGTCGTGGTCTTCCTCGGCTGGATTCTGGTGACCACCTTCGGCGATGACGGCAACGCCGGTGCGTCGGGCGGGCAGGGTTCCGAAACCTCCGCGGTCGCTACACCGTCCGTCGACGCGACGACCTCCGCTCCCCAGCGGCTGACGTCGACCACCCCGCCGACGAGCGACCGACGGGTCATCGGCGCCAACGCGGCGAAGCTCAGCGACGAGTTCCCCCGCATGCTGCCCGCCACCTCGGCGAGCAACCTGGTCCATGCCGGTTCCGGTCTGGGGAACGCGGGCTGCTTCGCCTACGACCGCGCGACCGCCAGCCGCGATTCCGACGACGCCGATATGGGCGACTGGTCGGTGATGTGGCATTGCTTCGGCGGCGGCAACAAGGCCACCTACGAGTTCTTCCTCTACCCCTCCGCGGATCTTGCCGCGCAGGCGATCGCGGGCCTGCCCGCCAACGACGCCCGCCCCATGTCGCATACCGGCCGCACCTACACGAACTTCGTCTTGGACGGCAGCCAGCCGAAGTCGCCGCGCATGGTCACCCGCTTCGACGGCGATCAGGCCCGGGGCGCCATGCTCATGTACAGCCGCGGTTTCATCGCCGACGAGGCCCAGGTGCTGGATTGGTGGCACACCGCCCCGTTGGTCTAGTCGGCCAACGCGTAGTGCACGAAGTCGCGCACCGGCTCGAAGCCGATCCGCTGGTAGATCTTGTTCGAGGTGGGATTGGCCAGGTCGGTGAACAGGCAGGCATCGGCGCCCTCCGCGCGAATCCGGCCCGCGACCGTGGCGGTGAGCGCGCTCGCGAACCCGTTGCCCCGGAACGGCGGTGGGGTGTAGACCGGGCCGATCCTGGCCCAGCCGAGGACCGCCTCGTGCCGGGCGACCAGGGTGACGGGCTGACCGTCGTGCTCCCACAGCCACGAGGATCCGGCCTCGATGCGCCGGCGCACCGCCGTCTCGTCGAGTCGATGTGGCACATCGGCTTCCACGCCGAATTCCTCGGTCATCGCGATGCAGACGGCCACGTCGTCGAGGCCGGCCTGCCGTGGTGCGCCAGGGGCATCCGGCATCTGGAGGGTGCCGAGGCGGAACAGTCGGACCGAGAACTTCTCGCGGTAGGTACCGCCGACGGCCTTCGACCAGTGCGCCGCGAACGCGACGGCGTCGGCATCGTCTCCCTCGACACTGCGCAGGGCGATGTCGTGTGCCCGAAAGGCAGCGGCGACGGCCGAAATACTCTGTGCGGGCAGCACACCGAGGTAGGCCGCGCCGTTTGTGCACTGCGCGAGGCCGACGACCGTACCCGCGTCGTCGCGGACGCTCACGAATTGCGTGACCATCCCGCCGGACCTGCCGTTGATCCGGTTCACCAGAGCAGTCGCGATGACCGTGTGGCGCAGCGGATCGCCGTGCAGGAACGGTTGTACGTCGTCCAGGAACCGGGCCGCGTCAGCGGTGATGTCGATGCGCACCGTGTCGACGGTAAGCCGTCACACCCGCGACCGCATTCGAATTATGAGGTGTCTCAGGTTGTTTCGTGTACGTCCCGATCGGTACGCAGCTTCAATAGGATGAGACCTGCCGTACAGGCCAGGATCAGCCCGGCGACGGTGATCTCCACGTGCAGGCCCGCGATCCCGAGGCCGGCGCCGACGAGACCGCCGACGAAGAACAACCAGCCCATGATCCGCGCGACCACCGCGAGGGTGCGGTTGCCGGGCGGTGTCGACGAAAGATGCCCGACGGTGGCCGAATCAGTGTTCGCCGCCGCGGTTTCCAGCCGGGGTGTCGAGAGTGCTCCCATGAGATTCTCCTCGATGACGCCGATCAGATACTTGCGCCGCGCGACCTCGCGCGTCAGGGGTAACGTTGCCGGACGTCTCATGCGTAACTTTGCTCACACACGCTACGACTCGGCGACGTCGAACGCGCGCGACACGTCCCCACGACACGCTGAATTGATCAATCCGATATCTGGACCACTAGCGTTTAAAATGCGCTCTTTTGCCCGACCTGCACTACTGTGAGGCGATCTCGAAGCCGACGAGGAGTAACAGGCGATGGATAACAGCAGGGCCAAGTTCGTGGGTCCGGCAGTCGCTGTTGGCGCGGTATCGCTCGGACTGATCATCATCGGTGCGTGCGGTGTCGGGCAGCAGGATGTCTACGTGCCGGCACCGCCGTTGAGCGCGGATCTGGCCGCCGCCCCCGCGCGGTCGGCGGACGAGCCCACCTCGACCACGGTGCACATCCCGATCCCGCCGTCGCCCAGTTGGCGGATCGCACCGTACATGTCGCCGCGGAAACCGTTCAGCCTCAGTTCCACCGAGACCTCGCCGTCGGAGACGCCACCGCCCGAGGGGGAACCGGCGCCCGAATCCCGCCCGGCCGAGGCGACGACCGAATCCCGGCCCGCCGAGACGACGACGCGCCCGCCGGAGACCACCGAAGACGAGCCGACGACCACCCGGCCGCAGATCCCCACCCGGCAGAACCCGACCCGCACCGTCACCCCGCCCCGCGTGGGCGATGACGAAGCGTCCGAGGACTATCCGCCGACCCACGCCTTCGACCGCGCGACTCCGACCACGGTCGTCCCGGCCGACACCGGCGCCACACCGACCACGGTGACGACCACCGAGGCAGCCACGACCACCGAAACCCCGGCCCCCACTACCGCCGAGGGCTGACACGACGATGGTGCGCACCCGAACTCCGGGCACGCACCACCGTCGAAGAAGCTACAGCTCGACCAGGTCGTACTCGCCGATCCGATCGGCCAGCTCCCGCCGATGTTCCAGCGCCCCACCGAGCGTCTGCCCGATCGCGGTCAACCGGGCGACATAGTGGCTCACCGGGTACTCCGCGGTGACGCCGATGCCACCGTGCATCTGGATCGCCTCCTGGCCGATGTGCTCGGCCGACTTGCCCACCTGCAACCGCGCCCGTGACGCGACCACCGGATCGTTGCCGCCGTCGGCCAGCGCCGCCGTCGCGTACAGGCTCATGCTGCGGGCCAGTTCCAGCGAGACGTAGCAGTCCGCCGCGCGCTGGGTGAGCACCTGGAACTTCGACAGCGTGACCCCGAACTGCTTGCGGGTCTTGAGGTATTCGGTGGTGAGCGTGAGCGCCACCTCCATCGCCCCGACCGACTCCGCGCACAGCGCCGCCTGCGCGTAGCCCTGGGTCAGGGCGATCTGTTCGGCGGCGTCGACGGCGTCACCGAGCAGTTCGCCCGCCGCGTTGTCGAAGTCGAACTGGGCGGCGCGACGACCGTCGAAAGTGCGGTACGACCGTCGCTGCACGCCATCCTGATTCGGGTCGACCAGGAACAGCCCGGTCCCGCCGCCGGGCAGCAGCGCGCTGACGATCACCTCGTCGGCCACATCACCGCGCAGCACCGGATTCTTCACACCGGTCAGCGCGTATTTGCCGCCCTGCGCCACCGCGGTGGTGGTGAGCTCCGTCGACGGCCACCGCAGGCCGGGTTCGGTATGCGCGAAGGCGAGCAGGGTGGTTCCCTCGGCCAGCGCGGGCAGGAGCCGCTGACGCTGCTCGGCACTGCCTACCAGCCGCAGCAGTTCGGCCGGGATCACCACCGAATCGAGCACCGGCTCCGGAGCCAGCGCGCGACCGAGCTCCTCCTGCACCAGCATCGCCTCGACCGGGCCCGCGCCGACGCCACCGTCCTCCTCGGGAATGGTCAGCCCGAGCACCCCGAGGTCGGCGAGCTGCTTCCAGACCGTGCGATTCCAGCCGGGGTCGGTGTCGCCGCTCTTGGTAAGGGCCTCGCCGTCGTAGAACCGGTGCAGCAGTTCGCGCACGGTGTCACGCAGCATCGTCTGTTCTTCGGTCAGTGCGAGTTCCATGTCAGCGCCTCACAATCCGAGGATCGTGGAGGAAATGATCGAGCGCTGGACCTCGCTCGAGCCTCCGTAGATGGTCACCTTGCGGTAGTTCAGGTAGCCGGGGCCGGTGTGCTGGGCCCACGCGGGCGAGGCGATATCGTCGGCGTCGACCGGCAGCGCGTCGGCGCCCGCGACCTCCAGCAGCAGTTCGGTGGCGGCCTGCTGCAAATCCGTGCCCTTGAGTTTCAGCACCGACGACGCCGGATTCGGCTTGCCCTCGACAGAATTGGAGACCACTCGCAGCTGGGTCAGTTCCAGGGCGAGCAGTTCGTTCTCCAGCTCGGCCAGCCGCGCCGCGAACACCGGGTCGTCGAGCAGCGTGCCACGCCCGGTCCTGGTCGCGCGGGCGTAGTCCTTCGCGAGGCCGAGCTTGACCTTGGTCTTGCCGACGCCGGTGATGGAGGTGCGTTCGTTGCCGAGCAGATACTTGGCATAGGTCCAACCCTGGTTCTCCTCGCCGACGAGCTGATCGGCGGGCACCCGGACGTTCTCGAAGAACACCTCGTTGACCTCATAGCTGCCGTCGATCAGTTTGATCGGGCGCATGGTGACACCGGGCGACTTCACATCGAAGAGCAGGAAGGAGATGCCCGCCTGCTTCTTCGGCGCGTTCGGGTCGGTGCGCACGAGGCAGAAGATCCAGTCGGCGTACTGGCCGAGCGTGGTCCAGATCTTCTGGCCGTTCACGATGTAGGAGTCGCCGTCGCGCACCGCGGTGGTGCGCAGCGACGCGAGGTCCGAGCCCGCGTCGGGTTCGGAAAAGCCCTGGCACCACCAGATGTCGAGCGCGGCGGTGGGCGGCAGGAAGCGCTGCTTGAGTTCCTCGGACCCGAACTGGGCGATCACCGGGCCGACCATCGAGGCGTTGAACGTGAGCGGCTCCGGTACCGAGGCCAGCTGCATCTCGTCGAGCCAGATGTGGCGCTGCATCGGCGTCCAGTCCTTGCCGCCCCAGGCCACCGGCCAGTTCGGCACGCACAGGCCGTTGTCGTTGAGGATCTTGTTCGCGGTGACGATGTCCTCGCGGGACAGATCCTGGCCGTGCTTGACCCGATCGCGGATGTCGGCGGGGATCTCGGTCGCGTAGAAATGCCGGAGCTCGTCGCGGAAAGCGACCTCTTCCGGGGACAGGGCTAACTTCATACGGGTCTCCCAGTCACTCGTAGCCGTCGAAGAGAAACCTACCCTTCGGTAATCCTCGGTGTCGACTACATCACACGCGATGGGTGTCCCCAGCTGCCCCCACCGCACGGTCGGCGGCTCGGCGACCCGCGCGCCGACCTGGTACGTTGCCAGACGAACCGGACTATCCGGCGACGAGCATCCATCGAGGAGTCACGGGTGAACGGCAGATCCATCGCAGGTAGAGCAGCGGTCGTCACCGCGGCGAGCATCGGCGCGCTGGCCCTGCTGGCCCCGAGCGCGATCGCGTCGCCCACCGACGACGCGATCGGCCACCTCACCCACCTCGCCGGCGACGACACCACGGCGAAAGCCGGTGTCGGCGCGATCGCGAGCTTCACCGGCATCGTCGGCGTCGACGCCCTGCGTGACATCTCGACGCAGTTCACCCCCTTCACCTACGCGGCCCCCACCTTCGGCTGCGGCAGCAACGGCCCGATCACCACGATCATCGCCGCGGCGTCGTTCGAAGGGCCGGGCCCGCGCACCGCGACGAGCCTGACGCCGGGCGATATCCGTTTCAGCGCGAGCCCGCGCCACTCCGGCGTTCCGCTGGCCTCCGGCCTAAGTGTCGCGTGGGTCAACGTCAACAACGGTCAGAGCGGCATCGTCGGCCTCGACGACCAGACCGAGTTCAATCTGCCGTCACTGTCGAAGACGGTGCACAGCGGTGCGGGCACCGTGGTCGCCTCCATGTGGGGAACCATCGACTACGCGGGCGCCCGCTGCGTGATGACCCCGACCGTCGGCACGTTCGTCGTGCCCGATCTGCCGGTGGTGGTCCCCGAAGCTCCCGCGGCGCCGCCGACCCCCGAACCGCAGGCCGTGAGCCCGGGCTCGGGTGAATCCTCCTCGAGCGCACCGACATCGAAGGCCCCGGCGCCCGCTCCGGTCGAAACGCCTCAGCCCGCCCCGGTGCCCGCTCCCCCGGCCCCGCCCGCGGCGACCAACGTCGGCGGCTGAGCCGGCTTCCAGTAGGTCCCCTGGCCGGCGGATGAATTCGCCGACCGGGCAACGGCAGCCCCCCGCGCGCCGGTCACCTCGACGGTCGCGTCAGCCGATCGGGCGGATGCGCAGGACCGTGCCCTCCTCGGAGCCCGCGAGCAGAGCCGACGAGTCGGACGGGTCGGCGACGACGGCGGTGAGCGGCTGGGTGTCGACGACGGTGCACGCGGTGCCGGTGTTCGGGTTGACGCGGACCAGGTGCCCGGCCAGCGTCGTGACATACAGGGCACCGTCGCGGATGACCAGGTCGTCGACGAAATCGGGCAGTGTGCCGAACGAGGTCAGGTCGGCGACAGTGGTCGCCGCGCCCGGGTGGGTACGGGAGAGCCGCAGTACGCGACCGACGGGCCCACCCGCACCGACGAAGTTCGCGGTGACGTAGACCGAGTCACCCGACACCACAACACCGTTGGGTCCCTCGATGCTGACAGCCGACCACCAGTCCATGTCCTCGCTGCCGTCGCGGCGCAGGCGGTGTAGTCCGTTGCCGGTGGTCACATACAGATTGCCGTCGGCGTCGAAGGCGGCACCGTTGGGCTGCGGGAAGCCGGTGGCGAAGGCGACGGGGTTCGGGCGCGCGGCCGCCGGGTCGAAGCGGACGATGCCGCCCGAGCCGGCCAACGGCGAGTTGCCGGTGACCACGTACAGCAGTCCGTCGGGACCGAGCCGGACGGCACCGGGCGAGGGCACGGCCACCGTGGCGGTCAGGCGCCCGTCGCGGTCGTAGCGCTGTACCTCGCCGCGCATGACCCGCGAAACCCACAGGTCACCCTGGGCGTCGATGCCGAAGTTCTCCGACCAGTCCAGCAGCGGCACACTCGACCTGATCGCGACGTCCTGGCGCGCCTGTCCGCACAGGGACAGCGGGGCGGCGCCCGCGACGGCGCCGGAACCGAGCGAGGCGCTGGTCACGACAGCCGCACCGACCACAACACGGACGACGCAACGACGGAACGACAACATCTGTAACCCTCGACTCTGTTGACCCGGTTCGACGCGCGAAGTCTAACGGCTGCGGGCCCACCGTGTGCAGCCCACGTCACCTGCGGTTCCTATCACGGGTACCACGTAGTAGTGCTGTCTCCCATAACAATTCGATCGGCCGAACAGCGATAATCGACAGGTGCCCTATTTCGACAGCGAGCGTGGCCGATTGCACTGCCGGTGCTGGTCCGTCGACCGACCGGCGGCGAGGCTGGCGCTGCTGCCGGGCACCGGTCAGCACAGCGGGCACTATCACCGCTTCGCCGCGGCGTTGCGTCCCGCCGGAATCGAGCTGTGGGCACTCGACACCTCGGGACAGGGACTGAGCGAGGGCGATCCCGACGGGCCGGGCACCATCGACGAGCTGACCGCCGACGCGCGGGGATTTCTCGCACTCGTCCGCGCCGATCATCCGGACCCGCCGGTGTTGATGGGGCACTCGCTCGGCGCGGTGACCGCCGTGAATCTCGCCCGCGACAACTCCACTGACCTGGCCGGACTCATCCTGTGTGGTACTCCGCGCCGCGTCGCCGACATCGCGCCGGAGCCCGGCCTCGCGCTGCTCGCGGTGCACGGCGTGGACGACCGGCGCGCACCCATCGATGTAATCCGGCTATGGACAGCACGGCACCGATCGGTAGATTTGCGCGAGTACGCCGACGCCGGACACGACCTGTTGCACGAACCGGTGCAGCACCGCGTGGCGGCCGATATCGCGGAGTGGGTACTCACCGCGGTGCGATGAACGACGAAGGGGGAACCGGTGCAACCGAATCGAACGGGGCTGCCGAATACGGCGGCTCTCGGCCAAGCCGTCGACGAGGGCGGGTTGTGGATCGACGGGGTGCTCGTGGCCGACGGCGCGCCCGAACGCTGCGCGCTGCGCTACGAACGGCTGGCCGATGAGGTCGAGGCCCAGGTGCGGGCGCTCAGCGCGACCGCTGTCATCCCCGGTTTCGGCGGCCTCCCCTCGGGCGGTGCCCTGCGCACCGGTTTCGAGTCCAAGGCCACCGAGGCACTCGACGAACTGCGCGCCTACGCGAGCACCGCGCGCGACCTGGCCGCCGTGTTCCGCGCCGCCGGGGCGAGCTTCCGCGAGGCCGATCAGGCATTGGCGGGCGCGGTTGCCGCGATCGAGGTTCCCGGTGATGGCGATGCGTAGTATTTCCGGCCGTACCGACGTGGACTACGTTTCCGTCGTCGAAGTCTTCGACAACCTCTCTCATGCCGAAATTCACAGTGCGGTAAGGCAACTCGACCCAGCCGCTCTGGCAGGCGCGGGCGAGACGTTCCTCACCACCGCCACCGGCCTCGGCGACGGCGTCGAGATCGCGCACGGTGAGATCCGTGCCGCCATCGCCGACGGCTGGCGCGGCGCGGCGGCCCAGCAGGCCTCCGACGCGGTACGCGACTTCGAGCAGGCCGGTCGGCGCATCGCCGATGTCTTGACCGCGGTCGGTGTCCGGCTCAGCCAGGCCGGTGACGCCGCCGAGTCCCTGCGCGCCGCGGTCGCGGAACCCGATGGGGCACAGCCCGATCCGGCTGCCGCGCTGCTGGACTCCGAGCAGGCCGCGAACAACGCCATCATCACCCGCGAGGCCGAGAACGCCCGCCTCGACGCGGTGCGGGCGATGGAGACGATCTACGCCGGAGCCTTCCTGCCGACCGGATCCGGGGTACCAGCCTTCACCGGAATCGCCACGGAGACAGGAACTGTCACCGCCGGGGTGGCGCCGTCGGGTGCCGCTCCCTCGGCCGGAATTCCGCAGGTGAGCGCCGTCGTCGCGTCGGCGACGACACCGGCGGCCATCACCGCCGCCACGATGCCCGCCGCATCCGCGCCGGTCGCCGGAACAGCGGGCACCCTCTCCACCGGCAACGGCGCGCTCCCGGCCAACGGAACCGCCGCGACCCCGGGTGTGGTCGCGAACGGGACGACTCCGGCGTCTACCTCCCCTGCCGCGACAACAGCCCCGAACCAGCCGCCTGCCGACTCCAGCAGGGCGAGCACCACCACCCCGGCGTCGACCACGGCCTCCCCCGGCACGATGTCCGTAGGTGCCCGAACCCGCCGCGCGGGAACCTCGACTACGTCCGCGCCCGTCGGCGCGACACCGCCGACCGGCGAATCGAACGACGAGACCCACTCGGCGAACACCGCGGCCGCCGGCGATGCGGCGGCAAGCGATACCGCCACCGAGGCGGCGAGCGAGGGCAGGCAGGAGCGCGATCCCTCGGTGTCCGGTGGCGAAGCCGCCACCGGGATGGGCGCGGGCGCGATCGGCGGAATGATGGGCGGGGCGATCGCCGCCGCGGATCAGACGCGGCCGTCCGGTGGTCCGCGTCCCGCTCAGGCGGCCGAGGAGCTCGAGGACGAGGAAGACGAGTTCCTGCGGTTCCTCGAGGAGGAGCCGACCTATCTCGAGCCCGCCGACGAAGTGAACGCGCTGATCGGGAAGATGGAGCCCACCAGTCCCGCTGTGCTCGGTGAGTGGACCGAACGGGAGTGAACTGGCACTTCACCCCGGACCAGTTCGCGCTGGGCTGGGCGCGCACCGACGGCGACCGGATCCCCTATCCGCTCGCCGTCCGTGCGTCCGCACGCGACACCGTCGAGCGGGCAGCCCAGCAACCCGCGCTCGACGCCTGGTGCGCTCGCACCCTCGACGCCGACCTCGCGGCTGCCCTGCGGGTGCTGGCGAAACCGGAGATCCGGGTCGAGGTCTGCGGCCACGCGCCCGCGCCGGTGCGGATGCTCGGCGCGGTCACCGCGGATGTCGCGGTTCTCGCGGTGCAGGATCCCGGTAGCGCTCCCGACCGTGGCGGTTCGGTGCACGTTCAGGTCGGCAGTACGAAACGTCTTGCCGCTCAGGTGTTCTCCCGGCTGCCCGCCCAACGCCCAGGCCTCACCCCGCGCATCACGGCACCGGCGACCCGGGTCGAGGAAGACAGCCGCGACCTGGTGACGGCCCCCGTCGCCGGCCCGTCCGACGCCGCGCGCATACGCCGGCTCCTCCAGCGCCCCCGCAGCGGCATCGGCCAGATCCTCGTCGCGGCAGGCACCGACCCCACACCCTCGGGCGTCCTCTCCTGGATCGACCTCACCGGCGACGGCCGCTACCTGGTCCACGCCAGCCGCCACATCGACATCACCCCCGCCACCCCCGACACCGCCGTCGAATGGCTACGCCGCCTACTCCGCAGCGTCTGATTCCCACGGGCAACCCCCGATGCGCACTACCCGAGCTGAAGAAACCCCACGAGATCAGCCAGCTCTTCCGGCGTGTCGGGAAGGTACTCGGTGAGCAGGGGTGACCGGATGACGATGGCTTTCCACATCGCCCGGCACAGGGTGGCATGGATGACCGTGCGCGACAACAGCGGCCGCATCCCGAAGGGCGCGTCGGCGGGGGTCGACGTGGTCATCGACAACAGGACCACCGCCGCTTCCCGACCACGGAAGCGGTCGGGAGTGCCCACCAGCACGTCCTCGATCTTGGCACGGGCCAGCAGCGTCCGGATCCGCGCCACCTGGGCGGCGTACGGCGCGACCACGAAGATGTCGTGCGGGTGGAGTTTGCGGGTGCCGCCGTCGGAGGTCCACGTTTCGCCGAGCAGGATCCGGACCTGGCGCACCACTTCGCGTGCCTCGGCATCGGATTCGGTGGCACTGCCACGGTGCTCGACGAGCACCGTGCTCACCCCGGGCGCGATCCCCGCCAGATCCCTTGTCAGCGTGATGGCCTCGTCCGCGCGCAGCCGGCCGTCGTAGCAGCAGGCCGACACGGGCTCGCAGATCGCGGGGTGCATGCGCCAGGTCCGGTCGAGGAAGTAGCCGCGTTCGACGGGCAGGGTCCCCGCGCCCTCACACAGCCATTCCAGGGCCGAGACCTGCACGGGCTCCGGATGTTTCGCCTGTGCCCTGGCCGGGACCGGATCGCCGATCAGCAGCAGGTTGCGCGCGCTCACCGCGACCGCGACGGTGTCGGCCAGTGAGCATTCGCCCGCGTCGGCGATCACCAGCAGGTCCAGCGCGCCGGGCGCGATCAGCCGTTCGTCGACGAAATCCGCCGTGGTACCACCGATCACGCACCCGTTGACAGCGTTGTCCAGGAAGCGCGGGTACCGGGTGGCATCGATCGCCGACCAATCCGGACCGACCGAGGCGACATCCTTCTTCGCCACGAGTTCGGGCAGCAGGCCGGCTTCCACGACCGCGTCGAAGATCCGCTCGATCACCGCGTGCGACTGCGCCACCACGCCGATCCGCCATTTGTGGCGGGTGACGAGCCGCTCGAGCGCGCGCCCGGTGATGCCGGTCTTGCCGGTGCCGGGCGGCCCGTGCACGGCCAGGTACGACGCGTCCAGTGCGCCGACCGCGTGGGCGAGGACGGCGCCGAGGTCGTCGTGGGGCTGCGGCAGCGCCATCCCGTCGCGCAGCCGGGGCGCGCGACGCAGCAGCACATCGTAGACCGCGTTCTCCGGCACCCACGGCAGGCTCATCAGCAGATCCTGAGCCGTGTGCTCCAGTGCGGCCTCGATCTCGGCCTCCCCGTCGGGCGGGCCGGGAGCGATGGCGGCGGGCAGGTCGTCGTAGGGCGGGCAGCCCGCCGGGAGCAGCTCTTCCAGCCGGACGGTGTCGTCGAAATTCGGGTCGACGGCGCACCCGAGCACGGTGGCGGTGGCGGTGGCGGTGGCGCGGCGGCCGAGCGTCTGGGTCATGCCCGCCGCGGCGGCACCGTCGTAGATGGTGACCATCTGCGTGCCCGGGGTGAGCGTCGCGCCCGTGCCCAACCTGCCGGTGAGCGTCAGGTAGCGGCGCATCGTCGGGAGTTGCGGCGTGCGATGCCATTTGGTGTCGACGGTGCCCCATTCGACGACGAGCACACCCGGTGCGTCGGCCCAGTCGCCGACCGGATGGCCGAGCCGATCGATATGGGCCCACCAGCGCGGCTGCCGTTCACGCCGGTGATAGCCCAGGACCGCGGCCGTCAGGGCGGCGGCGCGCGCCGAATCCCCTTGCGCGTCCGCGGCGAACTCGCTCAGCGCCGCTTCCAGCGAGCCGGGGTGCAGCGAGGGCGGCACATCGGATTCCGCGACGGCGAACCGGGTGCCCGGCACCGCGATTCCTGCCTCGGCCGCGCGGTCGAGCAGCCAGTCGCGGATGCCGAGGACCGTCGCCGCCCGACCGGGCGTGTCCGGCAGCAACGCGGCGAGTCCCGTTGCGTCGTAGGACTGTGCGCCGATCAGCAGCGCGGTGCGCACGATCGGCGCCAGGTCGACCAGCGCGCCCTCGGCCAACAGCTCGTCCAGCAGATCGGCGCCGGTGCCGAGCCTGCCCGCCCAATCGAGTAGCGCCGTGCGAATATCCGAACCGTAGTGGTACACACGCACATCCGGATCGGCCGCGCGATGCTCGGCGATGATCTCCAGCAGCTCCTCGAGCACTCCCCCGTCCTGCGTCGACGGGCCCGCGTGTTCGAGGCCGAGAGGGCTGCGCGGCACCGCGTCGACACCGGTCCGGCGCGGATCGGTGGCAGGCGGCTCCGCCGGGTCGTCGCCGATGGCCGCATCGTCGCCGATGACTATGCGCCCGAACGAGATGGTGTCCGCGTCGGCCGGATCGGCGCTGGGGTAGCCCGCCGCGTTCGCGGGTTCGACACCGCCGGGCCCGAAGACCACGGCATTGGTGTCCGTCGGACCGACGGGCATACGCGGCCGGTAGCTGACGCTGTTCGGCTGTTCCACACCGGCGACGACCGGCCGGAAGACGAT
Source organism: Nocardia sp. NPDC055002 (assembly GCF_053608825.1). Classification (NCBI taxonomy): domain Bacteria; kingdom Bacillati; phylum Actinomycetota; class Actinomycetes; order Mycobacteriales; family Nocardiaceae; genus Nocardia; species Nocardia sp. NPDC055002. Next base: position 19,370 of record NZ_JBSGWE010000004.1, read on the forward strand.
GGTGGTGGCGTCGGCGAGTTCGAGGCCGGTCATGGCGCCGTGCCGGTCCAGGTCGATGACCAGGGCGAGGTCACCGGGGCGCGGTGCGGGCAGGGCCCCGAGCGCGGTGGCGTCGCGCAGGGTGAAGGCCGGGCGGCCGGTGCGTTCGCGGACGAGTTGGATATCGGCTTGTTTACGCAGGGCGGCCAGCGTGCGCGGAGCCAGTCCTGGGACAGGTGTGCTGGTGGTGGCGAGACGATCGATCGTGAGCACGCCGGCTTCCCGCAGCCTGGCCCGCTGGGTGGGCCGGATCCCCGCGACCAGCAACAGGTCTCGCGCATTCGCCGCCGCGGCACGGCAGCTCGGACACCGCCCGCACGCCAGATAGCGCGGGTCACCCCACTGGACCGGCAGCAATTCCGCCAGCTTGTCCTCGATGATGTGCTCCACGCGAGCCCGCCGCGCCGAATACACCGGCGCCAGTTCCGCGCTCACCTCACGCCGCACGCCCTCGGCGGTCCACAGATAGGCCGACGGATCGACGGCGATCCCCGCGTCGGCGAGTGCCTGCGCGCACGCCGCGAATTCGAGGCGCGCACTCAGTAATTCGCGAGCCGGATCGACCTTGACCGCCTGCACCGAAGCCGCGACGCGCTCGAAAGGCGTCCGGCCCGCGGCCAATTCGCGGCGCAGCACCCGGCTGTCGGCAGGAGATACCGCGCCGGATCCGACGAAATTACTGAACTCTTCGTCCCCCGATGTCAGATCATCGTGTGCCAACGGTGGCGTTCCCGCCGGACCGGCCGACACCGCAGCGTCCTCGACGTGCGACCACGCCGACGGCGCGTTCCCGCGACCGTCGCTACGATGCGGCGCACCGGGAACGCCGACCGAATACTCACCGAGCGCGCTGTGCACGGTGTAACCAGCGCGGCCACGGGCCAGAAGGTCGGCACCACAGGCGAATCGACCGTCGAAGAACACCGCGCCGGAGATCGCCTCGGCGCCGGAACTCAGCGCTCGCGCGGTGTGCTCCGCGGCGGAGGTCAGCGCCGCGATCCTGGCCGCCGCGTCGCCACCGACCACCTCGGGCGACGGGATCCGGACCAGCCGGTCACCGAAGTGGTCGACCAGTTCGGCGGACGGTTCGGCCGTGCGTACCAGCGAGGCCGTCGTGTCGGGAACCCCGGGCAGATTGCCGAGAGCGGCGTCGATTCCGCGCAACACCGCGAACTCACAGTTCGCCGCGCGCGCGAGATCGCCGACGGCACCGACCACCCGATCACCGGACACGAACAAGCGCGGCCCTCCTGTGTTCACGCACACCCGACGCCCATCACCTTAACCAGCGCTGCGAGCGACCAGGGCACCACCCACGGACAGGACGAACGCGCCTGACCTCGGCCCCGGTGCGCACGAGCGGACTAGGTGCGCGGCTTACGCCGTTCGGTGCGCGGACGTGCCTCGCGGTCGCGGCGCGGGCCACGAGCGTTCAAACGCTGCGCCGGTGCGCCCTGGTCGGGCGTCAGCTGGATCAGCACACCGCTGATCCTGGTGCGCCGCAAGGCTTCCAGCGTTTCGTTGGGCAGGTTGGCAGGCAGCTCGACGAGGCTGTAGTCGGGCCGGATGCTGATGTGACCGAAATCGCTGCGACGCAGGCCGCCCTCGTTGGCGATGGCGCCGACGATCGCGCCGGGCACCACGCGGTGCCGCTTGCCGACGCTGATCCGGTAGGTGGCGAGTTCTTCGCCGTTCTCCCGGTTGAACGACGGCGGACGCGGTGCGCGGTCCTCGTCGTCGTAGCGGCGCGGTGCGCGCTCACGGTCGCGGTCGTAGTCACGCTCACGGCGCGGGGCGGGCTCCGGCTCGGGCGACATGAAGAAGTTGTCGCCGTCGTAGCCGCCCACGGCCAGTGCCGCGGCGATGTCGGCGAGCGGGGTGTTGTGCTCGGCCTCGTAGTCCTCGATCAGCTTGCGGAACAGCGCGATGTTGTCCGAGGCCAGGTTCTCGGTGATCGAGTCACCGAACTTGGAGGCACGCGTCGCGTTCACGTCGTCGACGCTCGGCAACTGCATCTCGGTGAGCGCGCTCTTGGTGGCCCGCTCGATCGACTTGAGCAGGTGACGCTCGCGCGGGGCGACGAACAGCAGGGCCTCGCCCGAACGGCCGGCCCGGCCGGTGCGGCCGATGCGGTGCACGTAGGACTCGGTGTCGTGCGGGATGTCGTAGTTGACGACATGGGAGATGCGGTCCACGTCGAGACCACGCGCGGCGACATCGGTGGCGACCAGGATATCGATGCCACCCGACTTCAGCTGGCCGATGGTGCGTTCACGCTGGTTCTGGGCGATGTCACCGTTGATCGCGGCGGCGGAGAAACCACGTGAGCGCAGCTTCTCGGCCAGCTCTTCGGTGGCCTGCTTGGTGCGCACGAAGATGATCATCGCCTCGAAGGTCTCGACCTCGAGCACGCGAGTGAGGGCATCGAGCTTGCGCTGATGCGACACCTGCACATAACGCTGGGTGATGTTGGAGCTGGTCTGAGTCGTGGACTTGACCGTGATCTCGACCGGATCGTTGAGGTACTGCTTGGAGATCTTGCGGATCACGCCCGGCATGGTGGCCGAGAACAGCGCGACCTGCTTGTCCTTGGGGGTGTCGCGCAGGATGCGCTCGACGTCTTCCTGGAAGCCCATCTTGAGCATCTCGTCGGCCTCGTCGAGCACCAGGTAGCGCAGCTGCGAAAGGTCCAGCGTGCCCTTTTCCAGGTGATCGATCACCCGGCCGGGCGTGCCGACCACGACGTGCGCGCCACGGCGCAGACCCGACAGCTGTACGCCGTAGCTCTGCCCGCCGTAGATCGGCAGCACGTGCAGACCCGGGATGTGCGAGGAGTATTTCCCGAACGCCTCGGCGACCTGGATCGCGAGCTCACGAGTCGGCGCGAGCACCAGGGCGCTCGGCTTCTTCTGCGCGGTGTCCAGGTTCATCAGGATCGGGATCGCGAATGCCGCGGTTTTGCCGGTGCCCGTCTGCGCGAGGCCCACCACGTCGGCGCCGGAGAGCAGCGGGGGAATCGTCGCCGCCTGAATCGGGGACGGCGACTCGTAGCCCACATCGGCGATGGCCCGCAGCACGCGGTCATCGATCCCGAGATCGGCGAAAGTCGGGCCGGTGTCGTTCCTGTCGTTGTCGGCAGGAACGCTGTCGACCTCATTTGTACTCATTGACCACGAGTTTACTGCCTGGCGGTAGCTGCCCCAACCACCAGGTGAATACGGTGAGACCTATGCAACTGCGCGACGGGTCAGCACATCAGGAACTTCAGCCGGTGACAGTAGGGATCGCGGTGGTCCAATTCGCCCCTGGAACCGACCCCGAAACCAATCTGTCGACCCTGCGAGAACACGTGCGGACGGCGGCCGCAGCGGGTGCTCGCGTGGTGCTCGCGCCCGAATACTCGATGTTCGCTGTGACTCGTCTCGATGAGCGGGTGGTGGCGATCGCACAACCGCTCGACGGTCCGTTCACCAGTGGACTCGCGGCGCTCGCCGCCGAATTCGGCGTATTCCTGGTTGCCGGTGTGGTGGAGTTGCCGTCACCGGGGGCGACCCGGATCAGTAATACCCTTGTCGCGCACGGGCCCGATGGCGCGCGCGTCGCGGTGTATCGCAAGGTGCATCTCTACGACGCGTTCGGTCATCTGGAATCGGATGTGGTGGAAGCGGGTCCGCTCGTCGCGCCTGCGACTTTCGCTGTCGACGGTGTGGTATTCGGCATGCAGACCTGTTTCGATCTGCGATTTCCGGAGGGGTGTCGGCGTGTCGCGGCGGCGGGCGCACACGTGTTGCTGCTGCCCGCGCAGTGGATTCCGGGACCGGCCAAAGTCGACCAGTGGACGACGCTGCTGCGGGCACGCGCCATCGAGAACACGGTGTACGTGGCCGCGGCCGATCAGTGCGCGCCACGCGGCGCGGGTTCGTCGATGATCATCGACCCGGCGGGCACGGTGCTGGCCGAGCTGGGCGATGAACCGGGCGTGGCCTCGGCAACGGTCGACACGGCGCATCTGGCCAGGGTGCGCACCGCCAATCCCAGCCTGTCGCTGCGACGGTTCACCATTTCCGAGGCGTCCGGAGCGGAGTAGCGTTCGAGGCGATGGTGTACCCGGATCGGGCAGCGGCGGGCCGCGCCCTCGGCACGGCCCTCGAACACCTGCGGACCACCCGTCCGCTGGTGCTCGGGTTGCCACGCGGGGGTGTGCCGGTGGCGGCGGCGGTGAGCGTGGCGATCGGCGGGGAACTCGATGTACTGCTGGTCCGCAAGCTGGGGCTGCCGTCGCAGCCGGAGCTGGCGATGGGGGCGCTCGGGGAGAGCGGACTGCTGGTCCTCAATCGTGACGTCGTCGATCACAGCCGGGTGAGCGCCGAGGCGTTCGACGAGGTGGAACTGGCCGAGCGGGCCGAACTACGCCGCCGGCAGGCGATCCTGCGGGTCGGCGACCCGATTCCCCTGGCGCGGCGCACGGTGGTGCTCGTCGATGACGGGATCGCGACCGGGGCCACGATGGTGGCCGCGTGCCGGGTGGCGCGAGCGCAGCGGCCGGACCTGCTGGTGGTGGCCGTGCCGGTGTCCGCACCCGAGGCCGCGCGGCGGGTCGAGCGCGAATGTGATGAGCTCGTCTGCCTGTGGACGCCCGCCGACCTGGGCGGAGTCGGCATGGCGTACAGCGACTTTCACCAGCTCGACGACGACGAGGTCGTCGCGCTCCTGCGCTGAGGCGCGTGTCGGCCTCAGCCGAAGCACTGACCTTCGCCGCGATAGGTGGGAACCGTCGTGCGGGTGCCCGCCTCGTCGACCAGATGGAGCTCGGCGAAGCGTTCGCACAGTTCGCCCGCCTTGGCATGGCGGAACCAGACGCGATCACCGATCTCGAGTTCGGCGCCACCGGCCAGGGGCGTCTGGACCTCGCCCGCGCCTTCGGAGCCGAGCAGCTTCAGCCCCGCGGGCCACACCGGGACCGGGACGCGGCTCGGACCCGCGGGGCCCGACGCGATGTAGCCGCCCGCGAAGACGGTCGCGATGGTCGGTGCGGGTTTGCGCAGGACCGGGGTGGCGAAGAACAGCGCGGGGCGGGGCGTGAACGAGCGGTAGTGGTCGAACAGGGTCGGCACGTAGAGGCCGGAACCGGCGGTCACCTCGGTGACATCGGGATCGGTGATCGAGACCTCGATCGAACCGGTGCCACCGCTGTTGACGATCTCCAGCGGGCCCGTCACCGCGCGGACAGCGTCGACCACCCGGGTACGCCGGCGCCCGATTTCGAGTGCGGACAGACGTTTCACCACGCGCACCGCGGGGTTGCTGTCGGGCAGTCCGGCGATCTGCGACTCGTAGGTCATCACACCGACCACATCGAACCCGCGTCGCAGCGCTTCGGCGGCCAGCTCGGCGGCGTCCTCGGGGCTGCGCACGGGCGATCGCCGGGCACCCAGGTGCAGCGGGCCGATCCGCAAGGCCGCGTCGACGTCGAGGCAGACGCGGGGGTGGACCAGGTCGGTGCCGAGCGCGGCCCGGGTGAGTTCGAGCTGGGCGACATCGTCGATCATCAGCGTGATCGCCTCGCGCAGGGCCGGGGCGGCGGCCAGTTCGGCCAGCGCTGCCCGGTCGAGAACCGGGTACCCGAGCAGCACGTCGCGGGCGCCGAGGCGGACCAGCCAGATGGCCTCACGCAACGAGTACGCCATGATCCCGGCGAAGCCGTCGCGGGCGGTCAGCCCGTCGCCGAGCACGCGCTCGAGCACCGCCCGGCAGCGCACGGACTTGCTCGCCACCCGCACCGCGATGCCGTTCGCGCGCCGGACCAGGTCGGCGGCGTTGCGGTCGAGCGCGGTCAGGTCGACGGCGGCCAGCGGCGGGTCGAGCTCCGCGGTCGCCGCGTGCAGGTGGTGCAGCGATGTCGTCGGTGTCACACGACTACTGAACCACCTATTTGGTCAGTCGTCCAGCATTGCGGGTCAGCTTTCGACCGCCTTGAGCGTCAGGCAGCCGACCAGGTCGTCGATCACCACGAGGATCGTCTCGTCGTTGCCGTCGGCCAGCCAGCGCAGCACCGCGCCGTGGAACACCGAGACGAGGTAGCCCGCCACCGAGTCGACCGGCTCCAGCCATTGCGTGCCGGACAGGCGCGCGCACATCCCGAGGAAGTCGGCGGCCTCGTCGTCCATCTCGCGGAACATCGCGACGGCGGTCGGGTCGCCGATGGTGTCACCGGTCGGCGCCCACCGCAGACGCAAAGTCTGCAACGCGGCTTCATAGGCGGCTATTCGCCGGGCAGGCGCGGCCTTCACCAACGGCCAGTAGGTGCTGAGCCCGGCATGTAAGAACACCCGCAGCGCCCGAACGCCGGTAGCGTCCGAACTGGCGGCGGCTTGTTCGACGGCATCACATACGGCGGGCCGTAGCGAAATTTCAGTTAGTTCACGGCTGGCGCTCAACGACGACTCCTCGGCAACAAATATCGCTGCCCGCGGCGATGCGAGCTTGGTGGTCACCGAGCTCGATCTTAGAAGGTTTTCAGGATTCACGAACTGGTTCAGCCATCCTTTTCAGACTGAAAGATTGTTTTGTTATCCGAATGCGACCTTTTGTAAAACCGACCATACGGCCTCAATTTGTCGCATTCCTGGATATCCGACACCCCCGCGCCGGAATCCGCGCACCTGGTCGATTGTACAAGTAGGCGCTGGTCAGCTCCCTGGGTGTGAGCGACGACGCTGCGGAGGTGTGTGCGACGGCACAGTGGCACCCACCGGAACGGACGCAACACATCCGGTGACCGATCCGCGAACTCGGCGCGGCGGCGGCGGAGTCGCCGATAACCTGGTCAGGTGACTCTCTCGCCTCCTGCCGACCAGTTCGCCCTCAGCGGCACCTTCAATTTCCGCGATGTGGGCGGCCTTCGCACCGCCGACGGCACCACCGTTCGCCCCGGCGTCCTGCTGCGGTCGGCCCAGCTGAGCGGTCTCGACGACAAGGGGCACGACACCCTGCGTGAATTGCGGGTCACCGATGTGCACGATCTGCGCGGCATCGTGGAGATCGACCACATCGGCCACGACACCCTGCCCGGCGACGTACGGCTGCACGTGACGCCGTTCGATTCGCGAATGGAAGAGGCGCCGCCGCACGAGGCGAAGACCGTCTCGGCCTTCGCGCACATGATCGAGGTCTACCGCGCCTTCCCGACGCTGCCCGAGGCGCACACCGCGATCGCCGAACTGGCCGGCTCGGTCGTGCGCGGCGACGGCGCGGTGCTGGTGCACTGCGCGGCGGGCAAGGACCGCACCGGCTGGGCCGTGGCCACCCTGCTGCGCGCGGTCGGCGTCACCGAGGAGGACGTGTACACCGACTTCCTGGCCAGCAACGCGGCGGTCGAACCGCTGCGCAGGCTGCTGGAGCCGAAGATCGGCAACGGCGACGCGCTCTCGGACGACCTGCTCGGCGTCCGCGAGGAATACCTGCGCACCGCCGACGCCAGCGTCCGCGAGACCCACGGCGACATCGAGACCTACCTCACCACGGTCGGCCTCACCGGCGACCTACGCGATGCCCTGCGGGCGCGCCTGCTCTGACAGCCCGGATCAGAGCCCGCTGACGCGACGGGTCGGGTCCACCCGAACCAGGCCGTCGGCATCGATACTGACGAAATCGCCGGTGTGGAACCAGCTTCCGCTGAAGCGGGCGGCCGACGCGTCGGGGTTGTTCCAGTAGCGGCGGCTGACATTCGGTCCGCGACACAGCAATTCGCCGTGGCCGGTGTCGGCCTGCGGCCCGGCCAGGGCCAATTCGGTTCCACCGAAGGCGAATCCGAGGGCAGATCCGGCGTCGGCGCGCTCGGTATCGTCGACCACCAGGCCGATTCCACTGGTCTCGGTGGCCCCCCAGACCGACCACTGCTTGGCCGCGGGGAACAGCCCGCGCAGCGTGGCAGTGAGGGTGGCGGGGGCCGCCGCGGCGGCGCGTTCGGAGCGGTGACAGGCCTTGCTGATCCGGCGTACACCGGCGCCGGTACGGCGGGCGACGAGTTCGGGTACCAGCCCGGCGAGGATCCGCGGCGTCCCCGAGACGGTGTCGATCCGCTCCCGCACCAGCACATCGGCGAGACTGCGCGCACCCGGCGCGAGCACGACCGTGCCACCCACCGCGAAGGTGGGCAGCAGCTGATCCACGCACCCACTGGCATGGGCCAGCGGCAGCAACACCAGGTTGCGCAACCCGTCGGCGGGCAGCCCGAGCGCGCCGACCACCGACGACACCGCCGACAGCAGGTTCTCGTTGGACAGCTCCACACCCGCGGGCATGGACCGACGAGTCCCGGTGTAGCAGAGCAGCGCCGGATCATCCAGGGCCGCACCGTCGTCGATGTAGGCGGTGCTGTCGGGCAGCGGTCCGTCGGGACCGAGGACGAAATCTGCTCTGCTGTCGGCGATCACGCGGTCGGCGATCGCGGCGGGCAGGGCGTCGGGCACCAGCACCGGCACCGCACCCGAGAGCAACGCACCGAGAAACGCCTGCACCCAGCGCGCACTGGTCGGCATGTGCACCGCGACCCGATCGCCGTAGCCGATGCCGTGGGCCTGCAGGCCGCCCGCGATCCGCGAGGCGCTGTGCCAGAGTTCGCGGTAGGTCAGCCGTGGCCCCCCGACCTCGACGACCGCTTCCCGATTCGTGAACGAGTGCACGCGCAGGTCCAGCAGTTCGGTGAGGGCCGGGCTGAGGTCGCCGTAGCGCAGCACGCCGTCGGAGCCCCGCCGCAGCTGCGTTGCCGCACTGGTGGCGGGGAACTCGAAGACGGCCGCGCCCGGTTCGTGCTCGCCATGACCCATCCGGACCTCCGTACGTCGATACAGCCGCACCTGTGACTATATGACGTGGATCACATCGCTGTCAGGCACTCGGCGCGCTCATTCGCCGCGATAGGTCGCCTTACCCGGTCCGATATCGAGGAAGCTGCGGACCGCGCCGCGCAGGTCCGCGGTGCCGAACAGCTCGCCCGAGACCTCCGGCGTCACCGAATCAGCGTGTGCCACACCGCCGGAACGCCACGCCTCGATGATCTGCTTGGTCGCCGCGTGCGCGCGTGTCGGGCCGTCGGCGAGACGGGTGACCAGCGCGCGAGCCTCGGTCTCCAGGTCCTCGTGGACCGCGTTGACCACGCCCCACTCGGCCATCGTCGCGGCGGGGTAGAGGTCGCCGGTCATCACGAACTCGCGGGCGCGGCCCGAACCCGCCCGCTCGGCGAGCCGCTGCGGCCCGCCCATCGACGGCGTGAGTCCCACCACGGTCTCCACCAGCCCGAACTTCGCCTTCGGCGCGGCCAGGACGATGTCGCAGGCCAGCGAGATCTCGAAGGCGGCGGTCAGGGTCAGCCCGTGCGCGGCGAACACCACCGGGCACGGCAGCGCTTCCAGGGGGTGGATGATCTGCTCGAACAGCTCACGCCACAGCTGCGCGCCCTCCTCGACGGTTCGGCCGTCGAAGATGTTCACGTCGACCCCGCCCGAGACGACCTTGCCTTCGGCCCTGATCAGCAACGCCCGCGGCGGCAGCCGGCGCACCGCGGCGATATCGGCGATCAGCGACGCGATGAGTGTGCGATCGAACAGGTTCAGCGGCGGGTGGTCGAGGGTGATCGTCGCGAACTCGGCACCGGCCTCGGTGAAATCGCGGATGAGTCGGGTTGGCTGGTTTTCACTCATCGGGTCAGCGTAGAACCCGGGCCCGCGGCCGACAGAGCTAGTCGGACCGGCCGACCGGAATCGGTCGCGCACGTCACGGAACCGCGGGCTGTCGGTGGTCGTTGGCAAGATGAGCTCTGGGGTACGCAAGTGCCCTACAGTTCGACTCGTTGGGGCGAAGAGGAGGACGACGCCGTGTTCAAGAACGCGATCGAAAAAGCCGTGGTCGATGTGCTCGACACCGGGTCAAAGCTGCAGGCGCCGGCCGTACGCCGCTATGTCGAGTTCCTGCGTGAGCGTCATCCCGGGGAGAGTCCGGCCCAGATCGTGACACGGCTCGAGAAGCAGTATCTGCTCGCCGTCACCGGCAGTGGCGCCGCGGTCGGCGCCACCGCGGCGGTGCCCGGGGTCGGCACGATCGCCGCACTCGGGGCCGTGAGCGCCGAGACCGTGTTCTTCATGGAGGCATCGGCGCTGTTCACCCTGGCCCAGGCCGCGGTGCACGGCATCGAGCCCGAGAACAAGGAAGCCCGGCGCGCGCTGGTGCTCGCGGTCGTGCTCGGCGACGCTGGAATAGCGATCGTGCAGAAGGGGCTGAGCACCCAGTCGAAGAACTGGGCGGGCGCGCTGGCAGGCAAAGTTCCCGGCCTCGGCGGGATCAACAGCAAACTGCTGCAACAGTTCATGAAGCGGTTCATCACCAAGCGCGTCGCGCTGATGGCGGGCAAAGTGCTGCCGGCGGGCATCGGCGCCGCCATCGGTGGTGCGGGCAACCGGGCGCTGGGCAAGGTCACCATCGAGAACGCGCACAAGGCCTTCGGTCCCGCGCCGACGATGTGGCCCACCCCGCTGCACAACGTGATCGATGCCGATCCGCTGCCCGCGATCGGCACCGGCAAGGTGAACAAGAAGTGAGCAGGAGCCGCGGCGGTGACGCTGTGCTGGTGCGTGGCGTCGGCAAACAGTTCGGTCCGGTGAGCGCGGTCCACGAGATCGACTTCGCCGTCCCGGCGGGGTCGGTCACCGCGCTCGTCGGTCCCGCGGGGGCGGGCAAGTCGACGGTGCTGCGGATGGTGCTGGGTCTCCAGCAGCCGACCACCGGCGGTATCGAGGGCCCCGGCTATGGTCCCGCCGCGGTCGGGGCGGTACTGAGCCCCCGTGGGCTGCATCCGGCACGCACCGTGCGCGAGCAGCTGCGGTGCTACGCGCCGGTCGCGGGCGCTTCCCGTCGTCGGGCCGCCGCGGTGCTCGACGAGACCGGGCTCACCGCCGTCGCCGAAACCGCTGTGGCGCAGCTGCATCCGGGTCAGCAGACGCGTCTGGCCCTGGCCATGGCGTTGCTGGCCGATCCCCCGCTGCTGGTGCTCGACGATCTGTTCGCGGGTGCGAACAGCATCGAACGCGGCTGGCTGCACGAGCTGCTGCGCCGCCACGTGAACCGCGGCGGCACCGTGCTGGTGAGTTCGGACGCACTGGCCGATGTGGTGGCGAGCGCCGATCAACTCGTGGTGCTCAGCGAAGGCACTGTCGTCTGGCAGGGCGCACCGGCCAAGCTGCGCCGCGGCCACCCCGACCGGCTCGTCGTCGCCGCGTCCCCGTCCATCGCACTGGCGACCGCACTGGCGGGCCGGGGCTTCACCGACGCGGTGATGCGCCCCGACGGCCGGCTGGCCGTGGCGGAGGCCGACGAGGCCACCATCCGTGCCGTCGCGGAGCTCGCGCAGGTCCGGATCGGCAGCATCGTGGCCGATCCCATCCACCCCGACCGGGTGCTCGCCTCGCTCACCAAACCCCGCCGTCACCGGCACACCGTGCCCACGCCGAATCCCGCCGCGTACGCCCCGGCGCCGACCTCGTATGGGATGCCCCGATGACCACCTCCGTGCTGCCCGCCGACCTCGTTCCCGGTATCGACACCGAGGCGCGCAAGGTCGTCGCGCTGCGGCAGACCCGATTGCTGCTGGCCGCGCCGATCGCGCTGGCGCTGGTCGCGACGTTGATCACCGCGATCATGTCCGGGCCCGCCGATCCGAAGGGTCAGCCCGCGACCGGCGCCGCCACGGTCGGGCTCTACCTCGGGATGATCGCGGTCTTCGTCGTCGCCGCACTGCTCGGCATCGCCTCCACCGGAGGTGAGTACCGGCACAAGACCATGGCGCTGAGCGTGCTGTTCGCGCCCGATCGCGACCGGCTGGTCACCGTGAAGTATCTCGCCACCGCCGCGTTCGCCTTCGCTGTCGCGCTGGCCGCCGAACTGGTGAGCTTTCTCGTCCTGCTCGTCGCGGCGCGCGGCAAGTTCGAACTGGGCTGGCAATTGATCGAGGTGCTCGCCGCCGGGCTGCTGGTCGCCATGTGCTGGGCGGTGCTGGGCGCCGGAATCGGGCTGCTGCTGCGCACCTTCAGCGGCGCGGTGTGGCTGGTGCTCGGCTGGGCGTTCGCGCTCGAACCGCTGATCTGGGTGGTGGCCAAGGGTTTCGGCGCGGGCTGGTTGGCCGCGCTGCTGCCCGTCTCGGCCACGGTGGCCGGAGTGAGCGCGGGCTCGTTCGACGAGGCCGAAGTCTTCGCACCGACACCGGCGGCCCTGGTGGTACTGCTGCTGTGGACCGCAGCGGTCGGCGCCGCGGGGTGGTGGGACCTGCGCAACCGAGACCTGTAGTGCCCGCGACCGCGGGTTCGCCGGGCTGGATCCGCAGGCTCTGGCGCCTGTGCCTGGAACATCCCCGGCTGCTGGCGGGCATCGTGGTCTCGGTGCTGGCGGGTGCGGCCGTGGCGATCGCCGCACCGCTGGCCACCAAACGCGCGGTCGACGCCGCGCAGGTGGGCGACACCGCGGTGATCGGTACTGCCGCCGCCCTGCTCGCCGGGCTGGCCGTGACCCGGTTCGTCGTCACGTTCGCGCGCAGGCTCTGGGCGGGCAAACTGTCGCTGGAAGTGCAACACAGCCTGCGGATTTCGCTGCTCGCCGCCCTCCAGCGGCTCGACGGCGCGGGTCAGGACGCGATCCGCACCGGACAGGTGGTGTCGCGGTCCATCACCGATCTGCAACTGGTGCAGGGACTGCTGGCGATGGTGCCGTGGTCGGGACTTGCCGTGTTGCAGTTCGTGCTGTCGGCGGTGGTGATGGTGTGGCTGAGTCCGCCGCTGGCGCTGGCCGCGCTGCTGGTCGCGCCCGCGATGGCGCTGATCGTGTTGCGGATGCGGCCCCGGCTCTACGCGGCGACCTGGTCGGCCCAGCAGCGCGCGGCCGACCTCGCCGAACACGTCGAGCAGACGGTGACCGGAGTCCGGGTGGTGAAGGGATTCGGGCAGGAATCCCGGATGGTCGACATCCTCGAAGACCACGGTCGGCTGCTGTTCGCCGAGCGGATGCGCGCCGCGCGGATCAACGCCAGGTTCGCGCCGGTGGTGTCGGCGCTGCCGCAGGCCGGGCTGGTCGCGGTGATCATCGTGGGCGGGGTGCTCGCCTCGCACGGCGCGATCGGCATCGGCACCTTCCTCGCGTTCACCGCCTACCTCGCCACCATGACCTCCTCGGCCCGCACGATCACCTCGGTGGTGATCATGGGTCAGCTCACCAAGGCCGCCGTCGACCGGGTCTTCGGGGTGATCGACGCGGCGCCGATACTCGTCGATCCAGAAGACCCCACCGAGCTGCCGCCGGGACCACTCGGGATCGAATTCGATGCTGTGAGCTTCGGTTTCGAACCGGATCAACCGGTGTTGCAGGAACTCGATCTCACCGTGCGCCCCGGCGAGACGGTGGCGGTGATCGGCCCGGCGGGCTCGGGCAAGTCCACGCTCTCGCTGCTGCTCCCCCGCTTCTACGCACCCGATACGGGCCGGATCAACCTCGTCGGCGCCGACGGCACCCGCGTCGACCTGGCCGAGCTGCGCGCCGACGAGCTGCGCGGCGCGGTCGGTGTCGTCTTCGACGATCCGTTCCTGTTCTCCGACACCATCGCCGCCAACATCGCGCTCGGCAGGCCCGACGCCACCGACGCGGAGATCGTGGCCGCCGCGAGGGCCGCCGCCGCGGACGAATTCATCGCCGCACTGCCGGAGGGCTACGACACCGTCATCGGCGAACGCGGGCTGACGCTCTCGGGCGGTCAACGCCAGCGCATCGCCCTGGCCAGGGTGCTGCTCACCCGTCCCCGCGTGCTGGTGCTCGACGATGCCACCTCCGCGGTGGACGCCGTCACCGAAGCCGAGATCTTCCGCCGGCTGCCCGATCCGGGCGGGCGGACCACGCTGATCCTGGCGCACCGCGAATCGACGCTGGCCCAGGCCGACCGTGTCATCCGGCTGCCCGCACCCACCGGTTCGGTGGTGCCGACGGCCACCGACCCGACCACCCCTCGCGACGACGCGGGCAAACCCCGATCCATGTCGTCGGCGTCGACCGACCTCAGCGAAACGCCGGAACTGCGCGCTGCGGTCGACGCACTGCCACCGGCCACCGAAGACCCCGCCCTGCCCGGCGACCTGCGCGCACCCCAACCCGATTTCGGCCTGCGCGCGCTGCTGCGCCCGGTTCGCGGCCTGGTGTGTGTGGTCGTGTTGCTGCTCGTCGTCGACGCGCTGGTCGGGATCGCCTTCCCGCCGCTGGTCCGCTATGCCATCGACACCGGTGTCACCGCGGGCGACGACACCGCGCTGCTCGTCTCGGCGGTGATCGGGATCGGTCTGGTGCTGACCGGCCTGGTGGTCGGCGCCGTGGTCACCGTTCTCACCGCGCGCACGGGCGAGCGCGTGCTGTTCGGTCTGCGGGTGCGCAGTTACGCCCAGTTGCAGCGGCTCGGCCTCGACTTCTACGAGCGCGAACTGTCCGGCCGCATCATGACCAGGATGACCACCGACGTCGACGCGCTGTCGACGTTCCTGCAGACCGGGGTCGCCACCGGGCTGGTCGCGCTGATCACCCTGATCGGCGTCGCCCTCGGGCTGTTCTTCATCGATGCCGGGCTGGCCGTGGTGGTCCTGATCGCCGTCGCGCCGATGCTGCTGGCCACCCTCGCCTTCCGGCGGGTGTCCTCGGTCGCCTACACCGTCTCGCGTGAACGGGTCTCGGTGGTCAACGCCGGATTCCAGGAGAACATCGCGGGCCTGCGCGCCGTGCAGGCCGCCCGCTACGAGCCTGCCGCCGCGCGGCGTTTCGCCGAATACTCCCACCGCTATCGCGATGCCAGGATCCGCGCCCAGCGCGCGATCGCGGCCTATTTCTCCTTCGGCCTGGCCTGGGCCGACGTGGCCTTGGCCGTGGTGGTCTATCTGGGCGCCAACGCTGTCGCCGACGGGCGCACGTCCACCGGAACGCTCGTCGCGTTCGTGCTCTACCTCGGTCTGCTGTTCAGTCCCATCCAGGATCTGTCCCAGGTCTTCGACGGCTACCAGCAGGCCAGGGTCGGACTTCGGCGCATCGGCGACCTGCTGCGCACCACGTCGTCGATCGCCGCCGACCCACCCGATGCGATATCCGTCGATCGCCTGCGCGGTGAGATCACCTTCGACGACGTTCACTTCCGCTACCCCGGTGCGAGCGCCCCCGCCCTCGACGGCGTCACCTTCACCGTCGCGCCCGGCGCGACGCTGGCACTGGTGGGCCCGACCGGCGCGGGCAAGTCGACGATCGTGAAGCTGCTGGCCCGTCTCTACGACCTCCCGCCCGACCCGGCGGCGGGCGCGATCCGGGTCGACGGTGTGGATCTTCGTAAATATGTCCTCACCGAGTACCGGACGCGGCTGGGAATTGTGCCCCAGGAAGTTCACTTGTTCACCGGCGACGTGGCGAGCAACATTGCATTCGGGCAAACATTTGCCACATCGGTGGACATCGCGATCGCGGCCGACACCGTCGGGGCTTCGGAAATGATCAATGGTTTACCTCGGAAAATGCGTCATCCGGTCGGTGAACGCGGCCGCGGGCTGTCCGCCGGACAGCGCCAGCTGATCGCCTTGGCCAGGGCCGAACTGGTCGATCCCGACCTGCTGCTCCTCGACGAGGCCACCTCCACCCTCGACCCGGAAACCGAGGCATCGATGCTGGTAGCGAGCCGATCGCTGACACGAGGCCGGACCACCGTGGTGGTCGCGCATCGACTCGCGACCGCGGCGCGCGCCGATCTGATTGCGGTGGTCGAACACGGCCGTATCGTGGAATTCGGCGCACCGTCAGACCTACTCGCCAGTAACGGCCGGTACTCCCGACTCTGGGCGGCGGGGCTGGAGGCAGAGGGCATAGTGTCGACCCAAGACCGGTAGCGACGCCTGTCAACCGCTGGGCATATGCTCGGTGAGGGCGCATCGGCAGCCATCCGCTGATTCCCCTGCCGGGCACGTCACAAACGTCGCAGCGCGAAGAACGAAATGAGGCGAACACCAGCTGTGAGCAGCTCAACTTCCCAGTTCGGACAGAACCAGTGGCTAGTCGACGAGATGTATCAGAAGTTCAAACAGGACCCGTCCTCGGTCGACGCGAGTTGGCACGAGTTTCTCGCGGATTACACGCCGGAAGCCACCGAATCCGCTAACAGCCAGGCACCGGTCGCCTCCTCCGCTCCCTCAGCAGCCGCAGCCCCCAAGGCGGCCGCTGCGCAGACCCCGGCTCCCAAAGCCGTGGTAGCGACGGCACCGCCCAAGCCCCCCGCGGCTCCGGCTCCGCCCGCCGCTCCGGCTCCGGCTCCGGCCGCCAAGACCGTGCGTGCACCGCAGACCACACCTGCACCGGTGTCGAACGCACCGGCCACCACCGCACCCAAGGCTGCCGCCGCCGGTCCGGAGAACAAGGTGCTGCGCGGCCCCGCCGCCGCGATCGCCAAGAACATGTCGGCCTCGCTGACGATCCCCACCGCGACGTCGGTGCGCGCGATCCCGGCCAAGCTGATGATCGACAACCGTCTGGTGATCAACAACCACCTCGCCCGCACCCGCGGCGGCAAGATCTCGTTCACCCACCTGCTGGGTTACGCGATCGTGCAGGCGATCAAGACGTTCCCGAACCTGAACCGCCACTTCGCCGAGATCGACGGCAAGCCGAACTCGGTCACCCCGGCCCACACCAACCTGGGCCTGGCGATCGACCTCCAGGGCAAGGACGGCAACCGATCGCTGGCCGTGGCCGCCATCAAGGAAACCGAAGACATGAGCTTCGGTCAGTTCCACGCGGCCTACGAGGACGTCGTGCGCCGGGCACGCGAGGGCAAGCTCGGTAACGACGACTTCTCCGGCGTCACCATCTCGCTGACCAACCCCGGCACCATCGGCACCGTCCACTCGGTGCCGCGCCTCATGCCGGGCCAGGGCGCGATCATCGGCGCCGGTGCGATGGAGTACCCCGCCGAGTTCCAGGGCATGAGCGACGAGCGGATCGCCGACATCGGCGTCGGCAAGCTGATGACGCTGACCTCGACCTACGACCACCGCATCATCCAGGGCGCCGAGTCGGGCGACTTCCTGCGCACCATCCACAACCTGCTGATCTCCGACGAGTTCTACGACGAGATCTTCCACGGCCTCGGCGTGCCGTACGAGCCGATCCGCTGGCGCAAGGACATCAGCGCGCGCGGCGTCGACAAGAGCGCGCGGGTGCTCGAGATGATCGCGGCCTACCGCAACCGCGGCCACCTGATGGCCGACACCGATCCGCTGCGCCTGGTCAAGGACAAGTTCCGCAGCCACCCCGACCTCGACGTCACCGAGCACGGCCTCACCCTGTGGGACCTGGACCGCACCTTCGACGTGGGCGGTTTCCACGGCCAGGAGCGGATGAAGCTGCGCGACGTGCTGTCGATCCTGCGTGACGCGTACTGCCGCCACGTCGGCGTGGAGTACACCCACATCCTCGAGACCGATCAGCTCAAGTGGATGCAGGATCGGGTCGAGCAGAAGCACGTCAAACCGACTGTCGCGCAGCAGAAGTACATCCTGAACCGGCTCAACGCGGCCGAGGCGTTCGAGACCTTCCTGCAGACCAAGTACGTCGGCCAGAAGCGTTTCTCGCTCGAAGGCGCCGAAGCCGTCATCCCGATGATGGACGCCACCATCGACCAGTGCGCCGAATACGGCATGGACGAGGTCGTCATCGGCATGCCGCACCGCGGTCGCCTCAACGTGCTCGCCAACATCGTCGGCAAGCCGTACTCGAAGATCTTCACCGAGTTCGAGGGCAACATGAACCCGGCGGCCACCCACGGCTCCGGCGACGTGAAGTACCACCTCGGTGCGCACGGCCAGTACCTGCAGATGTTCGGCGACAACGAGATCGAGGTCTCGCTCACCGCGAACCCCTCGCACCTGGAGGCGGTCGACCCCGTCCTCGAGGGCCTGGTGCGCGCCAAGCAGGACCTGCTCGACAAGGGCGACGGCCCCGACGGCTTCTCGGTGATGCCGCTGATGCTGCACGGCGACGCCGCGTTCGCCGGTCAGGGCGTGGTCGCCGAGACGCTGAACCTGTCGGGTCTGCGTGGTTACCGCGTGGGCGGCACCATCCACATCGTGGTGAACAACCAGATCGGCTTCACCACGGCGCCGGAGAACAGCCGCTCCACCGAGTACTCCACCGACATCGCGAAGTTCATCGGCGCGCCGATCTTCCACGTCAACGGTGACGACCCGGAGGCCTGCGACTGGGTCGCACGCCTCGCGGTCGACTTCCGGCAGAAGTTCCGCAAGGACGTCGTCATCGACCTCGTCTGCTACCGCCGTCGCGGGCACAACGAGGGTGACGATCCCTCGATGACCCAGCCGGAGATGTACGACATCATCGACACCAAGCGTTCGGTGCGTAAGGCGTACACCGAATCGCTGATCGGCCGTGGCGACATCTCCATGAAAGAGGCCGAGGACGCGCTGCGCGACTACCAGGGTCAGCTGGAGCGTGTGTTCAACGAGGTCCGCGAGCTGGAGAAGTACGTTCCGGAGCCGTCGGAGTCCGTCGAGGACGACCAGAAGGTGCCCGCCACCGTGGTCACCGCGGTCGACAAGTCGGTGCTGCAGCGCATCGGTGACGCGTTCCTGAACACTCCCGACGGTTTCAACGTGCACCCGCGCGTGAAGCCGGTGCTGGAGAAGCGTCGCGAGATGGCCTACGAGGGCAAGGTGGACTGGGCTTTCGCCGAGCTGCTCGCCTTCGGTTCGCTGATCGACCAGGGCCACGATGTGCGCCTGACCGGTCAGGATTCGCGGCGCGGCACGTTCACCCAGCGTCACTCGGTGATCATCGACCGGATCAACGCCGTCGAGTACACCCCGCTGCACAACATCGGTTCGGAAAAGCCGGGTTGGTTCGCGGTGCACGACTCGGCGCTGAGCGAGTACGCCGCCGTCGGTTTCGAATACGGCTACTCCCTGGGCAACCCCAACGCACTCGTGTTGTGGGAGGCGCAGTTCGGTGACTTCGTCAACGGCGCGCAGTCGATCATCGACGAGTTCATCTCCTCCGGTGAGGCCAAGTGGGGCCAGCTCTCCGACGTGGTGCTGCTGCTGCCGCACGGCCACGAGGGTCAGGGTCCCGACCACACCTCCGGTCGCATCGAGCGGTTCCTGCAGCTGTGCGCTGAGGGCTCGATGACCGTGGCGGTGCCGTCCACCCCGGCGAACTACTTCCACCTGCTGCGCAGGCACGCGCTCGACGGGATCCGTCGTCCGCTGATCGTCTTCACGCCGAAGTCGATGCTGCGCAACAAGGCCGTGGTGTCCGATGTCAAGGACTTCACCGAGTCGAAGTTCCGTTCGGTGTTCGACGAGCCCACCTACGAACAGGGCATCGGCGACACCGCCAAGGTCAAGCGCATCCTGCTGACCTCGGGCAAGCTCTACTACGAGCTGGCCGCGGAGAAGGCCAAGCACAAGCGCGAAGACGTGGCGATCGTCCGGATCGAACAGCTCTACCCGATCCCGACGTACCGCCTCAACGAGGCGCTGGCCAAGTACCCGAACGCGACCGACATCGCCTGGGTCCAGGAAGAACCGGCCAACCAGGGCGCATGGCCCTTCTTCGGCCTCAACCTCCCCGAGGTGCTGCCCGAGCGCCTGGGCCGTCTGCGCCGCATCTCGCGTCGTGCCATGTCGGCGCCGTCCTCGGGTTCGTCGAAGGTGCACGCCGTGGAGCAGGCCGAGATCATCGGCGAGGCTTTCGAGCCGACCACGTAAGTTCTTCTCGCACAACGGCGAACGCCGGGTGGATCATCGCGATCCGCCCGGCGTTCGCCGTTTCCGGACACTGCGGCGAGACATCGGTCACAGAGTTCTCTTATCCGGGTGGCAACGGTGCCACAGTGTGCCCCGGTAATGTCCGGCGCGAACTACCCCAAGGGGCCCGCCCTGATCTGGACTGAGTGGAGGGTGCGACGAAGGAGTGCCCGGAGGGAGGGAAGATCAGGGGCCCGAAGGGCCCCGCTCGAGCGCGCCAGCGCTCAGAAAACACAGGAGCGTGGCATGGCGAACGGACGTAACGGATACCTGCTGTTGGGCGGGATCGCGTCGGTGGGAGCGGGCGCCGTGCATTTCATGGCGGCGGGCATGCACACCGAACACGCCACGCTGGCGCGGTTGATGGTGGTGCTCGCCGCGATCCAGTGCGCGACCGGGCTGGCGGTCTTGCTGAGCGAGCGCAAGGTGGTTGTGAGTTCGATGCTCGCGGTGAATGCCTTCGCCGCCGCGGTGTGGGCGTTCACCCGGTTCGCCGATGTGGGGTGGATCGCCGGGTTGACCGCGGAGTCACCGCAGGTGGCCGACACCGTGTGCGCGGTGTTGGGTGCGCTGGCCGCCGTCGCCGCGGGCATCGGCCTGCTCCGGCCCACCGCGACCCTGCCGCCGATGCGGTCCGGGATCGCGGCCGCGGCCGTGGGGGTGCTGGCGCTGGCGGCGATGCTCAACGGTGTCGGGCACGTCCACAGTCACGGCGACACCGGCGATCACGCGCATGCCGGGGGCGACGACCACGCACACGGCGCGGGCGACGACCACGGCACCGAGGCGAACTGGCCGCGCCCGTGGGATCCCACGAAACCGATCGACCTGTCGGGTGTCGCCGGTGTGACGTCCGACCAGCAGTCGCGCGCGACCAACCTGGTGCGCAGCACGCTCGACGGCCTGCCCGCCTTCTCGGATGTGAACACCGTTGGCGCCCTGGGCTTCCGCTCGATCGGCGACGCGGCCACCGGGTACGAGCACTACATCAACATGAGCTACATCCGCGACAACAACTTCCTCGACCCCGCCCACCCGGAGTCGCTGGTCTATCGGGTCGACGGAACCAACCGCACCCTCGTGTCGGCGATGTACATCGCCAACGGCAAGAAGATCGACGACCCGGGCCTGGTGGACTTCGGCGGTTCCCTGATGCAGTGGCACGTCCACGACAATCTCTGCTGGAAGGCGGGCGACAACGGCCCCGTGGTCGCCGGTGTCCTCGACGCCCAGGGCAATTGCCCGCCCAACTCCATCAACCCCGGCGCGGGCAATCCGATGGTGCACGTCTGGATCGCCCCGCATCAGTGCGGTCCGTTCGCGGCGCTCGAAGGTCATGGTGCGGGCCAGGCGAGCGCCGACGGCCGGCGCACCGACACTTGCAGCCACGACCACGGCGGCGGCCACAAGTAAGCGAATACCTCTCAGCCGGGCTGGACCCAGCGGCGCAGGGCGTCGATCGTGGATTCCGGAGACGTGTTGAAACAGAAGCGGATTCCGGGCGCGAGGTCGGACGCGACATTGATCAAGCGCTCGAACAGCAGAGTGTGTTCGGGCGCCATCCGTACGCCCGCACCGATCATCGCGACCCGGAACTCCCCGCCCGCCGCGCATTCGCGCAGGACCGCTTCGGCCGCGTCGGGGTCGGCCGGGACCTGGCAGGAGACGATGTCGAAACCTGCTTCGCGCAACGCGGTTTCGCCTGCGGCGATGCGCGCGGTCAGGGTGGCTTCGTCGATCTGCGGGTAGCGCGTGTAGTCGACGGCGCTGGGGTGCAGACCGATCGACAGCACCGTGCTCGTCTTCGGTTGTGCCACTGGGCTCTCCGTTCTCATCAGATAGGTGGTGATGCCGAGGCCGGCGAGCACCGCCACGAGCAGGGCGCCCGCTCTCACCACGACGTGGGGCCCGTTCGGTCGAAGAATCCGCCGGTCGGGCCGTCCAGGTCGGCCGTCGCCACGGCGACGACGGCGTCGGTGCCCTCGGTGACGGTCTGGAAACCACTGTGCCCGTTGAGGTCGGTGGCGGTGTAGCCGGGATCGATCGCGTTGACCTTCATCTCGCCGAGTTCGCTCGCGTACATGACGGTGAGCATGTTCAGCGCCGCCTTGGTGCTCGGGTAGCCGAGGGCGGGCGGCAGCAGGCCCTGCCACTTCGGGTCGGTGACCGTCGCGATCGAGCCGACACCGCTGGAGACCATCACGATGCGGGGATGGTCGGACAACCGCAGCAGCCCCACGAACGCGTTCGTCACCCGGACCGGGCCGAAGACGTTGGTCTCGAACACTGCTCGCAGATCGTCGGGCCCGGTCTCGGAGGGTGCGCTGCGCGGACCTCCGATGCCCGCGTTGTTGATGAGCACGTCGAGGCGGCCCGCGGTGGCCTTCACGATGTCGGCGGCCGCGGCGACGGACTCGTCGGAGGTCACATCGAGCGGGACGAATCGAACGTCGAAACCGGCCGCGGTGAAGTCGGCGGCGGCGGCCTCGCCGAGTGCGGTGTCGCGGGCGGCGAGGAACACCTGCCAGCCGGCTTCGGCCAGCCGGCGCACCGTTTCCCGGCCGAGTCCCTTGTTGGCCCCGGTGACCAGGGCGATCGTTGTCGTCATGACTCCAGAGTCACGTCGATGCGGCCCGGTCTCCAGTGCTGCCTCGGCATAGGACCGGCGGTACCACCCCTGATCCGCTGTCCTGCGGCACCATGGGAGGGGTGGACAGAGCGGAATTGGCGACGGTATTGCGCACCGCGCGTTCCCGGCTGACCCCCGCCGACGCGGGCCTGCCGGGCGGGTCACGCAGGCAGGTCCCCGGATTGCGGCGCGAGGAAGTGGCGAGCCTGGCCGGGGTGAGCGTCGACTACATCGTGCGGTTGGAGCAGGGCCGCGGACCGAAACCGTCGGAACAGGTGCTCGGCGCGCTGACCAGGGCGCTGCGGCTCACCGATGTCGACCGCGATCTCGTCTTCCGGCTCGCCGGGTCGGAACCGCCGCAGGCCGGGCGGATTCCGATGGTGATCCGCCCCAGCGTGCTGCGGCTGCTGGATCGCCTGGCCGATCTGCCGGTGCTCGTGCTCTCGGCCAAATCCGATGTTCTTGCCTGGAATCCCTTGTCGGCGGCGCTGCTCGGTGATTTCTCCGCGATCCCGGTGGCCCAGCGCAACATCATGTGGCAGCGCTTCCTCGGCACCGGCATGGGCCGGGTCGTGATGACACCCGAGGAGGCCGACAGCAACGCGGCCGCCTGCGTGGGCTGCCTGCGCGCGGTCAAAGCGACCTACCCCGACGACCCCGGCCTGACCCGCCTGCTCACCGAAATACGCACCGGCAGCCCAGAATTCGAGTCACTCTGGCAGGCGGGCCGTTCCAGCGCCATGCACAGCCTCACCAAAACCATCGCCCACCCCCACCTCGGCGCCCTCACTCTCGACTGCGACGCCATGCACGTCCCCGACACCGACCAAACCATCATCATCTACTCCGCCGCCCCCCACACCCACACCGCGACCGCCCTCGACCTCCTCCGCGTAACCGGCCTCGAATCCTTCGCGACACCGCTCACCGAATAACCGATGGCCACCACAGGGCTGCTCGGATACGGTGCGTTACTCGCGAAGGAGTAACGATGACCACCGCACCACGCACCATCATCCTCTGGCGGCCGACCGGCCCCGAGGAGCTGGCGCTTGTCGCCGATTCCGGTTGGCGCACCTGGCCACCACGCCTTTCCGACCAGCCGATCTTCTACCCGGTCCTCAACGAGGCCTACGCGGTGCTGATCGCCCGCGATTGGAATGTGCCCGCCTCCGGCGCGGGATACGTCACCCGCTTCGCAGTCCGAACCGACTACCTCGACAACTACGACGTGCAACAGGCCGGCGGCCGCGACATCCTCGAATACTGGATCCCCGCAGCGGATCTCGACGAATTCAACCGCAACATCGTCGGCAGGATCGAGGTCGTGCGCCGCTTCCCGGAAGACGCTCCCCTTCCCGAAACGGCGTGACCGGGGCATCGAGGGTCAGACGGCTCGGTCAGGGCCGTCACCCGTAGGTCGGACACCGCGGTGCTGTGGACATCCCGGCGGTTCACCTGCTCATTGCGTGGCTGACGGGGCAAATCGTCGCCCGGAGACCCCGAATCGGCAGCCGCAACCCCGGTTTTCCGGGCTACCGGTCGGTCGGTTCAGAGGGCAGCATCCATGTCGTCAACTGTGACAACACTTGTCGAAATGGGGAGTTAGCGTGTCGATCGGGAAATTCGTGATGGCGGGCGCGGCGATGGTGGCACTCGGTGCGGTGGTGCCCGCTACCGCGGCGGCCGCGCCGACGGTGCCGGTCGCCGAGGCGGGCACCGGCAGTGCCGACGCGACCAGCGGGAGTGCCACGTTGGTGATGCTCATCGAGGAGCTGTTCAAGCCGTGCCCGTTCAGCAGCACCGTGTGCCCGGCCACCGATAACTGAGCCGACAGCGAAGGACCCCGTCATCACCTCAGACGGGGTCCTTCGTGTCGTAGCGAGGATCGATCGGGCCTACACGGACGCAGATTCGACGCTATCCGGCTCGGTGTGCCGCCACCGCGGCCGCGGTTTCGGCCATCACGAGTTCCGCGTTGATCTGCGCACCGGCCATGGCCCCGGCTGCCGCGGCAGCGCCGACCTGGGCGGACGGATCGGTGGCATTGCCCGCGATCCAGACGCCGGGCACCGAGGTGCGGCCGACGGGATCGGCGGGGATGTGGTCGCCCATGCCGGAGGGGTGCGGTTCGGGAATCAGGCCGAGGTCGGTGAGGAACGTGGCGCGGGTGTTCATCCGAGGTGCCACGACCAGCGCATCACGTCCGATGACGGTGCCGTCGGCGAGCTGGACGCCTGTCAGCCGGTCGGCGCCGAGCACCTCGACCACCTTGCCGTCGACGATCCGGATACCGCGTGCCACCAGCTTTTCCGCATCGTCGGCGCTCACCGGGTCGGCCGTGTGCGACAGAAAGACGATGTCGTCGCTGAGCTGGCTGAACAGCAGCGCCTGGTGCACCGACATCGGGCTGCTCGCCAGGACCGCGATGCGCTGATCGCGCACTTCCCAACCATGGCAGTACGGGCAGTGCAGGACATCGTGGCCCCAGTGTTCGCGCAGCCCGGGAACATCGGGGAGCTCGTCGGCGAGTCCGGTGGCGACGAGAATGCGCCGGGCCGACACGGTGCGCTCGTCGGCGAGGGTCACCAGGAATTCCGAGCCGTCGACGTCTGCCGCACGCCGCACCGAGACAACCCGGCCCGACACGACGTGGCCGCCGTACCCGCGCACCTCGGCTCGCCCGAGCTCGAGCAGCTCCAGCGGCGACATCCCCTCACGCCCGAGCAGTCCGTGGACCCCCTGAGCAGGCGCGTTGCGCGGCGCCCCCGCGTCGATCACGGCCACCGAGCGCCGCGAACGCGCCAGCATCAGCGCCGCGTTCAGTCCGGCGGCTCCACCGCCGAGTACCACCACGTCGTACGAATCGTCCAGTTGTGTCATCTCGACCTCCTTCGAGCATCCACCGTGCATCCCAGCGACAAATACTGGCAACCTTATTTGCCGATATGGCAAAGTGGAGAGCATGGAGGACCTCGATCAAACCCTCGACTCGGTCGGCCCTCGGCTGCGCACCCTGCGCAAACAGCGCCAGACCACCCTCGCCGACCTGGCCCAGGAGACCGGCATCTCGGTGAGCACCCTGTCGCGTCTGGAATCCGGCGACCGCAAACCCACCCTGGAGCTGCTGCTCCCCCTGGCCAAGACACACGGCGTCACCCTCGACGAGCTCGTCGACGCTCCACCCACCGGCGACCCGCGCATCCACCTGCGCCCGGTCACCCGCCACGGCATGACCATGCTCCCGCTCACCAAGCGCGCGGGCGGCATCCAGGCGTTCAAGATGATCATCGCCCCCGGCGCCCGCAATCGCCCCCAGACACCGCAGGTGCACGAGGGCTACGAGTGGCTGTATGTGCTCAACGGTCGCCTGCGCCTGATCCTCGGCGACAACGATCTGATTCTCACCCCCGGCGAAGCCGCGGAGTTCGACACCCATATCCCGCACTGGTTCGGCGCGGCCGACGAGCAATCCGTCGAATTCATCAGCCTGTTCGGCAAGCAGGGCGAGCGCGCGCACCTGCGCGCCCGCCCCAAATCCGACTAGGCAGGCACGACGGGGGCGAGCACACTCACCTGTGCGCTCGCCCCGGCGGAAACAGCGAGAATCAGCCGAGCGTGAAGCTCGCGCGTCCCGCGATGTGCTCCAATTCCTGGTGCTGGGGCAGGGATTCGTCGGTGGTCACGATCCAGGCCTCCACCCGGCCCTTGCCGGGCGCGGTCCCGAACCCGACGATCACATTGCCCGGCGCGTGCAGGATCTGACCGTTCTCCACGGGGTGCGACTGGCCGTCGCTGTAGCCGGTATCGAGATTGCGGAAGCGCACGGCCACCTGATAGCGCTGGCAGAAGTCTCCGGTCTGGGTGATCGCCACCCGTACACCGAAGGTGCCCGATTGCGGCTGCGGCACGGTCTGGGCGTTGATGATCGCCGCGCAGTTGGCGCCGGGAGTCCGGCTGAGCGTCGGCGTGAACACCGCGATCGGATCCGACGGCAGCGCGCCGGCGGGCGCACCGAGCCCGACGAGGACGGCGCCCGCGGAAACAACCACGGCCGAGAATTTGCGAATTGTGCTGTTCGTGAGAGTCATACCCACTTCGTCGTGCCGAACAGCCCCACCGTTAGCCAGTGCAATGGTCTCGATTCGGCAACCAAATGTGTTGTGCCACAACACATTCAGGGAACTCATACTGCGGGCACGCAGCGGCGAAGGGCAGTGCAAACCCATCAGTTGTTCGCGACACTCCCGTCGGGGCGTTAACAGCGACCCGGAGAAATTCAGCCCTGGAGCGCGGCGATCAACGCCGGACTCAGCGCCAGCGCGGGCAGCGACTCCACCAGCAGATCGACCAGCGACTCGCGACTGATCGGCTTGTCGATCATCCAGGTGAGGATGGTCTCCTCGACGAAGGCGATCCAGCCGCGAATGGCCAGGGTGAGCCGGGCCAGATCGGGATCCTCGGGCGGCAGCGGCAGTTCGCTCACGATGAGATCGGCGATGGCGCCGCGGGTTTCGTTGACGTAGTCGGCCATGTCGGGAGTGACGCTGGCGGGCCCGCGCAGCACCGAGCGATACGACGCGGAGTGCTCGGTGGCGTAGTCGACGAATCGTTCGATCGAGTCGCGCAGCATGTCGAACAGCGACAACTCGCGGTTGGGCATGATCGCGACGAAGAACTCGGTACTCACGTGCCGGGCGATCGCCTCGTGGAATTCCTGCTTCGAGGCGAAGTAGTGGAACAGCAAGCCCCGCGAGATGCCCGCCTGCTTGGCGATGTCGTCGACCGAGATGTCCTCGAGCGACCGGTCGACCAGCATCTCGGCGCCGAGGGTGATCAGCTGCAGCCGACGCTCCTCGGGGCTGAGCCGCACACGCTTCGTCTCTCCCACACTCCTGGTACTCACACCAGCCATCCTAGCCACTACTGAACCTGGCTCAATAGCTGTTGACTCCGGCTCAATAAGACCGTATTCTGCAATACATGAGTCGTAAGGTTACAGACAACGTTGTCGAGCCCCGGGTCGCTGAAACCCGCCATGTGAAGACGATCATCGTCGGCAGCGGGTTCGCCGGCCTCGGCCTGGCCATCCGCCTGCGCCAGGAGGGTCGCGACGATTTCCTCGTGCTCGAGCGCGGCAGCGAAGTCGGCGGCACCTGGCGCGACAACACCTACCCGGGTGCTGCCTGCGACGTGCCTTCGCACCTGTACTCGTACTCGTTCGCCCCGAACCCGAACTGGACCCGCTCGTTCTCCAAGCAGGGCGAGATCCAGGGTTACATCAAGAGCGTCGCCGAGCGCTACAACGTGCTCGACCGCCATGTCTTCGACTGCGATGTGCAGAGCATCCGCTGGAACGAAGCGGCCGCGCGGTGGGAGATCAGCTCCACCCAGGGCGAGTTCACCGCCGACACCGTGGTCTCCGCGGTCGGCGCGCTGTGTGAGCCGTCGCTGCCGGATATCAAGGGCATCAACAGCTTCGAGGGCGAGATCTTCCACTCCGCCCGCTGGAACCACGACGCCGACCTCACCGGCAAGCGCGTCGCGGTGATCGGCACCGGCGCGTCCTCGATCCAGATCGTGCCCGCCATCGCGAGCGAGGTCGCCACGCTCGACGTCTACCAGCGCACCGCGCCGTGGCTGCTGCCGCGGATGGACCGCCCGTATCTGCTGCCCGAGCGGCTGGCGTTCAAGCACATTCCCGCCGTGCAGCGTCTCTCGCGCGCGGCCATCTACGCCGCGCGTGAGACCCAGGTCGTCGGCCTGACCCGCTTCCCCGTGCTGATGAAGGCCTTCGAGGCCCTCTCGCGCGCCAAGCTGCAGATCGAGATCCGCGATCCCGAACTGCGCAAGAAGGTCACCCCGAACTACCGGATCGGCTGCAAGCGCAT
Organism: Nocardia sp. NPDC055002; assembly: GCF_053608825.1. Taxonomy (NCBI): domain Bacteria; kingdom Bacillati; phylum Actinomycetota; class Actinomycetes; order Mycobacteriales; family Nocardiaceae; genus Nocardia; species Nocardia sp. NPDC055002. Next base: position 47,797 of record NZ_JBSGWE010000004.1, read on the forward strand.
GCTGATCTCCAACGACTACTACCCCGCGCTGGATCGCGACAATGTCGACGTGATCACCGACGGCATCGCCGAGGTGAAGCCGGGCTCGATCGTCACCAAGGACGGCACCGAGCGCGAGATCGATGCGCTCATCGTGGCCACCGGCTTCCACGTCACCGACTCCCCGACTTACAACTCGATGGTCGGACGCGACGGGCGCACGCTGGCCGAGGTGTTCGACGAGATCGGCCAGCAGGCCTACAAGGGCTCGGCCATCGCGAACTTCCCCAATATGTTCTTCCTGGTCGGCCCGAATGTCGGCCTCGGCCACACCTCGATGGTTTTCATGATCGAATCGCAGATCAACTACGTCAGCGACGCGCTGGCGACGATCGACTCCCAGGGTCTGCGCACGGTCGAGGTTCGCGAAGACGTGCAGCAGGCCTACAACGCCGACCTGCAGGAAAAGTTGGGCAAGACTGTCTGGAACACTGGCGGGTGCGCCAGCTGGTACCTGGACAAGCACGGCAACAACACCACGTTGTGGCCGGACTTCACGTTCGAATTCCGTAGGCTCACACGGCATTTCGATGCCGCCGCCTACACTACGACAATCGCAGACGCCGACAGGGAAGTGGTGGCAGCACAGTGAGCAAAGATGCTTACTTCACGAACAAGGTATGCGTGATCACCGGAGCGGGCTCCGGCATCGGTCGCGCGCTGGCCGAGAACCTGGCCGCGCGTGGCGCCAAACTCGCGCTGTCCGACATCGACGCCGAGGGCCTGGCCCAGACCGTCGCGTCCTGCGAGAAGCTGGGCGCGCAGGTGAAGTCCGACCGGCTCAACGTGGCCGAGCGCGAGGCGTTCCTGCTCTACGCCGATCAGGTGAAGGCGCACTTCGGCGTCGTGCACCAGATCTACAACAACGCGGGCATCGCCTACCACGGCGACGTGATCAAGACCGAGTTCAAAGACATCGAACGCATCATGGATGTGGACTTCTGGGGCGTCGTCAACGGCACCAAGGCGTTCCTGCCGATGCTGATCGAGTCCGGCGACGGCCACGTGATCAACGTGTCCAGCCTCTTCGGCCTGGTCGCCGTGCCCGGCCAGGCGGCCTACAACTCGGCCAAGTTCGCGGTGCGCGGCTTCACCGAGGCGCTGTTCCAGGAGATGAAGGTCGCCAAGGCGCCGGTCAAGGTCACCTGCGTGCATCCCGGTGGCATCAAGACCGCGGTCGCCCGCAACGCCACCTACGCCGAGGGCATGGACGGCGCCAACGCCGCCACCCTGTTCGACAAGTACCTGGCGATTCACAGCCCGGAGATGGCCGCGCAGACCATCACCGAGGGCGTGCGCAAGGGGCAGGCCCGCGTGCTGATCGGCTGGGAGGCCAAGGTGCTCGACGTGAGCGTGCGCTTCCTCGCCTCCGGCTACAGCCGGATCTCGGCCGTGGTCAACGGCCGCTTCATGCCACACTGACGCTCCGCTAGATCCGAGGAAACTCCATGCGCGAGTTCAAGATTCCGCTGCCGATCGCCCGTGCGTTGCTCGACCCGGTGTTCCGGGTGACCCTCAACGCGCGGCTACCGGTCGCGGTGCAGCGCGTTCTGCTCGACGCGGTCTCCCGGCTGCAGTTGGTGCCCGACGGTTCGGTCGTGCAGCACCTGCAGCTGGGTGGGCGCCCCGCCGAACGCGTGATCGCCGAAACCGCCATTCCGGGTTCGCGTACCCGGGCGGTACCGCCCGAACGTGCCGCGGGCGCGATCTTGTACCTGCACGGCGGCGGCTACGTGGTCGGTTCCATCGCCACACACCGTTCGCTGGTGGCCGGGCTCGCCCGCGAGACAGCGTGCGCGGTGTACTCGCTGGACTACCGACTGGCGCCGGAGCACCCGTTCCCGGCCGGACTCGACGACGCCGAGGCCGCGTTCCTCGACCTGGTCGGCAACGTCGGCTACCGACCCGAACAGATCTGTGTGGCCGGCGACTCGGCAGGCGGCGGCCTGGCGATGGCACTGGCCCAGCGGCTGATCGAAAAGCATCAGATGACCCCCGCCGCACTCGGCCTCATCGCGCCATGGGTGGACCCCACCGAGGTACCGAGCAAGGATCGCGACCTGGTGATCAACCGAACGTGGTCGCGAGCGTGCGCCGCCCACTATCTCGGCGACGCCGCCGCGACCGAAGCGGGATACGCCCCGCTGTCGGGCAACCTGATCGGCCTGCCGCCCACCTACGTGCAGGTCGATGTGAGCGAACTCCTGCACAACCAGTGTCGCAAGCTCGTCTCAGCCCTGCGTGGAGCGGGCGTGCACGTCCGCTTCACCGAAACCCGCGGCCTCTGGCACGTCGCGCAACTGCAAGCCGCGCTGGTCACCGAGGCAGCGCTGGCTCTCAGCGAACTCGCGGAATTCCTGCGAGAAGCAATTCAGCCGGTATCGATAGACGATTTACGATAAAGCCTGGTGACGGGCAATTCGGGCGGCGATATCGCGACCCGCCCCAACGTGTCGTAGATTACTGGCGAGTAGAACCCACTGGAAGGGCACAGATGCGAGAGTTCGAAGTTCCGGCTTCCTACACCATCCCGGACGATGCGAACAATTCCGACAACGTCTTCCGCTTCGCGCAGGAGACGCCGAACACGGTTTTGTTCAACGTCCCGAACGGCAGCGGCGGCTGGAATGACGTCACGGCGGCACAGTTCGAGAAGGCCGTCCTCGGCGTGGCCAAGGGCCTGATCGCCGCCGGCATCGAGCTGGGCGACCGCGTCGCGATCATGGCGGCCACCCGCTACGAGTGGACGCTGCTGGACTTCGCGATCTGGGCCGCCGGTGGCGTGACCGTCGCGATCTACGACAGCTCGGCCGCCGAGCAGGCCAAGTGGATCCTGCAGGATTCCGAGACCAAGCTGCTGGTCGTCGAGAACGACAAGCACCGCGCCACGATCGACGAGATCGAAGCCGGTTCGCTGCCCGCGCTGGCCGAGACCCTGCAGATCGACAAGGGCGCCATCGACACGCTCACCGAGCGCGGTGCCGAGCTGGACGACTCCGTCGTGCACGAGCGTCGCAAGCAGGTCGGCGCGGCCTCCCCCGCGACCCTGATCTACACCTCGGGCACCACCGGCCGCCCCAAGGGCGTCCAGCTGACCCACGCGAACCTGTGGGCGGAATCGCGTTCGGGCGGCATCGAGCTCAGCGCGTTCGTCTCCGAGGGCCAGAAGACCCTGCTGTTCCTGCCGCTGGCGCACGTGTTCGCCCGCGCCGTCGCGCTGATCGCCTTCGATTCCAAGGTGACCATCCGCCACAGCTCGGACTGGACCACCCTGGTCGAGCAGTTCGGCGACTTCAAGCCGGACTTCATCCTCTCGGTGCCGCGCGTGTTCGAGAAGGTCTTCAACTCCGCCAAGCAGAAGGCGCACGACGGCGGCAAGGGCAAGATCTTCGACGCCGCCGCGGAGACCGCCATCGCCTACAGCACGGCGCTCGAGACCAAGGGCGGCCCCGACCTGCTGCTCAAGCTCAAGCACTTCGTCTTCGACAAGCTGGTCTACAGCAAGCTGCGCGCGGCCCTCGGTGGCCAGTGCCTGGCCGCTGTCTCCGGTGGCGGCCCGCTGGGCGCGCGCCTCGGCCACTTCTTCCGCGGCGCCGGCGTGACGATCTACGAGGGCTACGGCCTGACCGAGACCACCGCCGCGTTCACCGTGAACACGCCCGCGTTCATCCGGGTCGGCTCGGTCGGTCGCCCGATCCAGGGCCACGCGGCCAAGATCGCCGAAGACGGCGAGCTGCTGCTCAAGGGCTCGGTCGTGTTCGACGGTTATTGGGGCAACGCCGAGGCCACCGAGGAGGCGTTCGAGGACGGCTGGTTCAAGACCGGCGACCTGGGCGCCATCGACGCCGACGGCTTCGTCACCATCACCGGCCGCAAGAAGGAAATCCTGGTCACCGCGGGCGGCAAGAACGTCTCCCCCGCGATCCTCGAGGACTCCCTGCGCGCGCACCCGCTGATCAGCCAGGTCATGGTCGTCGGTGACGGCCAGCCCTTCATCGGCGCGCTCATCACGCTCGACCCGGAGGCCCTGCCGGGCTGGAAGGATCGCAACGGCGTCGCCGCCGACACCGCGATCGAGACCCTGATCGAGAACCCGGCGCTGGTCGCCGAGGTGCAGGCCGCGATCGACGAGACCAACAAGAAGGTCTCCAAGGCCGAGGCGATCAAGAAGATCCGTATCCTCCCGGTCGACTGGACCCAGGAGGGTGGCGAGCTCACCCCGAAGATGTCGCTCAAGCGCGCCGTCGTCATGAAGCAGTACGCGGGCGAAGTAGACAAGATCTACTCCTGATCCCACGCGCACGAAAGGCCGGTTGCGTTCGCGCAACCGGCCTTTCGGCTGTTCAGAACCGTTGCGCCGCGAATTGTGCCGCGGTGACGGTCATTCCGTTGATGCCGTAGAGGGTGTGCGAGACGTTGGGCTGGGCGAGCGGGGAACCGTCGCAGATGTTGTCCGAGGGGATACACAGCTCGATGGTCTTGTTCTTGTAGAGCGCGCCGACCGAGACCGCCGGTGCGTCCGCGTCGGCCATGAACCGATCCGACGGTTTGCCGAACAGCGCGACCGCCGCGACGTGCTCTGCCACCTCGGGCGCCATCGGCTCCGGCAGATACATCTCGTACTCCGGCAGCACCCCCTCCGGCACACCGACACCGGTCGCGAAACCGGCCAGCGCCGCGCCTTGGGAGTATCCGCCGAGGACGATGCGAGCGCCCGGGCAGTTCGCCGCGAGGTATTCGACCCGTCGCTGAGCATCACCGATGCCCTGCACGACGGTGCGCGCGAAGGCCAGCCGGTCGGCGAAGTCGCTGCTGGCCGGGTAGTCGACGCCGTAGGAGCCGACCGAGCGTCCGCCCGCGTTCGCGCGCAGCGCTTCGACGAAGGAAATACCGGTCAGGCCGAGTTCGCCACCCTGCTCGGCGGTCCCGCGAGCGAACACCACCTCGACATCGGAACAGGGCTCGGCGGTAGCGGAATGGGTGGGCGATACCAGGGGAATCGCGGCTGCCAAGAAGACTGCAGACACGAATCGCGAAAAGGAACGTGCTGTCATTCCGCGCAGACTACCGACCGCGACCGTTCACCATCGCCTCGACTCGGCCGGATTCGCCGCCGGGTGAGCGACGGCCCCGACGTTCAGGCCACACTCAACTCCCTGGACCGCAGCACCCGCAGACCCGCGATGCCGATCGCCAGATCCGCCGAAATCTCGAATAGTGCGGCGAACCAGGAGAATCCGGTGACGCCGGAGGCGGCAGGCGCGTTGATGAAGCTGTCACTGAGCGGACCGAACCAGTCCGGGAGCAGGTGCACGATCGTGAAACCGATCGCGCTCGCGAAGCCGATGAACACCGCGGCGCGTGGGGCTGCCGGGTGCCTGCGGAACACCAGGAACACCGTGAACAGGGCGAAGAGGATCTGCAGGGTGCCGAGGGCGTTCACCAGCGATGAGGTGGCGTCCATGCCGCGGCGTAAGTGGTCGGCGCCGTGGACCAGGAGGGCGACGGCGAAGACCGCCGTCGTGGCGCGCAGTGTCGAGTCCGGTGCTGTCTCGGTCATCATGTCTCCTGCCGAGCGGGATCGTTTCTACTACACAGTGTAGTTTTGATGGCCGATCCGTGGGAGGTGTTCGGCCGTCACAAATCGGTCACCGGGGCGATCCGGCCGCGACGTACGCTCTGTGCATGGCGTTCTTGCGGGCGATAGCCGGGATCGTGGCCGCGGCACTGGTACTCGGTGTGGCGGAGTTGGTCGCGGTGTTCACCGGGTCCGGGAGCGCACCCGCGTACGCACTCGGCGCGACGGTGGTCGACCACACCCCCGACGGGGTCAGGGAATGGGCGATCTCGACGTTCGGAACCAGCGACAAGGCCGTGCTGTTCGCGTGCATGGGCGTTGTCGCGGTGGCGGTCGCGGCGATCGCCGGATATCTCGAGCGAGCGGCTCGACCGATCGGATCGGTAGTGTTCGCGATTTTCGGCGTGGTCGCCGCTGTCATCGGCGCCGGGAGAGTCGGTGGGTTCGCCGGTGCGCTGCCCGCGCTGATCGGTACCGCCGCTGGAATTCTCGCGTTGCGAAAACTGACCCGGCGGATCGATGACGCATCCGATTCGCTGCGACCGGCGACGGAACCCGCTGCGCCACCACTCGGCGAGGCCACCGCGGCGCCGGACGTAGGCGGCGAGGAAAGCCTGATCCGCACCGGCGCGTCGATCGCAGGAGCCGGGCGGCGGCGCGTGCTCGGTGGCATCGCGGCGACCGGGGTGCTCGCTCTCGGCGCCGGCCTGGCGGGCCGGCTGCTCGGCGGCGCTCGCCACGATGTGACGGCCGAGCGCGAGACGGTCGAATTGCCCAGGGCGACAGCACCGTTGCCCGATCTTCCACCGGATGCCGATCTCCGGATGCCCGGACTCACCTCGTACATCACCCCGAACAGCGACTTCTACCGGATCGACACCGCGCTGATCGTTCCCCAGGTGTCCACAGACTCCTGGTCCCTGCGCATCCACGGGATGGTCGACCAGGAAATCACTCTCACCTGGGACGACCTCCTTCGCCGCACCCCGGTGGAGCGCCTGGTCACCCTGGCGTGCGTCTCCAACCCGATCAACGGCGACCTGATCGGCAACGCCCGCTGGCTCGGCTATCGCCTCGACGAACTCCTCGCCGAAGCACGACCGCACCCCGACGCCGACATGGTGCTGTCGCACAGCAAGGACGGCTGGACCGCGGGTTCACCCCTCTCGGTCCTCATGGACGGCCGCGACGCCCTCCTCGCCATCGGCATGAACGGCGAACCCCTCCCGGTCCAGCACGGCTACCCCGCTCGCCTCGTCGTCCCCGGCCTCTACGGGTACGTCTCCGCCACCAAGTGGGTCACCGAACTCGAGGTCACCCGCTTCGACCGGGCGACCGCCTACTGGACCCGGCGCGGCTGGTCGGCGCAGGGCCCGATCAAAACCGGCACCCGCATCGACACCCCACGCGGGCGCGGCCGAATCCCGCAGGGCCGCACCGTGATCGCCGGTGTCGCGTGGGCCCAGCATCGCGGTGTCACCGGCGTCGAGGTGCAGGTCGACAACGGCGACTGGCGCCCCGCCCGCCTGTCCACCGAGGTCACCGTCGACACCTGGCGTCAGTGGACCTACGACTGGGAAGCCACCCCCGGCCAGCACACCCTGCGCGCCCGCACTACCGACACCACAGGTCAGCCCCAGACCGCCGTCGAACAAGACGTCGTCCCCGATGGCGCCACCGGCTACCCCGCCCTCACCATCCAGGTGCAGTAAAGCGGGAACGTGCAAGAAGATGCGGCGAGTTGCTGGCAAGATGGTGCGTATTCGTGCACAAATCAGCACAACCTAGGAGCGCACGTGTCCGCCATCTTCGACTGGGCGACCAGCGATAACTTGCAGCCGGAGCCGGTGACCCTGGAGATCTGGCGCAAGCTACCGGAGGACTACTGCCGCCAGGTCGAGGTGGTCAACGGTGACATCGTGCGTGCTGAATCACCGAACCGTGCGCACCAGAAGGCCGCGCGGCGGCTGGCCGATCTCGTGGAAGCGGCGGCGCTCGCCCACGTCAACCAGTACGGCGGCTGTTTGGACGTCGATACGGACTTCGACGTGGTGCTGTGGGAATTTCCGCGCGCCACTATCCGGCGCCCCGATGTCGCGCTGTTCGACTGCGCTCCGAACGAGCTGCGGCCCCTCCCCGCATCGCTGCTGAAGATTGCGATCGAAGTGATCTCGCCGGGCACCGAAATGGTCGACATCGCCGACAAGAAGACCGAGTACGCGCTGGCGGGAATTCCGTGGTATTGGCTGGTATGGGTCGCCGACAACAGTGTCAGCATGATCAAGATCTTCGTCCTCGATCACGTACTCGGTCAGTACATCCCGCATCTCGAGCTGCGACCGTCGGATGGCGAATCAACCGTCGAGGCGCCGCTCCGCTGCCAGATCGACTGGAAGCAGTTGAGCAACTTGGTGCTGTGAGCCCGCTGCCCGTCGCCTATGGCACGCGACGAGCAGGCTCACTCCGCGATCAGGCCGCAGCGTCGGCTTTCTCCCGATCGGGCGCCTTTCCGGCGGACTTGCCGTGGCCCACGAACAGCGCCGAGGCGACGACGCCGATCACCAGGATGGCGGCGGGCAGGATCATCGACTGGGCCAGCGCGGTGCTGAATTCGTCGATGATCTGCGGCGGGAGTGGGCCGGTGGCCGCGCCCTCGCCGACCGGGCCGCCACCGCCGAGGCCGTTGGCGGTCAGGCGGGCGGCGATCAGGGCGCTGATCGCCGCGCTACCGAGCACCGAGCCGACCTGGCGGGTGGTGTTGTAGATGCCGGCGCCCGCACCCGCCTGGGTGACCGGCAGGTTGTGGGTGGCGGTCGTGGCGAGCGGAGCCCAGATGCAGGCGTTGGCCAAGCCCGCGACGGCTGCGGCGAGCAGGAACCAGACGAGCGACGAATCCGGGCTCATGAGCGCGCCGAACGACGCCACCGAACCGGCGAACAGCACGAATCCGATCGTCGGCAGCAGCCGGGGCGGCAGCTTGTCCGACACCTTGCCGATGAACGGCGCGGTGACACCGGTGATGATCGCCATCGGCGCGAAGACCAGCGCCGACATGGTCGGCGACATCTCGCGCACCGCCTGCAGGTAGAAGTACGAGGGCACCATCATCGAGGTGATCGCGGCGCCCATCGCGGCGATCGCCAGGTTCGACAGCGCGAAATTGCGGTCCCGGAACAGGCTCAGCGGCACCAGCGGTTCGCCCTTGTTGCGCGCCTGGTTGATCACGAACACCACCAGCATCACCACGCCGAAGCCGATCAGCAGCCAGATCCGCAACGACCAGTCCTGCGAATTGCCCTCCTGGATACCGAAAACCAGGGCGAGCATGCCGACTCCGCTGAGAATCACACCGACGATGTCGAACTTGTGGTCGCTGGTCGGCAGCGCGGGCACCAGCCACACGGCCAGGCCGAACGCGATGATGCCGACCGGCACGTTGACGAAGAAGATCCATTCCCAGCCGAGGTTGTCGACCAGCACGCCACCGAGGATGGGGCCGATCAGCGTCGCCAGCCCCGCGACGCCACCCCACAGGCCCATCGCGGCGCCGCGCTTGTCCGGCGCGAAGGTGCGGGTGATCACGGCCATCGTCTGCGGCGTCATCAGCGCGGCACCGATGCCTTGGGCGGCGCGCGCGGCGATCAGCATGCCGATGCTGCCGGACAGGCCGCACCACAGCGAGGCGCCGGTGAAGATCGCGAGGCCGATCAGGTAGATGTTCTTCGGCCCGAACTTGTCACCGAGCCGACCGGTGACCAGCAGCGGCACCGCGTAGGTGAGCAGGTAGGCGCTGGTGACCCAGATGACGTTGGAGATGTCGGTGCTGAGGTCGGTCATGATGGCCGGATTGGCGACCGCGACGATCGTCATGTCCAGCAGGATCATGAAGAACCCGACCACCAGCGCGAAGAGCGCTAGCCACGGATTGCGTTGGGTGGTCATCGAATTCGTTCCAATCGAGGAGAGGGATTCAGCTTCGGGCGGCCCAGCGGGGCCGGGGCGCGGCGTCGGGGGAATCCCCACTCGGCCATTCGTGGATGTGATCGTCGGTGATCCGTTCGCCGGTGCCGGGGTCGTACTGCTCCCACAGCACGGCACCGCTGCCGAGTTCGGCGGCGAAATCTTCGATCCACACGAGCTCGGCGTGGATGGTGGCGCGAATGTATTCCAGGACAACGAAATAGCGGCGCGGGATGGCACGGCTGCGCGTCCAGTCGAGCAGCACGTCCATGTCGGCCCGCGACTGGGTCAGGTACTCCACGCGCTCGTCGAGCAAGGCGACGACCTGTTCTTGCGGAAGGGTGTGTGCTTCGGCCAACGCCACCCGGAAGATCGGGTATTCCTGCACCGGTGTCCGCAGCAGGTCAGCGATCCGCCCCCGCAGCGCGGTCCGCCCGGAATCGGTGATCCGATAGGTGGTCCGCTCGGGCCGGTTCCCGGCCCGGCCGATCCCCTCCGCCGCCACCATCTCGTCGTCGGCCAGCCGGGCCACCACGTGATACAGCGACCCGGGCCGCACCTTGACCAGCAGATCCTCCCGCCGAGCGATCAGCAGTTGATACATCTCGTACGGATGCATCGGCCGCTCGTCGAGCAACCCGAGCACCGCGATAGCCAACGGCGTCATCACATTCCGCCCGGGCTGCCCCACCCCGCCACCTCCACTCAGCACTATAGTCCACACCAAATATTCCAGTAGGAATATACGGAGCGGAACATAGCCTGGCAAGGGCGCGACAGAGCCGCCGACACTGCCTGCCGTGATGACAGAGTTCGGAAGGTTGTTGGGGGTGCCTGACGATAAGGCGCAGTGGCGCTAGAGGCTGTGGGCGTCGAGCCAGGAGCGGGCGGCGTCGGCGGGGCGGGTGCCGGTTTCGATGTCGTGGATCAGATCGACCAGCTCATCGGTGGTCAGTTCGCCTGCTACGTAGTTGAGCTTCTTCAGCTGTTGGCGGTCGAAGATGCCGCTGCGGTAGAGGGCGACGATGCTCTGGGTGCGGGCGGCGCCCTCGGGCGCTCCGCTCTGCGCGCGGGGACGCAGGTCGGTGCCGTCCGCGGCGTCGGAGACCGAAATACCCTGGGGCAGAGCCGAGTTGACCGCGGCGACCACCTCGTCGGGCGTGCGGGCGGGCGAGGCCGGGTTCCAGAGATCCACGAGGGCACCGTTGCGGGCGGGGAGGACGGCGATGCGGCCCGCGTCGAGATCGGCGAGGGGGGTGCTCGATCCGGTCATGACGGTGGAATCGGCGCCCGCGCGGTCCAGTGCTTGGGAATAGATCTCGGCGAGCAGAACCGATTCCGTCGTCGAATTCCCACCCACCACAACCACCGGGGCGGGGTCGTCGGAGGCGCAGGAAATCGTGGTGAAAGCGCAGGCTGCGGCCAGGATCGCGGCGGCGGTTCGACGCACAGCGACCGAGTACATCCGGCGACACCAACTTTCCGTATTTGCCGTCAACCCGCGCAATTCGGCCCGACGGCGGGCAGTATGAACTACCAGAATGTACCTGTGGCCCCCGGGTCGCACGCACAGCGCACTGCCCGCCTTTGCCGGAAGGACACCAGTGAAAACCGACTTCGCCTCCTCATCGCCAGGACAACGTCGACCGGCACGCCGCCTCGCGATGCGAGCGGGCCGGGTACTGGTTGCCGCGGTGGCGCTGGCCGCCGCCATGATCGCCTCCGCCTGCGGCAACAACGATCCCCTTGCCGCCAAGGGTGATTGCACCAGCGACGCGTTGATCATCGGGTCGGCCAACTTCCCCGAGTCCGAGACCGTCGCCAACATCTACACCGAGGTGCTGCGGATCAACGGCTTCAAGGTCGACACCAAGTTCGACATCGGCTCGCGCGAGGCCTACATCCCCGCGCTGCGCCAGTGCGCGATCTCGCTCATCCCCGAATACACCGGCAACCTGCTGCAATACCTCGACAAAGACGCCACGGCCACCGCCGCGCCCGAGGTGAACGCCGCGCTCACCACCGCACTCGGCGACGACCTCGCCATCGCGACACCGGCCCCCGGCGAGGACTCCGACGCGGTGGTCGTCACCCGCGCCACGGCCGACAAGTGGAACTTGAAGTCCATCGCCGACCTCGCGCCGCACTCGGCCGAGGTGAAGTTCGGCGGGATGGCCGAATTCGCCCAGCGCCCGGGCGGACTGCCGGGCTTGAAGAAGAACTACGGCCTCGACATCACCGACGCCAATTTCGTGCCGATCGCCGACGGCGGCGGCCCCGCGACGGTGCGCGCACTGGTCGACGGCCAGGTCACCGCGGCCGACATCTTCACCACGTCGCCGGCGATCGCGCAGAACGACCTGGTCGTGCTGGCCGATCCGAAGCACAATTTCGCCGCGCAGAACGTGGTCCCGCTGTTCAACGCCGCGAAGAAGTCCGACAAGGCCGTCGCCGTGCTCGACGCGGTCTCGGCCAAGCTCACCACCACCGAACTGATCTCGCTGAACACGGCCGTCTCCGGCGACAGCAAGATCGAACCGAAGGCCGCCGCGCTCGCCTGGATCACCGCCCAGGGGCTGAACTCCCCCATCGGCTAGGCGACCCCGCGCCTCGAGGAGAATCTCATTGTCCGACATCGAATTCCGCGGTATCGACAAGACCTATCCGAACGGCACACACGCGGTCCGCGATCTGAACCTGCACATCGACTCGGGATCGTTCACCGTGTTCGTCGGGCCGTCCGGCTGCGGCAAGACCACCTCGATGCGCATGATCAATCGCATGGTCGACCCCAGCGCGGGCACCATCACCGTCGACGGACGCGACATCGCGACAGTCGACCCGGTGAAACTGCGCCTCGGTATCGGCTATGTGATCCAGAGCGGCGGGCTGCTGCCCAACCGCAGGGTGATCGACAACGTGGCGACCGTGCCGATGCTGCTCGGGCAGTCACGCAAGGCCGCCCGCGCGGCCGCACTGGAGGTGATGGACCGGGTCGGGCTGGATCGCGATCTGGCCGAACGGTATCCGGCGCAACTGTCTGGCGGCCAGCAGCAGCGAGTCGGGGTGGCGCGAGCGCTGGCCGCCGACCCGCCGGTGCTGTTGATGGACGAGCCGTTCAGTGCGGTCGACCCGGTGGTGCGCGCGGAACTGCAATCGGAGATGCGGCGGCTGCAGTCCGAATTGCACAAGACGATCGTGTTCGTCACCCACGACATCGACGAGGCGATCACGCTCGGCGACAAGATCGCGGTGTTCGGGCTCGGCGGGGTGCTCCAGCAGTACGACACGCCGGAACGTGTCTTGGCCCAGCCCGCGACGGATTTCGTCGCCGGGTTCGTCGGCAGGGATCGCGGGTATCGCGGACTGTCGTTCCGCAGCGCCGAAGCTGTTGCGCTGGCGCCGATTCGGATGATCGAGCCGGACGGCATCGCCGGATTGCGGCTCACCCAGGGCGAATGGGCACTCGTCGTCGACGAGCTCGGCAAGCCGGGCGGCTGGATCGACGTCACCGGCGTAGAACGGGTACGGGCCGGAAAACCGTTGGACTCCAGTGTTTCCGCGGGCGGTTCCCTGTTCACCCCGACCGGCGACCTCCGGCAAGCCCTGGACGCGGCGATCTCCTCGCCTTCGGGAATCGGCGTCGCCGTCGACGAGTCGGGCGCCGTGCGCGGCGGGCTGCTCGCCACCGATGTGCTGACCCAACTCGCCGAACAGCGGGTAGCCGAAGACTCCGAACGTAATCAGGAGTTCTTCACCCAGGGCACCTCGTGAGATACCTGATCGACAACTTCGCCGACATCATGGCGATCACCCGCACCCACCTGGTGCTGGCACTTGTCCCCCTGCTGCTCGGTCTGGTGATCGCGGTCCCGGTCGGCGCGCTGGTGCACGGAAGCCGCTGGGCCCGGCGGATCACCACCACGACGTCGAGCCTGGCCTACACCATCCCGTCGCTCGCGCTGTTCGTGATCATTCCGCCACTGGTCGGCATCTCGATGATCGACCCGCTCAACGTGATCATCGCGCTCACCGTGTATTCGACCGCGCTGCTGCTGATCGCGGTGCCGATGGCACTGGATACGGTGCCCGACAGCGTGATCGATGCCGCCGACGCGATCGGGTTCGGCCGGCTGCGGCGCACCGTCACCGTCGACATGCCGTTGGCACTACCGGTTTTCACCGCTTCTCTGCGCGTCGTCGTGGTCACCAATATCGCGATGGTGTCGGTCGGCGCGCTGATCGGAGTCGGCGGGCTCGGGAAGCTGTTCACCCAGGGCTACCAGCGCGATTACCCCGACCAGATCGTCGCGGGCATCATCGTGACCCTGGTGCTCGCGCTGATCTTCGATCGGCTGGTGTTCCTGCTCGGCACCCTCGCAACCCCGTGGACCAGGGCGGACGCGCGCGTGACAGGGGCACGCTCGTGAACCTCTTCGTCGAAGCCTGGAACTATCTGAGCGACAGCGCCAACTGGGGCGGACCCACCGGCATCGAACATCGCCTGCTGCAACACCTGTGGTACAGCTTCCTCGCGGTGGCGCTGTCGGCGGTGATCGCGGTGCCGCTCGGGTCGATCATCGGGCACACGCGCCGCGGCAGTGCCGTGATGGTCGGCTTCGCCAATGCCATGCGGGCGCTGCCGACACTGGGACTGCTCACCTTTCTGGTGCTCGGACTCGGGCTCGGGCTGATCCCGCCGCTGCTGGCGCTGATCACCGTCGGCATCCCACCGCTGCTGGCGGGGGCCTACGCGGGAATCGCGAATGTGCCCGCCGACGTGGTCGACGCCTCGCGGGCGATGGGGATGACCGAGCGCCAGATCCTGTTCCGGGTCGAGGTGCCCAACGCGATGCCGGTGCTGCTCGGCGGGTTGCGCGGCGCCACTCTGCAAGTCGTCGCCACCGCGACCATCGCGGCCTATGTCAACCTGGGCGGGCTCGGCCGCTACATCTTCGACGGCATCGGGCTCTACCGATACGACCTCGTACTGGTGGGCGCGCTGCTGGTCGCGGTGCTGGCACTGGTGCTCGACGGACTGCTCGCGGTGGCGGTGTGGGCGAGCACCCCGGGCACCGGCAGGCTCACCCGCGCGGGGGCCGACCCCCGGATCTCAGTCGTCGCCGAGTAGCGCCCGCAGGTGCGGGTCGTCGGCCAGCACCTGCTGCATCCTGGCACGTTCCCGGGAACGCTGAGCGTTGGCGTGAATCCACTCCTGCGCTGCCTGCACCATCGCCACATTCACCGAGACGCCCGCGGCCGCCGCGGCCTCCGCGAGCTGTTCGGCGACCTCGTCGGGAAGCTGCACGGTGATGGTGGTCATCGTTCGATGATCCCAGACAACGCGACAGCGCCCCCGTTCCGGTGGGAACGGGGGCGCTGTCCGGGAGAAACTAGGCGACGCCCTCGGCGCGCGCTGCTTCGGCGACGGCCTCGGCCACTGCCGGAGCCACGCGCGGATCGAGCGGGCTCGGGATGATCTTGTCGACGGCGAGCTCGTCGGCGACGACGCCGAAGATGGCGTTCGCGGCGGCGACCTTCATGCCCTCGGTGATCCGGCGGGCACCGGCGTCGAGCGCACCCTTGAACACGCCGGGGAAGGCGAGCACATTGTTGATCTGGTTCGGGAAGTCGCTGCGGCCCGTCGCTACGATCGCCACGTACTTGGCGGCCACGTCGGGGTGGATCTCGGGGTCCGGGTTGGACATGGCGAACACGATCGCCTCCGGCGCCATCGAGGCGATGAGCTCTTCGGGGATGGTGCCCGCGGACAGGCCGAGGAACACATCGGCGCCGGCGAGCGCGTCGGCCGGGCCACCGGTCAGGCCGCGCGGGTTGGAGCGGGCGGCCAGGTCGGCCTTCACACCGTTGAGGCCGTCGCGACCGGTGCTGACGATGCCCTTCGAGTCGAGCACGACCACATCGGGGACGCCGGCGGCGATCAGGATGTTCGCGCATGCCACACCGGCCGCACCGGCGCCGGAGACGACAACCTTCAGCCCGGACATGTCACGGCCCTGCACCGCGGCCGCACCCTTGAGGGCGGCCAGCACCACGATGGCGGTGCCGTGCTGGTCGTCGTGCATGACCGGGCAGTCCAGCGCCTCGATGACGCGACGCTCGATCTCGAAGCAGCGCGGGGCGGAGATGTCTTCCAGGTTCACCGCGCCGAAGCTCGGACGCAGGTGGATCAGCGTCTGGACGATCTCGTCGGGATCGGTGGTGTCGAGCACCAGCGGGATCGAGTTCAGGCCGGCGAACTTCTTGAACAGCGCGGCCTTGCCCTCCATCACGGGCAGCGAGGCGCGCGGGCCGATGTCGCCGAGGCCGAGCACGGCGGTGCCGTCGCTGACCACGACCACGAGCCGGTCGGTCCAGGTGTAGGTCTTGGTGAGCGCGGGGTCCTCGGCGATGGCGCGGCTGACCTGGGCGACACCGGGGGTGTAGGCGATGGACAGGTCGCGCTGGGTCTCGAGGGGGGCGCTGAGCTCGACAGACAGCTTTCCACCGAGGTGACCCGCGAAGATCTCCTCCTGGGTGATCGCAGCGAGGCTCGCTGCGTCATCGGCCTTGGGCGCCGCGGTGGCATTCGGTGCGTCAGTCACAGGTGACACGATTTCACTCCTGCTCGAGTCGGGCTCAACCGGGGGACGGTTACCGCCGGGTATATCGGAACTACTAATTTCTGGGGCGCCGGATCGCTACGACGCTGGATCGCTTACACGCTCATCGGGTGCGCGTCCGCACGCGTTTCGCGGTGGCAACCGGTACACGTGGCGCGGCACTGATCCGCCGAGCGGAACCGGACGGGTGTGTCCGGGCGAGCAAAACGGGTCGACCAACGCTGCGACGGTGCGTCGCACGGCGGAAGGTCACCATGTTTCCCCGAACCCGGCGGTGGCAAGGGAAGGGAATCCGCAACATTCTGCCAGCACGATGCGTTGATTGCCAAACCGCGTCATGTGTCGAGCGTAGCCGTGTCGAATTGCCGTGGCGTAAGCGAAAACTCGCAGCGCAGCGGGAACATCCGGTGAACTTTCACACCGTGGCGGGGGTGGCCGCGGTGAGCTCGCCACCGAGCGGCTCCGGCCATTCCTCCCGGCGCACCCACACGTCGTCGAGCCCACCGCAGCGCAGCCGGACCAGCCAGTCCGAGTGCGCGGCGGGGTGGTCGATGCGACGGTGGATACCACGACTCTCGGTACGCACGAGCGCGCTGTAGCCCGCCCACCGGGCGACGGCGAGCAGCGCGGCCGCCTGGCGTGCCCGCAGCTGCCCCACCCCGAGGCCGCCCAATTCGAACTGGGCGCCGGGCCACATCGCGTCCAGTTCGGCGATGCTGTCGCCGAGGCTGCCCGCGCTGCGCCGGTAGCTGCGGCGCAGCGGCAGCGTGTGCTCCTGCACCAGGCCGATCACCGACCGTGGGTCGATGTGGGCGTGCGGCCCGAGGCCGGCGCCCGGCACCGGACGCGCACTGCTCGCCCTTTCGTTGGCGACCGCGAACGCGGCGGCGCCCTGCCCCGCCCAGGTGCCCGAGGCCAGCGCCCAGGCGCCGTTGAGGCCGCCGCGGGCGCTCGCCGCCCCGGTGACGAGCTGCCGGCCGGTCACATCGCCGGCACCGAACAGGCCGCGGATCGTCGTCGAGCAATCGGTATCGGCGAGGGCCAGCCCGCCCGCGCCACGGATAGTTCCCGCCAGTACCGCTCGCACGGGTACCCGGCCCGCGCCGTCGACCGCGCCGTGCCTGCTCAGCCAGTGCCGGACGGTGTCGGGCACCTCGCTCAGCGCCGCGAACACCCGCCGGCCGTCCGCGATGGCGGTGAGCGCCGCCGGGTACTGATCGGGCAGTTCGACGCCCGCTTCGTCGTAGAGGGCCGCGAAATGCACCGACAGCCCGGGCGCGACCGCCGGATGCGGATGTACTCGCGACAGCACCGGCGCCAGTCCGTAGGCACTGGAGAACTCCATCCCGCACAGTTCGGCGCCTGCCTCTGCCGCCATCAGCAGGCCCTCGCCGGTACTCACCTCGGTGCCCGCACCGCCGGACAGGAACGCGCAACCACCGGTGGCGACCACGACCGCACCTGCCCGGATGGCCCACGGCCGAAACTTGTTGTGACGCTGGACCCCCGCCGCACCGACCACGGTGCCCGCCGGATCGACCAGCAATTGCAGCGCCGGATGATGATCGAGGATGCGCACGCCCGCCTCGAGCGCCCCGCGCCGCAGCCGGCGCAGGTAGCTCGCGCCGTCGAAGTGCACGTGGGCCGGGTCGCCGTTCGGATCGGGCACGCGATGGCGGGTCCCCGACCAGGTCTGCAATCGCCGGTGGGTCTCGTCGACCACGCGGTGCAGCCAGGCCCGATCACCGAGCCCGCCGCCGGAAACGAACATCTTCTCGACCGCCTCGGCGCGGCCAGGACCGGGCGGGATATCCCAGAGCACCGTCGTGCCGTACACGGTGGGACCGCTGGAACCGCAGCGGCTCTTGTCGACCAGCACCACCCGCGCGCCCGTCGCCGCGGCCGAGACGGCAGCCCAGAGCCCCGCGGGTCCACCGCCGAGGATCAAGACATCCGTTTCGATGCTGGTCACAAAGAGAAATATTCGGGCACAGTTCACCCGTCCGCAACCATTACGCGGCCGTCAACCCCACCATTGTGTCCAAAGCAATACACCGGCCGTGACCAAGACCGCCGCGGACCCGAACAGGGTGGACATGCCGCGGCGCCGGTCGGCGAAGACCTGCGCGACGACCACCACGACCGCGGCCACGAAATGCCACGCCAGCGATTCCGCGCCCGGCCCGGGAAAGTCGCGGCGCGAGCCGATCACCGCCGCACCGACGACCACGCACAAGAGCACGACAACCCCACCCGCGACAACGCCGCTGACCGCACGAAGCAGCGTCACGGGGCGATCACCGGCGTCCCGCTCGCCTTGTCGATGAGTGCTTCGTACTGATCGGGATCGGTGCCACACGCGCCGATCTCGATGGTCTTGTTGCTGCCGTGATAGTCCGACGAGCCGGTGCGCACCAGACCCAGTTCTCGCGAAAGCCCGGTCAGCACAAGGCGATCGGCTTCGCTGTGATCCGGGTGGTCGATCTCGAGCCCGCCGAGGCCGAGCCCGGCCAGCTCCCTGATGTCGTCGAGCGCCAGCAGCCTGCCCCGCTTCCGTGCGCGAGCATGGGCGATCACGCTGACCCCGCCCGCGGCCGCGATCAGCCGCACGGCCCTCGGCAGCGGGGTGTCGGCCTTCTCGGCGTAGTAGGGCCCGTGCGGAGCGAGCAGATCGACGAACGCGGCATTCACGCTCTCGACCACGCCCGCCGCGACCAGTGCCTGCGCCAGATGCGGCCTGCCCACCGCCGGACCCGCGGTCGCCATCACATCGACGGGATCGATCGGCAGTCCGTCGGCCGCCATCTTCTCGGCCATCGCCCGCACTCTGGCCACCCGCTCACCGCGCAACCGCTCGCGCTCCTCGGCGAAACCGCGGTCGGTGGGGTCGAACAGATACGCCAGCAGGTGCACCGGCACCGGGTAGCCGTCCTCCCCCATGCCCGTGCACGACATCTCCATGCCACGCACCAGGGTGAGTCCCGAGGGGCGGGCAGCCTCGGCCTCCGCCCAGCCACCGGTGGTGTCGTGGTCGGTGATCGCGACGACGTCGAGGCCGGCCGCCGCGGCATGCCGCACCAGTTCGGCGGGGGTGTCGGTGCCGTCGGAGGCGGTGGAATGGGTATGCAGGTCGATGCGCACACCTCAGTCTTACAGTGCGGTGTCGGGTCCCGCGCGTTCCCGGGTACGCGAGAACCGTGCCCGTAGGATCCACTCGGTGCCCTCATTTCCGCCGATGCCGTCGTTCCACGGGCCGAATCGCGCGACGAAAACACCGCGACCTCAGGTCCCCGTCCCGACGGCGCGAGCGATCGTCGACTGCGGGGTCTACGTCGACGGCGAGCGGCAGCCGGGACATTTCACACCGCAACAGGCGCTGACAGCGGCGGAGCGGACCGATGCGGGATTCGTCTGGATCGGCCTGCACGACCCGGACGAGCGGCAGATGAACGACATCGCCTCGATCTTCGACCTGCACCCGCTGGCGGTGGAGGACGCGGTGCAGGGCAGGCAACGCCCCAAGCTCGAGCGCTACGCCGACACCCTGTTCCTGGTGATGAGCACGGTCTGCTACGTCGAACACGACATCGACTCCACCAGCGAGATCGTGGAGACCGGCGACATCATGGTCTTCACCGGGCCGCGCTTCGCCGTCACAGTGCGCCACGGCGAACACACCCACCTGTCCACGGTGCGCCACGAGCTCGAAAAGCAGCCCGAGCAGCTGAAATACGGGCCGACCGCGGTGTTGCACGCCGTCGCCGACCACATCGTGGACACCTACGTCGATGTCACCGAGTCCGTCGGCGTCGACATCGACGAAATGGAGGAGGCGGTGTTCACGCCCGCCTCGAAGATCGGCATCGGCTCGATCTACCAGCTCAAACGCGAAGTGGTGGAATTGCGAAGGGCGGTCGCGCCGCTGGCGGTTCCGCTGGAGCGGCTGGTGAACAACACCGACTTACCGGTGCCGACCGAGATCCGTCGCTATCTGCGCGACGTGGCCGATCACCAGGCCAGCGTCTCCGATCACATCAGTTATTTCGACGAAGCGCTCAGCGGGTTGGTCAATGCCGCGCTGGCCAAGATCAGCGTTCAGCAGAACACCGACATGCGCAAGATCTCGGCCTATGCCGCGATGGCGGCGGTGCCGACGATGATCGCCGGCGTGTACGGCATGAATTTCGACCACATGTGGGAGCTGCACCAGGTGTGGGGCTATCCCGTGGTGCTGATCGTGATGGCAGTGCTGTGCGCGGTGCTGTTCCGCAGCTTCCGCCGAAACGGCTGGCTCTAGAGATTCACCGCGCCGCGCTCGGGATCACGCACGTCGATCCCGGCTTCGGCCCACGCGTCGCGCAACGCTTGGGCGCCGCGCACACGCACCCAGGCGGCCTCGGTCGCGGTCACCGGGGTGACGCTGAGGTAGCGCACCGGGTCGGCAGGGTCCGGCAGCGGGATCGCGGGAATATCGCTCTCACCGAGCACGACCGCGGTGAACTTCGCGTTGCGCCACAGCGGTTCTCCGAGATCGAGTAGCGCGTCGGCCTGCAGCACAACGCCTTCCACGGCGGGCGAGGCGACCAGCACACCGAGGGATTTGGCCACCCCGACCTGCGGGTCGGCGCTCATCAGCAGCGTCAGGACCAGTTCCGCGCGTGGTCCGCGCACCGGGTCGGCCAGCAGATCGGTCGGATCGCCCATCGGATGACGGGAACCGCCCAGCGTCGCGTAGTGGACCGCGCCGTCGCCCGGAATACGCAGGATCTCGACGGGTTCCAGCCCGAGGAAGGTCAGCGACGCCGAATCGACCTGGGCGCGTTCGACATCGAAGTGGTCCAGCACCGCGGCACGGACCGTGTTCTCCACATCCATCGCGCTACAGGGCCAATCTGGCAAGCATGTCGCGGGCCTGTTCGGCGGACTTCGGATCGCACAGCACGTCGTAACGGCCCGCGACCAGCTGCATGGTCGAGGCGAAGTCGCGCTGGCCCTTGGTGGCCGCGTACGGGATCGACGTGGTGATGACGCCGAAGACGATGCCGCCGAGCAGGCCGACGACGAGCGGACCGAGCGCACCGCCGGTGGTCGTGAACAGGCTCAGCAGCAGACCGAGGAACAGGCCGAGCCAGGCACCCGACACCACGCCGCCGCCGATGACCTTGCCCCACGTGAGCCGGTAGAGCACCCGCTCCACCTGCATCAGATCGACACCGACGATGGTCACGTCCTGCACCGGGAACTGCCCGTCGGCCAGGTAGTCGACCGCGCGCTGCGCCTCCGCGTAGGTCGGATACGAGCCGACCGGCCAGCCCGACGGCGGCGTCGGCAACGCCTGCCGCCCGCGATTCGAGTTGCCCAAGGGATTCGTCATAGTCCTATTCTGCTATTCGTCGACCGACTGTGCCGCAGTGAAACGCGCCATTCACCCCCGCGGGGATCAAGCGCCGGTTCTCGTCATCCCCGCGGCGCGCCCCTTGTCGGCGACAACCTGAGCCATCTTGGCGCTCGCTTCGTCGATCATCTCATCCCCCAACATGACAGCGCCACGCGCGCCACCGGCCTCGGAGGTGTGGAAGGCGTAGGTCTCCAAGATCAACTCGGCGCGGTCGTAGTCGGCCTGACGTGGACTGAAGATCTCGTTGGCCGCGTCCACCTGGCCGGGATGCAGCACCCACTTGCCGTCGAAACCCAGCGCGGCCGTGCGGGCAGCGGCCCGGCGGAAACCGTCGACATCGCGAATTTGCAGGTAGGGTCCGTCGATCGCCTGCAACCCGTGCGCGCGAGCGGCGAGCAGGATGGTCATCAGGATGTGGTGGTAGGCGTCGCCGACGTCGTAGCCTTCCGGCTGCTCGCCCACCACCAGCGTGCGCATATTGATACTGGCCATGAAATCGGCGGGCCCGAACACCAGCGTCTGCACGCGCGGGCTGGCGGTGGCGATGGCGTCGATATTGCGCAGGCCCAGCGCGTTCTCGATCTGCGGTTCGATGCCGATCCGGCCGACCTCGAGACCGCTGGCCTTCTCCACCTGGGTGAGCAGCAGATCGAGCGCCTGCACCTGACCCGCGTCGGTGACCTTGGGCAACAGGATCGCGTCGAGCCAGCTGCCCGCGCCCTCGACCACGCTGATCACATCGGCGAAGGTCCATTCGGTCGACCAGTCGTTCACCCGCACCACGCGCAACTGCGAACCCCAGCCCGGTTCGTTCAGGGCGGCGACGATATTCGCCCGCGCGGCCGCCTTGGCGCCGGGGGCGACCGCGTCCTCCAGATCGAGGAACACCTCGTCGACCGGCAGAGTTTTCGCCTTCGCGATCATCTTCGGGTTGCTACCCGGCACCGCGAGCACCGAACGACGTGGCTTCATGAGGAGCGCCTCCTGGTTCGAGCGGCCGTACTCGACCGATAGCCTGATGGTCATGGCAACCACCAGGGTGTATGTCGCCCGGCTCGCCGGCCTGACGGTGCTGGGTCCGGACGGGGAGTCTATCGGCCGGGTCCGCGACGTGGTCGTCGCCGTCCGCAACGCACGCCAGCCGCCGCGGGTACACGGGCTCGTCGTCGAATTGCTCACCCGGCGGCGAATTTTCGTACCGATACTGCGGGTGACCGCGATCGAACCCGGCATGGTGACGCTCAATACCGGGACCGTGAGCCTGCGCCGTTTCGCACCGCGAGCCGGCGAGCTCCTGGCCATGGCACAGATCGTGGACTCGCAGGTGCGGGTGAACGACCCGGACCTGCCGGATCTGGCCGACGTCGACGTGCTGGTCGCCGATCTGGGTATCGAACAGACCAGGACCAGAGATTGGATCGTCAGCCGGGTCGCGGTGCGCGGACATCGGCGGATCGGGCGCAGGCGCGCGGTGCATGTCGTGGAGTGGTCACAGGTCGACGGGCTCACCCCCGCCGAAGTGGACCGGCCCGGCCAGGACGTGACCACCCTGCTCACCCAGTTCGAGGGACTGCGCGCGGCCGATGTCGCGCATCGATTGCGTGAGCTGCCGGAGAAGCGGCGCATCGAGGTGGCGATCGCCCTCAACGACGAACGCCTCGCCGACGTGGTCCAGGAACTGCCCGATGACGACCAGGTCGACTTGCTCAGCCACCTCGAGGTGCGCCGCGCCGCCGACGTGCTCGAGGCGATGGACCCCGACGACGCCGCCGACCTGCTCGGCGAACTGCCCGAGAGCGAAGCCGAATCACTGTTGGCCCTGATGGATCCCGAGGAATCCGAGCCGGTGCGCCGACTGCTCGCGCACTCCCCCGACACGGCGGGCGGTCTGATGACGCCGAAACCGATCGTCCTCGGGCCCGCGACGACCGTCGCCGAAGCGCTGGCCCGGGTCCGCGACCCCGATCTCACGCCCGCGCTGGCCTCGATGGCCTTCGTCGTGCGACCACCCACGGCCACACCGACCGGCCGCTACCTGGGCTGTGTACACATTCAGCAGCTGCTGCGGGAACCGCCCGCGCACCTGGTGGGCGGGATCGTCGACAGTGACCTGGCGCCGCTGTCCCCCGACCTGCCGCTCTCGGCGGTGACCCGCTATTTCGCCACCTACAACCTGGTGTGCGGGCCGGTGGTCGACGCGGAGAACCATCTGCTCGGCGCGGTGACCGTCGACGACGTCCTCGATCATCTGCTGCCCGAGGATTGGCGAGAAGAAGAGCCCCCGGCGCTGCAGCAGGTCGAGGCGAGCGGGAGTACGGCATGAGTGAGAAGAATCCGGCGCGGCAACGCTTGGAGACGCCGGTCGGGTCGCGCTTCCGCTTCGACTGGGATTCGGACGCCTTCGCACAGGCCAGTGAGCGCGTGGCCCGGTTCCTCGGCACCGGGCGCTATCTCGCGATCCAGACGGTGATCGTGATCGTGTGGATCCTGATCAATGTGTTCGCGGTGGCGCTGCGCTGGGATCCGTACCCGTTCATCTTGCTCAACCTGGCCTTCTCCACCCAGGCCGCCTACGCGGCGCCGCTGATCCTGCTGGCGCAGAACCGTCAGGACAACAGGGACAAGGTCTCGCTCGAAGAGGACCGGACCCGGGCCGCGCAGACCAAGGCCGATACCGAGTTCCTCGCCCGCGAACTCGCCTCACTGCGTCTGGCGGTGGGCGAGGTCGCCACCCGCGACTACCTGCGGCGTGAGCTGGAGGAGATCAAGGACGTGCTCGACCGCATCGATGCGGTCACCACGCCCGACGGCGCGCCGAAGCCGGACAAAAAGCGAAAAGCAGTCCGCAAGAAAACCTCCGGTCAAACGGCCTCTTCCGCCCCGATTTCGCCTGGTGCTCCAGATGCATGACCGGAAATGCTCAACAACTTCCTGACCGGTAGGTAACCTGGATCACGTTGTTCCGGGTGGGCCGGAGGGGGACTCTGCGGCCTGCCGCTTTTCGACGAAAAGGGTGTGGCCGTGCGAATTTCTGCTCCGATAACGATGTCGGCCCTTGTAGTCGCAGGTCTTGTCGCCTCCGGGTCCGGGGTGCACACCAGCGACCCGAGCACCGCGCCGACCGCACCGGAGGCCCTGCTGGCGGCCACGGCGAGCACCGCCGAGGACACCCCCGAAACCGATCCGTCCGAGATCGTCGGCCTGCTGCCGGTCGCGCAGGAGGCGCCGCGCCGGTTGCGCGCACTCAACGCCAACACCGCCGCACCCTTCGCGGGAACAGTTCCGCTGCAAAGCATTTCGCTGCCCACGGGCAGCGGCGCGCTCGGCATCCCGGAGATCGTGCTCGCCGCCTACCGCAACGCCGAGCTGGCCATGGAATCCGCGCAGCCGGGCTGCGGGCTCACCTGGAACCTGCTCGCGGGCATCGGCCGGATCGAATCCGGGCACGCCAGCAGTGGCCGCACCGACCCCGCCGGTACGACGACGACGCCGATCTTCGGCCCCGCCCTCGACGGCACCCTGCCCGGCAACGAGGTGATCAAGGAAGCCGACGGCGGCTTCGTGCGAGCCCTCGGCCCCATGCAGTTCCTGCCGAGCACCTGGGCGCACTACGCCGCCGACGGCAACGGCGACGGCGCCTCGGACCCGCACAATGTCTTCGACGCGGCGCTGGCCGCGGGCAAGTACCTCTGCTCGGGTGGCATGAACCTGCGCGAGGCGGCCCAGGAGCTGCGGGCGGTTCTGCGCTACAACAACTCGATGTCCTATGCGGCCAACGTGCTGAGCTGGTCGGCGGCGTACCGGACCGGCGGCGCGCCGAGTCAGGTGGCCATCTCGCCGGAGATCATCCCGCCGGGTAGCGGTCCGCTGGTGGCGCCCAATGTGCTGGCGGCCTCGACCAACACCCCCACGTCCACCACCACGCCCACCCCGGCGACGCCGAAGGTCACCACGCCGACGCAGGTGATGATCACGCTGCCCGGCCTGCCGCCGATCCCCTGCGGGATCTTCTGCCCGGCGCCGGTCGCGCCGCCCGAGACGTGTGTGAGCGAGCCGCTGCCCGCGCAGATGCCGAACCCGCTCGCACCCGAGCAGCAGCCCGCCGACAAGCCCGCCGAGCAGACCTACGGCGCTGCGGCGCCGAAGGATCCGGCCGCACCCGAGCAGCCGGTGGTCGAGCCCGCCGCGTGCACCCCGGCGGCGGTCGCCCCCACGGAGACCCCCGCACCCACCACACCGGAGAAGACACCGGAACCGGGTGTCGCCCCGGCCGAGGAGCCCGCACCCGCCGAGCCCGCGCCGGTGGCGCCCACCCAGCAGCCCGGCATCACGCTGCCGTTCGGCATCGTCATCCCGCTGCCGCCCGCCCCTGCACCGGCCCCGTAGAAATCAAACCGAAATACAGATCACGGAGGGGTAACAAAAAGGTCTCGGGTGCGGTAATCTCTTCTCATCCAACACGGTTGAGGAGGGCACCACACAGTGGGTCGTCATCGGAAACAGCCTGCTACGACAGTTCGCCGTAGCTCGCTCATCGCACTGACCGGATTGGTCCCCGCTGGATTGGTAGCCGTGACCGCGGCCGCCACCGAGGCGACCCCGGCAACCAACGCAGCTGTCGAGCACGACCTGCTGCCCGGCGCCGAGCCGGAGGCTACGGCCGATCTGGTCTCGTCGCCTCAGGCCGACATCGCCGAGGTCGTCCACGCGGAAGCGCGCCAGTCGCCCTCGGCCGCGCCGGTCGTGAAAACCGTTGCACTGCCGGATGATCGCGCGTCCGCCGATATGCCCGCGGGTCCGCTCGGCATTCCGGGCATCGCCGTCGCCGCCTACCAGACCGCCGAACAGCAACTGGCCGTGGAGAATCCGCACTGCGGGATGTCCTGGTCGCTGCTGGCGGGCATCGGCCGCGTCGAGTCCACCCACGCCTACGGCAAGGCCGACGCGCAGGGTAACCCGATCAAGGCGGTCTACGGGCCCGTCCTCGACGGCAGCCTCTCCGGCAACAATGTCATCCACGACACCGACGGCGGCGAGCTCGACGGCCTCGGCGGCTACGACCGCGCCATCGGCCCGATGCAGTTCCTGCCCGAGACCTGGCACCGATACGCCGCCGACGGCAACGCCGACGGCAACGCCGACCCCCAGAACCTCTTCGACGCGGCCCTCACCGCGGGCCGCTACCTGTGCGACGGTGGCCTGAACATGCGCGACCTCTCCCAGCAGTCGAAGGCGATCCTGCGCTACAACAACTCGATGGCCTACGTCGCCAACGTGATGGCCTGGTCGGGTTCCTACTCCAGCGGCCTCGCCCCCAAGCCCCAGGACCTCCCCCGAATCCACTAGGAAGCGGCCTACCGGCCGGCGACTGTCGTCCCCGGATCGTCGACCGATCCGGGGGCGCATAACATCGGGGGTATGTCAGTGATTACGGAAGCGGATGTGCGGGCGGCGCTCGCGAAGGTCGACGACCCGGAGATCCGCAAACCGATCACCGAGTTGGGGATGGTCAAGTCCATCGCCATCGCCGACAGCGGTGATGTGCACATCGAGATCTACCTGACCACCTCCGGGTGCCCGTTGCGGACCGAGATCATCCAGCGGGTCACCAAGGCCGTCGCGGACGTCAACGGCGCGGGGGCGGTGACCGTCGATCTCGATGTGATGAGCGATGAGCAGCGCACCGAGCTGCGCAAGTCGCTGCGCGGCGATTCGGCCGAGCCCGTCATTCCGTTCGCCCAGCCCGGTTCGCTGACCCGCGTCTACGCGGTGGCTTCCGGTAAGGGTGGCGTCGGCAAGTCCAGCGTCACCGCCAACCTCGCCGTCGCGCTGGCCCAGCGTGGACTGTCGGTCGGTGTGCTCGACGCCGATATCTACGGCCACTCCATCCCGCGCATGCTCGGCTCCGACGCCAAGCCCACCCAGGTCGAGCGGATGATCATGCCGCCGGTGGCGCACGACGTGAAGATGATCTCGATCGCGCAGTTCACCCAGGGCAACACCCCCGTGGTGTGGCGCGGTCCGATGCTGCACCGCGCGCTGCAGCAGTTCCTCGCCGATGTGTTCTGGGGCGACCTGGACGTGCTGCTGCTCGACCTGCCGCCCGGCACCGGCGACGTCGCGATCTCCCTCGCCCAGCTCATCCCGAGCGCCGAGATCCTGGTCGTCACCACCCCGCAGATCGCCGCCGCCGAAGTGGCCGAGCGTGCGGGTGCGATCGCCCTGCAGACCCGCCAGCGCATCGCCGGGGTCGTGGAGAACATGTCCTGGCTCGACCTGCCGGATGGTTCGCGCATGGAGCTCTACGGCTCCGGCGGCGGCCAGGTCGTCGCCGACCGCCTCACCCGCGCCGTCGGCTCGAATGTGCCGCTACTCGGCCAGGTCCCGATCGAGCAGGCCCTGCGCGAAGGCGGCGACGACGGCAACCCGATCGTGCTCGCCGACCCGGCGAACCCCGCCGCCGTCGCCCTGCTCGGTATCGCCGACAAACTCGCCGTCCGCAAGCGTGGCCTCGCGGGCATGTCCCTCGGCATCGATACCACTCGACACCTGTAGAACATGGGTAACTCACCGGGTACGTGCAAACCTGACGACCTCGAGAACCGTCGGTCGCCAACGGCGCGCAAGTCCGCACACGAGTCCGGCTCGAATACGCGGAGAGGCGGAGGAGCTTCATGCTGACGCTGCTTCTTTACGTGCTCATCGTCGGGTTGGTCGCGGCGATGCTGTTCCTCGTCGCCAGTGCGGTATTCGGGCGGTCCGAGGAGCTCGGGCCCTTACCCGAGGGGACCACCGCTACCGTGCTGCCCGCCGACGGCGTCACGGGGGCCGATGTGCGGGCGTTGCGATTCCAGCAGGTGGTGCGTGGGTACAAGGCCGGCGAGGTCGACTGGGCGCTGGGCAGGCTGGCCGAGCGGATCGACGAACTCGAGTTCGAGCTGGCGCAGGCTCGGCAGTGGCAGGCGCAGGTGGCGGCGGGCCAGGATCGCGGGTGAGCGAGCTCGCCGACGACGGCCTCGTGCGCTGCGACTGGTCGACCGGCTCGCAGCTGTACCGCGATTACCACGACACCGAATGGGGTCAGCCCCTGCACGGTGACGACGCCATGTTCGAACGGCTCTGCCTCGAGGCCTTCCAGTCCGGCCTGGCCTGGATCACCGTCCTGCGTAAACGGCCCGCCTTCCGCAGTGCGTTCGCCGGTTTCGAGATCGCGAAGGTCGCCGAGTTCGACGATCACGACCGCGCGCGGCTGCTGGCCGACGCGGGCATCGTGCGCAACCGCGCCAAGATCGACGCGGTGATCAACAACGCCCGGGTTGCTCGCGACCTGCCGGTGAGCCTGGACGAGCTGCTGTGGTCGTTCGCACCCGCGCCACGCCCACGGCCGACCTCGATCGAGAATGTGCCCGCCACCACACCCGAATCCATTGCTCTGGCAAAGGAATTGAAGCGCCGAGGGTTCGCTTTCGTCGGCCCGACGACGGCGTATGCCCTCATGCAGGCAACCGGCATGGTGGACGATCACCTGGATGTTTGCTGGGTGGCAGCGGTACCGAACGGAACCGACTCCGCAGTCACATTTCGCACTCAGGTGTCCGCCCGCGACGGCAATAGGGAAGAATAGGACCGGTGTGGCCCGCCGAACACCCGGCGAGCCCGCTGGTTGGCGACAACCGGCAGACGAGAAAACAGTGCGCAGAACCACCGCGCAGATCTGGAGGGAGCAGAGGATGGCGGCCATGAAGCCCCGTACCGGGGACGGTCCCCTCGAAGCAACCAAGGAAGGTCGTGGAATCGTCATGCGGGTTCCACTCGAGGGTGGCGGGCGTCTGGTCGTCGAACTCACACCGGACGAGGCTGCGGCGCTCGGTGACGAACTGAAGAGCGTCACCAGCTGAATGCGCTGACCGAGGTCGCCGCACTTCTGGCCTGCCCGGAGTGCGGCGACGAGCTGCAACCGCACGATCGTGCGCTGCGATGCGGTACCGGTCACAGCTTCGACATCGCCCGCCAGGGCTATGTCGGACTGCTGACCGGCGCATCGACGAAAATGACCGGCGACACCCCCGACATGCTCGACGCCCGCGCCGCTTTTCAGGGTGCGGGCCATTTCGCCCCGATCGCCGCGGCGATCACTCGTGCCTTCGACACCGTCGCGACGGTGCTCGAAATCGGGGCGGGCACGGGCTACTACCTCGCCGACGTGCTCGACGCGCACCCCGATGCGCTCGGCATCGCCTTGGATGTGGCAAAGCCCGCCGCCCGTCGAGCCGCCCGCGCGCACCTTCGCGCGGCCTCCGTACTCGCTGACGCCTGGCGCGGCCTGCCACTGCGCGACGATGCCGTCACCGGCGTGCTGTCGGTGTTCGCCCCGCGCAACCCCGCCGAGGTCGCCCGCGTCCTCGCGCCCGGCGGACGCTTCGTCGTCGTCGCTCCCACGACGCGTCATCTGGGCGAGCTGATCGGCCCCCTCGGCATGGTGGGCGTCGACCCGGACAAGGACCGGCGCCTGGCCGACTCGCTCGCGGGCGCGTTCGCCCGTGCCGAGCACACCCTCGTCGAGTTCCCGATGAAGCTGTCTCGCACCGATGTCACCCATGTCGTCGCGATGGGCCCGTCGGCCTTCCACCGCACATCCGCCGACGATCCACGCATCGCGGCACTGCCGGACGTCACCGAGGTGACGGCGTCGGTCACCGTGTCGACCTATCTGCCGAACCGCTGACCTAGCGCAACACACTCCGGTACACGTCGAGCGTGTGCTCGGCGATCCGCGCCCAGTCGAACTCCGCGATCGCCCTCGCCCGCCCGGCCTCGCCGTAGCGCACGGCCAAGGCCGGATCCCCCGCGACCTCGTTCACCGCGGCGGCGAGCCCGCGCTCGTATTCCCCGGTCGCCTCGGGGTCGTAGTGCACCAGACGCCCGGTGACCCCGTCGTCGACCACCTCCGGAATCCCGCCGACGTCCGAGGCCACGACGGCGGTCGCGCACGCCATCGCCTCCAGATTCACGATGCCCAGCGGTTCGTACACCGACGGGCACACGAAGACCGACGAAGCGGACAGGATCTGGCGGACCTGCTCGGCGGGGAGCATCTCCTTCACCCAGAAGACGTTGCCGCGCTGCCGCTGCAATCCGTCGACGGCGGCGGCGACCTCCACCTCGAGTTCCTTGGTATCGGCCGCACCCGCGCACAGCACCACCTGGATGTCCGGGGCGAACGAGGCGGCCGCGGCGAGCAGGTGCCCGACGCCCTTCTGCCGGGTGATCCGCCCGACGAAGGACACGATCGGCAGGTCGGCGCGCACGCCGAGCCGCTCGAGCACCGGCGCCTCGTCGGCGGCGGGCGGGCCCGGGTGCCACACGCTCGCGTCGATACCGTTGTGCACTACATGGACTCGATCGGGGTCGATCGCGGGATAGGCGTCGAGCACATCGTGGCGCATGCCTTCGCTGACCGCGATCACCGCGTCGGCGTTCTCCATCGCGTTGCGTTCCGACCACGACGACAGCCGGTACCCGCCACCGAGCTGCTCGGCCTTCCACGGCCTGCGCGGTTCCAGCGAATGCGCGGTGAGCACATGGGGGATCCCGTACAGCATGGCGGCGAGATGACCGGCCAGGCCCGCGTACCAGGTGTGCGAATGCACCACGTCCACGCCGCCCGCCGCGTCGGCCATCCGCAGCTGCGCCGACATCATCTGCAACGCGGCGTTGGCGGCGTACAGCTCGGGGTCGGGGCGATGCACCACCGCACCGGCGCGCGGCGCGCCCATGCAGTGCACGGTGACGTCACAGAGCTCACGCAATCGGGAAGTGAGTTCGGTGACATGTACTCCCGCACCGCCGTACACCTCGGGGGGATACTCCCGGGTCAGCATCGCCACCCGCAGCGGTTGCGCTGGAGTCTGCTCGCTGTCGGTGCCATCACTCACCGGTCCAAATTAGACCCTCGGGTCGACATGGGCCACCGTAACCTCGCTGGCCCTGTACTTTGAGCAGGGTGAGGAGCCAGCCGCACGTACTCGGGATCGTGCTCGCCGGTGGCGAGGGCAAACGACTGTTTCCACTCACGGCCGACCGCGCCAAGCCGGCGGTTCCGTTCGGTGGCGCCTACCGGCTCATCGACTTCGTGTTGAGCAACCTCGTGAACGCGGGATACCTGCGTCTGTGCGTGCTCACCCAGTACAAGTCGCACTCGCTCGATCGCCACATCTCCCAGACCTGGCGGCTGTCCGGCTTCACCGGTGAGTACATCACCCCGGTGCCTGCCCAGCAGCGTCTCGGGCCGCGCTGGTACACCGGCAGCGCCGACGCGATCATGCAGTCGCTCAACCTGATCTACGACGAGGATCCCGACTACATCGTGGTGTTCGGCGCCGACCACGTGTACCGGATGGATCCGGAACAGATGGTGGCCAGCCATATCGCCTCGGGCGCCGGTGTCACCGTCGCGGGGATCCGGGTGCCGAGGGCCGAGGCCAGCGCGTTCGGCTGCATCGACTCCGACGAGTCCGGCAAGATCACCCAGTTCCTGGAGAAGCCCGCGCACCCGCCGGGTACCCCCGACGACCCGAACGTGACGTTCGCCTCGATGGGCAACTACGTGTTCACCACCCGCGTGCTGGTCGACGCCATCCGCGCCGACGCCGCGAACTCCGATTCCGACCACGATATGGGCGGCGACATCATCCCGAAGCTGGTCGCCGACGGCAAGGCAGCCGTCTACGACTTCGCCGACAACGACGTCCCCGGCGCCACCGAACGCGACCGCGGCTACTGGCGCGACGTCGGCACCATCGACGCCTTCTACGAGGCGCACATGGACCTGGTCTCGGTGCACCCCGTCTTCAACCTCTACAACAAGCACTGGCCGATTCGCGGCGCGGCGGAGAACCTGCCGCCGGCGAAGTTCGCGCAGGGCGGGCTCGCCCAGGAATCGATCGTCGGAGCAGGCTCGATCCTGTCGGCGGCCACGGTCCGCAATTCGGTGCTGAGCTCGAACGTGGTGATCGAGGACGGCGCGACGGTCGAGGGCAGTGTGTTGATGCCCGGTGTGCGGATCGGGCGTGGCGCGGTGGTGCGCCACGCGATCCTGGACAAGAACGTGGTGGTCGGCGAGGGCGAGATCATCGGCCTCGATCTCGACCGCGACCGCGAGCGTTTCGCCGTCAGCAACGGCGGTGTGGTCACCGTCGGCAAGGGGATCTGGGTCGGTTAGCCCCGCGAGGCGCAGAGCAGACCGTCGCCGATCGGGATCAGCACGCTGGTGAGCTCGGGGTTCTCGGCGATCGCCCTGGTGGCCGCGCGCACGGCCTGCGTCGCCGGGTCACGCTGTTCCTGATCGGGCACCCGCCCGCCGAGTAGCGCGTTGTTGAGGATGAACGCGCCACCCGCACGCAGCAGCCGCACGCCCTGTTCGACGTAGTGGGGGTGTTCCATCGGCGCCGCGTCGATAAAGACCAGGTCGTAGGAGCCGTCGGCCAGCCGGGGCAGCACGTCCAGCGCGCGCCCGTTGATCAGGCGCGTGCGCGACGGGGTGATCTCGGCGGTCCGGAACGCCTCCTTGGCCGCGCGCTGATGCTCGGGCTCGGAGTCGATCGTCGTCAGGGTCCCGTCCTCCCGCATCCCGTCGAGCAGCCACAGCCCGCTGACGCCCGCCCCGGTACCGACCTCTACCACCGAGCGCGCACCCAGCATCTGCGCGTACATGCTCAGCAGCGCGCCGACCGCCGCGGGCACCGGCGCGGCACCCAATTCGGTGGCCCGCTCACGCGCTTCGAGAAGGACCTCGTCCTCGACGACGGACTCCTCCACATAGGCCAGGTTCCGCTCCACGTTCGATGCCACAGCTATGAGGCTAAGCCACCGGAGGGGTATGTGTATTCAGCAAAGGGACGGATCCGGCACTGTGTCGCACCGAACCCGAACAATTGCCGGAGGTTTGCGGATCGGTCACAACAGTCCCCGAACTGCTGGTTCTCCGTTGCCGGCGGGACTAGGCTCGAGTCCGACCAGAATTCTCAGGTCACACTCAGGATCTCCACACCTGACCCATATCAGGGCAGGAAATAGTTGCCCTACGCAAGGCCAGCCGATCGCGGCGGGCACGAGGCTCGGGAACAACCGCACACAGTTGCTGGTTGATTGTCGGTAAGCAAGGTTCGCTGACCCGGACCAGCGAGGTTTCGTGCCAGCGGTCCCGAGTAGGAGGTGTCCCATCCCAATGGTAGACACGGCGCGTCAAGACGCCACCGACCAGACTCTGCCCGCTGATCTCATCGCGGCAGAAGCCGAAGAACTCGACGCCGAACTCACCGGCACCGCCGCTTTCGACGCGACCGGCGATCGCGCCGCCATGCCGTCCTGGGACGAACTCGTCCGCGAACACGCCGACCGGGTCTACCGCCTGGCCTACCGCCTCTCCGGCGATGCCCAGGACGCCGAGGACCTCACGCAGGACACCTTCATCCGGGTGTTCCGCTCGCTGCAGAACTACCAGCCCGGCACCTTCGAGGGCTGGCTGCACCGCATCACCACCAACCTGTTCCTCGACATGGTCCGCCGCCGCAACCGCATCCGGATGGAAGCGCTGCCCGAGGACTACGACCGGGTGCCCGCCGAAGGGCCGACCCCCGAGGACGCCTACCACGACTCCCGTCTCGACCCGGACCTGCAGAAAGCACTCGATTCGCTGGCGCCGGAGTTCCGTGCCGCCGTGGTCCTGTGTGACATCGAGGGTCTGTCCTACGAGGAGATCGGTGCCACGCTCGGGGTGAAGCTCGGAACCGTGCGCAGCCGGATCCATCGCGGGCGTCAGGCACTGCGCGAGTACCTTGCGCATAATGGAAGTGAGCAGCGGTACTCCGCTGAAGCCCCATCGGTGTGACGGGTGTTCCGACGTCACCCGGTGGCTCAGGTGATGTCGGTCGGAAGGAAGAAATCCGCATGAGTGTGGACCCCAGTGCCGCAGGTCGCCCACCGCGCTTTCAGCCCACCGAGCACTTGGCCAGTGAGGCTGTCGCGGCCTTCGTCGACGGCGAACTACGGATGAACGCGTATCTGCGTGCCGCCCAGCATCTTTCGGTCTGCACCGAATGCGCGGCCGAGGTCGATGCCCAGCAGCAGGCGCGGATCGCGCTGCGCCGCGCCGCCGAGGTGGCGATTCCGCGCAGCCTGCACGACAGCCTCTCGCGCATCCCGCTGGCCGACCTCCCCGGCAACGCACCCGAACCGCAACGCCGTAACGAGGCATTTCTCGGATTCATCACAGATTCCTTCACCGCGACCCGGTGGACAACGTGGCGGCGCAAGTAGAGTCTGCGACGTGACAGGCGAATCGATGAATTCCGGATCGGCCGACCACTCGGATTCGGGGGCTGAATCACCCAGGACGGACGCACGCAAGGACGCGCGGGGCACCCTGCGCCCTTCCGACGCGCCGAGCCTCGGCCCGCGCCCGGTCTACCGGCCGCACATCGACAGCCACACCGCGCGCGCGTTCCGCCGCCCGAACGGCCAAGCCGGTTCGTTCGCACCGCACGACCCCCAGCGCGCGGCCGGCAAGGGTGCCGACGACGGACTCGTCCAGCGCCCGCCGGACGGCGTGCTCGCCGAAGCGTTCGCCCGGCCCGAGGGCTCCTCGGAGCTGCTGCAGCGCGAGCCCGGCGCCGACGAGCCGAAGACCGTCATCGCGGGCCCGGTGGATCCGTGGCGTGACCCCGACGCGGCGGCCAGGCTCGGTTCGCCCGCCGTCGACACTCCCCCGCCCGCCCGGCTGCCTGTCGCGGACAAGCTGAGCGCGCGCGAGGTGCTGTTCGGTTCGCGGGTGGCGCCCAAGGCGCTCGCGATCTTGGCCGCGCTGGCGCTCGGCATCGCCGTGATCGGCGGGCTCGTCGGCCGGGTCACCGCGGAGACCGCGTCCACGCTCACCTCACGCAAGGTGACCCTCGATCAGAGCGCGGGTGTCGAGACTCCGCACAGTCAGATCGCCGCCGTCGCCAATGCCGTTCTGCCCTCGGTGGTGTCGATCCGGGTCACCGTCGGCGACAACGGCGCGACCGGCTCCGGCGTGGTGATCGACGGCGGCGGGTATGTCGTCACGAACAATCACGTGATCTCGATGGCCGCGACCGACAAGTCCAACCGGGCCGCCATCCAGGTGCAGTTCTCCGACGGCACCCGGGTGCCCGCGCAGATCGTCGGCCGCGATCCCAAGACCGACCTCGCGGTGCTCAAGGTCGAGGCGAAGAACCTGACCGTGGCCAATCTCGGGAAGTCCGCCGACGTACAGGTCGGCGACGACGTGCTGGCGGTCGGTTCGCCGCTGGGCCTGAGCAAGACCGTCACGTCCGGCATCGTCAGCGCCCTGCACCGTCCCGTGAAGCTCGCGGGCGAAGGCAGCGACACCAACGCGGTGATCGACGCCGTGCAGACCGACGCCGCCATCAACCCGGGTAACTCCGGTGGCGCGCTGGTCGACATGCAGGGCCGCGTGGTGGGCATCAACACCGCCATCCGCAGCGAGACCGGCGGTTCGGTGGGCCTCGGCTTCGCCATCCCCGTCGATGTGATGACCACCGTCACCCAGACCCTGATCCGCGACGGCCAGATGCACCACCCGGTTATCGGTCTGAGCGCGCGCACCAAGACCGTCGCCAACGAGGTGATGAGCGGTGCCGCCGTCGCCGATGTGACGCCGGGCAGCCCCGCCGACAAGGCGGGCATCGTCGAGGGCGACGTGGTCGTGCGGATCGGCGACCGCGAGGTCACCGGGCCCGACGAACTGGTGGTCGCCGTGCAGCAGCACAAGATCGGCGACAGGGTGAACGTGCAGTTGATCCGTGATGGCAGGCAGGTGGACGTGCCGGTCACCCTCGAATCCGACTGAGCTTCGACGCCGCGCGACGGGTAGCCTGGATCCGTGTTCAGCAACATCGGGTGGAGCGAGATGATGATTCTGCTCGTCGCCGCCCTCGTGATCCTCGGCCCGGAGCGACTGCCCGGTGCCGTCCGCTGGACCACGGGCGCGCTGCGCCAGGCGCGCGACTACGCCAGCGGCGCCACTTCTCAGTTGAAGCAGGAACTCGGGCCGGAGTTCGACGACCTGCGCAAGCCGCTGGCGGAGCTGAACGAGTTGCGCGGGATGAGTCCGCGGGCCGTGGTCACCAAGCACCTGCTGGGCGGTGACGACTCGGTGCTGCGCGATCTGGAGAGCGCGGTGCCCGACAAGCAGCAACTGTTCGGCACCAGCAGCGGCATGCCCGGCACCCCGGCGAAGCCCGAGCCGCAGAAGTCGCTGGAGCGCAACGAGCGCCCCCCGGTCGACTACGACGCGACCTAGCACGCTCCGGACCAGCAAACACACCGCACGGTCGGCATTTGCTACGAGGTCGCGCCGCCCGAACACTGCGGCGGCGACCTCGCCCGTCTGTGATTTGCCGACAATCCACGCCCGAGACCGTTGTCTCGCAAGACAGTTCGATGTCAACCGTTATAGACACACAACGCTGTCGAGCTGTCTAGACTTCGCACATGTCGGCCGATGACGTGGCACGAGTTTTCGCGATCGAAGACAAGGTCGAGAGACTCAAAGCAGCCACCGACGGGGTGGCGGCTGCCCAGCAGACCATCAACGAACTAACGAGGATCCGGCGAGCCGTGATCCGGGAACTCCATGCCGACGGCTGGACGTTCGCGCGGATCGGTGCCGCCGCCGGATTGTCGCGTGCGCGCATCCACCAGGTGAGCACCCAGGGCCCCGTGCCCGAGGGACTGTTCTTCGGGCACGGCACGCTGACCGTGCTCGCCCCCGAGGTCCGCTCCGGCAGGCTACTCGGCGCACCCGACCCACAAGCCGCCCAACGCCTGGCCGAGCTCTTGCGGCAGCTCGGCTTCGCCGCGAACGTCGAGACGTTCATGCCGGGCAGGCCGATCGACCTCAATCGCGACGGACTGGTGATTCTCGGCGGGCCCGAGCTCTCGCCGAGCCTGCGTCAGCTGGTGGTGGCCGATCCCCGCCTGCGCCGCACCGTCACCCGCGCGGGCGATACCCGGCGTGGCATCGAGGACAGGGCCGCACGCCGCGTGTACCGGCCGGGCGGCACCGAACCCCACGACATCGCCTACCTCGCCCGGCTGCCCCGGCCCGACCGCCGCGGCAGCATCATGCTGATCGACGGGCTGCATCCGCCCGG
The DNA here is from genome assembly GCF_053608825.1 of Nocardia sp. NPDC055002. Taxonomy (NCBI): domain Bacteria; kingdom Bacillati; phylum Actinomycetota; class Actinomycetes; order Mycobacteriales; family Nocardiaceae; genus Nocardia; species Nocardia sp. NPDC055002. The sequence goes on from NZ_JBSGWE010000004.1 coordinate 85,591, forward strand.
CTCGCTGGGTGCGATCCGATTGCTGGCAACCCGGTTGGCGACCCTGCACGAGCGCGCGAGCAGCCATCTGTTCTCGGTTCTCATCGCAGTCCGGTACGACCGCGCGACCGGCGAACCGGTCGATGCAGATCTACTCACCCCGGTATACCGCCATGAAACAGACCCAAAGTTGGCTACGACCCGGGTTCGTCCGTAGGCTGATCTAAACTCGCCGTGCTTGGTGATCTGCATCACTGTACTGTTATGGATCACAAGTCGCCCGCGATGGTTAGATTGCTAGCGAGTAACCGAGTGTGAGTAGGTGAGCATCAGATGTTCTCGTCTCCTGAGGCCAGCGCATGCCGGGTTCTGCCCGTGCACGCGAGTGGTCACCCTAGGCCCGTTCCGCCCTTCGACGCGGGGCCGGCCAGCGGCGACGTCATCGTCACCACCCATCGCGTCACCTACAGCGACCGCCTGAAGGTCTTCATCGGCCCGCACGAGGACGTGGACAGCTTTTTGCGCCCCCTGCGCCGGATGGACGGCCATCAGCGTTACGCGCTCGATCTGACCGTGCTGCCCGAACCGGTGCCCGCCACCGAGGTCACCACCTCGGTGAGTTCGGCGCGCGGCGATCTCGCGCTCGGTTGCGCCGGCTCGGCGGACGCGATGACGCTGCAGCTGCGCAGCACGGTGGATCACGTCACCCGGCGCTTCACTCTCGGCCTACCCGGCGGACGGCTCGGCCTGCCGACCGTTTACCTCCCGCACGGCGACGAGGACACCTACGTCTACCCGGAAGAGGTGTTCACCGCCGACAACGCGGTGGCGATCTTCCGCGACTTCTTCCACACCGGTGCCGTGCCGGCCGGGCTCCAGCAACGCGAGATCCTCGACTGACGACTCCCGGCCGCTCGCCGCGCGAGCATGCCCGGAGATAGCTAGGCTGGTCAGCACGGTCACAACGCCCGGACGGTGATCGTGGAGAGGCCGGTGCGCGATGCGTGATCTGCTCGGGCAGGTGCTCGAGTTGCTCCCCGACCAGGCCCTCGCGCTGGCCAGGGTCGTCGACCGGACCGGTGCCGGGCCGCGCGAAACCGGGGCCGCGATGGTGGTCACCGCGGACGGACGGGTCCTCGGCTCGCTGTCCGGCGGCTGCGTCGAATCGGCGGTACTCACCGCTGCCCACCAGGTTCTCCTCGACGGCCACGCCACCATCGAGCGTTTCGCCGCCGCCGACGAACTCACCGTCGGCCTGCCGTGCGGTGGCGAGATCGAAATCTTCGTCGAACGCCTCGATCGCACCGACCTGCCCACCCTGCGCGCGCTCCACGCCGCGCTCGACGCGCACCGCCCGGTCGCGTACGCCACGACCCTCGAGTCGGCCCCCGATCGAAAACTCCTGTACCCCGGCGATTCCCCGCCATGGCGCGGCCTCGATCACGACGCCGCCGCCCTGCTCACCGCGGGCCACAACGGCCTCGTCGGCGCCCAGGACTGCACCCCGGCCCAAGCCGACCGCCCCCGCACCTTCGTGCAGGTCTTCCGCTCGCCCGCCCGGATGATCCTGGCCGGCGCCAACGATTACACCCGAGCACTGACCGTCGCCGCGACGAACCTCGGTTACCACGTCACGGTCGTCGATGCCCGCGAGACCTTCACCACCCCAACCCGTTTCCCGGCAGCCGACGAGGTGATCGTCGACTGGCCGCATCGCTACCTCGAAGCGGAACAGGAGGCGGGCCGCATCGACGACCGGACGGTCGTCTGCGTTCTCACCCACGACCCGAAATTCGACGTTCCCCTGCTGGCTTCGGCCCTGCGCCTGCCGGACGTCGGATTCATCGGCGCACTCGGCTCCCGCCGGGCGCACGCCGAACGCACTGTCCGCCTGCGCGATACCGGCCTCACCGCCGCCGAAACCGCCCGCATCCGCAGCCCGCTCGGCCTCGACCTGGCCGCCGACACGCCCGAAGAAACCGCCGTCTCCATCCTCGCCCAAGTCCTCGCCGACCGGGGAAACACCACGGCCCAACCCCTGGCGAACCTCGACGGCCCCATCCACCGCCGGCCGGACTAGAGGCGCCTCGACGATACGAACAACCCGGCACCTGTTCATCCGCGGACAATTTCGATACAGTTTGTTTCGAAGTTCTGAAACAGATTGTCCGAGAAGGAGTGCGGTGCGACCACCCGATCCACGAACGGTGCGCAGTCGTGATGCCGCGCTCGCCTCGGCTCGCGAACTGTTGATCGAGCAGGGATTGGCCGGGCTCACGCACGGCGCCGTCGCGGCGCGCAGCGGGATCAGCCGGGCCACCCTGTACCGGCTCTGGCCGGAGCCGACCGATCTGGTTCGCGACACCCTCACCCGGCACATCACCCTCGCGCAGCCGGAGCCGACCGGGGATCTGCGCGTTGATCTGCTGACCGAACTGACGGCCACTCACGCGATGCTGCACGAACCGGCCACCGAGCAGGGCATGCGGGTGATGATCGAAAGGGCCGCTGTCGACCCGAGATTCGCGGATGTCAAGGAGGCGCTGTACCGGTCGGGAACCCGGGCGGCGCGCACGACCTTGACCGAGGCCGTCGCCCGCGGGGACCTGCCTGCCGAACTCGATGTCGACCTCGCGCTCGATCAGCTGCACGGTCCGCTGTTCTTCCGTCGCCTGGTCGCCAACCGGACTTTCGACCTCGACTATGTGCGCGATGTCCTCGACGACTTCCTGCGCGCCCACTCCTCGAAACACCCACGTCAGCAAGGAAGCTCGTGACATGACGACCGTCGTCTCCAGAAACCTCTCCGCCCCGCGTGTTCTCGTCGTGCTCGTCGCGGTCATCACCGTATTCGGTGCTCTGCTGGCGGATTTCATCATTCCGGCGGGAGCCGCACAGCACCTGCGCAACGACGCGTGGCCGCCGCACGCGAAATTCCACGATGCCCAGTACATCGCCATGTCGATCCTGCTCGGCGGGCTCGCGTTGACCCTGCTGCTCCGGCGCGACGGTGCCACCCGGACGCGCTTGTGGACGGCCTGCGCGATCCTGGCCACGCCGTGGCTCGGCCTGCTGGCGGCAATGCTGTTTCCCGGCACCGCCGTTCACGATCCGGAGTTCGCCGCCACCACGATCATCGGCCTGCACCCGCAGGTGTTGCTGGCGGTGATCCTGCTGGCGCTGCTGGCCGTCGCCGTCACACTCAGCGCGCGTCATCGGGACTGACACACCTCGGGCGCCGCACCCGGTCCACCGACCGAGGCGACGCCCGAGGTGAACGACTACGCCGCGACTTGTTCGGGGCGAAGGGTTTTCATCGGGGGGCGGTCTTCGAGGGAGACCGTGGTGGTGTGGGCGATGAATTCACCCTCGATCAACGGGAACTGGGTGAGGGGGGCGCCGGAGTCGGGGACGCCGCTGCGGCGCAGGGCGGTGCCGAGGATCTGGCGGCTCATGACGCCCAGGTCGGCGAGGGGGCGGTTGCGATGGGTGCGGACGCCGAGGTTCACCTGGGTGATGGCGTCGAGACCCATCGCGTCGTAGGTGTCGAGGAGCAGACCGATCTCGACGCCGTAGCCGGGTGCGAAGGGCACCGAGGTGAGGAGTTCCCGGGTGCCCGCGTATTCGCCGCCCAGCGGCTGGAGGACCTGCGCCAGGTCGGGGCGAAGGGCTGCCAGCAGGGGTCGGGCGACGAGTTCGGTGACGCGGCCGCCGCCGTTGGCGTCCACCGACTCGCCCTGGCGTAACGGGCGGCGGTAGTAGGCCTTGGACAGGTGGGTGCCCTGCATCATCAGCAGCGGGCCGAGGAGCTTGGGCACGAAGGCTGGGTCGGGATCGATCAGGTCGGAGTCGACGAAGGCGATCAGGTCGCCGGTGGTGGCCGCCAGCGACCGCCACAGCACCTCCCCCTTGCCGGGGACCGGGTCGAGTTCGGGAACGGCCTCCTCGCGCGAGATCACCTCGGCGCCCGCCGCGCGTGCGCGTTCTGCGGTGGCGTCGGTGGACCCGGAGTCCAGCACGATCAGTTCGTCGACCAGCGTGCCGAGCAGCGGCCGGATGCTGGCCACGACATCGGCGACGGTGTCCTGTTCGTTCAGCGCGGGCAGCACCACCGAAACGGTGCGGCCCTCCTTGGCGGCGACGAGTTCGCCGACCGTCCAATCAGGGGTGTCCCATGTGTGGGTAGTGGCCCAGGCGGGCTCGCGGTGTTGGATTTTCATGCCAGACCTCGCAGAGTTCGTGCGGGGGGCCGGATGCCCTGGATCGCGGCGATCATGTCCACGACCCGCCGGGTTTCGGCGACTTCGTGAACCCGGAAGATCCGAGCGCCCGCGGCGGCCGACCATGCGGTTGCCGCCAGTGTGCCCTCGACCCTTTCGGTAAGACCTACTCCTAGAGTCTCCCCGATAAAATCCTTGTTGCTCAGTGCCATCAGGACTGGCCATCCGGTTTTTACAAGACCGTCGATTCCGCGCAACAACTCGAGCCCGTGATAGGTGTTTTTCCCGAAATCATGGGTGGGATCGATCACGATGCCATCGGCTCGCACCCCCGCGGCCGCGGCGTTCTCGGCCGCGGCCACCACGGTCGCGGTCACCTCGGCCACCACATCGGCGTACCGGACACGGTGCGGCCGGGTGCGCGGCACGGCGCCACCGGTGTGACTGCAGACGATGCCCGCGCCGGTGTCGGCGGCGACGTGCACGAGATCGGGGTCGGCGCCGGCCCAGGTGTCGTTGATCAGGTCGGCACCCACAGCGACGGCCGCCCGCGCGACGTCACCACGCCAGGTATCCACACTGATCAACAGGTCCGGGTACTTCGCCCGGATCGCCGCGACGAACGGCACCACCCGCTGCGTTTCCTCGGCCGCGTCGACGGTGACGCCCGGCCCGGCCTTCACCCCGCCGATATCGACCAGATCGGCGCCCTCGTCGACCGCGCGCGAGACCCGTTCCATCGCGGCCTCGTCACTGAACGTGGCCCCGCGGTCGTAGAAGGAGTCCGGCGTGCGATTCACGATCGCCATCACCAACGCGCGATCCGTCGCCACCTCGCGCCCGCACAGAGTGCGCCCGTTCCGGCTCCCCGAGACTTCTGGCGACAACTCGGGACCGCGACTGCTGGTGCTCCGGGCAGGCGGTTCGTTCTCTGGTCGGGGTCCGGGCGTACCCGACGAGTTACCGATGTTCATGCGAAATCAGACGTTACCTTGCTACCTCGGGGCTTTGCCGACGGCAACGTCAGCCGCGTATTCGTCGTAAGCGGGGATGTAGCCATCGGTCGGGCCGGACAGCACGTACAGCTGACTGTCCGGATCGGGTGCGTAGCCCTGCTTGCGCAGTTCCACCTTCCGGCTCTTGAACGTCGAGGTCTGTTCCAGCTCCTCGACCACTCGCACGTACAGCGGGACCGCGTACAGCGGCAGGCGCCCGTAGGCGGTGGCGGCCAGTGCCTTCCCGTCGAACGAGGCATCGGCGGCGAGGGTGATCGCGGCCATGCCCGCTTTGCCGTCGGTGCCGGGGATGTCGACCCCGTAGACGACGGCCTGTTCGATGCTCTCGTTGTGCCCGAGCGCGCCCTCGACCTCCGTGGTCGCCACGTTCTCGCCCTTCCACCGGAAGGTGTCGCCGAGCCGGTCGACGAACGCGATGTGCCAGAAGTGCTGATCGCGGACGAGGTCGCCGGTGTCGAACCAGCAGTCGCCCTTCTTGAAGCCGTCGCGCACCAGCTTGGACTCCGATGCCTTCTTGTCGGTGTACCCGTCGAACGGCTGACGATTGTTCACCTTCGCCAGCAACAGCCCCACCCCGCCGGACCGCACCCGGCGCAGCTTCCCGTCCCGGCCGCGCCGGGCACGGCCGGTCTCGTCGTCGTACTCCACCACCGCGTACGGCAGCGGGCACAGCCCGGCGGTCCGGTCGACGCCGAACGCGTTGACGAACGCCAGCGGCGCCTCGCTGGACCCGTAGAACTCGACCACCCGGCTGATCCCGAACCGGCGACGGAACTCGTCCCAGAGTTCGGGCCGCAGCCCGTTGCCGACGGCCAGCCGGACCCGGTTGCCCTTCTCGGCGGGCCGCACCGGCTGGTTGATCAGGTACCGGCACAGCTCACCGATGTAGATGAACGCGGTGGCCCGTTCGCGCGCGATCTCGTCCCAGAACCCCGACGCCGAGAACTTGCGGCTGAGCACATAGGTCGATTCGCCCGCGAGCACCGCCGACAGCGCGACCGTGAGCGCGTTGTTGTGATAGAGCGGCAGGCAGCAGTACAGGGCGTCGTCGGCGCGCAACCGGACGCCGAGCCCGCCGAGCCCGGACATGCTCTTGGTCCAGCGCTGGTGGGTCATCACGCTGGCCTTGGGCAGGCCGGTGGTGCCGGAGGTGAAGATCAGGAACGCCCGCTCCCCCGCCCGCACCCGCTCGCACACAACAGGATCCGAATCGGCCGCGGTGCGGGCGGATTCGGCCAGTTCCTCGGCGGAGAGCACGTTCGCCGCGGGCTCGGGCAGCGATTCCAGCGCCTCGGCGCACTCCTCGCCCACGACGTTGAGCACGCTGCCGAGCAGCCCGATGCTGTGGGCGAGGACCTGATCACGCTGGTTGTAGTTGAGCAGACCGACCGTGGCACCGAGTTTGAGCACGGCCAGCACCGTGAACAAGGTCTCGGGCCGGTTGGTCATCAGCACACCGACCACATCGCCACGGGAAACCCCGCGCGCGGACAGCACCGCGGCGTAACGGTTCACCTCACCGTTGGCGGCGCGGTAGGTGTAGGAGCGGCCCTCGAAACGCAGGAACACGCGATCGGGTCTGCGGTGCGCGACCCGCTGGAAGTACAGGCCGATGGAGGCTTTGTCCTTGGGCCCCACCAGCATCCCGCGCGCGTTGCGCAGCATGCCGGGGGCGTCGAGTGCCATCGCGGGCAGGGCTTTGGCCAGGTCGAACACGCTTACCGTGTCGCGGGCATCTGTGCTCACGTCGATCTCTCCTACTGGGCGGCCGGTTCGAGCGCGGCGAACGCGGTGGGCAGGTCGGTGGCCACGACGAGGCGCTCACGCGCCTGCCTGGGCACAATTGTGCGTTCGGACAGTTCGTCGATCCAGCGGAACAGTCCGTCGTAGAAGCCGTTCGCGTTCAGCAGGACCACAGGTTTGGCGTGTTCGCCGAGGTAGCCGCCGGTCCAGGTCTCGAACAGCTCCTCGAGTGTCCCGATGCCGCCCGGCAGGGTGAGAAACGCGTCGGCGCGCGCTTCCATCAGCTGTTTGCGCTGGCGCATGGTGTCGGTGACGAGCAGTTCGTCGGCGTCGACATCGGCGACTTCCTTGTGCACCAGGTGTTTCGGGATCACGCCGATGGTGTGCGCACCACCGGCCCTCGCCGCGGTCGCGACCGCGCCCATCATCGACACGTGACCACCGCCGGAGACCAATTGCCACCCGCGCCGGGCGATTTCGGTGCCGACTCGCGCGGCGAGGCTGATCAGGTCGGGATCGGTGGTGCTGGCGGAGCAGTAGACACAGACGGAATAGCTCACCATTGATCCTCGGTGCCGAGACGTTCGATGTTCGCGTGGTCGCCGGTCTCGCCCTGGATGATCCGCACGACCTCGTCGACGCTGTCGGTGAGCTGGATCAGATCGAGATCCTCGGGCGAGATCTTGCCCGAGCCCGCCAGCGAGCTACGCAACCAGTCGACCAGGCCCGACCAGTAGTCGACCCCGAACAGAATGATCGGGAACCGGGTGATCTTGCGGGTCTGCACCAGGGTGAGCGCCTCGAACAATTCGTCGAGGGTGCCGAACCCACCGGGCAGGCAGACGAAGGCCTGGGAGTACTTCACGAACATCGTCTTGCGGACGAAGAAGTACCGGAAGTTGATCCCCAGATCCACCCAGTTGTTGAGCCCCTGCTCGAACGGCAGCTCGATGCCGAGCCCGATCGAGTATCCGCCCGCCTCCGAGCAGCCACGGTTGGCCGCTTCCATCGCGCCGGGCCCGCCACCGGTGATCACCGCGAAACCGGCTTGGCTGAGCGCGGTGCCGATCGCCTTGCCCGCCACGTACTCGGGATGATCGGGACCCGTGCGCGCCGAGCCGAACACCGTCACCGCGCGCGGAATCTCCGCGAGCGCACCGAAACCCTCGACGAACTCGGCCTGGATCCGCAGCACCCGCCACGGATCGGTGTGCACCCACTCGCTGTCCTGCCGCGTATCGAGCAGGTTCCGGTCGGCGGTCCGCACGCCGGGCTTGCGCTCCCGGCGGAACATCACCGGCCCACGGAACTTCGGCTTGGCCTTCCCAACCTGTTCATCAGCGGAATCGGTAGACATGAACCCAACCTACTGTGTTGGATTCCGGGCACGGGCGCGTACTTGGCGGATCGGCCGGGCCACGGCCACCCCGCGCACTCGATCGAGCCGAAGGATTGTCTGTGTCGCTTGCAGTTCCGGCGCGTTCCAATCGCGTTCTCGCGGTGCTGGTCGCCCTGGCCGGTGCGTTGATCGCCGCGTTCGTCGTCGCGCCGCGCCTGCTGGCGAACGGTTCGGGCGCCGGCTTCCGGGACGAGAGCGATCTGCGGCGAGCGTTCCGCACGGCCTTCGCCGAGTACTGGCGGACCGGGACCCGGGACTTGCCCGCCGAGCTGGCGACGGTGGTCGACTACTGGTTCCGCTATCACCTCGCCAAAGCGGTGCTCGCGGCGATGCTGCTGGCCGTGCTCGTCGCGCTGGCGGTGCTGCTCTGGCGGGCGTTCCTGGCGGCGGGTGCGGCCGGACGCGGTCGGCGGGTGACGCTGGCGGTGTCGGGTGGCGCCGCCGCGGTGCTGGCGCTGTGCTCGCTGGTGCTGGTGCTCGCGAACGTGCAGGGCGCGGTGACGCCCTTCGCCTCACTGTTGCCCCTGCTGACGGGCGACGATCCCACCACGGTCGCGGCCCAGGTCGGCCGGCGCCTGGCCGACGGCACCCGGACACCCCCGCTGGATGTGATGATCGACGAGTTCGCTCGCTATCACGTCGCGATGGCCGTGCTCGCCGCCGTCACCGCCGTTTCCCTCGTCGGGGCGTGTGCCGTCCTGTGGCGTGCCGCCGTCTGGTCCGCCGACCGGCGTTCCCGCCGCGTCCTCGCCGTGTTCGGCACCGTCTCGGCAGTCCTCGCGCTGATCATGGTCGTCGTCGCCGTCGCGAACACCACCAACGCGTCCGACCCGGTCCCCGGCCTGGCGGCCCTGTTCGCCGGCGGTTGGTGAGCGGCTAGGGCTTCGACAGGTAGGTCCGCAGCATCGCGGTGACGGCGGTGATCTGACTGAGCGGGACGTGCTCGTCGCGCTTGTGGGCCAGGTTGGGATCACCGGGGCCGAAGTTGACGGCGGGAATGCCGCGGGCGGCGAAACGGGAGACGTCGGTCCAGCCGTACTTGGCGCGTACGCCCCCACCGCCGTGGGCGTTGACGGAGTCGATGAGGGTGCGAGCGGCCGGGGAGGTCAGGCCGGGGAGGGCGCCGGGCGAGGAATCGGTGACCTCGAAGGCGACATCGAGTCCGTCGAAGACCTCGCGGACGTGCGCGACGGCCTGCTCGACGCTGCGATCGGGGGCGAAACGGAAGTTCACATCCACCTCGGCGACATCGGGCACCACATTGCCCGCGACCCCACCCGAGACCCGCACGGCCGACAGCCCCTCGCGGTACACGCAGCCATCGATATCGACTTCGCGCGCCTCGTAGGCCGACAACCGCGCCAGCACGGGAGCCAGACCATGAATCGCATTCTCCCCCAGCCACGCTCGCGCCGAATGCGCGCGCACACCCGCGGTGGTCAAGCGCACCCGCAACGTGCCCTGGCAGCCTGCCTCGATCCAACCCGCCGAAGGCTCACCGAGAATCGCCACATCGCCTTCGAGCCATTCCGGCAATTCCCGCTCGATGTGCCCGAGGCCGTTGAACTCCGCGGCGATCTCCTCGCCGTCGTAGAAGATCAGCGTCAGATCATGGGCTGGATCGGCGATCGTGGCGGCCAGGTGCAGGAATACCGCATCGCCGGACTTCATATCGACTGTGCCACAACCGAACAGCACCGCTTCGCCGTCGACTTCGTCCGGTCGGCTCGGCACATTGTCCGCGATCGGCACGGTATCCAGATGGCCCGCCAGGATCACCCGCGTCGGCAGCCCGCGCCGCGTGCGCGCCAGCACCACGTTTCCGTGCCGCAGAATCTCGAACCCGGTGGTCTGCTCCCGTAACGCCTGCTCGACCAGATCCGCGATCTTGGCCTCGTCACGCGACACACTCGGCACGTCGACGAGGGCGGCGGTCAACTTGATGGGGTCGGCACGCAAATCGAGAGTCACATCTTCGACAGTAGTACGGGTGCGCTCCGATCCCGGAGATCCGGGCGAAGCAGACCGCGTGGTCGAACGCACAGGGCCCGCGGCACACCGCAACGGCCGCAACGGGCAAAATGGCGTCCGTGAGTATTCAGGGAGCAACTGCAGTCGGTATCGCCAATGTGACCTCGGACGGGACCGTCCTCGATACCTGGTACCCCAGCCCCGCGCTGGGCGAATTCACCGAGACCGGCTCCCAGCGCCTCGACGCCGCCGACGTGCCCGAGTTCGCCGAACTCCTCGGCGTGGACGCGGCACGTGGGGTCGAGGTGATCGCGGTGCGCACCACGATCGCGGACCTGTCGGCCGCCCCGGTCGACGCGCACGACGTCTACCTGCGCCTGCACCTGCTCTCGCACCGCCTCGTGCGACCGCACGGCCTGAACCTCGACGGCCAGTTCGGCCTGCTCAGCAATGTCGTGTGGACCAACCACGGCCCGTGCGCGGTCGACGGCTTCGAGCAGACCCGCCTGAAGCTGCGCGCTCGCGGCCCGGTGACGGTGCTCAGCGTCGACAAGTTCCCCCGCCTGGTCGACTATGTGGTCCCCTCCGGTGTACGCATCGGCGACGCCGACCGGGTTCGGCTCGGCGCGCACCTCGCCGCGGGTACCACCGTCATGCACGAGGGCTTCGTCAACTTCAACGCGGGCACCCTCGGCAACTCGATGGTCGAGGGCCGTATCTCGGCGGGCGTCGTGGTCGGCGACGGCTCCGATGTGGGTGGCGGCGCCTCCATCATGGGCACCCTGTCCGGCGGCGGCACCCAGGTCATCTCGGTCGGCGAGCGTTCGCTGCTCGGCGCCAACGCGGGCGTCGGCATCTCCCTCGGCAACGATTGCGTGATCGAGGCGGGCCTCTACGTCACCGCCGGCACCAAGGTCACCGGAACCGACGGCACCGTCGTCAAGGCCGCGAGCCTGTCGGGTCAGGACAATCTGCTGTTCCGTCGCAATTCCACCACCGGCGCCGTCGAGGTCGTGCCGCGTAAGGGCACCGGCGTCGAACTGAACGCCGCATTGCACGCCAACGATTGATCTCCTCGAATTGCCGGGCCGCGCGGCCCGGCAATTCCCGGCACCAGAAACAATTCAGCAAATATTGCGGTTTCATGACGATGAACCCGAATGTGCGACAAGCAATTTCGCACGCTAACCTTCGTTTCGCTGGTCCGATCAGGACAGCGAAAAAGCGGAGGGATTGAAGAATGAAGTTCGGAAAGATCACTACTGCTGTTTTCATGGCAGTCGCTGCGGTGGGGATTACCGCGGCCACTGCTCACGGTGCGCCCGCGGTGGCCACCGAACAGCCCGCTGTAGTGGCTTCGGGGGGCGTGACTTCTGGCGTGACGCACGGAATCAACTACCAGACCACGGTCTCGCCCGCCGACAAGACCGTCACCTGGGCGGTCGACAGCGGCAAGTTCGAGCTCGCCGCCGACGGCGCCTCGGTGCTGCTGAAGGCCACCGACGGCGCGATCGTCGACCAGGCGCCGCTGCGCTCCGAGGTCGCGGGCCTGCCGATCGCCGTGAACCAGCAGATCAGCGAGGACGGGCGCACCGTCAAGCTGACCTCGACCATGGCGCCCGAGGATTCCGCGAAGCTGAGCAACATCGCGGAATTGAAGGACATCAGCTCCTACGACCGGCTCATGGAGCAGGTCAACAAGAACCTGCCCGGCGTCGTCATCGGCGGCGTCATCGGCGCGTTCTTCCCGTTCCTGTGGCTGTTCACCATCCCGGCGGGCATGGTCATCGGCGGCTACGTGATGGGTGGACAGGAATTCCTGGATGCCGTGATCGCGTTCGCGACCGGTCAGCCCTGATCTGACCTCGCGATAAGGAAAGGCCTCGTACTTCTGCGGAGTACGGGGCCTTTCCGTTGTGAGGGGGATCACTGTCACAAACAGGCGCCCGCGCGCATCCCATGGTCGAACACATCAGTTCCCATGGCAGGAGGCACAGATGAACATCGTGGTTATCGGAGCGGGCTACGCAGGGACTGTCGCGGCGAACAGGCTGAACAAGAAAGTTCCCGACGCCCGGATCACTGTGGTCAATCCACGGGGCGACTTCATCGAACGGGTGCGCTTGCACGAGCAGATCGCGGGCAGCGGTGCCGCGGCTCGACCGCTCACCGAGATGCTCAGGGACTCGATCACGATCGAGACCGCGAGTGTCGACAAGATCGGCGACGGCACGGTCTCCCTCGACGACGGTCGGAGCCTGAACTTCGACCACGCGATCCTCGCGGCGGGCAGCATCGCGAATCCGCTGCCCGGCGCGATCGCGGTCGATACGTGGGAGGGCGCCGAACAGGCGCGCATCGCGCTCGCGGCGCTGCCCGCCGACGGGATCGTCACGGTGATCGGTGGCGGGCTGACCGGGATCGAGACCACGACCGAGGTCGCCGAAGCCCGTCCCGACCTGCGCGTACGACTGGTGAGCGAGACGGTCGCCGGCGCGCTCTCGGCCGGTGCGCAACGCCATATTCGTAAGACGCTGGCCCGATTGAACGTGGAGATCGTGGCCGATCGGGTCGCCGGGATCGACGCGACGACACTGCGAACGGGCTCGGGCACCGAACTCGATTCCGATCTCACCCTCTGGGCCATCATCTCCGCGGTACCCGACCTGGCCGCGCGCAGCGGACTCGCCGTGGACATCGACGGTCGCGCCCTGGTCGACGCCAACCTGCGCAGCGTCACCGATTCTCGTGTCTTCGTCGTCGGCGACTGTGCGGCCGTCCCCGGCATGCGCATGGCCTGCGCCACTGCCGCTCCTCAGGGCGCGCATGCGGCCGATACGCTGGCCAGGATGAGCAAAGGACGGGAGCCGCGGCCGTTTTCGCTGGGCTACAGCGGCCAGGGGATGAGCCTGGGCAGGCACGGCGGCCTGGTACAGGCGACCGACCGCAACGACGTCGCCCGGCGGCTGTTCCTCGGCGGACCCGTCGCGGCGTTCACCAAGGAACGGATCAGCCGCTACGCCGCCTACGCCTCCCGCACCGGCAACAGCGTGTGGATCAGCGGCCCGAAACGGTGATCCAGGCACACCTCGACACCTTCACCGAGAACCGGCGGCTGCTGTTCTCGATCGCCTACGAGATTCTCGGCTCGGTCGTCGACACCGAGGACGTCCTGCACGACAGCTACCTGCGCTGGCGCGAGGTCGACCTCGCGCTGATCGAGAACCCGCGCGCCTATCTCGCGCAGATTGTCACGCGGCAGGCACTCGGGGTGCTGCGGTCCACCGCGCGCAGGCGCGAGGACTACATCGGACCGTGGCTGCCGGAACCACTGGCGACCGAGGCCGACGGCGGGGTCGAGCATGTGCTCACCGGCGAGGCGGTGACCACCGCGATGCTGCTCGTGCTGGAAACGCTGACGCCGGTGCAGCGGGCGGTGTTCGTGCTGCGCGAGGTGTTCGCGTTCGATTATCCGGAGATCGCGGCGGCGGTGGACAAATCCGAAGCCGCTGTGCGGCAGCTGAATCAGCGCGCCCGCAACCGGGTGCACGCCGCGCGCCACACCGCCGTCGCCACTCCCGCACAGGCCCAGTCGGTGGTCGAGAAGTTCTCGATCGCGGCCGCCACCGGCAATGTGCAAGCACTGATGGACGTGCTCGCCCCCGAGGTGGTGTTCCTCGGCGACGGCGGTGGTGTGGTGAACACGGTGCGCAGGCCGGTACACGGCCAGGACAAGGTGGCCAGGCTGGTGATCGGCTTGCTCGCCAAGGGGCAGCGACTCGGCGTCCTGGGCGCGCACCTCGGCATCTACAACGCGATGCCCACGATCCTGGCGACCATCGACGGCGTGCTCGACCAGGTGACGTCCATCGAGGTCACCAACGGTCGCGTCACCGCGATCTACTCCATGCGCAACCCCGAAAAGCTCAGTGCTGTGCGGGTTCCGGAATGAGGCCGAAGGCGATGACCGGTCGGGGTGGATCCGGATGAGCGCGTCGGGCTGATCACCGATGTAGGACTCGACCCCGGCCGGCCCCTCGACCTAGCACGGTCCGCGCGCTAAGCTGGCGAATATACGGAACCGTATAACTGGAGGTTCGGCATGACACTTCCCCCTGGTCAACGCGCGATCGACGGCTTCCCCCGTTTCGGCACACACCTCCATCACCCACCGCCGCCGATTCCCGCGAATCCGGTGATCGAGCTCGGCGGGGCGCTGACGGAACCGCTCACGCTCACCATGGCGGACCTCGCCGAGCTACCGCGCGTGGAGGTGAAGGCCGACTTCCACTGTGTGGCCGGCTGGTCCGCCACCGACCTGCGGTGGGAGGGCGTCCCGTTCGCCACGCTCTATCGCACGCGCGTCGAACCGCTGCTCGCGCCGGGTAGCTCGATCAGCCATGTCGTCTTCGAAGGGCTCGACGGATATCGATCGGTCGCGCTACTCGCCGACGCCATGGCCGAGGATGTGCTCATCGCCGACCGACTCGACGGACAGCCACTCACCAGCGACCACGGCGCGCCGATCCGGCTGGTGAGTCCCGGCCAGTACGGGTTCGTCAACACGAAACACCTGTGCCGCATCGAATTCCACGCCGCGCAGCCCGTCGACCCGGACAAGTGGTCACCGCTCGCGGGGCACCGCAGGGCGCGTGTGTGGGAGGAAGAGCGCCATCGCTACCTGCCCGGCCGGGTGGTCCGGCCGATCTACCACGCGCTGATCGGGCCGATCCGCCGGATGAGCGCGCGCGGCAGTACCGAACGAACTACGTGAATCCCGGTGCCGGACAACCTCAGTCGAGCAGCTTCTTCTGCACCTTGCCCATCGCGTTGCGCGGGAGCGCCTCGACGAAGCGAACCTCCCGCGGGCGCTTGTGGGCCGAAAGCTGTTCGCCCACATAGGCGGTGAGCTCGACACCGAGCGCGTCGGAACTCCCGTCGCGCGCGACGACGAAGGCCACGATCCGCTGTCCGAGATCGTCGTCGGGCAGCCCGACCACGGCGACCTCGCCGACCGCCGGATGCCCCAGCAGCGCGGTCTCGATCTCCCCCGCGCCGATGCGGTAACCGCCGGACTTGATGAGGTCGATCGACTCGCGTCCGACGATGCGATGGAACCCGCCGGCATCGATGACGGCCACATCGCCGGTGCGGAACCACCCGTCCTCGGTCCAGTCCCGCGCGGTGGCCTCCGGCCGGTTCAGATACCCGCCGAACAGCATCGGCCCGCGCACCTGCAGGCCGCCGATGCTCGCGCCGTCGTGCGGAACGGGCTCGCCCGCTTCGTCGCGCAGCCTGGTCTCCACCCCGCGCACCGGCGTGCCGACCCAGCCGGGCCTACGCTCGCCGTCGGCCCGGGTGGACAGCGTGATCATGGTTTCGCTCATCCCGTACCGCTCCACCGGCGCCTGCCCGGTGAGCTCGGCCAGCTTCTCGAACACCGGCACCGGCAGCGGCGCGCTACCCGAGACGAGCAGCCGCGCCTTACTCAGCTCCTTGGCCAGTTCGGGCTTCTCGACCACGCGTGACCACACCGTCGGTACCCCGAAATACAGACTGCCGCCCGCCGCCGCGTAGGCCTCCGGCGTCGGCTTGCCGGTGTGGATCACCGGGCTGCCGATCCGCAGCGGCCCGAGCAGACCGAGGATCAGCCCGTGCACGTGGAACAGCGGAAGCCCGTGCACCAGTGTGTCTTTCCACGTCCACGCCCACGCCTCGGCCAGCGCGTCGAGCCCGGCGGCGATGGCGCCGCGGCTGAGCATCACGCCCTTGGGCGCCCCGGTGGTTCCCGAGGTGTAGAGGATGAAGGCGATCGCGGCCGGATCGGGTTCGGGATAGGTGTGCCACGACCGCGCGTGCAGCCGCACCGGTACCACCGGCAGGTCCGTGCCCTCCGGCGCCGGGCCGAGCCAGGCCTGCGCGCCCGAATCGCGCAGGATGTGCTCGCGTTCGGCGGCGCCCGAGTCCGGCGGCACCGGAACCACGGTCACCCCCGCGATCAGGCAGCCGACCACGGCGATCACGGTGCGCAAGGTGGGTTCGGCCAGCACCGCGACCCGGTCGGCGCGCGCGATGCGTTCCGCCACCGAGGTTGCCGAACCCAGCAGATCGCTGCGCGAGACGGTGGCATCATCGATGGTGACGGCGTCGGGAATGTCATCCCCGGCGGCGACGGCGGCCGGATTCAGCGAGGCGAGCAGCAGCGGCGGACCATAGGGCATTCGTCAACGCTAACGCGACGCGATTCGGCGGGTTCCGCCGCCGCCGTCGTTGACACTCCGACACCGCGGTGAGACATTAAACGTGTAAGTCTCTCACGCTCTCTTCGACGAAAACGGGGTCAACGATGACCATCCTGTCGCGCTCGCGTTCGCAGCGGTCCGAACCGGCACCCTTCGACATCCGCGACTACGTCGACGGTTCCGCGGCCTTCTACGGCGCGACCGCCAATGTGATCATGCAGCTCAGCCTGGCCCCCGTCGGCTACGGCGTCGCCGAATCGACGGTGCACAGCGGCAGCATCATGAAGCACCCGGTGAAGCGCACCCGAACCACGCTCACCTACCTGTCGGTGGCGCTGATGGGCACCGATGCGGACCGCGAGGCCTTCCGCACCGCCGTCAACGGCGCGCACCGCCACGTCCACTCCACCGCCGACAGCCCCGTGAAGTACAACGCCTTCGACAGGAACCTGCAGCTGTGGGTGGCCGCGTGCCTGTACTGGGGCTCGGTCGACGTGATGCATCGCCTCTACGGCCCCGTCGACGACGCCGTCGCCGACACCTTCTACGACTACGCCCACTACCTCGGCACCACCCTGCAGGTGCCCCGCGAGATGTGGCCCGCCGACCGCGCCGCCTTCGATGCCTACTGGTCCGAGCATCTGAAGCTCACCAGCGTCGATGCCACGATCAAGGCCTACTTCGACGACCTGCTCGACCTGAAGATGCTCCACCCGCTGCTGCGCCCGCTCTTCGCCCGCTTCCACCGCTGGTTCACCACCGGCCTACTCCCCCAACACCTCCGAGACGAACTCGGCCTGTCGTGGAGCCCCGCCGACGAGCGCAAGCTCAACCGCATGATGCGCACCACCGGCACGGTGACGGGCCGCCTGCCACGTCCCCTGCGCAACTTCCCCTTCAACGTCACCCTCGTCGACATGCGGCGCCGCAACCGGCGCGGCAAGCCGCTGATCTGATCGGCATTGCCGCGCGCCTCCCACGCCGACCTGCGGCGTTCGGGTTTCATTCCCCACGATCGCATCGCCGGCGCGCGGAATCGGAGGACGTTCGTGAGCATTCGGACAGTGACATGGTGTGCGGCGGCGGTCGCCGTCGGCCTCATGGCGGCTGCGCCCGCCGCCCACGCCGACGAGGACCCGGCGACGGTGCCGCCGCGAACCGCCATGTCGCTGCGGATGCCAGGCGGATTCGCCTGGGGCACCGCCAACGAGCACGAATCGCGGGCGGCGTTGTCGATGTCGAAGCTCTACATCGCCGATTACGCGCTGCGCCACGGCGACGGTTCGCCGCAGGACCGCGCGCTGTCGGAACGGATGATCCGTGACTCCGACGACGGCGCCGCCACCCAACTCGCCGACAAGTATCCGCAGGCGATCGAAGCGACCGCCGGCGAGTACGGATTGCGCGCGACGCACGGCAGCTCCGACTGGGGCCGGTCGAGCACCAGCACCGCCGACATCACCGAGTTCCTGGCCGCCAAGCAGCGCACCGACGCCGGTTCGCCGATCTTCGAGTGGATGGCGGGTGCGAGCAACACCGCCGCCGACGGCACTCCCCAGAACTGGGGCACCGCCCAGCTGCCCGGCGTCCAGGGCAGCAAGTGGGGATGGTCGGATGTGGGCGCCCCCGAGGTGGCTTCCGCATCCTTCGGGCCCAGCTTCTCGGTCGCCGCGCACACCTACGGCACCCCGGCCGACCAGTCCGCCGATGTGCTCGACGCCCTGCCCGCGTTGATCCTGCGCCTGGCTGGGGCGTACTGACAGAGGTCCGTGTGCGGCCCGCCCGGGTCAGAAGGGCGCTTGCTGCCACCAGTTGTCGCGGGCTTCCTCGAAGGTATGGCCCGGCCACGACACCTCGACCACCGAGTTCGCACTGAACACATTGCCGCGTTCCCTGGCCGCGAGCGTGAACGGCGCGGCGGGGTCGCGAGGGCGGTAGGCGGCGAGACTGGTGTGGTGCAGCTCTCGCGAGATGTCCTCGGTGGCGTGCCGCAGAAGGTAGGCATCGGCGTCGGCGGCGGAGGGGTACTCGGTGTACCACGCGATGAGACCGTCGGCGTCGGTGCAGGTGATCTGCTGGAGCGGCGCCGGGTCGCCCGGCAGCACGACCAGCGACGGGGTCGCCGAACAGTTCGCCTCCCGCCAGCCGCGCCCGGCGGGCCCCGACGGAATCAAGTCGGTGAATCCCGAGGCCACCGACGCGTGCGCACCCCAGGTGGGCGGCGGCGGAACTCGATTCGGGCGCACGAACTTCCAGTAGACCGCACCGACGCCGATCACACCGGCCCCGGCGACCATCGCCAGCACGAGCAGACTCACCGCGAGTACCCGCCACCGCGAGGAAACCGCCCGCGGTGGCCGCGTCCCCGCACGGCCGACCGGCACCCCACCGCGATGCACGGCCTGCCGCGGCACGGAGGGTGAGCTCACCAGCGTCGGGTTCAGCGAATTCGCCGCAGGATCCGCCGACCACACTTCCCGACCGGAAGGACGCGACGCTGTACCGGAATCGCTTGCCGCACTGCCGACTTCCCGAACACGCGCTGGCCCGAAACCGCCGACGCCCGGCGACACGAGATCGGTGCGGGCCAGCGCCGCCGTCGCCGCCTGCGCGAATTCCACACAGCTGTCGAATCTTTCGGCAGGTTCCTTCGCCATGACCCGCGCGATGACCGCGTCGATTCCGGGCGACAGATCGTCGATCATCTCGGACGCGCGCGGTACCGGTTTGGTGAGGTGGGCGGCGACCACCGCACCGGGATTGTCCGCGGGAAAGGGGCTTTGGCCGGTGAGCAGGGTGAACAGAGTGCAGCCGAGCGAGTACTGGTCGCAGCGGTGGTCGACCGGAGCGCCCGAGAGTTGTTCGGGCGACGCGTAGGCGAGGGTGGCGAGAAAGGCTCCGGTGCGGGTGAGCTGGCGGGCGTCGCCGCGCAGCCGGGCGATACCGAAATCGGTGAGCAGAACGCGGTCGCCGGAGCGGCTGGGGGCCAGCAAGATGTTGGCGGGCTTCACATCTCGGTGCAGCACGCCGCGATCATGGGCGTAATCCAGCGCTTCGGCGGTCTGCGCGATGATCCCGACCGCCCGCGCCGGATCCAGCGGCTCGCCGCGGAACACCGAGGCGTCGCGGCCGTCGACGTACTGCATGGAGATCCACATCAGGCCGTCTTCGACGCCGCGGTCGAGCACCGAGACGATGCCGGGATGATCGAGATGGGCGGACACGTCCGCCTCACGCTCGAACCGCCCACGGACCTCGTCGTCGGAATACAGTTCGCGATTGAGCAGTTTCAGCGCCACCTGCCGAGGCAGGCGCGGATGCGCCGCGAGGTACACGGTGCCCATGCCGCCCCGGCCGAGCAGCCGGTCGATCCGGTACCCCGCGAAGACCGTGCCCGCACTGAACTCCACCCCGTGCATTCCGCTGTGCCTCTCGATCTTGTGCAGGACAGCTACCGCCCCTGTGTCCACACGATATCGGCCGCGGCGGACAGCGCGAACCGCTGGGCGCGATCTACCCAGCGGTTCGTGCGGACGGCGTTCAGGACAGGCGTGCGGCCGCTTCGGCGATGCGTTCGTCGGTGGCAGTGAGGGCGATACGCACGTGCTCGGGCGAACGGGGACCGTAGAAATCGCCGGGGGCGGCGAGGATTCCGCGTTCGGCGAGCCAGTCCAGGGTGACGCGGCAGGGCTCGCCGCGGGTAACCCACAGGTACAGACCGGCTTCGGAGAAGTCGATGCGGAAACCCGCCTGCGTCAAAGCTTTTCGCAGGATTTCGCGGCGGGCACGGTAACGCTCGCGCTGCTCGGCCTCGTGCACGTCGTCGCTGAGCGCGGCGGTCATCGCGGCCTGGATCGGGAACGGCATGATCATGCCGGAGTGCTTGCGCACCTCGAGCAGCTCGGCCACGAGTTCCGGGTCACCAGCGAGGAAACCGGCACGGTAGCTGGCCAGGTTCGAGGTCTTCGACAGGGAGTGGATGGCCAGCAGGCCGGTGTGGTCACCGTCGCAGACGCGGGGGTCGAGGATCGACACGGCCTCGCCCTCCCAGGTCAGGCCCAGGTAGCACTCGTCGGACGCGACGATCGCGCCGCGCTCACGCGCGAACGCCACCACCTTGCGCAAGTGCTCGACGGGCAGCACCTTGCCGGTGGGGTTCGAGGGCGAGTTCACGAAGATCAGCGCCGGATTCTGCGGACCGACCTGAGTGAGACCGTCTGCGCGCCAAGGCTTCGCGCCCGCCAGCAGCGCGCCGACCTCATAGGTCGGATAGGCGATCTCGGGGATCACCACCAGATCGTCGGTGCCGACACCGAGCAGTCGCGGCAGCCCGGCGATGAGCTCTTTCGTGCCGAGCACCGGCAGCACCGCCGCCGGGTCGACGCCGGTGACGCCGAACCGGCGCGCCAACGCAGCGACGGCGGCGGAGCGCAGCTCAGGGGTGCCGTGCGTGGTCGGATAGCCGGGAACAGCCGCCACCGAACCCAAGGCCGCCCGGATCAGCGGATCGACCGGGTCCACCGGTGTACCCACGGACAGGTCGACGAGGCCACCGGGGTGGGTGGCCGCCTTCTGTTTGACCGCCGCGATGGTGTCCCAGGGAAAATCGGGCAGCAGGCCGCTCACCCGGCCCTTCCGGCTCTGGGTGGGCACCCCTGCGCTCACTCTTCGGCCATCGGGGGCAGCGCCTTGATGAAGGCGGGGTCGAAATCGACCACACCGACCTTGGTCGCGCCACCGGGGGATCCCAGCTCGTTGAAGAAGTCGACGTTGGCGTTGATGTAACCGCTCCACTGATCCGGAGTGTCGTCCTCGTAGAAGATCGCCTCCACGGGGCAGACCGGCTCACACGCACCACAGTCCACGCACTCGTCGGGTTGGATGTAGAGCATGCGACCGCCCTCGTAGATGCAATCCACGGGGCATTCCTCGATGCACGCCTTGTCCTTCACGTCAACGCACGGTTCAGCGATGATGTACGGCACTGCCGTTCTCCTAGTCTGTCCTCACCTGCGGGGTTACTCCGCCCACGAAACACTATCCCGACCGCCCACATTACTCCCAGGTCAGCCTGCCCTAACTCACACTGACAATCATCCGATAGCCAATGGCAACGGTGCCGGTTTGGCTTCCACCACTCCGTAGGTGGTGGTGCGTTCGCGGACCGGACGGTCGATGCCCGCCGCGATCTCGGTGAGCTCGGCGACGGTTTTCGCCGAACCGTGCTGGGAACCGGCCATCCGGGAGATGGTCTCCTCCATCAGCGTGCCACCCAGATCGTTGGCGCCGCCGGTGAGCATGGCCTGGGTACCGAGGGTACCCAGTTTCACCCAGCTGGTCTGGATGTTGTGGATGCGGCCGTGCAGCATGATCCGGGCCAGCGCGTGGACCGCGCGGTTGTCGCGGTTGGTGGGGCCCGGCCGGGCCGCGCCGGCCAGGTAGAGCGGTGCGCTCTGGTGGACGAACGGGAGCGGGACGAACTCGGTGAAGCCGCCCGTCTCGTCCTGGATGCCGCGCAGCACCCGCAGGTGGCCCACCCAGTGCTTCGGGTTGTCCACATGTCCGTACATCATCGTCGAGCTCGACGGGATGCCCAGCTTGTGCGCGGTGGTGATGACCTCGATCCAGGCCGAGGTGGGGAGTTTGCCCTTGGTGAGCACCCAGCGGACCTCGTCGTCGAGGATTTCGGCGGCCGTTCCGGGGATCGAGCCCAATCCGGCCTCCTTCAGCGCCGACAGCCAGTCGTGGATGCTCTGGCCCCCGCGCGAGGCGCCGTTGACGATCTCCATCGGGCTGAACGCGTGGACGTGCATCGACGGCACCCGCGCCTTGATGGCGCGGACCAGGTCGGCGTAGCCGGTGACGGGGAGTTCGGGATCGATGCCGCCCTGCATGCAGATCTCGGTGGCGCCGTCGACGTGGGCCTCCCACGCGCGGTCGGCGACCTCGTCGGTGCTGAGGGTGAAGGCGTCCGCGTCGCCCTTGCGCTGGGCGAAGGCGCAGAAGCGGCAGCCGGTGTAGCAGATATTGGTGAAGTTGATATTGCGGTTCACCACGTAGGTGACCTCGTCGCCGGAGACCTCGCGTCGCAACGAGTCGGCCAGTGCGGCAACGGCTTCCATGTTCGCGCCGTCGGCGGTGGCCAGGGCCAGGTACTGATCGTCGGTCAGACCCGCCGGGTCCTTCTCCGCGGCGCGCAGGGCGTCGAGCACCTCGGAATCGAGACGCTCGGGCGCGACGACGGCCAGGTCGCGGGCGTGTTCGCGAATCGTCTCCCAGTCGCCGAACGCGCCGACGACTTCCTGACCGAGCCCGGAATCGCTGCGGCTGTCGGTGTTTCGTCCCTCGGTGTCGATGGCGGTGTTCAGGTCGACACGGCCGACCGAATCCCACGACTCGTCGGGTTCCTGCCACGGCAGGCCGACCGGCACGGCCTCGGGCCTGGCCAGGCCCGTCGCGGGGTCGGTGAGCGCGTCGACGTGCGCGCCGATCCGGGGATCGATCCAGGGATGGCCCGCGCGAACGTATTTCGGGTGCGCGGAGGTGCGCTCGACGAGGGTGAACCCGGCCGCCTCGGTGATCTCGCGCAGGGTGTCCAGATTCGGCCACGGGCGTTCGGGGTTGACGTGGTCGACCGTCACCGGCGACACCCCACCCCAATCGTCGATGCCGGCGTCGATCAGCGCCCGGCAATCACTGTGCGACACCAGGTTCGGCGGGGCTTGCACCGGAACATCGGGGCCGAGCAGCAACCGCGTCACCGCGACGGTCGCCAGGAACTCCGCGACGCCCGCATCGGGAACATCGCGCATGGCGGTGTCGTCCTTGGCGCGGAAGTTCTGCACGATCACTTCCTGGATGTGCCCGAACTCCCTGTGCTGCTTGCGGATCGCCATGATCGACTCGGCGCGCTCGGTGAGATTCTCGCCGATGCCCACCAGGATGCCGGTGGTGTAGGGCACCGAGAGCCTGCCCGCGTCGGTGATCGAGCGCAACCGGACCGCGGGATCCTTGTCGGGGCTGCCGTAGTGGCATTCGCCCTTGTCGGTGAACAGCCTGGTGGCGGTGGTTTCGAGCATCATGCCCATGGACTGGGCGACGGGCTTGAGGCGCGAGATCTCGTTCCAGCTCATCACGCCGGGGTTCAGATGCGGCAGCAGGCCGGTCTCCTCCAGCACGAGAATGGAGACGGCGCGCAGATAGTCGAGGGTGGAGTCGTAGCCGCGCTCGTCGAGCCACTGCGCGGCCTCTGGCCAGCGGTCCTCCGGCCGGTCACCGAGGGTGAACAGCGCTTCCTTGCACCCCAGGGCGGCGCCCTGGCGGGCGATCTCGAGCACCTCGTCGGGTTCGAGGAACATGCCCTTGCCCTCGGCGCGCAGCTTGCCGGGCACGGTGACGAACGTGCAGTAATGGCACTTGTCGCGGCACAGCTTGGTGAGCGGGATGAACACATTGCGCGAATAGCTGATCGTGCGTGGGCGGCCCGCCGATTCCAGGCCCGCGTCGCGGACTCTGGCGGCGCTGGCGCACAGGTCGGCGAGGTCGTCGCCGGTGGCATGCAGCAGGACGGTGGCCTCGTCGACGTTCAACGTGACGCCGTCGCGGGCTCGGCGCAGGGCCCGTCGCATCGCGGCGGGACTCGGCGGCGACATCGGAACGCTCGGCTTCGGAAGGTCGGTCACCCCGTCGATCATGCGCTACTTCTTCCCCGGACGTGTGGTCGGCTGGTCACGGGCCCGTGGCGGGCGCGGCGTGGTCGTCCTTGTCCGACGACAACCTCCACCGTGACCACGCGTATTCCCGACGGGGTGAAACCGTCGCACGCGCATGGAACCATGGGCAGCATGTCACTGCCGCGTTCCACCATCCTGGCCGAACCGGCCTGGCGTCCGAGTTCGAAGGCCAAGCTGCTGTGGGCGTTGGAGAACGCGATCGGCGTGGTGGTGTCGGTCGTCGTGCTCGGGGTGTGGGCGGTGCTCGACGGGGACCGTCGCGGCTGGCAGGTGCTCGCCGGGCTGGCGCTCGTGGTGCTCGCGGTGCTCGCCGTCGTGGTGATCCCGCTGTGGCGGTACGCGGTGCATCGGTGGGAGGTGACCGATGAGGCCGTGTACACGCGGGTGGGGTGGCTGGATCAGGAGTCACGGGTCGCGCCGATCTCGCGGGTGCAGACCGTGGACACCGAGCGTGGGCCGCTGGAACGGATCCTGGGGCTGGCGACGGTCACCGTGACCACCGCGTCGTCGGCCGGGGCGGTGAAGATCAGTGCGCTCGACCTGCCGGTGGCCGAGGAGACGGTGCTGCGGCTGACCGCGATCGCCGCGCAGCACCGCGGGGACGCGACGTGATCCAGCCCGTCGAATGGCAGCGCCTCGACCCGCGCATGCTGCTGGTGTATCCGGTCAACGAGATCATGAAATACATTCCGGTGCTGCTCGGTTCGATCATCGTCGGCACGACCAGCGGCAACCCGCTGTGGAGTCTCATCCCGGTGGTGCTGGTCGCGGCGTTCGGTGTCGCGCGCTGGTTCACGACGTCGTATCGGATCGACGCCGATCACGTGCAGCTGCGCAGTGGAATCGTGGCACGCCGGACCCTGTCGGTGCCGAGGCCGCGCATCCGGTCGGTGGACGTGGAAGCCGACCTGCTGCACCGGGTGCTGGGGCTGGCGGTGCTGGCGATCGGTACCGGCAAGCAGACCGACAAGGGCGAGGAGTTCAAGCTCGACGCGCTCGATACGAGTCAGATCCCGGCGCTGCGGGCCGAATTGCTCTCCCACACCGGCCAACACGCGCCCGACCACGTCGACGCGGCCGGAGCGCCCCATGTTTCGCGCCCTGACGCGCTCGCCGAGTCCGGGGTGGAGATCGGGCACTGGCGGGCGGCCTGGGTGCGCTACGCGCCGCTGTCGCTGACCGGACTGGCTGTCGTGGCACCCATCGCGGGGCTCGGCGCGCAGTACGGGGTGATCGACGTGCTGTCGGAAAGCGCTGTCGTGCAGCACCTCGACGACGACACCGCGGCGATCGTCACGATCACCATCGCGGGGTTGACCGTGCTGACGTTGGCGCTGGTGAGCCTCGCCGCGTGCGGCCAGTACCTCGCCACCTGGTTCGGCCTGCGTGTGCTCGACAACGGCACCACCTTGCACCTGCGCCACGGGCTGTTCACCACCCGCCAGATCACCCTCGACCTGGCCCGCTTCCGTGGCGCCACCCTCAACGAACCGCTCCTGTTGCGCGCCGCCCGGGCGGCCCAGCTGGAAATGATCATGACCGGCGAGAACCCGCGCCAGAAGATCCTTCCCCAGGCGCCACGCGTCGCCGTCGAACGCACCCTCGACGAACTACTGCGCAGCCGCCGGGGCCCGCGGGCCGGAGCATCGGCCGATTCGGCCACGCCACAACCGATCACCGGTTCCGCCCTCGGCACCGTCGAGCTGCGCAGGCACGGACCCGCCGCCCGCCGTCGCCGCTACACCCGCGCCGCGTGGCCCGTCGGAATCGTTGTCGTCGCCATGCTCGCCGTCGTGCTCACGGGGGGTCAGCCGGCACCGTGGGCCTGGACCTTCCCGGTGGTCTTCGCCGTCGTCATGGCCCTGCTCGCCGAGGACCGCTACCGCGGCCTCGGCCACCGCGTGCTCCCCGGCACCACCGGCCCGACCTGGCTGATCACCCGTCGCGGCAGCCTCGACCGCAATCGGGACTGTCTCGAAGCGCCGGGCATCATCGGATGGACTGTGCGACAGACCTACTGGCAGCGCCGGGCCGGACTCGCCACCGTCGTCGCGGCCACCGCCGCGGGCAAGAAGGCCTACCGGGTGGTCGACATCCCGATCGATCAGGCCGCGGCCCTGATCGAAGAAGTGACCCCGGGCGGACTCGGCAAACGCTGACAAGGTCCGCAAGACCCGCCGAGCCCGATAGCGGCGCGGACGCCAGCGACGCGGCGTAGCGTTCGATTCGATCGCCGTGCCGCTGACGCTAGGGGTGATTCGTGCATTTCACCGAGGTTATCGAGAACGCGGGCAAGGTGCTGGACGCCGCGGGCGTCGCGGCCATCGTCATCGGCGCGTTCGTGGGCACGGTCCGCTTCCTGCGACAGTTGGCCGGGCACGAGGAGTTCGAGCTCGCCTACAGCACCTATCGGCGCGGGCTCGGCCGGGCGATCCTGCTCGGACTGGAATTCCTGGTCGCGGCCGACATCATCCGCACGGTCGCCATCGCACCGACGTTCACCAGTGTGGGTGTGCTGGCCTTGATCGTGCTGGTGCGGACGTTCCTGAGCTACTCGCTCGAACTCGAACTGACCGGGCGCTGGCCCTGGCAGAAGACGAAAGCTACCGGCTGACGTTCGACCGGTAGTACATGTACCCCGCGGGCGCGAGCACACCGCAGGCGAACAACAACAGGGTGCGGCCGTCACTGCCGAGCATGATGTCACCGCCGGGGCCGCGCGAGGCGCAGACCAGGAACCCGAAGACCCACACCACGATCGGGGCGAAGGTGAAGCCGATCCGGTCGGTCACCGATTCCATGCCGTAGACCAGCGCGATGTTGATGGGTGCGGCGAACAGCGCCACCACCGGAAACGCCAGCGAGCCGATGTACAGGGGCAGGAACAGCACTTCGACGGCCAGGGTGATCAGCGCGTCGACCAGCAGCAGCACGACGATGAGACCCGAGATCAGCGGATCCGCCACGCCGGAGATGCGTGCGGACCGCAGCACGGCGGTGGGCTGATCGCGATCGGTCACCATGCGCGTGAGTCTATTCGGCCGAAGCGGTCTGCTGTGCCGCGCGCGCCCGGGAGAACCGCCAGCCGATCAGCAGCGCGGGCACGATCAGCAGCAGGCTCGCCACCGTCCATGTGCCGACCGGGCGGTCGATCGCCATCAGGACCAGCACCGTGCACAGGAAGGCCAGCGTGGCCCAGCCGGTGTACGGCGCGCCCATCATCCGGAACGCGGGCCGCTCGAGCTGCCCCCGCTTCCACAGGTGCCACATCCGCAACTGACAGAGCACGATGGTGGCCCACGACGCCAGGATGCCCAGCGAGGCGACATTCAAGACGATCTCGAAGGCCTGATCCGGAACGAACCCGTTGAGCACCACTCCGAGCAGCGCGATGCCGAAGGTGAGCAGGATCCCGCCGTAGGGCACACCGTGGCTGCTCATCACCGAGGTGAACCGAGGGGCGCTACCGCGCATCGACATCGAACGCAGGATGCGCCCGGTCGAATACAGACCCGCGTTGAGACTGGAGAACGCCGCGGTGAGCACGACGATGTTCATCAGCGATCCGATGCCGGGCACGCCGAGCGCGGCGAAGAACGTGACGAACGGGCTCTCCCCCGCGTGATAGGACGTGTACGGCAGCAGGAGTCCGAGCAACAGCAGCGATCCGACGTAGAACACCGCGATCCGCAGGATCACCGAGTTGATCGCCCGCGGCATCAGCTTCTCGGGATCCTTGGTCTCCCCCGCCGCCGTACCGACCAATTCGACGGCGGCATAGGCGAAGATCACGCCCGAGGTGACGAGCACCAGCGGCAGAATGCCGG
Organism: Nocardia sp. NPDC055002; assembly: GCF_053608825.1. Classification (NCBI taxonomy): domain Bacteria; kingdom Bacillati; phylum Actinomycetota; class Actinomycetes; order Mycobacteriales; family Nocardiaceae; genus Nocardia; species Nocardia sp. NPDC055002. Next base: position 113,721 of record NZ_JBSGWE010000004.1, read on the forward strand.
TCGGGAACATGCCACCGTGCTCGGAGATCATCGGCGGCCCGGTCTGTTCGCCACGAATGGTGAAGCGCCCCAGCAGGAACACCGTGCCGATCACCAGGAAGGCACACAGCGCGGTCACCTTCACCAGCGCGGCCCAGAACTCCAGCTCACCGAATGCCTTGACGCTCACCAGGTTCACGATCAGCACGATCACCAAGGCGATCAGCGCCAGCACCCATTGCGGCACCGAGGTCATCGGCTGCCAGTAGTGGAAGTACAGCGCGATGGCGGTCGAGTCGGCGATGCCGGTCATCGACCAGTTCAGGAAATACATCCAGCCCGCGACGAAAGCGGCTTTCTCCCCGAGGAATTCGCGCGCGTAGGAGACGAACGAACCGGATGTGGGCCGGTGCAGCACCAGCTCGCCCAGTGCGCGCAGGATGAAGAACACGAACACACCGCAGACCGCGTAGACGACCCACAGCATGGGCCCCGCACTGGCCAGCCTGCCACCCGAACTCAGGAACAGGCCGGTGCCGATCGCCCCGCCGATCGCGATCATCATCAGCTGACGTCTGCCGAGGGACTTGTGATACCCGGCGTCCTCGGCGTCGAGATCCGGCCGATCACCCACAGCGGTCATGACACGCCACCCATCGTGTGAGAACACCCGAGAACGCGGACACCGGAACGGTACCGGCACGCGCGCCGATCCGCGATGGCAACCCTGTGGCTAGCGACTCAATCGAGACCGGCGAACAGGTCGTGCTCGAATCCGTCGGCGCCCACCTGGCCACGAGTGCCGCGCACCAGCCTGAAATGTTCCTCCGGCAGCACCGGCAGCGCGATGTTGTTCGACAGAGCGAATTCCCGGCCACTCGGCGCGACGGTGACCTGGGTGGCGTGCGCGCGCATGGCGGCACGCTTGGCCGAGACCGCGTCGGAGACGTCGACCACGGTGGTCACCCCGCTCGTCGACATGGCGGCCAGTTCCGCCTCGACCGGCAGACGCCAGCCCGCGGGCAGCGCGCCGGGCAGTTCATCGACCGTGCGGCGAGCCAGCGCGGCGGTGTGCTGGCGCAGCAGGTCGCCGTCGGTGACGGTCCAGTAGAACTTGGGGACGTCCCAGCCCTGATCGGCAGCGGCCGCGACCGCCGCGGTGGTGATCTCGTGCGCGCGGATGTGGTCGGGATGGCCGTAGCCGCCGCGCGGGTCGTAGGTGACGACGACCCGGGGCCGCAGTTCGAGGATCACCGCCACGAGCGCGTCGACGGCGGCGTCACCGGAATTCACGAAGGCCCGTGGGTTCGCCGCCGACGGCGTGCCTGCCATGCCGGAATCGCGCCACCGGCCGGGGCCGCCGAGGAACCACGGCTCGCCCGCATCGAGGGCCGACAGCGCGGCGGTGAGTTCGCCGATGCGGTATCCGCCGAGCTGGTCGGCTTCGGCGGCGATCAGGCGCGACCACCGTTCACCGATGACCTCACCCTCCTCACCGAGCGTGCAGGTCACCACGGTCACCGGGACACCACGGCGGCGGTAGTGCGCGATAGTGCCGCCCGTGGTGAGGGTTTCGTCATCGGGGTGGGCGTGGACCAGGAGCAGGCCGCCGGTCTCGGTCATGGGATCCTCCGCCACTGTGCTGTATCACCGAAGATGCCGACCTGGATGGCGCCCGACAGCGACACACCGTCGACGCGCGGACCGGCCGCCGCGACGACGTTGTCCTGCACGATCGGCAACACGGTCGCCAGTTCCCACAACCGTGGCTCGGATTCGGCCAGGATCCGCGGCACCTCGAACCCCCGCAGCGCTTCGTCGATCGAGGGTTGCAGGGTCGGATCACACACACCGCCGATATTGCTGGGCGCCTTGCGATACGCCTCGGCCGCGGCCAACGCGGGACCTTCGGCGCCGGCCGGCTCGACGGGCGGGCAGCCGTAGCGTGAGGCGAGCGCGGTGGCGGGGTCGCCGCCCGCGAGCTCCCAGCCGACGATGGCGTCGATCGAGGATTCGGTGAGGTCCTTGCCGTACAGCTCATCGGCGGCCAGGCCGCGAACGGTGGCATCGATACCGGCACTGCGCAATTGGTCGGCGGCGGTGTTGGCGACGGCCAGCGCCGACGCGTCCTCGGTGACGGCGCCGATCCGCACCGACAGCCCCTTGCCGTTGCGCGCCACCGAGCGCGGGCGCGGCGCGGGCGAGGTGGGCGAACCGGTCTGCTGCGCCTCCGGTGCGCGGCCGAAGCCCGCCTCCGCCAGCAGCGCGAACGCTTCGTCGGCGGTCATCCGCGGCGGCGCGGTGGGCACATAGCCGGGACTCGACGGCGAAAGCACTTGGGCGCGTGCGGGTTCCACCCAACCGCCGGTCTGCGCGCCGACGGTCGCCAGCAGGGCGGGGTCGAGCAGCGCGAGCACCGCTTTGCGGACCCGCACATCGGCGAGATCGCCGGAACGGCCGTTGAGCGCGAGTTGCAGTTCGCGGGCCTGCGGCATGATCGTGGTCCGCACCGACGGGATCGCGGCCAGTTGCGCCTGGGTCGCCACGCCGCCGTGCACGAGCGCCATCTGCGCGTCGCCGGTGCGCAACGATTCGGCCAGCTGCGAGGGTGTGCCGCCGCGACGGAACTGGATCTGATCCGGGGAGGCCGGGGTGCCCCAGAAGCGGTCGTTGCGTTCGAGCAGGATCTCGTCGCGTCCGCGATCGACCGATTTGATGGTGAAATTGCCGCCCGAGACCGGGATCTTGTCGACCAGCCCGCTGGTGAACCCACCCGGCGAGTCCTTCACCAGGTGCGAGGGCAGCAGATTCGAGAACAGTTCACGCCAGGCCGGATAGGGCTGGGTCATGGTGACCGTCACCGTCTTGCCGCCCCCCGAGGACGCCACATCGGAGATGAGCCGGTAGCCGGCCGGGTCCACCACGCCGGGCTGGCTGATCATCTGCTGCCAGAGGAACCGGAAGTCCTCGGCGGCGATCGGAGCGCCATCGGACCAATTGGCCTGATTACGCAGGGTGTAGGTGATGGTGAACGGCTCCTGGGCCGTCACATCGGCCGACACGATCAGCGAGGTGTCGGGCACCCAGTCGACCAGACCGGGATGCACGGGGCTCGGCGCGGCGCGGAACGGGCTCGGCAGCACCATCGAACTCACCGCGCTGGTCACCGGCGACTGATCCGAGCGCAGATGCGGGTTGAACCCGATCCCGATGTCGTCGATCGCGACGACGACGGTGTTCTTGCCCGGCTTGGCCTGGGTGGTCTTGGGAGAGTCGGAGGACTCGATCGGCGGTGGCGGATTCGCCGTGCAACCGGCCACGACCGCCGTCGAGGCAATCATCGCCAGCACCATCGCACGCCACCCTGCGCGCCGCCCCAGACTCACCTTGCGCACTCTACCCAACCCCTCCATCCACTGCCGTCCGGCCGATATCAGGCCAACGAAAAGGCGTCGGCCGGGTCCGTTTCCGGTACCCGGCCGACGCCGTTCGACACTACTGCCGACTAGTTCGCGGCGGCCTTGTCGCGAGCCTTGCGACGCGACAGGTCGCGGGCCCGCTCGTTGGCGCCCAGCACCAGCTTGCGCACGCGGACCACCTCGGGGGTGACCTCCACGCACTCGTCCTCGGTGCAGAACTCCATCGCCAGCTCGAGGTCGAGCTGCAACGGCTTGGCCATGGTCTCGAAGGTGTCCGCGTTGGCGCTGCGCATGTTGGTCAGCTTCTTCTCGCGGGTCACGTTGATATCGAGATCCTCGGCACGCGGGTTGATGCCCACGACCATGCCCTCGTAGGTGTCAGCACCCGGCTCGACGAAGAACTGACCACGGTCGGCCAGCTGGATCATCGCGAACGGGGTGACGGTGCCCGCGCGGTCGGACACCAGCGAACCGGTGTGGCGAGCGCGGATCTCACCGGCCCACGGGGCGTAACCGTGGGCGACGGCGTTGGCGATGCCGGTGCCGCGGGTCTCGGTGAGGAACACGGTGCGGAAGCCGATCAGGCCACGCGAGGGGACGATGAACTCCATGCGCACCCAGCCGGCGGCGTGGTTGCTCATCTGCACCATCTTGCCCTTGCGGGCGGCCAGCAGCTGAGTGATCGCGCCCAGGTACTCGTCGGGGCAGTCGATGGTCAGCTCTTCGAACGGCTCGTGGGTCTTGCCGTCGACCTGCTTGGTGACCACCTGCGGCTTACCGACGGTGAGCTCGAAGCCCTCACGGCGCATCTGCTCGACCAGGATGGCCAGCGCCAGCTCACCACGACCCTGCACCTCCCAGGCGTCGGGACGGCCGATGTCGAGCACGCGCAGCGAGACGTTACCGATGAGCTCGGAATCCAGGCGCGACTTGAGCATGCGGGCGGTGAGCTTGTGGCCCTGCACCCGGCCGACCAGCGGCGAGGTGTTGGTGCCGATGACCACCGAGATGGCGGGCTCGTCGACGGTGATGCGCGGCAGCGCGACCGGGTTCTCCGGATCGGCGAGGGTGTCGCCGATCATGATGTCGGGGATACCGGCGATGGCGACGATGTCACCGGCCTCGGCGACCTCGCCGGGCTGACGCTCGACACCGATCGTCTGGAGCAGCTCGGTGATCTTGACCGTCTTGGCGCCGTCGGCGTTGATCCAGGTGACGTTCTGACCCTTGCGCAGCTCGCCCGCGTAGATGCGGACCAGGGCAAGACGGCCGAGGAACGCCGACGCGTCGAGGTTGGTGACGTGAGCCTGCAGCGGCGCGTCCTTGTTGCTCTTCGGCGCCGGGATGTAGTCCATCAGCACCTCGAACAGGGCGTCGAGGTTCTCGGCGTCGGGTGCGGAACCGTTTTCCGGCTCGACCTTCGACGCCTTGCCCTCACGGCCGGAGGCGTAGAGCACCGGCAGATCCAGCGCGAGCTCGGCGGCTTCGGCGGCCTCGTCGTCGAGGTCGGAGGCCAGGTCGAGCAGCAAGTCGTGCGACTCGGAGACGACCTCGGCGATGCGGGCGTCCGGGCGGTCGGTCTTGTTGACGACCAGGATCACCGGCAGCTTCGCCGCCAGCGCCTTGCGCAGCACGAAACGGGTCTGGGGCAGCGGGCCCTCGGACGCGTCGACGAGCAGCACGACGCCGTCGACCATGGACAGGCCGCGCTCGACCTCGCCACCGAAGTCGGCGTGGCCGGGGGTGTCGATCACGTTGATGACGGTGAGAGAACCGTCGGGGTTATGGCGATGGACGGCGGTGTTCTTCGCGAGAATGGTGATGCCCTTCTCGCGCTCGAGATCGCCGGAGTCCATGACTCGGTCGACCAGTTCGGCTCGCTCAGCGAACGCGCCCGACTGACGAAGCATGGCGTCCACCAGCGTCGTCTTGCCGTGGTCGACGTGGGCCACGATGGCGACGTTGCGAAAATCGCGTGAAGACGACACGCCTCAATCCTCCTGCTGTTGATGTATTTGGCGCGCATTCATCTGGCATCGCGGCCTGTTACACCCTACCGGTACCTTCGCCGCGACCTCGTGTCAGGCTTTGTACTTAGGTTACGCTAACTCCCATGGGCAAGGTGAAGGCGAAGAAGGTCTCGAGCCTGAAGCCGAAGAAAAAGTGCTGCAGGAAGAAGACGCGCTGCTTCAAATGCCCCGTCGTCATCATGCGGATGAAGAAGGCCGAGGCCGCCGGAACATGCGGTAAAGATCTCAAAAAGGCGTTGAAGCTGGCGCGCGCCAAGTAGGCGGAGGGGTACAACCGAAGTATGGGTACTCCGTTGCTCTCCGCCCCCGAACTCACCATCGCACTGGCCACTCTTCCGGAGTGGTCACGCGACGGTGACGCGATCACCCGCACCGTGCAGGCACCGAGTTTCCTCGCCGGCATCGAGACGGTCCGCAAGGTCGCCACCGCGGCCGAGGCTGCCGATCATCATCCCGATATCGATATCCGTTGGCGCACACTGCGTTTCACGCTGAGTACGCATTCGGCGGGTGGGCTCACCGCGCTCGATACGGCGATGGCGCACACCATCGACGACCTCGTCGGCTGAGCGTCAGCTCGCGGGCACCTCGGCCGTGCGACGGCCGGGGAGTTGAGCGCGCAAGGTCTCGCGACCGCGCCAGATCAGCCAGCCGAGCAGTACGAACACGCCGATCACGTCGACCGCGCCGAGCCAGGCCAGCGGCCACGGGCGCGGGATAGTCCAGATCGTCGGCTGCGCGAACGAGAGCACCCACGGCACGCCCACCAACATCGTCAGCACCCAGAACCCGGCGATGATCCGCGCCACCCGCTCGTCTCGCAGCGGCCCATAGAGCAGCCACAGCGCGGTCGGGATCAGCCAGACCCAGTGGTGCGACCAGGAGATCGGCGAGATCATCAGCCCGAACAGCTGCACCAGCACCAGGGTGCCGAGCCGGTCGTCGGGGCCGAGGGTGCGCCACGCGCAGAACGCCAGCACCGCCGTGACCGCTACCGCGGCCAGCCACCACGGCCCGGACTGCACGTCGTAACCCAGGATGCGGCTCAGCGCGCCGCGCAGCGACTGGTTCCACACCGAGCCGACGGGGCCGATCCGGTCCGCATCGCCGAGCAAGGTGCCGAAATAACGCTTCGCCTCGTGGGCATTGATGAGAAAGCTCACAGCGACGGTCAGCCCGAAGGCCCCCGCCGACCACAGCACCGTCGCCCAGCGCCGCTGCGCCACGAAGTACAGACCGGTGATGGCCGGGGTCAGCTTGATGCCGGCGATCACGCCGACGAGGGTGCCCGAGATCCACCACCGCGCACTGCGCACGGCCAGCATCGCGCCGAGCACCAGGAACACATTGACCTGGCCGTAGTCGATCGTGGTCCGCACCGGCTCCAGCCAGACGCCGAGCGCGGTCCAGCCGACGGCCGCGGTGATCCACGGCGTCTGCTTCGCCTTCGCCGCACCGAGGAGCAGTTCGAAGCTGATCCGGATCACGCCGTAGAGCGCGGCCACCGTGGCCAGCATCCAGCCGACCGCCACCAGCGTGAACGGCAGATAGTGCAGCGGGAAGAACACCAGCGCCGCGAACGGTGGATAGGTGAACGGCAGCGGGAAGTCCGGCGTCACCTCGGAGTAGGTGAAGTCGTAGAGCCGATCGGTGAGCAGCGAGGCCGAGCCGTCGACGTACACGTGCAGATCGACGACATTGAGCCCGTTCGGGGCGAAGAGCATCCAGGCCAGCCTGGCGAGCACGGACAGTCCGAGCAGCGCGAGAGCCCATCGGAGGTGTCGGTTCAAGGCCAGGCTTTCGGTCGGATGGGTGGCGTCGCGCGCCATTTCGCGGTGCTCCGCTACTTTAACCAGGCGGCCGCGAGCCACCGGCGGCCACCGGCCACCCCGACACCATGGATAACATTTGCATCAACATCCCCAGGTGTAACACCGGTCAGGGCTAGCGTCGATGAACATGGTTTCGGCCGGTGATCCGCTCAGGGCCCGGCGGCTGTACAACACGGCAGCGTTGTCCTTAGAGTGACCCCCGACATGTTGGGGTCGACAACCCTCGCCCATCGCAAAACCGAGGTAAGGACGGCTAGACAAGTGCTTCGTAGCCGAGGATCGCGGATCGCAACGACCGCTCTCGCCATCGCGGCAGGCGCCATGCTCGCCGCGCCTGCATCTATCGCCGCGCCCGCGCCAGCCCCACAGGCGGCGCCGATCAGCGTCCCGATGGTGCCGGAAGGCGTCCCTGTCGACGCGCTAGCCGCCTTCGCCCCCGCCGTGGCGGGCCTGGTCGCAGGCCCCGCCGACGTCGCCAGCCCGCAGACCGCCCTGCTCGATCAGGCGCGCGTACTGCTGGCCACGCTGAACCTGCCGCCCGCCATCAAGGCCACCCTCGAGCGGATCATCACCTTCCTCGACGGCAGCGGCGGCGGCGGTCCCGAGCTCCCGCAGGACGGCCCGGCCATCGCGCAGTTCCTGTACCCGACGATCGGCAAGGGCTGCATCGGTGACGGCGCCGATTCGGTCGGCACCGCGCTCGCGGTCGCCGGTCCGGCACAGCTGCCCCCGCCCGGCCCCGCCGCCGGACAGGCCGGTTTCGTATTCACCGCGCTCGGCACCAAGGCCCCGACCGGCGAGCAGAACCCGCCGATGACGGTGCAGTGGCTCAACCTCGACACCCGTCAGTCCGCGATCCAGACGCTGACCGACGAGGCCAAGATCAACCCCGGCGGTCCGGCCACCCTGTCGGCGATCGCGAACACCGGCCACGGCCGCGTGGTCGCGGTGATCTCGGGTTCGCTCACCACCGCCGCCGAGGGCGCCGCACCGCGCACCTGCACGTTCATGCCCACCCTCGGCTTCTTCACCGTCTAGGTGCTCCCCCGCCTCCCCGCGACTTCAGGCCAGACCTGAGCTGCGGGGAGGTTTGCGTTGGCGGCCAGACCATGGTTGTGGCTCGGTGAGCCCGTACCCGGTGATTTACCCATGTGCTTACGTTGCTCTGTGCTCGCGCAGGGTTCCCGCTGGATGAGCGGTGTGGTAGACCGAGACGATGGCGACCACGCATGGTTCTTCCCGGAATGTTCGGTCGAGCCGGAGCAGCCGCTCGATTCTCTCGTATCGATCCGAGGGGTCGATCCTGTCGATCGGATCGGCCTATTCGGTGTTGTCGATCGGCAGTGTCGGATCGGTGCTGTCCATCGGCTCGATCGGGTCGTTCGGGTCCGCGATCTCCTCGCTGTCGTTCGCCAGCGTCGGGTCGGCGCTGTCGGGTCTGTCGCGGTGGTCGCTGATGTCGTGGCTCGGGAACCATTCCGCACCCGACACCAGGGCGCCGCTGTGCGTGATGCCCGACGATGAGCCCGACCTGCGTCACGGGTCGACGTGCCACTGCCAGACTTAACTCACCACTGGCCGTAGTCCTCGGCCAGCACCCGGTTCAGATCGACACCGATGCCGTCGATCGCGCGCTTGTCGATCTCGAATTGGTGCAGATGCGCGGAGTCGTGCACGAATCCGCGCTCGGTGCCCCAATTGTGCTGCCAGAACCAGGAACCCAGGCCCGCGTCGAGTGCGCGGTCGATGGTCGGCGCGTTGGCGTAGATGCCGACGAGTTCTGGTCCGAGCACCGACTGCCAGCCCTCGATATAGGGCGCGATCATCTCCTCGAACTCCTCGTCGGAGGGGTTGTCGTCGATGGAGGCGTAGATCGGCGCGGTATCGGGTCCGCCCGCGGCGGTGTGGATGGCCCAGCCGCGTTCGGCGTGTTCCTTGCCCGCTTCGAGGCCACCGCGCCAGTCGGCCGTCGGGCCCTTGCCGAACTGGTAGTTCGACACGATCGACAGGCCGTGCGTCCACAGATCCTCGACCTCGGCGGCGAGCAGCGGTTTCCCTTCCATCCACTCCGCGCCGGGCCTGCGCTCGGAGACGTAGCGGATGACGCCGATATGTCCTTCGGCCGCGATCGACGCGGCGGAGGGAACCCCCGCGGCGTAGTCGACCATGGTGCCGAAGGATTGGGCGCGGGCAGGTGCGGCGGCGAGGCCGGCACCGATCGTGGCCGCGGCGGCGGCCAGCCCGAAGAACTTCCGCCGGGTCACCGGAACAGAACGCATCGCAGGACTCCTTCGCGCAACCCGACCTTCAACCGGTAAGCGAACCCGGCGCGCCTTCCCCGAATCTCGCGCGCCGGGAGTCTAGAACGTGCGACTCATTGCACCACAACCCCAGGGGAACCGCCAGAACCAATGGCAACATTCGCCCCACGAGTCACACGAGTCAGGTCGCGCCGTCGATCGCCGCGCCCACATCGATGGTGCGCGCGGTCGGATCGGCCAGTTCGGTGCTGACCACCGCGACGACCTGCGCCATGACCTGCTTCTTGATCCCGGCCAGTCGGCCGAGGGTGGCCGCCCGCAGGCCCTTCGCGGTGAATTCCATCGAGATGTCCTCGAGCGCGGGCGGCGGCACCTCGATCACGATCTGGAGCGGCTCGGCGGCCCTTGCCGTGAGCACGAGCGGAATCTCCAGGTCGGCACGGTAGTGGTTGGCCTTGAGCACGTCGACGGTGATGTCGAGCCCCACCGGCAGCGTCATATCGAAGACTCGCAGGTCACCCGGCTCACCGAGGCCACGGTCGATCACCCGTGGCTGCTCGATCGCCCCGCGCACGGTCACCGTGGCCGCGCCGCGCGGACCCTCGGACAGGGGTCCCACCTCGATCTCGCCGCCCGCCATCTGGCCGACCACGCCGTGCACGCGATCCCTGGTGACGATGGTGGTGAAGAAGCGCAGACCGAACTCGCGGTAGTCGATCCAGTCGAAGACGGTGTCGTTGCGATGCGGTGAGCGGTAGCCGTCCAGGATCGCCTCGATGTCGAACACGCGCTCCGAACGGACCTTCGGATCGCCCACGATGGCGTTGACCCGGTTGGCGACCTCGCGCTGCACCAGGCCCGCGATCGGGTCGAGCAGCATCTCCCACGCACCGTCGATGGCCTCGGCGCGCAACGTGAAGCTGACATCCTTGGCCGTCACCGGGGCGACATCGATCAAGACCAGCAGCGGAGCGGCGGTGCGGGCGTGCAGCGTGAGCCCGATCTCCACCACGGCGGCCAAGCGCAGTTTGCGTCCGCCGAGAACCAGGTTCACGGCCAGGGTCAGCGGGATCCGCACGCCGAAGCTCAGCGCGTCACCGGGCGTGCGGGTGACCACGGGGGTGCCCAGCGTGCCCTCGGCGACGAAACCGGCCAATCCCGCGGGCCCGAGCGAGAACGGTCCGATCTTCACGCCACGCCCGGTCATTCCCGACACAGCGGCGGCGATGCGCTCCTCGGTCACCGCGTAGGTGACGAACCGTTCGCCGAAATCGGCGTACTCGATCCACATCGGGTCACGACGTGGCTCTCCGTCCACCTTCACACGCACATCGAACACGGTACGTGACGTCGGCGAACCCGCTGCTGGTGGCACAACTCCCCCGTCCTGCCGATGAGGGGGAAGCAGGACGGAGGAGCCGGCAACGGCGCTGCCGGGCGCCGCGAGTTCCATGGTACGGGCATCAGCGTGGTACCGCCGTCCAGGATCATCGCAGTTGTCTTGAGCGCCAATCGATTTCAGAATCGCCCGTAACCGACCAGATCGGCGGTTTCGGCCGGGGTGATGGTGCGTACCCGAACCCCGCCCAGCTCGTTGCCACCGATGGTGGTGATCGTGTCCCCCTCCGCCTTCAGCACGATGTTGGTGTGCTGACCGAGCGGGCTGTCGGGACCGTAGAGCACCACGTCGCCGGTGCGCGGGCGATAGCCGACGTCGGGGCGGGTGAATCGGCCGACCTGCTGGTAGTACTCCTGCAGCGTGTACACGCCGGGGATGCGCCAGGAACCGGAGTTCGGGTTCGCCAGCGGCCTGCCCGCCTCGCGCATCGTCCAGCTCACGAAGTCGGCGCACCAGGCCTCCTGGACGCCCTCGGCGTACTTCGGGCCGTCGCCGGGCTGCTCGTATTCACGGCGCAACACATCCACGAGCACGATCTGCTGCTCGTCGAGACGTTCGCTGTCGAGCGCGGGGAACTGATCACCCCAATCGTGCTGCCACCACACCAGTCCGACAGCGACGACCGTCGCCGCCGCCAGCATCCCGGAGATGCCGACGATCCAGGACGTGCGCCGTCCAGGTCGTTCGGTTCGAATCTGCGTCATCGCCCCCCGCTCTCGTTCATCCTTCTGACCTATTGGACGAATCACGAGCGCTTTCGGTTCCCGCTCACGTGTGTTTTCCGAAGCGGACGGGCGACCACCGGATGGACCCCTGCGCCACCCGGGTATCAGCCCGGCAATCGCTCTCGGCGCGCACCAGGAGCGCGCGCCGTCCCCTCCGGCGACAATCGTCCGCGCAGGGGTGGTGTCGAACACTTCCGCTCCGGAACACACTGGCCCGACCAGCACAAAGGCCGAAAATCGTCTTGGGCGCGGCGACCGGGCAGCCAGGCGGTCTCCCACTCGGCTGACATGAGTTTTTCGAAACCTTTACCCTCGGTCAAGCTAGACGACTGTCCCAATTTGTACCGGCGACCGAAACAGGAGTGCATTGTGGAAGACCCGAACGCGTCGATATCGCGGTACCTGCGCGAACGCCGCGAATCGTCGGGCCTGACCAGGGCGGCGCTCGGCGAGGCGGCGGGCATCTCGCCCGCTCTCATCCAGAAGATCGAACAGAGTACCCGCACACCGACATTGGAGGCGCTCACCGCGCTGTTCGACGCACTCGACGTGCCCGAGGTGTTTCGCGACCATCTGGTCTCGCTGTCGGTGGCACATCGCTACGACTCGCCGCCGTCGCTGGTCCGCCCGGCCGACCAGGTGCTGATCGACGGGATCACCCACCCGGCCAGCCTGCAACTGCATCCGGTCTACGAGGTCCTGGCCACCAATGCCGCGTGGCGGCTCGTCTTCCCCGGCCTGGAAACGGGCGCGTCGATGCTCGAATGGATGCTCCTCGATCCGCGCGCCAGAACGGCCATGGTCGACTGGGAGCAGCAAGTACACATGTGCGTCTACGGGTTTCGCGTGATGGGGCCGGGACTGGCGGCGCGGGCACGGATCGCCGAGATCGTCGACACGTGCGCGCAGGCTCCCGAATGGGAGAAGTTCTGGACCACCGAGCCCCCGGTCGCGCTCGGGCCCGACGGCCCGGTGGTGCAGCTGCGCGATCCGCGCACCGGCGCGCCGATGTCGATGGCGGTGCACTCCCTCGGCGCGGCCCTGGTGCCGCGCCGGGACTGGTCGCTGGTGGTGTACTCGCCGATCGCGGTCTGACTCAGTCGGCCTTCTTCTTGCCCATCGGGATGCACGTGGTCAGGGCGATCGCCGCGACCGCACCCGCCATCGCGATGAAGAACGCGGTGTGGAACGCCGACCGGGTCGGCACCATGTGCGGGCCCAGCTGCATGGTCATGTGGGCGAGCACGACACCCATCACCGCCGCCGAGGTCGAGGTGCCGATGGAACGCATCAGCGAGTTGAGGCCGTTGGCGGCGCCGGTCTCGTTCAGCGGCACCGCACCCATGATCAGCGCGGGCATGGCCGCGTAGGCCAGGCCGACGCCGCCCGCGACGATGACCGCCGACAGCATGATCTGCCACACGGCGTCCATCATCACGACCGCGCACAGGTAGCCGATACCGATCACCGCCGAGCCGAGTGCCAGCGTGAACTTCGGGCCCTTCTTCGCCGACAGCCGCGCCGAGACCGGCGAGAGCAGCATCATCACCAGACCGGTCGGCGCCATCGCCAGGCCCGCGACCACCATCGACAGACCGAAACCGTAGCCGGTCTGCTCGGGAGCCATCAGCAGCTGCGGGAACGTCAGTGACATGCCGTAGAGCGAGAAGCCGACCGCGATCGAGGCCATATTGGTGAACAGCACCCGTGGGCGGGCCGATACCCGCAGGTCGACGAGCGGCGCGGTGCGGCGCAGTTCATAGGCGCCCCAGCCCAGGAAACTCACCAGCGACAGACCGAACAGCGCGAGGATCGAGCCGCTGGCCCAGCCCCAGTCGGCGCCCTTGGTGATGCCGATCAGCAACGTGAGCAGGGCGATCGACAGCCCGATCGCGCCGCCGAAGTCGAAGCGTGAGGGCGTGCGTACCGGCGATTCCGGCACGAACACGAAAACCAGCACCGCGCACACCACACCGAGTCCGGCCGCGGTCCAGAACAGCATGTGCCAGTTCGCGTTCTGCGCGATCAGCGCCGAGAACGGCATGCCGACGGCACCGCCCACACCGAGGGTCGCACTCATCACGGCCATCGCGCCGCCGACCTTCTCGGGCGCGAGTTCGTCGCGCATGATGCTGATCCCCAGCGGGATCGCGCCCACCGCGATGCCCTGCAGGGACCGGCCGATCACCTCGGGCAGCAGCGAGCTCGCGGTCGCGCAGACCACCGAGCCGACGATCATGAACCCGAGATTGGTGACGAGAATGCGGCGCTTACCGAACATGTCGCCGAGTCGCCCGGCGATCGGCGTCGACACCGCGCCGGCCAGCAGGGTGGCGGTGACCACCCAGGAGGCATTGGACGCCGACGTGTTCAGCAGGGTCGGCAGCGACGGAATGATCGGGATGACCAGCGTCTGCATGAGCGAGACGACGATGCCGACCGTACTGAGCACCGCGATCAGCACGGCCGGGGCCGGACGTCGGGTTTCGGGGACGGCCGGTGCGGCCTCGGCGGTTACAGACACAAAATTGCACAGTACACAGCATGTGCATAGTACACAATTTGGTGCCGCGGTGACCCACACGACATAGTTGGCACATGTCCGATTCCGGCCCCGCCGACGACACCCCGTTCACCCGCCTGGTGTTCGAGCTGAACCTGATCTCGCGGCACTTCCCCACCACCACCCGCAGACGCCCCGGTTTCCTGCTGGACCGATCGGCGTTCCTCATCCTGACCCGGCTCGATCTCGGCGAGCCGCTGAGCCTGCGCGAGTTGTCGGAGGCCTTCCAGCTCGACATCTCCACCATCAACCGCCAGGTCGGCGCGATGCTGAAGCAGGAGCTGGTGCAACGGGTTCCCGATCCCGACGGCGGTGTCGCCCGCAAGATCAAGATGACGGCCGACGGCAAGGCCGCGCTCGAAGCCGACCGACGGCACCGCAGCAGCGATATCGGCAAGGTCGTCGCCGGCTGGGACGCCGACGATGTCACCGAGCTCAGCAGGCTGATGCGCAAGTTCAACCGGTCGGTCGAACAGCTGGAGGAAAACCCGTGGCCCAGACCGCCGCACAGCGACAGCTGAGCGCGCTAGGCTGCGCGGCGTGGTCACTCACCGGTCTACCCGCCCGAGCTGGCTTTCCTGGGACAACTACTTCGTCGGCGTCGGCGGCCTGGTCCTCGGCCTGTGCTTCGGCATCTGCGCCGCGCTGATCGCCGGGCCGGGACACAATCTCGCGGCGATCGTCCTCGTCGCGCTCGCCGTGCTCTGCGTCCTGCCCGCGCTGCTGCGCGCCCTCGGCGAACTCAGCGTGTGGGTGCGCCTGGCGATCCTGCTGATCGGCTTCGCGCTGCTGCTGCCCGCGATTCTGCTCAGCGGCGAGGTACGCGACTGGGCAGCGGAGCGCTGGGAAAGGACCTGGAACTAGCTGTTGCGCAGCGGGACCGAGAGCAGCATGCGCAGGGTGTTGTGGATGAACTGCGTCGACTGCCAGGTGAGATAGGAAGCGACCGCCGGATCGACCGCACCCGACCCGGACGCCGAACCCGAGGCCAAGTCCGCGGAACCGCTGGCCGAACCGGATGCCGAGCCCGAAACCGGAAGCGCCGCGGCGGTTCCCGCCGAACCGAGCAGTCCGATCAGCACCGCCGCTCCCACCACTGCGACTCGAACGGCATACGGCTTGGACGTTTCACGACCGGACAACATCAGATGGATCCCACTCTGTCGAAAAGCATTGCGAATGCCCAGTATTCACACCAGAACTCACCGCCAAACCTAATTCGCCGGGATTGCCCCGATGTCAGGTTCGCGCGGTGAGTTCGTCGGTATGCCCGACCCCGGATTTATGGTGCGCCACAGCAGGTAGGAGCGCCAGACCACGATTATCGGGGCATCACGGACAGACCGGTCGGATCGGCCACGTCATCGTGGGCCCGGCCTGCCTCCGAGATTCGGGGGCTATCGCCTCGACCACCGGCGGGTGGGAGCAGCGATCTCCTCACGCTCCCGCGCCGCCGCGGCCAATTCCGAACCGCGTTCGCGGGCCGTATCGACCAGATACGTGCCGCGTTCGCGCGCGGCTTCGGCCAGCTCGGGGCCCTTCTCCTTGGCGACGTCGGCAATCTGGGCACCGCGGGTGCGCGCGGCCTCGGCCACCTCGGGACCGCGGTCCTTGGCCACCTCGACCAGGTGCGCGCCACGGCTGCGCACCGCCTCGGCCACCTCGGGGCCACGATCCTTGGCCACCTCGACCAGATGGGCACTGCGGCTGCGCACCGCGTCGGCCAGCTGCGGCCCACGTTCGCGGGCGATCTCGGCCAGCGCGGTGCCCCGCTCGTTCGCGACCTCCGCCAGATGCGCGCCCTGCTCATGGGCGACATCGGCGAGGTGCGCGCCACGAGCCTTGGCCGCGGCGGCGATGGCGGCGCCTTCGGCCGCGATGCGGGGCTCCTCACGCGAGAACGCGCGCCGGGCCCGCCAGCCCAGCGACGGCTTGCCCTCGGTGTCGGCCGCCGCGATCATCAGCCCGCCGAGCAACCCGAGGTCCTTCAAGAACCCCACCCGCTTGACCGCCCTGCGGTCCGGGTCGTTCTCGGCCCAGAAGTCCTGCTCGGTGACGGTTCCCGGCACCACGGTCGCGGCGAGTACAAGAGCCGCGGGCCGCGGCGCGCGTCCGCTGGCCAGCAACAACCCACCGACCACCTGCACCGCGGAGTTCACGCGCACGAATTGACTCGGATCGTCGGGCACCCGTGCCGCCAGTGCGTCGGGCAGGCCGGTCCTGCCCTTCTCGGCCAGCGCGTTGGCGGCGGCGGCGCGGGGCTTCTGATTCATCAACCCGTTCACTCCGGCGGCCACGAATGTGGTCCCCAGCAGTGCGCGAGCAATGCGTCGAACAGGCTTGATCGGCATCGTCGATCCCTTCGTGTCTACGACTGGGAAAACGGCTCCCTACATTCGACTACCCGGGTCTTCCCATCACAAACGGTGGACGGAACCGGGCATGCCCTGTTCAGTGACTACCGTCGACCGAGTGCCCGACAACACCGTCCAAGCCGCCTATACCGCCATCCACACCCTCTACATCGATCTCTTCGGCTCCCCTTCCGACCTCGCCCCCGACGACGCGGCCTTCGCCCTCACCCACCTGACCCCTGGCCCCGTCCTCGACCTCGGCTGCGGCCCCGGCCACTTCACGAAATTCCTCACCGACGCGGGTGTCCCCGCCACCGGCATAGACCTGGTCCCCGAATTCATCGCCTACGCGCGGGCGGCCTACCCGGACATCCCGTTCGAGCTCGGCTCGATCCGCGCCCTCGCCGCCCCCACCGCGTCCGTCCCGGGCATCCTCGCCTGGTTCTCGCTCATCCACATGACCCCCGCGGAACTTCCCACCGTGCTGGCGGAATTCCACCGGGTGCTCACCCCGGACGGCCGCCTGGTGATCGGCTTCTTCGAGTCCACCGACACCATCGAACCCTTCCCCCACAAAGTCACCACCGCCTACCGCTACCCCACCGACCAGCTCTCCGAAATCCTGCGCGAAGCCGGATTCACCGAGGTCGATCGCCTCCACCACCCCGCAGCGGGGGACGTCCGGCCCCACTCCGCGCTGGCGGTCGTCAAGTCGTGAACCCACGACACCGGCGCCTGGGTGACACGGATCGCCATTCTTGACTAAATTTTCAGTCAGTCGCTAGGGTTCTCGGCAGCGGAAAGGAGAACCCGATGCGACGACGCACGTTCGTCCAGGCCACGATGGCCGCGTTCAGCGTGCTGCTGGCCGGCTGCGACGACAGCGACGACCGGACCTGGCTCATGCCGGAGGAGGGACAGCCGCACCAGCGCACCTGGATGGCGTTCACCGCCGACGAACAGATCTGGGGCGCGAAGCTGGTGCCGGAGGTCCAGCGCAACCTGGCCACCATCGCCACCACGATCGCCCGCTTCGAACCGGTCTCGATGCTGGTGCGCCCCGGCGATCTGGCACGGGCCAAGAGCCTGATCGGTGACGCGAACGTGGAGCTGATCGCCACCGACCTCGACGACCTGTGGATGCGCGACACCGGCCCGGTGTTCGTGCGAAGCGGAAATACCAGGGCCGGTGTGGATTTCAACTTCAACGGCTGGGGTGAGAAGCAGGACTACCACGCCGATGCGAAGGTGGCACAGTTCGTCACCGGGCGCGCGGGCGTCGAGACTCTGCACACCGATCTGGTCCTCGAAGGCGGCGCGCTCGAGGTCGACGGGGAGGGCACGGCGATCATCACCGAGAGCTGTGTACTCAACAACAATCGCAACCCCGGCTGGAAGAAGGTCGACGTCGAAGAGGAACTCGACTACCTGCTCGGTATCAAGAAGGTGATCTGGCTTCCCGGCATCGCGGGCGAGGACATCACCGACGGGCACACAGATTTCTACGCCCGCTTCGCCGGGCCCGGCGTGGTAGTCGCCGGCCTCGACAACGACCCGGATTCCTTCGACTACGACGTCACCCGTCGCCACCTCGACATCCTGCGCTCGGCGACCGACGCGCACGGTCGCCCGCTGCGAGTCGAGGTGCTCGAAGGTCCGGCCACGGTGCGCGAGCAGTTCGCGGACGACGATTTCGCCGCGGGCTACATCAACTTCTACGTCTGCAACGGTGCCGTCATCGGCCCCGAATTCGGTGATCCGGCGACCGATGCCGCCACGAAATCCACCCTGGAGCGGCTGTTTCCCGGCCGGGAGGTGGTGCAGATCAACATCGACGGCATCGCCGCCGGTGGCGGCGGTATCCACTGCACCACCCAGCAGGAACCCGTCGGCTGAGCCCGGCAGCGGCCCCACCGCCGCGATCACGTGCGCCTACTGTGAGGAATCGTGTCGGACCGTCGTACCCAGATCATGGAAGCCGCCGTCCGCGTCATCGCCGAGGACGGCGTACGCGGCCTGCGAGTCGAGAAGCTCGCCGCGGCGGCCGAAGTGTCCACCGCGTTGATCTACTACCACTTCAAGGATCGCGCGGGCATCCTGCGGGCCGCGCTCGAGCACATCAACCACCGCGCCCAGACCTACACGGACGCCGCCGACACGACCGATCCGCGCGCGCAGGTCGAGCACATGCTGCTGCTCGAGCTCCAAGACACCGACCGAGTCCGCGAAACCAGCGTCGCCTGGGGCGAACTGCGCGCCAGCGCGGTCTTCCACCCCGACCTACGCGCGCCCCTGTGCACCACCACCGAAGCCTGGAACGCCGACGTGGAAACCCTCATCCGCCGGGCCCAGCAATCCGGCACGGTCGCCCCCACCGTCGACGCCACCATCACCGCGGAACGCCTCACCACACTGGTGGAAGGCCTCAGCGAACGCTGGCACAGCGGCTCGCTGCCCCTTCCGCGAGCTCGCCAAATCCTCACCAGCGCAATAGCACTCGAACTCGGCAGGGCCTAGCCGACTGACGATCAGTCTTCGCTCGACCGGCCGAGGACCCGTCACTGGTTCACGGCGTCCGCGATCCGCTGGGCAGCCTCACCAGGGGTGAGAAGCGTGGTGTCCACGACCTCGGCCTCGCTGTGCAGCCACGTACGGGCAGCCTCCGCGTACGGCTCGAGATACGCGAGACGGAATGCCGAAGGGCCGAGGACTGTGTCACCCTCGATGCGCCCGCGCAGGGTCTGCTGGTCCGCGTGGAGGACGAAGTGCCGGACCGGGATCGCGTGCCGCGCGAGCCCGGTGCTGATCTCGCGCCAGTACTGCTCGACCAGCACGGTCATCGGCATCACCAGCGTGCCGCCGGTGTAGTCGAGAATGTGCCGGGCGGTCTCGACCACCAGGGGTCGCCACGGTGGCCAATGCTGGAAGTTGTTCGTCGCGGGCAGCCCCGGCGTGACGTCCATGAGCGTCTCACCGACCTTCTCGGCATCGAACACCCGCGAATCCGGAATCAGCTGTTGCACGAGCCCACTGGTCGTCGTCTTGCCCGCGCCATGGGTCCCGTTGAGCCAAACGATCACAGAATCGGACCGTAGCAGCTATTTCGCCGACGGCACCGGCCGATCCGTCCAGCGGTGGCCGGCCGGCTCAGGCCGCGAGGGCCAGCTGGGCGCGTGTCGGCCGACCGGCGCGGTCCGCGCGGGCGACCAGGCGGGCGATGGCCTGGGCGACCTGGGCGGGCTGTTCGAGGATGACCGAGTGACCGGCGCCGTCGATCTGAACGAAGTCGGCGTAGTCGACGGCGGCGGCCATGGCGACCGAATGCGACGGCGGCGTCATCAGGTCGGCGGAACCGCACAGGATCATGGTGGGGATGGTCGAGAGGGTGGCCAGGGCGGCGGTGCGGTCGAAGGTCTTGAAGGCGCTCAGGAAGGTGGCCATGGTCACGATCGACGTCGCGTTGTGCATCGCCTCGGCCAGTGCCAGCACGCGCCGGCTGACCTTGCGATCACCGAACTCGGCGGCGCGCACGACCGGAGCGAAGACCTTGCAGGCCAGCACTTTCGCGTGCTGCATCAGCCGCGGTGCGCGCCGCACCGCGGCCTGGAAGACAGGAACGATCGGGTTGTGCAGCAGTCGGCCGAAACCCGCGTCGGCGAGCCCGCTCGCGGCGGTGGCGACGAGCCCGGCACCGACGATGCGCGTCCCGACCTCGTGCCGGTACTGGTCGACGTAGGTCAGCACGGTCATGCCACCCATCGAATGCCCGACCAGCACGACCGGGCCGGTCGGCGCGACAACGTCGAGCACGTCGTGCAGATCATGACCGAGCTGTTCGATGTTGTAGGTCTTCCTCGACGCGGTCGCGGAGTCGCCGTGCCCGCGATGGTCGTAGCAGACGACCTTGGCACCGGAGTGCTCGCGCAGCAGCGCGTCCCGCACATCCGTCCAGGACTCGGTCCGCAGGCAATGCCCGTGAATGAGAACAACCGTCATGTCCGCGTTCCGCGCCCCGTATTCCCGAACCGCGAGCTCCACCCCGTCACCGGTCGACACCGAGACACGACGCTCCGCCGAGTGGGCGATTGTGCTGATGATCGACATCGGAGCCTCCGGTTTCGCGTGTGGTGACAGGTTCAACTCTCCACCGAAACGGGATTCACCAGCAGGTCCCCGAGTGCTTGGACCGCTCCTCCGAGGGTGCGCAGAACACCACCTAGGTGTCGCTCGTTCGAGCTCGCCCGGCGGAGGGTGTGCTGAGCGGGTCAGCCGATGGGGACCTGGCTGCGGACGCGTGGACCGGTGTGGGCGGGCAGGTGCTGATAACCGTGCAGGGTGAACAGCGGCCGACGGGTGGGCGGATGGGTCAATCGCAGATCCGGATACGTCTCGAACAGCGCGCGCAGGGCATGCGCCGCTTCCATCCGGGCCAGACCGGCGCCGAGGCACACATGGCTACCGCTGCTGAAGGACAGATGATTCTTGGCGTTGCCCCTGGTCACGTCGAACCGGGCCGGGTCGGTGAACACGGCGGGGTCGCGGTTCGCGCCGGCCAGCGACAGCACCACCGTCGACCCTTCGCGCAACCGGACACCACCGATCTCCAGCGCTGTCCTGGTGGTGCGAGCGGTGGACTGCACCGGCGGATCGATCCGGAGGATCTCCTCCACCGCGTTGGGCCAGAGATCCGGCTCGGCACGCAACCGGTCCAGCTGTTCGGGGTGCTGGAGCAACCAGACGATGCCCTTGCCGATCAGGTTGACCGTGGTCTCGAAACCCGCGGCCATCAGCAGGGTCGCCGACGCGCACAGGTCGTAGGTGGACAGATCCCCCGAGGTGACCAGGCTGCTGAGGATGTCGTCGCCGGGCTCGGCGCGGAGCCGCTCGAGGTGCTCGACGAGATACCGGTGCAGTCGCTCCGAGGATTCCATCGCCCGCTGGTGCGTCTGCCAAGAGATTCCGAGATCGAGCAACGGACTGATCTCGTCGCCCCAGTGCAGGAACATCTCGCGGTCGGCGTCCGGGAAGCCGAGCATCTCGGAGATGATGGCGATGGGCACCTGCGCCGCGTACCGCGTCACCAGGTCGGTGGGCCCGTCGTCGGGGAGTGCCGCCAGCAGTTCGGCGGTGACCGTCTCGATCCGGTCGCGCAGCCGGGCGATGGCACGCGGGGTGAACGCCGCGGAGACCGGTTTGCGCATCCGGTTGTGCTCGGGCTCGTCGACCACCAGCATCGACGGCGGATCCATCAGATTCGGCGGGAGGGGCCGACGCTCCAGCGCGCGCATCACCGGCCCCGGAATCCCGAACACAGTCGGTATACCGACACCGAAACGGTTGTCGCGCAATATTTCCCGGACCATATCGTGATCGAAGGTGATCCATACCGGAAGGGCCCGGATCAACCCACCCTCCCCGCGCATCTCCTCGATCAGCGCGTACGGATTCTCGATGCCCTCCGCACCGCCGATCAAGCGAGCGAACGGATTGCCACGCCGGATCAGAATCTTCTTGAACAGCAGTACCAACCCGTGATTGTTGACCCACCGATACATGTAATGCGGTTTCATCCAGCCCTCCGTCGTTCGAACCGGCGCATCCTGTGGTTGCAACGAATAGCACACGGCTATAACTAACATCACAGGGCGCGCGGGGCCGCGGGAAGGGGATCTCGAGAGCATGGGAGGCAGATTGTGCGCCTGAGGCTTCGCCGATCGCCCCAGGCGCAAGGGATTACACGTTGAAGCGGAAGTCGCAGACGTCGCCGTCGTGCATGACGTATTCCTTGCCCTCCATGCGGACCTTGCCCGCGGCCTTGGCGGCGGCCATCGATCCCGCTTCGACCAGGTCGTCGAAGGCGACGAGTTCGACCTTGATGAAGCCGCGTTCGAAGTCGGTGTGGATGACGCCGGCGGCCTTGGGGGCGGTGTCGCCCTGGTGGATGGTCCAGGCTCGGGATTCCTTGGGGCCTGCGGTGAGGTAGGTCTGCAGACCGAGGGTGTGGAAACCGGCGCGGGCGAGGGCGTGCAGGCCGGGTTCGGTCTGGCCGATGGATTCCAGGAGTTCGAGGGCGGATTCGTCGTCGAGTTCGAGAAGTTCGGCTTCGACCTTGGCGTCGAGGAAGACAGCGTCGGCGGGGGCGACGGCGGCCTTCAGCTCGGCGACCTTGGCCTCGTCGGTGAGGACGGACTCGTCGGCGTTGAAGACGTAGAGGAACGGCTTGATGGTGAGCAGGGAGAGCTCACGCAGCAGGTCGGCGTCGATCTTCTTGCCCGCGGCGAACAGCGTGGTGCCCTCGTTGAGGAAACCCTCGGCGACCTTGGCGGCGTCGAGCAGGGGCTTGCGGTCCTTCTTGACCCTGGCTTCCTTCTCGAGGCGCGGGATGGCCTTCTCGAGGGTTTGCAGGTCGGCGAGGATGAGCTCGGTTTCGATGACCTCGATGTCGGCGGCGGCGTCGACCCGGCCGTCGACGTGGATCACGTCGTCGTCGGCGAACACGCGCACGACCTGGCAGATCGCGTCGGCCTCACGGATATTGGCGAGGAACTTGTTGCCCAGGCCGGCACCTTCGGAGGCGCCCTTCACGATGCCGGCGATGTCGACGAACGACACCACGGCGGGGACGATCTTCTCGGAACCGAAGATCTCGGCGAGCTTGTTCAGGCGCGGGTCGGGCAGCGGGACCACGCCGACGTTGGGCTCGATGGTCGCGAACGGGTAGTTCGCGGCCAGCACGTCGTTCTTGGTCAGCGCGTTGAACAGCGTCGACTTTCCGACATTGGGCAGGCCGACGATTCCGAGGGTGAGGCTCACTGGGTTTATCTTGCCGCACCTGCGGCGCGGCGGGTTCGCGGCCCCCTTGTGGCCCGCTGGTCGGGTAGCTGACCAGCGAGCCGGACCGCGAACGGCCTCCCGGCGGATCGGTCAGGGAACGAGGACGACCTTGCCCAGGTTGGCGCGCTGCTCGATGACCGCGTGGGCGGCAGCGGCGTCGTCGAGGGCGAACTCGGCGTGCACGACCGGATGCAGCAGGCCGGAGGCGTAGTACTGCCACACCTCCTGGCGCAGGTCCTCGTACCGAGCCGGATCGCGCTGGGCGAGACGGCCGATCCGGAAACCGGTGAGGGATTTGCCGCCCGCGAGGAGGTCTTCGGTGTCGATGAGACCGCCGCCGGTGCCGTAGGTGACCGCGCGACCGCCTTCGGCGAGACCGGCCAGGGTGCCACCGAGGCCGGTGCCACCGACACCGTCGAGGGCGTAATCGGCCTGCTTGCCGCAGTGCAGCTGGTCGTAGGTGAACACCTCGTCGGCGCCGAGTTCACGCACGAAGTCGACCTTCGACTCGTCGGAGACCGCGCCGACCACCCAGCTCGCGCCACGCACGCGGGCCAGCTGCACCGCGAGGTGGCCGACACCGCCCGCGGCGGCGGTGACCAGCGCGGTTTCTCCTTCGCGCGGTACGGCGGTGTCCAGTGCGCCGAGAGCGACGAGACCGCTGCGCATCAGGGCGACGGCGTCGACGGCGGACGCGCCGTCCGGGATAGCCGAGACCTGGTCGATCGCGAGGACGACGTACTCGGCGTACGCGTCAGCGGTGCACAGGCCGACCACGCGGTATCCGGCGCTGTAGCCGTCGACGCCGTCACCGACCGCGACGACCTCACCGGCCACCTCGGCGCGGACCTGCTCCGCGTCGCCGCTGATCCGCCGAATCGCCGACAGGGTGGCCCCGATCGCCTCGACCCGCACCAGCAGCTCACCGGCACCGGGCACCGGCACCTCGGCCGCGACGACTTCGAGCGCCTCCGAACCACTGCCGCGCTCGTATTGAACCCGCCGCATGACACCTCCTACGTAAATTGAGCGAAGGCGCAAGATTAACCGGCTGACCTCGGGTTTCCACAGACCATGAGCCCGTGAGTGCGAAATCTCACCGCCTCCGCCGCGCTGCGGAGAGCACCTTCACGGTCCGGTTACCCCGCGGCGATGCTCGAGACGCGTGGGCAATCCCACACGCCCGGCGTAGCGTTGCCGTATGGAGGCGACCACGGAGGTGGTGACCGCGGCCCCCGCGCCGGTGCTGGCAGCGTTCATCGACCGGTACGTGGGCTATCGACTCGCGGGTTTCGAGCCGGGCTTGCATCGCGGCCTGCCCTCACAACACATGACGTTCATCGTCGCCGTCGGCCCGACCATCGACGTCGTCGAGCAGACCGACCCGCACCAGGCCCCCGGCAGCTACCGCTGTGTCTTGAGCGGCCTGCAGGCGAGCCCGGCGTTGATCGCGCACACCGGTTTTCAAGAAGGTGTCGCGATCGAGCTGACCCCGCTGGGTTGCCGGGTGCTGTTCGGCATGCCCGCGAGCGAACTGTGGGACATGTCGATCGAATGTTCCCAAGCGCAAAGAATTCTGGGCGATCAACTCGCCGATGCCGTGCAGTCGCACCAGGATTGGCCGGGCCGGTTCGCCGCGTGCGATCGAGCCTTGACCACCGCGGCACGCACCGACGCGCTGGCCGGGCCCGAATTGACCTGGGCCTGGCGCGCTCTCGTGAGAACCGGCGGCACCTGCTCGATCAACCCGCTCGCCGATCGGATCGGGTGGACCCGTCAGCACCTGACCCGCAAGTTCACCGCCGAATTCGGCGCGAGCCCCAAGCTGGCCGCGCGGATCATCCGATTCGAGCGAGCCAGGCGCATGCTGGCGGGCACCCCGTCCTATGTCTCCATCGCCCAGATCGCGACCACCTGCGGCTACTACGACCAGGCGCACCTGAACCGCGACTTCGCCGAGCTGGCGGGCGTGGCTCCCACCGCCTGGCTCGCCGAGGAGATTCCATCCGTCCAAGACCCGAGCGCGCGGGAAGCGCGAGGCTGAACACATGGATACTTCAACGAACACCACCACCATCTGGCCCTGCCTGGCCTTCGACGACGCCCGCGCCATGATCGAGTTCCTCACCACCGCCTTCGGTTTCGAAGCGACCGCGGTCTACGCCAGGGAGAACGACGACTCGGTCGTCGAGCACGGCGAACTGCGCCTACCGGGCGGCGGCGGCATTATGTTCGGCTCCACCGGCCGCGACGACTCCCCCTTCGGCACCCGGCCGCCGGGCGTCGCCAACCTCTACCTGGTCACCGACAACCCCGACGCGCTCTACGACAGGGCGAAGGCCGCGGGCGCGACGATCATCCGCGAGCTGCGCGACGAGGACTACGGCTCGCGCGGCTTCAGCGCCGCCGACCCGGAAGGCAACCTCTGGAGCTTCGGAACGTACCGGGGCGAATGACCAGCTGAACAAAATTTCATTCTGCGCACGATCGTGTGCGAACCTCTCCGTCGCAGTTCGGCGATCGGCTACGTTGTCGATTGCTTCACCCGAGGCTCTGCGCGTTATACAGGAGAGTTGAGTCAATGGCGACCATCGAACATCTGCGGACCGACCCGGACTTGCCTCCGGTCGGTGTCGTCGATCGCACGCCGATCACGCCCGCCAAGAAGGCCGTGTTCGCGGGGATCGCCGTTCTCGGCGCCATCGCGTGGGCGATCATCGCGTTCGTGCGCGGCGAGTCCGTGAACGCGGTGTGGATCGTGATCGCGGCGGTCTGTACCTACATCATCGCCTACCGCTTCTACGCGCGGTTCATCGAGTGGAAGATCACCAAGCCGCGCGACGACGTGGCCACGCCCGCCGAAATCTATGACAACGGCAAGGATTTCATGCCGATGGACCGGCGGGTGCTCTACGGGCACCACTTCGCCGCCATCGCGGGCGCCGGTCCGCTGGTCGGTCCGGTGCTGGCCGCGCAGATGGGTTATCTGCCCGGCACCATCTGGATCATCGTCGGTGTGGTCTTCGCCGGTGCGGTGCAGGACTACCTGGTGCTGTGGGCCTCCACCCGTCGGCGCGGCCGCAGCCTCGGTCAGATGGCGCGCGACGAGCTCGGTCTCGTCGGTGGCGTCGCGGCGATCGTGGCGATTCTGGTGATCATGACGATCCTGCTCGCGGTGCTCGCGCTGGTCGTGGTGAACGCGCTCGGCGAGAGCCCGTGGGGCGTGTTCTCCATCGCGATGACCGTCCCGATCGCGCTGTTCATGGGCGTGTACCTGCGGTATCTGCGGCCGGGTGCGGTCGGCGAGGTGTCGGCCATCGGCATCGTGTTGCTGCTGGCCGCGATCATCGGCGGCGGCTGGGTCTCCGAAACCGAGTGGGGCGCGGACTGGTTCACCCTCTCGCGCACCACCATCGCGTGGTGCCTGATCGCCTACGGCTTCATCGCCTCGGTCTTGCCGGTGTGGCTGCTGCTCGCGCCGCGTGACTACCTGTCGACGTTCATGAAGGTCGGCACGATCGTGCTGCTCGCGGTCGGCATCCTGATCACGATGCCGGTGCTGAAGGCGCCCGCCGTCTCCGAATTCGCCCACACCGGTGCGGGTCCCGCGTTCGCGGGCAGCCTGTTCCCGTTCCTGTTCATCACCATCGCGTGCGGTGCGCTCTCGGGTTTCCACGCGCTGGTCTCCTCGGGCACGACGCCGAAACTGCTGGCCAAGGAATCCAACGCCAGGATGATCGGCTACGGCGGCATGCTGATGGAGTCGTTCGTCGCGGTGATGGCGATCATCACCGCCTCGATCATCGACCAGCACCTCTACTTCGGCATGAACGCCTCGGCCGGACTCACCGGTGGCACGGCCGAAGGCGCTGCCAAGTTCACGAATTCGCTCGGGCTGTCGGGTCCGCCCGCGACGCCGGAACTGTTCAGCGACGCGGCCGCCGATGTGGGCGAGAAGTCGATCGTCTCGCGCACCGGTGGCGCCCCGACCCTGGCGGTCGGCATCTCCGAGGTCTTCTCCCAATTCCTCGGCGGCTCGACGATGAAGGCGTTCTGGTACCACTTCGCGATCATGTTCGAGGCGTTGTTCATCCTCACCACCATCGACGCCGGCACCCGCGTCGCGCGGTTCCTGGTGTCGGACGCGCTCGGCAACTTCGGCGGCGGATTCAAGAAGTTCCGTGATCCGTCGTGGCGGATCGGCGCCTGGCTGTGCTCGCTGATCGTGGTCGCGGGCTGGGGCGGGGTGCTGCTGATGGGCGTCAACGACCCGTTCGGTGGCATCAACGCGCTGTATCCGCTGTTCGGCATCGCCAACCAGCTGCTCGCCGCGATCGCGCTCACCGTGGTGCTCACGATCATCGTCAAGCGTGGGCAGTGGAAGTGGGCGTGGATTCCCGGTGTGCCGCTGGCCTGGGATCTGCTGGTCACGATGACCGCGTCCTGGCAGAAGATCTTCTCCGACGATCCCAAGCTCGGTTACTGGAAGCAGCACAGCCTGTGTCAGGCGGCCAAGGACGCGGGCAAGGCCTGCCTGACGGCCAAGACGCCCGAGCAGGTCGACATCGCGATCCGCAACACCTTCATCCAGGGCACGTTGTCGATCGTGTTCGCGGTGCTGGTGCTGATCGTCACCGTCGTCGGTGTGCTGGTGTGCGCGAAGGCGATTCGCACGGGCACGGTGACCAGCACCGAGTCCGAGGAACAGCCGTCGAAGATCTTCGCCCCGAGCGGTTTCGTCGCCACCTCCGCCGAGAAGGACGTGCAGAAGGAGTGGGATGTGCTGATCGCCGAGGGCAAGGTGAGCGCGCCCGGATCGGCGCACGTCTCTTGAGTGTGACCAGGGATGCGGACGGCCGGTTCAGTGGATCGGCCGTCCGCGCCCCTGCCGTCACCGCTGCCATCGGACCTCGCGAGATCGTCCGGCGAGTCTGGGCGGCGATGCGCGGTGTCGCGCGCTGGTACAGCGCGATCAACGGCGGCCAGGACTACCAGCGCTATGTCGACCACATGCGTCGCACGCACCCGGGTGCCCCGGTGCCGTCCGTGCGCGACTACTGGCGCGAACGCTATGCCGAAGCCGACCGGAATCCCACCAATCGCTGCTGCTGATCGCGGTTCGAGGCACGCGGGATCGGTGGCCGATTTCCGCTAGCACCGTGTCCCGGCGGGTGCCATTGTGGAACTCGTGACCATCACTGCTTTGGACTTCGAGGGCTGCTACCGGGCGGTCTCCACCCGCGACTCCCGCTTCGACGGGCAGTTCTTCACCGCGGTACGCACGACCGGCATCTATTGCAGGCCCTCGTGCCCGGCGATCACACCCAAGCGCGCCAATGTGTCGTTCCTGCCCACCGCGGCGGCGGCGCAGCAAGCCGGTTATCGCGCCTGCCGCCGGTGCCTGCCCGATGCCGCGCCGGGGTCACCCCTGTGGAATGTGCGGGCCGACCTGGCCGCGCGCGCCATGCGGCTGATCGGCGACGGGGTGATCGAGCGTGGCGGGGTGCCCGGGCTGGCCGCCACCCTCGGCTATTCCCAGCGCCAGCTCACCCGGGTGCTCACCACCGAACTCGGGGCCGGGCCGCTCGCGCTGGCCAGGGCGCATCGTGCGCACACCGCGCGGCTGCTGATCCAGACCACCGAGATGCCGATGTCGGACATCGCGTTCGCGGCGGGGTTCGCCAGCATTCGGCAGTTCAACGACACCGTGCGCGAGGTCTTCGCGGTGAGCCCGACGACGATGCGGACCGAATTGCGCCGGTCGCCGCGCGCCGATGTGGTCGCGCCCGGCACCCCCGGATTGCTGACCTTGCGGCTGCCGTACCGCGAGCCGCTCGATACCGGGTGGCTGACCTGGTTCCTCTCGGCGCACGCGGTGGCCGGGACGGAACAGTGGGAGGACGGGGTCTACACGCGCGGCCTGCGTACTCCGCACGGGCACGCGACTGTTCGGCTGTCTTTTCAGCCCGGTCATGTGCGGGCGGAGTTGGCATTGCGGGATATGCGTGATCTCGCTCCGACTGTCGCCCGGGTGCGGCGCCTGCTCGATCTGGACGCGGATCCGCTGGGGATCGACGCGGCACTCGGCATCGACGCAACGGCCGGAGCCGACTTCACGCCGGGGATTCGAGTGCCCGGGTGCCTCGATGGATCAGAGTTGTTGCTGTGCACGATGATCGGGCAACAGATCTCGGTGCGGGCAGCGGGGACACATGTCGCGCGGCTGGTGGACGCACTCGGCGAGCCGATCGAAGGACCGGTGCCGCGACTGTTCCCGACGGCCGAGGCGGTCGCCGAACACGGTGCCGAGGTGCTGACCGGGCCCGCGCGCAGGGTGGCCGCGATCGTGTCCGCGGCGCGGGCGCTCGCCGACGGCGAACTGGTCCTGCACTCCGGCCGTACCGCCGATGATCTGCGGCGCGACCTGCTCGCACTCGATGGGGTCGGGCCGTGGACCGCCGACTACGTCACCATGCGATCGCTGGCCGATCCCGACATCCTGCTCGACACCGACCTCGTCGTGCGCCAAGGAGCCGCGCGAGCCGGGATCGACCTCGGCGACACCACCCGCTGGGCGCCGTGGCGCTCCTATCTGTCGATGCACTTGTGGAAGACCGCGCTCGAACATCGTGGCGCGCTTGTCCGTGAACCCTCTCCCCAGGAAGCGAAAACCCATGACTGACACTGCTCTTCGTCTCGCCGATGTCGCGACCGTCAGCACGCCGATCGGCCCGTTCACCACCATCGTCGATGCCGACGGCGCCGTGCTGGCCTCGGGCTGGACCGGCGACCCGGCCACGCTGACCGGCCTGATCCACACCACACTGCGCCCGGCCGAACTGCGGCAACGGGATTCGCTCGGCGCGGTGACCAAGGCCGTCATCGACTATCACGCCGGTGATCTCACCGCCATCGACGCGATCGCGGTGCGTCAACAGTCCGGTGAGTTCCTCGTCCATGCCTGGGAAGTCCTGCGCAAGGTACCGGCCGGTGAACCGGTCACCTACACGGAGTTCGCCGGACTCTCCGGGCGTCCGGCCGCCACGCGGGCCGCGGCCAACGCCTGCGCGCGCAACTCCGCCGCGCTGTTCGTGCCGTGCCATCGTGTGCTGCGGATCGGCGGAGCGCTCGGCGGGTTCCGGTGGGGGCTGCAAGCCAAGGCCTGGTTGCTCGCGCACGAAAGCTGAGCATCGGCACACGATCAGGCCAGTGATCGCCGATTGGCTCTTTTTTCCAGGTCCAGTAGGCCGGATTCTGTTACCTATGCTCACTCGTCGATTGGTCGCGCTGTACGTCGGTTTGTGGTTGTACGGCACCTCGATGGCAGTGATGATCCGAGCAGGACTCGGGCTCGACCCGTGGGACGTGTTCCACCAAGGGGTCGCCGCGCACGTGCCGTTGAGTTTCGGTGTGGTGACCGCGCTGACCGGGATCGCTGTGCTGCTCGCGTGGATTCCGCTGCGGCAGCGGCCGGGGCTGGGGACCGTCAGCAACGTGGTGGTGATCGCGATCGCGGTCGACGCCGGATTGTGGATGATCCCCGCCGTGGACGGCGTGTGGCTGCGGGTGCTGGCCATGGTCGCCGCGGTGGTGGTGAACGCGGCGGCGACAGTGCTCTACATCGGTGCGGGGATGGGTCCAGGTCCGCGCGATGGACTGATGACTGGACTGGTCGCGCGGACCGGCTGGCCGGTGTGGTCGGTTCGCACCGGGATCGAGGTCTCGGTGCTGACCACCGGGTGGTTCCTCGGCGGCAGCGTGGGAATCGGCACGCTGGTCTATGCCTTCGGAATCGGCCCGCTGGTCCAGCTGATGATCCCGTTCGTCGACGGCAAGCTTCCCGGATTCACGCCGCTCGCCCGTCAGGAAGCGGCGCCATCGGTGGAGCGTCCGCAGGCTCCCGCCGCGCCGTGCTGACAGCGGACGCGGGTGACGGCATCGCCGGGCGGACTAGGCGACGGTGGCTTCCAGTCGCGATCCTGCCCGGCCGCGCACCACGTGGAGGCGACTGGGGATGCGCTGGCGCATTTCGTCTACGTGGCTGACGACGCCGACCACGCGGCCGTTCGCCCGCAGTTCGTCGAGGACACCCATGACGGCGTCGAGGGTGTCGGCGTCGAGGCTGCCGAAGCCTTCGTCGATGAACAGGGTGTCCAGGACCAGCCCGCCGGTTTCGGCGGCGACCACATCGGCCAGACCGAGCGCCAATGCCAGTGAGGCCATGAAGGTTTCGCCGCCGGAGAGCGTTTTCGCCGAACGGATCGCGCCGGTGTAGTCGTCGCGGACATCGAGCCCGAGGCCGCCGCGCCTGCCCCGTGGGCCCGCCTTGTCCGAGTGGACGAATTCGTAACGGCCACCCGACATCCGCCGCAGACGCAGTGATCCAGCGACCGCGACCTCTTCGAGCCGCGCCGCGAGAACGTAGGAGCGCAACGACATTCGCCGGTTGTTCTCGCCCCGGCCCGCGACCACTTCCGCCAGGGCCGCCAGCTCGTCGAAGACACGCTGCTCGGGCGCGATCCGCTCGACCTCACCCCACAGCTGCGCCCCCAGCTGCTCGAGCTGGGCGACCCGCTCGGTGGCCGCCGACCGGTCCGCCACCGCCGCGGTGAGCGCACTCTGCGCTTCGGTGAAACGCTGCTCGAGCGCGTTCAGGTCGCCCGGCGTCTGCTCGGCGACCGCCTGGATCCCAGGCTCGGCGAGCACCGTCTCGGCATGGGCGCGGGCCCGGTCCGCGGCGGTGAGTTCGGCTTCGATCGCGGCCTGCTGCTGCGCCGTCCGCGCGACGGCAGTGACGACCTGGGCGTAGGCAGTCAGCAGGGCGATGTCGTCGCGAGGCGGTGCTGGTTCGACCACCGGGACATCATGGACCGGCTCGTGGTCGACTTGCTCCTCGTCGAGGGGCTCGTCATCGAAAAGATCGAACAGGCTGGGCATTTCGGGCTCGTCACGGATCGCTCGCGCGCGGCCCGCGCTCGCCTTCTCCTCAGCGCCGAGCTCGGCGGCAGGGGCCGTCTCAGCGTCGGCATCGGCATCTTCGTCCGCAGTTCGGCCTGCGGTACGGCTCGTCGATTCGAGTGCCTCTCGCTGCGCACTCTCCTCGTATCCCTCCGGGACGAGACCTGCTGTACGGGCGAGGTTTTCCACGCGGGTGGCGATGGTGCGGACAGCGTCGCGGGCGGTGGCTTCCTCGGTACGGGCGGTGCGGAGGGTGGTGGCGGCGCTGATGAGGGATTCGAGGCGGGTGGTGCGGGCGTCGACGGTGGTGTCGGCGCCCGCGGCGGCACGCAAGCGGGTGGTGAGTTCTTCGAGGCGCGTGCGGGTGGCCGCGATGTTGGCCGTGCTGGTGCCGAGGCGGGCGTCCAAGTCGCGGGACTGCTCGTGCAGGGCAGCTTCCTCGGTGCGCAGGGCCTCGAGGCGACCGGTCAGAGCGGGGGCGCGTTCGGCGGCTTCGGCCGTGTCGTCGAAGCGGTGGGTGGCGGTGCGGACCGCGTCGGCGAGGGCGACGGGGTCGGCGTCGCCACCACGCGCGGTCAGCGCCTCGATCTCGCGTTCGATGGCGCTGATGCGTTCGGCGAGGCGATCCCGCGCGGCCTCCGCGGCCTGTTCGGCCGCCTGCGCGGCGTCCTCGGCGTCCTTGGACACCGCGCCGTCGGTGGGCTGCGCGGGCTCCGGGTGATCGGCGGACCCGCAGACCGTGCACGGCGCGCCCTCGGTGAGCGCGCCCGCGAGTTCGGCGGCCATGCCGGCCAGGCGGCGGGTGCGCAGGTCGAGGACACGCTCCCTGGCGTCGAGGTGGGCGCGCCAGGCCGTGTCGTGTTCACCGCGCGCTGCGTCCAAGGCCGGTCGGCGGCGGGCGATCTCGACAGCGGCGGCCGCCGAGTCCTGCCACTTGGCCAGCTCGTTGCGAATTCCGGGCAGCGCGGCGGCCGCGTCGGTGGCCTCGCGGAGCTGTTCCTGAGCAGAATCGATCAGTGTCGGCAGTTCGACCCGCCGCTGCGCCAACTCCGCCGCACGCCGCGTGAGCTGGGCGGATTCGCTCTCGTGAGCGGCGAGATCGTCGGTGAGCCTGCGTGCGATCACCGCATCCGCGCGCACCTCACCGAGCACACCGAGCAGCGCGTTCCACTGGCTGATCGCCGCATCGAGATCACCATGGACGTCCAGGACGCCGCCATCGGTGTTCGGCTCGGCCGCCACGACGGTCAGCAGCCCCACACCCGCGATATCGGCCGCCGCCGGTGCATTCAGACGGTCGGCCAGATCAGCTGCGGCGCCGCGGGTGGCGGCTTCCGAGCGACGCAGGCCACGGACCCCGGAGCGAGCCTCGTCGATGGCCTGGACGACGGGTTCAGCCCGGCGAGCTCGGTCGAGTTCGCGTTCGAGTTCGGCGCGGCGAGGAGCGGAGGCGGTGTAGGCATCCAGTTCGGTGCGGGCCGCGGCCATCCGGGTGCGCAGCTCGGTGACGCGGCGTTGCTCTTCGGCTTCGGTGCGGGCCTCAGCCGATTCCTTCTGGCGCAGTTCGGCATTCGTGGTCGCCTCGGCGAGGGCGGTACGCGCGGTGGCCAGCAGTTCCTGAGACCACGTCACCGAATCCTTGATGCCGATCGATTCCGCGCCGCCGTAACCCGCCGCCATGCCGACCTTGGTGATCAGGCGGTCGATGCCCTGTTGGCGTGAGGTGAGATCGCTTTCGGCCGCGCGTCGCCGATCCGACAACCATTTCTCGGCGGTGCCGAAACGTTGGGTGTCGAAGAGCTTTTCGAGCAGTTTCTCGCGGTCCTCGTTCTCCGCTCGCAGGAATTTGGCGAAGTCGCCCTGCGGGAGCAGCACCACCTGGAAGAACTGGTCGGCGCTCATACCGAGCAGACGCAGCACCTCGTCGCCGATATCGGTGATGCGCGAGAGGTTCTCACCGCTGCCGTCGAGCCAGGTGAGCGTGGCCTGGGGTTGCAGCAGCCGGGTTCCGGTGCCGTTCTTCTTCGGGCGCTCGAATTCGGGCGAGCGGGTCAGGCGCAGCAGGCGGCCGCCGAGCGTGGCCTCTAGCACGACACTCGGCGGTGTCTGCGGATCGGCGTGGTCGGAGTGCAGACGCTTGCTCTCGCCGCGCGCCCCCGGCACCTTGCCGTAGAGGGCGAAGGCGATGGCGTCGAGGATGGTCGTCTTGCCCGCACCCGTATGTCCGTGGAGCAGGAACAGCCCGTCGGCGCCGAGTGCGTCGAAATCGACGACGGTGGTCTCGGCGAACGGTCCGAACGCGGTGAGTTCGAGCCGGTGCAGCCTCACGCGACGACCCCGGCGACGAGCGCCGCCGCGAACCCGGCGTGGGGGCTCACGCAGTCAGCTCCGATGCCACGGACTCCTGTGCGGATTCGCCTCGGCCCGAATCGGTTTCGCGAACCGCCGCGGCCAGCGCCCGCTCCACCCATGCCATCTCCCCCTTGCTCGGTGTGCCACGCACGTCGGTCAGGAAGCTCGCCGCGACCTCCGTGTCGCGACGGCCGTGCACCCGCTCGCGGTAGTGCAACTCCGGATTGCCTTCCGGTCGTGCCCATTCCACGTGCACCGCGTGCGGGAACCGCTCGCGCAGCTTACGCATCGGGTCCACCGGACGGGTGGTGTCGGTGATCGTGGCGGACACGTAATGCTCTTCGGCCGCAGCGTATTCGGCGCCGGTGAGCAGGGAATCGATGGTGCCGGTGAGCCTGCTGAGCCCGCGCACCAGCGGCAGCTCGTGGCGGTGCACCGCCGCCAGACCCTTCGCGTCGAGGTCGACGATCCACACCGCCTTGCGATGGGAGCTCTCACCGAACGAATACGGCAGCGGGGATCCGCTGTAGCGCACCGATTCCGAGAGCGTCTGCGGCGAATGCAGGTGCCCGAGCGCCACATAGTCGATGCCGTCGAAGGCCGACATCGACACCGTCTCCACGCCACCCACCGAAATGGACCGTTCCGAACCCGTCGCCTCGCCGCCGATCACGAACGCGTGCGCCAGCACCACCGTCCGGGTGCCGGACCTGGCGGCGATGTCGTCACGAATCCGGCTCATCGCGGCATCGAGGATCTCCGCGTGCGAGTGCGCCTGGGGCACACCGAGTTCGGTCCGGGTGATCTCCGGTTCCAGATACGGGATGCCGTAGAAGGCCACGTCGCCGTCGTCATCGGACAGCACGATCGGCCGGTGCGCGTCGGCGACCCGCGTGCACAGATGCAAGCCACCGGCCGCGGCGAAGCTCGCGCCCGCACCGAGCCTGGCGGGCGAGTCGTGATTGCCCGAGGTGGCGACGATCGTCGCGCCCGCCGCCCGGATCGCCTCGAATCCACGATTGCAGACCCCGATGGCATCGGCGTTGGGGATGGAGCGGTCGTAGATGTCGCCGGGCACCACCACCACATCGACCGATTCGGCCGCGACCAGCTCCGCGACGGCCGACAGCACCCGTGCCTGATCGGCCAGCAGATCGACACCGTGAAAGGTGCGCCCGATGTGCCAGTCGGAGGTGTGCAGGATCCGCATGTCGCGAACCGTAGGGCACACCCCCGACAGAATTCAATCGACGCACCACACGCGTGTAATTCATCGGCGTGGCGCGCGCAGCGGCGCACACCGCCGGGATGTCCCGAGCGATCCGCCGCCGCCATGCCCGGTTTGCCCGGGAATTGCGAACTTGTCGGTGGCCTCGGGCAGTATCGCCTCCCATGACCGCTTCGATGCTCGTCGCGCTCGTCTTCGTCTTCGCCGCAGGCTTCGGTCTCGGCTGGCTGGGGCATTCCGCCCGGGGTGGCCAACGCGCCGCCGCCGCGGAGGCCCGGCTCGCCGCGGCCGGCGACAATCAACGGTTGCTGCAGCAGTCGCTGCACTCGGCCAACGAGGATGCGGCGCGCAGGCATTCGGCCGCGATCGGCGCGATGGTCGATCCGCTGCGCGACGCGGTCGGCGCGTTGGAACAGCAGATCCGGCAGGTCGAACACCATCGGATCGACGCGTACTCGGGATTGCGCGAGCAGGTCGCGGGCATGCAACGCACCTCGCATCGGCTCTCCGATCAGACCGGCCAGCTGGTCGCCGCGCTGCGGGCGCCGCAGGTGCGCGGTCGGTGGGGTGAGATCCAGCTGGAACGCGTGGTCGAACTGGCCGGCATGACCCGGCACTGCGACTTCGATACCCAGGTATCCCGGCCCGGCGGCGACGATCGGGGCGTGGTCCGGCCCGACATGGTGGTGCGGCTGGCCGGCGGCAGGCACATCGTCGTCGACGCGAAGGTGCCGTTCTCGGCGTATCTCGACGCGGCGACCACCGACGACCCCGGCGCACGCACCCAATTGCTGGCTCGCCACGCCAAACATCTGCGCGCCCACGTCGACCAACTGGCCGACAAGGCGTACTGGGCGGCCTTCGATCCGGCACCCGAGTTCGTCGTGCTGTTCGTGCCCGGCGACCCGTTCCTCGATGCCGCGCTCACCACCGACGCCGACCTCCTGGAGTACGCGTTCGGCCGGAACGTGATCCTGGCAACCCCCACTACACTGATCGCGCTGCTGCGGACGGTGGCGTTCAGCTGGCGGCAGGAAGCGCTCTCGCGCGATATGGCAACGGTGCAGCAACTGGGCAAGGAGCTCTACACCCGGTTGGGCAAGGTCGCCGAGCATCTGGACAATCTGGGCGTGAATCTCGGTAAGGCCGTAGCGGCTTTCAACGCGACCGTGGGTTCGGTGGAGTCGCGGGTCATGGTCACCGCGCGCCGGATGCACGATCTCGGCATCGCCGATCAGGAGCTCCCGGCAATCCGGCTCACCGAGACCCGACCACGCGTCGTCGCGTTCGCCGACGTCGAGGATCGCGTCTGAGATCCCCGTGCCGTGGCGCCCACAGGGCCGATGTGCAGTTAGTGTCATAGTGTGGCTGCTTCCCAACGTGCGCGACCCCGGGTGCCCGCGCCGCAACGTTCGATCGTGCCCTCGGTACCCGGCATCCCCGCCTGGGCCGCGATTCTGCTCGCCGCGGGTGCGACAGGTCTCGGGTTCCTGATCGACGGACTCGGCGGCGAGACCTATCCGACCGGCACGTTCTCGGCGCTGTATGTGCTCGGCTGCGTGCTCGCTGTCTGCGCGGTGCGCTTCCGCGGCCTGTTCTCCACCATGGTGATGCCGCCGCTGCTGCTGTTCGTCGCGGTGCCCCTGGCCTGCCAGATGCTGGGTGGACGCGCCACCACGTCGATCAAAGACGTGCTGATGAACCTGATCATCCCGCTGGTGGAGCGCTTCCCGACGATGGCGCTGGCCACCGTGCTGGTGCTGGCGATCGGCGGAGCCAGGATCGCGATCGCCAAGCGCACACCCCAGACCGCTCGCCCCACCCCGGAGCGCCGGACCGAACGCAAGCCGGTCAAGCGCCGTCGCCCGGAGCCGACGCCCGACCTCGCCACCGCCGCCCGCAAGCGGCCGCGCCGCGGCACCGCGGTACTGGACGAAGCCGATACCGAGGTCGACATGGCGAGCCCGGCTCGCCGGCCCGCCAGGCCCGCCGAACCGAAACGGGCGCCCGCCGCGGCCCGGCCCCGCGAGCCTCGCGCCGCCCGCGGTGAACCCCGCGCCGCCCGCGCGGCCGCCGCACCGCGCGAACCCGAACCGGCCAGGGTCCCCCGCCGCCGTGGCGACGCACCCCCGCATCCACAGCCGAACGTGCGCTATCGAGACCGCGCCGACTCCGCCCGCACGGAGCGACGTCGCCCCGACAACGTCTGAGAACGAAGAATCCCCGCCGAGCTCAGCCGGCGGGGATTTTCTTTGTTCAGCTCGGGCGGGTCAGCTCTGCGAAGGTGCGTCCCGGCGGGCGGGGCGAAGCTCACGAGGCAGGGAGAACACCAGCGTCTCGTTGGCCGTGGTCACCGGCTGGACCTCACCGAAACCGTGTTCGGCCAGCAGGTCGAGGACCCCGGTCACCAGGATCTCCGGCACCGACGCGCCCGAGGTGATGCCGATGGTCCGCACCCCGTCGAGCCAGGCCAGATCCACCTCACGCGCGTAGTCGACCAGATACGCCGCCTTCGCGCCGGCGCCGAGCGCCACCTCGACCAGTCGCACCGAGTTCGACGAATTGCGCGAACCGACCACGATCACCAGATCGCATTCGGGCGCCATCGCCTTGACCGCGGTCTGCCGGTTGGACGTGGCGTAGCAGATGTCGTCGCTGGGCGGGTCCTGCAGCGTCGGGAAACGTTCGCGCAGCCGCTCGACGGTCTCCATGGTCTCGTCGACCGAGAGCGTGGTCTGCGACAGCCAGATCACCTTCGACGGGTCGCGCACGGTCACCTTGTCCACCGAGTCGGGCCCGTCGACCAGCTGCACGTGCTCGGGCGCCTCACCCGCGGTGCCCTCGACTTCCTCATGGCCTTCGTGGCCGATCAGCAGGATGTCGAAGTCGTCGCGGGCGAACCGCTTGGCTTCCTGGTGCACCTTGGTGACCAGCGGACAGGTGGCGTCGATGGTGCGCAGGTTCCGTTCGGCGGCGGTCTCGTGCACGGTCGGCGCGACACCGTGCGCGGAGAACACCACCAGCGCGCCCTCGGGCACCTCGTCGGTCTCGTCGACGAAGATCACGCCCTGCTCACGTAGCGTTTCCACGACGTGGCGGTTGTGCACGATCTCCTTGCGCACATAGATCGGGGCGCCGTGTTTCTCGAGAGCCTTCTCCACGGTCTCGACGGCGCGGTCGACGCCTGCGCAGTAGCCGCGCGGCTCGGCCAGCAGCACGCGCTTGCCACCGGCAGCATTCGCGCCCGCGGAGCGCGTGATACCGACGTTCAAGGGGATTGCCGAGGTCATATCCCACAGCTTACGTGCGCGCGACAGGCCCGATCAGGTCGGATCAAGGGGCGAAAGTCACACAACAGGGGTGTGGACCTTTGCATCACACCCGGTTTGCGGCAGGCTGGAGTCATGTTTCGACCTCCGTTCCTGGCCAGGGTGGCCGCCGGCGCCGCCGTCTACGCCTTAGAAGAGACCCGGCGACTGCCCGTCGCCGCGGTCAATTTCCCGATCACCGCGCTCAGTCGCGTGCTGCAGACCACGATGCATCTGCAGCAGTTCGTCACCAGCCTCGCGCTCAAGGGTGACGGTGTGTTCGAGCGGCTGGGCTCGGCTCCGGCCGAGCAGCCCGCGTGGGCCACCTTCGACGAGGACCTCGAACCCGCGCCCGCCACCAACGGCCACACCAGCCGCTTCGACCTGTTCGAAGCGGCGGAGGCCCCGCAGACCAACGGCAAGGTCGTGCCCGCGTCCCTGCTGCTGCTCGAGACCGAGGACGAGGTCATCGAGCCCGCCGAGGAGCCCGCCGCGGAGGAGGTCGTCGCCCCCGAGGTCGCGATCCGCTACGACTACCCCGCGATGACGCTGGCCCAGCTGCGCGCCCGGCTGCGGATGCTCACCGTCGAGGAGCTGGCGCAGCTGCTGGCCTTCGAACAGCAGACCCGCGCCCGCGCCCCCTTCGTCACGATGCTCACCAACCGCATCGCCACGGTCCAGGCGCAGTGATATCGGCGGCTGGCGCCGCGTGGATTGCGGCCCTGTGGGCCTCGATTCTTCGCTCCTGCGTTCAGTCGCTTCGCTCCTTCTCTCCGTCAGTCCAGAATTGAGGCGGCCGCAATCCGCGCCTTCGGCGCACCGGGGTTGCGGCCGCTTTTTGGTTGTGTCGGTGGCCGCGCGTAGAACTGACCTATGACTCAGGACGGCGTCGCGCAGGCCGGCGCTCCGGCGAATTCGGCGGAGCAGCCGTATCCGGTGCGCTCGGTCGCGGTGAAGGTCGCCCAGTGGATCGAACGGCTCGGCAGTATCTGGGTGGAGGGGCAGGTCACCCAGATCAATCTGCGCCCCGGCACCCGCACCGCGTTCCTGGTGCTGCGCGATGCCTCGGTGGACATGTCGCTGTCGCTGACCTGCGACCCCGACCTGTTG
Source organism: Nocardia sp. NPDC055002 (assembly GCF_053608825.1). Lineage (NCBI taxonomy): Bacteria > Bacillati > Actinomycetota > Actinomycetes > Mycobacteriales > Nocardiaceae > Nocardia > Nocardia sp. NPDC055002. The sequence goes on from NZ_JBSGWE010000004.1 coordinate 154,073, forward strand.
CGCAGGCTGCCGGTGCCGCTCACCGAGGGCAGCCGCGTGGTCGTCTACGGCAAGCTGCACTTCTTCACCGGCCGGGGCACGGTCTCGTTGCGGGTCACCGAGATTCGCGCGGTCGGCATCGGTGAGCTCCTGGCGCGGATCGAGCGGTTGAAAGCCCTCTTGACGGCCGAGGGCCTGTTCGATGCCAGGCTCAAGCGGCCGCTACCGTTCCTGCCCGCGACGATCGGGCTGATCACCGGACGGGCGAGCGCGGCCGAACGCGATGTCCTGTCCGTGGCCCAGAACCGCTGGCCCGCAGTCCGATTCGTTATCCGCAATACTGCGGTGCAGGGTCCGACCGCAGTGCCGCAGATGCTCGAAGCGCTGACCGAACTCGACCGTGACCCCGAGGTCGAGGTGATCGTGCTGGCGCGCGGCGGTGGCAGCGTCGAAGATCTGCTCGCGTTCTCCGACGAAGCACTGTGCCGGGCGGTCGCCGCCGCGCGCACCCCGATCGTGAGCGCCATCGGCCACGAACCCGATAATCCCCTGCTCGACCTGGTCGCCGACCTGCGCGCGGCCACCCCCACCGACGCCGCCAAACGCATCGTCCCCGATGCCGCCGCCGAACTGGCCGGGGTCCGTGAGATGCGGGCGCGCTCGGCGGCCGCGTTGCGCGGCTGGGTCCAGCGCGAGGAACACACCATCACGCAGTTGCGATCGCGCCCGGTCCTCGCCGATCCCCTGCGCGAACTGAACCACCGTCACGACGAGCTGGAACGCTTGCGCACGGCCGCCAGACGCACTGTCGACCAGCTGCTGCGCAGCGAGTCGACGACCACCCTGCATCTGCGCGAGAAGCTGACCGCGGTGGGTCCGGCCGCCACCCTGGCCCGTGGTTACGCTGTCGTGCAGCGCGTCGCCGGTCCCGAACGGCATGTCGTGCGTTCGATCGATGACTCCCCCGCGGGCAGCCAGCTCCGCATCAGGGTCGCCGACGGAGCCGTCACCGCCGCGGCACTGGGCACCCAGCGACTGACGCCAGAGACCACCGACGAGAAGAGGACGTGACCGTGGCCGACGCCGGTTCCGAGAACACCGCTGCCGACACCTTGGCCGAGATCGCGGCCTTCGGCTACGAACGCGCCCGCGACGAGCTCATCAACGTGGTGAAGATGCTCGAACAGGGCGGCCTCGACCTGGACGACTCGCTGGTGCTGTGGGAGCGCGGCGAAGCCCTGGCCACCCGCTGCGAACAGCATCTCGCCGGTGCGCGCCGCCGGGTGGAAGACGCGCTGTCCCGGGCCGACCTCGACACCGCCGACTGAGTACGCGCACCGACATCGCGCCTTTACCGCCGCGAAACACCGGCCGGGCACGCTGATGCTCGGCCGATCCGCCGAAGGATCGCCCTCCGCGCGACGCACGGAGAGTTCGAACGACGGAGTACGGCCGATGTCACCCACCGATTCGCTGACGAGCCTGCGCGCCGACCTGGGTCCCATCACCTTCTCCACCGACACACGCAAGCTGCGCACCAAGAGCCGCGACCGGTTCGCGCAGAGTCCGGTCCTGCGAGACCTGTTGCGCGGGCGCAATGCCGAGATCTTCATCGCACCGCGCAGCAAGGACGAGCTGCGCACCGCGGTGGCCGCCTGCGCGCGTCATCGCATCCCGATCACCGTGCGCGGGGCCGGTTCCGGGCAGTTCGGTCAGGGTGTGCCGCTGCGCGGTGGCGCGGTGATCGATGTCACCGCCCTCGCCGGCGTCATCGGCTGGCACGGCGAACCGGGCAGGCGCCCGCCGACCACGGTGCGCGCGCTCGCGGGCACCGTCGTGGCCGATATCGACGCCGCGATCCGCCCGTCCGGGTGGGAGCTGCGGATGCATCCCTCGACGGCGCACCAGGCCACTGTCGGCGGCTACATCGCGGGTGGGCACGCGGGTATCGGCAGCTGTCGCTGGGGCATCCTGCGCGATACCGGCAACATCACCGCGCTGGAAGTGATGACGGTCGAGGAACACCCCCGGCTGATCGAGTTACGCGGGCGCGATGTGAACACCGTGCACCACGCGTACGGCGCCAACGGCATCATCACCGAGGTCGAACTGCCGCTCGCCCCGGCCTGGGAGTGGCACGAACTGGTCGTCTCGTTCCCCGATTTCGCGCAGGCGGCCCGCTTCTCGGTCGACATCTGCCGCAGCGACGGTGTGCTCACGAAAGTGGTTTCGCCCCATGCGCATCCGCTCCCGCAGTACTTTCCCGAACTCGCCGGCTTGATTCCCGACGGCGAGTCGATGGTGCTGCTGATGGCCGCCGTCCAGTCGGTGCCGAATGTGGAGGATCTGGTGCAGGACAACGGCGGCCGGATCCGGTACCGGTGCCTCGAGGGCAAGGGCAGCTACGGTTCGCCCCTCTACGAGTTCACCTGGGGCCATTCGATGCTGCGCTACCAGCGGCACAACAGCGAGCTCACCGGGCTGATGGCCCTGTTCCCGCAGCGGGATCTGTACGAGTCGATCGTCGGCATCCACCGTGAATTCGCGGAGTTGGGGCCGCTGCATGTGGAGATGAAGCGGATCGACGGCGGTCTGTCGTGTCAGGGCTCACCGGTCTTCGCCTACGAGAGCCAGGAGCACTTGGCGGCGACCACCGAGCGGTTGCAGCGGGCGGGGTTGTTCATCGCGAACTCGCACACACCCGTCCTCGGCGCGGGCGGCATGAAGCCGTGGGGCCCGAAAGAGGCTGCCGCCAAACGCGCATTCGATCCCTACGGCCTCCTGGCCCAGGGCAAGTCCGACGACGCCGAGGACTCCATCGCCACCTCGACCGCGCTGCCCAACAGCGGCTGGTCCTACCGGCTCAGCTGAGGCTACTTCTTCGCCAGCGGTTGGGCTGCCGTGATCGCCGTCGCGAGGGTGGTGAAGGCGGCCTCGTTGCCCGCACCGGTGATCAGGATCCGTACGCCGCCGAGGTCGGCGATCCAGCCGGTTTCCTCGGTCGGTTCGGAGTAGACGACCCATTTCTGCCCGGCCACTTCCTGCGTTCCGGTCGGATAGCGGGAGCCGAGCTCCTGGCGCGACAACGCCTCCTCGGAGGCATCGGTCTGCGAATACCGCATGTAGGTGCCCTGTGGAGTGATGTAGCCGACCGTGCTCACGGCACCGCCACCCGTGGTGGCGATGGTGTCGCGGCTGCCCGAGTTCGACACCCAGCCCTGCGGCAACGCCGGCTTGCGGATCGGGAACGACAGGGTCTTCGCGTCGGAGCTCAGCGCGGCGTCGGCATCGAAATGCGGGATCTGACCCTGCGTCGGGCCGTTCGTCGCCACCGTGCACTGGCTCGCCACCCCGGCCAATACCACCGCGGCCAGCACCAACGGGATCAACGACCAGAACAGATCGCGGTAGTCGTTGAAGATGCGGTGCTTGGTCTGTGCCACGGCTACCAGTATCCACTCGACCCCTGACCAGGCCGCCCAGGGGTCATCGCAGGAGGTCGTGCACGAGCGTGCCGTTTCGAAATGCGACAATGCCCCCGTATCACCAACGCCAAGGAGGCACTCCGCAATGACGCCCACCTCGCCCGTCCCCAGCCGCCGCGAGGCACCCGATCGCAACCTCGCACTGGAGCTGGTCCGCGTCACCGAGGCAGGCGCGATGGCGAGTGGCCGTTGGGTCGGCCGTGGCGACAAGGAAGGTGGCGACGGCGCGGCCGTCGACGCCATGCGTCAGCTCGTCAGCTCGGTGTCCATGAAGGGCATCGTCGTCATCGGCGAGGGCGAGAAGGACGAAGCGCCGATGCTCTACAACGGTGAGCTCGTCGGCGACGGCACCGGCCCCGAGGTCGACTTCGCCGTCGACCCGGTCGACGGCACCACCCTGATGTCGAAGGGTTCCCCCGGCGCCATCTCGGTGCTCGCGGTCGCCGAGCGCGGCGCCATGTTCGACCCGTCCGCGGTGTTCTACATGCACAAGATCGCCGTCGGCCCCGATGCCGCCGGCTCGATCGACATCACCGCCCCGATCGGCGAGAACATCCGCCGCGTGGCCAAGGCCAAGCGGCTGTCGGTGTCCGACCTGACCGTCTGCATCCTGGACCGTCCCCGCCACGAGGACACCATCCAGCAGGCACGCGACGCGGGCGCCCGCATCCGCCTCATCTCCGACGGTGACGTCGCCGGCGCCATCGCCGCCGCGCGTCCCGAGTCCGGCGTCGACATCCTGGTCGGTATCGGTGGCACCCCCGAGGGCATCATCGCCGCCGCCGCGCTGCGCTGTCTCGGCGGCGAGCTGCAGGGCATGCTCGCGCCGAAGGACGACGAAGAGCGTCAGAAGGCGATCGACGCGGGCCACGATCTGGACCGGGTGCTCTCGACCACCGACCTGGTCTCCGGCGACAACGTGTTCTTCTGCGCCACCGGCGTCACCGACGGCGACCTGCTGCGCGGTGTGCGCTACTACGGCGGCGGCGCGTCGACCCAGTCGATCGTGATGCGGTCCAAGTCGGGCACCGTCCGCATGATCGACGCCTACCACCGCCTGACGAAGCTGCGCGAGTACTCCTCGGTCGACTTCGACGGCGACGACAGCGCGAACCCGCCGCTACCGTGATCCGGGGCTGGGCGTCCCTATAGTCGAACTATGGCAGCGCCCAGCACCGCCCTGGTCCTCGGCAACGGCGGAATCGCCGGTATCGGCTGGCAGATCGGCATGATCGCCGGGCTGGCCGAGGCCGGGGTGGACCTGCGGTCGGCCGATCTGGTGATCGGCACCTCCGCGGGCGCGGTCGTCGGGGCGCAAATTCGCAGCACGCTGTCGACCGACGAGCTCTACAAGCGGCAGCTGGGGCGGCTCAACGCCGAGATCCCGAACCGGCTCTCGGTCAAGCAGCTGGCCAAGTGGGCGTTCGTCGCGGGCACCGCGCCCAGCGAGACCAGCGCGGCACGCCGGGTCGCGAACGCTTCCCGCGGCAGGTCGACGATCGACCCCGTGCTGCGGCTGGCGGCGGTGTCCTCGCGCCTGCCCGAGAAGGCGTGGCCGACACAGCCGCTGTGGATCACCGCGGTCGACGCCGATACCGGCGTGTTGAAGGTCTTCGACCGCGACAGCGACGTCTCACTCGCCGAGGCGGTCAACGCCAGTTGCGCGATCCCGTTCGCCTGGCCGGAGGCGTCGTGTCACGGGCACCACTACCTCGACGGCGGGGTCCGCTCCCCGCTGAATCTGGATCTGGCGAAGGGCTACGACCGGATCGTCGGCCTCGCGTCCAATATTCTCACCCCGCGCCGCAGCGGGAAGATCTCCGCCCAGCTCGCCTACCTCGGCTCGGCCAGGGTCACGGTGATCCATCCGGATCAAGCAGCGCGCAAGGCCATCGGCCCCAACGAGCTCGACCCGCAGCGCGTACACGGCGCCGCACTGGCCGGTCACACCCAAGCCAGGGACTTCGCCGACGAGGTGTGCGCGGTCTGGCCCACCGACTGAGTCCGGCGAGTATTCCTGCCGCGGATGTGGGATTTCGCGCTGGTGTGTGGCCACCATTCGCGGTGTTCTCGTCCTAGGGTCGAACTATGGCTGACGACGACGCGCAGTACCGGATCGAGCACGACACCATGGGAGAGGTTCGCGTCCCTGTCGACGCGCTGTGGCGGGCGCAGACACAGCGGGCCGTCGAGAACTTCCCGATCAGCGGGCGGGGACTCGAGCGCGCCCAGATCCGGGCGCTCGGCCTGCTGAAAGCCGCGTGCGCGCAGGTCAACAAGGATCTGGGCCTGCTCGATCCGGTGAAGGCCGATGCGATCATCGCCGCGGCGGGCGAGATCGCGAACGGTGAGCACGACGACCAGTTCCCGATCGACGTGTTCCAGACCGGTTCGGGCACCAGCTCGAACATGAACGCCAACGAGGTGATCGCCTCGATCGCCGCCCGTAACGGGGTGAGCGTGCACCCCAACGACGACGTGAACATGTCGCAGTCCTCCAACGACACCTTCCCCACCGCGACACACCTGGCCGCCACCGAGGCCGTGATCACCGAACTCGTTCCCGCGCTGGACCATCTGCGCCTGGCTCTGCTCGACAAGTCGCAGCAGTGGCGCACCGTGGTGAAGTCGGGCCGCACCCATCTGATGGACGCGGTGCCGGTGACGCTCGGCCAGGAATTCGGCGGCTACACCCGGCAGATCGCCGCGGGTATCGAACGCGCGATGTCCGTGCTTCCCCGCCTCGGCGAGTTGCCGATCGGCGGCACCGCGGTGGGCACCGGTCTCAACGCGCCCGCAGGATTCGGCGCGAAGGTCGTCGCGGAACTGGTACGTACCACGGGAATCGACGCGCTGCGCGAAGCGCATGATCATTTCGAGGCCCAGGCCGCGCGGGACGGACTCGTCGAGGCCTCCGGTGCGCTGCGCACCATCGCGGTCAGCCTGACCAAGATCGCCAACGACATCCGCTGGATGGGTTCGGGCCCGCTGACCGGGCTCGGCGAATTGCAGCTGCCGGACCTGCAGCCGGGTAGCTCGATCATGCCAGGAAAGGTGAATCCCGTTCTGCCCGAGGCGGTGACGCAGGTGGCGGTGCAGGTGGTCGGCAACGACGCGGCGATCGCGTTCGGCGGGGCGAGCGGAGCGTTCGAGCTCAATGTCTACATTCCCGTGATGGCTCGCAACCTGCTCGAGTCGATTCGCCTGCTGGCCAACGTTTCTCGCTTGTTCGCCGACAAGTGTGTGAGCGGGCTCGTCGCCGACGAGGAGCACCTGCGGACCCTCGCCGAATCGTCACCGTCGATCGTCACCCCGCTCAACTCGGCCATCGGCTACGAGGAAGCGGCCGCGGTCGCCAAACAGGCACTGCGCGAGAAGAAGACGATCCGCCAGACCGTCATCGACCGCGGGCTCGTCCCGGACAAGCTCTCGCTCGAAGAGCTCGATCGCAAGCTCGACGTGCTGGCGATGGCCGACGTCGACCGCTGAAACGCCGAACGGCCGTCACCTCGCAGGAGGTGACGGCCGTTCGCTGTGCACGATCAGGCCAGGTGCGCGAGTTCCGCGCGAGTCTTTTCGCCTTCGTCGCTGAAGTCTGTGCGGGAGAAGATGTTCCAGCGCTGCAGCAGCGGCTTGAACACCAGCTCGCCCTCCTTCGCGGGGTCGTAGATGCCCGCCTCTGCGAGCGCCTCGTCACTGGATCCGCCACCGGGCAGATCCACGTGCGGCACCCGGAAGTCGGCGACCCGATCGGCGATCGCGCGCACTGCCTGATCGGGAACCAGGTCGAGGGCGGCGGCGACGAGCACGGCGAAGAACTCGGCCTGCAGTTCGTCGTCGGCGGCCAGCTTCTCGGCCATCGCGGTGACGATCGGGTTCTCGCCGATCGCGGCGGTGTTGCGATGACGGATCGCGGCGGCGGCCTCTTCGAACGCGCAGGTGGCCAGCACGTCGATCAGGTGCATCGGGGGGCGGTTGAAACCGTCGGTCATGTGCTGCATGCGGGCCCGCTCGAGCGCGACCGGGTCCACCGCACGCGTGAGCATGAGGTAGTTGCGGATCATGATCTCGTGGCGGTTCTCCTCCGCCGTCCACCGGCCGACCCAGCGCCACCAGGGGCCGGTGCGCAGGTGCTTGCCGAGCTCACGGTGGTAGGAGGGCAGATTGTCGGCGACCAGGACGCTCACGGTCAGCGCGAGCCGGGCGGTATCGCTGAGCTCGGACTGTTCCGGGGTCCAGTCCTCGCCACCGAGGAAGGCGAAGTTGCGCCCGTCCGACCACGGCACCTGCTCGTGCGGCTGCCAGCCCTCGGCCACCTCGATATGGCGACGCAGGTTGATTTCCACCTCGTCCGCGAGCGAATCCAGCAGCTCGCGGTCGGTCAAAGTTTTCTGCACCCCGACAACTTAGTACCTCGTGCGCAAGCGCGGGGACCTACGGGGTGAACCGGGTCCCCGCGCCGGGCGGAGCGCGACGCTGACGTGGGGCCCGACTACTTCGGGGTCACCGTGGTCTCGCCGTTGACCCAGGTGATGGTGCCACCGGTGAAGTCGCTCTGCTTGCCTCCGGGGATGTCCTTCTCGTCGCTGGTCGGGTAGCCCAACGTGCCGTTGGCGCCGCCGTTCTCCTCCCAGGCCTCGCGGATGTCACCCCACACGATGTGGGCGCCGGTATTCTTGCTCCAGTAGATGGTGCCGCCGGTGAAGTCCTGGTACTCGCCGCCGTCGGGGCCGGATTCCTGGGCTTCTTCCGGTGCGCCGAGCGGGCTGCTCGCGCCGCCGGCCGCCATGTACTTCTTGTACACCTCGCCGGCGATGACGATGTCACCGTTCGGGGTGGAGACGGTGGTCGATTCGCCTGCCGCTCCACTGGTGGTGGCCGCGCCGGACGTTGTCTCGGAACCGGAGGTGGTTTCCGAACCGGGGGTGGTGGTCATCCCGCCCATCCCGGGCTCGGTGGTGGCGCTGCCACCAGGGGCTCCGATCGCGGAGGTCACCGAGGCGACGGCGTCGTTCGCCTTGTCCTTGTCGTCATCGCTGCAGCCGGCAGCGAGCAGCAGACCCGCCGCGGCCAGGACCGCGGCGCTCCCGGCAGCAGTACGTCGAGCGAAGTGGTTCATATCCATCCTCTCGCGAGTGGCCCCCCGGGGGTGCCCCCGGAATGGAGCCTGGCCGACATCCGCAACGGCCCGGCGGAACAGTGTTCGCCGAGCCGTTGCTGGATTGGTGTCGGAGCGGATATTACCCACTGTTTGCGGTAATCAAACGGATTCCGGCCGCGACGCGGCCCGATTGCCGACGATTACGCGTTCGGTCCGTACTCCTCGAGCATCTCGGTGACCAGCGCCGCGATCGGCGAGCGCTCGCTGCGGGTGAGCGTGATGTGCGCGAAAAGCGGGTGCCCCTTGAGCTTTTCGATCACCGCGGCCACACCGTCGTGCCTGCCGACCCGCAGATTGTCGCGCTGGGCGACATCGTGGGTGAGCACCACCCGAGAACCCGTGCCGAGGCGGCTCAGCACCGTCAGCAGCACATTGCGCTCGAGCGACTGCGCCTCGTCGACGATCACGAACGAATCGTGCAGCGACCGCCCTCGAATGTGGGTCAGCGGCAGCACTTCGAGCATGTCGCGACTGAGCACCTCCTCGAGCACCTCGCGGCTGGCCAGCCCGTCGAGCGTGTCGAAGACGGCCTGTGCCCACGGGCCCATCTTCTCGCTCTCCGAACCTGGCAGATAGCCCAGTTCCTGCCCGCCCACCGCGTACAGCGGCCGGAACACGACCACCTTGCGCTGGGTGCGCCGCTCGAGCACCGCCTCGAGTCCGGCGGTCAGCGCCAAGGCCGACTTGCCGGTACCGGCGCGCCCACCCATCGACACGATCCCGATGCTCTCGTCGAGCAGCAGATCCAGGGCGATGCGCTGTTCGGCCGAACGCCCGTGCAGCCCGAAGGCCTCCCGCTCTTTGACCAGCTGGATCCGCTTGTCGGCGGTAACCCGGCCCAGTGCGCTCGAGCTGCTGCCCAGCAACCGAACACCGGTGTGGCACGGCAACTCTCGCGCATCGTCGAGGTCGATCACCGAATCGGTGTAGAGCTGGTCGATCTGCGCGCCCACGACGTCGAGTTCCACCATCCCGCTCCAGCCGGAGGTCACCACGTCCTGCGCGTGGTATTCGTCGGCCGACAAGCCGACCGCGCTCGCCTTGACGCGCAGCGGGATGTCCTTCGACACCAGCACCACGTCCTCGCCCTCGGCCGAGAAGTTCAGCGCGCAGGCCAGGATGCGGGAATCGTTGGTGTCGGAACGGAATCCGGCGGGTAGCACCGACGAATCGGTGTGGTTGAGCTCTACCTGCAGGGTGCCGCCGTCGGTGCCGATGGGCAGTGCCTGGTCGAGCCTGCCGTGCTGCACACGCAGGTCGTCGAGCATGCGCAGCGCTTCGCGGGCGAACCAGCCGAGCTCGTGGTGGTGCCGTTTCGCCTCCAACTCACTGATCACGACCAGGGGCAGGACCACACTGTGTTCCCCGAACCGGGTGACGGCCCAGGGATCCGACAGGAGTACAGAGGTGTCTACGACGAAAGTCTTGCGACCGGAACGTGAGGGGCGAGCCCCTTTCTTCGAGGCCGAATTGCTCGAGGCCGAGGCCGAGGCCGTGTGCTTCGCGGAAGCGGAAACGGAGCGTGCAGCAGTCACGGTGGGCTCCTTATGTGTTCGCACGGCACCCGTGCGAACGATCTCGCTGGACCGGTCCGTCCTTGTGGGCGTTGACGCTGAGTCAACCGCCCCGAGGGCCAGGTGCCGGCCCTCTCGCACTGAATAGCTCAGTCACGGTCAGGACCTCCCGTACGAATCACACCGACGCGACTCGCATCACCGACGCTACCGCCGAATTCGTAGCCGCGCTGCTGGACCGGCACACGTGTCCGTGAATTTGTCGTTAACCGGCACTGTCGCGACGGATCCGGCACGTGTGCGCCACCGAGGGCTAGAGTCGATGACATGGCCGAAGACCAGGATCTGGAGAAGCTGTCGTCGAAGGAACTGCACGATCGCGCGGTGAAGACGGCCGTGCGCCACGGCGACGTGAAGTTCCTGTGGGAACTGCTGAAGTCGATTCCGGCGGCCCAGGCCGAGGCGGGCGACCTCGGCGAGAGCTCGGCCGACATCAAGTACGTGCTGCCGATGCTCGACGACTACTTCCACGCGGGCGACGGCAAACTGGCCGATGTGCTGCGCCCCACCTACCTGGAGTACCTGCGCAAGCACGGATAGCTCAGCGGCCGGTGATCGCCTTCACCACGCCGACAACGGCGCCGCGCAGGACGTTGCCCTTGCTGAAGTGGTCGTCCCACAGCACGATTCGGCCGTCGCGCAGTTCGAAGGTGCCGCTCACCCAGAAGCCGATGCGCACCGGGCCCACGTGCAGGTAGTCGGTGCGGTCGGTGAGCACGATGTCGCCGTCGGCGGCGATGTGGTGGATCTCCGCGGAGAACCCGAGCTTCGGTCGATCCAAGCCGCGCAACAACGCGGCGACCCGGTTCTTGCCGCGCACGGTCGGCAGCGAGGCGTTCTTCCAGACGATCGCGGGATCGAGCAGATCCAGCGCCTCGTCGACCGCGCTGAGCTCGAGTGCGTTGAAGAACTCGCGAACGATGGTGACAGCGGGCTCCGGCAGTTCCGGCTGGTCGGTCATGCGATGAGCCTAGGGTGCCGATCGCGCTCGGGCCAGGGGTCAGCTCAGTTTCGCTGATCGATCAGGACGGCGAGACCGTCGAGGATGCGTTCGACACCGAAACGCAGGGCGTCGTTGGCTCCGCCCTTGCCCGCCGGCGCGGCGGCTTCCTCGGCGAAGGCGGCCCGCACCTCGGGGTAGCGACCAGAGGCCGCGGTCATCATCTCGGCGAACTGCTCGGTGAACTGCACTTCGCCGTCCCCGCTCATCGACGAGACCTGCTGGGCCAGGCTGCGGGCGTGGCCGTTGAGCAGGACGATCGTGTCCAGCCGCTCCGAGCCGGAGAGCCCGGTGCCCGCCAGTGCGGTGAGGGCGGCCTCGGTCCAGCCCATCTCGTTCGGGCCGAGGGGCCGCACGCCGAGGGTGAGCTCGATCGACCACGGGTGCGCGCGGTAGCGAGCGAAGAGCGCTTCGACCCAATCGCGGAGGCCGGTTCGCCAGTTCTGCTGCGCGCCCGCGGCCTTCGGCGGTTCACCTATCGCCGCGTCGAGCATCAGCGCGGTGAGCTGCTCCTTGCCCGGCACATATCGGTACAGCGACATCTTGGTGAAGCCGAGGCGTTGCGCCAGTCGCTGCATCGACAGCGCGGACAGCCCTTCGGCATCGACGAGCGCGATGGCCTCGGCGACGATCCCGTCGAGAGTGAGGGCGGGTTTGGGCCCGCGCTTGGGGCGCTGCGTGGTCCCCCACAACAGCTCGACCGTGGTCGGCGGCGGCATCTGCCCATCCTCTCGAGAATCGTCTTGACGTGAAACTGTGTCTACCATACTCTTATCTGCATCCACCGGATACAGATTCCATCGGACACAGATTTTCAGGAGTTGCGTCATGCGTACTGTCCTCATCTCCGGCGCCAGCGTCGCCGGCCCCGCCCTCGCCTACTGGCTGCACCGCTACGGCTTCGCCGTCACCGTCGTCGAACGTGCCCCCGCGCTGCGGGCGGGCGGTCAGGCGGTGGATTTCAAGGGCAAGACCCACCTGACCGTGCTCGAGCGGATGGGCATCCTCGACGAGGTCCGGGCCCGGCGTACCGGTACCACCGACCTGGTCTTCGTCGACGACAACGGGCGCGAGCTCGGCGTGATGTCGGGCGAGTTCACCGGCGGCGACCTGGAGATCCTGCGCGGCGACCTGGCCGAGGTCATGTACGACAAGACCGCCGACACCGTCGAGTACCTCTTCGGCGACACCGTCACCGACCTGCGCGACACCGGCGACGGTGTGGCCGTGCGGTTCGAGCACAACCCGCCCCGCACCTTCGACCTCGTCCTCGGCGCCGACGGCATCCATTCGCGGGTGCGGAGATTGGCGTTCGGCCCCGAAGCCGACTACGTGGCCCACCTCGGCTACTACTACTGCGTCGCCGGTGCGAGCCGCTGGAGCGACGCGGCCACGCCCCGTGACAAAGCGGCAGGCGCCGCCCACAACACCCCGGGCAAACTCGCCATCGACGGCGGCCCGAAGGCCCAGCAGATGTACATGTTCGCCGCCGGTGAACTCGACTACCCTCGCAACGATGTCGACGCCCAGCGCCGCATCATCACCGAAACCTTCGCCGACATGGCGTGGCAGGCCCCCCGCATGCTCACCGACCTGGCCGAATTCGACGACATCTACCTCGACTCGATCAGCCAGGTCCGGATGAACGGCACCTACACCCGCGGCCGCGTCGCCCTCATCGGCGACGCCGCCTACGGAAACACCCTGGCGGGCTTCGGCACCGGCCTTGCCGTCGTCGGCGCCTACGTCCTCGCGGGCGAACTGGCCTCCGCCGCAGGTGATCACGTCACCGCCTTCGCCAACTACGACCGGATCATGAAGCGCTACGCCAAAATCGCGGGCAACAGCAACGCGGGCCCCTTCCTCGCGCCCAAGACCGCCCTGGGCATCAAGGCCCGTAACTGGTTCCTCGGCTCCCGCTTCTTCACCCTCATGATGAAATACGGCGACAAGGCCGCCAACGACATCGATCTGATCGACTACCCGCAGCTGGTCGGGTGTAGCGCTTGACTTGGAGTGCACTCCAAGTCATAGGGTCGGCGACATGAGCATTCGACTCGGCTATCAGATGCCCAACTTCAGCAACACGTCCTCGGTGCGTGAGCTGTTTCCCGCGGTGATCGCGCAGGCCAGGGAGGCGGAGGGCGCGGGGTTCGACGCCGCTTTCGTGATGGATCACTTCTATCAGCTGCCGTTGATCGGCGAGCCCGAGGAGCCGATGCTGGAGGCCTACTCGGCGCTGTCGGGTCTGGCTACCGCGACCGAGCGAATTCAGTTGTCGGCCTTGGTCACCGGCAATACCTATCGCAATCCCGCCCTGCTGGCCAAGACCGTCACCACGCTCGACGTGGTGAGCGGTGGCCGCGCGGTGCTCGGCATCGGGGCGGGGTGGTTCGAGCTGGAGCATCAGCAGTACGGGTTCGAATTCGGCACCTTCACCGAGCGGTTCGAGCGGCTCGACGAGGCATTGCGGATCATCACGCCGATGCTGCGCGGGCAGCGCTCCACTTTCGACGGAAAGTGGTACCACACCGAGAACGCGATGAACGAGCCACGTATCCGCGACGACCTGCCGATTCTGCTCGGCGGTGGCGGCGAGAAGAAGACCTTCGGCATGGCAGCCCGCTTCGCCGATCACCTCAACATCATCTGCAATGCCTCCGAGCTGCCCCGCAAACTCGACGCCCTGCACCAGCGGTGTGAGGAGGCGGGCCGCGACCCCGCCACCCTCGAAACCAGCTTCCTCGCGCTGACCATCGTCGACGAAGACGGTGACCGTGCCCGAAAGACCCAGGCCGACATGATGTCGCGCCTCGGCGTCGACCTGTCCACCCTGACCGAGGCCGAACGCCGGGCCACCGTCGCCGACCGCCAATTCGCCGGCACCCCGGACGAAGTCGCCGAACAGATCCAGGCCCGCGTCCTCGACCACGGCATCGACGGCGTCATCATCAACCTGATCGCCAACGGCCACGAACCCGGCGTCATCGACCGGATCGGCCGCACCCTGAGCCCGCTGGTGCACTGAGCGAGCTCACCACGACGCGAAGTGGTCTTCTCCTCGCTGACGGTTCTGCTGGCGGCGACGGAAGAAGACTTCTTCCGGGGTGACGGTGGTGAGGGCGTCGGTGATCCGGCTCAGGCGGGTGTCGTAGCGGTTTTCGTGGATGTGGCGTTCGATGCCCGCTTGCCATTCGGGGGAAAGGCGCGACCAGATCGCGGCGACTCGGGACTGGGCGGCGGGTTCGGATTCGGCGAGTAGTTGCAGCAGAGCGGGCCAGTAGGTGGCGTCGGTGGCGTGCGCGGGCAGGGCGGCTACCGAGGTTTCGTCGAGTTCGGCGAGGGTGGCGGCGATGTGGCGGCGGGCCGGTTCGCTCAGGCGGGCGGACAGGGCGAACAGCCCGCGCCACGGGTCGGCTTCGTCCTTGCCGTCCAGCGAGCGGACCAGCGCGCCGAGTACGTCGGTGTTCGCGAATTGCGGGTTCGTCGACAAGGCCCACAGGGCAACAGGATCGAGTCTGCCGATCACGGTGAGCAGCGCGGGCGAGGCGTTCCGGTTGACCGCGGTGAGCAGGAATCGGCCGACCTCGTGTGCGGTGCCGCGGCCGAAGAAGATGTCGCCGAGGGTGCCCGCGATATCGGGGTCGACCTTGCAGAACAGGGCGAGCATCGCGTGATGCAGGGTGGGTGGGCCTGCCAGGACGGTGTGGAGCATGCCCGGCACCCGCTGGCGTGGGCCCGCCAGCAACTGCCGAACGATCCGGCTCAGCGTGTGCGCCGGGTACGCGTAGGCGGCGGTGAAGACCAAGCCCGCGTCATCGAGGACGGTCTGCTCCAATGCCGCGATCAGCGGCTCGTTCACCACCGAAAGGAACCGCGCGGCGGTCACGTAGTCGCGACGCCGCAACAGCTCGTTGATGATGAGGGTGATCGGCTCCGGCCTGCCGTATCGCATCAGCTGTTCGAAGACATTCGGGTCCAGGTACGGCGCTCCGTCGGCCGCGTAGACGGCATCGACCGCGCACAGCGCCTGCGCGCACTTGCGCGGATGTTTGACGCCGACCGCGCCGAGGAATCGGGCGGCGAGCACCGGCGGCACCACCCGCTCGAAGAGCGCGACGCCCACACCCACCGGAAAGATCGGCACGAGCGGGCTGACCCGGCGGAAGGTGTCCGCGTGCTCGGCGTGTAGTGCGCGCAGGATCTGCTGCTGAATCGCCGACAGGTGCACCGCGCCGAGACGGGCCAGCGGTGCGAGGCGCTGCGGCGGCACTTTCAGCGTGCGCGCGAGTACCACGAGCTGTGTCTGAGCTTCGAGTTCGGTTTCGATCATCAGCTGCCGAAGAGGATCTTGCGCGAGACCTTACGCAGCGGAGCGGGCATCGCGGTGAGCGCGGCGTCGATCGCCCGGCGCAGCGCCCGCACCTCGTTGGCCCGCGCGGCGCGGAACAGTTCGATCAGCTCCCTGGCCTCGGCCTCGGAGAGCAACTCGAACGCGTGCACCTCCCCGCCGACCTCACGCGCCAGCGCACGTCGATATTCCATACGGACTGACCATGCCCTATTCCATTAGGCCCGTATGCGATTCACCGGAACTTTGTGTGTTCCGACAACACGATGGCCCCTGTCTGCATGGAGCTGACAGGGGCCATCGGGCGAAAGTTTCCGGCTCAGCCGAGCAGGCGCCAGTCCTCGAGACCCTGGTAGAGCGGGACGCTCTGGGCCAGGCGCGACACCCGGCCGCGCAGGGTGTCGACGTCGGAGGTGCCCGCCAGGGCGGCGGCGATGATGTCGGCTACCTCGGTGAACTCGGTGTCGCCGAAACCGCGGGTGGCCAGGGCCGCCGTGCCGATGCGCAAGCCCGAGGTGACCATCGGGGGGCGAGGGTCGAACGGGACGGCGTTGCGGTTGACGGTGATGCCGACCTCGTGGAGGACGTCTTCGGCCTGCTGACCGTCGAGTTCGGAGTTGCGCAGGTCGACCAGGACCAGGTGCACGTCGGTGCCGCCGGTCAGGACCGAAACACCCTTGTCCTTCACGTCGGCGCCGGTCAGACGCTCGGCGAGGATGCGCGCGCCGGACAGGGTGCGGACCTGACGGTCGGCGAACTCCTCGGTGGCGGCGATCTTGAACGCGGCGGCCTTGGCGGCGATCACGTGCATGAGCGGGCCGCCCTGCTGACCGGGGAACACCGCGGAGTTGAGCTTCTTGGCGAATTCCTGCTTGGCCAGGATCAGGCCGGAGCGGGGGCCGCCGAGGGTCTTGTGCACGGTGGAGGACACCACGTCGGCGTACGGCACGGGCGAGGGGTGCAGACCGGCGGCGACCAGGCCGGCGAAGTGCGCCATGTCGACCCACAGGTAGGCGCCGACCTCGTCGGCGATCTCCCGGAAGCGGGCGAAGTCCTGGTGGCGAGGGTAGGCCGACCAGCCGGCGACGATCACCTTCGGCTTGGCCTTCAGTGCGATGTCACGCACCTCGTCCATGTCGATCCGGTGGTCTTCCTTCGACACACCGTAGGAGTGGACGTCGTAGAGCTTGCCCGAGAAGTTCAGGCGCATGCCGTGGGTGAGGTGACCGCCGTGCGCGAGGTCGAGACCCAACAGGGTCTCGCCCGGGTTCATCAGCGCCATCAGCACCGCGGCGTTGGCCTGCGCGCCCGAGTGGGGCTGCACGTTGGCGAATTCGGCGCCGAAGAGCTCCTTGGCCCGGTCGCGAGCCAGGGTCTCCACCACGTCGACGGCCTCGCAACCGCCGTAGTAGCGGCGGCCCGGGTACCCCTCGGCGTACTTGTTCGTGAGGACGGAGCCCTGCGCCTGCAGGACCGCGCGCGGCACGAAGTTCTCCGAAGCGATCATCTCGAGGGTGTCGCGTTCGCGGGCGAGCTCGCCCGCCATCGCGGCGGCCAACTCGGGATCGAGCTCACCGAGAGACTGGGTATTCACCGAAGCGGTCGTCTGCGTCACGCCGTCGAGTCTATTGCCGACCGTGTGCGCGCCGAGCACGGGGATACCGCAACACCGTCCCGGCCGCTACCGGAGAGACCGGGGTCACAGCCCGTCTGACCAGGTTCGATAGTCGTCGAACAGGCGAACTCGCTGTTCAACCCCGGCGGGTGCGCCGTCAGCCGGTAGCGACACTCATCCGCCGGATCGCCCCCGGCGTCAGCGGCTCGTCGAGCAGACGCCCGAACCGCTCGACCCGATCCTGGGCACCGGCCGCACCGTCGAGCCACCCACCGAGCAAGCGGTAACCCTCGACATAGGTGCTGATGTAGGCCCGCCACAGCGGCGAGGACAGAAATCGCAGCGACTGCCGCGCCCGTTCCGGCGTCGCCAGAATCCACCGTTGCAGGAACAGCGCCACCTCGTCTTCGCTGCGATGCTGGTCGTGCAGCAGCAGCGCGGCGTCCTGACGCACGTTCAGCAGTTTCGCCGACGCGGTCGAGAAGCGTTCGGCCCGTTCACCGTCGAAACGAAGGCCGAGGTCGGCGTAGATCTCCTGCGCCCAGACGCCCCAGCCGGGTCCGACGATCGACCGAAGGGCCAGGTCGGCGAGGCCCTCGGCCATCAGGCACTGCGGGGTGTTGACCAGGAACAGCGTCTGCTCGTCCTCGCCCGCCGCGACCAGTCCGGCCTCCTTGCGGCAGTGCTCGGTGTGATGACCGGGGTAGGCCTCGTGCGCGATGAGCGCGGGGAGGTTGCCCATGTGCTGTTTGAGGTCGGAGTTGATCGCGACCGTCGAGGCGAAATCGCCCAGGTAGTAGTTGAAGCCGGACCACGGCTTGTCGCCGACCACCTCGTAGGTGACGTGCTCGTTGTCGGGCAGCGGATAGCGTTCGCGTACCCGCTCCCGCAGCGCACTCGAGAACGCTTCGACACAGGTAGCGAGCTTTTCCGGCGGGATCTCGTCACCGCGGCGGTAGGCGGCGGCGCGTTCGGCCAGCGGTCCGTCGCCGCCGAGCACCTCGTCCATCTGCCGGTGCGCCTCGCGATAGTCGTCGGGGTCGCCCGGTGCGATGTCGACGTCGAAGTAGGCGCGGACCTCGTCGACGAAGCCGATCTGCTCACCGGCGAACTTGCGGGCCGAGCACTCCATCGCCACCAGGTGGGCATCGAGGAATTCGGTGCGCTGAGCCGAGAGCCCGGCATCGGGCAGGGCGGCGCGCAGATCGACGGCACGGCGGGCCAGCTCCGAGGGCACCGGGACGGGCGCGTTCTCGATATCGCGGCGCAATTGCGGATCGCCGGTGTAGGCGTCGACGAACCCCTCTTCGAGGCGATCGAAAGCCAAACCAAGGCGCAGGTATTCGGTGACAAGTGGATGTGACCCCATCCGCCCGACATTACGTGGTCGATCGGAAAATGGCGTCTTACCTCGGTGTTGTCGCTGGTTACCGACCGGTAGCCAAACCCCCTGTTGCGCGCGGGCAGCGAGCACGGAGCACAATCTCGCTATGCGGTCAGAGTTATCCCGGATCTCACCAGACGGGCAGCCAAGCTGTGCGGATGCGCCCGGACGGAGGGTCGGGTAGGTGGCACGGATGAGTGAACCGAGCCCCTATGTGGAGTTCGATCGAAGCCAGTGGCGCACACTGCGCAAGTCGACTCCCCTGGTACTGACCGAGGACGAGCTGACCGGCCTGCGCGGTCTCGGCGAGCAGATCGACCTCGACGAAGTCGCCGAGGTCTACCTGCCGCTGGCCCGGTTGATCCATCTACAGGTCGCGGCCCGGCAGCGGCTGTTCGCCGCCACCGCCACCTTCCTCGGCGAGAAACATCCCGACAAGCAGGTGCCGTTCGTGATCGGTGTCGCGGGCAGTGTCGCGGTCGGCAAGTCGACCACCGCGCGCGTGCTCCAGGCGCTGCTGGCGCGCTGGGATCACCACCCCCGGGTCGACCTGGTGACCACCGATGGATTCCTTTATCCCACAGCCGAACTCATTCGTCGCGGCATCATGCACCGCAAGGGGTTCCCGGAAAGCTACGACCGGCGCAAGCTGCTGCGATTCGTCACCGAGGTGAAGTCGGGCGCCGAAGAGGTGTGCGCGCCGGTGTATTCGCACAAGTCCTACGACATCGTGCCCGACGAGAAGCACTGTGTGCGCCAGCCCGACATTCTCATCGTCGAGGGCCTGAACGTGCTGCAGACCGGTCCGCGACTGATGGTGTCGGACCTGTTCGACTTCTCCATCTATGTCGACGCCCGCATCGAGGACATCGAGAACTGGTACGTGCAGCGCTTTCTCGCGTTGCGCAAGACCGGCTTCGCCGACCCCGACGCGCACTTCCACCACTACGCGGCCTTCGACGACGAACAGGCCACCGCGGCCGCGCGCGATATCTGGCACTCGACCAACCGGCCCAACCTGGTGGAGAACATCCTGCCGACGCGCCCCCGCGCAACCCTGGTGTTGCGCAAGGACTCCGACCACACGATCAACAGGTTGCGGCTGCGCAAGCTCTGATCCGCCCGCGCCCCGACATCGCTCAGCCGGTGGCCGTCGGCGCACCGAGCGAGACGACCTGCTTCGCCAATTCCTCACGGGCATCGCCCTTGTGGACGACCAACACCCCGTGCGGTGTGCCGCGCGCGTCGGTGGGCTCACCGGCGACCACCTCGATCACCGACTCCTGCGTGTGCGGGAGCATGTCGACCACCGGGTACTCCCCGACCGGCGCCCACCCCTGCGCCGCCGACTGCAACCGGTCGACCATGCTGGGCGCGCCCAGGACATCGGCCCACTTGCGGGTGGCGATCGTGATCGAGCCGTCGGCGGTCCAGCGCGGGCTGTAGGCCGCCGAGCACTCACCCGGCAGCGTCGGCAGGGCCCGGACGCCGTTGGTGGCGGCGTCGATGGTCGCCACATTGCCACTGCCGCAGGTCGCGCTGCGCGCCGTCGCCCCGGCCAGCACGAAGGTGTGCCCATCGGGGCCGGCCGCGGCCGAGAGTCCGGCGTCGATGCCGGGCACGCGACCCAGCGGCAGGATGACATCGGCGCCGATGGCGTAGAGGTGGCTCTTCTCCCACCACAGGCCGCGCGATTCGACGCGGGCCAGCAGCACGAATTCGTCGGTGGCCGCTACCAGCTTGGCCCCGTCCCACGCGCCACCGGTCAGCGGGCTCGGCGAATCCGGCAGGACGATCTCCCGTTCGGCCGCGGCGGGTTCGGCACCGGCCAGGTCCATGCTCATGATCTCGCCCGGCTCCCGCCACCAGCCGACCACCGACCCACGCAGTGCCACCGCGTCGGTGCAGTCACACGGTATGCGCGTCACCGACCGGTCCCGCACCCCCAACGCGACCAGCGTCTTGCTGCTGGTCTCCACCGCGAAGGCGTATCGCCCGTCCCTGGTGAACATCACCGCGGCCGACGAATAGCCGAAACTGCCCGGTGCCCGCACGGTTTCGGCGCCGCGCACCACCGCCAGCTCGGCGTCGGTGCGATAGGCGAACACCGCACCCTTCGCGGCCTGCTCCTCGGCGGGCGTCAGTCGCGGCGGCGCGGGCTGGTCGACCCCACCGCAGCCCGCGACGACCGCCACGGCACCGCACACGGCGCCGAGCACCACGATCCGCGCCCGCCACCCGCTCGCCTTCGTCGCAATTCCCACAGCTCACACCCCTGCAATGTGTCGTCGGGCCCGGTCTCGCGCAGCAGCCTAGCGGGGGGTGGCGCCGGATCGGGTCTACTCCGCTACAACTTCCAGGCCGCGTCGAGCCTGGTCGCCACGTCGATATTGCGGACCGCCGCGATCTCGGGCTTGCGGATCTCCTGTGCGACGTACCGGGCGACGAACCGGCGGATCTCGTGGTCGACGCTGGCCAGCACCCGCAGCAACTCACCGCGCTTGGAGCTGCTGGCGACATTGACCCGCACATCGCCCGGACGCGGCTCGGCGATATCGATGACCACCCGCAACGGGTCGGCGGTGCGCGCGGTGAGATGCAGATGCACGGTGCCGTCGACCCGGAAACGCGACCGGTCGACCGCCAGATCGAGAACCAGATCCACGCGCAACGGGATGGTCAGTTCGAAGGAGATGAACGCGTCGACGAAACGCAGGATTCGTGGCTGCCCGAGCTCCACCTGCGCGGTGACCTTCGCCAGCCGACCGGGCCCCACCCCGATGGGCCCGAAATCGAAAGCGGCACCGGTGAGTTGGCCGAACGCGTCGGCGATGCGCTGCTCGGAGACGGCGTATTCCAGGAAACGCCTGCCGAATTCCTCATAGCTGATGTAAGAAGGCTGGTCGGGTTCCACTGACCGCAGAGTACGCGACGGTTACGACATCACACGCCGAAACGGCGGTGGCGCGCGGCGTAATCCCTTAGTGCGCGCAGGAAGTCGACACGCCGGAATTCCGGCCAATACGCCTCGGTGAACCAGATCTCCGAATAGGCGCTCTGCCACAACAGGAACCCCGAAAGTCGCTGCTCACCAGAGGTTCTGATCACCAGGTCCGGGTCGGGCTGACCGGAGGTGTAGAGATGCTGGCCGATCGCGTCGACCGTAATCGACTGCACCAGATCCTCACCCGACTCGCCCGAGGCGATCTCCTGGCGCACCAGCGACCGCACCGCGTCGGTGATCTCCTGACGGCCGCCGTAACCCACCGCGACATTCACGTGCACGCCGTCGCGCCCGCTCGTTCGCTCGGCGGCCACCCGCAGCCGCTTGGCGATCAACTCGGGGAAACCCTCGAGCGACCCGACGATCCGCACGCTCCAGTTCTGCTCCGGGGCGGACAGTTCCTCGACGACATCGGTGATGACCTCGAACAGGGTCTCGAGCTCGTCGGGGTCGCGGCGCAGATTCTCGGTGGAGAGCAGGTAGACGGTGACCATCTCGATGCCCTGATCGGAACACCAGCCGACGAGCTCGGCGATCTTCAGGGCGCCGACGCGATGGCCGTGGCTCACATCGGTGAACCCGTTCTCACGCGCCCAGCGTCGATTGCCGTCGCACATGACGGCGACGTGGCGAGGGTGCTGCTTGTCTGCCAGCTGCTGCGACAGCCTGGCTTCGTAGATGCGGTACGGCAATCCACGCACCCGACCAAGAAACTCCACGCCCGCACCCTACGCTTGCCCGCCTCCCCGAGTATTTTGCCGGTCGTGAGTAGGGGGTGAGATCCGTGCCGGGCCGGCGGCACGGGCAAGGCCAGGTTTCGGGGTGGCCGGGAAGTTACCCATGTCCTCCCGAGATCAGCCGGTCGGGTTTTGTGTGGCCAGGGGCACGTTTGTGGTGTCGAGATGGGCGTTTGACGTACGGTTGGGGCACAACCTACGGTACCGTAGGTTCCGGCTCGGGAGGTTACGTGGACGATGTCCTGACTGAGATCGCCACGGTGATCAAGCCCCGTTTTCGTGGCTGGATCCATACGTGGGCGGTCGGCGTCGCCGCCGTCGCGGTGACGGTGCTCGTGGTGTTCGGGTTCCTCACGTCGTTGACCGCGGGTTGGTCGACGCTGCTCTACGGGATCTCGGTGTGTGCGCTGTTCGGGGTGAGCGCGGTGTATCACCGGGTCACCTGGGCCAGCGTGCGGACGCGGGTGCGGATGAAGCGGGCCGACCATTCGATGATCTTCCTGTTCATCGCCGGCAGTTACACGCCGTTCGCGCTGCTCGGGTTGCCCGGGCGGACCGGGCAGATCCTGCTGGCCGTGGTGTGGGCGGGGGCTGTCGCAGGGGTCGCGTTGAAGTTGCTGTGGCCTACCGCGCCCGCGTGGGTGGGGGTGCCGCTGTACCTGTTGCTCGGGTGGGCGATCGTGCCGGTGGTCCCCGAGCTGCTGCACAACGTCGGAGTGGCGCCGCTGGTGCTGCTCGCGGTCGGTGGCGTGATCTACAGCGTGGGGGCTGTTCTCTACGCGACCAAGTGGCCCAACCCCTGGCCCGACTTCGGGCACCACGAGTTCTTCCACGCCGCGACGGTGGTCGCGGCACTGTGTCACTACATCGCGATCTGGCTGGTCGTGCTCGGCTGAACGGCGCGTGCGCGTGGCCGCTACCCGCGCGCCTTCTATGCTCGGTAGTTGTGTCACCCGTCAGCGCAGCACGTGATGCCCGGGCGTCCTCGGGCGCCGGGCTCGGGCGTGCGCGGTGAACCGGCTGGTCCGGTGGGCGCTGCAGTCCTACTGGGGACTCGCGCTGGTGGTCATCACCGCCAACATGGTCGGGGTCGCGGCCATCTTCCTGGTCAGCTGGGCGGGTGGCGTGTTCACCCGGATCGGCGACGACTGGAGTGACGCGGCGGTACTGATCCTGATCTACCCGGTGCTCGCCTTCTCCCTCGGGATCGGGATCGCGCTCTACGACCGGCGCCGATATATGCGCTGGCTCGACGACAACCGCAAACCGACGCCGGAGGAAGCGCGGGTCCTGATCCGGCTGCCCGCCGCGATCACCCTGCGCGCGATCATCCTGTGGACACCGGGCGTCGCGTTGACCGTGTGGCTGGTCGACCGGTTCACCGACTATCACAACATCACCGTGCTGCTGGCCGGATTCACGCTCGGCGGGCTGGAGGCGGCGGGCGCGATCTACCTGATCCTGGACCGCCTGATCCGCCCGGCCGTGCCGATCATCACCGCGGTGCTCGGGCCGACGGTGCATCCCAGCTCGACCGTGCTGGTGCGGGTGCTCGTCACCTGGGCGGTATCCAGTGCGCTGCCGGGGCTGATCATCATCGTCGTCCTCAGTGACACGACCACACCGGCATCCGACCGGGTGCGTGCGGCGTGGTTGTTCTCCATCGTCGCGCTCGGGGTGGGCGCCCTGGCCACCGCGCTGCTCGCGCGCTCGGTGGCCACGCCGATGCGCACGATGTACCGGGCGCTGGACCGGATCACCCGCGGCGAACTCGATGTGCGGGTGCCCGTCAGCAGCGCGAGCGAGATCGGCCGCCTCGAACACTCGGTCAACGAACTCGCCGCCACCCTGCGCGACCAGATGCACACCGAGGACGTCTTCGGCAGGCACGTCGGATCCACGGTGGCCGAACGCGCCCTGTCGGGCAGCTCCGACCTCACCGGCGATGTGCGCATCGTCTCGGCGCTGTTCGTCGACGTCACCGGCTCGGTGCAGCTCTCCGCCGAAATGGCCCCCGAGGATTTCGTCCACAAACTCAACCGGCTGCTCGCCACCGTCGTAGCGGCCACCGAGGACAACGGCGGCCTGGTGAACAAGTTCGCCGGCGACGCCGCGCTGTGCATCTTCGGCGCGCCGTCCGCACTCCAGGACAACGCCACCCCTGCCCTGCGCGCCGCCCGCCGCATCCGCGACGAAGTAGTGGCCACCGGCGAGCTCGACGTCGGCATCGGCGTCGCCCGCGGCCAGGTCTTCGCCGGCGACGTCGGCGCCGACACCCGCCTCGAATTCACCGTCATCGGCGACGCGGTCAACGAAGCGGCCCGCCTCACGACAGTGGCGAAGGAAGCACCGCGGCGGGTGTTGGTCAGCGATGCGATCTGGCAGGCCGCGACCCCGGCCGAACGAGCCAAGTGGAAGCGCTACAAGGACTTACGGCTGCGCGGTATCCCCGGCCGGACCCGGACCTGGACAGACATCTCACCGAGAAAGTGAGACCCGGGTCCGTTACCGCCGCAGCGAAGCCGTCAGCGCGGCGGGATCGGTGACCGGGAGGTCGCAGACCGAGCCACGGCAGACATAGGCGGCGGGGGCGCCGTTGACGAGGGGGCGGTCGTTCAGAAGAGGTGCGGTGTTCGGCGGGGCCGCGAGGACGATCGAGCCGCCAGGGGCGCAGGCACGGGCAGCGGCCAGGAGTTCCATTGCCGTGGAGGACTTCTCGGTGGCCGCGATGGCCACCTGGTACGGGCCGCGGACCGATGCTTCGGCGACGGAGAGCCAGTTGCCCGCGGTGCGTGGTGCGCGGGCCAGCAGGATCGCGCCGAGGGCGAGGGTCTGGTCGGCGAGTTCGCGATAGCGGATGGCACGGTCGGGGTCGGCGACCGCCGAGGCGGTGAGGAGCGCCTCGGCCAACGCGGAAGCGCCGGACGGGGTGGCGCCGTCGACGGGGTCGCGGGGGCGGGCGACCAGGGTTTCGGCGTCGTCGGCGGTGTCGAACCAGCTGCCGGGGCGTTCGGGGTCGGCGAAGTGGTCGATCGTGTTGTCCAGCAGCAGCTGTGCGGCGGCGAGCCAGTCGGGTTCGCCGGTGGCCTGGTAGAGGGCGAGCAGGCCGGTGACGAACCAGGCGTAGTCCTCGAGGACGCCGGGCGGGGTGCCCGCGACACCGTCGAGGGAGGCGCGGCGCAGTCGGCCGTCGACGAGGTGGACGTCGAGCAGGTAGCGGGCGCATCGCACGGCAGCGGCGATCCACGACGGTTCTTCCAGTGCCGCACCGGCTTCCGCGAGTGCGGTGATGGTCATGCCGTTCCAGGCGGTGACCACTTTGTCGTCACGGGCGGGCTGTGGGCGCCGGGTACGAGCCTCGAACAACTGGGCGCGCAGTCGATCGAAACGTGACGACTGCTCGGCGTCGACGGGATCGCTGTGGCGGGTGAGCACCGAGGTGCCCTGTTCGAAATTGCCGCCGGTGCTGACGCCGAAAGCGTCGGCGGCCCACATGCCGTCGAGCGGGCCGAGTTCGCCGATCAGCTCGGCCGGCGTCCACACATAGGTCGCGCCTTCGACGCCGGGCCCGTCCGGTTCGAGGTGGGTGTCGGCGTCGAGCGCGGAGGCGAAACCGCCCTGTGCCGTGCCGAGATCACCGAGCAGGAATTCGACCGTCTCGCGGGTCACCCTGTGCGGCAACGACTCCAGCGGGGTCACGGGCGCGCGACGCGCGAGATGGGCGTAGGCGCGCAGCAGCAGGGCATTGTCGTAGAGCATCTTCTCGAAGTGCGGCACGAGCCACCCGGCGTCGACCGAGTAGCGCGCGAACCCGCCGCGCAACTGGTCGTAGATCCCGCCACGCGCCATCGCCTCGGCCGTGCGCTCGACCACGTCGAACACCGACTGGTCGCCGGTCCGCTCCCAGTGCCGCAGCAGCCCTTCCAGCAACGCCGACGGCGGAAACTTCGGCGCCCCACCGAATCCACCGTGCGTCGCGTCCTCGTCGGCGACGACGGCGGGCACGGCCTTGTCGAGAAGATCAGGGGCAATGGCGAATTCGGCGTCGGGCAGACCCGATGCCTGCGCCTGGAGCGCATCGGTCACCTGCCGCGCGGCCTTGTCCACATCGTCGCGCCGGTTGCGCCAGGTCTCGGTCACCGCGCTGAGCAACTGCGTGAACGACGGCATGCCGCCGCGCGGCTGCTTCGGGTAGTAGGTACCGCAGTAGAACGGTGCGCCGTCGGGGGTGAGAAAGCACGTCATGGGCCAGCCGCCCTGCCCGGTCATGGCCACGGTGGCGTTCATGTACACCGCGTCCAGATCGGGACGCTCCTCCCGGTCCACCTTCACGCAGACGAAGTCGGCGTTCATCTGCTCGGCCGTGGCGAGGTCCTCGAAGGACTCGTGGGCCATCACATGGCACCAGTGGCAGCTCGCATAACCGATCGACAGCAGGATCGGCACATTGCGCTCGGCGGCCTCGGCTAGCGCGTCGGCATCCCACTCCCGCCAGTGGACGGGGTTGTCGGCGTGTTGACGCAGATAGGGCGAGGTCGCACCGGCCAATCGGTTCACGAGTTCCACCCTGCCATACGCGACGAGCGCGGGGTTCGCCCCATGTGGTGGACGCGCCCTTCGCCCGGCCTGCGGTGCTCAGGCAATTTCTTCGCATCCCCCACGCGGCCCACCGCGCGGCCACGAATCCGCCATCGATTATTAACCTTTCCCGCTGAAATCAACGCGATCGCAACGGTGTTCGACCGCTTCGCCTGGCCGTATACCTAGAACTCGGATCCAGCATCCTGCGTGATTCGCTCGGCCATAGGGGAGTGCATTGTCTGTGCAAGCGGAAACCGGCGAAATTCCGGCTTCCGCGGCAACACGCCGAGCAGTTGTCACAACGGCATGTGTCGCGGTCGCGGTCGCCCAAATGGCGACCACCATCTACCTGCCGAGCATGCCGGCGCTGGGCGCCGACATCGGCGCCGGCGACAGCGTCCTGCAGCTGTCGGTGGCCGTGTTCGTGGTGTTCGCCGCGCTCCCGGTCGTCGCCTGGGGCAGGGCGGCGGAACGGTTCGGCCGGGTACCGGCCTTCGTCGCGGCCGGGCTGTGCTTCGTCCTCGCCAGCGCGGGCCTCGCGCTGATCACCAACGCGCCCGAGTTGCTCGGGCTGCGCGTGGTCCAGGCGATCGGGGCGGGCGGGATCGCGGTCGTCGGCCGGATGATGATCAAGGATCTGTTCACCGGCGCGGAGCTCGCGCGCCAGCTCGCGCTGCTGTCGATGGCGTTCGTCGTCGCGCTCGGTGGCGGGCAGGTGATCGGCGGCATCGTCACCTCGACGGTCGGGTGGCGATACGGGTTCGTCGTGCTGGCCGTGCTGGCCGCGGTGCCGGTCGCCTTCGCCCTGCGCATCTCGCTGCCCCGACGCGAACCGGGGCCGAGAGCCAAAGGCACCGCAAGACGCCTGTTCACCGACCGGATCTTCGTCGTCAGCGCGGTAGCGGGCGGCATCGGGTTCGCCGTCATCGTGATGATCCAGCAGAAGTCCGCGTTCATCTTCACCGACCGATTCGCGCTCTCACCGTGGGTGTTCGGCCTGTTCGGCGTCTTCTACGGTGCCGCCTACCTCGGCGGCGCGACCTACGTCCGCCGGCGTGTGCGACAGGTGGGAGCGCACGCCATGATGCGGCAGGGCGCCGCGATCATGCTCGCGGGCTGCGTGCTCGTCACCGTCGTGTGGGCCGTTGATCTGCCCCGGGCGATCGCGCTGCCGGTCTTCCTCGCCGGGTACGTCACCACGACCTTCGGCCAGGCGACGCTGTTCCCCAACAGCGCCGCGCACGCTGTCAGCCACCTCGCCACCGGCGCCGCCATCGCCGTCTCGTGGTGCGCGCTGGTGCAGCAGGGCCTCGCGGGCATCGCCTCGCTGGCAGGCCCCACCCTGTCCGGGCTCCTCGCCTGGTCCATCGCCATCACCCTGCTCGCCGCGGTGAACGTACTCGTCGTCGCGGCGCCCGAGAAAACTGACGCATCCTCGCCAACAAAGGAATGAACGGAATGGCCAGAAACCAATTCGCAAATATCCGCAGGCAGTTGCAACTGAGCAACACTTTCTGGGACGACAGCACCACGCACGGACTGGTCGACATCATCGCCGATAATATGCGCGAGGGAATTGTCCATTCCCGCGACGGTCGAACGATCGTCAACTTCTCGTCCTATTCCTATCTCGGTTTGGACAGCGATCCACGAATCATCGAGGGCGCCCATCGCGGGCTCGACGAAACCGCGACGATCAATTCTTCTATTTCCCGGATGCGCATCCGGCTCGGTCTGCTGGAGGAGGCCGAACAGCGGCTCTCCCGGACCTTCGGCGCGCAGGCGGTCACCGTGTCGTCGTGCGCGGCCGCCGCGTGGGCGACCTTGCCGCTGCTCGCCTCCGGTGAGCTCACCGACGGGCACCCGCCGCTGGTGGTCTTCGACAAGAACGCGCACTTCTGCCTGAACGCGATGAAGCCGCTGGTCGCCGACGAGACCGAGTTGGTCACGATCGAGCACAACGACATCGCCGCCTTGGAAGAGTTGTGCCGCACGCATTCCCACGTGGCCTACGTGGCGGACGGGGTCTACAGCACCGGCGGTGGCGCACCACTGGCCGAGCTGCACCGGCTCCAGGATCGCTACGGCTTGTTCCTGTATTTCGATGAGGCGCACGGCATTTCGACATTGGGTAGCCACGGCCGCGGATACGTTCTCGGAGCCTACGAGGGCTGGCGCGAACGGACCCTCGTGATCGCCTCGCTCAACAAGGGTTTCGGCGCCAGCGGTGGCGTGATCTTCTTCGGCGCGGCGGGCGACGCGTCCCGAACACCCACCTTGTTGCGCACGAGCGGCCCGCTGATGTGGTCGCAGCGCGTCAACACCGCCGGACTCGGCGCGATCATCGCCGCCTGCGACCTCCACGACGACGGCACCGTCGACCGGCTCCAGGTCGCGCTCCAGGAGCGGGTCCGCCTGTTCGACTCGCTGGTCGACACCGACCTCGCCGGTGACGGCCTGCCGATCAGATTCGTGAGCATCGGCCAGGAGGACGTCACCGTCGCCGTGGCCAGGGACATGCTCGACGCCGGTTTCTACACCTCGCCGGTGTTCTTCCCGATCATCCGCCGCGGCAGCGCGGGCCTGCGCCTGATGCTGCGGGCCGACCTCGACCCCGACACGATCCGCCGCTTCGCCGACACCCTGAGCTCGAGTCTCGCCGCGCATCAGGACCGGGAGGAACTACCAGCATGACCGCCGTCATCGAGAACACCCTCGGATTCGAAGCCCAACGCGCCCTGTTGCGTGACCACACCGCCGAGATCGTGGCGCCGCGCCGGCGCCCAGGCGACGCGAAACTTCCGGTGCGCGAACGGGTCAACCGCATCCTGGATCCGGGGACGCCGTTCCTGGAGATCGGTCGCCTCGCCGCGCACGAGGTCTACGACACCGATCTGCCCGCGGCCGCGCTGATCGTCGGCATCGGCACCATCCACGGCAGACCGTGCATGGTGTTCGCCAACGACCCGCACGTGAAGGGCGGAACCTTCTATCCGCTCACGATCAAGAAGCACCTGCGTGGGCAGAAACTGGCCAGGGAGTACGGGCTGCCGTGCGTGTATCTGGCGGACTCGGGCGGCATCTACCTGCCGTTGCAGGAGGAGATCTTCCCCGACGAGGAGCACCTCGGAAAGATGTTCCGCAATATCGCGGAGATGTCGGCCCTCGGCTTGCCGCAGATCTCGGCCGTGCTCGGCATCTGCACGGCGGGTGGCGCCTACATCCCGGCGATGAGCGACGAGACCGTGATGGTCAAGGATCTGAGCACCGTCTTCCTCGGCGGGCCGCAGCTGGTGGAGGCCGCCACGGGCGTGGTGGTCGACGCGCAGACTCTCGGCGGCGCCGATCTGCACGTCCGCGAAACCGCGGTGGCCGATCATCTCGCGGCGAACGAACTGGAAGCGCTGGCGATGGTGCGCGACATCGTGTCCCGTACCCCCGGTGACCGTGTGCATCCGCCGGCGTTCGAGGCGCTCGAGCCCGCCGACGATCCAGCGCGGCTCCCGGATCTGATTCCGGGGACCACCAAGAAGGAGATGGACGTCCGCGCGATTCTGCGCTGCGTGGTCGATGCGGGCTCGTGGGTCGAATACCGCAAGGACTACGGCATCACGATCGTGTGCGCGACCGCCCGGATCGCGGGTTACGAGGTCGGGATCATCGCCAATCAGGGCGTGATCTTCCCCGACAGCGCGCTCAAGGCCACCAACTTCATCCAGATCTGCGAACAGCGCCGCATCCCACTGTTGTTCGTGCACAACGTGAGTGGGTTCATGGTCGGCGAGGAGTACGAACGGGCCGGGATCGCCAAACACGGCGCGAAGATGGTGAACGCGGTCTCGTGCGCCACGGTGCCGAAGATCTCGCTGGTGATCGGCGGCAGTTTCGGCGCCGCCAATTTCGCGATGTCGGGGCGGTCGATGGGCGGCCAGTTCATGGCGATGTGGCCGAATGCCCGCTCCACCGGGGTCGGTGGCGAGCAGGCCGCGGCGGTGATGGCGATCCTCAAGCGTGACCGGCTGCGCCGCGAGGGCAAGGAGCTCAGCGCCGCCGAGGAAGCCGCCATCAAGCAGCCGATCATCGACAGCTTCGAGCGCCAATCGCTGCCGACCTACATCGCGGCCCGCATGTGGATCGACGCCGTGGTCGAACCGGAGGACACCCGCTCGTGGCTGGCGCGCTGCCTGTCGCTGGCGCACGAGCGCTGGGACCGGCCGCAGCCCGCGGGTTCGAACTTCGGGGTGTTCCGGCTGTGATCTCTCGACTACTCATCGCGAACCGGGGCGAGATCGCCGCCCGGATCGCCCGTACCTGCGATCGCCTCGGCATCGAGTACGTGACGGTGAGCGTGGCGGCGGACCGGTCGCTCACCTATCACGCGGCGGCGGTGTCGACCGTCACGCTGCCCGAGGGGTATCTCGATATCGGCGCACTGGTGCACGCCGCCACCGAAACCGGTTGCGACGCAGTACATCCCGGATACGGATTCCTGTCCGAGAACGCCGATTTCGCGCGGGCGGTCCGTGCGGCCGGATTGGTGTTCGTCGGCCCGAGTTCGCGGGTGATCGAGACGATGGCCGACAAGTCCTCCGCGCGCCAGATCATGGCCGAGGCGGGTGTGCCCGTGCTGCCCGGCACCGTGCGGGCGAGCGAGGATCTCGATGCCCTGGTGGGCGCGGCGGCCGACATCGGGTACCCGCTGATCGTCAAGCCGGCGGGCGGTGGTGGCGGCAAGGGCATGTCGGTGGTGCGCGCGGCCGCCGGACTGCGCGAGGCGCTGGCGTCTGCTTCCCGCACCGCGACAGCGGCTTTCGCCGACGGCCGACTGCACCTGGAACGGTACGTCGAGCGCGCACGTCACATCGAGGTACAGGTCTTCGGCGACGAATTCGGCCACGCTGTCCACCTTTTCGATCGCGACTGCTCGCTGCAACGGCGGCATCAGAAGGTGATCGAGGAAGCGCCTGCCCCGCGGATTCCCGCCGCGGTGCGCGCGGCCATGTTCGCCGCCGCGGTCCAGGGCACGAAGGCTTTGCAGTACGTGGGCGCGGGCACTTTCGAGTTCCTGCTGGTCGGGGACGAGTTCTTCTTCATCGAGATGAACACCCGGCTGCAGGTGGAGCACACCGTCACCGAGGAGATCACCGGCCTGGACCTGGTGGAGTGGCAATTGCTGGTCGCCGCGGGCGAACCGCTGCCCGCCGACCAGGCGGCTATCGGGTACTCGGGCGCTTCGGTGCAGGTGCGGATGTACGCCGAGGACCCCTTCCGGTCGTTCCTGCCGTGCCCGGGCGAGCTCGAGGTCACCCACTGGCCGGATGTTCGCGTCGAACGCGCCTTCGCCCGCCACCTCGATGTCACCGGCGGGTTCGATCCGATGATCGCCAAACTCGTCGCCACCGGCGCCACCCGCGACGACGCGCTCGCCGCCGCCCGGCGGGCCTGCGAAGACCTTCGCTGGCAGGGCATTTCGACCAACCTCGGCTTCGTCGCACGTGTCCTGGCCGCCCCGATCGTCGCGGCGGCCGAGCACGACACCGCCTATCTGGACCGGATCGATCCGGTCGCCGAGTTCGGCGATCCCGACGAGCTCAGCGCCCTCGCGGTGGCCGCGGCGCTCACCGCCCCCGACCGCGCGACACCCTGGTCGACCGGCGCGCCCGGCGGTGATCGGTCCTGGCTCGATCCCACCGATCGCGACCTCGGCGGTCTCGACCTGTCGGTCGACGGGCGCGCGGTGACGGTGCGAGTCGGCGGCTACGAGGGCGACGCGGTGCTCGTGCGCGCCGACACCGCCGACCCGAGCAGCCCCGCTGTGCAGACCACCGGCCGCAGCGCCACCGCCCGGCGCACGACCGAGGTGGGCGTCACCGCTCGACGAACCGACCGCGACACGATCACCGTCGGCTCGACCCCCTGCGTCGTACAACGCGTAGGCGAGGGCTGGATCTGCCAGGTAGCCGGGGTTTCCCGGCAGGTGCGCTACGCCGAATACCGCTCGCTCGGCACGACCGCGACGGATCCCGAGATCCGATCGCCCATGCCGGGCACCCTCGTACAGCTCCACGTCGAATCGGGCAACCCGGTCGAGAAGGGACAGCTGCTCGGCGTGGTCGAGGCCATGAAGCTCGAACACGAACTGACCGCCACCCATGCGGGGATCGTCACCGTGACCGCGGCCGAAGGCGCCGTGGTCACCACCGCTCAATCATTGTTTCTCATCGAAGAGAGGGGCGCCGCGCTGTGATGCGACATCGGCGACTACTTGCCACAGCTCTGGTATCGGCGGTGGCCGTGCTGGCGACCGCGTGCGGTGGAACGGACACCGCGGCACGCGAATCGGCGCAACCGGTCAGCGGCGGATCGTTGACGTGGGGGGTGGAGACCGAACCGACGACGTTGAACCCGCACCTCAACGGGCAGAGCAATACGCACCTGATGTTGCGCAACGTCTTCGAGTCGCTCCTCGCGCGCACCACCGAGGGCGGTTTCGTCTCGTGGCTGGCCACCGGCCACGAGATCTCGCCCGACGGGCTCACCTATACCTTCCCCCTGCGCGAGGGCGTGAAGTTCACCGACGGCAATCCGCTCACCGCGACCGCCGTGGCCCGCAACTTCACCACGATGCAGGACGTGTCCTATTCCGGCGGCTGGTCCGCCGGGCCGCTGTCACATCTGGCCGCGGTCACCGCCCGCGACGAGCGCACCGTGGTGTTCACCCTGAAGGACCCGTACGCGCCGTTCCTCGACTTCGCCGCCGGTTTCCCCATCATCTCCTCGGCCGCGTGGGACAAGCCGCAGCTCAAGGCCGGTGGGCCGGAGATCGCCGGTACCGGTCCGTTCATCCTCGACCGCTACGTGAAGGGTCAGGAACTGCACTTCCGCAAGAACCCCGACTACAACTGGGCGCCACAGAGCGCCAAGCATCAGGGTCCGGCCTATCTCGACGAGGTGACCTACCGTTTCCTGCCCGAGTCGTCGGTGCGCACCGGCGCGCTCACCTCCGGTCAGGTCGACCTCATCGAAGGCGTCTCCGGCAACGACGCCTCGCTGTTCCGGGACAACCCCGACTTCACCTATACGACCGGGCTGAACAACGGCAGCCCGTACACGCTGTACTGGAACGCGACCTTCGGCCCGGCCACCGATCAACGAGTCCGCAAGGCGCTCAACAACTCCGTCGACGTGAACGCGGTGCTGCAGTCGATCTATCGCGGTGAGCGCACCCGAGGCTGGGGCATCGCCTCCAGCGTCGACACCCTGTTCTACGACAAGAGCATCGAGGGCACCTACGGCGCCGACAAGGCCGCCTCGAACCGGCTGCTCGACGAAGCGGGCTGGACGGCAAAGGATTCCGAAGGGTTCCGGACCAAGGACGGCCAGCGGCTGACCGTCGAACTGGTGCAGGCCCAGTCGACGGTGCGCGACCAGCGTGAGGTGCTGTTGCAGGCGGTGCAGGCACAGGCCAAGCAGAACGCGGGCATCGATCTGAAGCTGTCCTACGTCGACCTCGGCACCTACAGCGAGCTCCGCAAGAAGAACGCCTTCGGGTCGATCGCCAACTCCGACACCATCACCGGCGGCATCGACATCGAGAACCACTGGTACCCGCCGACGCCGCTGGGCACCCTGAACTACAGCCGCGCCACCGATCCCGAACTGTCCACCTGGCTGCGGGCCGCCGCCTCGACCACCGACTCCGCCGAGCGGGCGAAGCAGTACGCGCAATTGCAGCGCTTCGCGATCGTCGACAAGGCCTACGGGCTGCCGCTCTACATTCCCGAGAACCAGATCGCGACGGGAGCCCACGTGTACGGCGCGGGATACCGTCCGTACAAGCAGCTCGCGGAGAACGCGTACGACATCTGGGTCGATCGTGGATAGCCACCGATGACGACGGAAGCGATCGCACCGGAGGTCGTGACCACCACAGTGGACAGCGAGGCTCGCGCCGGCACAGCCACACGGATCGCGCTGCGGGTGATCACGGGTCTCGGCGTGCTCTGGGGCGCGACCACGCTGTCGTTCCTCGGTGTGCGGCTGGCGCCGGGCGACACGGTCGACGTGTTGCTCGGCGAACAGCAGCGCACCCCGGAGGTCGAGGCGGCCATCCGTGCCGAATGGGGACTCGACAGCCCGGCCGTTGTCCAGTACGCCCGCTACCTGTGGAATGTGGCGCACGGGGATTTCGGGCGTTCCTACGTGTTGCAGCGGCCGGTATCGGAAGTCATCGGCTCGCAGGCCGGTCCCACCTTGGCGCTGACCGGTGCCGCGTTGGTGGTGGCGCTGGTGTTCGCGGTCGTCGTCGCGACGAGCACGGCGCAGCGGCGGCGATCACGCGCCATCGCGAATGCGGTGGAACTGGCTCTTGTCTCGACGCCCTCCTTCTGGCTCGGCATCGTGTTGCTGTCGGTGTTCAGCTTCCAGCTGAAGATCTTTCCGGTGGCGGCGAACAAGGGGCTGTCGGCCTTGGTTCTGCCCGCACTCGCCCTCGGTCTGTCGCTGGGCGCGGTGATCTCCCAGGTGCTGCGCGACGGGCTGGAGCGGGCGCTGGACGAACCGTTCGCGGTGACGGTGCGGTCGTGGTCGGTGAGCGAGAGTGCGTTGCGGCTGCGACACGGTCTGCGGCACGCGGCCCTGCCCGCGGTGACGCTGACCGGCTGGCTGGTCGGCGGATTGCTCGGCGGGGCGGTGATCATCGAAGAGGTCTTCGGACGACCAGGACTCGGACGGGTGACCGTCGACGCTGTACTGGCGCAGGACCTTCCCGTGGTGCTCGCGGTCGCGATCCTCTCCGCCTTCGTCTACGTCGTGATCAGCACGCTGGTCGATCTGCTCTACCTGTGGCTCGACCCGCGTCTGCGCCGCGACTCACGCAATGGAGGGAAACGATGACTGTCACCGCGACGCCGCGCGCGGCCGGTCGACTCGGTCTACGCGCACAGGGTTTCGCTGTAGCGCCGGGCGTAGCGGTGGCAGCGCTGACGGTGGGGCTGGTCGCGATCGCGGTGGTCGCCCCGGCCCTGCTGACCGGTGCCGACCCACTCGCCGCCGATCCCCTTGCCGCCCAGCTGCCGCCGAGTGCGCAGCACTGGTTCGGCACCGATCACCTGGGCCGCGACGTTCTCACCCGGGTCATCCACGGCGCGCGCTACTCGCTGCTCATCGGCATCACCGCTGTCGCGATCGCGGTGGTCGCGGGCACGGCGCTGGGTTTGCTGTCCGGGTTGGCGCGCGGTCCGCTCGACGAGCTGATCACCCGGTTCCTCGACGTGGTCTCGGCGTTCCCCGATCTGCTGCTCGCGCTGGTCCTGATCTCGTTCACCGGTCCCGGCACCACGAACCTGATCTTCGCGCTCGGCATCGCCTCGATCCCGCGGTTCGCCCGGGTGGTGCGCGCGCAGACCTTGGTCGTGCAGGAGTCCGGGTATGTCGAACAGGCGAGGACTTTCGGGCTCACCAGGGCAACGCTGGTGCGGCGGCACGTCCTGCCGCACGCGGTCGCGCAGGTCCCGATCCTGGCCACCATCGGCCTCGGCACCGCCATTCTCGGCGCGGCCGGTCTGAGCTTTCTCGGGATGGGCCCGCAACCGCCGGAACCGGAATGGGGCGCGATGCTGGCCGAGGGACGCAACTATCTGCGCAATGCCTGGTGGATCGCGGTGCTGCCCGGCGTGGCGGTGACCGCCACGGTCATCGCGGTGAGCTCGCTCGGTCGGCACTGGCAGCGGCACTACGACGGAAGGCCATCGGTATGAGTCTGATCGCGGTCGAGAATCTGCGAGTCGGGTTCGCGGGCAAGGAGGTGGTGCACGGCATCGATCTGCGGATCGAGCCGGGCGAGGCCGTCGCCCTCGTCGGTGAATCCGGGTCGGGCAAATCGGTGACGGCGCGCGCGCTGGTCGGCCTGGCCGGTCCGGGCGCGGGGGTGCGCGCCGACCGTCTCGAACTCTTCGGGCAGGACGCGCGCGGTCATCGCGATCGGCAGTGGCGGCGAATCCGGGGCAGCGACATCGGATTCGTCCTCCAGGACGCGTTGGTCTCCCTCGACCCGCTGTACTCGATCGGTAGCCAGCTCGCCGAAGCGCAACGCGCGCTGACCGACCTGCGCGGGCAGGCGCTCACCGCCCGCAGCGTGCGACTGCTCACCGATGTCGGCGTCCCCGAACCCGAACTGCGCCTGCGTCAGTATCCCCATGAGCTGTCCGGCGGGTTGCGTCAGCGTGTGTTGATCGCGACGGCGCTCGCCGGCGATCCTCGGCTCATCGTCGCCGACGAGCCGACCACCGCACTCGATGTGACTGTCCAGCAACAGATTCTGGAACTGCTTCGCGCCCGCAAGGCCGACGGCACGGCACTGCTCCTGATCAGCCACGACCTGGCAGTGGTCGCCGAGGTGGCGGACCGGGTGCTGGTGATGCGCGACGGGGAGGTTGTCGAGGAGGGCAGCACGCGCGACGTGCTGACCCGTCCGGAGCACCCGTACACGAAGAAGCTGCTCGCGGCCGTTCCGTCCGCCGCCTCGCGCGGTTCGAAGCTGACGGTTTCCGACCAGCTCGCCGAACCACGCCAGCCCACCGATCCGCCGATTTCATCGCCGGCTCCGGCATCGTCGCGATCGGAGCCGCTGGTTCGCGCCGAACTCCGCGAGCAGTCGCCACCGCGCTCGGTGGACAACACCCGGGTCGTGCTCTCGGTCCGCAACCTGCGCAAGACCTACGGCTCCGGATCGGCCGCCCGCACCGTCGTCGACAATGTCGACTTCGACCTGTTCGGCGGCGAGACTCTGGGCATCGTCGGCGAATCGGGTTCGGGCAAAACCACCACGGCCCGCCTCGCGCTGCGGCTCGTCACACCGTCGTCCGGACGGGTGGTCGTCGACGGCGAACCATGGAGTGAGCTCTCCGACAAGGCATTACGCCCATTGCGTGGCGCGGCGCAACTGATCGCCCAGGACCCCCTCAGCTCCTTCGACCCCCGCTACACCGTGGAGCGCGTCATCGGCGAAAGCCTCGACACCGTCGATCTGCGGGGCAAAGCCCGCACCCGGCGCGTCCGCGAAATCCTCGACGCGGTCGGCCTCGCCCGCGACCTGCTTCCCCGCCACCCCCGCACCCTCTCCGGCGGCCAACGCCAGCGCGTAGCCATCGCCCGCGCCCTCGCCCCCAACCCCGCCCTCCTGGTCGCCGACGAGCCGCTGTCCGCCCTCGACGTCTCCGTGCAAGCTCAGATCCTCGACCTCCTCGCCGAACTCCGATCCGAGTTCGGCACCGCCCTTCTGCTCATCTCCCACGACCTCGGCGTCGTGCACCACCTCGCCGACCGCGTCCTGGTCATGAAAGACGGCAGGATCGTCGAATCCGGCGAAGCGGATTCCGTCCTGCGCTCACCCCAGCACGAATACACCCGCCAACTCGTCGCCTCGGTCCCCCGCCTCCCCGAGGCCGCCGATCGCCGATGACCATCGCAGAGGCGCCGACCCGAATCCCCGGTCGCGGCGCACCCGGCGACACGTCGATACCCTGGTACGGGTGAGCGTCGATACCCGTTCGAAGGTCCGCGGTTCCGCGCGGATACCGACCGCGTGGGCACGGCCGGGCCACATCGGGTACATCGGGCCGGATCTGCGGCCCGATACGCACTCGCCGCCGGTCGCGATGCTCACCGTGGGCCTGGACGGACCTCTGATCGTGCACACCACCCGCGGCCTGATTCGCACGGGCAGTTCCTTCGCGCCTGCCCGCACCGCCCACCGCGTGGTTGCCACGCAGGGGTGGATCCTGGTGTTGTTCATCGACCCGTCGAGTGCGCCCGCGACCATGATTGCCGACGAGATGACTTCCGCGGCAGGTACTTTCGGTCTCAGCCACCGCCGCGAGCGCGAACTCGTCGAGCTGTGTGGCCAACCCGGCGTCGACCCGGATCTGCTCTACAACCGCGCCATCGCGGGCCCGGCCCTCGGCACGGACGCGCGCATCGCCAGGCTCGCCGCCGCGATCCGCGACCAGCCCGCCAACGCGCTGCGCGCCGACCAGATCGCCGCGAATCTCGGCCTGTCCACCGGCCATTTCCTGCATCTGTTCACCCAGCACTGCGGCACCACGTTCCGCGGCTATCAACGCTGGAACCGCATGGTCACCGCGATCGCCAACGCCGTCAACGGCCACGACCTCACCCGCTCCGCCATCGACGCGGGCTTCGCCACCCCCTCCCATTTCAGCGAATCCTTCCGCGCCATGATCGGCCTGCCCGCCACCACGATGCTCGGAGCAGGCATCCACTTCGACCTCGGCACCAGGGCCGTCCAGCGCGGGTGAGCAGTTCGTCGGCCACCCACCGACGCCGCACTGCTCGCCTCCCTCCGCGATCAGAGCAGGAGGCGGGCCAATTCCGCAGGCCTGGACATCATGACCATGTGCCCGCCATCCATTTCGACCGGCTCGATCCCCAGCCGGGAGGCGACGAGTTCGCGCATGAAGTCGGCGGGGAAGAATCGGTCGTCGCGCAGCACGATGAACCGGGTCGGCACCTCAGGCCACGACGCCAGCGGCCATGGGGACGCCATCGGGGTATCGGACTGGCCGCGCTCGTATTTCTCCGCGTCGGCCCGCTGCTCGGGAGTGAGCTGGTTGTAGAACACGTCGTCATCGCCCGAGGTCGCGTGTCCGGTGTTGGCCCACCAGTCGCCTGGCGCCTCGCCAGGCGCCGCAATCATCGCCGATACCAACACCATTCGCTTTACCGGTACTCGATCGCACACCAGTGGGGCGGTGAACCCGCCGAACGAGTGCGCCACGACAACCACATCCCGTCGCCCGCCGATCGCCTCGACCACCGCGTCGGCGTATTCCGCCAACCCGGCGCTGTCGTCCTCGCTCGGTAGCGACACGGGTACCGCGTCATGGCCGAGGCCACGCAACTCGTCGGCCACCTGTCCCCAGTAGCC
This sequence comes from Nocardia sp. NPDC055002, assembly GCF_053608825.1. Taxonomy (NCBI): domain Bacteria; kingdom Bacillati; phylum Actinomycetota; class Actinomycetes; order Mycobacteriales; family Nocardiaceae; genus Nocardia; species Nocardia sp. NPDC055002. The sequence goes on from NZ_JBSGWE010000004.1 coordinate 193,890, forward strand.
GGCATCGCACCCCGCTCCCGGGATCAGCATGAATACGCTCATGCACCTTGATACCAAGGCCGACCCCGCCTGTCCCGTGAACCCGGCGTCGCGAGGTTGCCGTCGTGGTAGTTCGGCCTGACGAAACCGCTGCTCAGCGGGTGGCGCTGGGGCATGATGAAATGTGGGATCCTCGCCCAGTTCGTCTAGTAGGAAGAACCGAGATGGTGCAGCTCACGCTTTCCGCGCAGCGGGCTGCGCTGGAGCGGGAGTGGGCGATGTGGGTACCGGGTGGGGTGGGAGTCTCGGGGGCGGGAGTACGCACCGAGGTGGCGCAGTCCTGGTCGCGCTCGTTGCGGACCGTCGATCCGGGGCGCGATCATGCGCCGGTCAGTGAGACCGATATCGGGCCACGGTGGGCGGAGTCGCCGCTGCGGGGGCCGGTGACCGAGCTGAAAGAGCAGTTGCACAGTGTCGCCGATGACGCGGGCTACGTCGCGGCGGTCACCGATGCTTCGGGGACGATTCTGTGGACGTATGGCGGACCCGTGATGCGCAGGCGGGCCGAGCAGGTGAACTTCGCGCCGGGTGGTCGATGGGACGAGGCCCACATGGGGACCAACGCCCTGTCGTTGGCGTTGCGCACCGACCAACCGCACACCGTGTTCTCGGCCGAGCATCTCGTCGCGGCCCTGCACGGCTGGGTCTGTTATTGCGCGCCGATCCGCGCCGCCGACGGAACCCTGCTCGGCGTGCTCGACCTGTCGACCACCTGGAAACGCTCACATCCGCTGGCCATGGCCACCGTGCGCACCATGACCAGCGCCATCGAATCGAAGTTGCACGCCGCCGTGCCCGCGCCCGCCGGGATGCGGCTGACCTGCCTGGGCACCGGCCGGTTGATGCGTGACGGTCAGCAGATCCGGTTGCGGCCACGCCACCTCGAGATCCTGACCCTGCTCGCCCTCGACGACGACGGCTACAGCCACGAGCGCCTGCACTACGCCGTCTACGGTGATCGCGCGGTCGGCGCGAGCACGCTCAAATCGGAGATGTCGTACCTGCGCCGCGCCACCGGCGGCGACATCACCAGTCGCGTCTACCGCTTCACCACTCCCCTGTCCTGCGACGCCGTCGACGTGCTGCGCGCCATCGAGCGAGGCGACCTGGACACGGCCGTTCGCCTGTATCACGGCCCGCTGCTTCCCGATTCGGATACACCGGGCATCAGCGAATGGCGCGACTACCTCGAAGTCGCCATGCGTAACGCGGTTCTGAACAGCCCGGACGCGAATCACGCGCTGGCATACGGCGACTCCGCCCCCGACGACATCGCCGTCCACGAACACGCCCTCGCCCTGCTCCCCGCCCGCGACGCGCGCCGCGCCGTCGCCACCGCACGCTTGCACAGCGCCCTTCGCGCCTGATCGGTCCGGCTTCAACGTTTCATCAACCCTGAACAGGGATAGTGATGGGCGTCACGATTCACCGGAATCAGCGAGGAGCCACCGCACATGATCTACGCCAAGCCGGGCACCGAGGGCAGCGTCGTCAGCTACGCGCCGCGATACGACAATTTCATCGACGGCAAGTGGATTCCGCCGGTCGAAGGCCGCTATTTCGAGAACACCTCGCCGGTGGACGGGCAGCCGTTCTGCGAGATCGCCCGCTCGAGCGCCGCCGATGTGGAACTGGCGCTCGACGCCGCCCACCGCGCCGCCCCCGCCTGGGGTGAGACCTCGGCCGCCGAGCGCGCCAACATCCTCAACAAGATCGCCGACCGGATCGAGGCCAACCTCGAGGCCCTCGCCGTCGCCGAGACCTGGGACAACGGCAAGCCGGTCCGCGAAACCCTGGCCGCCGACCTCCCCCTCGCGGTCGACCACTTCCGCTACTTCGCCGGAGTGCTGCGCGCGCAGGAAGGGGGCATCAGCGAAGTCGACAAGGACACCATCGCCTACCACTTCCACGAGCCGCTCGGCGTTGTCGCGCAGATCATTCCGTGGAACTTCCCGATCCTGATGGCCACCTGGAAGCTGGCGCCCGCGCTGGCCGCCGGAAACGCGGTGGTGCTCAAGCCCGCCGAGCAGACCCCGGCCTCGATCATGAAGGTCGTCGAACTCGTCGCGGATCTGCTGCCGCCGGGAGTTCTCAACGTGGTCAACGGTTTCGGCGTCGAAGCGGGCAAGCCGCTGGCCTCGAGCCCGCGCGTGGCGAAGGTCGCGTTCACCGGCGAGACCACCACCGGCCGGCTGATCATGCAGTACGCCAGCGAGAACATCATTCCGGTCACCCTCGAGCTGGGCGGCAAGAGCCCCAACATCTTCCTGCCCGATGTGATGGCCGCCGACGACGACTACCTGGACAAGGCGATCGAGGGGTTCGTCATGTTCGCCCTCAACCAGGGCGAGGTGTGCACCTGTCCGTCGCGCGCGCTGATCGCCTCGTCGATCTACGACGAGTTCATGGCCCGCTGCGTCGAACGCACCAAGGCGATCATCAGCGGCAACCCGCTCGACGAGGCGACCATGATCGGCGCCCAGGCCAGCAACGATCAGTTCGAGAAGATCCTGTCCTACATCGACATCGGCAAGAAGGAGGGCGCCGAGGTACTCACCGGCGGCGCGGTCCGCAGCGTCGACGGGCTGTCCGACGGCTTCTACATCGAGCCGACGATCTTCAAGGGCAGCAACGACATGCGCGTGTTCCAGGAGGAGATCTTCGGCCCCGTCGTCGCGGTCACCACCTTCGACACCACCGAAGAGGCGCTGTCGATCGCCAACGACACCCTCTACGGTCTCGGCGCCGGCGTGTGGACGCGCGATATGAACACCGCCTACCGCCTCGGCCGCGGCATCAAGGCGGGCCGGGTCTGGACCAACTGCTACCACGCCTACCCCGCGCACGCGGCGTTCGGCGGCTACAAGAAGTCCGGCATCGGGCGCGAGAACCACAAGATGATGCTCGATCACTACCAGCAGACCAAGAACATCCTGGTCAGTTACTCGGCGACGAAGCTCGGCTTCTTCTGATGGTGCAGCGCGTCGACCTCACCGAACAGGCGGCGGCGTTGCTGCGGGACTTGACCGGGCAGCACGGCCCGGTCATGTTCCACCAGTCCGGCGGGTGCTGCGATGGCAGCTCGCCGATGTGTTACCCGCGTGGGGAATTCCGGGTGGGCGGTTCGGACGTGCTGCTCGGGTACCTGCCGGGCGACACCCCGTTCTGGATGAGCGCCGACCAGTTCGAGTACTGGAAACACACCCACCTCACCGTCGACGTGGTGCCGGGCCGCGGCGGCGGATTCTCGCTCGAGGCTCCCGAGGGCGTGCGGTTCCTGATCCGCTCACGCCTGTTCACCGACGAGGAAGCGGCCGCGCTCGAATCGGCGCCGCCGCGAACCGGGTGATCTGAAACACCCGTAATCAGTTCGTTTCCGCAGGTCAGCGGTGCCCGATACGCATCGCTGACCTGACGGATCCACGGCCGTAACAGTCGTCAATCATTCTTCAACCTTCGACGAGCACCGTGGCCGGTCGAACGCGCATCTGTTTGTTGATGAGGAGCTCGAAGTGAGTACAGAAATCAGCCCCGCCACCGGCGAGGGCGCACCGGTCGACGACTATCTCGCCAAACGCACCCTGCGCAAGGGCTCGGCGGGCTGGGTGCTGCTCGCGGGCCTCGGCGTGAGCTACGTGATCTCCGGCGACTTCTCCGGCTGGAACTTCGGTCTCGCCGAGGGCGGATTCGGCGGTCTGCTGATCGCCACGATCGTTATCGCCGCGATGTATCTGGCGATGGTGCTCGGCATGGCCGAACTGTCCTCGGCACTGCCCGCGGCGGGCGGCGGCTACACCTTCGCCCGGCGAGCGCTCGGACCGTGGGGTGGATTCGCCACCGGCACAGCGATTCTCATCGAGTACGCGATCGCGCCCGCGGCCATCGCCACCTTCATCGGCGCCTATGTGGAATCGCTGAACCTGTTCGGGATCACCGACGGCTGGTGGGTGTATCTGGCGGTCTACGCGCTGTTCATCGGCATCCATCTGGCCGGGGCGGGCGAGGCGCTCAAGGCGATGTTCGTGATCACCGCGATCGCGCTGGTGGGTCTGGCGATCTTCGCCTTCGCGGCCGTGGGCAAGTTCGACGCGGCCAACCTGACCAACATCGCGGCCGATCCCGAGGCCACCGGGTCGTCGTCGTTCCTGCCCTTCGGCTACCTGGGCATCTGGGCCGCCATCCCGTTCGCGATCTGGTTCTTCCTCGCCGTCGAAGGCGTACCGCTGGCCGCCGAGGAAGCCAGCGAGCCGGAGAAGAACGTGCCCAAGGGCATCATCGTCGCGATGCTGCTGCTGTGCGTCACCGGCGCGGTGGTGCTGTTCCTGGTCACCGGCGCGCTCGGTGCCCAGAGCGCGTCCGCCTCGGGCAACCCCCTCGTGGAAGCGCTGGGCGACAGCTCGGCGGCCAAGGTGGTCAACTACATCGGCCTGGCCGGTCTGGTCGCCAGCTTCTTCTCGATCATCTACGCCTACTCCCGGCAGACCTTCGCGCTCTCCCGCGCCGGCTACCTGCCGACGGTCCTGTCGGTGACCAACTCCCGCAAGGCCCCGATGCTGGCGCTGATCGTGCCCGGCATCATCGGCTTCGCTCTCTCGCTCACCGGCAAGGGCGCGATGCTGCTGAACATGGCGGTGTTCGGCGCGGCCGTGAGCTACGTGCTGATGATGGTGAGCCACATCGTGCTCCGCCGGCGCGAACCGAACATGCCGCGCCCGTATCGCACCCCCGGCGGCATCGCCACCACGGGGTTCGCACTGGTCATCGCGGCCGCGTCGGTAGCCGCGACCTTCCTGGTCGATCCGACGGCCGCCCTGTGGACCCTCGGTGTGTTCGTGGCCTTCATGGCCTACTTCGGGCTCTACAGTCGCAAACACCTGGTCGCCAAGTCGCCGGATGAGGAGTTCGCGGCGATCGCCGAGGCGGAATCCGAACTGGAGTAGCACGCCCTGGATACACAGGCCGGCACATTCTTTCGAAAGGGACCCGATGACCGTGTACCGCAGCACAATCGGCGTCACGACCCACACCTTCGACGGTCTGATCGACCTGATGGCGAAGGCCACGCCCCTGCGCAGCGGCGACGAACTCGCCGGCTGCGCGGCCGCCACCGACGCCGAACGTGCCGCGGCGCAGTGGGCCTTGGCGGAGGTACCGCTGACCACGTTCCTGAACGAGGCCCTGGTGCCGTACGAAACCGACGAGGTCACCCGGCTGATCATCGACAGTCACGACCGGGTGGCCTTCGGGCCGATCGCGCACCTGACGGTCGGCGGGCTGCGGGACTGGTTGCTCGCCGTCGCCGCCACCGAGGATTCGGCGGCGACCCTGGCCGCGGTGTCGCCGGGGCTGACGCCGGAGATGGTGGCCGCGGCGAGCAAGATCATGCGCAATCAGGACCTGATCGCGGTGGCCAAGGCGGCCGAGGTGACCGCGGGATTCCGCACCACCATCGGCCTGCCCGGCCGGCTGAGCACACGGCTGCAACCCAATCATCCGACCGACGATCCGCGCGGGATCGCCGCCGCCACCCTGGACGGGCTGCTGCTCGGCTGTGGCGACGCGGTGATCGGGATCAACCCGGCCACCGATTCGCCGCAGGCCACCGCGGATCTGCTGCATCTGCTCGACGAGGTGCGATCGCGCTTCGACATCCCGACGCAGTCGTGCGTGCTCTCCCATGTCACCACGACCATCGGGTTGATCGAGGCCGGTGCGCCGGTGGACCTGGTGTTCCAGTCCGTCGCGGGCACCGAGGGTGCCAATACCGGCTTCGGCGTGAACATTTCGCTGTTGCGGGAGGGGAACGAGGCGGGACGATCGCTACAGCGCGGCACTGTCGGCGACAACGTGATGTACCTCGAAACCGGCCAGGGGTCGGCGCTGAGCGCGAATGCCCATCTGGGCGTCGGCGATCGGCCCGTGGACCAGCAGACCCTGGAAGCGCGCGCCTACGCCGTGGCCCGGGATCTGCGACCGCTGCTGGTGAACACGGTCGTCGGCTTCATCGGACCGGAGTACCTCTACGACGGCAAGCAGATCATCAGGGCCGGACTCGAAGACCACTTCTGCGGCAAACTGCTCGGCCTGCCGATGGGCGTGGATGTCTGCTACACCAATCACGCCGAGGCCGACCAGGACGACATGGACACCCTGCTCACCCTTTTGGGCGCTGCCGGTTGCGCCTTCGTCATCGCGGTGCCCGGCGCCGACGACGTGATGCTCGGCTACCAGAGCCTGTCGTTCCACGATGCCCTGTATGCCCGCCAGGTCCTGAACCTGCGGCCCGCACCGGAATTCGAGGCCTGGCTGTCGGGCCTCGGCATGCTCGACGCGAACGGCCGTGTGCGACAGGTGGAACCGCTGTCCTCACCCCTGCGAGCCCTGACAGCCACTCGATGAGCGCACCGCGTCAGCCGGACGAACCGCTCACGAACATCGACGCAGAAACGGAACCGCCTGTGACCCCACCTGTTCCGGCCCCACCGGTCGCTGCCGCGCACGAGACGCGATCGCCTGTCGCCGAAGACTTCTGGCGAGATCTCCGGGGCAGTACGCAAGCCAGAATCGGGCTCGGCCGCACGGGCGACGCGTTGCCGACGACCGACGTCCTCGCCTTGCGCGCCGCACACGCCGCGGCCCGTGACGCCGTGCACCTTCCTCTCGATGTCGCGACGTTCACCGAGCACATCGCCGCACTCGGCCTCGGCACTCCGGTCACCGTAGCCAGCAGGGCGGCCGATCGCGCCGAGTACCTGCGCCGCCCCGATCTCGGCCGGGTGCCCGACGATCTCACCCCCGTCACCGCCACCGGCGCGGACATCGGCTTCGTTCTCGCCGACGGGCTGTCCCCCTTGGCACTGTCCGAGCACGCCCCCGATCTCCTCGCCGCCCTGGCAACCGAACTCGGCGACCGCTACACCATGGCCCCACCGGTGATCGCCACCCAGGCCAGAGTGGCGCTGGGTGACCACATCGGCGAAGCCATGGGCGTGCGCACTGTTCTGGTCCTGATCGGCGAGCGCCCGGGCCTCTCGGTCGCCGACAGCCTCGGCATCTACCTGACCCACCTACCGCGCCCCGGCCGCGCGGACGCCGAACGCAACTGCGTCTCCAACATCCACCCACCAGACGGCCTCACCTACGCCGACGCCGCCCGCGTGGTGGCAGGGCTGGTCGCGGGGGCCCGCGCACTCGGCCGCTCGGGAGTCGACCTCAAAGACACCTCGCGTACCGACTCGCTGGCCGCGGCCGAAACGCTGACCGTCGACGCGCCGCCGCGGGCATCGTCTCGGTGAGCTGACCCAGACACCAGCGTGACGCGGAGCACGTTCGGCACGAGACGGGGCCGAACGCTCCCTAGAGTGATCCCCATGATCCGCACCGCCGCCCTCGCCCATGTCCGCGACCGCAGGCTGATTCAGACGCGTCCCGAAGGCAAAGATGTCTTCTACATGGCGGGCGGCAAGATCGACCCCGGCGAGACCCCTTTACAGGCGCTACATCGCGAGATCGAGGAAGAACTGGGTGTCGGCCTGGCCGGGGTCGCCGAGTTCGGCGTCTTCGAGGCCGAGGCTTTCGGGCACCGTCGCAACACCGGCCTGCACATGACCTGTTTCCGTGCCGAACTCACCGGCGAACCCCACGCCACCGGCGAAATCGCCGAATTCCGCTACTTCACCGTGAGTGAATACGCCGCGATGGAGCACGTCGCGCCCGGTTCGATGATGGTGTTCCGGCGCCTGCACGAACTCGACCTGATCGACTGGTAGTTCGCGCACGGCGTCGATTGAGTATCGGCAGAAACGAACCTGTGAACAGTGACGATCCCATAGTCGTGAACCTGCCGATAACCACCGCGCCGATGACAGTGTCCGAACGCCGCGCCGCCCTACGTCAGCTCGTCGCGCTGTTCGGCCTGCTGAACACGATGATCGAGTTGAGTGCCGGCGGCGCGCCGCGGTCGGTGGCCGAACACGCCGCCACCGCGCGCGACCTGGTCGGCGAACTCGTCGCCGACCTCGCCGCGGCGCGCTAGGAGTTCTGCTTCGGCTCGGATTCCTCGACCGCGATCACACCGGGCTCGGTGCCGTCGTCGGCCTTCTGATCCGGTTCCGGGTGCTCGGGTTCGAACGTTTCCGGCAGCCCCTTGAGATGCTTGTTCATCGAGCGGACCAGCAGCACCGTGCCTGCCAGCAGGATCAGGATGACCAGCAGGCCGAGCGGGGAGGCCTTGCCGAACTCGGGGCCCGTCGGTTGCTGTGCGAGGTAGACCAACATCACCGGTCGTTGTCCTCGATGCCGGCGAACAGGTCGGTCTCCGGGATGGCGGTGGACACGCGCGTCTTGGCCAATTCGAACTCCTCGGTCGGCCAGAGCCGCTGCTGCATCTCCAACGGGATCGCGAAGAACGCGCCGTTGGGATCGATCTGGGTCGCGTGCGCGCGCAGGGCGTCGTCACGCTGGGGGAAGTATTTCGAGCATTCGATCTGGGTGGTGACGCGGCCCATGATGTCGCCGCGCTCCGACATGTACTGCTTCATCCGGTCCAGCCACTCCTGCAGCGGGAACGGTTCACCGATGCGCTCGTACTCCTCGGCGAAGGCTTCCAGGCGCTTCATGCTGAAGCCGTGGTCGTAGTAGAGCTTGAGCGGCGTCCACGGCTCGCCCGCCTCGGGGAACTTCGTGGGATCGCCCGCCGCCTCGTACGCGGCCATCGAGACCTCGTGGCAGCGGATGTGGTCCGGGTGCGGGTAGCCACCGTTCTCGTCGTAGGTGGTGATCACCTGCGGCTTGAACTCGCGGATCACGCGCACCAGCGCCTCGGTGGATTCCTCCAGCGGCACCAGCGCGAAGCAGCCCTCTGGCAGCGGCGGCAGTGGGTCGCCCTCGGGTAGGCCCGAGTCGACGAATCCCAGCCAGTGCTGACGCACGCCGAGCGCGTGCGCGGCCGCGGCCATCTCCTCGCGCCGGACCTCGTTGATCCGGTCCAGCACGCCGGGGGTGTCCATGGCCGGGTTCAGGATGCTGCCGCGCTCGCCGCCGGTCAACGTCACGACGAGCACCTCGACGCCCTCCGCGGCGTACCTGGCGGTCGTCGCGGCGCCCTTGCTCGATTCGTCGTCGGGGTGGGCGTGCACTGCCATGAGGCGAAGGCCACTCACTTCTCGTTCACCGTCGCTCTCGCTCGCGGGTGTCAGATGTCGTTACCTATAGTTCCATCCGACCCCCTGTTTGTTCCGACCACCCCCGGGAGCGCGAAAACGATGACCGAGCCCGCACCGGACTCCGCCGCGACCTCGGCCGCCGCAGCAGCGCGACACGCCGATCGATATGGCACGAAACCACCTGCGCGTCGCCTGTGGCTGATGGTTTTGCTCGGTGTCGGCGTGGTGGCGGCCGGCTTCGCGGTGGCCTATCTCGGCTTCCAGAAATATGGCCCGAAGGCGATCGAGACCGAGCAGCTGGGTTACGTGGTCGTCGACGACGCCACGCTGGACATGCGGATCAAGGTCACCCGCGACGACCCACAGCAGGCCGTGGTCTGCTTCGTGCGGGCGATGGACCGCGACGGCACCGAGGTGGGCCGGCGCGAAGTACTCGTACCGGGCTCGGACTCGACCAGCGTGCAGGTGAGCACTACGGTGAAGTCGTCGACACGCGCTTCGGCGGGCGATATTTATGGTTGCAGCGACCAGATTCCTGGGTATTTGCGCACCAGCGAATAGTGAGCCAGCACCGCAAATAGCCCGCCTGACTAGGCTGACCTGCATTTTTGTGAGACATGCTAAAATGGGCTGATACACGGTTCCGGGGTTCGGAGCCGTGTTTGCTGCATTGGCGGCCAGCGGTGCTGTTTGCGGGTATCGGGTTCACCCCCAGGATCGCTCCAGCCGTCGGGCTGGTGCATGCCCTCCTCCGGGAGGTTTCGCGCTGGTTTCAGGGAATCCCGGTGCGCCGGGAACAACTACTAGGGAGTGATCGAGATGACCGAGAATGTGACCTGGCTTACCCAGGAGTCGCACGACAGGCTCAAGGGCGAGTTGGACTCGCTCATTGCCAATCGTCCGGTCATTGCCGCCGAGATCAACGAGCGCCGCGAAGAGGGCGACCTCAAGGAGAACGGTGGCTACCACGCCGCGCGTGAAGAGCAGGGTCAGCAGGAGGCGCGTATCCGCCAGCTGCAGGAACTGCTGAACAACGCCAAGGTCGGCGTCGCCCCCACCAAATCCGGTGTGGCGCTGCCGGGCTCGGTCGTCACCGTCTACTACGACGGCGACGAGGGCGATACCGAAACCTTCCTGATCGCGACCCGCGAAGAGGGACTCGGCGCCACCGGCCTCGAGGCCTACTCGCCGAACTCGCCGCTGGGCGGGGCGCTGATCGACGCCAAGGTGGGCGAGACCCGCGAGTACACACTCCCCAACGGCAACACCATGAAGGTGACGCTGGTCAGCGCGGAGCCGTACCACAGCTGATCTCGCTGAACCCGTACGTTCAGAACCCGAACGCAAGCGGCCGCATCCGGATACCGGATGCGGCCGCTTCGTCATGTGTGTCGGGTCCCGCTCAGCTCAGCGCCTGTTCGACATCGGCGAGGAGATCGCTGATGTCTTCGATGCCGACCGAGAGCCGGACCAGGTCGGCGGGGACTTCCAGCGCCGAACCCTCGGTGCTGGCGTGGGTCATGGCACCGGGGTGTTCGATGAGCGATTCGACACCGCCCAGCGATTCGGCCAGCGTGAAGATCTCGGTCCGCGAGCAGAACTTCAGCGCCGCTTCCCGGCCACCGGCCAGGCGCACCGAGATCATGCCGCCGCTGCGGCGCATCTGCTTCTGCGCGATCTCGTAGCCGGGGTGCGTGGGCAGACCGGGGTAGATGACCTGCGAGATGGCCGGATGGTTGGTCAGGAACTCCGCGATCACCTCGGCGTTGTCGCAGTGCTTCTCCATGCGCACGGCGAGGGTTTTGATGCCGCGCATCGTGAGGAAGGCGTCGAACGGGCCGGGGACCGCGCCCGCGCCGTTCTGCAGGAACGCGAAGTCCTTGTCGAGGTCGGCGCTGTTGGTGATCAGCGCGCCGCCGACGACGTCGGAGTGACCGCCGAGGTACTTGGTGGTCGAGTGCAGCACCACGTCGGCGCCGAGCAGCAGCGGCTGCTGCAGGTACGGGGTGGCGAACGTGTTGTCCACCACCAGCTTCGCGTCGGCCTCGTGGGCGATATCGGCCAGCGCGGGGATGTCACCGATGCTCAGCAGCGGGTTGGTCGGCGTCTCGATCCACACCAGCTTGGTGTTGGGGCGGATGGCCGCGCGCACCGCGTCGAGGTCGGCGATGTGGGCGGGCGAGTGCTCGATGCCCCACTGGCTGAAGACCTTGTCGATGAGCCGGAAGGTGCCGCCGTAGGCGTCGTCGGGGATCACGATGTGATCGCCGGGGCGCAGCATGGCGCGCAGCGCACAGTCGGTGGCCGCCATACCCGAGGCGAAGGCACGCCCGTAGCTGCCCGATTCGAGGGCCGCGAGGTTGGCTTCCAGCGCCGTGCGGGTGGGGTTGCCGGTGCGCGCGTACTCGTAGCCACCGCGCATGCCGCCGACGCCGTCCTGGGCGAAGGTGGAGCTCGCGTAGATGGGCACGTTGACCGCACCGGTCTGAGGATCGGGTTCGTATCCGGCGTGCACGGCCCTGGTGGAGAATCCCAGCTCACTCATCACCTCAGACTAGTTGGCCTGCTCCGGGTGCGATCGCGGGGGTATCGGGCTGGTCGAAGTGTCGGTTTCGGGGCTGGTACTGCGGTTAAGCTCACGCCATGGTCACTGTCGAAGAGTTGTTCGCCATCGATCCGTTGCTGTCGTCGGAGGAGCGCGAAATCCGCGACACAGTGGCGCGATTCGGGGAACGCAGGCTGCGACCGCACCTGGCCGACTGGTTCGAGGAGGGCACGTTCCCGGTCCGCGAGATCGCACCGGAACTGGGCAAGCTCGGGCTGCTCGGCATGCACCTCGACGGCTACGGCTGCGCGGGCGCGTCGGCCACCGCGTACGGCCTCGCGTGCATGGAACTCGAAGCCATCGACTCCGGCGTGCGCAGCATGGTGTCGGTGCAGGGCTCGCTGGCGATGGCGGCCATTCATTTCTTCGGTTCCGAAGAGCAGAAGCAGCAGTATCTGCCCGCGATGGCGGCCGGTGAGGTGATCGGGTGCTTCGGGCTCACCGAACCCGATTTCGGGTCCAACCCCGGCGGCATGCGCACGCGGGCGCGCCGCGACGGTGACGACTGGGTCCTGAACGGGTCGAAGATGTGGATCACCAACGGGTCGGTGGCCGACGTCGCCGTCGTCTGGGCGTATGCGGAGGAGCCCGGGGCGGACAAGCCGCGGGTGCGCGGCTTCCTGGTGCCCGCGGGCACACCGGGTTTCACCACCCGTGAGATCCATCGCAAGCTGTCGCTGCGCGCATCGATCACCGCCGCACTGGATTTCGACGACGTGCGCCTGCCCGCCGATGCCGTGCTGCCCGAATCACGGGGGCTCAGTTCGCCGCTGGCGTGCTTGAGCGAGGCGCGATTCGGCATCATCTTCGGTGCGCTCGGCGCAGCGCGCGACTGCCTGAGCTCCGCGATCGATTACGCCCGCACCCGCGAGGTGTTCGACAAGCCGCTCGCGGGCTATCAGCTCACCCAGGCCAAACTGGCCGATATGGCGCTCGAACTCGGCAAGGGACAGTTGCTCGCCCTGCACCTGGGCCGATTGAAGGATCGGCACGAGATCACCGGCGAGCAGATCAGCGCGGGCAAGCTGAACAGCACGCGCGAGGCCATCGCGATTGCTCGCGAATGCCGGACCATCCTGGGCGCCAACGGGATCACCCTCGACTACCCGGTGCTGCGGCACGCCAACAACCTGGAGTCCGTGCTGACCTACGAGGGCACCGCCGAGGTGCACCAGCTGGTCATCGGCAAGGCGCTCACCGACGCCAACGCGTTCCGGTAGCTCAGGGTCGAGCCGACAGGCTCGGCCTCGGCGCGGGCCTGATCATGCCGCCGGCGAAAGCCGCGGCGAGCATCACGATCACCACGGTGAGCACCGTCAGCGCGATCGGCACGGTGATCGCTGTGGGAATGCCGAGCACGGTCAGCCCGGCCACACTGCCGCAACCCCAGAAGATCGCGGCGGCGAGACGACCGAGCAATGGCGCGTAGGGTGAGCGGCGCCAGGCGCAGGAAATCCTCGACTGCGCCGAATACCCTGCGCTAGCAGCGATTACCGTGCTCATGCCGAACAGGTGAACGGCCGGGTCGGTGACCTGCACTGCGGATCCCTTCGCTCGCCGAGCTGGTTTGCCGAAAGTTGTCTCGGAACGGTTATACCCATTCAGAGTCCATCGGACGCCCGGTTCACGCAAGTCCGCGATCTCGATCACATCTCGCCGGCTACGCCCTCGTCGCCGAGGTCGGCGCGGGCAGTTCCAGATTCTCGCGGTAGGTCGCGCCCAGATAATCGGTGTCGAGCAGCTTCCGGCGACGCAGCTCGGGCAGCAGACCGTTGACGACGAAATCGTGGGTGCGCTCGTCGGTGAACCCGCCGAGGGAGATCACGTCGAGCACATTCGCCCGATAGCGCTCCTCGATCGCGTCGGCCAGCTGTTCGGGCGTGCCCGCCGCCGCCCAGTGGCCGGTGTCCTTGGCGGCGATGACGAGTTCCCGCAGCGTCGCGCCGGAGGCGGCGAGCTTGGCGAATATCTCGACCCGCCCACGGCGCCGGTGCACCGAATCCAGTTGCGGCAGCAGCGTTTCCGGAATGGGTTTGTCCAGCGGCAGCTCGGACAGGTCGATGCCGCCACCCAGCATGTCGGCCAGTTGCCGGCGCCCCGCCTCGAAATCGGTGGCTTCCGCGGCCTCGCGAACCAACCTGCGGGCTTCTTCCTCCGTCGCTCCGTAGGTGGCGTGGAAGGAACTGAAGATGAGCGGAAGCCCGTCCGGCCTGCCCAACTCGGTGGCGCGGGTGCGGATCTTCTTCGTATAGGTGATCGCGTCCTCGAGCGTCGAGAGCGAGGTGAACACCACCTCCGCGAATCGTGCGCCGAGTTCGACGCCGCCCGCGGATTGACCGGCCTGGAACTGCACCGGCCTGCCTTGGGGCAGCGGCGGGATGTTCAGCGGGCCGCGGACGGAGAAATGCTGTCCGGCGAAGTCGATCGGCCGCACGAGCGTTTCGTCCAGGATCGCGCCCCCCGCGCCGTCCGGCCGCAGCGCGCCCGGTCGCCAGCTGTCGAACAGCGCGTTGACCACCTCGATGGATTCCGTGGCGCGCGCGTAGCGCTGCTCCGGGCTCGGTAGATCGCGGTCGCCGTAGTTCTCCTCGCCCAGCGACGAGGTCACCGCGTTCCAGGCCGCGCGGCCATTGCTGATGTGGTCGAGCGTGCCGAAGAGCCGGGCCAGGTTATAGGGATGATGGAAGGTCGTGGACACGGTGGCGATCAGGCCGACATCGGTGGTCACCGCGCCGAGGGCGGCGAGCTGGATCAGTGGTTCCTGCGCGCCGATCGCCCCCTGGGCGCCGAAACCGAGCAGGTCCGCCGCGAAGATCGCACCGATCTTGTTCTGCTGTGCGATCCGCGCGATCCGGATACCTTCCTCGAGCGTGGAACGGGTCGGGTCCAGTGCCGCGGCGTACACATCGCGCGATCCGCTGACCCCGGTGACGGTCTTCAATTTCCGACGTTCGCTGCCCATGCTCGACAGTCCAGCAGGGCACTGGGCGAGCGACCATGGTTGCGCTCAACCGAATTCGATCGACCGCGGAAATGTTGCGCCCTATTCGCCCGGTCACGCTATTGATCTTGAATCGATCCAATTTCATCAGCGACGGAGAGATTGCTACCATATTGCAATGTTTGCGCCAGGTCCCGCGTTGCTCGAACTCTCGGCGCAACGACAATTACAGCAGTTGAACACCGAGTTCGGAGCACCCGCGGCTGCCGTCGCCGCGCTGGTACCCGGACTGTCCGCCCAGCTCGACCAGCATGCCGCCGCGGTGCGCGACATTCTCGATCTCGGCGTCGACGATTCGGCCCGGGTGCCGCTCATCATTCTGCTCGCCGGTTATGTCCGCGGACTGCTCGACCATTTCGCCGAGCGGGCCGACGGGTTCTTCGCGGGTGCGCCGGACAACTGGCACGACGCCGACTGGCTGCAGTTACGCCTGGCCGCGGTGTGCGCGTACGCCGCCGACTGATACCCCACCGACGACATCGGCGCACCGCCACCCGAAGGTGACGGTGCGCCGATGGCCGTTGATTACCGCACGTGATTACCGCACGGTTTCGCCGCCCCAGCCCGGCTCTCCTCCGGGGTAGGTCGCGCCGGGCGTGACCCGCGCCTGCTCGGCCGCACTCGGCGCCACCTGCTCGCCCTGCCGCAGGGCGTCCTCACGGCCACGCTGGTAGGCCTGGGCATGCCCCTTCATCGCGGGCATCTCCGATTCCAGGTTGCCGAGCCAATTGCTCCAGCGCTGTTCCATGGGCCTGACCAGGCCGCCACCGACGCCGACCACCAGGATGCCGCCGATGGTGGCGAGCACGGCGATCAGGACCGGGGTGGTCACCGAGGTCGCCACACCGATCTGGTTCAGCGCGGCGATGATGCCGATACCCCAGATGAACACCGCCGCGATCCGGCCGAGCATGTGCCCATAGGACAGCCCACCGAGCGCGTTGGAGACGAGATCGCTCACCGCGTGAGCGATCGCCGCGGCGATCACCACGATGACGATCGCGACCACCGCCTTGGGCAGCCACGCCACGATGCTGGTGAGCAGCGCACTGACCGGGTTCGGCCCGAACACCGCGAAACCGATCTGCAACGCGATCAACAGAATCGCGTAATAGGCGATCTTGGCGATGATGTCGGAGGCGTCATATTTACTGCGGGACATCATTTTCCGCAGTTCGCCACGTTCGACGAGCTTGTCGAATCCGACACGTTCCAGCACCGCGTTCACGATCTTGGCGACCACCTTCGCGATGATCCAGCCGACGAGAAGAATGGCGACGAATGCCACCGCTTTGGGGACGAACTGCGCGACCGAACTCCATGCGTCGGTCAAGCCCTGCTGGAAATCTATCGCAATGACGGAGGTATCCACGGCCTATCCTTTCGCTCATTCCGATCAGTGCGGCTGAATTGCCGATGCACCTGTTTTTGCTGTTTACCCAGGTAATTCTCATCGAATCCGCACAGTTGCGATAAATTTGCTCACGGCCGGTCAGAGCCACTGTGACCCACGGATCTCGGTGGGGGCTCGCGCTCGGCATGCCGGCGGCCGCACAGTTGCGCCGGACAGGGAGGCCACCGCGGCGGTGCTGGTCGGCGTGCCGATCGGCGCCGGTCCGAAATTCGGTTGCCCGGTTCTCGACCGCTTCCTAGAGTCGGTCGCATGTCGTGCCACTACTTCATTCGTCTCCGCTACAACCGGGCTCTGGCCCGCTAGCGGACGCGGATAACTTCATCGGCGTCCACCGGCGCGCCCAGGGCCCTTCGAGACTCATTCGACTCGAAGACCCGAAGGGGCAACTGCCGTGGCGCAGGATTTCGCACATCGAAACTACTCACACACTCAGCGCAAGGTCACCGGCAAGAGTGGCGGTCGGACCGCCCGTGACCACGCGAGAAGAACACTGTCCCAGAACTTTCTGGTGGATCGTGCCGCCGTCGACTCGATAGTGGCGGTGGCCGATCCGGCGGGAACAGTTCTCGAGCCCGGTGCGGGCGAAGGCGTTCTCACGCACGCACTGGCTCGCCGGGGCGCTCAGGTCACCGCGTACGAGATCGATCCACTGCTCGCGGCCAAGCTCTCGGCACGAACCCGGTCCGAGGACGGAATCCGCGTCGTCCGTGGCGATTTCACCAAGGCCAGGGCTCCCCGTGAGCCGTTCGCCGTGGTGGGCAACATCCCGTTCTCCGTGACCGCCGAGATCGTCGACTGGTGCCTGACCGCACCGGCCCTGACCTCGGCGACACTGCTCACCCAGCGCGAATACGCCCGCAAACGCACCGGCGACTACGGCCGCTGGAGCCTACTGACCGCGACGACCTGGCCGTGGTTTTGCTGGGAACTCCACGGGCAGGTACCTCGCCACAGCTTTCGCCCGGTCCCGTCGGTCGATTCGGCGATCTTGCGGATCACCAGGAGACCGGAACCACTTGTGCGACAACAGGATTCCTACACCGAGCTGGTGCGAACCGGCTACTCCGGTATCGGTGGCACGGTACGCGCTTCGCTGCGTACCCGCTACCGAGGCGTCGACGAAGCGCTGACCGCCACCGGCATCGACCACAACACTGTCGTCGCCTATGTCCACCCGGACCAGTGGGTGGATCTGCACTCGATGCTCACCTGCTGACGGGAGTCGGTGCTGCCTTCATTTGTGCGGGCAGCACCGACTCCCCCATGCCGCGCTGTCAGGGGATGACGACCGGTCCGGTGAGCGGTGACGGGTCGTCGGCCCAGCGGTGGCCGATCTCGCGGGGGGTGATGTGCTCGTCGGTCCATGCGATCAGCAGCTGTGCGACCTTGTCGTGCATGGTGGTGCGGAGCCGGTCGAAGGAGGTATCCGGGACGTCGTCCACTTCGCCGAGCAGCAACCACCACGCCCAGGCCACCGCACCGGCGTTGGCGACGAAATCGGGCAGTACCGGGACGCCGCGGGCGGCGAGCATGGCTTCGGCTTCCGGGGTGGTGGCGGCGTTCGCGGCTTCGACGACGACGCGGGCCCGGATGTCGTAGGAGTTGTCCGGCGTGATCGCATACGAGATCGCCGCGGGCACAAGGATATCGACGTCGGTGGACATCACGGCGCCGCGCGGCATCTCCTCGATGCCCGCGGGCAGGCGGGACCGGTCGATCTCGCCGTAGCCGTCGCGCAGTTCCAGCAGCGCCGGAATGTCGAGACCCTCGGCGCAGTACAGGGTGCCCGCGGCATCGGCCACCGCGGTGATCTTCATCCCGGCCTCGTGCAGGTAGTACGCCGCCGCCCCGCCCATGGTGCCCACGCCTTGGATCGCGGCCGTCGTGTCGGCAGGCGCCTGCCCCCACTGCACCGCCGCGGCCAGACAGGCGTGCGCGACACCGAAACCACCGATGACGTCACCGAGCAGGAAGCCGCCGTCGACCGCGGCGTTGAGCCCGCTGCGGACCCGCGCCAGCGTCGCCGCCGGGTCGGCGGAGCGCCGGATCGCGGCGTGGAAGCTCTGGTCGAGGTCGAGCTTGTCGAAGACCGTGTCGATCAGGTGCTGCGGAACCCCCAGGTCCTCGGCGGTCACCCAGTGCGTGTCGAGCCACGGGCGCATCGCCTCACAGAACCGCTCCAGCACGTCCACCGCACGCGGATCCTTCGGATCGAAGTCGATCCCGCCCTTGGCGCCGCCGATCGGGAGGTCGAAGGTGGCGGTCTTGTTCGCCATGCCGCGCGCCAGATCCTCGACCTCACGCAGCGTGCAACCGGCGCGCATCCGGGTGCCGCCGGTGGCCAGGCCGCCGCGCAGGGTGTGGACGACAAGGTAGCCGACCGCGTCGGTGAGCGAATCCGTCCAGTGCAGACGCAGGTACGGCTCGCAACGACGGTTCGCGGGAGTGATGGCCGGGTCCGCCGATGTGCCCGCAACGCCGTGCGTCACCTGCGGCGTACCTGTGGCCGGGTCCAGCATCGTCATGGTGCCCACCTCCTCATTCGTCGTGATCGCCCGTGGCGGACCTCGTCGTCCCCGGTAGCACCAAGCCTGCGCGGCCCCTGGCCGCGCGTCTATTTACGGTTCGTTCACGGCACCCTTCACGGTTCCTGCACAGTGCATACGCTCGGTGCTATGGACCTGTCTCTGGCCCGCTTGCGAATGTTGCGCGAGCTACACCGCCGCGGCACCATCACGGCCGCCGCGGCCGCTCTGCACTACACCGCGTCGGCGGTCTCCCAACAGCTCGCGCAGCTCGAACGCGACGCGGGCACCCGGCTGTTCGAACGACGCGGGCGCCGAGTGCAGCTCACCGACCTCGGGATCGTGCTGGCCGAGCACGCCGAAGAGATCCTGGCCGCGGTCGAGCGCGCGACTCAGGCGCTCGAGGAAGCGGGCGGATCGGTGACGGCGAAGATCACCGCCGGAGTGTGGGCGTCGGTGGCCTCCGGCCTGCTCCCCGACGCGCTCACCACCCTCGCCGCCTCACACCCGGGCATTCTGGTGCGCACCACCGAACTCGCGCCGGAATCGACGGCGGCCGCGGTCCGTGACGGCACGCTGGACCTGTCGTTCGTGCTCGACTACTCGAACTATCCGATGACCTGGGACCGTGGCCTGGAACGCGCGATCATCGGCGTCGAACGGATCCACGCCGCCGTCCCGGCCGGCGCGGTACCCGCCGCAGGCGTGACCCTGGCCGAGTTGTCCGAGCATCCGTGGATCATCGCGCCCGCCCGATCGCACTTCGGGCACGCGGCGCGGCTGGCGTTCCAGTCCGCCGGGCTGCGGCCGCGCATCGACCACGAGCTGGAAGAGCAGGCGACCTCGATGGCGATGGTCGCGGCCGGACTCGGTGTGACGCTGGTGTCGGATCTGGGTCTGGCGTTGCGCCCACCCGGGGTGGACATCGTCGCGCTCGGCGACGCCCTCACCCGCACGGTGTCGCTGGCCTACCGCACCAACTCGGCGGGCCGGGCAGCGCTGCTGCTGGTGGTGGACGCGATCCGGACCGCCGCGGCGAAGAAGGGACTCGCCCCCGATATCCGCACCGCACCCACCGTGCGCCGGACCTCAGATGCTGCCGGTGCTCAGGAAACCGAGTAGATCGTGGCGGGTGATAACGCCGACGGGCTTACCGTCTTCGACGACCATCAGCGCGTCGGAATCCGACAGTGCCTTGGTGGCGGTCGAGAGGGGCTCGCCCGAGCCGATCAGCGGGAACGACGGGCTCATGTGCTGGGCAACGGAGTCGGTGAGATTGGCGCGGCCTTCGAAAACCGCCGAGAGCAGGTCGCGTTCGGTGACGCTGCCCGCGACCTCGCCGGCCATGACCGGCGGCTCGGCGCCGACGACGGGCATCTGGGAGACGCCGTATTCGCGCAGGATCTCGATGGCGTCGCGCAGGGTTTCCGACGGGTGGGTGTGCACCAGGTCGGGCAGGGCGCCGGACTTGCCGCGCAGCACGTCGCCGACCAGCGGTTCCGGGCCGGCTTCCAGCGGAGTCTGGAGGAAGCCGTAGGAGCTCATCCACTTGTCGTTGAAGATCTTCGACAGGTAGCCGCGGCCACCGTCGGGCAGCAGCACGACCACCACGGCGTCGGGATCACGGCGGGCGACCTCGATCGCGGCGACCACGGCCATGCCGCAGGAACCACCGACCAGCAGACCTTCCTCACGAGCCAGGCGCCGGGTCATCTCGAAGGAGTCCGCGTCGGAGACGGCGATGATCTCGTCGGGGATCGACGCGTCGTAGGCAGTGGGCCAGAAGTCCTCGCCGACACCTTCGACCAGGTAGGGGCGGCCGGTGCCGCCGGAGTACACCGAGCCCTCCGGATCGGCGCCGATGATCTTGACCTTGCCGCCGGACACTTCCTTGAGATAACGGCCGGTGCCCGAGATGGTGCCGCCGGTGCCGACGCCCGCGACGAAGTGGGTGACCTTGCCTTCGGTGTCGGCCCAGATCTCGGGACCGGTGGTCTCGTAGTGGCTGTCGGGGCCGCCCGGGTTCGAGTACTGGTTGGGCTTCCAGGCGCCCTCGATCTCCCTGACCAGGCGATCGGAAACGTTGTAATAGCTGTCGGGGTGCTCCGGCGGCACGGCGGTCGGGCAGACCACGACCTCGGCGCCGTAGGCACGCAACACGTTGCGCTTGTCCTCGCTGACCTTGTCCGGGCACACGAACACGCACTTGTACCCGCGCTGCTGGGCGACCAGCGCCAGGCCGACACCGGTATTCCCCGAGGTCGGCTCGACGATGGTGCCGCCCGGTTTCAGCAGTCCGTCCTGCTCGGCGGCGTCGATCATCTTGACCGCGATCCGGTCCTTGGAGCTGCCGCCCGGGTTCAGGTATTCGACCTTCGCGGCCACCAGGCCCGCGTTGGGGCCGACCACCGAGTTCAGCCGAACAAGGGGGGTGTTGCCGATGAGATCGACGACATGATCCGCGATGCGCATGGTGCCGAGGGTAGCCGAGCACTTGCGCCCGACGCCGAGCGGAGGGGCGCCCACCAGGCCGCAAGTGGCCGACATCTCCGTTCATCGCGATCTCCGTCGTAGAATTTTCGAATGTGAGCGCACCTCGAATCAGCTGGCGAACGGCGGCCGTGACCGGAGCGACTACGGTGCTCGCCGGATCGAGCGCCGGAACTGTCTCCTGGGCGACGTATCGATTGCTGATGACGCAGGCGGGTGCGGCGCGCGCGGTGATCGGCCGCGATACCTCCAAGCCGCCCGAGGCCGATGGCGTGTACGCGCCGGGCGCGAGCCTGCCGGAACCGTGGCGTAAGACGACGCCGGTCGACCTGCACCTGATGATCTTCGGCGACTCCACCGCGGCCGGGCTCGGCTGCCTCGGCGCCGCCGATGTGCCGGGGGTGCGGTTGGCCCGCGGGCTGGCCGAGGCCACCGGCCTGCGCATCCGGTTGAGCACCAAGGCCATCTCCGGCGCCACCTCGAAGGGCTTGGCCGGACAGGTCGACGCGATGTTCGTCGCGGGGCCGCCGCCGGACGCGGCGGTGATCCTGGTCGGCGCCAACGACATCACCAAGAAGCACTCCATCCGGGCCTCGGCGCGCAGGCTGGCCGCCGCGGTGTCGCGGCTGCGCGAGGCCGACGCGCTGGTGGTGGTCGGCACCTGCCCGAACCTGGGCACCGTCACCGCGATCCAGCAACCGCTGCGCACCATCGTCGCGAACTGGAGTGTGCGGCTGGCCAAGGCGCAGACGGTCGCGACCACCATCGCGGGCGGCATCGCGGTGCCGATGGGCTCGCCGCTGGTCGCCTCGGAGTTCCGCGCCGCGCCCGAAATCCTCTTCGCCACCGACGGATTCCACCCGTCCGCGGCAGGCTACGAATTGGCCGCCGCGCAGCTGCTTCCCGTGCTGATCGCCCAGGTGCGCGACCGCCCTGCTCTTCCCGTCGCGCAGCTGGAGACGTAGATTCGAGAATGACCGGCATGTAAACAGCCGTTCACGTCGAACAACGCGAAAAGGAGTCCTCATGCCCGAGGCCGTCATCGTCAGCACCGCCCGTTCCCCCATCGGCCGTGCCGTCAAGGGGTCACTGGCGGGAATGCGCCCGGACGACCTGACCACGCAGATGATTCGTGCCGCGCTGGCCAAGGTGCCTTCGCTCGACCCGACGCAGATCGACGACATCATCCTCGGCACCGGCTCTCCCGCCGGTGAGGGCGGCTTCGGCATGGGCCGCATCCTCGCCATCCAGCTCGGCCTCGACGTCGTCCCTGGCACCACCGTGCAGCGCTACTGTGCGTCGTCGGTGCAGACCACCCGGATGGCCTTCCACGCCATCAAGGCAGGCGAGGGTGACGTGTTCATCTCCGCCGGCGTGGAGACCGTCTCGCGCTACGCCCGTGGCTCCGCCGACAGCTCCCCCGACACCAAGAACCCCGAGTTCGCCGAGGCCGAGGCCCGCACCGCCGAGACCGCCCAGGGCGGCAAGGGCGCATGGCACGACCCGCGTGAAGACGGCCTGCTCCCCGACGCCTACATCGCGATGGGCCAGACCGCCGAGAACGTCGCGTCGCTGACCGGCATCTCGCGCGAGGACCAGGACCACTGGGGCGTGCGCTCGCAGAACCGCGCCGAAGAGGCCATCAAGGCCGGTTTCTTCGAGCGGGAGATCACCCCGGTGACCCTGCCCGACGGCTCGATCGTGAGCAAGGACGACGGCCCGCGCGCCGGCGTCACCTACGAGGCGGTCAGCCAGCTCAAGCCGGTGTTCCGTCCCGACGGCACCGTCACCGCCGGTAACTGCTGCGCGCTCAACGACGGCGCCGCGGCGCTGGTGATCATGAGCGACACCAAGGCCAAGGAGCTGGGCCTGACCCCGCTGGCCCGCATCGTCTCCACCGGTGTCTCCGGCCTGTCGCCCGAGATCATGGGCCTCGGCCCGGTCGAGGCCGTCAAGCGCGCGCTGGCGATCGCGGGCAAGTCGGTCTCCGACATCGACCTGTTCGAGATCAACGAGGCCTTCGCCGTGCAGGTGCTCGGTTCGGCACGTGAGCTGAAGATCGACGAGGACAAGCTCAATGTCTCCGGCGGCGCGATCGCGCTGGGCCACCCGTTCGGCATGACCGGTGCCCGCATCACCACCACCCTGCTGAACAACCTGCAGACCTACGACAAGCAGTTCGGCGTGGAGACCATGTGCGTCGGCGGCGGCCAGGGCATGGCGCTGGTCATCGAGCGTCTCAGCTGAGACAGCAGACCCAAAAAAAGCGGCCCACCTCATTGAGGTGGGCCGCTTTCGTGTCGTCGATCAGTCGCGCTGGAAGTAGCTCAGCAGGCGCAGGATCTCGACGTAGAGCCAGACCAGGGTGATGGTGAGGCCGAGGGCGACACCCCAGGCGGCCTTCTCGGGGGCCTGGGCGCGGATCAGCTGGTCGGCGGCGTCGAAGTCGAGCAGGAAGCTGAACGCGGCGATGGCGATGCAGACCAGGCTGAACACGATCGCCAGGGCGCCACCGTCGCGCAGGCCGAAGCCGCCGTCGGTGAAGAAGCTCGCGATCAGGTTGCCGACCATCAGCACCAGCACGCCGACCATCGCACCGATCAGCATGCGGGTGAAGCGGGGGGTCACGCGGATGGCGCCGGTCTTGTAGACGACGAGCATGCCGAAGAACACGCCGAACGTGCCGAGCACCGCCTGGCCGATCAGGGCGCTACCGCCCACACCGCCGAATTCGGTGTCGGTGAACATCAGCGACAGCGCGCCGAGGAACAGGCCCTCGAAGGCCGCGTAGGACAGCACGATGGCCGGGTTGTCCATCTTGCGGCCGAAGGTCGCGATCAGGACGAGCACCAGGCCGACGATGGCGCCGCCGATGACGAACAGTGGCGCCAGCGACGGGTTCGCGCTGGACAGCGCGAAGGAGATGATCGCCGAGACGGTCAGCACCGCGAGGGTGATGCCGGTCTTGGTGACCACGTCGTCGATGGTCATCGCGCGGGTGGCAGGGGCCTGCTGGAATTGCTGGCCGTACTGCTGCCCGTATTCGCCGTACTGCTGGTTGCCCAGCTGGCCCGCGCCGGCTACGCCCGAACCGAAGTTCGCGTAACCGCCGACACCCTCCTGGCGGGGAAGGTTCTTGAACACCGGATTCGATGAGGTACGCACCGTGCGCCTTTCTTGGAGTTACGAGTCGCTGTACAAGCTCCAACTGCCCTGTTCAACGCGCCACGATCGGACAAAGTTCCCAGCGATCCGGTCCAGGACCACACCGCCCGCCCGATCGGACAAATCGGACTCTACCGCTTTCGGGTCGCCCTATCGTTGTACGTCGCGCAGACCACGAACGGACCGCGTGACCGTGAACTTCTGGTTCCGGCCGATCACATCGGTGCGCCCGACCATCCGCTCCACTACGCCGCGATAGTTCAGGTGCGAGTTGTATACCGTCCACAGTTCTCCGCCGGGCCGCAGCACGCGGCCGGTCTCCACGAACATCTTGATGGCCGAACCGGTGTGCACGGCCGCGCCGACATGGAAGGGCGGATTGCACAGCACCAGGTCGGCGCTGTTGTCGGCCGCCGAGGACATGGCGTCGTCACGGACCACCGTCACCCGATCGCCGACGCCGTTGGCCTCGGCGGTGGCCCTCGCCGAGGCGACGGCGGCGGCGGACTGATCGGTGCCGACCACCCGGATGTGCGGGCGCGACTTGGCCAGCGCGACCGCGAGAATGCCGGTGCCACAGCCGAGATCGACGGCATCGCGCGCGTCGGGCTTCATCCGGTCCATGTGCTCGAGCAGGAAGCGGGTGCCGATGTCGAGGCGCGAGCCCGAGAAGGCCGCACCGAACGCGACGACATCGCCGTCGATCTCGATGACGTGCTCGCGCACCGGGAACCGGGGTTCGCCCACCGGCAGTGGTTCGCCGACCACGAGCACACGCGACTTCTGCCGACCCCGGCCCGCGCGGACCTGCGCGAAGAATTCGGCGAGTATCTCGTTCATGGCCGGAGTGAGGTACTTGTCGCGACCGCCCGCGAACACCACCACATCGTCGGCGGCGTAGCGGGCGATGGCCTCGGCGATCTCGGCGACACCCGACAGCATCCGCGGCAACCGCATCACGACCACGCGCGCCCCGGACAGCAGGTCGGCGTCGAGGGCGTGGGCGGTGTAGCGATCGGTGAGACCGAGGGTCTTGGCATTGGCCGCCAGCGCCGATTCGCCGGTGATCAGGTCCTGGTGCACGCGAATACCGGCGAGTCCGTGCTGCGCGGCGATCCCGAGGGTGAGCGCGCCGTAGGCGTCGCCGATCACCGCAACCTCACCGCTACCCGCGGCCGCGAGGGCATCGGCGGCTGTGTCGAGGATCAGTCGGTCGGCGGCGTCGACGGCATAGAGGTTCGGCGCCTCCACATCCGGATACCGGCGTAGTCGGTCGAATACGTCCTCAACACTGTCCACCCGGCAAGTGTGCTAGATCGTTGCCCCACCGTCACATCCGGCCCCGGTATCGACCGGCGAGGTAGCTCCGGACGGGTCGTCGTGGGATGTATTTCACTGAGCACTAACAGGTTCCATCGATTCGCGACGGCCTGGCAGATCGCTCCGGATTCGCCGGCCTCACGAATTTCGTTGTTTCCCAATGCTTCGCCGAAGGCCACCACCCGGCCCGCGCCGGAACCGATCACCGCAGGTCGCGCTAACCGCGGAACTGGTACGCGTTCACCGAAAATCCCGGCCCCGACCTGCGCGCATCAACAGCAACAGCTCCCATTTCGAAGTAATCAGCAAACTTTCGGTAGCCCGAACACGCCCCGTGTTACTTCGCCCACCACGCCGCTGTCCCTGCGTAGCATCAGCCTCATGCGCAACGCCCTCGTGTTCGTGCTGATCGCCGCGGCCGCGGTGTCGGTATCCGGCTGCGGCACCGACGACGCACCGGCCGCCGCGCCGCCGACTACAAGCACCACCAGTACGTTCGCCGATGCCACCGGCGAAGTGCCGACCGACGCGAGCCCGAAGTCCGGCGCGGCCTCCCCGGGCGCGGCACTGACCGTCACCGATATCCGGATCGGCAGGCAGCCCGGCTTCGACCGCGTGGTCTACGAGCTCGGCGGCACGGGGTCCCCCGGCTGGCAGGTGGCCTACACCGACAGCGCGGTGCAGGACGGCAGCGGCAAGACCGTCGACGTGGCAGGACGCGCGATTCTCGAGGTGCGCATTCTCGGCTCGGCGTATCCGTTCGACTCGACCGTTCCCCCGTTCGCCGGGCCCGATCCGGTGACCGATCCGGGCGCGCCGACCATCACCGGTGTCTACAAGAAGCTGGTCTACGAGGGCGTCACCCAGTCGTTCATCGGCCTCGACGCCGACCAGCCACCGTTCTCCGTCACCGCTCTCGCCGATCCCCCGCGCCTGGTCGTCGACATCGCCACCCCGTGATTCCTACCCCTACCGGGTATCACGCCGGCGATCGCTAGACTGGTCGCCGTGATGGACCAGCAGCCCGCGCGCGCACCCGGCATTGCCAGGGCGCTCGCCGTGCTGATGCTGCTCGCCGGGATCGTCGCCATGCACTCAGCGGTCTTCGGCACCGCGCACGCGAGCGACAGTGCGCACGGCCCGCAGGCTCCGGTCGCCACCGACCACTCGGATCCGCGTCCGGCGGCGGCTCCGACCGGCGAGCACGCCGGGGTCCTCGCGATCGACCACTCCGGCCAGGACATCTCAGTTCTCGCCGGAGCTCCGTCGACGGACTCGACGGTGCTCATCGCCGCCCCGGCCGACCCGCACACAGGCTGCGGCGCGGCGGGCTGTGATGAGCACGCCGCCGTCCACGCCTGCGTTTTCGTCCTGGCCGCACTCGCCATCGCACTGACCCTGGTCCTGCTCTACCGCCTCGGCGACACCTCCGAAGCCGCTCGGCAACCGTCGACGGCATGGCGCGGCCGACGCGAACGCCCACCACCGTGGACCGTCCTCACCCTGTCCCAACTGGCGATTCTGCGGATCTGACAGGCACGGCACCACGCGTGCCCTGCCAGTTTCGACACCTCACCCGAATCCCCAGGAGGATCACCATGTCCATCAGCCGTACCCACGTCCTCGTCGCCGCTGCCGCCACCGTCTTGTTCGCGGCGGGTTGTAGCGACGACAGCACCACCACGCACACCACCGAGCACTCCACCACCACCACCTCGACCAGCGCGGCCGCGAGTACCGACTTCAACGATGCCGACGTCACCTTCTTGCAGATGATGTACCCGCATCACGCGCAGGCCGTCGAGATGGCGAAGATGGTGCCGAGCCACACCCAGAACCAGCAGCTCATCGCACTGGCCGCCCAGGTGGAGAAGGCACAGGCGCCGGAGATGCAGCAGATCACCGATCTGCTCGCCGGTTTCGGCAAGCCCGCGCCGAGCGCGACCGAAGAGCACGGCGGGCACGATATGCCCGGCATGATGACCGACGCGCAGATGAGCAGTCTGCAGGCCGCGAACGGCGCCGATTTCGACCGGCAGTGGCTGGAGATGATGATCGAGCACCACGAGGGCGCGGTCGGGATGGCCCAGACCGAGCTGAACGTCGGCGTGAATCCGCAAACACGCCAGCTCGCGACGGCGATCGTGGCCGATCAAGAGGCTGAGATCGCCACCATGCGCGGCATGCTCGGACAGAACTGACCGGGTGCGGCGCCGGGCCCGACACCCCGGCGCCGCGTCTCGGTTCGTCATCGAAATCGTCACCGCGACCTGACGTCACCCGGAAGTTGCCAGTACGGTCGATATGTTCGGCTCCGGCCCAACCGGTGCCTGCAATCTCGAGGCAGGAGAGAGAAATGCGAGTACTGGAACGGCTGGGGCTCGGAACCGCGTTCGCGGCCACCGCGACCGGAGTGATCTTCCTCGGCGCCTGCTCCCAGCAGGTGCCGGGCACCGCCGAGGTGAACCAGAGCGAGCTCGCCTCGTACACCTCCGAGGTGGCGGCGTCCTCCGCGGCGGCGTCGTCGTCGAAAGCGGCGAAGATCGAGGCGGCCAACGACACAGCGTGCGACGGCCTGCGCTCGGCCAACAAGACCTCGGTGACCTCGTTCAACGCCTACATCGCGGCGTCCAACGATCAGGCACCCGATGCCGACGCCAAGGCCACGGACGCGGTCACCACCCTGCGCAATAGCGCCAAGGACCTCGACCGCAAGATCACCGCCGATGTGATCACCGATCTGTCCGTGCCGCTGCGCGCCTACATCGAGAAGACCAATACCCTCGCCGACACCCTCGAACGCCGGGCGCCCACCGACGAACTCAACGGCGTGATCGATATTTTCAACACGTCCAAGGACGAAGCGATCGCGGTGTGCACGCCGTACGGCAGCTGAGTTCCCTCGTAACAAGAACGTGATCGTTCACGATTCCCCTCCGGACACACCATCTGGAGGGTTGCGTGCAGGGCTATCTGAAATACGTTGTGGCAGCGACGATTACCGTGATGACCCTGATTTCGGGGGCATGGCTCCCGAGTCCGGCGACGGCCGACCCGGTCACCGCGAAGCAGTGTGAGGTCACCACCGGCCGCACCCCGCAGTCCGCGACACCGGCCGAAGCCGCGCTCGACCCCGCCGTGCTGGCCGCCGCCATGGCGCGGGCCACCGACGTGACCCGCTTCAACATCCAGCTGTACCGCAACAACTGCCTGATCGCGACGGGCCCGCGCAACGCCGAATCCGGTGGGGTGGCGTGGAATCTGTGGAGCGGGACCAAGAGTGTCGTGGCACTCGTCGCCGGGGCCGCCGTCGACGAGGGGCTGCTGCGGATCGACGAGCCGATCGGCCGCTATCTGCCGCCGGGTCTCGGCGACGCCGCGCACCGGGAGATCACCGTGCGCAATCTGCTCACCGAGTCCTCCGGCATGGAAGTCGCCGTGGCGGCGGAGGGCGCGACAGGGCTGGCGCAACTCGATCCCAATGTCGTCGCCCAGGCACTCGCGATGCCGATCGAACGCCCGCAGGGCACGATGTTCCGCTACAGCCAGCGCGCGGTGGACCTGCTGGTCTACGTGGTGCAGCAGGCGGTCGGCGAGGATTTCCAGACCTTCGCGCAGCGAAAGCTGTTCGACCCGTTGGGCATCACCCGCAGCGACTACTACTGGGCCCGCGATCGTGCCGGAAACACCTACGGCCACGCGCATTTGATCCTGCCGCCGGACGACTTCGCGAAACTCGGTCTGCTCGTGGGCAATCGAGGTCGCTGGAACGACCGGCAGGTGATCTCCGAGGACTACATGCGCGCGGCCGTGTCACCGTCGCCGAGCATGCCCTGCTACGGCTTCCTGTTCGTGATCAACGGCGCACCGTGCCGGCTCGAGTTCCCCGGACTGCCCGACGACGCCGTGAAGATGTCGGGCATGCTGCGCAACGACAGCTTCATCGTGCCCAGCCTCGGCCTGGTGCTGAATTGGACCGGTGTCGCGACGGTGGGCAGTTCGACCACCTACACCCACGACGTGATGCGCACGCTCGTCTCCGCGTTCCGCGACCAGCAGATCCCCGATCCCGGCGAGTATCGGGAACGTCCCGATGTGAGCGTGACCGATCCGATGATCGCCCGGCCCGATGCCTTCTTCGGCACGCTCGGCGTCGGCCCGTACGCCTACCCCGGTTGCAACTTCCTCGACTGCCTCGGCGAAACTCCGAAGGCCCCGTTCGCGGATTCGCCACCGGGATGCGTCATCCTGGGATGCGTCGGCACCGACCCGCGCACACCGGGAATCCGCTGATCCGGGTGTAGATCTCTGGGCACCTCGGCGCCGGTCGCGTATTCTCGTTTCCACCGGATAGGACCAGTAGGGACCGGTCGGCCTACCAGGAAAAAGGAGCCACTGGCGATGCCCGCACCGCTGCGCGACAGCGCAGTGCCCAAACACGAACAGCTGCGCGCGATCCTGCTGCAGAAGTGCACGCGCGAGCTGCAGCCGGGCGACCTGCTGACCAGCGAGCGCAATCTGATGCAGGACTACGGCGTCAGCCGGATCACCGTGCGCGAGGCGGTCGGTCAGCTGGTGAACGAGGGATATCTGGTCCGGGTTCGCGGCAAGGGGACTTTCGTCGCGCACCGGCCCGTGCAGTCGCGGCTGCACCTGGCCTCGTTCACCGAGGAGATGCGCGCGCTCGGCCACCATCCGACCACCCTGGTGCTCGTCGCCGAGGAGGCGATAGCGCCCGAGGCCACCGCCCGCGCGCTGCGTCTGCCGCAGGGCGTGCTCGCCTATCACGTGCGCCGATTGCGCCTGGCCGACGACGATCCGGTCAGTGTCGACGACGCCTGGTTCAACCCCGAACTGGTGCCCGGCCTGATCTCGCACGACCTCACCGGCTCGATCTACCGGACCACGGCAGACCGCTACGGCAGACCGATCGAACGCGCCGTGCAGACGGTCGACGCCCAGGCCGCCGAGGCCGGTGTCGCGGCGCTGCTCGGTGTCAAGAAGGGCGCTCCCGTACTGCATTTCGACCGGGTGTCGTTCAGCGCGGAGGTGCCGATCGAGCACACCCAGAGCTGGTACCGCGCCGACCGCTACCGCGTTCAGATGGAAGTGGGCCAGCGGCCACAGGCGTAGCGGACCACGCCGATCTGGTGTGAAATCAGCGTATTTCAGTTACCGTCTGGGAGCTATCACAGCGAAGCTCTCGGAGGTATCACCCATGTCCATCCGTCAAACCACCGCCGCCAGGGCAGGCCTGCTGGCCGCGCTCGCCGCGGGAACCCTGCTCGGCGCCGCCGGCACCGCCAACGCGGTCGGCAGCGCCGACTGGGATCTGCTCCCCTCCGGTTCGGTCGTGATCGGCCCGCCCACCGGCAGCTCGATGGGCTCGGTCGATGTCGGTAGCGGCACCGGCTCGTTCGACGCCGACCTCGGCTCCAGCGCCCCGCCGCCGCCTTCGACGGGCTCGGCCGCGCTGCCGATCTTCGGACGCTGACCCGTCCCCGCGCCGCCGTGGCCGACTGATCGGTCACGGCGGCCGGTGCCCCGGTCGCTTGGGGCACAGCCTGTTTCGAATCGGGAAAACCGGGCATGCGGCTATTGTGGGTGCCCGCCGGCATTCCACAGTCCCGACACCGAACAAGGTGAGATCTGATGATTATTCTCGGCGCAATTCTTCTCATAGCTGGACTCGTTTTCGGCATCCCCCTCCTCACCACGGTGGGAGTCATCCTCCTCGTGGTCGGCCTGGTCCTGGCATTGGTCGGTAGCACCGGGCGTGTTATCGGCGGCCGTCGGCACTACTACTGACCATGCGCAGAATCCGTCGAACCAGAGGACCAGTCATGGCAGGCAGTAGTTCACGCATCATTTCGATCGTTGTGCTGGTGTGGTTACTGATCGGAATCCTGGCCGCGGGCCAACGCGGCTACTACACCGAACGCGATCAGAACTGCGCGACCCTCGGCACCATCGCGGTGACGATCATCGCGGGCCCCTTGAACTATGTGGGCGCCAATCCGAAGGTCGATGACTGCGACCTACCTCAGCCGAGCTGATGGATGCCGCCGTGGCCGAACACTCGGCCACGGCGGTCAATCCGGCTGACGCGGCCAGTGCTTTCCGCTGTCGGAGAGCGTGGCCGGATCTGTGCTGTACATGCCACCCGCGCTCGGTCGCACCGGTGTGAATTCCGACCGGTTGTCGCCGGCTTCCGCTTCGGCCAGCCCGACCACGATCACCAATCCGGTGACCACCAGCGACACCGTCGCGATCAACGGCAGCAGCAATTGCACCGGCGTGACACCGTCCACCACGGTCATCGGTTCACCATGGTGCACGCGCATCGCCGCCATCGCCGTGTAGTGCATGCCGCACACCGCGATTCCCATGACCAGCGCGGCGCCCGCCGTCATCAGCAGGCCACGCACGTGCAACATGAACCACAGCGCCGCCGTGGCCGCGACCACCGCGACCACGAGCGACAACGCCATCAGCGCCGGCTCGTATTCGATGACAGCCTGGGTGCGCATCGCCCACATCCCCAGATAGTGCATGGCAGCCACCCCGAGCCCGGTGATGGCGCCACCCATCGGCAGCGTCACCCACTCGTTGCCGCCCCCCGTGACGACGGTGAGCCCGATCAGCACCACCACGATCGCGATGACCGCGCTGAGCAGCGTCAACGGCACGTCGTAGCGGATGACCGCACCGTCGATGCCGAACCCGAGCATGGCCGTGAAGTGCATGACCCAGATGGCCGCGCCGCCCAGCGCGACCGACGCCGCGATGAGCCACCCGAGCGGTGCGGACGACGCTTTGGCGTGCACCGCGCACCGCAGCCCCAATACCGAACCGATGAACGACAGGCCGAAGGCCAGTACCGGATTCATCCAGCCATTGTTGAAGTGCTCGATATGAAGCACACGCGTTCCCCTGATCTACCCAACGCATTTCGACAGTGGGCTAGAGACTAATCCACAAGCGCAGACAGAACGCGGAGACAGAGAATTCCACGAAACCATTGCAATGCGAAATACTCGCTATCAAGAAATACGAACCGGTCGGAATTCCTGCGAGTCATTCATTCTGCGAACGCGCACGGATCAAAGCGGCCAGCCGATCCAGGGATTCCTGGTTGCGTGCCGAGAAGAGCAGATCTTGCGCCAGGCCGGGGATCAACTGCGCGGGTCCGCGGGCGGCGCGTTCGACCATCCGGATCGTGGTGTGCCCCGGGGATTGTTCGACGAGCGTGAGCGTGATCCATGCCGAGCCGACCGACCACAGCCGCGCCTCCAGCTCCAGCCGGTGCGGCGGGTCGATCGCCCGCACCACCGTCGTATCGCTGATCAGCACCGGCCACAGCCCGAATCGGTAGTGGATGCGGCTGCCGATGGCGGGCCAGCCGGGGTCGACCTTACCGATGTGCGAGGCGCCGACCACCCAGCTCGCGTAGAGCCAGCCGTCGGCCAGGGTCGCGAACGCCCGCTCCGGCCGCACGGGCACGGTCACCTGGGCTGTCAGCACGTCTGATTTCCTCGTCCGTCGCGGGAGTCCGGTCACCACAGCCTAATTGGTGTCGGGGTCCGCCGCCGGACGTGTTCGCACCGGCCCGGCGGGCACGGCACGCCGAACCCGCGACGATGCGGGAAAATTGCTGTCCGCCGTTTCGACGTGGGATCGTTCCCTTATGTCCACGGAAGAAGCACGGCTCGGCGACCCGCCGAGCCCCGCCGACACGGCGGCCGAACGCACCCTGTTCGGTCACCCCATCGGTTTGACCAACCTGTTCGGCGTCGAGCTGTGGGAGCGTTTCTCCTTCTACGGCATGCTCACCATCCTGGGCTACTACCTCTACTACTCCACCACCGAGGGCGGCCTCGGGATCGCGCAGAGCACCGCGCTCGGCATCGTCGGCGCGTACGGCGGCTTGGTATACCTGTCCACCGTGCTCGGCGGCTGGATTGCCGACCGGGTGCTGGGGATGGAGCGAACGGTCTTCTACGGCGGTGTCGTGGTCGTGGCCGGGCATCTCGCGCTGGCGGTGCTGCCCGGGCTCACCGGTGTCGGCGTGGGTCTGGTGCTGGTCGCGCTGGGCAGTGGCGGGTTGAAGGCGAACGCGTCGTCGTTGCTCGGCACGCTCTACGCGCCGACGGACGCGCGAGTCGACGGCGGGTTCACGCTGTTCTATCTGGGCATCAATATCGGCGCGTTCTGCGGCCCGCTGCTGACCGGCCTGTTGCAGCGCGAGTGGGGTTTCCACGTCGCCTTCGGCGCGGCGGCCATCGGCATGGCGCTCGGCCTGGCCCAGTACGTGATCTTCCGCCGCAATCTCGGCACCCACGGGCGCGAAGTGCCCAATCCCATCACCCGCCGCGAACTGACCCCGGTGCTGATCGGTGTCGCCGTCGCCGCGGTCGTGGTGCTGGTCGCCGTGCTGACGAAGCTGATCACCCTCGAGAATCTGTCCGACGTCACCACCGGCGTCATCGTGGTCGCCTCGGTCATCTACTTCGCGGTGATGCTGCGCAGCGCCAAGGTGACCCAGGTCGAACGAACGAGGGTGGTCGCGTTCATCCCGCTGTTCATCGCCAACGCGGTGTTCTGGTCGCTGTTCCAGCAGATGTTCACCATGCTCGCGGTGTATTCCGACGAGCGCGTCGACTGGCGGATCTTCGGCTGGGAGGCGCCGGCCAGCTGGATCGGTTCGGTCGAGCCGGTGTGGATCATCGTGCTCTCGCCGCTGTTCGCGCTGATGTGGACCAAGCTCGGCAATCGCGCGCCGAGCACGCCGATCAAGTTCGCGCTCGGCGTCATCGGGATGGGCATCGCGTTCTGGTTGTTCGCGCTGCTCAGCGGGTTCGACGGTAAGACCGTGCCGGTGCTCGCGGTCTTCGCGATCCTGGGCGGCTTCGCGGTCTCGGAATTGCTGCTCTCGCCGATCGGTCTCGCGGTCACCACGCATCTCGCGCCCGCCGCGTTCCGCTCGCAGATGATGGCCCTGTACTTCTTCTCCGTCGGTATCGGCACGTCGATGGCGGGCACGCTGGCCCGCTTCTACAGCCCCGAGAGCGAAACCGCCTACTTCGGGTTCAGCGGTGCCGCGGCCATCGTGGCCGGTCTCGTCGTCGTCGCGTGCGCGCCCTGGATCAAGCGCCGCATGCAGGGCGTGCACTGACCTGGTTACGGGTAATCCCCGATTACGTTCGTGAGAAGAAGGAGAAATACCGTGCCGACACCGCAAGACGCTCCAGACGTGGGCCGATCGCCCGGCCGAGGGAGCGGGTTGTTCCGCACCAAATCCGTCGAGCAGTCGATTCTCGACACCGACGATCCCGATTCCAAACTCCGCAAAGATCTGACGGCCTGGGATCTCACGGTCTTCGGTGTCGCCGTCGTCGTCGGCGCGGGCATCTTCACACTGACCGCGCGCACCGCGGGCAATGTGGCCGGGCCGTCGGTGTCGCTGGCATTCGTTTTCGCGGCGATCGCGTGTGGGCTCACCGCGGTCTGTTATGCGGAATTCGCGTCGACCGTGCCGGTGGCCGGTAGCGCCTATACCTATTCCTATGCCACTTTCGGTGAATTGGTGGCGTGGATCATCGGCTGGGACCTGATCTTGGAATTCGCGCTCGCCGCGTCGGTGGTCGCGAAGGGCTGGTCGCAATATCTCGGCACGGTATTCGGATTCGATTCCGCCACTGTGCAATTGGGGTCGATCACCTTCGACTGGGGCGCGGTGTTACTGCTCGCCGTGCTCGGCGTGCTGCTCGCCGTCGGCACCAAGGTGTCCTCACGGGTGTCGGCCGTCGCGGTGGCGATCAAACTCGCCGTCATCGCGCTGGTGCTCGTGCTCGGTATCACCTATTTCAAGGCGTCCAACCTGAGCCCGTACATCCCGCCGTCGCAGCCCGCCGAGGAAAGCGCCAGCGGACTGCACCAGACGCTGTTCCAGTTCATCACCGGCGCGGGTGACACCAACTTCGGCTGGTACGGCCTGCTCGCCGCGGCCAGCATCGTGTTCTTCGCGTTCATCGGTTTCGACGTGGTGGCGACCGCCGCCGAGGAGACCAAGAACCCGCAGAAGGCGGTGCCGCGCGGCATTCTCGGTTCGCTGCTGATCGTCACCGTGCTCTACGTGGCGGTGACGCTGGTGCTCACCGGCATGGTGCCCTACACCGAGCTGTCCGGTGAGAACGCCACGCTGGCAACGGCATTCCAGATCCACGGCGTGGACTGGGCCAAGAACGTCATCTCGATCGGCGCCCTGGCCGGCCTCACCACCGTGGTGATGGTGCTGTTCCTCGGGCAGACCCGCGTGCTGTTCGCGATGTCGCGCGACGGTCTGCTGCCCCGCGGGCTGGCCCACACCGGCAAGCGCGGCACGCCGGTGCGGCTCACCGCCATCGTCGGCGTGATCTGCTGCGTGCTGGCCGGTTTCGTCGACTTCGGCACGCTGGAAGAAATGGTGAACATCGGCACGCTGTTCGCCTTCGTCCTGGTCTCGGTGGGCGTCATCGTCCTGCGCCGCACCCGCCCCGACCTGCCCCGCGGCTTCCGTGTCCCCCTGGTCCCCCTCATCCCCATCCTGGCCGTCGCGGCCTGCCTGTGGCTGATGGTGAACCTCTCGGTGGAAACCTGGCTGCGCTTCGTGATCTGGATGGCCATCGGCTTCGCCGTCTACTTCGCCTACGGCCGCCGCCACTCGGTCCTCGGTAAAAAGGCCGCGAGTGACGACTGACCAGCCCCTTCGATGACATGATCGGTCCCGGCGTGGTCTGTTCCGACACGCCGGGCCGACCTTGTCGACCAACAGGATTCCGGTACACCCGTACGATTCGCTACGCTATCCGGGACGCCCCTATAGCCCAATTGGCAGAGGCAGCGGACTTAAAATCCGCACAGTCAGGGTTCGAGTCCCTGTGGGGGCACTCAAATGCCAGGTCAGGCCCGGTTGGTGGGTCTGGGGACGTGCAAAATATGGGCGATTCCCAAAAAAACACCAAGAATTCGCGCCGAAACTTCCTGTTGCCTGCCAAGCCCAGCCATCGTCATGCGGGACCGCCGCAGCGAGTAGATCCCCCAGTTCCGAAACATGCCCACCCAGCTCCTCTCACGTGAGTTCGGGCCAAAACCGACTCGTGTCGACTCGCGATGGTCAGGTAAACATCATGGCCACGGAACGAACCTGCCAGGCCGATGACGCCCCCGGACGGATGGACGCTGTGGCTCTCCGCTGTGGTGGCCGGACGCACCAAGACATCCCGCTATGCGCCGACGAAGACCTGGTGCCGGTGTTGAGCGAATGGGCTGCCGATGACCGTCGGGTTCTGGCCGACCTGGGCGAGCCGACTTGCCGACTACGCCACCATGGCCTCTGCCCACGGCGAGATCGACGAGAGCGGCCTTTTCCAACCTGGTTGTATAGCAACAGTTTCACCGAAAATGATCGCGGCTCAGGACTGTGGATTCGGTCCTTGGGGCCCGATCAACTCGATCCGAACGACCGCTGGCCCGAAGCGATCGTTGCCCGCGCCGTCGGTGAGTTCTCCGCGCCCGGTTCGACAGTGCTGTTGATCGACTAGCCGGCCCCACCACCCGAGGCAACCTGCGCGTACCCACGCCGGACACGACAGCAGCCCTCGCGCAGATTCGGGACCTTGACCGCGACAGCACCGATGCCCCCCGACAGTGCTGAGTCCGTCGATCTCGTGATCGCGAGTCTGCTGGGCGACCTTGCCGATCCGGTGCGCGCTGCCGAGTACATCACCGCGCTCGCGACCGAGGCGATGGCGATGGGCGGCGTGCTGGTGGTGCTCAGCCGCTGCCGCCACAGCACCGAGGGCGTTCTGCTCGACCCGGCCGGTTCGATCATCCTCGCCGCCCAGTCCGCCGATCTGCTGTACCTCCAACACATCGTCGCCGCCCCGGTCACCGGCGACACCGTCACCGCGCCCACGCCCGCCGACCCGACCGTGCCGGGCCTGCCACGCCACCTCGTCGCTCATACCGACATCTGTGTTCCTGCTGCCTGAACACGGCTGACCTCTGCGCCAACCTTGCTGCCCGACATACCGATTCCGCGAAGGACAACTCGATGACTGCGCACCCCGCCACCACCCCTGCAGACACCGATACCGCAACCACCGCACAGGCCGCCGTCGATGTGCCGATGTCGGTGTGGGCAACCACCCAGCACGCCCCGACCGCGCAACGGCGGGGCCGCTACCACCCCGACAGCGTCAAGCATCCGGCCAAGATGTTCCCGGCCATCGTGGCCCACGCCGTGAACACCTACACCCGCCCCGGCGATCTCGTCCTGGATCCGATGCGGCGGAATCGGCACCACCCTCGTCGAGTCGCTGCACCTGGGCCGCCGCGCGGTCGGTGTCGAATACGAGACCCGGTGGGCGGAGCTGGCACGCACCAACATCGGACTCGCCCGGGAAGCGGGTATCGGACTCGATGCGGCCGTCTACTCCGGTGATGCCCGCAAGCTGGGCGAGCTGGTCCCGCACGAGTTGCGGGGTCAGGTGGATCTGGTGATCACCTCCCCGCCCTACGGCGACAGCCTCCACGACCATGTTCGCGCCAACGGTGCCGACCCGGTCCGCAAAACCAACCACCGCTGCGGCCGAGTCCTGGACCGCGGCAACCTCGCCAACGTCGGCCTCGGCCGCCTACTGTCGGGGTTCACCAAGATCCTCGCCGGGCCCCCTACTCGACGAGCATTCTATTCCATACGTCCAAGCCTCTCCCTACGCATAGCTTCCGTAGATTCGCGAATCCTCTGCTGGATACGCCAGGAATCCCGAAGGAATTCGATGAACCCATCTGCAAGCTTTTCCTCCTCGGAAGTACCCTCCTGGTAGCCATAGACTGCACCGGATCCACGCTTGAAGAAATACACTTTATAACCTTGATGATGACCGAAGAAAAAGCGGCCATCCAACGTTAACCCCTTGCCAGAGACATCTTCGGCCGCCTCTACCGCATCGAGCATTCGCGGAAAGAATAGGTCAGTTCCTCTAAAGAGGGTGCCAGCCTTCTTTCCCATCTTTTCAAGAAAGGCCCGATACTCATCAGGGATGGGGAAGCCTTCGGGGGCAATGGAATAAACCTGTGCGATCTCCGCCGAGTCACACCCTATTATCGTGTCGCTCGTTGCAAATCCGGACTCAATCAACTCATGACTGAACATCTCTATGTCGTGGTCACTACCGTCATCCACCATAGGTAACCTTCACCTGCACTCCAGGGTATTTCTTCATGAATTCTTCTACCACACCCTGGCAAGCATCGCAAGGTTCACGCTCAGTATATAAGTCGATTGTCCCCGTTGCGCCAGGCTCAAGCTGTTGCGCTAAGCTATCAAGAATTTTAAACTCGGAGTCCGTAGGCCGGACCGTTAGCTTATCGTCGGACTCTGGCTTCAGGATCGGGTTCTCCGGTTTTTGCACCGTGCCCGTTGGAGAGTCGTCGCCACTGACCGCGTCCAGGCTGATTTGCTGTCCGTTAATCTCGCCCCGCGCCACGGCGACATTACGAGTTTTCTTTATCGTTTCTCCGCTTGCAGCCAGGCGTTCGCGAACCTTTTTGGCTTCCTCTGCTCCATTGACTGGAGATTGTCCTTGGTCCGTGAGCGCTACGCCCTGCCTTTCAGTGATCAGTATTGGCAGTGCGACGATGGTCAGCAGCTGGCCGTTGGTCAGCTCTGCTGTGGTGAAGGTGAGGCCGCCGAGTGTAGCGAGGAAGGTGTTGGCAGGTCCGGCGATGGCCCCGGCGGCATCGTTGAGGAAGTCGATATCGATCTCGACTTTGTTTCCGTTGGGGTCGGATGATTGTTGCTTGCTTGGTGTTTTTGTTTTTGTTGGTGGCTCTTTGACGGTTACCGTCGAACGCCCAATCGAGATGGCGGTGACGACCACGACCATCGCGAACTGGGTGTTGATGTCCGCGCGCATCGTCGTCAGAGCAACCTTGTGGGCCTCGATCGCCGCTGCGATATCGCCGGCCGCGGTACGGATGTCGCGGAGGCTGTGAGCGAGCGTGCGAAGGTTGGTTGCGTGGTTCGGAATGTCTCTTGGGACCTGAGATCCGAAGCCGCGCTCCAGCCCGGAGGCGACCGTGAGTAGTTGTGCCACACCGTATTCAAGCGGGTCTGAATTGCCGAAGGTCTTCCATGCGGTTGCCGCGCGCTCGAGGTTTTCGGTGTCGCCGTCAGGGACTTGGCCGCCAGAGACAAGCGTGGTGACTTTGTCTTGTAGTTCGGTCCAGTCTGTTTGCAGTCCGTTACTGTAAGTTCCCGATGAGGCGACACCAGCAGCTATGCCCGGGCCGTAGGGTAGTTCCGTGGGGAAGCCGGTGGGCAACGTTGGGGGGTCGCCTTTGTTGGGGTCGATGTTGGCGATGTATTCCCCGAGCGTCCAGTTGTAGTTGGACGCGGTCAGTATGTCGGCATATTTTCGCAGGGCGCGCGCGAAGTTGGTCGAGACCGTGGCCACTGCGGCGGCGCGGATATCGTAGGCCTTCGACCACGGCTGGACTGCTCTATATCCCCCGGCCATCGCGGGGGTGTCTAAAATAACGGTTTGCAGTGAGTTGTAGACGGTTTGGAATTTCTCCGATAGGTCGTAGCAGGCCTTGGCTGCGGTCTCATAGGACTGCGGGGAGATCGAGGCCACAAAGTTTAGCCGCCGCTCATTCTCAAGTTGATGTCTGATGCTTGGCTGTAGGCGTCGCGGGCAGTGACGGCGGCGTTGTACATCTGGGTGAGCCCGTCAACCACCGCTGCAGCCCCAGTTGCCCATTCTCGGTAGGCGTCCTCTTGAGCGGTGGCAGCAGCTCCGTGCCAGGTTTGTTGGATGGTGGCGATTCGGTGGTTGATGCCATCGAGGCTCTCGGTGAGGAATCCGATGAATCCATCGGCGCGGCTGATGAGCTGGTCTAGCTCGTCGATGTCGAAGGCGAAGTCGCGGGAGTGGTCGACCATCACAGGTTCAGTTCTGGTAGATCGAGCGAGCTTAGGGCATTAGAATTGGAGATGTCCTGGCTGACAATGGCTTTGCTCGCGTCACCCAAGAGTTCGCCCATGATGTTGAGGGCGTTCAACACGTCGGCGGCACCCTTCTTGGTTTCAGTCCAGCCTTCCCCGAAGGCGTCTGCCGCCGATCCTGTCCAGTTGCTGAGGACGCCAGATACCTCGCGGTCGAGCGAACTGAGTCCGTTGATCATCGACTCGGCGACTTGCTGGACGTAGTTACCCGCGTCGGTCACTTCTACTGGAACCATCGCGAAAACTGTTGTAGGCGTATCATTCTCACTTGACACGCGACCCCCTCATCAAGACAACGGGGCCCAGGCTATCCACGGCAGGGTTGGAACCGCAACAATCTGTCGAGCGTTGGCCGCACCGGCGCATCCCTCGTGCGCCGATCTGGCCGCAGAACCCATATC
Organism: Nocardia sp. NPDC055002; assembly: GCF_053608825.1. NCBI lineage: Bacteria > Bacillati > Actinomycetota > Actinomycetes > Mycobacteriales > Nocardiaceae > Nocardia > Nocardia sp. NPDC055002. The sequence goes on from NZ_JBSGWE010000004.1 coordinate 235,066, forward strand.
TGGCGGTCCCGCAGCGAATTCTGTTGCGTCGGCCGATGAGGTACAGCGGACTTGTCAACCCGAAATAGCTGTGCATCGTCTCGCGTCGAGGGTCTGCACCGTGGGCCCGCAGGTGCCCGTGATCATCCGGGACTGAACGTGCAGCACGCCTTGCCATCGCCGCAGGTAGACCGACCGCCGTGATCTGGTGGGATCGAATGTGAACACCGAAAACCCCCGAACGGTCAGGTTTCGAGTCCCTGTGGGGGCACTCAGCATGACCCATGGCGCTGGGTCGCGGCGTCTTCCGGTGGGCGTTGCGCCCCTCTCCCCCGCCTGAAAGCGAGGCGGATCACCCTGGGGTTCGGTGGGGTCCCGGCGTAGGTTCATGGGCAGGGAATCGTCGGCACGAAGGGGTGTTATCGATGCGGGTGGTCACGCGGATTCGGGGATACATCAAGGTGCTGGGGCAGGCTCGGCGTCATCGGGGGGATCTGGTGGGGTGGCTCGGGCGGCGGCCGCAGATCGCGGCGGCGACCATGGGGTATGAGACGGCGTTGCTGTTCAGCAACAAGCTGGATCCTCGGCTCAAAGAGCTGGCCGAGCTCAAGACGGCGGGGCTGGTGGCCTGTCAGTTCTGTCTCGATATCGGGTCGGCGCTGGCGCATACGGCGGGGCTGACCGAGCAGCAGCTCGTCGATCTGCCTCGGTATCGGACCAGTGATGCCTACACCGAGCTGGAGAAGCTGGTGATCGCGTTCGCGGAGGCGATGACGGTGACACCGGCGGTCGATATCGATGAATTGCGCGAAACTCTGCTCACCCATCTGTCGAAGGCACAGCTGGCCGAGTTGGCGGCGAGCATCGCGTGGGAGAACCAGCGGGCCAGGCTCAATCAAGGTCTCGGTGTGCAGCCGACCGGGATGGCCGACGGGCTGGCGTGCGCGATGCCGGAACCACGGCGAGCCCCGTAAACGGCGCGCTCCAGACGTCGACGGTCCCGCCTGGATATGGCGTGAGGTGGGGAAACGAGTAGCCCGTGGGTGTTCGCTGCCATGCAGTGCACTACGTTGATCGCGAGCCGACCACGGTGACGTGGACGCGCGGGATTCTTCGACAGTTCGCCGGTTCGAGCGCAGCGAGGGGATCGTATGCATTCGGTTGGGGCTTTGATCGTTCGCGTCGGTTATGTGGTGGCAACGCTGCTGGCCGCGGTGGGGTTCGCCGCGCCCGCCTCCGCGGATCCGCCGGACTCGGCGCTGTGCGCATGGCGGTTCATGTCCAACAGCACCGTGCTGAATGTGGCTTTCCCCGATGCGAATTCGACGTATTGGCTGATGCCCTACGCGCTGGGACCGGGTGACTCGATCGAGTTGTCCGGTACCTATCCGGCCGCCCGGTATTTCTCGTTGAACACCTACGGGACCGACCTCGACACCGTGGACACCTTGCGCGACGACCAGATCGTCGCCGATCCGGGCAGCGCCAATCCGTTCGTCGACGCCGCCGCCGCATCGCTGCCCGCCGCGCAGCGGCGCTGGCACGCCACGCTGGTCAACGGGCCGGCCGACCACAGCCGCAACGAGATCCAGGCTGTCGCGAGTGGGCAGAGCACACCGATCGGCTTCGTCATCGTCCGTGTCTATGTTCCGACCGACCCGGCCTCGCTCAGTGGCGGCGTCCCGCTGCCCGATGTGAAGCTCTCGATCGCGGGCGCCGACGTGCCTGCCCAGCCCTGCGCGCAGCCCTTCGATCCAGCCACCTACACCGGCCCGGTCGCCGACGTCGCCAAGGCCGCCTTCGACCGGGCGATCGCCGGGGCGGCCTCGGGCGCGTTCCCCGGCAACACCCCGGAGGCGACATTCCGGAACCCGGCCAGCACCTCCGGGCTCTTCCCGAACGGCGACAACAAATACATCGGGACACGGATCAGCTATCAGCCCGGACGTCTGCTCGTGGTGCGAGGCAAGGCGCCGACTTACCCGAATACCCGTGCGGGACAATCGCCTACCGATCCGAACCAGCAGGTGCGGTATTGGTCGATGTGCCAGAACGACCTGCGCTCGCCCTACCCCGTTGTCGCCTGCGCGGCCGACTTCCAGACCGCGATCGACGCGTCCGGCTACTACACCTATGTGGTTGCCGCACCCGCGGACGTGCCTGCGAACCCCGACCCGAGCGTGACTGTAATCCCTTGGGGCAGCACCGATGTGGACAAAGTGCTGTTCCTGCGGAACATGACCCCGAGCGCCGAGTTCTATCCGAATTCGATCCAGGCGTCCCAGGACTCAGGGGGCGACCCGGCCGACACGATGGGCCCGTATTACCCGAGTACCACCTATTGCAGCACCGACACCTTCGCCGCAGGCGGCGCCGAAGCCTGCCTCGGCACCTGATCGAATCGAGCTACGTGCGAAAAGCGGCTACGGGCAGTCCGGGGCAGGGGCGTCCACGAACAGCGGTTCATTCGCACGGTTGACATACGCGACGTACAGCACCGCCGGCTCGCTGCCGAGATTACGGCCGACATGGACGTGATCCGGTCCGACAGTCTCGGACAAGCCCTGACCGGCGGAGTACGTCGTCCCCACGCAGTCCGACTCATATCGGGTCACCTGCCCCGCGGTGACCACAGCGAGAACATTCCCGTCGTGATAATGCCACCCGAGCGTCCCCCCGGGCTCGATGGTGATCCGCCGGAAGGTGAACTTGCTCGGCAACGAGGCGAACGGACTGAACGCACTGACATCGACCTGGCTCAGCGGTTCGACGCTCACCCCGGACGGCGGCGTACCCGAAGCCGACGGCGCTAGCGCGACGACCGCGGCGGCGATCACCACGGCGCCGGCATAAGCATTCCGATGGACTCGCATCTTCGCAGTATACGAGCCCACTACCTGCTCGAATAGCCGGAAACAAACCCGCAACCTCGCTCCCTCGTGCCGCACGGCACACACTGCGCAGATCTACACCGATCCCGCGCTCGTCCGCGATCTCTGCGGACCTTTCGAGCGCACGAACGGCTAGATCCGTAACCGTCCGCCTGGGTGCCCGATGTGCCGTTAGGGGCAGTCCATCTCGTAGCGGGTCACCTGGCTCGCGGTGATCACCGCGAGAACCTTGCCGTCGCGGTAGTGCCAGGCGCGTTCGGCGCCGGTACCGGCGGGCCGGGCCCGGAGAGCGAGCGGGCCCACTGTTTGAGAAGTGATTTTCGAGGCACTACCGGGGCAAGAGGCTCGTAGAAGGAGAAACCCGTGTCTTCCGGAATCCTGGTAGTTGCCATCGTCATCGTGGTCGTACTCGTAGGTGCGGCTCTTCTGGTGCCGCCATACCTACGCCGGAAGCGTCTACGCGACCGTTTCGGGCCCGAGTACGACCGGGCCGTCGAGCAGACCGAGGATCGCCGCGCCGCCGAACGCGAACTGGCGGAGCGAGAGCGCAGACACAACTCGCTCGACCTGCGTGAACTGACGCCCGAACGCAAGAAGGAGTTCACCAAGGACTGGGCGAGCGTGCAGGAGCGCTTCGTCGACGAGCCCGCCGACGCCGTCGGCGAGGCCGACCGGCTCGTGACGACTGTCATGGCCGAACGTGGCTACCCCACAGAAGGTTTCGACCAGCAGGTCGCAGACCTCTCCGTCGAGCACGCCTCGACGCTCGGGCACTATCGCGACGCTCACGGCATCGCGGTCGAGCACGCGAAGGGCAAGGCGAGCACCGAGGACCTTCGGACCGCCCTCGTGCACTATCGCGCCCTGTTCCTCGATCTGACGAACGGCCACACCACGCACAAGAAGGACACCGTGTCATGAGCACCGAATACGACCGAGCCGAAACCGATTCGCGCACCGACGATATCGAGCGCGACAACCTCGGCGAGCACGACCGCGTCGCGGCCGAGAAGCGCGGCGAGCACCACGTGATCGACGCCGAGGTCATCGAACCCGATTCCCGACGCGATCCCAAGACCTCCTCCACCGTGGACGGCAGTTCCGATACGACCTTCATCGCGGGCAGAGGCGCGGATACCGCGGACGAGACGCGCACAGGTCACCGGCGCATCGACACCGCCGACGAGTCCGACATCGTCGCCGCGGGCGGCACCGAGCCCGAGCCGGTCGTCCAGCAGCAGAGCCCGGCCACCGACGCGGAGGACGACGTCGTCCCGCTGTTCGACGAGAAGTCTCTGGAACAGCTGCGCGGACGCTGGCGCGATCTGCAGGGCACCTTCGTCGACGATCCCCATGATGCCGTCTTCAAGGCCGACGAGCTGGTCACCGAACTGATCCACGAGCTCACCAGCACCTACGCCGCGCGCAAGGGGATCATCGCGGACCGGTGGTCGGAGAGCCCGGACACCGAGTCGTTGCGGCGCGCGCTGCGCAGCTACCGCTCGTTCTTCAACCAACTCCTCACCCCCACCGCCTGATCTCTTTCGTCGGCAACCGCTGAACCGTACGAGCACGACACACAGCCTCGCTCGTACGGTTCTGCCGTGTTCAAGGTGAGATCAGATGTGCGGGTCTGCGCGATTCGGGCGTTTACCCGCTGATCAGGCCCTTGGCGATGTGGGTGACCTGGATTTCGTTGCTGCCCGCGTAGATCATCAGCGACTTGGCGTCACGGGCCAGCTGTTCGACCTTGTATTCGGCCATGTACCCGTTGCCGCCGAACAGCTGCACGGCCTCCATCGCGACCTCGGTGGCGGCGCGGGAGGAGTAGAGCTTCATCGCCGAGGCCTCGGCGAGGGTCACCTTGTCGCCCGCGGCGGTGCGCTCGATGGCGTTGAACACCATGTTCTGCACATTGATTCGCGCGATCTCCATCTCGGCCAGTTTCAGCTGGATGAGCTGGAACTGCGCGATCTGCTTGCCCCACAGCGTGCGGGACTTGGCGTATTCCACGCACAGGCGGTGACATTCGTTGATGATGCCCAGCGCGAGGGAGGCGATGCCGATGCGTTCGGCCGCGAAAGATTCCTTGGCACTGTCTTTTCCGTCGCCCTTGGCCGGGTTCTCGGTTTCGCCGAGCAGCCGGTCGGGGGTGATGCGGACGTTCTCGAAGAACAGTTCGCCGGTGGGCGAGGAGTTCATGCCCATCTTCTTGAACGCGGGACTCTGCACGAAGCCGGGCATGCCCTTGTCCAGCACGAATGTCAGCACCTTGCGGTCGCGGCGGTCGGTGCCGTCCTCTTCGTCCAGCTTGGCGTAGACGATGGTGACGTCGGCGTGCGGACCGTTGGTGATGAACGTCTTGCGGCCGTTGAGGATGTAGTCCTCGCCGTCGCGGCGGACGTAGGACTTCATGCCGCCGAACGCGTCCGAGCCCGAATCGGGTTCGGTGATGGCCCAGGCGCCGACCTTCGCCATGGTGACCAGCTCGGGCAGCCAGCGCTTCTTCTGCGCGAGGGTGCCGCGGCTGCGGATGGTGCCCACGGCGAGACCGAGGCTCACACCCATGGAGGCCACCAGACCCAGGCTCACGCCGGCGAGCTCACTGTTGAGGACCACACCCATGCTGCCCGCGCCGCTGAAACCGCCGCCCGGTTTGCCCGAGCCGGTGGTACCCGCCTCTTCGCGGGCGAGCACCTTCTCGAGGCCGTCACGCGCCATCTCGTCGAGCCCGAAGGTGGCGTACAGCTTGCGGATGATGTCGAACGGCGGCAGCGCACCACTCTCCAGCTGGTCGACGTGCGGGGTGACCTCCTTGGCGATGAAGCCGCGCACAGCGTCGCGGAACATCAGGTCTTCGTCTGACCACTGGTACATATCTGGACTCCCGAGGGATCGCCGGAACTTTCCCTCGAATATAGAACACGTTCTAATTCAGTGAGGCGAAGGTGCGGGTGACGACCGGGGCGACGAACTCCTCGAGCATGGCGCGTTCGTCGGCAGCGTCGCGACCGGGAGCCGACAGCAGGGAGACGATGACGCGGGTGAGCCAGCGGGCCAGGCGGCTTCGCTCCGGGTCGGTCAGGTCCGTGGGGGCGAAGATGGTCGCGGCCAGGGACTCGATGACGTCGGAGTCCTGGCTGATCCGCCCCGCCGTGCCCGAGTCGGCGGGGCGGAACCAGGCGATGAGCAGGGGGTTGGCGCGAACTTCCTCGACCGCGCCGAGCATCGCGGCGACGATGCGTTCTCCCGGGTCGGTGATGTCGCGGAACCGCTCGTCGAGCTGGGCGACGATGCGGCGGGTCTCGCGGTGCACGAAGGCGAGCCGCACCGCGTGCCGATTGTCGAAGTAGCGATACAGGGTGGCGCGGGAGCATCCGGCGGCCTTGGCGATCTCGGCCATGCCGACCGCGGCCACCCCGTGTTCGGCGAACAGTTCGGCGGCCGCGTCGATGATGCGTTCGGCAGCCAGGTCCGCCCGATCGGCGGCCAGCCAGTCACCGCTCATACTGTTTCCCCTCCCACTGCCTCCGGCCGGTTCATGCCGAATCCTGCGCACGGAACGGCACCGAGACGGGCCAGCGCACGTAATTGCCCTGCGACCATTGCACCGCATCGAGGTCGACGGTGAAATTCGGGCACCGCGAGAGGAGTTCCTCGAGCGCCACGCGCGCCTGCATGCGGGCGGCGGCCGCGCCGAGGCAGTGGTGGTGGCCGTGACTGAAGGTGAGAATGCGCTTGGGATTGCGGCGAACGTCGAGTTCGGCTGCGGTGGCGCCGAACTCGCGCTCGTCGCGGTTGGCGGAGCCGTAGAGCAGCAGCACGCGACGACCGGCCGGGATGGTGGTGTCGTGCAGTTCGACATCACGGGTGGTGGTGCGGGCCAGACCCTGCACCGGGGAGGTCATCCGGAGGAACTCCTCGATGGAGTCCGGAATCAGGGAGGGGTCTTCGGCGAGCAGCCTGCGCTGGTCGGGATTCGCGGTGAGCAGCTGGACCGCGCCCCCCAGATTGCCGGTGGTGGTGTCGTTGCCGCCGGTGATCATCGTGAACGCGAAGCCGAGAATCGCGATCAGGCCGTCGTTGTCGCCGTCGGCGCCGAGGCCGGAGGCCAGCAGGTGCGAAATGGTGTCGTCGCCCGGTTCCACGCGGCGGCGGGCGATCAGTTCGGTGAAGTAGCCGACCAGTTCACCGACGGCGGTGAAGGCGTTCTGGTCGCCCGCGGCCAGCCCGGCGCCCGCTACCGCACCGCCGACGATGTTCTCGGTCCACTCGTCGAACTTGCCGTGATCGTGTTCCGGCACGCCGAGGTAATGCGCGACCACCATGGTGGGCAGCGGTTTGAACAGCTTTTCGACGATATCGCCGCCGCCCTCCGCGCGCAGTCGCTCGATGCGCTCGACGACGAATCGGCGCACGGCGGGCTCGACCGAATTCACCTGGCGTGGGGTAAATCCCGGCGCCACCCTGCGACGGAAGTCGGTGTGCTCGGGCGGGTCCATGAAGACGAACGGCTTGACGCCACCGAACCCGGCGGCCACCAGGTCGATGTAGTCGACGGTCAGGCCCGATGCCGAGGAGAAGGTCTCGGGGTCGCGGGCGGCCGCCCACACGTCGGGGTGCCGCGACAGCACGTAGAAGTCGTTGGATTCCAGACCGTCGGGGATCACCCGATGGACCGGATCATGTTCGCGCAGTGCGGAATACATGGACCAGGGATCGCGCCAAGTGTCTCCGGAGCGAAGTTCGAACCGCACCGAATGAGACGTCGTTGTACTCATGACTCCATAGTGAGACATATAGGCTACTTTGTCTAGCATCGCTGATGAAGTGCGCGATACCCGCAGGTCGAACGCTTGCGCGCTACCGTGGACCGATGAGCAGTCGACAAGTATCCGGGGGCGTTGTGCACGAGTTGCCTGCCGATCTGCGTGCGGCGCTGCTCGGCAACCCGGTGGCGCTGGGTGCCTGGCAGGACATCACGCCGCTGGCCCGCAACGAGTTCATCTGCTGGGTCGAGGACGCCAAGCAGGACGCGACCCGCGCACGGCGGATTCGGCGCACCCAGGAGGAACTCGAGGAAGGTCAGCGGCGGCCGTGCTGCTGGCCCGGATGCAAGCATCGCGAGCGCACCGGGAGCTGAACCGGGAGATTCCAAGAATCCGTCAAGCTTTCTGTCGGCGGCACCTGCGAACATCGCGGCATGGATGGGGAGGATTTCGGTAGCTGGGGAGCCGCGTTCATCTGGGCACTACTCGCCTGGTCGATCGCGGGGCCACTGTGGTTGTGGACCGGCGAGGAAGCCTGGCTGATAGTCCTGGTGATACCCGGCATCGGGTTCACGGGTGTCGGCCGGGGCATCGTGTGGATGGCACTGGCCACCCTGTCCGCTCGCGGAACCCGCTTCGCCGGATGGTTCTTCGTGTCGGTCGCCGTGGCGGACGCGGTGGCGATATCGGTGTGGAAGTTGTCGCCCTCGGGGTGGACCTGGCCGGTCGCCGCGGCCGGGGCGCTGTTCCTCGGCGCGGTGACCTATCTCGCGGTCGCCTCCGAAGTGGCCGACGGCTGGCTGCTCGCCCACGGCACCGCGCTGCGGCACGTCGAACAGGAGCTCGCATCGGCGCATCCGGAGCAGACGCCGCGTATCGATCGGTCGTCGATGTATGCCTCGGGGCCTACACTCGGGCTCCGGCCACCGCCCTTCGCGATCGGCGGGCACGGGATCAACGGCAAGCTCGGTGAATACCACGCCAGGATGGCGCGCCGATACTGGATCAGCGCCCACACCGACCTGGCCTTGATGCACGCGGCGGAATCGTCGGCGGCACGCCGCGAGATGGTCAGCGGCCCGCTGAGGCACGCGAAGATGCTCGACTTGGCGCAGTCGCTCTACGAGGAGGCGTTCTACCTCGACGAACTCCGCCGTAAGCGCGAAGCCGTCGAGCTACGGGCCGAAGAGATCGACCTGCGTCGTCAGCTCGTGCGCCGCTTCGACAAGCGGTTTCCGGCGCTGGTCGCGAAAGCCACCCGGCCCCGGGCGACAACCGCGACGAAACAGCGGGCGGTCGCGGTTCAGTTGCTCGGGCAGGGCTTGAAGGCGTCGCTCGTTACCACGCTGACCACCCAGATCGCCGGATTGACAGCATTGGAGCGGACCGTCGAGGCGGCCGAACTCCGGGCCGAAGCCGAGACGCTCGCAGCCTCGGACACCTGACCCGGTTCGCGCCCACCCGCCGGGCCGAACCGGTGCCGATTCCCGCTCGTCGGGGAGTCAGGCGGGTGCGTCGAGGATCGACATGGCGATACCGTCGAGGATGTCGTGTTCGCTGACGACCAGTTCGGAAACTCCCGCGCGGCTCGACAATTCGTCGGCCAGCACTTCGGTGATCACCGCGCCGCCGCCGATCACATCGACGCGGCCGGGATGCATCGGGCCGAGGGCGGCGCGTTCGTCGTGGTTCATGCCGATCAGGCGGTCGCAGACCTGGTGCACCTCGGCGAGGCTCAGGCGGGTGAGATGCACCCGCGCGGAGTCGTATTCGGGCAGATCGAGGGCGACGGCGGTGATCGTGGTCATCGTGCCCGCCACCCCGACCCAGGTGTGCACCTTGTCGACAGGGACCTTCGCGAAGGCCTCGTCGAGCTTCTGCTGGGCGAATGCTCGTGCGGCAGCGACCTGGTCGGCGGTCGGCGGGTTGCCCGCCAGGCAGCGCTCGGTGATGCGGACGCAGCCGATATCCGCGGAATAGGCGGCCTGGACACCGTTCTCGTCGCCGACGACCAGTTCGGTCGAGCCGCCGCCGAGGTCGACCACGACGAAAGGTCCCGCGTCAGCGGACAATTCACCGACGGCACCGGCGAAGGACAGCCGCGCTTCCTCGTCGCCGGTGATCACCTCGGCGACCGCGTCCGGCACGACGCGACCGAGTTCGGTGCGGGTCATCGAGAAGAAGTCGTCGCGGTTGGCGGCATCGCGGGTGGCGGAGGTGGCGACCATGCGGACGCGCGAAACACCCTGCGCCACCATCACATCCACGTAATCGGCCAGGGCGAGGCGGGTGCGTTCGATGGCTTCGGGCGCGAGCCGTCCGGTGGCGTCCACACCCTGACCGAGCCGCACGATGCGCATCTCCCGATGCACGTCGGCGAGGCCGCCGTCGGCCCCGACCTCGGCGATCAGCAGGCGGATCGAGTTGGTGCCGCAGTCGACTGCGGCGATGCGCTCACTCATGGTGTCCTCCAGAGGTCTCGACCCACGTACGGGCACTGCCCGCGATTATGCCTGTTCGTCAGGTGCGGCGGGCCAGTCGGCGGGGATCGCGGTCCCACGGAAGCCCGCGGCGGCGGCCAGCGCGACGGCCTCGTCACCGAAGGGGTTCAGACCGGGCCCCTTGGCGAGGGAGTGCGCGATCAGCACGTGCAGGCACTTCACCCGGTCGGGCATGCCGCCACCGGTGAAATCGGTGCCGAGGGACTCGATCTCGTTACGTTCGGCCAGGTAGCTCTCGTGCGCGCGACGGTAGGCGGCGGCCAGTTCGGGGTCGGTGGCGAGGCGTTCGGTCATCTCGCGCATCACGCCGGCCGACTCCTGCCTGCTCGCCTCGGCGGTGAGCCGGGGATCGGTCAGATAGTAGAGCGTGGGGAACGGGGTGCCGTCGGGCAGGCGGGGCGCGGTCTTCACCACGGCGGGCAGGCCGTCGGGGGTGCGGTAGGCGACTTCGAGCACACCGCGAGGCTCGCGGCCCAACTGCTTCGCGATGATCTCGAGGTCGTCGGCGTTCGGTGTCGTCACCGTGGTCCTTCCGGGGCTGGTTCGGAGATGCTGCGCCACAGGTCGGTGTACCAGGGGTCGGGCGCCGCGGTGCGGGTGCTCATCGGCGGCGGCGCTGGTGCTTCGATGCCGGGAATCTGCACGATGTAGGGGGTTTCGCCGGGCATCACCAAGCGCAGGCGATCACGCGCCTCGGAGCGGATGTAGGCCGGATCCTGCTGTTGCGCACGACGATCGCGCAAGCCCGCCAGGTCGGCTTCGAGTTCGGTCCGCTGTTTGGCCAGAGCCACTGCCTCGGCGCGCTGACTGAAGTAGGTGCGCGTCGGCACGGCCAAGGTCAGCGCGAGGCCGCACAGCACCGCCGCCAGGATCACCGCTTTCCCGGTCGAGAGACCGAGGATGGTGTGTTCGCTGCGCTCGAGCTTGCCGCTGGGCTTGCGCGAGGTGGCCGAATCCGGGCGGCGGCGGGTGGGACGTTTGGCCGCGGTGGGGCGGCTCGGCGTGTCGAGACGGGGGCGGGAGCGCGCGGCCCGCGACGTGCGCCTGTCGCCTCGTCCACCAGGACTGGTTCCACGCGCACGTCGCTCGGTCATTCGCTACCGCCCCTGTACTGCTTTCAGAATTCGCCGGTGAAACGCGGGAAGGCCACGTCACCCGCGTAGCGTGCCGAATCACCGAGGGCGTCCTCGATGCGCAGCAGCTGGTTGTACTTGGCGACCCGCTCGGAACGCGCGGGGGCACCGGTCTTGATCTGGCCCGAGCCCACGGCGACCGCGAGGTCGGCGATGGTGGTGTCCTCGGTCTCGCCCGAACGGTGCGACATCATGGTCTTGTAACCGTTGCGGTGCGCCAGCTCGACAGCGTCGAGGGTCTCGGTCAGCGTGCCGATCTGGTTGACCTTCACCAGCAGCGCGTTGGCCGCGCCCTTGGCGATGCCCTCTTCGAGGCGCTCGGGGTTGGTGACGAACAGGTCGTCGCCGACCAGCTGCACCTTGTCGCCGATGGCGTCGGTCAGTGCGACCCAGCCGTCCCAGTCGTCTTCCGACAGCGGGTCCTCGATGGAGACCAGCGGGTACTTGGTGAGCAGGTCAGCGTAGAAATCGCCCATCTCGGCGGCGGTGCGGACCTTGCCCTCGAACTTGTAACCCTCGCCCTCGGTGTGGAACTCGGTGGCGGCCACGTCGAGCGCCAGCGCCACATCGGTGCCGAGCTTGTAGCCCGCGCGCTCGATGGCGATGCTGATCAGGTCGAGCGCCTCCACGGTGCCCGCGACGTCGGGGGCGAAGCCGCCCTCGTCACCGAGACCGGTGGACAGGCCCTTCTCCTTCAGCACGGCCTTGAGCGAGTGGTACACCTCGGTGCCCCAGCGCAGCGCCTCGCGGAAGGTGGGCGCGCCGATCGGGGCGACCATGAATTCCTGCACGTCCACGCCGGTGTCGGCGTGCGCGCCACCGTTGAGGATGTTCATCATCGGGACCGGCAGCACGTGGGCGTTCGGGCCGCCCAGGTAGCGGAAGAGCTCGAGACCCGACGACTCGGCGGCACCGCGGGCCACGGCCAGCGACACACCGAGCAGGGCGTTGGCGCCGAGGCGGGACTTGTCGGGGGTGCCGTCCAGATCCAGCAGGACCTGGTCGACGGTGCGCTGCTCCACGGCGTCGAGGCCGATGATGGCGGGCGCGATCTCGTCGAGAACACCCTCGACGGCCTTGGTCACACCCTTGCCGCCGTAGCGGTCGCCGCCGTCACGCAGCTCGACGGCCTCGTGCTCGCCGGTGGACGCACCGGAAGGTACGTCTGCCCTGGTCAGGGTGCCGTCGTCGAGGGCGATCTCGACCTCGACGGTGGGATTGCCGCGCGAATCCAGAATCTCGCGAGCTCCGACCTGTTCGATAATGGCCACGAAAACTGCTCCTTACGACGGAAGGCACGGTAGGTATCACGGGAAGGGCCGTGCGGTGCCGAGCCTATCGTCTCGGCGGAGTGGGGAGTAACCGGCACTCCGGGCCGTGGGCAACTACACGCGGCGGCCGATGCTGTATATGGCGGCGCGATCGCGCACCACATGCATGTACTTGTTCGACTGGTTGTAGGCGAACAGGGCGCGCTGCCAGCCGTCGGCCGAGGTCAGATCGCCGCCGCGGGTGCAGAGGTAGCGGGCGGCGGTGAGGGCGGCGTCATCGATGTTCTGCGGGTCGGCCACGCCGTCACCGTTGGCGTCGACGCCCCAGCGCTTCCAGGTTTCGGGGATGAACTGCAACGGGCCGACGGCGCGGTCGTAGGTGGTGTCGCCGTCGAGGCTGCCGCCGTCGGTGTCGCGGATGTCGGCGTTGCCCTTGGTGCCGTCGAGGGCGACGCCGATGATCGCCGGGCGCACCGTCCCGTCGGCGTCGACGCCGGCACCACGGTGGGTTCCGTGTCCGCTCTCCACGCTGGCGATGCCGGCGATGGTGGTCCAGGCGATCCCGCATTCGGGCTTCGACTTCGCCAGCACGGCGGCGGCGTAGCCGTAGGCCTCCAGGGCGACCGGTTGGATGCCGATCGCGTCGGACTGCTCGTCGGCCCAGCCGCGTAACTGTTCGGCCGCGCGGCCGGGTGCGTCGACATCGATCAGCGGCAGCGCGACGCCCGGCCCCGGCGGCATGTCATCGGGGATCGACGCGAGCGAACTGCACCCCGCTAACAGGGCGCTGATCGCGACTGCGGCGGCCACGCCGACCTTCTGCACTGACATCTGTTCAATCATCCAGATCCGGCGCTGTTTACGCACATCTCACAGGGAGTTCTCAGAGAAAGCCACAGCAGGCCACCGACTCCGCGGCCCGCACCGGGCGTCAGCCGAGCAGGTCGGCGGTGGCCTGGTGCGAGGGTGCGGCGAGAACGGTTGCCGGGGTGCCTGATTCGACTATTCGGCCGTGATCGAGGACGAGAAGGTCGGTGCAGTGGCCGCGGACCAGGGTCATGTCGTGGCTGATCAGGATGATCGTGGTGGCTCGGTCGGCGCGGAGCCGGTCGAGCAGGGACATGATCGCCGCGGCGGTGTCGGTGTCGAGGGCGGTGGTGATCTCGTCGCAGATCAGGACGGCTGGGTCGGCGGCGAGGGCCCGGGCCAGGGCCACTCGTTGACGTTGGCCGCCGGAGAGTTGATGGGGGCGGCGGGCGGCGAGGTCGGCGGGGAGGTCGACAGCGGCGAGCAGGGCGGTGACGCGGGTGCGGATTTCAGGTCTGGGGACCCGTGCGATGCGGCGCAAAGGGCGAGCCAGGGTCTGCTCGACGGTGCGTCGCGGGTTCAATGCCGCGCGCGGGTTCTGGGTGACGAGTTGGATCCCGTTGGCACCGACCCCGATCCGCCGTCTGCTCCCCACCGGAAGGCGCACACCACCGACATCCAGCGATCCGACGGCGTCGGTGTGCAAACCCGCGATCACCCGCGCGAGCGTGGTCTTACCCGCCCCGGACGGCCCCACGACAGCGAGGGCCGCCCCTGTGGGCAGGCTGAAACCGATGTTCTCGAGCACCCGGTGGCCGCCCGCGTCAGCGTTGATCGCCTCGGCGTGCAGGGCGATCTCCTCGCCCGCGACCGCCTGGCCTTCGGTGCGAGATGCTGTCTCGCTCCCCTGAACCTCGCCGGGCGGGTCGACAGGTCGACGTCCGGTCGCCGCCGAGTGCCCGTTGGACAGGTGTTCGGCTCGCACCGAATCAGCCACCACAGCGGCGACATTCACCGAACGATCACCGGGTGGCTGGAGCTCGATCACCGTATCGGCGACGGCGTTGATCGCGTCGGTGTCGTGGCCGGAGAGAAGGACGGCCGTGCGGTTCTCGGTGGCGAGAGTCGAGATCAGCTGGGCTATTTCGGTGCGGAGAGTGCTGTGCAGACCTGCGAGTGGTTCGTCGAGGACGACGATTCGGGGTCGGCGGAGAATGGCTCGGGCCAGGGCGACACGGCGTTGCTGCCCGCCCGAGAGGCGGGCGCAGCGACGGCGGAGATGGGTGGGCTCGAGGCCCACTCGCGCGAGGACGGCGAGGCGTTCGGCGTCGGAGGTGCCCGGCGCCGCCTCGGCCAGGACTGCCCGGACGCGAAGCAGCGGGTTGAGTTCGGAGCCGGGATCCTGGCCGACGTAGGCGATCTGTTCACGACGGAATGCGCGCAGCGCGCCCGCGTCGAGCGCGAATACATCTCGCCCCGCGACGAGCACGGTGCCCTGCCCGCGAGCGCCTGCGGGCAGTTGTCCGAGCAGCGCACGCATCGCCGTCGACTTTCCCGCACCCGATGCACCGGTGAGCGCGGTGACCGTCCCCGACTTCAGCCGAAACGACAACGGCGCCAGCAGCACCGCCCCACTGTCAGCGACAACGCTGAACCCGTCCACCGCCACCGCCTCCCCCGAATCCACCACCGAGATCCCACATCCAGCACCCGCCGGCGCAACCCCGCCCGCGTCGACCGCCTCCGGTGCGGTTGCCGGGGTCTGACGGGTCCTGGGCCCACTGGTCACCACCAGATTCACACCGACCGCCACGATGGCGATGGCAGCGCTCGGTGCCAGCACCGCCCAGGGATTCAAGAGCAGCCCGGAGGCATTGTCCCGGACCATGATCGCCCAGTTGTCGGGATCGAGCGCGGAGACGCCGAGGAAGGCGATGGTGCTCACGAGATACACGGCGACGACGAAGCGGAGGCCGAGCTGGGTGGTGAAGACGGCGCGGAGATTGGGCAGGATTTCGCGGAAGACCAGGTGGGACAGGGATTCTCCGCTGGCGACGGCGGCTTCGACGTAGCCGGAGGCCGCGACGGTCGAGGCGGAGGCCGCGAAGATCCTGGCGCAGTAGGGAACTCCGAAGATGAGCGACACCACGATCAGCGCGGTGACGCCACCCTGCGGCCATGCGGTGAGCACCAGCAGGATGCCCAGGACCGCGGGCAGCAGGATCACGAGGTCGCCGCAGAGTTCGATGACCTTGCCCGCGCGCGGGCGCACGGCGGCGATCGCGCCGAGCACGGCCGACAGCACGGTCACCGCCACCGCGATCACCGCGGAGACGGCCAGCAACTGCGTGCCGCCAGTGAGCAGATGGCTGAGCACATCCCGGCCGAGCCGATCCGTCCCGAGCAACGCTCCCCCACCCGGCTGCGCGAACGGCATCCCGACGGCTTTGTCCCCCGGGTAGGGCGCGAAGAGCGGCCCGGCCACCGCGAGCAGCACAACCGGCCCCACCCCGGCCGCTACCGAGTACGCGCCCCACCTGGACACCACCGTGCGACCTCCGAAGCCGGGCTTGCTCATCGCGCGCTCCTCGACGCCCACGTCCGGACGATGTCGGCCATCGCGAGCAGCACCATGATGACGATCGCCGTCAGGGCGACCACCGCGGCGACCATGGTGGAGTCACGGTCGGCGACGGACCCGGCGAGAACGGCGCCGACACCGGGATAGTTGAAGAGCGTCTCGACCACCAGCGCGCCGCCGAACAGCATCCCGACAGAGGTGGCGTATCCGGCGACGATGGTCGGCGCCGCGAACGGCAGCATGTGCCGGAGCAGAATCGTGCGCGCCGGTAGTCCTTCCAGCACAGCACTTTCCACATGTGGAGCCACTGCGACATCGAGCAGCGCCGAGCGCACCACTCGGGCGTTCCAGCCGATCTGCGGAATCGCCAACGCCAGCACCGGAAGCACCAGCATCTCGGGGCCGACGGGAAACCCGGAACGGCCGGTAATGGTCACGGCCGGAAGCCATCCGGTGGCAAGGGAGAACACCAGGATCAGCATCGTGCCACCGACGAACTCCGGTACCGCCACGGCAACAGTGCTGACGGGCTGCAGAATTCGTGCTCCGAGCGCGGCCGGACGCATCGCCCACCAGCAGCCGAGTCCCAGCGACACCGCGATGGTCAGGAGCAACGCGATCCCACCGAGCAGCAGAGTCTGCGGGAACTTGTCGGCCAGCAGCGCACCGATCGAATTCCCGCGGGCGGTCTGCCCGAAGTCTCCGGTGAGCACCCCGGAGATCCAGTCCAGGAACTGCACCGGCAGCGCGCGATCCAGGCCGAGCTCGTGCTCCTTCGCCGCCAGCGCGGCCGGATCCACGTCCCTGCCGAGCGCCGAACGTGCCGCGTTGCCCGGCAGCAGATCCACCGCGACGAACACGATGGCCAGCAATGTCACCAGGAGCGCGATCCGTCGCACCATCGGCAGGGCAAAGGTTTTCATGACATTCACGCCAGCCAGGCACGTTCCAGCTGGACGCGCGCGAAACCGCCGAGCGTCGGCAGATCACGCACCGTCGACGCGGCGATATCGATACCGTCGGCCATGCCCCACACCAGATAACCGCCACGCTCGAACTCGATGCGCTGCAATTCGCGCACCGCACGCGTGTAGTCCTCTCCGGACGCGGCAAGGGCTTTGGCGTCGGCCGCATCGAATTCCGGGTCGCGGAAGGCGGTTTCGTTGCGGTTGGTGCCCGAGGTCATCAACTTGTCGGCCAGGAACAGCACCGAGTCGTTGGTCCCCCACGACACCGTGTACAGCGGTGCGTTGAGCCAGGTCTGGTCGTAGAACGCGGCCGATTCGACCACCTGCACGTCGAGCCGGACGCCGATCTCGGCGAGCTGGGTGGCGATCACCTTCGCCGACTCGACCTCGCCCGGCACTTCGGCCTTCGTCACGAACGGGTAGCTGCGGCCGATGTCGAACCCGGCTTCGCGCAGCAGGGTTTTCGCGCGTTCGACGTCGCGGTCGCGGCGCAGCGTGGTGTCGTAGAGCGGGTCGGCGGTGCCGAGAACATCGGCGGCGACGGTGCCGTAACCGGAGTGCACCTGGTTGACCAGCGCGGTCCGGTCGACACCGAGGCGCAACGCCGTGCGCACCCTGGCATCGGCGAACGGGCCGTCGGCGGCCCGCATCGCCACGCCGAGCATGGTGTCGTCGGCGCGCCGGATCACCTGCAGGTCGCCGCGTCCCGCGGCGGTGCGGCCTGCGATGGCGCCCACGTTGGAGGCGAGGTCGATCTGCCCGCCCAGTGCCGCGTTGCCCAGGGCGGTGACGCTGTCGAACATCGTCACCTCGATGGCGTCGAGCAGTGGCGGGGTGCCGTGCCAGCGCTCGTTGCGCACCAGCCGGGCATTGCCGCCCTGGTAGGACTCGAGCCGGAAAGGGCCGGTGCCGACCGCGGCGGTGAAGTCGGTGGTGCCCTTCGGCACGGTGAAGGTCATCAGCCGAAGCAGCAGCGGCAGTTGGGTATTGGGTGCGGGCATGGTGAACACGACGCGGTTCGGACCGTCGGCGACGATGTCGTTCTCGGCCACCGGCATCTTCGACGCGCCACCGACCGAGCGCAGGCGCCGCATCGACCACACCACGTCGTCGGCGGTCACCGGCGCACCGTTGTGGAAGGTCGCGCCGTCGGCGATGGTGAAGGTCCAGCTGCGGTTGTCCGCGCTGGGCTCCCAGCGCGAGGCGAGGCGCGGGGCGACGGTCGGATCCGCGCCGGGAACAGTGAGTGCGTCGTAGACGAGCGAGGCGATGAGGAAGTCGCTGTCGTTGCTGAGGTTGGCGTGCGGGTCGCGTTCGCTGCGAGCGGCGGTGCCGAGCGCGCCGACGCGCAAGGTGCCGCCGCGCTGCGCGGTGGTGGACCGATCATCGGTGCCGCACGCCGCCGCCAGTAGCAGTGCGGTGACGCCGACGCCGGATTGGAAGAGCTGCCTGCGAGTGAAACCCATCGTGTTGCCTCCTCGAACCGCGTGCGCCGAAACCCCTTTCCCGACGCCGCAAACTAGGCGAGGCTAGCCTAAAAGAGGTCCCGAGTGGGGAGCTTCACTTCGACCGTCACCGAACCGCAGCGACCCGCGACACCCCGGTCAGCGCTCACTTCGGCAACCCGGGCAGGAAGCTACGTTATATGGATCGGCTATTTCCCTCGCCAACGCATTAGGTAAGTCTTGCCTAATCACACGCCAGGCACTACCTTCGCACATCGAGCCTGAAGATCACCCGCTTTCGACCGATGCGAAGAAGGGAAACCGGTGAAAAGCGTTCTCTCCGAACGTATGACGATTCACCAGCACGACATCGAATACCGCGAGCTCGATCCCGACGCCGCGACGGCGCTCCGATCGCTCGCGACAGATATTCGCCACCGATTAGGTGACGCACCACACACCACGACCCTGCACGATCCCGCGTTGATCGCCCGGATCACCGAGCGCGTCGACGACCTGCCCGACAGCCTGCGCCACGCCGTTCGACCGCCCGCCACCGCCGCGGGCGCGACCGTGGTGCGCGGGTTGCCCGTCGACGATGCCGATTTCGGTCCCACCCCGGCGCACTGGCAGGCCGCGGCCGAGCACGCGCATCCCGGCTCGCTCGAACTCGACATCGTGATGTTGCTGCTCGGGCGTTGTGCCGGTGAGCCGTTCGGCTGGCAGGGCCAGCAGAACGGCAGGCTGGTCAACAACATCGTGCCCGCCGCGGGCCACGAGGACGAACAGTCGGGCGCGAGCAGTTCCACCCTGCTCAGCCCGCACACCGAGGATGCCTTCCACCATCAGCGCGCGAACCTGCTCATGCTGGCCTGCCTGCGCAACCCCGACCGGGTCGCCACCACGGTCTCCTCGGTGCGCGAAGTGCGCCTGTCCGACGAGGACCTGCGGACCCTCACCGCCCCCACGCTGCCGATCCTGCCCGATGTCTCCTACGGCACCGGTTTCGATCAGCTCGCACCGTTGCCCACACTGTGGCTCGACGAAAATGGCGCTGTCACAGCACGTTACGATCCCGCCTACACCCCGATCGACGATGCGGACGCGGTCTTCCGCGCCGCCTACGCCAGGCTCACCGCCGAACTCGCCAGGGTCAGTCACGCCCCCGCGCTGGCGCCCGGCGAGCTCCTGCTGGTGGACAACGATGTGGCCGTGCACGGGCGCGTTCCGTTCCGCGCGCGCTACGACGGCACCGACCGCTGGCTCAAACGCATCAATATCCGGCTGCCCGAACGCCGTCGGCGCGCGCAGGAGTCGTCCGAGAATGGGTATGGCCAACGAGTGGTCGCGCCGTTCCGGGCGACCGCTGATCGGACAGCAGAGCGGGGCATTGCAGATGAACGAGGATCCGTTGAACAACCGTGACCGCGGGATCGGGCTGCGCGTCCTCTCCCGCAGCGACCTGGCCGACGTGCCGATCAGCCCCGCCGAAGTGGTGCGCGCCGTCGAGGAGGCCTATCTCGCCTTCGCGGCGGGCGAATCCGACAATCCACGCAAGCTGAGCGTCGCCGACCCCGGCGGCTCGTCGGTGTCCTACGCCATGCTGGGCCGCGACGGGCGTCGGCGCGTGGTGGCCATGAAGACCTCCTACAAATTCGATCCCGGTCACGACCGCAGCACCAAGCGGTACTACACGACCATCACGCTCTACGACGACACGACCGGCGCCCCCATCGCGATGATGGACTGCGCGCGGGTCGGCGCGTTGCGTACGCCCGCCGTGTCGGCACTGCTGGTGCGCGAGACGGTGCGGCGCGGGGCGGAGAGCGTGCTGCTCATCGGCACCGGTACCCAGGGACGTAATGCGTTGCCGCACTTACTCGCCGCGAACCCGCAGTTACGCAAGCTGATGGTGTACGGCACCCATCCCGAGGGATTGGCCGCCGTGCACTCGCACCTGGCCGACGCGGCGCCGCACGCGCTGCTCGATGTGGTCGACGACCCGTACGCGGCGGCGGCGTCCGCCGATGTGGTGCTGGCCACGGCCGGCCCCGGCACCGAGGTCGCCCTGGAATCCTCGCATCTGGCACCGGGTTCGGTGGCGGTGCTGGTGGGCTACGGTCTGGCACCGTCGACGCTGGTCGAGGCCGATCGGGTCGTCGCCACCAGCGCGGCGCAGATGGCACTGACGGGCACCGACATGGCCGGACCCGACGGAACGCTGCGTTCGGTGGATGCCGAACTGCCGCAGGTGCTCACCCGCAGCGCGGTGGCCCGCCGGACCGAGGACGAGAAGATCTTCGTCTACAACAGCGGACTGGTGCTCACCGATATCGCGGTCGCGCACGCCCTGGCCGCCAGGGCGATCGCCGAAGGACGTGGCACGGAGGTGCCGTTGTGGGACTGACGGGTGCACAGCCCGGGGTCACCGGGGACAGCACCCCACCGGCCGCGCCGCGATCCGACGCGCGGGTGCCGCCGAGCCCGCCGCACATCGAGGACCGCGTCGTCGACCCGGCACTATCGGCAACCACCGACCGGCCGACGCACTGCGCATCACCGATGCCCGCTCACACCGACGTGGCGCAACAGCGGCTACTCGCCGATCCCTGCCTGCTCCGCGATATCGCCGACGCGGTCGGTGGACCGTTTCATGTGCTGTTCCCCGAGCGGGTCGCGGTGAATATCAGGGCGTTTCAGTCGGCCTTCACCGAGGCGGGCGTCGACGGGTTCGTCTACTTCGGGAAGAAGGCGAACAAGGCGGCGTGCGTGGCTCGTGCGTGCGCGGAGAGCGGGGCGGGGATCGACGTCGCCGGCACCGGCGAACTCGTCGCGGCGTTGGGGCAGGGGGTGCGCGGCGAGGACCTGATGGTCACCGGACCCGCGAAGTCCGACGAGCTGCTGTGGCTGGCGGCTCGGCACGGGTCGTTGATCGCGATCGACGCGCTCGACGAACTCGACCGGCTCGCCGCGCTCGAACTGCCGGTGCGGGTGCTGCTCCGGGTACTGCCGGAAGGCTCGACCAGCCGGTTCGGGCTCGACCCGATGGAGCTCGAACAAGCGATCCAGGCCATCGGCGCGCCGATCACGCTGTCGGGCTTCAGTTTCCACCTGTCCGGCTACGACGCTGTCGCCCGCTCCGAACAGGCGGTCGCGCTGGTCGGGCACTGCAGGCGCGCACGAGCCAACGGCCATCGCGCGGACACGATCTCGATCGGTGGCGGGTTCGGGGTCGACTACCTCGATGCCTCGACATGGACCGAGTTCCAGAACACCCTCAGCGACAAGTGGTTCCACACGAATCCGCCCGGCGACTACTACCCCTATCACTTCCCGGCCCCCGGCGCGGCGATGCTCGATGCCGTGCTCTCCCACAACGACCTCGCCGGGCTGTTGCGCGACAACGGAATACGACTCGCGATCGAGCCCGGCCGTGCCCTGCTCGACCAAGCGGGAAGTTCCGTCTTCCGGGTCCAGGGCGTGAAAACCCGAACCGCACAGGGAAACCCGTACGACATCCTCACTGTCGACGGCACCAGTCTCAGCCTGTCCGAACAGTGGTTCGACAGTGAATACCTGCCCGATCCCGTGCTGTGGCCCGAAAGCACCGGCCACCTCACCCCCACCTGCGTCGGCGCCACCACCTGTCTGGAGTCCGACCTGCTGAGCAGACGGCGCATCCCGCTGCCCCGTCGCGCACGAACCGGCGACCTGCTCGTCTACCCGAACACCGCCGGGTATCAGATGGACTCCAACGAGTCCCCGTTCCACGAACTCCCGCTCCCGCCGAAGGTGGTGCTGCGCGCAGGCGCGGACCGACTGCGCTGGAGTCTGGACAGCACTGCCCGCTGATCCACCCGAGCTCTCAATCCGATGGAGGAACACCCCATGGCTCTCGTCACGCGCGTGACGGACCTGATCGGCCGCACCCCCCTGTTCGAACTCGCCGTCACCGACACCGGCACGCGGCTGCTGCTCAAGCTCGAGCAGTTCAATCCGACCGGCGCCGCCAAGATCAGAATGGCCCGTTCGATGGTGCTCGACGCGGAGCGGCGAGGTTTGCTGCGCGGTGGCGGGCATATCATCGAGTCGACGTCCGGCAACACCGGACTCGGCTTGGCGGTGGTCGCGGCCGAACGTGGCTATCGATTCACCGCCGTGGTCGACAACCACGCCTGTAAGGACAAGTTGCGCGCGATGCGAGCCATGGGCACCGACCTGGTGTTCGTCGCCGACGACGGTGACGACGAGCTGGCCACCTCGGCACGGGAAGACCTCGCCGAGGCCATGGCGGCCGCCCGTGACGACGCGTACTTCACCGAACAGCACAACAACGACGCCAACGCCGTCGGCTACTACGCCGTCGCCGAGGAATTGCTGGCCGAGGTCGAGCGGGTCGACATCCTGCTCTCCGCGGTCGGCACCGGCGGCTCCCTGTTCGGCACCGCCACCCGGCTGCGCGACCTCGGCCTGCCCGCCCGGGTGATCGGGATCGAGCCGGTCGGGTCCATCGCCTTCGGCGGCGAGGGCGGACCGTACTGGCAGTCGGGCACCGGCACCCCACCCGGCGCGACCATCGGCACCGCCGTCGACTACGCCCTGCTCGACGAGGGCGTGAAGGTGAGCGACGTCGACGCCTTCGCCACCACCCGCGCGGTCGCCAGGACACACGGTCTGTTGATCGGTGGTTCGGCGGGCGGTTCGGTGCACAATGCCTTGGCGCGGCTCGAGGAGTTCCCGGCCGGGTCCACTGTGGTGACCATCGTGTGTGATGGTGGCGAGAAATATCTCGACACCGTGTTCGACGACGACTGGATGAGCGCCCGCGACCTGCTCGATCCCGCCGCCGAAGCGGAAGTGACCACGCTGCTGCGCCGCTATTCACCGCTGCGGCGCCAGGACGAATTGATGGAGGTCAGGTGAGCGCGATCGCGCGCGAGACGAACCACGGAGCGGGCGGGTGAACGGCACGGCGACCGATAGCAGCGCGCTGGCCAGGCTGGCGACGCCGATCGCGCTCACCCAACTGGCGCAGATCGCGGTCTCGACGACCAATCTCGCGCTGATGGGCACGCTCGGTGTGCGCGAGGTCGCCGCGGGCGGGCTGGCGCTGGTGCTGTTCAACCAGATCCGCACGATGTGCGTCGGGCTGATCACCGGCACCGGCAATCAGATCGCGGGCGCGCTCGGCGCGGCAGGGAAGCGCGGCGGTTCGGCCGACGACGAAGTGCGCGCGGTGGTCCGGGCGGCGTTCGTCATCGCGACGATCGCCGGGCTGCTCGGCGGCGCGCTGCTGATCGGGCTCGGGTGGGTACTGCCGTGGCTCGGCCAGGATGCGGGCGTGCTCGACGCCGCACGGCCGATGATGATCGCCCTCGCGCCAGGGTTACTGCCGTGCCTGTGGTTCCAGGTGCTGCGCCAGTACACCGTCGGCATGCAACGGCCCCAGGCGTTGCTGCTGGTCACGCTCGGTTCGGTGGCCTTGAATCTGGTGCTGGCGCTGGCCTTCATCCACGGCTGGGCCGGCATTCCGGCGATGGGCCTGACCGGCGTCGGCATCGCGACCTCGCTGGTGTTCCTGATCACCTTCGGGGTGTTCTGGGCGATGGTGCGCCGCGACGAGCAACTCGGCCGCACACTGCCCTCGACGCCGTGGCCGGTGCGCTGGGCGACCGTGCGCGAGGAGCTGCGCCTCGGCACGCCGATCGCGCTCACCTACGGTTCGGAAGCGGGCATGTTCTCGGTGCTCGCGCTGGTGATGGGCAGTTTCGGGCCCGCCGCGCTGGCCGCGCACAACGTGGTCTACCAGATCATCTACATCGTGTTCCAGATGGCGATCGGGCTGTCGCACGGAGCGTCGATCCTGGTGAGCGATGCGGTCGCGCGCGATGAGTTCGGCCACGCGCGGGCACTGGCCTGGCTGGCGCTGCGGATGGCCGCGGTGATCGCGATCGTCACCGGCGCTGTCTACGTGCTCGCCCCGGACATCGTGCTCGCGCCGTTCCTCGATACCACCGACACCGACACCGTCGCCATCGCGCACACCCTGCTGCTCGTCGGCATCGTGCTGCAATTCTTCGACGCCGCCCAGAACATCGGCACCGGGCTCCTGCGCGGGCTGAAGGAGACCTCCGCGGGCTTCCGGCTGTCGCTGGTCGGTTACTGGGGCGTGGGGCTGCCCTCGGCGCTCCTGCTCGCGTTCCCGCTGCATCTGGGCGCGGCCGGGGTCTGGTGGGGCTTGACGGCCGGCCTGGCCACCACAGCCGTACTGATGCTGCGCAAGTACTTCGCGCTGCTCGATCAGGCCGGCGTGGTCCCGCCACGACGGGTGCCGGTCACCCAATCACGATGACAGCGAGCACAGCAAAGGCGGGCGACGCACAGTCGCCCGCCTTTGCGGTCGTGTTTCGTCAGAGATTCACGCCGTAGTCGCGGGCGATGCCCGCCAGGCCCGAGGCGTAACCCTGGCCGACAGCGCGGAACTTCCACTCGTTGTTGTGGCGGTAGAGCTCGCCGAACACCATCGCGGTCTCCGTGGACGCGTCCTCGGACAGGTCGTAGCGCGCCAGTTCCACGCCGGTGTTCGCGTCGGTGACGCGGATGTAGGCGTTGCGGATCTGGCCGAACGACTGACCACGGGCCTGGGCGTCGTGGATCGACACCGGGAAGAAGATGTTGGTGATCGTCGGCGGGGTGGCGGCCAGATCGACGTTGATGATCTCGTCGTCGCCGTCGCCCTCACCGGTCAGGTTGTCACCGGTGTGCTCGATGGTGCCTTCCGGCGAACGCAGGTTGTTGTAGAAGACGAAGTGCTGATCCGAGAGCACCTTCAGGTTCGTGCCGGTCGCCAACGCGCTGGCGTCCAAGTCGTGGTCGGCACCGGTGGTGGTACGCACGTCCCAGCCGAGACCGACCGCCACCTTGGTGAGGTTGTCGGTCTGCTTCGACAGCGAGACATTGCCGCCCTTGGCGAGTGTGACGCTCATGAAAACCCTTCTGTCCAGATGGTGTGCCGTAGAGGAACTTACGCTGCGGGCCCGTTGTCGGCCCAGGATCGCAGGGTCTCGACCCGACCCTCGAGCGCCCGCAATTCGGTGTCGTCGAGGACGGTGCGCTGGATGCCACGGTCGACGGCGAACGCGGACTGTCGATGGTCGTCGATCACGTCGACGTCCAGCTGCACCGCGGTGTAATCCTGCGCCGACGGCATCTGCTCGGCGATGACCGTCGCCCGGCCGCGCGCGCACAGCGCCACATTGCCGCCGCCCAGAATCAGCAACGCCACCTCCGGCTGTGCCCGCAATCGCGCCAGCGACCCGCGATCGGACTTCAAACTGAGGAGAATCCGCCGGTCACCCGCGCGCACCGGCCACGACACCGGGATCGCGTGCGGCCCCGCGTCGGTGGTCACCAGCACCGCGATGGTTTCCTGCGGCCATACCGGCAACACGTCCAGCTCAGGGTGGTCGGTCATCACATCCTGTCCTGCCGGATCTACCTCTGTACCCATCAACCTCACCTCGACGATCGCCGGACCCCTGCCCCGCCGCGGACGGCGAGCTGCTTCGAGTCTAAAGCTGTGTGGCCCTTGCCCGCTGGCGCGCGCACGATTGTCCACAAGATCTCAGCAACGTCTCAGCCGCCCACGCCGTGCGCCGGCGCCCGCGAAGCGTCGTTAGCTCAGCGGTAGCCGACACGGTCGTCGAGGGTTGCTCAGCGCGGCCAGAAGATGTGCCAGTCATCCGCGCTGAGCGACGACCGAGCGCCTCGTTCGGCTTCGGCGGCGTCCTCGGCGGCGCGGATGGCGGTAGCGAAGTCGACGGCCGCTGTGCGGAGCCGTTCCTCGGCCGAATCAGGACCACCCAGTTCCACCACGCGCAGAGTGTCCGGGACGAGATCGGCGGGCAGACCCGCGTTGGCGCTGCGGGTGCGGATCTTCTCGGCCAGAGCGAGGGCGGGCTGGGCCATGGCGATGCCGTCGAGGCAGGAGCGGCGGGCCTTCTCCGCGGATTTGCGCTCCTCCCACGCCTTTTCCTGCGCCGCGATCTTGGCGGCCACCGAGGTACCCGAGGAGAAATCGGCATCGGTGAGGTAGGGGCTGCGATGGACGAGTTTGCCGACCAGGGTCGCTGCCACGTCGTCGACGGTGAACTCGCCCGCGTGTTCGGCGATTCGGGAGTGGAACAGCACCTGCAACAGCAGGTCGCCGAGTTCTTCCTTGATGGTTTCGGCGTCGCCCGCCTGGATGGCGTCGAGGAGTTCGTAGGTCTCCTCGAGGAGATAGGGGCGCAGCGACTCGTGAGTTTGGGTGCGCTCCCAGCCGCCGAAATGCCAGAGGCGATCCATCACCTCGACGGCGTCGGACAGTCCCGCGGCGACGACCGCGGTGTCGGCCTGTTCCTGGGACATCTCCTGGCTCATCGCGCCGCCGCGGCTTCCGTCGGCACCGAAAGATCCACCATCCCCTGGGGTTTACCGTCCAGCACCAGCAGAAGATCGGCGACGAATTGCAGCACTGCCACGTCGCGCACCCGGTCGGCGCCGACACTGTCGGTGATCCGGGGCAGCGGCAAGGTGATCAGCCCGCTCGCCGGGCGATAGTTGGCCGCGGGGTAGATGCGCTTGAGCCGAAGTTGTTTGGAATCAGGAAGATTCAGCGGGGCGATCTTGAGCGACGAGCCGGTGACCACGATCTCGGACACGTCGTACTCGCGCGCGAGCAGGCGCAGCTTGGCCACCGCCACCAGCCGCCCGACCTCCACCGGCAGCGGGCCGTAGCGGTCGACGAGCTCCTCGACGACCGCGGCCAGGGCCGAATCGTCCTGGGCGGAGGCGAGTTTGCGGTAGCCCTCGAGCCGCAGCCGGTCGCTGGCGATGTAGTCGGGCGGGATGTGCGCGTCGACGGGCAGATCGATGCGCACCTCCTTGTTCTCCTCGGTGACGATCGGCTTGCCGTCGGCGGCCGCGCGGTAGGCCTCCACGGCCTCGCCGACCAGTCGCACATACAGGTCGAAGCCGACGCCGGCGACGTGACCGGACTGTTCGGCGCCGAGCACGTTGCCCGCGCCACGGATCTCGAGGTCCTTCATCGCCACAGCCATACCCGCGCCGAGATCGGAGTTCTGCGCGATGGTGGCCAGGCGGTCGTAGGCGGTCTCGGTGAGCGGTTTCTCCGGCGGATACAGGAAGTACGCGTAGCCGCGCTCACGGGAACGACCGACGCGGCCACGCAACTGGTGCAACTGCGAAAGTCCGAGGGAATCGGCACGTTCCACGATCAGCGTGTTCGCGTTGGAGATGTCGAGGCCGGTCTCGATGATCGTGGTGCACACGAGCACGTCGTACTCGCGTTCCCAGAATCCCTGCACGGTCTTCTCGAGCTGGTCCTCGTTCATCTGGCCGTGCGCGACGACGACACGCGCCTCGGGCACCAGATCGCGAATCTTCTTGGCGGCCTTGTCGATCGAGGACACCCGGTTGTGCACGTAGAACACCTGACCGTCGCGCATCAGCTCGCGGCGGATGGCGGCAGTGACCTGCTTGTCGTTGTAGGCGCCCACATAGGTGAGCACCGGATGACGTTCCTCGGGCGGGGTGAGGATGGTCGACATCTCGCGGATACCGGCCAGGCTCATCTCCAGGGTGCGCGGGATCGGAGTGGCCGACATGGTGAGCACGTCGACGTGGGTGCGCAGCGCCTTGATGTGTTCCTTGTGCTCCACACCGAAGCGCTGTTCCTCGTCGACCACCACCAGGCCGAGGTCCTTCCAGCGCACGCCGGTCTGCAACAGCCGGTGGGTGCCGACCACGATGTCGACCGAGCCGTCGGCCAGACCGGCCAGGATCTCCTTGGAGTCCGAGGCATCGGTGAACCGGGACAGCCCCTTCACCGTCACCGGGAAGCCCGCGACACGTTCGGTGAAGGTCTGCAGATGCTGCTGGGCGAGCAGCGTGGTGGGCACCAGCACGGCGACCTGCTTGCCGTCCTGCACCGCCTTGAACGCGGCGCGCACGGCGATCTCGGTCTTGCCGTAGCCCACGTCACCGCAGACCACGCGGTCCATCGGCACCGCCTTCTCCATGTCCGACTTCACGTCGGTGATGGCGGTCATCTGGTCGACGGTCTCGGTGAACGCGAACGCGTCCTCCATCTCCTGCTGCCACGGGGTGTCCGGGGCGAAGGCGTGGCCCGGCGCGGCCTGGCGCGCGGCGTAGAGCTGCACGAGCTCGCCCGCGATCTCGCGAACGGCCTTGCGCGCCTTGCGTTTCGTGTTCGCCCAGTCGGAGCCGCCGAGCTTGGACAGGCTCGGCAGTTCGCCACCGACGTAGCGGGAGAGCTGGTCCAGCGATTCCATCGGCACGAACAGGCGGTCGCCGGGCTGGCCGCGCTTGCTCGGCGCGTATTCGATCACCAGGTACTCGCGGCGCGCGCCGCCGATGGTGCGCTCGATCATCTCGACGAACCGGCCGATGCCGTGCTGGTCGTGCACCACCATGTCGCCCGAGGTGAGGGCGAGCGGGTCGACCTGGTTGCGGCGCTTGGCGGGCAGCCGCTTGCCCTCGGTGGGCGCGGTGACCCGGTTGCCGGTGAGATCGGACTCGGCGACGACCACCAGCCCGGCATCGTCGAAGATCAACCCGTCGTGCAGCGAACCACACAGGACGCCGACCACTCCCGGCTCCGGCACCCCTCCGGCGGGCAGCAGGGCGGCGGGCACTTCGGCCTCGCCGAGCCGTTCCAGCACACGCTGCGCCGTACCGTGACCGGTGACCACGACGACCGCGCGGCCACCGGTGGCGACGTGCGCGCGCAGCGACGCGAAGATGGTGGCGACCAATTCCTCGGACCCGCGGGCGGTGGGCCCGGCGGCCACCGGCAGGTTCACCTCGATCGGGTCGCCGGAGCTGAGTGGGCTCAGCGTCCACCACGGCAGGCCGAGTTCGTCTGCGCTGGTGTGCAATTCGGGCAGGCTGCGGTAGCCCGAGGCCGCCAGGTCGAGGCCGTTGGCGCCCAGCGGCGCGTCGCTGCCGAACGAGGCGGCGGTCCATGAGGCTTCGAGGAACTCCTCGCCGGTGCGCACGAGATCGGCTGCGCGGGTGCGGATCTTCTCCGGATCGCACAGCAGCAACTGGGTGCCCCCGGGCAGCGCCTCGGTGAGCAGGCTGAGCTTGCCCGGCGCGAGGACCGGCAGCAGGGCCTCCATGCCGTCGACGGGGATGCCCTCGGCGATCTTGTTCAGCATCTCGACCAGCGAGGCGTCGGCCTCGTTGTCGGCGGCGACCGCGGTGGCGCGCTCGCGCACCGGCGTGGTGAGCAGCAACTCGCGACACGGCGGCGCGACCACCGTCTCGACGGTGCTCTCGGTGAGCGAACGCTGATCGGCGACCGAGAACGGGCGGATCTCGGTGACCTCGTCGCCCCAGAATTCCACGCGCACCGGATGATCCGCCGTCGGCGCGAACAGATCGAGGATGCCGCCACGAACCGCGAACTCGCCGCGCTTGCCGACCATGTCGACGCGGGTGTACGCGAATTCCACCAGGCGAGCGAGCAATTCGTCGAAATCGTGTTCACCGCCGACACGCAGCACCACCGGCTCGATATCGCCGAGCCCGGCCGTCATCGGCTGCATCAGCGAACGCACCGTGGTGACCACGACCCGCAGCGGTTCGGGGTAGACGGGGTCTTCGGGATGGGCCAGCCTGCGTAGTACCTCGAGCCTGCGCCCGACCGTGTCGGGGCCGGGCGAGAGCCGTTCGTGCGGCAGGGTCTCCCAGGACGGGAACATGGCGACCGACGGGCCGAGCATCTCGGTGAGTTCCACGGTCAGATCGTCGGCCTCGCGACCGGTCGCGGTCACCACCACCAGCGGACGCTGATCGGCGATCGTCGCGGCGACGAACGGCCGCACAGCTGATGGTGCGACCAATTCCACCCCGGATTTGCCGACCAGGTCGGTGACCATCCGCAGCGCGGCGTCACCCGCGACCACTTCGGCCAGACCGGCGAGCGGAGGACGAAGGGAGGACATTGTTCGCTCCTGAATACGCAGACGGGATAGGCGAGGCAGCCCGTCTCGAAGTCTAGATGAGTGATTCCCGGGGGTCGGCCCGCGGCTGACCCCCGGCGAAACAATCCAAGGTCCGGCAGACAGTCGAGCAGCGTGTCGAAGACGGGGCTCGGCCGGGGCCTGCTGTTCGCCGACAGGCTCGGCACCGTGGATACCGCGACACGCGTAGGGTCGAGGCGTGAGTCTGGCTCGACGTGAACGCCACGCCCTCGTGGAAACGATGACCGAGGCCGGCCCTGCCGCGCCGACCCTGTGCGGCACCTGGACGGTGCACGACCTCGCGGCCCACCTGGTGGTCCGCGAACGCAGGCCCGACGCGTCGGTGGGCATCGTCTTCCGGCCGATGGCCGGCTACCTGGAAGCCAAGCAGGCGCAGATCGCGCAGCGGCCGTTCGCCCAGCTGCTCGAGCTGGTCCGCACCGGGCCGCCGTGGTGGTCGCCGTTGCGCCCGGTCGACGCGGTGGCCAATCTCAGCGAGATGTTCGTCCACCACGAAGACGTGCGCAGGTCCGAACCGGGCTGGGAGCCAAGGCAGTTGGCGGCGCGCGACGAGGACCGCCTGTGGACCGCACTGCGCGCCGTCGCCCGCGCGGCCTACCGCAAGTCGCCGGTTCCGGTCGTCCTCGCGACGCCGCAGGGAGCCCGGATCACGGCGCACCGTGGCGACGGCGCCGAAGTGGTGCTCACCGGCACGCCGTCGGAGCTGCTCCTGCACGCCTTCGGCCGCGACGAAGTCCGGATCACCCCGACCGGACCCGAGGCCGACGTGCGGACGGTGCTCGCCACCGACCGCAGCGTGTGAACTAGACGACGTAGCGGCGCAGCCTGCGCGCCGCGAACTCCCGGAAGTACGACAGCTTCTCCGGCGGCACCAGCGAGGGCAGCAGGAAGTACCAGGCCCGCTCCATCCGCGCCGCCATCTGCTCCATCGACTCGGTGCCGACCGCGACGATGTGCACGCCCGCGGTGAGCTCCTGGAGCAGCACACCGACCACCTCGGGATCGAGGTCGGCGATCAGGTCGCCCTGGGCGATGGCCCGCTCCGACAGCAACCGGTAGGTCTCGCCCCAGGTCTTGGCGATGTTGTCGCCCTGCGCGCCGCGATAGTCACCGATCTGATGGGTGAGCTTGAGCATCGCGCCCACCATCGGATCGTTCATCGACAGATCGGCCACCACATAGGTGATCCCGACGGCCGCCTCCAGCGCGGGCACCCGGGAATCGAAGAAACCCTGACAGGATCCGGTCAGGCGCTCGTTGCCCTGATCGACCACCGCCCTGGCCAGCTCCTCCTTGGAGCCGAAGTGAAAGTACAAGGCGCCCTTGGTCACATTGGACTGCGCGATGATTTCGCTGAGGCTCGCGTTGGCGTAGCCCAAACGGAGAAAGACATCGGCAGCGCCAGCAAGGACGGAGTCGCGGGTGATCTCCGCGCGTGCTTGCCTAGCCATCAGATCCGCCTGTCATCCAATAATCCAGCCATCCTGAAGTAGACCGACATCCCGAAATTTGCTCGACATACCGCCCGGCAGCACCCAAAAGGATGGGTGAACCGTACCACCAGGCGGCAAAGTGGCAGCCGAATCATGGATTCGGTCCACGCTGCTTGCGCTAACGTCCGGTTACCCCACCGCTGGTCGGCGTAGTCCCCGTATTCCATTCGGAGCTGAGCCCCGGTTCGGCTTCCAAATGACTCAAACCGTTCCAACACAGGTTGACCAGGTGCGCCGCGACCACCTCTTTGGGTGGGGTGCGCTCGTCGAGCCACCACGTGGCGGTGGTCGAGACCATGCCGACCAGAGCCTGGGCGTAGAGCGGGGCGAGGCTGGTATCGAGATCGCGACGGCCGAAATCACCGGCGAGCAGATGGGCCACCTGGTTCACGGCCTCGTTGAGCAGGCTCGAGTAGCGCCCGTCGGAGTTGGCGGCGGGCTGGTCGCGGACCAGGATCCGAAAACCGTCGGTCCGCTCCTCGATGTAGGTGAGCAAGGCCAGCGCCACCTGCTCTAATCGCACCCGCGATCGATTGCGGGTGAGTGAGGAGGTGACCATCTCCAGCAGCATCGACATCTCACGATCGACGACCACCGCGTACAGGCCCTCCTTGCCACCGAAATGCTCGTAGACCACCGGCTTCGACACCTGCGCCCGCTGCGCGATCTCCTCGATCGATGTCGCGTCGTACCCCCGCTCCGCGAACAATGCGCGGCCGATTTCGATCAGCTGCTGCCTGCGCTGCGTACCCGTCATCCTGGGCCTGGTGGCCCGCCCCGGCTCACTGGACGACATGCGTGCCCCCGCCTCTCCGCGTTTCGACTCACGAGAAATCAGTACGTGCGTTCCAGAAGGCTAACAACGGCGTCCGAGCACGGACGCGACAGGCGTACACAAGATTCGCCCGAGGGCGGGATCGTGTGCGAGGATCACTGGCGTGCCGTAGCACAGTGGTGGGCTCCGAGAGCCCACTGGTGTGGCGATCCGCCGTAGTGTAATGGCAGCACCTCTGATTTTGGTTCAGATAGTTCAGGTTCGAGTCCTGGCGGCGGAGCACACGGACACACAGTGACGTATCGTCGGCCCGCACCATCTACCGACCGAACCCGCCACAGCACTCGCTGACAGGCAGCCGAGGGAGATCCATGCCACCGCAGACCGCCGTCGTCGTTCTCGCAGCAGGTGCTGGGACGCGAATGCGGTCGAAGACTCCGAAAGTGCTGCACCCGTTAGCAGGCCGGTCGATGCTCTCGCACGCGCTGCACGCCGCCGTCGAGATCGATCCGACCCACCTGATCACCGTTGTCGGGCACGACCGGGAGAAGGTCGGAGCCGCCGTCGCGGACGTGGGTAAGGAACTCGGCCGCGAGATCGTGTGCGCGGTGCAGGAGCAGCAGCTCGGAACCGGACACGCGGTGCAGTGCGCACTGGGTTCGATCCCCACGGACTTCGACGGCGACCTTCTCGTCACTTCGGCCGATGTGCCGCTGCTCGACGGGCACACTCTGTCCGCGCTGCTCGACGAGCACCGCAGCTACGCCGAACGGCCCGCCGTGACGGTGCTGACCTTCGTGCCCGACGACGCCAACGGTTACGGCCGGATCGTGCGCGACGACGACGGTCAGGTCGCCGAGATCGTGGAGCACGCCGACGCCACCCCGGAACAGGCCAAGATCAAAGAGGTCAACTCCGGCGTCTACGCGTTCGACGCGTCCGTGCTGCGCACGATGATCGGGCGGCTGTCCACCGCCAACGCCCAGCACGAGCTCTACCTCACCGATGTGCTGCGGCTGGCCCGCGAAGCCGGTCATCCGGTACACGGCGCGCGGCTGATCGACTCCAACAAGGTCACCGGCGTGAACGACCGGGTGCAGTTGTCGCAGGCCGGCGCCACCCTCAATCGCTACATTCTCGAACGGCACATGCGCGCGGGCGTCACCATCATCGACCCGGCGACCACCTGGATCGACGCGAGTGTGCGGATCGGGCGCGACGCCGTGCTGCGGCCCGGCACCCAGCTCTTCGGCAGCACCGAGATCGGCGAGGACGCCGAGATCGGGCCCGACACCACGCTCACCGACGTGCTCGTCGGAGTCGGCGCGAGTGTGATCCGAACGCACGGGACGCACGCTCAGATCGGCGACGGCGCGTCCATCGGCCCGTTCAGCTACCTCCGCCCCGGCACCGTCGTGGGCGAGGAAGGCAAACTCGGCGCGTTCGTCGAGACCAAGAACGCCTCGATCGGCGCGCACTCGAAGGTGCCCCACCTCACCTACGTCGGCGACGCGACGATCGGCGAGTACAGCAACATCGGCGCTTCCAGCGTTTTTGTGAACTATGACGGAGTGAACAAGCACCACACCGTGGTTGGTTCCCATGTGCGAACAGGTAGCGACACCATGTTCATCGCGCCGGTCACCGTGGGTGACGGAGCCTATACGGGTGCGGGTACTGTACTGCGCAGAAGCGTTCCACCGGGTGCACTTGCTGTGTCGGGTGGGCCACAGCGCACTTTTGAAAACTGGGTGCAGCGCTACCGTCCAGGAACCGCTGCGGCGCGCGCGGCGGCGGAAGCCATCGCGGCAGACGAGACGTCTTCGAAGACAATCGAGCAAAAGGATGGCAACCAGCAGTGACCGCGTTCTCGATCGACAACCAGAAGAACTTGATGCTCTTCGCCGGCCGGTCACATCCTGAGCTGGCCGAGCAGGTCGCCAAGGAACTCGACGTCGACATCACCCCGCAGACCGCGCGTGACTTCGCCAACGGTGAGATCTTCGTCCGGTTCGAGGAGTCGGTCCGCGGTTCCGATGCCTTCGTGCTGCAGAGCTTCCCCGCGCCGCTCAACCAGTGGCTGATGGAACAGCTCATCATGATCGACGCGCTCAAGCGCGGTTCGGCCAAGCGAATCACCGCGGTGCTGCCGTTCTACCCGTACGCGCGCCAGGACAAGAAGCACCGCGGCCGCGAGCCGATCTCGGCCCGCCTCGTCGCCGACCTGCTCAAGACCGCCGGTGCCGACCGCATCATCAGCGTCGACCTGCACACCGACCAGATCCAGGGCTTCTTCGACGGCCCCGTCGATCACATGCACGCGCTGGTGCAGCTGTCGGATTACATCCGCACCAACTACCCGTCGGACAACCTCGCGGTCGTCTCCCCCGACGCGGGCCGCGTGAAGGTCGCCGAGAAGTGGGCCGACGCGCTCGGTGGCACGCCGCTGGCGTTCATCCACAAGACCCGCGACCCGCTGGTGCCCAACCAGGTGAAGTCCAACCGCGTCGTCGGTGACGTCGAAGGCCGCACCTGCGTGCTGATCGACGACATGATCGACACCGGTGGCACCATCGCCGGCGCGGTGAAGGTCCTCAAGGAAGCCGGCGCGGGCGACGTGATCATCGCGGCCACCCACGGTGTGCTCAGCGATCCGGCCGCCGAGCGCCTCGCCAACTGTGGCGCCAGGGAAGTCGTCATCACCAACACGCTGCCGATCAGCGAGGACAAGAAGTTCCCGACGCTGACCGTGCTGTCGATCGCGCCGCTGCTGGCCCGCACCATCCGCGAGGTCTTCGAGAACGGCTCGGTCACGGGCCTGTTCAACGGCAACGCTTGAGCTGTTCCGCCTCTCCGTGACTTTTGGCCAGACTGAGGCGCGGGGTTGGGTTGGGGACGCGGCAAGCCTTCAGAGGTTGAGGGTTAGCCCGTGCCCGGTGAGTTACCCATGTTCTCTCGAGACCAGTCGGTGCGTTTGTCCTCGGACAATGGCGCACCGGCTGGTCTTTGGTGCATGGTGGTCCTGTCGTAGTGCGGGACGTGACAGGGGGCGGCATGGGGACTGAGCCGGAGCGGCGGGTCGAACTCGGTAAGGATCAGGTTGTGCCGCGGGTGCAGGACGCGCCGGAGGTGGCTGATCCGGCGGGCGGGGAACCATGGGGTGGGATCGCCGCTCCGGTAACCCCGGGTGATGCGGTGCCGTTTCCCCCACCGCCCGCCGCTCAGCCCTGGGCTGGGGTCGCGAATCCGGCTGTCGAGTTGCCGCCGTATCCGCCGCCACCGCCGGGGCCGATGTTTCCCGCGCCCGGCTATCCCGCTGTCGGCAATGCCG
Organism: Nocardia sp. NPDC055002; assembly: GCF_053608825.1. NCBI lineage: Bacteria > Bacillati > Actinomycetota > Actinomycetes > Mycobacteriales > Nocardiaceae > Nocardia > Nocardia sp. NPDC055002. The sequence goes on from NZ_JBSGWE010000004.1 coordinate 271,081, forward strand.
CGCCGATATATCCCGCTCCGGGCTATCCGCCGCCTGGTCGGGCACCTTACGGAGCGCCGCAATACCCGGGGCAGTTCCCGTCGCCGCCTCCGCCGGGGTACGGCTACCGGGACAGCACGCCGGTGTGGTCGATCATCAGCTTCTGCTGTGTCGCGGCGTCGGTGCTCGGTGGGGTGATGCTGTGCGGGCTGCCGGTGCTCGTGACCGCGCCGACGGGAGTCGTGCTCGGGCTGGTCGGACATGCCAAGGGTGAGCCGATGGGCAAGTGGGCGGCGATCGCCAATGGGGCCATCGCGGCGCTGGCCGCGGTTCTGGTGCTCGTGTTCGTGGCACTGATCGGCGGTGTTTGAGCCTCGGCGGGCGATACTGGTAGGCGGTAGCCGGCCCGGTCGCCACGCCGCCCCCGTCCCCGAACAGAACTGAGAAACGCCGCACCGATGGACGCTTTCACCGGATTCCCGCTCGCCGGACTCGACTTCTACGAAGACCTGGAGGCCGACAACTCGAAGGCCTTCTGGAACGCGCACAAACACATCTACGACGAGGCCGTGCGCGCACCGATGGTCGCGCTCGCCGCCGAACTGGCGGCGGAATTCGGACAGGCCAAGATCTTTCGGCCCTACCGTGACGTCCGATTCTCGGCCGACAAACTGCCCTACAAAACCCACCAGGGTGCGGTGGCGGGAGTGTCGCCCGGCGTCGGCTGGTACGTGCAGATCGGGGCGGCGGGACTGTTCATCGCGGGCGGCTGCTTCCGGCCCTCGCCCACCGCCTTGGCTGTCCTGCGGGCCACGATCGACGACGAGGTGCGCGGCGCGGAGCTGGAGAAGATCCTGGCCGCGACGACGGCGGCCGGTTTCACCCTCGGCGGCGACAAGCTCAAAACCAAGCCGAAGGGCTACGCCATCGACCATCCGCGCATCGACCTGCTGCGCCACAAATCACTGACCGTGCACCGCGAGTTCGGCGCACCGGAGTGGCTCACCACCCCGGCCGCGGCCACCGAGATCCGCCGCGCCTGGAACGACCTGCGGCCGCTCGTCGAATGGTTCGCCGCCGTCCTCCAAGGCGTCCCGGAGGACACCAGCGGCAGACGCCCGTAGCCGGCGACCGCCCGGCCCGGGCGTGGTTCGTGACGGACGGCCGTCGGAGGCCGATACTGGAAACCATGAGCCGTGAACCGTTGGACATGGACATGGGCGATGACGATCAAGCCGACGACATCGTCGAATACGAACGCTATGTGGAAGACCCACCGGCCGACTACGTGATCCGCAATCACGAAGCCGACGCCGACGGCTTCCTCGGCATCAACGAGGAAGTCTCCGAGGAGTACACCGAGCGCGGGTCCCGCCAGGAGGCGATGGCAGAGGACGAACGCCCCGCTGAGGTAGGCGCGATGCGCGTGGTCGGCGACGACGATGTCGACGGCGACCTCTTCGACGACGACGCCGTCAACGGCGAGGAAGGCGTCGAAAAGGACCTGGAGGGCGACGAGAACCTCACCAGCGGCGAATACCTCGCCGACGAACTCGACCTCTGACCACACGTCCCGCTCGATGACGTCACCGCCGACGCACCCCGCTTGTCGTGACCGCTCGGTTGCCGCCCTCCTGACCTGACCGCCGGCGCGCATTTCGTGGCCGGAGCCAGGACTCAGCGGCGTTCGGACAGGGACAAGATGAAGCGATTGTCGGGGTCGGTCCAGGTGTGCGTGGGGGTGAAGCCGGCTCGGTGCAGTTCGGCGGCGAGGGAATCGGGGCGGAATTTGGCGGAGATCTCGGTGCGCATCTCTTCGCCCGCGGCGAAGTCGACGGTGAGGTTCAGGCCGGCGACGGTGGCTGTCATCGCCTCGGTGGCGCGCAGGCGCATTTCGATCCACTCGTTCTCGGCGTCCCAGCGGGCGACGTGGTCGAATTTCTCGGGGGCGAAGTCGGCGTCGAGCCGGTTGTTGAGGACGTGCAGGACGTTGCGGTTGAATTCGGCGGTGACGCCCGCGGCGTCGTCGTAGGCGGGGACCAGGATCGCCGGGTCGATGACCAGGCCCGCGCCGAGCAGGAGCAACTCGCCGGGTTCGAGGACCTCGTTGATGCCCGCCAGGAATTCGGCGCGCTCGGCGGGGACCAGGTTGCCGATGGTGCCGCCGAGGAAGGCGATCATGCGGCGGCCACCGCGGGGCAGGTTGTGCAGGGTGTCGGTGAAGTCGCTGACCACACCGTGCACGGACAGGTTCGGGTACTCCGCCGCGATCTCGGCGGCCGCACCGCGCAGCGCCGAGGCCGAGACATCCTGCGGAACATAGGTTTTCAGCGAACCTTCGGCGGTGAGCGCATCCAGCAGCAGCCGGGTCTTGGCGGCCGAGCCCGAGCCGAGCTCCACCAGCACCTCGGCGCGAGCGGCCGCGGCGATCTCACCGACCACCCGCTCGAGCAGGGCTCGCTCGGTGCGGGTCGGGTAGTACTCGGGCAGTTCGGTGATCCGTTCGAAGAGCTCACTACCGCGTGCGTCGTAGAACCACTTGGGCGGCAGCGACTTCGGGTCGGCGGTCAGACCGGTGCGGGCGTCGGTGCGCAAGGCCGCGGTGAGATCGTCGTCGGTGAGGTGGATGTCCAGCAGCGGCGCGGTCATGAACGGACCCTTTCGGTAGCGGGGAGTTCGAGTGCGGTGATGGTGCAGTGGCCGGGTGTGGCGGTGACCAGTTGGTGGTCGACGACGGATTGCCAGCGCGGGTCCGCGTCGTAGGGTTCGGACGAGAGCACGGCGTAGTCGTCGGTGACGAGCACCGACAGCGCGTGCCAGCAGGTGGTGGCCCACAGCTGGATTCCGTTGCCGAGCAACAGGTTCAGGCGAGCGCTCGGCTGATACCGGAGAACGGTCGCGACCAGCAGCTGGAGGGCGTCGGCCGGGGAGGTGACGGGGCCGGCGGGGTCGATCGCCCCGAGCAGGCCCCGCAGCAGCACCCACAGCGCAGCGGAATCGGTGAGCGCCTCCGCCCGCAGCAGCACCGCGGGTGAATCGAACAGCGTTGCGGTGGTGCAGACTTCACGCAGGTCGGCGACGACGGCGACGAGCGTCGTTCGCCAGTCCGGGACGACGCCGTTGTGGCTGAAGGCCCAGTGTTCGTCGGTGAAAGGCGCGCAGGCCGAACGCTCCACCGGCATGCCGACGGTGGCCGAGCGCACGGCGGCGACGACCGAACGGGATTCGAGCTGCCCGAGCACCTCGGCGACGGCGGGGTCGGTCCAGATCGGGGCGTGGTTGCGGTAGCGGGTTACCGCGTCGCGGGCGCCCTCCGTTCCCACATCGGCGCGGCGCCACCAGGCCACGCCGAAGCCGTCGGCGTTGATGGTGCCGCCCGCGCGCATGTCGACCGGCGCCCAGGACTGGGTATAGAGCGAGTGGGGGCCGCGCAGAATCAGCTCGCCGACCCCCACCGGTGGGCCGACGTAACCGAGGTGCCTACACATCAGAGTTCGTCCTCGCGCAGATCTCGGGCGAGCCGGAACCCGGCGAAGATCTGCCGCCGGATCGGGTGATCCCAGTTGCGGAAGGTGGCGCGGCAGGCGACCTCGTCGGTGCCGAAGGATCCGCCGCGCAGGATGCGGTAGTCGCCGCCGAAGAAGACCTCCGAGTATTCGCGGTAGGGGAACGCGCGGAACCCGGGGTAGGCCTCGAAACCCGAGGAGCACCATTCCCAGACGTCGCCGATGAGCTGGTGCACGCCGGTGGCCGACGCACCGGCCGGATAGGCGCCGATCTCGGCTGGTTCCAGGTGTCGCTGGCCGAGGTTGGCCAGGTGCGCGTCCGGTTGGTCCTCGCCCCACGGATAGCGGCGCGACGCACCGGTTTCCGGGTCGAAGCGGGCCGCCTTCTCCCATTCGGCCTCGGTCGGCAAGCGCTTGCCCGCCCACCGCGCGAAGGCCTCGGCCTCGAACCAGCACACATGCACCACCGGCTGATCGAGCCGCAGCGGGGTGCGGACGCCGAATGCCGTGCGCGTCCACCCGTCACCGTCGCGCTCCCAGAACTGCGGAGCGACCAGGCCGGCCTCCCTGCGGTGCGCCCAGCCACGCTCCGACCACAGCTCGGACCGGTCGTAGCCCCCGTCGTCGAGGAAGGCGAGGAACTGCCCGTTGGTCACCGGCGCGACATCGATCGCGAAGCCGTCGACGTGCACCGGATGGGCGGGGCGTTCGTTGTCCAGCGCCCACGGATCGGCCGAGGTCCCCATCAGGAATTCGCCTGCGGGAAGGATGACTTCGCCACCCGCCGGCACCTGGGCGACCGGGGCGGGCGGCGCTGACAGGACCGGCGCGCCGATTCGCAATTGATGGGTGGCGAGCATGGTCTCGTCGTGCTGCTGTTCGTGCTGAGCGATCATGCCGAACGCGAAACCGTTGTCCACCAGTGGATTACCGGACAGATCACTGGAATCGAGGACGTCGAGGACCTTTTCGCGCACCGAGCCGACGTAGCCGCGCGCCTGCTCGGGGTTGAGCAGCGGCAACGCGGGCCGGTTCGACCTGGCGTGCTTGAACGCGTCGTAGAGCTCGTCGATATCGGCTCGCACCGCATCGCGGCCGCCGACATCGCGCACCAGCCACAGCTCTTCCTGGTTCCCGATATGCGCCAGGTCCCAGACCAGCGGCGACATCAGCGGCGAATGCTGCGCGACGAGATCGGCTTCGTCCACGCTCTCGGTGAGCAGGGTGGTGCGGCGGCGAGCACGCGACAGGACCTCGGCGATGCGGGCCCGCGTCCGGTCGCGGTCACTGTGGTCGGCGGGGGCGGAAAGAGTCACGAGAGCTCCGAAACAGACAGGTCGGCAACGACTTCGGACAGAAGAACAGCGGCATGCCGGCCACGGGCGGCCGGCGGCGAGACCATCACGACCCGCCCGCGCCGTTGCGTGCCGAGTCGACCTCGGCGAGTGGACTGCGGCCCGCATTACATCGGCGGGCCGCGGCGGCCAATTCCGCGGCAGCGGAGGGTGTTCGCGCATGGGCGGCGGCCAGGTCGAGCACGTCTACTGCAGCGCGGCGCAAGTGCGGGTCGAGCAGGCCGCAACGCGCGGACGTCAACCACTCCCCCGCGGTGGGCGCGGCGAGGGCTGTCGCCTCGGCGACGACAGCGGGGGTCGACAGCAGCGCGTCGAACAGGTGGATCGGGGTGGTCCACGCTTCACCGGGCTGGGTGTCGAGGTAGCGGACCTCGAGGTGACCGGATGCTCGGACCGGGGGAAAGAGGGTGGTCAGGTGGTAGTCCAGATCGGCGCGGGTCGGGCGGCGGCCCACTTCGTCGTCGAGGGCGCCGGACAGCCAATCGGCGAAGGTGGCACCGGGGGGCGGGGACCAGTCGGCGTCGGCATCGGCGCACCGCACACACAGCAGCGGCACGTCGAGAGCCCAGTGGGCGTACGAGGTGATCGGGTCCGCCCAGTCGGCCACCGGGGGTCTGGAACGGGCGGGGTCCAGGCGCAACCAGGTGCGCATGCGCTGAGACGCCCAGTCGCCGCGCGGCACGCCGTGCAGGCGCGGTGAGCAGGCGAAGGCGGCGATGAGGGTGGGGCCGAGGGCGTAGAGGGCGGTCCAGCGCGCCCGCACCTCGGCGGGATCGGCGCCGGCGTCCACGCTGACCTGCGTGGCGGCGGTATTGCACATCATCAGGGTGCCGAAGGGGCCGACGCCGTCGAAATGACGTTCCATCGCCGCGTAGCGGGGCAAACGAAGCAAACGCTCGGCGGGACGGCCCGCATCGGCGGCGGCGGCGAAGACGCTGATCTCCTGGTCGGCGAGCAGGTCCCGCAAACGGGCCGCATCAGCGCGCAGATGCTGCGTCAGCGCGGCCGGATCAGCGAACGGTGCGCTGGAAAGTTCTATCTGACCACCGGGTTCGACGGTGACCAGGCTCCCGCCGGGCAGAGCAACCGCGGCGGAAGCGGGAGCGAGGGAGGTCGGTGCGTGCGGCCCGAGGGCCGCTGCCAGCTGGTCGAGCGAGGGCCGCGAACCGGTGGGACCGGCGGTGAGCCACTCCAGTTCGGCGCCGATCAGCGCAGGGGGACCGAGCTTGAAACAGACGCCGCCGACATAGGCCTCCGCCGCCGCCCTGGACGACATTTCTCCCTGGTCAGGAGCATAATCGGGCCACGATGAACGTTCCAGGGTGACCGCCATACCAACCTCCACGTGCTGCGTGCTGCCGGGGAACCTGCGTTTCGCTCATTCCAGAGTAGCGAGGTCCACCGACAGAGAAAGTGACGAAAATCCGAACGGCTCGGGGCGCTATCGTCGTCACCATGCTTGACCTCGCCGCGATCAGAGCCGACACCGCAGGACTTGCCGACGGTCAGGTCTTCCTCGACAGCGCCGGATCGTCACTGCCGCCGAAGACCGTCCTCGACACGATGATCACCCACTTACACCGCGAAGCGGAGATCGGTGGCTATCGGGCGGCTAATGAGCGTCTGGACGATCTCGCCGCGGTGAAGACCTCGATCGCGACGCTCATCGGCGCCACGCCCGACACCATCGCCCTCAGCGACAGTGCGTCCCGGTCATGGGCCGATTTCGCCTACTCGGTACCGCTGCACCCCGGCGACCGGATCCTGATCTCCGGCGCCGACTACGCCAGCAACGCGATCGCCGCGCTCCAGCGCGCGAAGCACACCGGTGCGGTGGTCGAGCGCATTCCCAGCGACGACACCGGCCGTCTCGACACCGACGCGCTCGCCGACATGCTCGACGAACGCGTGCGGCTGGTTTCGCTGCAACACGCCCCGACCAACGGCGGCCTCGTGAACCCGGTCGCCGAAGCCACCCGCATCGCCCACGAAGCCGGTGCGCTGGTACTGCTCGACGCCTGCCAGTCGACCGGCCAGCTGCTTATCGACGTCACCGAACTCGGGGTCGACGCCATGTCGACGACCGGTCGCAAGTGGTTGCGCGGCCCCCGGGGCACCGGGTTCCTGTACGTGCGTTCCGAATTGGCGCAGACGATGGAACCGACCCGCCTCGACCTGCACAGTGCCGCGTGGGTGAGCCCCGGCGAATACCGCCTGGCCGACGACGCTGCCCGGTTCGAATTCTGGGAGTGCGGTGTCGCCGCCCGCCTCGGTCTCGGCGCCGCCGTCGACTACCTGCTCGAGCAGGGGCCCGACGAGGTCTACGCGGCCGTGGCCACCCGTGCCCAGTACCTGCGCAAGACCCTGCCGGAGCTGCCCGGCGTGACCGTGCGCGATCTGGGCACCGAGCACAGCGGCATCGTCTCGTTCACCGCCGACGGCCACGATCCCGAACAGCTGCGCGATCGGCTCGCCGAGCACGCGATCACCGTCACCGTCAGTCACGCGGGCTCCACCCTGCTCGACATGTCCGAGCGCACTCTGCCTGCCGTGCTGCGGGCCTCCCCGCACTATTTCGTCGGCCCGGCCGACCTGGACCGCTTCGTCGCGACGCTGGCCGACCTCACTCGCTGAGCCCCGCGAGGTGCTCGCGGACGATCCGGTCCACGAGCACCCGCGGGTCCTGATCGGGGGCAACGATCTCCAGCGTCCGGTTGACGGCGATCGTCGCCAAACCGTGCACATTGGTCCACAGGGCCAGCGCGCGCTGCGGCGCCGACTCCGGCGCCACCGCCGCGACCAGCTCCACCACCTGTCCGTACAGCGGCCGCGTCGTCGCCCGCAGATTCTCGCCGGAGCCCGCCAGCAGATCGTGGCGGAACATCAGCGTGAACATCTCGGGCCGCGACACCGCGAAATCCACGTAGTCAACGGCCATTCGACGTAACCGTTCCCGTGGGTCGTCGATCGTGGCGAGCACCGAGAACCGCTCGATCAGCTCCCCGAATCCGCGCGCCGCGATCGCCGCGAGCAGCGCCGCGTGCGTGGGAAACCACCGCCGCGGCGCGCCATGGGAGACGCCGGCGGCCCGCGCGATCGCACGCAGCCCGAGTGCGCCGAAACCGTCGGTTTCGAGCAGATCGACACCGACGTCAACCAGGCGCTCGCGCAACGATTCAGGCATACCGGCAATTCTGCACACCCGTTCGCGGACCTTCGCGGTCGCATGCGTAGACAGTGTCTACTAGCCTGCGTAGACACTGTCTACGAAGGGACTGCCCATGTGGTATCTGCTGTGCAAATACGTCCTCATCGGCCCGGCGCTGCGCCTGCTCGGTCGCCCGCACGTCGAAGGGCTGGAGCACATTCCACGCACCGGTCCGGTGATCATCGCGGCCAATCACCTGGCCTTCATCGACTCGCTCTACCTGGCCCTGGTGATCCCACGGCCACTCACATTCCTGGCGAAGCAGGAGTACTTCGCCGGCACGGGGTTACGTGGGCGATGCAAACGCTGGTTCTTCACCGCCGCGGGCCAGGTACCGGTGGACCGCACCGGCGGCGACGCGGCCGCCGACGCGCTCGCGGCGGCCACCGCGATCCTCGACGGCGGCGGCGCCTGGGCAATTCACCCCGAGGGCACACGGTCACGGGATGGCAGGGTCTATCGTGGTCGCACCGGGGCGCTGCGCGTTGCCATGGCCACCGGGGCACCGGTGGTGCCCGTGGTCCTGGACGGTACCGATCGCATGAATCCTCGCGGTCGGAAACTGTTGCGTTTCACCAAGGTACGCATCACCGTCCACCCCCCGCGGCGCTATCCCACAGCTGTTCATCACGCCCAGGTCAGAGCGGCAACCGACCTGCTGATGCGGGAAATTGCCACGTTATCGGGTAGACCATACGTAGACCGCTACGCAGCCACCTTCGCTGTCTAGGGCGCAACAGCAGGGGTGCTGGGGCGTCAGCCCGGGTTAACACGCGCGGGGCGGGGCGGGATTTCTTGTTGGGAGTGCAGAGCACGGCCGTAACCGATCGTTGGCGTAAAGGGAGACCGACGTTGAGCAGGTTCACCGACGAAATGTTTGGCACAGCGTTGACCAGCTCCAAGGGGCTGGTCACCGGAGAGCCGGAGGCACCACTGCGGCAGACCTGGGGGGACATTCACAGGCAGGCGCGGCGGATGGCGGGTGGTCTCGCGGCCGCCGGGATCGGGCACGGCGACGCCGTCGGCGTGCTGGCCGGCCTGCCGGTCGACATCGCGCCTGCCTGCCAGGCCATCTGGATGCGTGGCGCTTCCATCACCATGCTGCATCAACCCACGCCACGCACCGACCTCGCGGTCTGGGTGCGTGACACCGAAACGGTGCTGCACATGATCGACGCGAAGGCGGTCGTACTCGGCGCGCCGTTCGCGGCCGCCGAGCCGGTGCTCCGGGAACGCGGGATCATCGTGGTGCCGGTCGAGGAGCTGCACCGGGGTGTCGACACCGATCCGGTACCGACCACCGAGGGCGATATCGCGTTGCAGCAGTTGACCTCCGGTTCGACCGGATCACCCAAAGCCGTCCGGATCACCCACGGCAACTTCAACACCAACGCGCACGCGATGTTCACCCGGGTCAAATTCCAGCTCGACGACGACGTGATGATCAGCTGGCTGCCGCTGTTCCACGACATGGGCATGGTCGGATTCCTCAGCGTGCCGATGCAATTCGGTGCCGAGGTGGTGTGCGTGACACCGCTGGACTTCCTGGCCAGGCCACTGCTGTGGGCCGAGCTGATCGACAAGTATCGCGGAACTGTCACCGCCGCGCCGAATTTCGCGTACTCCCTGCTGGCCCGGCGCCTGCGTCAGGCCGAACCCGGCTCCCTGGATCTGTCCAGCGTGCGTTACATGTGGAACGGCGCCGAACCGGTCGATCCCGACACCATGATCGCCCTCGCGGCGGCGGGCGACCAGTTCGGGCTCAGCCCGATGGCACTCACGCCGGTGTACGGCATGGCCGAGACCACCCTGGCCGTATCGATTCCCGACCCCGGCAACGGGCAGGTGCTCGACGTGATCGATGCCGACCTGCTCGAGGTCGTCGGCAAGGCGGTACCGATCGCCGAGGACGGCCACCACGGCACCCCGCGCAGGCTGCCCACGCTGGGGCACCTGGTCGACGATCTGGAGGGTCGCGTCGTCGACGCCGAACGTCAGCCGCTGCCGGTCCGCTCGGTCGGCGTGATCGAATTGCGCGGCCCCGCTGTCACTTCGGGCTATGTCACCGTCGACGGCTTCCGCCCCGCCAAGGATGCCGACGGCTGGCTCGACACCGGCGACATCGGCTACTTCACCGAAGACGGCCTGATGGTGGTGTGTGGGCGCATGAAGGACGTCATCATCATGGGCGGGCGCAACATCTACCCCACCGACATCGAACGAGCCGCACTGCGCGTACCGGGCGTGCGCCCCGGCAACGCGGTCGCGGTGCGCCTGGACGCGGGGGAGAAACGCGAAAGCTTCGCGGTGGTGGTCGAATCCAACGATTATCAGGAGGCCGACGAGGTGAAGCGGATCGAGCGCGAGATCGTCCACGAGGTCTTCGCCGAAGTAGGCTCGCGCCCCCGCACGGTCGCCGTCCTCGGTCCGGGAGCCCTGCCGAAGACCTCCTCCGGCAAACTCCGACGCTCTGCCACCGCGGTGCACTTGCGATAGCTACTCACCGCACCCAGTCGCCCCCGTCTTCAACAACCCCCCAACCCACCCACCGCACTCCCGACCCCTAGGGAGGGACGGCCACGAAGTGGCCGGTCGCGGCCGGGTCGCCGGTTAGCCGCCGGGGCGTACGCGACGAAGGAGCAAGCCCCGGTGGTTAACCGGCGGCCCCCAGGGGCCGCGACCCGAGCGCGCCAGCGCTCCAATAAACACAGCCCAAACCGGCATGGGACTACTTGACACAGGTAGTTCTGGGCCTCAATGCAGGTTGTTCTGGGCCGCTTCCAGCCCGACCTTCAACAGCAGCTCCACCGCGTCGGCGGCCTGCTCCACGATCACCGGAACCTCTTTGCGCTCCGGCGCGGCGAAGGGCTTGAGGACGTAGTCGGCCGGATCCTGCCGACCGGGCGGGCGCCCGATCCCGATCCTGGTGCGCAAGTATTCCTTGGTGGTCAACGCCTGCGAGATCGACCGCAGCCCGTTGTGACCACCTTCGCCGCCGCCCTGCTTGAGCTTGAGCGTCCCGAACGGCAGATCCAGCTCGTCGTGGACCACGATCACCTGGTCCACCGGCACCGAGAAGAACTTCGCCAGCGCGGCCACCGGCCGCCCGGACAGATTCATATAGGTGCGCGGCTTCGCGATGAGGATCTGACGCCCGTCCAATCGCGCCTGGAGCAGATCGGCACCGGACTTCTTGTGCACGGCAAAACGGCCGCCGACGCGCTCGGCGAGCACATCGGCGACCAGGAAGCCCACATTGTGGCGGGTGCGCTCGTACTCGGGGCCGGGGTTACCCAGTCCGACCACGAGCGCGGGCCCGGAAGATTCGGTCATTGCCCGAATCGTAGTGCGCGGTCTTACTCGGACTCGGGAGCGGTCTCCGCGGTCTCGGTGTCGGCGGCGGTGCCTTCACCCTCGTCGTCCATCTGCGAGGCGGACGGCGCTTCGATCACGTTGACGATCAGCGCTTCCGGGTCACCGGCCAGGGTGACGCCCTCGGGCAGCGCGATGGTGCCGGCCAGGATCTGGGTGCCCGGCGCGATGCCGTCGACCGAGACCTCGATGGTCTCGGGCAGGTTCATCGCGTCGGCCTCGATCGACAGGGTGTTGAGTTCCTGGGTGATCAGGGCGCCGGAGACGGCATCGCCGGTGACGACGACGTTGACGTCAGTGGTGACGCGCTCGCCACGCTTGACGATCAGCAGGTCGGCGTGCTCGATGTAGCGACGGATCGGGTGGACGACGACCGACTTGGTCATCGCCAGCTGCGGCTGGCCGTCGATCTGCAGGTTCAGGATGGCGTTGGTGCCGTGCAGACGCAGGATCGCGGCGAACGCCTTGGCGTTCAGCGACAGGTGCTGCGGCTCGGCGTGGTGGCCGTACAGCACGGCGGGCACGTTGCCGTCGCGACGGGTACGGCGAGCGGCACCCTTACCGAATTCGGTGCGGACGGCGGCTTCGATCAGATTGGCGTCGGACATACTGAATGCGCTCCTACGGCTGGTCATGGGTGACCCAACTCCGGGGTCAAGGTCTACTCGTCGGACGAAAGAACGAACGAGGACGGCCCAAACAACTCAGCCGAGCCGCGTCGATCACGGTGTGCGCACCAAACGGGCACTCACCCTCGCCGAGACAACCCGCCAACCATACCGCATAGCAATCCGCGATCTAAAACCGCCATGACCGCACTCCGAACCCCGCACCTGCGACCCCTGGGGAGCAGCGGCCACAGAGTGGCCGGTCGCGGCCGGGTCGCCGGTTAGCCGCCGGGGCGTAGGCGCCGAAGGAGCAAGCCCCGGTGGCTAACCGGCGGCCCCTCGGGGCCGCGACTCGAGCGCGCCAGCGCTCCAACAAACACAGCGTCAAACCCGCCTGGGACTACTCAAACCCCAAGCTCTGCCACACAACCCGCCTGGGACTACTCAAACCCCAAGCTCTGCCACACAACCTGCCTCGGGACTACCACACCCCGAGGCTCCGGCCCCACATCCAGGACTACCGAATCAACGGTTCTCGAGCAACACTTCCGCGATCTGAATCGTATTCAGCGCAGCACCTTTTCGCAGGTTGTCACCCGAGATGAACAGCGCGAGACCGCGACCGCTCGGCACGCCCGGATCCTGGCGGATCCGCCCGACGAGAGAGTCGTCCTGCCCTGCCGCGCCCAGCGGGGTCGGCACGTCGACCAGACGCACGCCCGACGCCTTGGCCAGCAGTTCCTTGGCCTGCAGCACCGAAATCGGCTCGGCGAATTCGGCATTGATCGACAACGAGTGCCCGGTGAAGACCGGGACCCGCACGCAGGTACCGCTCACCAGCAGGTCGGGCAGGCCGAGGATCTTGCGGCTCTCGTTGCGCAGCTTCTGGTCTTCGTCGGTCTCGAAGGAACCGTCGTCGACCAGCGCACCGGCCAGCGGGATCACGTTGAAGGCGATCGGCGCGACGTAGTTGTTCGGTGCGGGGAACTCAGCGGCCGAACCGTCGTGCACCAGCTTCTCCGCGTCGGCGGACACCGCGCGGATCTGCGAGGCGAGCTCCTCGACACCGGACAGACCGGAGCCGGAAACGGCCTGGTAGGACGACACGATCAGGCGCTGCAAACCGGCCACGTCGTGCAGCGGCTTGAGCACCGGCATCGCGGCCATCGTGGTGCAGTTCGGGTTCGCGATGATGCCCTTGGGCAGGTTGCGGGTGGCCTCGGGATTGACCTCCGACACCACCAGCGGCACCTCGGGGTCCTTGCGCCATGCCGAGGAATTGTCGATCACGGTGACGCCCGCCGCGGCGAAGCGCGGGGCCTGCACACGCGACATGGTGGCGCCGGCCGAGAACAGCGCGATGTCGAGACCCGACGGATCGGCCGTCTCGGTGTCCTCGACGACGATCTCGCCGCCGCGCCAGGGCAGCGTCTTGCCCGCCGAACGCGAGGATGCGAAGAACCGCACCTCGTCGGCCGGGAAGTTGCGCTCTTCGAGCAGTTTGCGCATGACGGCGCCGACCTGACCGGTCGCACCGACAACACCTACACGTACACCCATTGCTTAACGCCCCGTTCCGCCGTGGACGACAGCGGCCTCGTCGCCGCCGAGATCGAATGCCTTGTGCAACACCTGCACCGCTTCATCCAGTTCCGTGTCACGCACGAGCACCGAGATCCGGATCTCCGAGGTGGAGATCAGGTCGATGTTGACGCCCGCGTTCGCCAGCGCCTCACAGAAGGTGGCGGTGACGCCCGGGTGCGACTTCATACCGGCGCCGACCAGGGAGACCTTGCCGATGTGGTCGTCGGAGAGGATCTCGGCGAAGCCGATCTCGTCCTGGCGCTCGGTGAGCTTCTGCACCGCGCGGACCAGGTCGGTCTTGGGGCAGGTGAAGGTGATGTCGGTCTTGCCCGTGTCGACCTTGGAGATGTTCTGCAGCACCATGTCGATGTTGATCTCGGCGTCGGCCACCGCGCGGAACACCTTGGCCGCGTAGCCCGGCTCGTCGGGCAGGGCGACGACGGTCACCTTGGCCTCGCTGCGGTCGTGTGCGACGCCGGTCAGGATTGCCTGCTCCACGGGAATGTCCTCCATCGATCCGAAAACAGTGGTGCCGATCTTGTCGGTGTAGGACGACCGAACATGAACGGGAACGTTGTAGCGGCGCGCGTACTCCACGCAGCGCAGCATGAGCACCTTCGACCCGCAGGCCGCCATCTCGAGCATCTCCTCGTAGGAGATCTTGTCGAGCTTCTGGGCGTCGGGGACGATGCGCGGGTCGGCGGAGAAGATGCCGTCGACGTCGGTGTAGATCTCGCAGACATCGGCTTTCAATGCCGCGGCCAGCGCGACGGCGGTGGTGTCGGAGCCGCCGCGGCCCAGCGTGGTGACGTCCTTGCTGTCCTGGCTCACGCCCTGGAAGCCGGCCACCAGCACGATCTGCCCCTCGGCCAGCGCCTCTTGCAGGCGGCCCGGGGTCACGTCGATGATCTTGGCGTTGCCGTGCGCGCCGGTGGTGATCACGCCGGCCTGCGAGCCGGTGAACGAGCGAGCTTCGGCGCCGAGCGTGTGAATAGCCATGGCCACCAAGGCATTCGAGATGCGCTCGCCCGAGGTGAGCAGCATGTCCATCTCGCGAGCAGGCGGCGCCGGGGCCACCTGCTCCGCGAGATCGAGCAACTCATCGGTCGTGTCGCCCATAGCCGAGCACACGACGACTACATCGTGCCCCTGCTTCTTGGTCTCCACGATCCGTTCAGCGACGCGCCGGATCCGCTCGGCGGTAGCCACCGAGGATCCTCCGTACTTCTGAACTACGAGAGCCACAGCAGGTCCTTCACGATCGAGTGTCAGATTGGTATCAGCGACCAAGAGTACCGGGCCCGGGCCACCGGTTTTGCTGCTACCTGCCCTGCCTGTGGAAAACGACACAGGCTTGTCACCTGTGGATAACCACGGAATTCACGCTCGATCGAACCAGGTGACCTGCGTGCCGTTGTCGAATTCCTTGCGCCGCACCGGAGCGAACTGTGTCGGTTTGAAGACGCCGGTGAAGACCGGGATGCCCTCGCCCGCGACGATCGGATAGCTCTTGATGATCATCGCGTCGATCTCGTCGAGCAGCTGCCCGGCCAGCTTCCCGCCGCCACACAGCCAGATGTCGCCGCCCTCGCGCTGCTTGAGCTCGCGCACCAGCTCGAGCGGATCACCGGAGACGATCTCGACTCCGGGATGGTCGGCCTGGTCGAGTGTGGACGAGATGACGTACTGCTTCAGGTGCGAGAACGGGCTCTCGACGTGCTCGTCCGGCAGCACGTAGGTGCCGCGCCCCATCAGCACGGTGTCCCAGTTCTTGGCAGGCAGGTCGGGGTCCATGCCGAAGTGCGCGCGCAGGTGGGTCGGGATGGAGTCGGGAAACTCATCCATCATCCACTCCACATAGTTCTGCGGTGTCGGATAGAAGTCGACCTCGCCGCCGGAGCCCGCGATGTAGCCGTCGAGGGAGACGCCGATGTAGTAGACAAGCTTTCGCATGGTTACCGCCTCAGGTGTTGTACTCTGTTTGAAGTGGTTTAAACGTAGTACTACAGATGGAGTGGTGTCAAGTGCGAACTAATCCCGAACGTCGGCAAGCCCTGCTCGACGCGGCCATCGAGGTCCTCGCCGACGAGGGCGCCCGCGGCCTCACCTTCCGCGCGGTGGACAAACAGGCGGCCGTCCCCGCGGGCACGGCGTCGAACTACTTCGCCAATCGCGACGAGCTGCTCACCCAGGCCGGCGTCCGCTTCTACGAGGTGGTGCAGCCGAGCGAGGAGACGATGGCCCTGGTCAGCGACGGCCCGAAGGACCTCGAGAACATCACCACGCTGATGAAGGAGGTGGTCGGGCGCATCGAATCGCATCGCAAGGCCTATCTCGCGCTGCTCGAACTACGACTCGAGGCAACCCGGCGTCCCGAACTGCGCACGGTGCTCACCGAACGCGTCCGGGCCGACATCGATTTCAACGTCCGCAACCATCTGGCGTCCGGCATGCCCGGCGACGCGGAGTCGGTACTACTGCTCTATCTGGCGCTCAACTGGCTCATCGTCGAACACCTCACACTGCCCGGAATCTTCACCGAGGAGCAGAGCATGGCACTCATCGAAACGGCCGTCGAGCGTGTGATAAGCAGTTGACCCGGTCATTTGTCCAGACCATAGACGTGTTGACGATCACTGGTACCACTGTGCACAATCGGGCGCGAAAGCTGCGGGGGTTCGGAGGATAGACACAGATGCGCTCGAAGATCGACATCCGATTCACCGTTGACGCCGAGATCGACCAAGTGATGGACGCACTACTGGCCGTTGACCTGATGTCGGAGTGGTCGACCTCGCTCAGTGATGTCCGGGTCGGGCCGCGCGATGCCGACGGCAGGCCGCGCCGAGTTTTCGCCACCGCCCACTTCATGGGTAACTCCGACGCCCAGGTGCTCGAATACTCCTGGGAGCAGTACCGGTCCGAGTGGCGGGTCGTCGACAGCAGTCGCGGGTCCAAGGGCGGCGGCTGGATCGAACTGGTCGACACCCCGGAGGGCACCGAGGTCGACTACCACGTAGAACTCTCCCTTCCGCTGCCCATTCCGGGCATCCTGTTCAACCGAAGCCTGCGCAAACTGCACGACGAGACGGTCGCGAACTTCATCGACTTCGCCGAGCGGTATCCAGAGGTCGGGGGCTTCGCGGTCGGCTAGTTGCGCCGTCCGCGAAACAATCGGCGCCGCGCGCGAATCGTGGCCGGGGGTGCGACGATTGTCGCCATGATCGGAAATCGACGGCCCCGGTTCCGTCCGGTCACCGCTGACAGCTCGGTGACCCAGCTCGAATTGTTCTTCGACCTGGTGATCGTCTTCGCCTTCACGATGGTCACCGACCTGGCCGCCGACAACACAACGGCCGCGAACATGTTGCGGGCCACACTGGTCCTCGCCCTGATGTGGTGGCTGTGGATCGCCTACTCGTGGCTGGGCAATGTGGTGCGCGCCGACGAGGGCATCGCCCGCGTCGGCATGTTCGTCGCGATGGGCGGTGCGTTCATCGCCGCACTCACGATCCCCGAGGCGTTCGAGGATCTGGACGGCGGCTGGTTCGGCCCGCTGGTCTTCGCCGTCGCCTACCTGGTGGTGCGGCTGGTGCACGTCGGCATCTTCTGGGCGATCAGCGCCGAGGACTCCCAGCTGCGCGGGCAATTGCTGCGCTGGGCGCTTGGCTCGATCACCATCGGCACCACGCTGCTGGTGATCGCGGCGATGACCACGGGCCTCACCCAGATCCTGCTGTGGATCGCCGCCATCGTCGGCGACATGGCGTGGACCGCCATCGCCGGCACGGACTGGCGGATCAATTCGGCCAAGCACTTCGCCGAACGCTACGGCCTGATCGTCATCGTGGCGCTCGGCGAATCGATCGTCTCGATCGGCATCGGGGTGGCCGGACTCCCGATCTCCTGGCCGATCGCGCTCGGCTCGATGCTCGGGCTCGCGGTGTCGGGTCTGCTGTGGTGGCTCTACTTCGATGTGGCCGCGATCTCGATCGAGCACAGCTTCGCCCACGCCAGGGGCGCGCACCAGATCAAGATCGCGCAGAACAGCTACACCTACGGGCATTTCCCGATGATCGTGGGCGTCATCGCCCTCTCGCTCGGGCTGAAGAAGGTGCTGTACTACGTCGGCGACTCCTCGCACCACACGCTCACCGACCCGCTCTACGGCATCCCGCTCGGCGCGCTCTACGCCGGACCGGCGCTGTTCATCCTCGGCGTCGTCGCGGCGAAATACTTTGCCACCAAATCGGTGTCGATCGCGCGCGTGATCACCGCGGCCCTACTGTTCGCGCTGATCCCGATCGCCGCGCACCTGCCCGCGCTCGCCTCGCTCGCCGTGCTGTGCGCGCTGCTGGCCGCGCTGGTGATCTTCGAGACCCTGCGCTTCGCCCAGCCGCGCGACCAGATCAGGCACGCTTGATCTGGCCGAGGTGGTGGCGCACGCCGTGCTCGGCGGGCGTCGCCCCTCGGTGCGAGGGCGGGACCCGCACCCCGGCGCGCACGGCGTCGTTGATCTGGTCGAGGTTCTCCCGCAGCATGTCCGCGACCAGTTCGTCGGTGCGCGGGTCGTCGAGCAGCTGGCGCAGCATCCGGTAGACCGTGTCGGCGACGAGCCGGATGATGTCGTCGTGGAACGGGACGTAACGCAGTTTGCCGGTCTGCGGGTCGTTCTTGATCAGGTCCATGATCAGCTGGTCGACCTCGGCGTGGTTCTCCTCCAGCGCGGCGGCGATGTTCTGGGTGTAATGGCCCGCGCGCAGGACCTTGGAGACCTCGTCGAGGATCGCGATCGTCATCGGGCGCTTGATCACGTCGACGATCGTGCCGACGAACCGGTTGACGATCGTCGCGGTGACCCGCTCCCCCAGCGCCCGATCGGCCACCCGGCCGAGCCGGATCAAGATCACCACGATGCGCAGCAGCCGGAACCCGCGGAACAGCGGGCTGGTCACCGGGATCATGCCGAGGACTTCGTACCAGTAGATGAACGGGAACGACCACGGCCAGCCCGCCCGCCGCCAGCGCCAGACGAACTCGACGAGGAAGATCGCGCAGATCGACGTGTCGACGATGACGATCGCGTGATAGGTCGGGCCGCTGACGTCGAAGAAGGTGATCCACACGACCAGCACCACCGAGATGATCGCGAGGATCAGCATGAGGATGTCGGTACGCAAGGTCGGCGTTTTCGAGCGCACGTCCGGCAGGGCCTCGACCCGTTCGATCCCCGGTGAAGCCACTGTTGCTCCTGAATATCTGGCGGTCGGCGCCGCGTAGGTCGGCCTTGACATCGCTGCCCACGCTAATTGGTCGACCGACGCCGCGAGGGGAGTTGCCGACGCCGGTCGGTGGCGTGTTCAGCCGCGCAGGACGGCCTCGATGTTGCGTTCCGCCAGTGCGGTGATGGTCAGGGACGGGTTGACCGTCGCGGTGCTGCCGGGAATCGCGGCACCGTCCATCACGTAGAGGCCGGGGTGTCCGTGGACGCGGCCGAAGGCGTCGGTGGCCTTGCCCAGGACCGCGCCGCCGAGCGGGTGCGCGGTGAACTGGGCGTTGGCGTCGTAGCCCAGCGCGCCGTACTCGGCGACCGCGCCCGCGCGCTCGGCGATCCGGTGGTCGATCGCACGAGCGGCCCCGGCGACCGCGTCCTGCGTGCCCGCCGACCAGTTCACGCCGACGCCGCCCGACGCCGCGTGATAGCCGAAACGGGCACGGGTCGGGTCGAGGACCATGCCGAGCGAGGCCAGCGCGCCGGTCTCGAACGGGATGCCGGGGATGTACCAGTTCTCCAGGGTGAGCGGCACGCTGGATTCGTCGTAGATCCGGCTGGCGCTCGGCACACCTTGGCCCTGGCCCGCGATAGCGCTCGCGCCGCGGGCCAGCACCACGTCACCGTTGGTGCCGAAGCCGTCGCCGATGTGCTCGTTGAGGTTGGGCAGCGTGCCGGTGGCCTGGGCGCGGACCAGCAGCTCCGAAGTACCGATGGAGCCCGCGCCGAGGAACAGCTTGTCGCAGGTCAGGTTGCGGGTGCTCAGCACCTGACCGGTCGGGGCCAGCTTCGATACGGCGACGACGAACCTGCCGCTCGCCTCCTGGGCGATGGCGTCGACGCGGTGGCCGGGGAACACCTGGGACTTGCCGGTCTCGCGGGCGTAGCGCAGGTAGTTCTGGTTGAGGTCGAACTTGGCGCCGTTGGAGTTGCCGAGGTTCGAGCGGGCCGAGGTGGCGGACGCGCGGGAGGTGCCCGCGAGCTCGCTGCGCAGCACGTCCCAGGTGAAGATCGAGTCGTTGGGCAGCGGCTGGTATCCGGCCGCGCGCACCTGGTCGTCCCAGGCGCGCGAGTGCGCGAACGGCGCGGAGTTGTAGATGTCGGCCGGCATCGTGTCGAGCCGCAGCATCTGGCGCACCCGCGGGTAGTAGACGCTCTCCAGCTCGCCGTAATCGACGACGCCACCGAAGACCTGGTCGAACAGTCTGCGTTGCGGAGCAACCATCGCCCCGCTGAAGATCACCGAGCCGCCACCGACCGCGGCGGCGCGCCACACGTCGATCCCGGAATATTCGGTCACATCCAGCACGCCGCCGAACGCGCTGAAACTCATCGGCACCTTGGTGACGCCGGTGAAGCTGGTGCGATGCCAGAACCCGCGACCGTCGGGCAGGTCGTCGCCGGTGAAGATCTCGCGCCACGGGTCGTTGGGCCAGTGCGAACCGCGCTCGAGCACGGTGTTGGCGATCCCGGCCTCGGCCAGGCGCAGCGCGGTCACGGCGGCGCCGAAGCCGGATCCGATGACGATGGCCTGCGTGTGCGCGGGCGCGTCCGGGATCGGCGCGAAGATCTCCGGCACCCAGGACTGGAACATCGCCTGGCGCGGATCCGCCGAAGCGGGCGCGCTCGCCAGCGTCGTTCCCACGGCACCGGCAACAGCCGCCAGTCCCGCCGCCTTGAAAAAGGCACGTCTGTGCACCAGGCCACCTCCCTCATCACGCATGGCCGACGCGAAGAATACCCCGCAACATGGAGGATCGCCCGATGGCGACCACATTTGTCACAAGTCACGACGAGCGCGTGAGGCTACCGGGACCTCAGCTGGTGAGCAGGCGGACCACCGCGATGGTGCCGACCACCACGATCACCCCTCTGAGCACATTCGGCGACAACTTCCGCCCGACCTTCGCGCCGAGCTGCCCGCCGATGATCGAGCCGATCGCGATCAACGCGACCACCTGCCAGTCCACCTCGGCGATCGCGATGAAGATCACCGCCGACACCCCGTTGACGATCAGGGCGAGCACGTTCTTCACGCCGTTGAGTCGCTGGATGTCCTCGTGCACGAACACCCCGAGCAGACCGATCAGCAGCACGCCCTGGGCGGCCCCGAAGTAGCCGCCGTAGATGCCGGTGGCGAAGACCGCGACCAGCAGAATGGGCCCGCCGTGTTCCGGCGTCGCCGACGCGCCGTCCGCCCGGCGCCGCTTCACCCACGCGGCCAGTCGCGGCTGCACGACGACGAGGATCAGCGCGACGATGATGAGGACGGGGACGATCGCCTTGAACGCCGCCGCGGGCATCGTCAGCAGCAGGATCGCGCCGGTGATGCCGCCGAGTAGCGACGCGGTGCCCAGCTGCAGCAGTCGGGACCGCTGTCCTTCCAGTTCCCGCCGATAGCCGATGACCCCGCTCACCGAGCCGGGGACGAGCCCGATCGTGTTCGACACATTCGCTGTCACCGGCGGCAACCCGAACGCGAGCAGCGTGGGAAAGGTGATCAGCGTGCCCGATCCGACGATCGTATTGATGCCACCCGCCGCGATACCCGCGGCGAAGATGGCCACCTGTTGTAACCAAGTCATTCGAATTCCTTTGGTACGTCTCGTCGGACGCGAAGGTCCGTACAAGCGTGCGTTATGGGGGAAACCGTACTGGTCAACTGGTGAGCGAAATCGGTGAGGTCGATTCTCCAGGCCGCTTACAAGCAGGGGTGGGCACGCGGTAAGCTCGGAGGATCATGCTGCAGCGGGCTCTTCTTCTCGGCCGCCGCGACGGGTCCTGATACGGACCGGCTCCCGTCGCGGGGTTCCAACGCGCCGGTCGACCCGCTCCCATTCACGGGAATCCATCACACCCACGGAGAAACTTGCATGTCCTCGGCTGACGCATTCGTATCCGCTTCGCGCACCATTTCGGCCCCCGGCAAACCCGCACCGGCCGACCAGCCCGCCTGGAACACCCAGAAGAACTCCTCGATGCCCTCGTTCCGGTATCGCCCCTTCGCCGAAGAGGTCGAACCGATCACGGTGCCCGACCGCACCTGGCCGGACAAGATCATCGATCGCGCCCCCGCGTGGTGCGCCGTCGACCTGCGCGACGGCAACCAGGCCCTGATCGACCCGATGAGCCCGGCCCGCAAGCGCCGCATGTTCGACCTGCTGGTCCGGATGGGCTACAAGGAGATCGAGGTCGGTTTCCCGGCCGCGAGCCAGACCGACTTCGATTTCGTCCGCGAGATCATCGAAGACGGCGCGGTCCCCGCCGATGTCACCATCCAGGTCCTGACCCAGTGCCGCCCCGAGCTGATCGAGCGCACCTTCCAGGCCTGCGCGGGCGCACCGAACGTGATCGTGCACTTCTACAACTCCACCTCGATCCTGCAGCGCCGCGTGGTCTTCCGCGCCGAGCGCGACGCGGTGAAGAAGATCGCCACCGACGCCGCGTCGCTGTGCCTGGAGATCGAGAAGCGCTACCCCGACACCGAGTGGCGCTACGAGTACAGCCCGGAGTCCTACACCGGCACCGAGCTCGACTACGCCCGCGAGGTCTGCGACGCGGTCTCGGCCATCATCGCCCCGACCCCGGCCAAGCCGCTGATCATCAACCTGCCCGCGACCGTCGAGATGGCCACGCCGAACGTGTACGCCGACTCGATCGAGTGGATGCACCGCAACCTGGCCCGCCGCGATTCGATCGTGCTGTCGCTGCACCCGCACAACGACCGTGGCACCGCCGTCGCGGCCGCCGAGCTGGGCTACCAGGCCGGCGCCGACCGCATCGAGGGCTGCCTGTTCGGCAACGGTGAGCGCACCGGCAACGTCTGCCTTGTCACCCTGGGCATGAACATGTTCTCGCGCGGCATCGACCCGCAGATCAACTTCTCCGATATCGACGAGGTCCGTCGCACGGTGGAGTACTGCAACCAGCTGGCCGTGGCCGAGCGTCACCCCTACGGCGGCGATCTGGTCTACACCGCCTTCTCCGGCAGCCACCAGGACGCGATCAACAAGGGCCTGGACGCGATGAAGGCCGCCGCCGACGCACAGGGCGCCGATGTGGCCGACATCGTCTGGGAGGTCCCGTACCTGCCGATCGACCCCAAGGACGTCGGCCGTACCTACGAGGCCGTCATCCGGGTGAACTCGCAGTCGGGCAAGGGCGGGGTCGCCTACATCATGAAGACCGATCACGGTCTGGTGCTGCCGCGCCGGCTGCAGATCGAGTTCTCGCAGGCGATCCAGGCGATCACCGACGGTGAGGGCGGCGAGGTGACGCCCAAGGAGATGTGGGACGTCTTCGCCACCGAGTACCTGAACCCGATCCTGCCGCTCGAGCGGATCAAGCAGAAGGTCACCGCGGCCGAGACCGACGGCGGTGTCGACTCGATCGTGGTGACTGTGAAGGTCGACGGCGTCGAGCAGGAGATCAGCGGTTCCGGCAACGGCCCGCTGGCGGCGTTCGTCGACGCGATCGCGACCGTCGGTTTCGAGGTCCGCGTCCTCGACTACAGCGAGCACGCCATGTCCGCGGGCGACGACGCCCAGGCCGCGGCCTACGTCGAGGTAGCCATCGGCGACAAGGTCGTCTGGGGCGTCGGCATCGCCACCTCGATCACCACCGCCTCGCTGCGAGCGGTCGTCTCGGCCGTGAACCGCGCGGCGCAGTAGCTTGCTCTATGGCGGCCGGGACCTGAGGTCCCGGCCGCTTCTGTGCCTGTGGATAGATTCCCGGGCCTGTGGACAACTTCGGTTCGCCCGGTCGGCCTCGTCCCGGATATACCGGTTGAGCTGGGAGCATTCGAATTCGCTCTGGGACATGGGAGCTACTGCCCCCGACGCGCGAAAATTGCCTCCGTGTTAGCGTTTTAGGGCATATTCAGCGCCGAGCTTTCCTGCTCGTTCAGCGAGCAAGTGGGGGAACTGTGACCAACAACGACCATAATCCGACCTCGCCGCCGTGGCTGCAGAGTCCGTCGGCTGACGCGTCCGAAGCTGCGTCCGGTCCCTCCGGTGTGCAGACCGCGACCGAGGACGACATCGAGCCCGCCGACACCGCGGCCGAGCCGACCGGTGACGCCGTCGAGCCGTCGACCGGTGAGCAGCCCGTCGCGGAGCCCGGCCCGGCCGGCCTCGCCGACCAGACCGTGTACCAGCCCGCCGGTTTCGCGCCGCCGGGCCAGTTCGCGCAGGGCGCTCCGTACTCGGTGCCGGATCCGTACCAGAACAATGGCGGGCAGCCGCCGATGAACGGCCCCGAGCAGCAGCCGTGGCCGGGTCAGCCGGGCGAGCAGCCGTGGCTTCCTGGTCAGCCGGGCGCTGAACAGCCTTACCCCGGTCCGCACGCGACGGGCGAGCAGCCGCAACCCGGCGTGCCGCCGCAGTACCCCGGCGCCGAGGGTCAGCCGTACCCCGGTCCCGAACAGCAGCAACAGTTCCCCGCCCAGGAGCAGGGCCCGCAGTCCGAGCCCATCTACAGCTGGGCGCCTCCGCCGCCGCCGATGTACCAGCAGCCGATGCAGGGTGGGATGCCGCCCGGTCAGCAGCCGGAACAGCTGGGGCAGTTCCCCGGCCAGCATCCCGATCAGGGACAGTTCCCCGGTCAGCAGGGGCAGTTCCCCGGTCAGCTCGGCCAGCCGGGTCCCCCGCCGGGTCAGCAGTGGGGCGGCGGACCGGCCCCCCAGCAACAGCAGCCGTTCCAGCCGCAGCACATGCAGGCACCGGGCCAGCCCGGCCATTCGGTGAACGACCTGAACCTGCTCAAGCGCGCGCGGAAGTCGCCGCGCAGCGGGTGGCGCAAGGCTGTGCACAAGGTGTCCGGCGGTGTGATCAACCCGGGTGAGTCGGCGGCGGACGTCGTCTACCGCGATCTCGGCGAACGGGTCAACCAGCCCGTGCGCGGCGACTACCGGATCGCGATCCTCTCGCTCAAGGGCGGTGTCGGCAAGACCACCACCACGGTCGGTCTCGGCTCCACCTTCGCGTCCCAGCGTGGTGACCGCGTCATCGCCATCGATGCCAACCCCGACCTCGGCACGCTCGCCCACCGGGTACCGCGCCAGACCCGTTCGACGGTGCGCAATCTGCTCGAAGACCAGCAGATCACCCGCTACTCGGATGTTCGCGCACACACCTCGCAGGCCCCGAGCCGACTGGAAGTGCTTGCCTCCGAACAGGATCCGGCCGTGTCGGAGGCCTTCAGCGAGGCCGACTACCGCAAGGCCATCGGCATCCTGCAGTCGTTCTACAACATCATTCTCACCGACTGCGGCACCGGCCTGATGCACTCGGCGATGTCGGGCGTGCTGGACATGGCGAGCTCGCTGGTGCTGGTCACCTCCCCCGCGATCGACGGTGCGCGCAGCGCGTCGGCGACGCTGGACTGGCTCGATCACCACGGCTACTCCAAGCTGGTCGAACGCACCGTCGTCGTCGTGAACGCTTCGCGCCGTGGCGCTTCCACGGTCGACCTGGATCAGCTGCGCAAGCTGTTCCTCGACCGCACCCGTGCCGTGCAGATCGTCCCGTTCGACGATCACCTGGCCGAGGGCGCCGAGATCGACCTCGAGCTGGTCAGCAAGCCGACCAGGCGGGCCCTGCTCGAACTGGCCGCGATGGTCGCCGACGACTTCAGCTACCACGGTCAGCAGCAACACCAGCAGCAGCAGCCGTATCAGCCGGGCCAGCCCTACCCGGGTCAGCAGTACCAGCCGGGTCAGTTCTGAGATAGAACCGTCAGCGCGCGATCACCTCGCGCGCCGCGGCCTCGAACGCGTCGAGCACCGTCGCGATGGCGGGGCTGCGGTGCGCCTGTGGGCGGGTGATGATCTCGTAGACCCGGGCCGCGCGGACCCCGGCCAGCGGTAGCACCGACAGGTCGGGGTGGGCGACGGCGTAGCGCGGCATCAGCGCGACACCGTAGCCGGAGGCCACGAGCGTTTCGATCACCCGGAACTCGTTGAGCCGCTGCGCGATCCGTGGCCGCACCCCGGTGACGGTGGCGATGGACTCGAGCACGTCGTCGACCGGGAACCCGCCGCGCACGCTTACCCAGGTCTCCTCGGCGAGTTCTTCCGGGCGCACCGACGAACGCCCGGCCAGCGGATGATCCGGTGCGACAACGACATCGATCGGCTCGCGCATCAGCACCCGCGCCGACAATCTCGGCCCGGCCAGCGACGGCGCGCGTTCGTCGCGATGGGTGAGCACGATGTCGTAGTCGGCCAGCAGTTTCGACGCCTCACTCGGCGGGAGGTCCTCGTCGCCCGCGACCAGTTCGACCCCGCTGGTGGCCAGCGTGGCGAGCACGGGTGGCAGCAGCAGTGCCGCGCCGGACGGGAACGACGCCACCCGCACCTGTCCCCGCGGTGAGCCCCGGTAGTGGGCCATCTCGGCGGTGGCCCGGTCCATCGCGGCGAGCACGTCGTCGGCCCGCAGCACCAGCGCCTGGCCCGCGTCGGTGAGCCGCACCCGGCGTCCGTCCGGTTCGAGCAGCGCGACCCCGGCCTCTCTGGCCAGCACCTTCAACTGCTGCGAGACCGCCGACGGGGTCATCGACAGCACCTCGGCGACGGCGGCGACCGTGCCGCGGTCGGCCAGCTCGCGCAGAATGCGCAGTCGCTCTATCGAGAACATGAAGTAAAACTACGTTATCCCTCCATATTTATTCGATTGTGCTGATCTTTAGCGGCCCGCACGATAAGGGCGTGACCTCCCGTGATCGCCTGCTCGGACTGACCGTCGTTGTGCTCTGGGGCCTGAACTTCCTGGCCATCCGCATCGGCCTCGACCACTTCCCGCCCTTTTTCTTCGTCGCGCTGCGCTTCGCCGTCATCGCGATCCCCGTGCTGATCTTCATTCCGCGTCCGGCCGTGCGCACCCGCTGGCTGCTGCTCTACGGCACCGGCTTCGGCATTCTGCAATTCGCGTTCCTGTTCACGGCGATGCGCACCGGCATGCCGACCGGCCTTGCCTCGCTGGTCCTGCAGTCCTCGGCACCGTTCACGGTGCTGCTGGGCGCGGTGCTGCTGCGCGAACGCTTGCGGCCGGTGCAGGTCGCCGGACTCGCGGTCGCCATGTTCGGCATGGTCATCATCGGCGCCGACCGCATGGCCAACGCCACCCTGCTGCCGGTTCTGCTGACGTTGGCGGGTGGCCTCGGCTGGGCGTTCGGCAATATCGGCGCCCGTCAGGCCGGTGCCGACTCCCCCGGCTACAACCCCTTGCACCTGACGCTGTGGATGTCGGTGGTTCCCGTCGTGCCGATGCTGGCGCTGTCGATGGCTGTCGAGGGGCCTGGCACCGGTTTCCGCGCGGTCGGCGCCGCGTTCTCCGCCGACGGCCTGCCCGCGCTGGGCGCCGTCGCCTATATCGCCGTCCTGGCGACCGTGTGCGGTTCGGGCCTGTGGACCTATCTGATGAGCCGCTATCCGGCAGGCACCGTGGCGCCGTTGTCGCTGCTGGTCCCGGTCGTCGGCATCGCCGCGGCCTGGGTGGTCCTCGACGAACAGCCGTCGGTGGCCGCGCTGATCGGCGGGGCGATCGTGATCGCGGGCGCCTTCGCGGCAACCACCGGCCGGGGCCTCCCGAAGGCACCGTCGCCCGCCCCCAGCCCCGAATTGACCCGAGCCTGAATCCGAATTCAGCCCATGACCGCTCGAGCTCTGGCTAGCATGTGACCGGTCGCCCGATGTGTTTCCGTGCGACCGGTCGGTTTTGAGCTCGCGAACGACGCACAGGTCGATACAGCCAGGTCTTCGCCGCGCTCTAGAGTGGTAGCAAATCCCAGGCAATACTCGAGCAAGGCAGCTGAACAGCGTATGGCGGAACAGCGGTGGCCCGTTTCGCGAAGGAACCTTCTTCGTGGCACGGTCGCAGCGGGGGTGATATCGGCGGGGGCCGTAGCGGGAGCGCCGGGATTCGCCGCGCCACCGGGGCGCCGGGTCGCGGTACTGGGCGGCGGTGTCGCCGGGCTCACGGCCGCGCACGAATTGGCCGAGCGCGGATTCGAGGTGACCGTCTACGAGGCACGCGCGCTGGGCGGCAAGGCGCGCAGCGTGGGGGTGCCGGGTACCGGCCGCGACGGCAGACCCGATCTGCCCGGCGAGCACGGGTTCCGTTTCTTCCCCGGCTTCTATCAGAACCTGCCCGACACGATGCGCCGGATTCCGTATCCGGGCAATCCCGACGGCGTGTGGAACAACCTCATCGCCGTGCCGGAGGCCAGGTTCTCCCGCCGCGACGGCGACGACATCACGCTCGCGCTGCCCGACAGCATCACCGCCGCGCAGGCGACGCCGGATTCGATCCGCGAAACCCTGGCCGCCACCATCACCACGACCGCCAAGATGTCGGCGGCCGAAGGCCTGTACTTCGCCAATCGGCTGATGGTGTTCAACACCAGCTGCGATGCCCGCCGCTTCGGCCAGTGGGAGCACACCTCCTGGTACGACTTCGTGCACGGGCACGAACGTTCGCACGAGTTCCGCGCGATCGTGTCCCGGTCGCTGACATCCATCATGGTCGCCGCCAAGGAGAACCTGGCCAGCACTCGCACCATCGGCAGCATGGGCGAACAGTTCCTCGGCAACCCGCTCGGCCTCGGCAACGACGGCGGCCTCGACCGCGTGCTCAACAACACGACCAACGCGGCCTGGATCGATCCGTGGGTGCGGCACCTGCGTGAGCTGGGCGTGCGGATCGAACTCGGCGCACGGGTCAGCGAACTCGAGGTGCGCGACCGGCGAATCCGGGCGGCCCGGATCACCGGCGCCACGGGCGCGCGCACCGTCGACGCCGACTATTTCGTGGTGGCGCTGCCGGTGGAACACGCGAGAAAACTGTGGTCGTCGCAGGTGCTCGCCGTGGCGCCCGAACTCGCCGCGACGGAGCGGCTCTTCGTCGATTGGATGAACGGAATACAGATCTATTTCCGTGCGCCCCTGCATATTTCGCGCGGACACACGGCCTATGTCGATTCGCCGTGGTCACTCACCTCGATCAGCCAGAATCAGCTGTGGACCGATAAACTGCCGTCCTTCGGCGACGGCACGGTGGCCGATTGCCTTTCGATCGATATCTCCGACTGGAATTCGCCGGGAATGCTCTACGGCAAACCCGCTACCGCGTGCACCCACGAGGAGATCTTCCGCGAAGTCTGGGCACAGTTGAGCAGCCATCTCAACGATCGTGAACAATTACTCCGGCCCGCCGACGTGCATTCCTGGTTTCTCGATCCGGGAATCACCTGGCAGGGCAGTCACAACGCGAATGCCGACCCGTTGCTCATCAATACCGCCGGCTCGTGGGATGCCCGCCCCGAGGCGCACGGGTCGATCGAGAATCTCTTCCTCGCCGGTGACTACGTGCGCACCGATGTGGACCTGGCGACCATGGAGGGCGCCAACGAGTCGGCCCGTGCCGCGGTGAACGCGCTGCTCGATGTGGCGGGCTCGTCGGCGCCGCGCTGCCGTGGTTTCCGGCTGCGCCGCACCCCCGAACTCGAGCCGCTGCGCATCATCGATGCCGACCGCTACGCCAAGGGGATGCCCAACCTTTTCGACGAGCCGACCTGACCCGGACAAGCTCACACCGCTCCCGCACGCGCGCCCGGACCGCGCGCACATAGACTCGCGGCGTGGCAGACATCTCGGTGCGTGGGCGCTTGGCCTTGCGAGCAGCGGCGGCAGCGTCGTGGGCTTCGCAGAAGGCGGGTCGCGGCAAGGGTTCGATGATCGGCGGCCTGATCGCGTTGAAGATCGATCCGTCGATCATGACGCAGCTCGGGCGCGGTCGGCGAACGGTGCTGATCACCGGCACGAACGGTAAGTCGACCACCACCCGGATGACGACCGCCGCGCTCGGCACGCTCGGTGACGTCGCCACCCAGGCCGACGGCGCCAATATGGACGCGGGCATCGTGGCCGCGCTCAGCCTGCACCCGGGTGTGGCGCTGGCCGCGATCGAGGTCGACGAGCTGCACCTGCCGCACGTGAGCGACGCGCTCGATCCGGCCGCCGTGGTGCTGCTCAATCTGAGCCGCGACCAGCTCGATCGGGTCGGCGAGATCAACATGATCGAACGCAAGCTGCGTGCCGGGCTGCTGCGTCATCCCGACACGGTCGTCATCGCCAACTGTGACGACGTGCTGGTGGCTTCCATCGCCTACGACCACCCGAATGTGGTGTGGGTATCGGCGGGCAGCGGCTGGGCCGTCGACGCGACGAGCTGTCCGCGCAGCGGCGAGCCGATCGTCTGGGAGGGCGAGAACTGGCGCTCGACCGGCGCCGATTTCCATCGCCCGCAGCCGGTGTGGTGGCTCGAGGGCGAAGACCTGTGCGGCCCTGACGGTTTCCGCGCTCCGCTGCATCTGGCGCTGCCGGGTCGCGCGAATCGCGGCAATGCCGCGCAGGCGGTGGCCGCGGCGGTCGCGATGGGCGCCGAGCCCGCGAAGGCCACCGATGCCACCGGCACAGTGCGCGAGATCGCGGGCCGCTACCGCACCGTCACCGTCGGCGACCACGACGCGCGGTTGCTGCTGGCCAAGAACCCCGCGGGCTGGCAGGAAGCGCTGTCGATGATCGACCCGGCCTCGGCCGGTCTGGTGATCGCGGTGAACGGTCAGGTGCCCGACGGCGAGGACCTGTCCTGGCTGTGGGACGTGCGGTTCGAGCACTTCGAGGGCGTGCAGGTGGTCGCCTCGGGCGAGCGCGCCACCGATCTCGCCGTGCGCCTCACCTACGCGGGCGTCGAACACACGCTCATCCCGGATCCGGTGCGCGCCATCGCCTCCTGTCCCCCCGGACATGTCGAGGTGCTGGCCAACTACACCGCGTTCCGCGATCTCAACCGTGACCTGGAGGCCCGCAAATGAGCGAGTCAACCCTTCGTATCGGCCTCGTCCTGCCCGACGTGATGGGCACCTACGGCGACGGCGGCAATGCCCTGGTCCTGCGCCAGCGCCTGCGGATGCGGGGCTACGACGCCGAGATCATCGACATCACCCTCGCTGATCCCGTCCCGGATTCCTTCGACATCTACACCCTCGGCGGCGCCGAGGACTCCGCGCAACGCCTGGCCACCCGCCACCTGCAGAAGTACCCCGGCCTCCAGCAGGCCGCCGCCAAGGGCGCACCCGTGCTCGCCATCTGCGCCGCCATCCAGGTGCTCGGCAACTGGTACGAGACCTCGGCGGGCGAAAAGGTGGACGGCGTGAGCCTTTTCGACGTCACCACCTCGCCCCAGAAGGTGCGCGCCATCGGCGAGGTCACCACGACGCCGCTGGTCCCCGGCCTGCAAGCACCCCTCACCGGCTTCGAGAACCACCGGGGTGGCACGACTCTGGGCTCCGATGCCACCCCGCTCGCCCGCGTGACCCGAGGTGTCGGCAACGGCGTGGGCGACGGCACCGAGGGTGTGGTCCAGGGCTCGGTCTTCGGCACCTACCTGCACGGCCCCGCGCTGGCCCGCAACCCCGAGCTGGCCGATCTCCTCATCGCCAAGGCCCTCGGTATCCCCGCCACCGACCTGGCTCCCCTCGACCTTCCCGAGGTCGATCGCCTGCGCAAGGAACGCCTGCGCGCCTGACCCGACAGCGGATCGACGCCGTCGCGCCGACTTCCGCTCATCGCGACTTTTAACCTCCCGTAACCGCTACCTGCGCCGATAGCGTCTCCCTTCGCAGTGCTGGGCGAATCCGCCCGGCACCGGAGGTGAGGAGTGCCGAGGTGACCGCAGTGGTGTCGACCGTGGACGCCGACGAAGCGGCCGGTGCGAAACCCAGCACTGCGAAGGCGCCTCGGCGGGGTGGTTCGGCGCTGGCCGCGGTAGTGGCGCTCGGCGTCGTCCTGGCCGGCTGGACGGTGGTGACGGCGGCCGGATTGGTCGATCCGCTGTATCTGCCGTCGCCGAGGGCGGTGTGGGATGCCTTCGTGCGGGCCAATTCCACGCATCGGATCGCCGACGGCGTGGATCGATTCGTGGTCGGCGAGCAGAACTACTACCTGTGGGAACACCTGCTGGCCAGTCTCCAGCGGATCGCGATCGGAGTGGGCGCGGCGATCGTCGTCGGGCCGCTGGTCGGGTTCGTGATGGGGATGGTCGCGCCGGTGCGGTGGGTCACCGAACCGATCCTGAACTTTTTGCGCGCCCTGCCGCCGCTGGGCTACATCGGTCTGCTGATCGTGTGGTTCGGCATCGGCGACACCGCCAAGATCTGGCTGCTGTTCCTCGCCGCGTTCCCGCCGATCGTCATCGCGACCCTGGACGGCGTGCTCGGCGTCAAACAGGACTACCTGAACGCGGCGCGCGCGCTGGGTGCCGGTCGCGCACAGGTTGTTTCGCTCGTCGTGCTCCCCGCGACGCTGCCCAACGTGATCAGCGGCATCCGCATCGCGACGGCCTTCGCCTGGACCACGGTCGTCGCGGCCGAACTCAACAACGGCATTCCCGGCATCGGCGGTCTCGCGTATATCGCGGGCACGCAACTGAATACGCCGCTCACCATCGCCTGCATCATCGTGATCGGCGTGGCGGCGATGCTGCTCGACGCGGTGATCGTGTTCATCGGCACCAAAGCTGTTCCATGGAAAGGCAAGTCATGACATCCACACTGCGCAAGGTCGCCGCGACCTCGGCCGCGCTCTCCGCCGTCCTCGCAGTCACCGCGGGCTGCGTGGAGTCGGGGCGCGAGGACACCGGCGCGGCCGCGAGCTGCCCGTTCGCCGCCGACCCCAGTGTCACCAGCACGGTCCGCCTCGGTTTCCAGGCCATCCCCAACGGCGACCTGCTGGTGAAGGACCGCAACCTGCTGCAGGCGTGCCTGCCGAACGCGAAGATCACCTGGAGCCAGTTCTCCTCCGGCGCCGATGTGGTGCAGGCCTTCGGCGCGGGCGGCCTCGACATCGGCACGCTCGGCTCCAGCCCCGCCACCAAGGCACTGTCGGCACCGCTGAACCTGCCCGTGCAGGTGGTCTGGATCCACGACGTGATCGGCACCTCGGA
Source organism: Nocardia sp. NPDC055002 (assembly GCF_053608825.1). Taxonomy (NCBI): domain Bacteria; kingdom Bacillati; phylum Actinomycetota; class Actinomycetes; order Mycobacteriales; family Nocardiaceae; genus Nocardia; species Nocardia sp. NPDC055002. The sequence continues at coordinate 303,965 of NZ_JBSGWE010000004.1, forward strand.
ATCGCTTGTCGTGCGGGACAAGTCGATCACCACGTTGGCCGGACTGGCCGGCAGGAAGGTGGCGACACCCTTCGGCTCCACCTCCCATTACAGCTTGCTCGCCGCACTCGACAAGGCCGGGCTCACCGGCAAGGTGGAGCTGATCAACCTCGCGCCGGACGCGATTCCCGGTGCGTGGCAGGGCAATCAGATCGACGCGGCCTGGGTCTGGGACCCGACACTGTCCAAACTCACCGCGGCGGGCGGCACAGTGGTCACCAGCAGCGCCGAGACCGCGGCGGCCGGTGCCCCGACCTACGACCTCGCCATCGCCGACACGAAGTTCCTCGCCGGCAACGCCGCGTTCGCGAAGACCTGGGCCAAGGTGCAGGACTATGCCGTCGGTCAGCTGAAGAACCAGCAGGCCGAGGCGGCGGTATCGATCGGCGCGCAGCTGGGCATCGCTCCCGACAAGGTCGTTCCGCAGCTGGCGGGCTACCAGTATCTGCCCGCCGCCGAGCAGGCCGGGGCGAAATACCTGGGCGGCGGCTTCAGCGCGGATCTCACCGGCACCGCGCGATTCCTGTTGAGCCAGGGCGGTATCGCCGCCGTCGGCACCGAGCAGCAGTATCGCGACGGCATCTCCGCCACCGCCGCGGCGGGCGCGGGCTCGTGACCGCGGGGCCGGTGACCGGCGATGCCGAACGGGTGACGTTGACCGGGGTGAGCAAGAGCTACCCCGGCCCCGACGGTGACGTCCAGGTGCTCGCGCCGACCGATCTCACCATCGAACCCGGCGAATTCGTCTGTGTCATCGGCCCTTCCGGCTGCGGAAAGTCGACCCTGCTGAACATCCTCGCCGGCTTCCTCCCGCCGACGTCGGGGCAAGTGCGGGTCGGCGATCGCGTGGTCGACGGACCGGATCCCGACCGTGGCGTGGTCTTCCAGCAGGCGAACCTCTATCCCTGGCTCTCCGTCCGCGGCAATGTCGAGTTCGGTCCGAAGGTCCGTGGAGTGCCGAAGCAGACGCGGCGCGCGCAGGCCCAGCGACTGCTCGAGCTGGTCGGGCTCGACCAGCTCGGCGACCGTAAACCGTACGAACTCTCCGGTGGTCAGCAGCAGCGGGCACAGATCGCCCGCGTCCTGGTCAATGATCCCGGCATCGTTCTCATGGACGAACCCTTCGGCGCCCTCGACGCGTTGACCAGGGAGCGGCTCCAGCGCGAACTGCTCACCCTGTGGCGCGACCGCCGCAAGACCGTCTTCTTCGTCACCCACGGCATCGAGGAAGCCGTTCTCCTCGGCACCCGAATTCTGGTGATGGGGACCGAACCAGGCCGCGTCGTACACGATGTCCGGCCCACGTTCGAAGCTGACGCGGATTTCGCCACGATCCGCGCGCTGCCCGAGTTCAGCGCGCTCCGAGACGAGCTCGCCCGCCACATCTACGCGGCCCACGCCTGATCTAGGCGGTGACGCTCACCTGCCTACGGGTGATGAGCCAGCCGACGAGCGCGGCGAGCGGGAACATCAGCACGCCGTAGACCGCCGCGGGAACGGCCAGCTCGGTGCTGTCGAGCACGCTGATCGCGATGGTGATGGCGATGGTGCTGTTGTGGATGCCGACCTCGAACGAGCAGGCGATGGCCTGACGGTCGGCGACGCCGAGCAGGCGCGGCAGGTAGTAGCCGACCGACAGGCTGATCAGGCAGAACACGACGGTGATGGTGCCGACGTCGGCGAGCGAGTCGGTCAGGGTCTCGCGCTCGCTGACGATGGTGCCGACGATCACCAGCAGCAATGTGATCGCCGACCCGATGCGGACCGGCTTGTCCATCCGGTCCGCGAACTCCGCCGACCAGCGGCGCACCAGCATGCCGAGACCGACCGGAACCAGCACGATGGCGAACACCTGGATCACCTTGCTCAGCTGCAAACCGACGGAACCGTCCTCACCGCTCGGCTCGAAGTAACCGATGGCGAAGTTGGTCACCAGCGGCACGGTGACGACCGCGATGATCGAGTTGACCGCGGTCAGTGACACATTCAGCGCCACGTCGCCACGGAACAGGTGGCTGAACAGGTTCGCGGTGGTCCCGCCGGGCGAGGAGGCGAGCAGCATCATGCCGACCGCCAGGATCGGCGACAGATCGAACAGCAGCACCAGCCCGAACGCGACCACCGGCAGTACCAGCAATTGGCAGGCCAGCGCGATGGCGACGACGCGCGGCGTTTTCGCGATGCGGGCGAAGTCGGCGCCGGTGAGCGAGAGCCCGAGGCCGAACATGATCACCGCCAGCGCCAACGGCAGACCGACAGATACCAGCGGAGAGTTCATAGCCACACACTTCTCGTCGAGCAGTCCGGGTCGAGGTACCGACCGGATTGAGACGCACCGGTCTCAATCTCGAAGAGTAGCTAGCTGTGACGCTCGTCGCAGCGAAATCGACAAGGTATTACCCCGTCGAGACGACAGCCTCCGGCGCGGCGGCATGACTGCCGGTGCACAGATCGTGGACGAAGCGCATCTTCTCCAGCACCCGTTCGGGCAGGACGAAGGGGTACAGGTCGTCGCGGCCCATCGAGCGGTTGACCATGTTCAGCGACCAGGTCAGCGGCAGCCAGAGCTCGATGATCTTGTCGAACCCGGCGCGGCCGATCTGGGGGCGGTCCAGCGTCGCACCCGCCGGGGCGAGTCCGAAGGCGGCCGCCGTGTCGAGGGTGTCACGGATGTGCAGGTAGTGGGCGAAGGTCTCGGCCCAGTCCTCGGCGGCGTGCATCGTGGCGTAGGAGGAGACGTAGTCGCGTTTCCAGCCGCTGGGCGCACCCTGGGAATAGTGGCGGTCCAGCGCCGCCTGGTAGTCGGCGAAGGGATCGCCGAACAGGTCGCGAAAACGTTGCAGGGCAGCGTCGTCGGCGACGAGCACGGAGAAGTAGTAGTGCCCGGTCTCGTGCCGGAAGTGGCCGAGCAGCGTGCGGTACGGCTCGGCCATCTCGATGCGCAACTGCTCGCGGTGCGGGTCGTCGGCCTCGGCCAGGTCGAGGGTGACCACTCCGTCCATATGGCCGGTGAGCACGCCGTCGGTCCGGCTGGACAGCAGATCGAAGGCCAGCCCGTGTTCGGGATCCTCGTCGCGGCCGACGATCGGCAGACCGAGCTCGACCAGCTCGAAGATCAATCGCCGTTTGGCCGTTTCGGCTTCGGCGAACGCGGCGAGGCCGTCGGTGTCGGTGTCGTTGGGCCTGGTCCTGGTGAGCTTGCACGACACGCACAGGCCGGGACCGGACGCGTCACCGTCGACCAGCCAATTGCACTGCGCCACATGCAGGTTGTCGCACAGGCGGAAGCGATCGCTGTCGACGACGCCGGCCACGTGGTCGATCGCCTCGTCGCTCGGCGGGTCACCGATCACCACCAGTGCCCGTTCACCCAGGCTGAAACCCAGTGCGCTGCGGCACGATAGGCAGACAGAGTTCTCGAAAGCCAGCTGCTGGCCACAATTCGGACAGACGAAATCACGCACGGACTACACCTCCACCGGGGCTACATCGACCGATACCTTGATTGTGGACTGCTTCGCGTCGGTGTAGATGATGCCACGCAACGGCGGAACGTCCTGGTAATCGCGACCCCACGCCACCGTCACGTACCGCTCGTCGGCGAACTGGTCGTTGGTGGGGTCGAAAGCGATCCAGCGACCGGTGCGATCGGTGTCGTCGGCGCCGGGCAGCCAGACCGCGGCCCACGCGTGGGTGGCGTCGACGCCGACCATGCGTTCCTTGCCCGGCGGCGGGTCGGTGGCGAGGTAGCCGGAGACGTAGCGTGCGGCCAGCCCCTGTGCGCGCAGGCACGCCGCGCCGATTCGGGCGAAGTCCTGGCAGACGCCTTCGCGGGCGGCGAACACGTCGGCCACGCTGGTGCTCACCGTCGTGGACCCCGAGCGGTACTGGAAGTCGTTGTGGATGCGCGTGTTCAGCTCGGTCACGGCTTCGAGCAGCGGCCTGCCCGGCGGGAAACTCTCCACGGCGTACGCGACGACGTCGGGGGTGATCTCGGGCGGGAGCAGGTCGAGGGTGAACTCGACGGCCAGCGGTCCGGTGGCAGAGGTAGGACGCGCGGACTCCCATGGCATGTCGGCACCCGGCAGCGCCGCCGGGTCCTCGCCGTCGACATCGATGAGGGACTCGCCGGTGACCTCGAGGTTGCGATGCTCGGAGGTCACGTGGAAATACGTCGTCGTGTTGCCGTAGACATCGGTGCCCACCGAGCGGTCCGAGGGCACCGGGTCGATGTAGATCTCGTGCTCGAGCAGGCGCTGACCCGGATATTCGCGCGGGGTGAGGTACGCGCGACCGTAGGAGCTGGTCACCTCGTCGGAGTAGCTGTAGGTGGTGCGGTGCACCACCATGTATCGCCGGGTCATCCGACCATCCTGGTATTACCCCAGAGAGGCTGGATACCCAGCGGGACAGTGAGTTTGGTGGTCTCGAACGATTCGGCCAGCTTGCGCAGTCGCAAGTGCACCCCCTCCATCAGTTCCACCAGTTCGGTGCGCACGCCGTCGTCGTCGGTGTGTTCCAGGTCGGCCGGGTCGACGCGGCGCAGCATGCGCTGGGCGTCGGCGAGCAGGCGCTGCGAACGCGAGGCGCCGGAACCACCGGGTAGCGCCTGGAAGTCGGCCTCGAGACGGTCGAGCTGATAGATCAGCGACCGCGGGTTGCCCGGGTCGAACAGCAGCAGTCCCGCGAGCGCGGCCACGTGCGCCGAACCACGATGGCGGCGACGGTAACTCACCGCCGACTCGGTGGCGGTGAGCACGGCCTCCGCGACCACCCCTTGCACTTCGGCCGAACTCCGTCGCCCCAGTGCCGCATTGATCAGCGACGTCACGGCCAGCCCGCGCTCGATCCGTTTGCCGATGTCCATGACGTACCAGCCGGTGTCGCGCACCAGTGACTCCGCGCCGATCCCCGACAGCGACAGCAGCGCCGCCAGCGTCAGCGAATGCACCGACGACAACGCCGTCTCCTGTTCGGTACTGGCACTGCGGAATTCGGCCAGTGCGCGGTCGACGGCACCGATGATCATCCAGGTGTCACCGGACAGCTGATCGCGCACCGCCCGTGCGGCGGACCCGTAGTGATCCACCGCGTACGACAACGAACCGGCCAGCTCACGGTCACCGGTCAACGAAGCCAGGTACCCGAACCCCTCGGCCGACGCTCCGGCCACCGCCCGTCGCGCGGCCACACCGTCCTGACCGCTGGAATCCATGGCTCGATGGGTGAACTGACCCTGCGCCTGTCGCGACCGCGCGAGCACCGGCTCAGGCTCGGGGGCCGGCACCGGCTCCGAACCACGCTCCGGCGTGACACCGGTGGTGCGCAGCGCGCGGGCCAGGGCACTGGTCCCCGCCCGCTCCCACGGCGCCTCGGCCTCGGCCTCGGGTTCAGGCTCATCCGCTGTGGGCTGATCCCGACCAGCGGACTGGCTCTGCCCCGCCGACTTCGGTTCAGCGGGCGCATCGTGCTGCACCACGCCCGTTCCTGCCTCTTCGCTGGACGAGGACCGCGATGACCGCGTCGCCGCCGGATCGGCCGCTTCGGCGCCTACCGAATCACGGTGCCCAGCATCCGGATTCGGACCTTCGGGCGCGGGTCCGTCACCGGATCGCACGGCCACCAGCTGACCGATTCCGTTGGGCAGCACCGACTGTGGAGCGACGGTGCCCGTGGTGATCGACAGGGCACGCATGAGGATCGGCAAGGCTTCGGCGCCATCGAGCCACGGCCGGTAGCGATAGTCCTGATAGACGTCATGGGTGGCGGCGAGCAAGCGGACCACCGACTCGGCGCGTTCGCTGTAGCGGCCCATCCAGAACAGGTCGTTGAGCACGCGCGGCGAGCTGATCGCCTCGACGACCGGTACCGCCCGGCGCAACCGTTCCTCGTGCGGCGCTTCGGAACTCGCCGCGGGAACCGTGGCCGGAGCCGCGCGGACCCACACGTCCTTCGCGGCCACCTTGATCACGCTGCGGGTCGGTTCGAGCCGCATGCGCTGCTGACCGAGACCACCCGACATCGCCGTATAGCTGCCCCGTCTGGCCAGCGAGAACAACCGCATGCCCACCGGCGCCGGCGCCAGCCCCGCCGGGCCGTCGACCGCGGGCGCGACCGAGAACTCGGCGGGCTCCTGCCCGACCCACTTCCATCGCTCGACCTCGATCCGGGCGGCGAGATCGGCGCGCTCGGCGGCCGACAGGCTCGGTCCGAAGATCGTCGAGCCGTCGACAGCGGAGCGGATCACCAGGTCACCGACATGCGACACCAGGTGCGCGCGCTCGGTATCGTCGCCGCCCCAATAGGTGGGGGTGGCATCGAGCAGCAGATCCTCGCCGAGTACCGAGCGGGCGATGCGCGGCAGGAACGGGCTCAGCGCGGGCGATTCCAGCAGCCCGCTACCGAGGGTGTTCACCACCGTCACCGCACCGCGGCGCAGCACCTCGACCAACCCGACCACACCGAGCCGCGAATCGGGGCGCAGATCCAGCGGGTCGGAGAATTCGGCGTCGACACGCCGCAACACCACGTCGACCCGTTCCAAGCTGCCGAGCGAGCGCATCCACAGCGCACCGTCGCGCACCACCAGATCGGAACTCTCCACCAGCGGGAACCCGAGCATCTGCGCGAGATAAGCCTGGTCGAAGGCGGTTTCGGAATGCGAACCCGGGCTGAGTACGACGACGACCGGCTCTTCCCCATCGGCCAGTTCGGGCGCCGCCTCCTCGAGCATCAACCGCATGGCCCGCGCGAACGGGCTGAGCGGACGCGGTCCCGCGTGCTCGAAAGCCTCGGGAATGGCCGAAGCCACCACACGACGGTCGGCCAGCGCGTACCCGGCGCCCGAGGGTGCCTGCGCCCAGTCGGCGAGCACCCGGAACTGCCCGTCACTCCACCGGCTGATGTCGCAGGCGTGCAGGAACAATTGGTGGGTGCCGGGGATCGTGATGCCGTGCGCGGCCCGCACGTACCCGGTATTGCCGAACACCACCTCCGGCGGCAACAGGCCCGAACTCAGCAGCCTGCGCGGGCCGTAGACGTCGGTGAGCACCTCGTCGAGTACCAGCGAGCGCTGCACCAGGCCGGTTTCCAGGCGGGTCCAGTCCTCGGCGGACACCAGCAGCGGAATCGGGTCAAGACGCCACGGTTGCGGTATCGCGGTGTCGTCATCGCCGCCCAGGCCGACCTCGGTGTAGGTGACACCGTCGTCCTCGATCTGCCTGCGCACCCGGTGATCGATCCGGTCGATCCCGCCGATCCCCTGGTCGATGAAGTCGGCCGACAGCTCCGACCACATCGACCGCACCCGCCCACGCCCGTCGACCAATTCGTCGTAATAGCCCCTGGTCGGCCTGCCGCACTCGTCGAAGCGCGCCCCCGCCGAACTGTCAGCCCGATACCGCGCGAACTGCTCGGCGACCTGAGCGCGAACGCCCGATCCCGGCCGATTCCCGCCCCGTTGCGCTTCATCGCGCTGAGCCACCGAGCCTCCTGTGTTTATTTGCGGCTGGCGCCGCGGGGTTTTGCGGCCCCGATTGTCCCGATTCTTCCCTCCTCCGGTCAGTCCGGAATCGGGACGGCCGCAAAACCCAAAGCCGGTGCCTTCCATCGGTTGATCGACCAGATCGGTCTGCGGGACGACCGAGCGTTCGGTGGCGCGGCGATCCTTTCGACTACTGGCCCCACACTGTTCGCGCGCGGCGTAGGTCCAGGATGCCTGGTGCGCCGACATCGGTCGACTGTGCCGCGATCTTCGCACGGAGTTCGGCGGGATCCATCGGGTTCACCGTATGACCGGCGGCCTCGAAACGGCGGTTGCGGCGCGACTGGGCGGCGACGGCGTTGACGGGTGCGTCGTCATAGGCGCGGCCGCCGGGGTGCACGACGTGGTAGGTGCAGCCGCCACGGGAAATGCCCGTCGCGACGTCTATCAGGTCGAACACCAGGGGGGCGTCGACGGTGATCGAGGGGTGCAGGGAGTTCGGCGGCTGCCAGGCGCGGTAGCGCACGCCCGCCACCTGCACATCGGATTTGTCGGTGGCCAACAGCGGAACCGGCATGCCGTTGCAGGTCAGGACGTAGCGGCCACGGTCGGCGCCGACCAGTCGCACCTGCAACCGTTCCACCGAGGAGTCCACGTAACGCGCGGTGCCCTGGCCGGTGGTCTGTTCGCCGAGGGTGAGCCAGGGTTCGATCGCCCCGCGCAGTTCCAGCTCCGCCTCGCCGATCATGGCGGTGCCGATACGGGGGAAGCGGAATTCGGTGAAGGGGTCGAGCCAGGCGGTGTCGAAGTCGACGCCCGCCGCGCGCAGGTCGGCGGCCACTTCGGCGATGTCGTTCATCAGGAAGTGCGGCAGCAGATAGCGGCCGTGCAGGTTCGACCCGTGCCGGATCAGCGGCGCGCGCAGCGGCTTGTCCCAGAACATCGCGACCAGGCCGCGCACCAGCAGCGATTGCACCATCGCCATCTGGAAATGCGGCGGCATCTCGAAGCCGCGCAGTTCGAGCAGCCCGAGCCGGCCGCGCGCGGAGTCGGGGCTGTACAGCTTGTCGATGCAGAACTCGGCGCGGTGGGTGTTGCCGGTGAGGTCGGTGAGCAGATGACGCAGCGCGCGATCGATATGCCACGGGGCCGACTGGATTTCGTACGGCGTCGGCCCGTGGGCTTGCTCGGCGGTGAGCCTGGCGACCTCGGCGAAGGCGATCTCGAGTTCGTAGAGCGCACCTTCGCGACCCTCGTCCGCGCGGGGCGCCTGCGAGGTCGGGCCGACGAAACGACCCGCGAACAGGTACGACAGCGCTGGATGACGCTGCCAGTAGGTGAGCATGGAGACCAGCAGGTCGGGGCGGCGCAGCATCGGCGAACGCGCCGGGGTGACCCCGCCGAGGGTGATGTGGTTGCCGCCGCCGGTGCCACCGTGCGTGCCGTCCACGTCGAACGACTCGGTGCTCAGCCGGGCGAGCCTGGCCTGCTCGTAGAGGGTGTTCAGCACCTCGGCCTGCTCGGCGAACGAGCTGGTGGGCATGATGTTCACCTCGATCACGCCCGGGTCGGGCGTCACCGAGAACGTCTGTAGCCGTGCGTCACTCGGCGGGGCGTAGCCCTCCAGCACCACCGGCTGCCCGATCGCCACCGCGGCCGCCTCGACCTTGGCGATCAGATCGAGGAAGTCGTCGAGCTCGGTGACCGGCGGCAGGAACACGTGCAGCCGCCCCTGCCTGACCTCGGCGACCAGCGCGGTCGTCGGCGTGAAATCGGCGGGCTCCACCGCGGCGGGCGGCTCGGCCCGTTCCGCGCGCAGCGGTTTCTGGTAGAGCGGGTCGCTGTCGGGCAGGATCGGCGGCGCGTGCCAGGACACCGACCCGATCGGAAGGCGAAGTCCGGCAGGCGAATCACCATCGGCCAACACGATCCGGCCGCGGCCGCCCTCGGCACGCCCGCGACGCAGCTGCCAGTCGGCACTGGCCCAGCCCGCGCCGTCGGCCCGTCGATGAATCGGCAGCACATACGCCGACGGCTGATCGACCGACTCCTCCAGGCTCTCGAGCAATACCCGCCGCACCTCGGGCGAGTCCTCGGCCGGATCGATGTCGGCGGGCGGCGGATCGCCGTACGGCGCGCTCACGGTCGCCGCCAACCGCGCCAGCGGATCCTCGAACGCGGGCCGCACCTGTCCATCGGGCAACCCCAGGGTGCCCGCGATCTCGGCGATCAGCGCCTTGGCCGCGCCGATATCGGCAGCGGGCGCCCGGTCGGGGATCACCCCGGCGGCCGAGTTGATCGGCTGCGAACGGGCGAGCTGGATGGGCGGGTAGGCCGACGGCGGCGCACTCGCCTTGTCCTTCTTCCCGCGAAGTTTGCTCTTCCGCAGCACTTTTCGCAGTGGGGCCTCGGCCTTCTCGGCAGCCTTGGCCGACTCCTCGGCTTCCTTCGTCGGCTCCTCGGCCTTCTCCGCCTCCTCGGCCTTCTTCGCCTCCTCGGCCTTCTTCGCGGGGCGAACGGAACCGCCGGCTTCAGCGCTGGCCTGCTGACTCTCCGCGGCCCGGCGGTGTTCGGCGGCGACGAACTCGACGGGCTCGTCGATCAGCGCCGGTCCGTCGTCGAACTCCACCACCTCCAGGTCCGCGGCCTCGACAGCAGGTTCCGCCGTTTCCACGAGATCGGCCTCGTCGACCACCTCGATACCGACCGGCTCGCTGTCACGCAGGACATCGTCATCGTCGGCGAGCCCCAGCGCGACGACAGCGGCAGCGAGTTCGTCACCGCCCACCCGACGGCGCGCGTCGAAGACCGCGACCATGTCGACCGGGCCCACAGGGGGTAGCTGCGCATCGAGCACCGACACCGCGTCGACCGGCCCCGGCACGTCATCGACCACGTTCACGCCGGACTCGTCCGCCAGGCCCAGCGCGACAACAGCGGTCGCGACCTCGGCGCCGGCGGGGGCGTAGCCGTTCGAGTGCCCGGCGGTCTCGGCGACCGGCTTCACCGGCGTGTGCTGCGAAATCGGTGTCCACGGGTCGGTGAGCAGGTCCTGACGCTGCCAGACCGGCTCGCCATCGGCCCGCCACGCGATCGCGATCTCCCAGCGGGGCAACGGTTCTCCGGGATACCACTTGCCCTGGCGATACTGCACGATGCCGGTGGGCGCGTAGATCGCGCGGAGCCTGTCGGCCAGGTCGACGGCGCGCTCACGTTTGTGCCTGCCGTCGGCGTCGGTGGTCCACTGGGCGCTCACCTGGTCGTCGATGGAGACGAAGGTGGGCTCGCCGCCCATGGTGAGGCCCACATCGGCCGCGGCCATCCGCGCGTCGATCGCGGCACCGGAGGCGACGATGCGGTCCCACTGGGAATCGGTATAGGGCAGCGTGACTCGCGGATCCTCGTGGATACGGCGAACCACGTTGCTGAAGTCGAGGGTGGCCTCGGTGATCCCGGTCGCCCCCGTGATCGGGGCGGCGGCGCCGGGATGCGGGGTGGCGGCGAGTGGGATGTGGCCCTCGCCCGCGAACAGTCCGGAGGTGGGATCCATCCCGACCCAGCCCGCGCCGGGCAGATAGACCTCGGTCCAGGCGTGCAGGTCGGTGAAGTCGGCGGCCGGGCCCGACGGGCCGTCCAGCGAGGGCACGTCGGAGGTGAGCTGGACCAGGTAGCCGGAGACGAAGCGGGCGGCCAGCCCCAGCTCACGCAGCACGCCGACCAGCAGCCAGGCCGAGTCGCGGCAGGACCCGAGCGCGGTGCGCAAGGTGTGATCGGGTGTCTGCACACCCGCCTCCATGCGCACGGTGTAGTCGACCGAATTGCGCAGCGCGTAGTTGAGCTCCACGAGGTAGTCGATGGCACGGGTCCGGCCCTGCGGCCGGTGTACCCGCGCCCATTCCCGCAACAACTCGCCAGGGCCGCTGCCCGGTTCCGCCTCGTCGACGCGCCGCAGATAGGGCGCGAGATCCTCGGCGAGTGCGGTGTCGTACTCGAACGGGAAGAACTCCGCGTAATCCTCGATGAAGAAGTCGAACGGGTTGACCACTTCGAGGTCGGCGATCAACCCCACGGTGATCGACAACTCCTTGGTCGGATTCGGAAACACCAGGCGTGCAACGAAATTGCCGAATGCGTCCTGCTGCCAGTTGACGAAGTGCTCGGCCGGCGACACCTCGAGCGAATACGCCTCGATGGGCGTGCGCGAGTGCGGCGCGGGGCGCAACCGCACTTCATGCGGATGCACCTCGACGAGACGATCGAAGGAGTATGCCGTGCGGTGCTCGAGTGACACCTTGATGCCCATCCACCAAGTGGACCACACTCCCCCGACACCGCGCGGGCCGACGAAACCTGAGTTTCCCGACCGGCCCCCCTTTCGAAACACGCTGGTAATAGCGCGGGGCAGGGACCACATCGATTACCGCCGACTCCGCTCCCCGTAGGCTGGCCGGGTGAGCTACGACCACATCCTCCTGCCGTCCGGCGTCGCCAGCTCTGTCGACGAGATCGACGCGTACCTGGCCGCCCAGGAAGGCGTGACCGAGTCCGCATCGATCGCCGAGATCGCGGCCGAGCTGAACGCGCGCAACGCCGAACTGCCGGTGGACGACTCGTTCCTCAGCGTCGAATCCGTCGGCGGCCCCAGCGGCGACACGCTCTACATCCCCTCGCCGTACGACGCCATCGGCTTCGTCCGCAATCTGCTCTTCGACCTCGCCACCCCGCGCGGCTACGCCGTCTACGATCCGCAGCTGACCTGGCTCATCGACCCGGCAGGCCACATCCCGATCAACGTCACACACGGCGGCGCGGGCGAATTCCCCTATCTCACCGAGGAATTGGCCCACCACTGGGTGGCCGGACTCGCCGCGCCCAACCCGTATCTCATCGTCGAGCAGGGCGAACAGCGCTACATCCAGACCTATCGCGACCCGAACGGGCCCTACACCCTCGAATATCGCGACGGCGGCCCCGACCGGCATTTCGGCACGACCCTCGACGACCCGGCGCAGGTCGCCCGCATCATCTGGGAGTGGGCCAACGGCAAGCCCGCCACCACCGACGGCGTCGCCTGGACCCGCGTCGAGCTCTGATCCCGGGACGGACGTGACCGGCGGCGACCAGCGCGCCTGCCCGATCCGTCCTACAGCGTCCGCCTGCCGGACAGTGCCCGTCCGAGGGTCAGTTCGTCGGCGAATTCCAGGTCGCCGCCCATCGGCAGCCCGGAGGCCAACCGGGTGACGGTGAGCCCGGGGAAATCGCGCAGCATCCGCACGAGATAGGTGGCCGTCGCCTCGCCCTCGGTATTCGGATCGGTCGCGATGATCACCTCGCTCACATCGATGCCGTCCTCCTGATTGCCGATGCGGGTGAGCAGTTCCCTGATCCGCAGCTGATCCGGCCCGACGCCGCTGAGCGGATCGAGCGCACCACCGAGCACGTGGTAGCGACCACGGAACTCGCGGGTGCGCTCGATCGCCTGCACATCCTTGGGTTCCTCGACCACACAGATCATCGTGCGGTCGCGGCGTGGGTCGGCACAGATCCGGCACAGCTCACCATCGGCGACGGTGCCGCACGACACACAGAACTGGACGCCGTCGCGCACCTTCTGCAGAGCGGCCTGCAGCCTGTCGATATCCGGCGGCTCCACCTGCAGCAGATGAAAAGCGATGCGCTGTGCGCTCTTCGGACCGACGCCCGGCAGTTTGCCCAGCTCGTCGATCAGATCCTGAACCGGCCCCTCATACATCAGAAGTCGGGCAGACCGGGCATCGAGCCGCCGCCGAGACCCTGTGACAGCGGGCCGAGGCGCTCGGCCGCGAGCTGCTGCGCATTGGCCATCGCGTCGTTGATCGCACCGATGACCAGGTCCTGCAGTCCGTCGACGTCCTCCGGATCGACCACCTTCGGGTCGATCGTCAGCGCGATCACCTCGCCGCTGACCTTGATCGTGGCCTGCACCAGACCGCCGCCGGCCTGACCCGCCACCTCGGTCTCGGCGAGCTCGGCCTGCGCCTGCATCACTGCCTGCTGCATCTGCTGAGCCTGAGCGAGCAGTGCCTGCATATCGAACTGACCATCACCGGGTTGCACAACACTCCTGTGTTTTTGGCGGCTGACGCCGCGGGGTTTTCGGCCCTGGGGGCCTCGCACCCGAGGGACGATACTGCGCCTTCGGCATTCCGTCTCGCCCCTCGGGTGCGAGGCGGCCGAAAACCGTGGGGTACGTCGGGTGCGGGGCATGGCCGCGTGCGGTAGCCAGTTTAGTCGTGGGAAACGGTCACTGAAACGATGACTCCGCCGGGGAATCGATCATACGATCGTGCTAGCTCGGGCAATGATTCAGCAATCTCTAGGAGATCAGATGAATGCATCCTGTGCGCGCCTGGCATCGATATCAGCCGTGTTCGCGTCCGTCGCCAGCCTGCTTCTTCTCGCACCCACCGCCGCATCGGCCGATTCCGGAACCGACATCACGAACTATGGCAACGGCTGCGTTCTCGACCCCGGCAATCGGGCGGCGACCGTTGATTCGCTGCGCTTTCGCTGCAGTGTCACCCAGCAGGACCAGATCTACCGCGACGCGCAGGCGGGCGCGGTGGCCAACGGCCTGACCAACGGCTGGGTGACACGCCCGCCGCAACTCGGAGCGGCCGCACCGGCGCTGTGGATCGGCAAAGTGTTCCGCACCGGGCCCGACGGCGGCACACTGACCAACCGGGTCACCGGGGCCGGGATCGAGGCGTTTCCCGCCGATGTCTATCGAGCACCGTCGATCCTCGACGGCGCCCCCACCTGGGCGCTGAACTACGCGCCGTCACCCACTCCGCAGGTCTACGACGAGATCCGCGAGGTCACCCCTGGCGTCTGGTTCGGCTATTCGTGGTGGCGCGAGGGCTCGTGGCCACTGCTCGCCGCCTTCGTGCTGACGCCCGCCTGATCGGTTCTTGACCCTCCACCCGCTGGAGGGTGTTCCCTGGATCTCATGACAGCAACCGTGGCGATCGGCGAGTTCGCCCGCCTCACCCATCTGAGCGTCAAGACGCTGCGGTACTACCACGAGATCGAGCTACTCGAGCCCGCCGCCGTAGACGCGGGCACCGGCTATCGCCGATATTCCACCGACCAGGTGGAGCGGGCGCATCTGATCCGCCGCCTGCGCGACCTGGACATGCCGCTCCCGGAGATCCGCACCGTGCTCGCCACCGCGGATCCCGCCGAGCGTGACACCACCCTGCGGGCGCACCTCACCAGGATGGAGGCGGCGCTGCAACGCACCCGCGAGGTGGTGGTCTCGCTGCGCGCCCTGCTCACCGCACCCCCGCTGCCGATCGAGGTCGACTACCGGATCGAGCCCGCCTTCACGGCGCTCACGGTCACCGACCGGGTCGAGCGCACCGCCATCGCCGACTGGTGCGGCACGGCGTTCGAGCAGCTGTACACGATCCTGCTGGCGTCCGGTGTCGACCCGGGAGGCGTTGCGGGCGCGACGTATTCGAACGAGTTCTTCACCGAGGACAACGGCGAGGTCACCGCGTACGTGCCGCTGCTGCCCGGTGCCTATTTCGTCCCCACCCGGGGCTTCGCCATCGTCGACTTTCCCGCCCGCCACTTCGCCGTGGCGGTGCACGACGGCCCGTTCGAGGACTTCGACCGCACCTACGGCGCACTCGGCAGCCACGTCGCCGAGCACGGCACCGCACTGCCCGACGAGCCGGTCCGCGAGCGCTACCTCGTGGGACCCGACATCACCGATAACCCGGCCGACTACCGCACCGAAGTGTGCTGGCCGATCACCGAAGGAGAGATCTGATGACCATCGCCCTGGCGAACATCACCATGGACTGCCACAACGCCACGGCCCAGGCCGAGTTCTACGCGCAACTGCTCGACGTACCCGTCGACCCGGAGGCCTCGCAGTTCTTCGCCACCGTCGGCAAATCCGCCGGTCTCGCCCCGATCCTGATGTTCATTCAGGTCCCCGACAAGACACCCGGCAAGAACGTGGTCCATCTGGACTTCCACACAGCCGAGTGGGCCGAGTACATCGAGCGCGCGATCAGCCTGGGCGCCAAGCACATCGGCGACTTCGACGAGTACGGGATCCAGTGGACCACCCTCGCCGACCCCGAAGGAAACCTCTTCGACATCGGCAAGGACTGACCTACTGCGGTGAACTGAGCTCAGGCCAGTTCACGCGAGAGGTTGCCCAGGACCTCGGCCTGGATCTTCTTCAGGCCGAGCGGGGCGAAGATGCCCTCGAAGATGCCCGAGATGCCGCCCGCACCCTTCCAGGTGGTCTCGACGGTGACCTTCGAGCCGGCGCCGTCGGGGGTGACGGTCCAGGTGTTGACCATGGTGGAGTTGGCGTCGCGCTCGGTGAGAACCGAATCGGCCACCGTCACGGTCGCGCGCACGTTGCGTGAGCGCTTCTCGGTGGCCTGCAGCGTCCACTCCACCACGGTGCCCGCTCCGTTGCCGCCCTCGACAACCTTGTAGTCGCGGTAGTGCGAGGAAAGAATGCGCGGCCGGATCGTCTCGTAGTCGCCGATCGCGGCGAGCGTGCGCTGCGGATCCGCGGCGACGACGATCGAACTGCTGGCGCTGACCTGTCCCACTGTTGACTCCTTGCTGGGGGTGTGGCGATATCTCGACCGGGTTACATCCTGCCCTGTCCCCGACCGCTTCTCCCGACCAGGTTCGGGCCGTGCGGGAACATGTGCGTGACATTTTGTCGCGGCGCGCAAGTATCCGGTGGCCCGGCGGACATGGTCGTACTAGCGTCAAAGGGGTGGCAGTGAGTCTTTTGGGTAGGGCTGGTCACGAACCGGCCACACGCGAGTCCGGATACGCCGCGCATCGAGCGGGAGTGGAGCGACTGCTGGAAAGCTATCGCGCCATCCCACCCGGTGCCGTCGTCCGGCTGGCGAAGAAGACATCGAACTTGTTCCGGGCCAGGGCGGCACCCACCGCGCCCGGTCTCGACGTGTCCGGCCTCGGGCAGGTGATCGCGGTAGACCCGCAGGCCCGCACGGCCGACGTCGCGGGCATGACCACCTATGAGGACCTGGTGGCGGCCACCCTCCCCTACGGGCTGGCGCCGCTGGTGGTGCCCCAGCTCAAGACCATCACCCTGGGCGGGGCGGTGACCGGTCTCGGCATCGAATCCACCTCGTTCCGCAACGGTCTACCCCACGAATCCGTCCTGGAAATGGACATTTTGACCGGGGCCGGGGAGATCGTCACCGCGACACCGACCGGCGAGCACGCCGACCTGTTCCACGGCTTCCCCAACTCCTACGGCACTCTCGGATACTCCGTCCGGCTGAAGATCGAACTCGAACCCGTCCTGCCGTTCGTGGAATTGCGGCACGTGCGCTTCCACGACCTGCGCGAACTGGAAGCCGAACTCGATCGGATCGTCGTCGAACGCCGCTTCCAGGACGAAGCTGTCGACTACATCGACGGCGTGGTGTTCAGCGCGAACGAGAGCTACCTGACCCTTGGTCGCCAGACCGACGAGCCCGGCCCGGTCAGCGACTACACCGGCATGGACATCTTCTACCGCTCCCTGCAGCACGCCGACGGCGTGATCCGGGACCGGCTGACCGTTCACGATTACCTGTGGCGCTGGGACACCGACTGGTTCTGGTGCTCGCGCGCGTTCGGCGCGCAGAACCCGAAGATCCGCAGGCTCTGGCCGAAGTCGCGCCGGCGCAGCAGTTTCTACTGGAAACTGGTCGCGCTCGACCGCAAGTACCACATCGATGACCGCAGGCAGGCCCGCAAGGGCAACCCGCCGCAGGAACGCGTCGTGCAGGACATCGAGGTGCCGGTCCAGCACACCGCCGACTTCGTCGAATGGTTCCTGCGGGAAATACCCATCGAGCCGATCTGGTTGTGCCCATTGCGCTTGCGTGCGCTCGACGACGCGCCGGCGACGGACGGTGCGCGTCCGTGGCCGCTGTATCCGCTCGAACCACAGCGCACCTACGTCAATGTCGGATTCTGGTCGGCGGTGCCGACCGAGCGAGGTCAACCGGAAGGGGCGGCCAACCGCGCCATCGAGAAGATCGTGTCCGCGTTCGACGGACACAAGTCGCTCTACTCGGACTCCTACTACGACGAGGCCGAGTTCGCCGAGCTCTACGGCGGCGACACCTATACCGAACTGAAGACCCGTTACGACCCGGACCAACGACTGCTGAATCTGTATTCGAAGGCGGTGCAACGCAAGTGACGACATTCAAGGACCGATCCGAGGTATTGGCCGAGCTGGGCACCCGGCTCAATATCGCCGAGGTCGTCGAGAGCCTCGTAGACGGCGAAATCCCCGTCCGCCTGACCGCCTACGACGGCAGCGCGACCGGCCCGGAGGACGCGCCCTACGCGCTCGAGATCAAGACCCCACGCGGCATCAACTACCTGGCAGGCGCCCCCGGCGACCTCGGCATGGCACGGGCCTATATCGCCGGCGACATGATCGCCGAGGGCGTGCATCCCGGCGACCCGTACGACATCTTGAAAGCCATGCAGGACATGAAGTTCCATCGTCCTTCGGCATTGTCGCTGGTCACCATCGCGCGCTCGCTGGGCTGGGAGCGGCTCAAGCCGATCGCGCCCCCGCCGCAGGAAACGCTGCCGCGCTGGCGCCGGATCGCGCTGGAAGGCTTGCGCCACTCCAAGACTCGCGATGCCGAGGCGATCCACCACCACTACGACGTCTCCAACAAGTTCTACGAGTACGTCCTCGGCCCGTCGATGACCTACACCTGTGCGGTGTACGGCGACGAGGACTGGACGCTCGAGCAGGCACAGGAGAACAAGTACCGGCTGATCTTCGAGAAGCTGCGCCTGAAGAAAGGCGACCGGCTGCTCGATATCGGCTGTGGCTGGGGCGGCATGGTCCGCTATGCGGCGCGCCGTGGCGTGAAGGTGATCGGGGCGACGCTATCGGCCGAACAGGCCGCCTGGGCACAGCAGAAGATCGCCGAGGAAGGTCTCAGCGAGCTCGCCGAGGTTCGGCACAGCGACTACCGCGACATCCCCGAGGGCGAATTCGACGCGGTCTCCTCGATCGGCCTCACCGAGCACATCGGTGTGCACAACTACCCGTTCTACTTCGGCTACATCAAGGACAAGCTGCGGGTGGGCGGCCTGTTCCTCAACCACTGCATCACCCGCCACGACAACACCCGCACCACCAAGGCGGGCGATTTCATCGACCGCTACGTGTTCCCCGACGGGGAGCTGATCGGCTCCGGACGTATCATCTCCGATATCCAGAACGTCGGCCTCGAGGTACTGCACGAGGAGAATCTGCGCGAGCACTACGCGCTGACGCTGCACGAGTGGTGCAAGAACCTGGTCGCCAATTGGGACGCGGCCGTCGCCGAGGTCGGCGAGGGCACCGCCAAGGTGTGGGGCCTGTACATGGCGGGATGCCGGCTCGGCTTCCAGCGCAACGTGATCCAGCTGCACCATGTACTCGGCGTGAAGCTCGATGCGAACGGCGCCTGGGACGTCCCGTTGCGCCCCTGGTGGCAGCCGTAGGTCGCTGATCGCGGCCCGGGCTGCCGGGCCGCGATCAGGCCAGTAATTCGTCGAGGAAGTGACCGGGCAGGGCGCGCAGGATCGGATGGTCCTGCCCGTCATGGGATTGCGTGCGCAGCACGTGGAGCAGGCCGACGACCCCCGGCCCCGCGTCCAGCAGCGGTCTGGTCCAGCCCAGTTCGGCGCAGGTGCGCAGGACCGGAAGCACCAGCCCGGTCGCCTCCCCGACCCACCCCGCCGACGCGAGACACTCCGCGAGCAGCAAGGTCGCGTCCAATTCCGCCCGGGGACGGCCCTGTTCGAGTGTTTTCGCGTAGATCACCCGCGCATGGCGGGCCGCGCGATCATCAGCACGCAGCCGCTGCTCGGCCAGTAGCCTCCGAATGTCGGCGATGGCCCGCGCCTCGGTGATCAGCGCGGCGGCGCCCTTCTTGCGCCGTGCGCCGTTACCGGAGCTGTCGGGAACGAAGGTGTCTTCGCCGGTGGGGAATCCGAGCCTGGCCCGCTCGGCCCGCACATGCGCGTCCAGGCGAGCCAAGCCGTTCTCCGCGGCCACTCGCGCGCCTTCGTCGAGGCGGGCCGAGGCGGTGTACTGATCGCCGAGAGCCGCCTTCACCCTGGCACCGACCACGAAGGTCGCGATCAGGAAGTCGACGGGACCGACCCGGGTGACCAGCTCGTGGCTCTCGTCGAGGAGCCGATCGGCCAGCGCCAGATCGCCACGGCGATAGGCCACTTCGCCGAGCAGGGCGGCCGCGATCCGTGCGGCGTCCGAGCGCGGCCCCGACTTGGTGCGCGCTGCCTCGTATGCCTGCTCGAAAGAGGTGGTGGCGGAGGCGATGTCGAGTTGCTCGTAGGCGGCGTCGCCCAGCGCGCACAGCCCGAATACCGGACCGAGTGGGTCCTTGGACTGTGTGTGATAGTCGGCGGCCCAGTCCTGGAGCTCGGTCACCGCGCTGAAGTCGAACTCGCACAGCCGAACGAACGACATCAGATTCGCGGCGGTCGACACCGTCCAGGCGGGCAGGTCGCCGGGTTCCTCCAGAATGGGCACCAGACTGTCGGCCACCTCGGCGATGTCGTCGTGGGCTACCCGGTCGGCGGCGTCCAGCACCGTTGCCACACAGCGCTGTTCGGTCAGTTCCGGTTCACCGGACGAACTGCGGGCCAGCAGATTCGAGAGCCGGCCGAGCGCGTTGCGGGCGGTCCCCGTCTGCTGCATGTTCATATTCGCCCTGGCCACCGCCATCAACAGCTTCGACCGTGAGGTCACTTGCTGCACAGGTAGTTTCGAGACGGTACCGAGCAGGGTGGCGAGCCGGGATCCGTCGATCAGGTCCATGCCGCCGCTCTCGAGCAGGTCGGCGGCGAGTTTGAGATCGGTCGCGGCCAGCGCGTGATCCACCGACTTGCGCAGCAGTTGATGCTCGGCGTACCAGCGAGCGGCCTTGCGGTGCAGGGCTTTCGAACGTCCGGGATGTTCACGGTCGAGACGGGCGCGCAGATGCTCGGCGAACAGCGGTTGCATCCGGTACCACTCCGGATCGTGCTGGATCCGATGCAGGAAGAGCTCACGCTGCTCGGCCTGCTCCAGCATCGCCGCACCATCGGGGACGTCGGCGAGCAGCCCGGCCAGTGACCCGTTCACCCGCTCGACCACCGAGATCGCCATCAGGAACTCCAGCTGCTCGGGCGCCAGCGCGTCGAGCACGTTCTCGGCGAGATACTCGCGCATCCCGTGCCCGCCCTCGGCGAGCGAGGCGAGCAACTGGGCCGGATCGGCCTTACCGCGCAAGGTGAGGCTCACCAGCTGGATCGCGGCGGGCCAGCCGTCGGTCGCGAGGTGGATCTGTTCGACCTGCTCGTCGGTGAGCGCGAAACCGTTGCGCTCCACCAGGATCTGCCGGGTCTCCGATTCGGTGAGCCGCAGCGCGGCCGCGTCCAGCTCGACGAGTTCGTCGCGCACCCGCAACCTGCTGATCGGCAGGCCGGATTGATCGCGGCTGGTGATGACGAACCGCACGTGGTGGCAGCCGTTGTCGAGCAGGGTCGCCATCGCGCGTTGCACGCCGGGATCGCGTACCCGGTGCCAGTCGTCCACCACGACGACCACCGGGCGCCCGCTCGCGTGGATCTCGTCGATCAGGGTGGCGATCACATAGGCGACCGCGTCGGCGGGCCGCTCCTCCAGCACCTGCTCCAGACCCGCGCCGACATCGGGGCGCACCCGGCGGATGGCCTCGATGAGGTGGGCGAGGAACCAGATTTCGCTGTCGTCGTCCTGGTCGACGCCCAGCCACGCCACCGGAATGTCGCGGGTGGCCAGGTCGGCGCGCCACTGCGTGGCGATGGTGCTCTTGCCGAAACCGGCGGGCGCGTGGATCAGGGCGAGTCGGCGCTCGCCGCCCTCCCGCAGCACGTCGAGCAGGCGCTGGCGCGGGAAGGGTTCGCGTGCGGGCGTGGGCGGGCGGAATTTGGTGGCGGCGGTCGGCGGAAACGTGCCGGTCGTCGAGCTCGGCATGGGCACCGAGGCGCCTGCGGCCTGCAGGGTCAGCGGCCAGCTGCGGCGGCCGGTGACCGACTTCAGGACCTCCGGGGCGTCATCGGTGGTCTCCTCGGAGTCGAGCAATGCCATTTCGTCGGGCATCTGGCCGTGCGCGCGCTGCACGTCGCGGAGCAGTTCGCCGAACTCGTAGGCCGAGGCCGGGCGGTCGGCGGGCTCGGGGGACATGGCCCGTTCGATCACTTCCGCCACGTCGCCGGGGATGTCCTGGGCGCGCAGGTCGGGGACGTGCTGGGTGGTGATGCGCAGGAATTGCGCGACCACCTTCTCCCCCGCCTGGCGTTCGAACGCGGCATGGCCGGTCAGCAGGGCGAACAGGGTCGCGCCGAGGCCGTAGACATCAGACTGCACGGTCGGTTCACTGCCCCTGAGCAGTTCCGGCGCGGTGAACGCGGGCGAACCGGTGATCAAGCTGCTCGACGTCTGGAATCCGCCGGGGATGCGGGCGATGCCGAAGTCGGTGAGTTGCGGTTCGCCATACCCGCTGATCAGCACGTTCGCCGGTTTCACATCCCGGTGCAGGATGCCCGCCCGATGCGCCGATTCGATCGCCGCGGCCAGCTTCACTCCGGCGCGCAGGGTGTCCGACCAGGTCAGCGGGCCACGATCGTGGATGAGGCGTTCGAGCGAGCCGCGCGAGGCGTAGGGCATCACGATCAGCGGCAGCCCGGTCTCGGTCACGTCGACCTGCAGGATGTCGACGATATTCGGATGTCCGGACAGCCTGCCCATCGCCTGTTCCTCGCGCAGGAACCGTTCCCGGCTCTCCACATCGATCTCCGAGGACAACACCTTCACCGCGACCACGCGATCCAGCGCCGGCTGCAATGCGCGGTACACCACGCCGAATCCGCCGCGCCCGATCTCCTTGGCCCCCGTGAGTCCCATGGCATCGAGTTCCGCGATCACGGCCTCGTCGGGTACCCCCGGCGCCACCGCCCGCTGCGTATTCAGCCCCACCGGCGCCGCCTCGGCCAGGCCGCGCTCCATACGCGTCTGCTCCGGATCCATGTGACCACCTCTCACCATCGGCGTCACCGGCGTTTCGGTCGGCATGCGGGGAGGTCACCGACATCACCGCACATATCCAAGCTAGCGCGATCCGGCGTCTATCGGGTGGAGATTCGACGCTGTGGCGGCAACGGTTGTCCGAAACCCGCGGTTCAGCGCACCGCGAGCGCGATCAGCTGAGTGCGCTGTTCGGACGCGAAGTTGTTGTCCGCGACCAGCACCAACGTGCGCTCACCCGAGGGCAGTCGCGGGCCCCAGGTCATTCCCTCGATGTTGTCGACGGCCTCGATCCCGAGATCGGCGAGGTCGGCGACGAGCCGCTTGGCCACCGGGCGAGCACCCGCGATCGGCGCGTCGAGCACAGTGCTCGCGGCCGTCGTGTCGATCTCGAAGATCCGCACCCGATTCCCCACCCCCTTGGCGAAAGCCCGTTCGACCACCAGGAATCGGGTCGGATCGACGGTGTCGTCGGCGAGGATCGCGGTGACGCCGTTACTCGCCTGCCCGGCCTCCGGCCGCGACTCGGCGAACACCGGCTCCAGCGGGTACGCGTACTGCGCGAGCACCGGCCCGAACCTGGCCTGGACGGTGATCCGGGTCGTGGCCCCCGCCGTCGTGGTCGCGCCCGGCCCATCTTGGAGCAGCGGCCCCTCCATCGCGGTCACGAACAACGTCCCACCGGCCGCGAACGTCGCCCCCTCGAGCGCCTGGTTCTGCCGTGGCCCCGAATCAGCGCGCATCCGTTCGTTTTCCGGAATCGGCAGCTCGGCGACGAACCCGCCATCCGCGCGGGCCACCCGTACCGAAGGATCGGCGAGCACCTCACCGGCCCGCTCGCCCTCCTGTGTCCAGAAGTAGTCCCCCGTCCACGGATCGACCCGAATATCTTCGGGGTCCACCGATTTCGGCGAATACGTGGCTCCGTCAGCCCGCAGCAGAGGCTTCGTGCCCGTGAAGCCGACGGGGCCGATCCCATCCTCCCCCAACGGAATTCGAGCCGTATACACCCTGGCGGGGCCCTTCTCCGATCGGTCATCGCTGATCAGGACGAATTCGCCGGTGGCGGAACGGTAGTCGATGCCCGACAGCCCGCCGACCACCGTCCCCCCGAATTCGGCATCGTGCCCGACGACCTGCTCCCCCAGCACCCGCACGCCATCGACCGCGGCCCCCGCATCCGGCACCGCGCCCCCCGCGACGACAATTCCCAGCACCGCTGCAGCCACCCGACGTCCCATGACCGACAAGCTATCCACCGCACCACACCCCCAGGTGAACACCACCCGAACTGTCGGTCGCCGCCCCACCACCTCGACGCCGCCGACGCCCGAGCTGGACTCTTGCGTAGCACCGCCGATCGGCGAAGACTTGAACTCTCGGTGGGCGCCGCCGTGGGCCGTGCTGCCCTCCACTCGGTGGACCACGACAGCATCGCTCACCACCCGAGCCGAAGTGAGATGTCATGTCCACGCTGGTACGCATGAGTTTCGACGCGCCCGAGGAAACCCGGCCGTTCGAGCAGGGAAAGGGTCGACTCGACCTCGTCAATATGGAAAGCGGCCCGGTGGGCCGCGCGGTCTTCGAACCGGGTTGGCGATGGAGTGAACACGTGAAACCGATCGCGGGCACCGACAGCTGCCAGGCCGCGCACATCGGGTACTGCCTGTCCGGCCGGATCGTGGTGGCGATGGACGACGGCAAAGAGCTGGAGTTCGGGCCCGGCGACGTGATGATCGCGTCCCCCGGCCACGATGCCTGGGTCGTCGGCGACGAACCGTGCGTGGTCCTCGACTGGCAGGGCTACGCCGACTACGCCAAGCCCCGATAACGGCGAACGCCCGCCACCTCACTGAGGTGACGGGCGCCGACCCGGTGCGAAACCGGGAACTACCGACTTACTTGCGCAGCGAGGCCGGGACCTCGAAACGCGGGCCGAACTTCGCGGCCAGCTCATCGGCGCGGGCCACGAAGGCCTCCTGGCCACCGGGGTAGCCGACGATGAACTGGTGCGAGCCACCCGACCAGGCCGGGAAGCCGATGCCGAAGATCGAGCCGATGTTCGCGTCGGCGGTGCTGGTGAGCACGCCCTCGTCGAAGCACTTCTGGGTCTCGATGGCCTCGGCGAACATCATCCGGTCCTTGAGGTCCTGGAAGGTGACACCCTCCGGGAGCTCACGGCTCGAGCTGAAGATCTCGCGCAGCTCGTCCCACAGGCCGGTGGCCTTGCCGTCGACGTACTCGTAGAAGCCGGCACCGCCCAGCTTGCCCTTGCGGTCGTACTTGTCAATCAGGGTGTTGAGGACCTCGGCGGTCTTCGCGGACGCGGCATTGAGCTCGCCACCGGCAGCAAGGATGGCCTCGGAGGTCTCCTTGTAGATCTTCTGCATGGTGGTGAAGTTCAGCTCGTCGCTGAGCTTCAGCGGCGCGGCCGGGTAGCCCGCCTGCAGACCGGCCTGCTCGACGGTGGCCGGATCGACACCCTCGGCGACCATGGAGATGGCCTCGTTGATGAAGGTACCGATCACGCGCGAGGTGAAGAAGCCACGGCTGTCGTTGACGACGATCGGGGTCTTCTTGATGGCGAGGGTGTAGTCGTACACCCGGGCCAGCGCCTCGTCGGAGGTGTTCTTGCCCTTGATGATCTCCACCAGCGGCATCTTGTCCACGGGGGAGAAGAAGTGGATACCGATGAAGTCCTCGGAGCGCTTCACACCCTCGGAGAGCAGGGTGATCGGCAGGGTCGAGGTGTTCGAGCCGAGCAGAGCATCGGCGTCGACGATGTCCTCGATCTCCTGGAAGACCTTGTTCTTGAGGTCCGGGTTCTCGAACACGGCCTCGATGACGAAGTCGACACCCTTGAAGTCGGCCGCGTCGGCCGACGGGGTGATGCGAGCCAGCAGCGCGTCGGACTTCTCCTGGGTGGTCTTGCCACGCGAGAGTGCCTTGGCCTCGATGGCCTCGGCGTAGCCCTTGCCCTTGACGGCGTTGGCGAGCTCGACGTCCTTGAGCACGACCTCGTAGCCGGCCTTGGCCGAAACGTAGGCGATGCCCGCGCCCATCATGCCGGCGCCGATGACACCGATCTTCTTGATCTCACGCTTGGGCACATCCTCGATGGACGGACGCGAGCCGCCACCGTTGATGTGGTTGAGGTCGAAGAAGAACGCCTGGATCATGTTCTTCGCGACCGGACCGGTCAGCAGGCTCGTGAAGTAACGGCCCTCGATGGTCAGCGCGTTGTCGATGTCGACCTGCGCACCCTCGACCGCCGCGGCCATGATGGCGCGCGGGGCGGGCATGTTGGTGCCCTTGATCTGCTTACGCAGGTTGGCCGGGAACGCGGGCAGGTTCGCCGCGAAGGCCGGGGTGGACGGGGTGCCGCCGGGGATCCGGTAGCCCTTCTTGTCCCACGGCTGCGCCGCTTCGGGGTTGGCCGCGATCCACACCTTGGCGGCGGGGATCAGTTCCTCGACCGTGGCGACGACCTCGTCGATCAGGCCGATTTCCTTGGCCTTGGTGACGCGGTGACGCTGGCCCTGCAGCAGCACCTGCATCAGCGCGTTCTGCAGGCCGAGCATGCGCACGGTGCGGGTCACGCCGCCGCCGCCGGGCAGCAGGCCCAGGGAGACCTCGGGCAGGCCGATGGCCGAACCCTTGACGTCGGCCGCGATGCGGTAGTGGGTGGCCAGCGCGATCTCCAGGCCGCCACCGAGGGCGGCGCCGTTGATGGCGGCGACGACCGGCTTGCCGAGCTGCTCGAGGCGACGCAGCGGGGCCTTGACGTCGGTGACCATCTTGACGACCTCGGCCGCGTTGTCCGGGCCGACCTTCATCATGTTCTTCAGGTCGCCGCCGGCGAAGAAGGTCTTCTTGCCGGAGGTGATGACGACACCGGTGATGTCGTCCTTCTCCGCCTCGAGGCGGTCGACGGTGGCGTTCATCGACGCGAGGTACGCGTCGTTCATGGTGTTGGCGCCCTGGCTGGGGTCGTCGATAGTGAGGACGACCACGCCGTCGGCGTCCTTCTCCCAGCCGATGATGTTGTCAGTCATAGTTTTTCGTTCTCTCCTATGAGAAGTGAAAGTCGGCCGGAGCTCAGACGCGCTCGATGATGGTGGCGACGCCCATGCCGCCGCCGATGCACAGGGTGATCAGGCCGTAGCGCGCGTTGCGACGCTCCAGCTCGTCGAGCACCGTGCCGGTGATCATCGCGCCGGTGGCACCCAGCGGGTGGCCCATCGCGATCGCGCCACCGTTGACGTTCAGCTTCTCGTCCGGGACGTTCAGGTCCTTCTGGAACTTCAGCACCACGGAGGCGAAGGCCTCGTTGATCTCGACGAGGTCCATGTCCTCGATCGTCAGACCGGCCTTGGCCAGCGCCTTCTTGGCGGCCGGGGTGGGACCGGTCAGCATGATGGTGGAGTCCGCACCGGAGGTGGCGGTCGCGACGACGCGGGCACGCGGGGTCAGACCCGAGTTCTTGCCCGCTTCTTCGGAACCGATCAGCAGCAGGGCGGCGCCGTCGACGATGCCCGAGCTGTTGCCACCGTGGTGGACGTGGTTGATCTTCTCGATGTAGGTGAACTTCTGCAGCGCGACGGCGTCGAAGCCACCCATCTCACCGATGCCGGCGAAGGCCGGGTTCAGCTTGCCGAGGTCGGCGGCGGTGGTGCCGGGACGCATGTGCTCGTCGTTGTCGAGCACGACCAGGCCGTTGATGTCTTTGACCGGGACGATCGACTTGGCGAAGTAGCCGCCGGTGGTCGCCGCGGCGGCCAGGTCCTGCGAGCGCACCGCGTAGGCGTCGACGTCATCGCGGGTGAAGCCCTCGATGGTGGCGATCAGGTCGGCCGAGATGCCCTGGGGCACGAAGTAGCCGTCGTAGTTGGTGGCCGGGTCGAGCGCCCAGGCGCCGCCGTCGGAGCCCATCGGTACGCGCGACATCGACTCGACGCCGCCGGCGATGACGAGGTCGTCGAAGCCGGAGCGAACCTTCTGCGCGGCCAGGTTCACGGCCTCGAGGCCGGAAGCACAGAAGCGGTTGAGCTGGAAGCCACCGACGGTGTCGGGCAGGCCGGCGATGGTGACCGCGGTGCGGGCGATGTCCATGCCCTGGTCACCGACGGGGGTGACCACGCCGAGGATGAGGTCCGAGATCTGGTCCTCGTCGAGGTTCGGGAAGCGGCCACGCAGCTCCTGGATCAGACCAACAGTCAGATCGATCGGCTTGACCGAGTGCAGCGAGCCGTTCTTCTTGCCGCGGCCGCGCGGAGTGCGGATGGCCTCGTAGATGTAGGCCTCTGTGGTCATATCGGAGTGTTTCCTTCCTTGGGGTGCGGTGGCCGCACGAACGCCACGACCAATTGTCTCGACGCCGTACAAATCCCGGCAAACACCAGCGGAGCATAGAACCATGCTCATCCGGTGAAACCGGCCACCCGTTCATACTACCGTGGTGTGCGAACTCCGGTTAACTTAACGCGGTACGGACGGTGGCTGTCAACCATCCAGACTCTTTGCTCCGAACTGTTCACGTAGCAACGCCAGCGCGACCTCGTCCGGGTCTTGACGGTCACCGGGAGCCACCGGCACCGCGGCGGCGGCCAGCATCTCCCGTTCTTCCTCCGGGGTCGGCGGGGCGAGAACGGCGGCACTGCGCGCGGAATCGCCGCCCGACCGGGAGTCGGACCCTTCGTCCGGGCCGGGGTCGTCGGGGAGGTCAGGGAAATCCGGCGGCGGAATGTCATCGTCGGACGGCCGGTTCGCCCGGTTCGGCGACTGATTGCCCGCCGCCTGGCTCGGCCGCGAGAACTTGGGACGTCCCGCGGGCTTGCTCTCCGGATTTCCCGGCCCCCGCGCGGGCCCGGCCTTGGCGGCGGGCGCGGGTCGCGGCGCGGGCGCACCGGTCTCCCAGCGCACATCCAGTTCACGCCCGAGCACGGCCCGCACCGCCGAACGCACCGCCTCGATATTGCGCGGATCGGACAACCGCTGCGCCAACGGCGCGGCCGGATGCGCGAAAACGATCACCTCGCCCTCGACCCGCGACACCGCCGCCCCCGACAACAGCGCCTGCAAGGTAGCCCCGAACTCCCGCACCCTGCCCTTGATCTCCGGCCACGCGGCATCGACGATCCCGACCAGATCCTCGGTGGGTGCCGCGCCGACCTGCGGCGCCGCCTGCGCGGCGACAGACTCGACCCGCGGCGGCGCGTCGGCGTCGCCCAGGTCGGCTTCTGGCTGAGCCGACGAATCCGCCTGCGACGCTGCTGCTTCCGATGCCGGAGTCGAGTCGATGTCCGCGCGAGGCGTGTCACTGCCGGTCGACGGCCTGGAGAACCGTTCGGGGCCCGAGCCTTCCGATCGAAGGCCGGAGTCGGACTGCGCGGGGCGGTCCGCTTCGACCGGGGGAGCATCTGCCGCAAGCTGTTGGGGAGCAACCCCTTCCGCAGGGGTATCGACGTCGCTCCGCCCAGAATCGATCGGTGGCGCGGCGGGGGTTGGCGACTCAGGCGTCGCCGGGGGCACGCTCGGTGCGGTAGTCACCGGTGACGGCGGCACGGCCGGCGCCGTCGGCGCGGCCGATACGGGTGACTCGGCCGCTTTGGGCGGCGTAACCGATGTGGACGGCGCGGGTGCAGATGCGGCCGGGGGCACGCTCGATGCGGAAGTCACCGGTGACGGCGGTGCGGACTCGGCGATCGGCGCAGCCTCATCAGGGGGCGGTGCGGAAGTTCTGGGCGCGGCCGGGGTGGCGGCCTTCTGCTCCGCGGCGACGGGACTCGCGGGGCCGGGCGTCGGCGAACCGCTGGTCGCCGCCCCCTTTTCAGCCAGGGCGGCGGCGAGGAGTTCCGCACCACTACGGCGGCTCTCACCACTCGCCGAGGGCACAGCGGGACGTTGCGCAGCAGGCTCACCCGCGGAGGATCCCGGGCGGGCCGAGGCGGGGACCGATCCGCTCGCGAATCCGCGTTCCAGCCGTTCCAGCCGTTGCAGGGTGGCCGACTCGGCGTCGGACACCGACGGCAGCAGCATGCGGGCGCAGATCACTTCGAGGAGCAGGCGCGGGGCGGTGGCGCCGCGCATTTCGCCGAGGCCCTCGTGCAGGAGTTCGGCGTAGCGGGTGAGGGTGGCGGGGCCCAGGCGTTCGGCCTGGTCACGCATTCTTTCCATGACGTCGCCGGGACCGGAGACCAGGCCGCGGTCGGCGGCGTCGGGAACCGCGCGCAGCAGGATCAGGTCGCGCAGCCGTTCGAGCAGGTCGACGGCGAAGCGGCGCGGGTCGTGGCCCGCTTCCATCACCGAATCGACCGTGTTGAACAGGGCCGCACCATCATTAGCGGCCAGCGCGTCGATGGCGTCGTCGATCAGCGCCACGTCGGTGACGCCGAGCAGCGAGACCGCGCGCGGGTAGGTGACACCGTCGGGCCCGGCGCCGGCCAGCAGCTGGTCGAGCACGCTCAGGCTGTCGCGCGGCGAACCACCACCGGCGCGGATGACCAGCGGATACACCGCCTCCTCCACCGGTACGTGCTCCTGCTCGCAGATCTTGCCGAGCAGTCCGCGCATGGTGGCGGGCGGCAGGAGCCGGAACGGATAGTGGTGCGTGCGTGAGCGAATCGTCGGCAGCACCTTGTCCGGCTCGGTGGTGGCGAAGATGAAGATCAGGTGGGCCGGCGGTTCCTCGACGATCTTGAGCAGCGCGTTGAAACCGGCCGTGGTGACCATGTGCGCCTCGTCGACGATGAACACGCGGTAGCGCGACTCGGCGGGTGCGTAGAAGGCGCGATCGCGCAGCTCGCGGGTGTCGTCGACACCACCGTGACTGGCCGCGTCGAGTTCGATCACGTCGAGATTGCCCGAGCCACCCGGCCCGAGCGCCACACACGACGAGCACGTACCGCACGGGGTCGACGTCGGCCCGTCCACGCAGTTCAGCGACCGCGCGAGGATGCGCGCGGACGACGTCTTACCGCAACCACGCGGCCCGGAGAACAGATACGCGTGACTGATCCGTCCGGTATCCAGCGCTGTACTCAGCGGGTCGGTGACGTGCTCCTGACCCACTACTTCTGCGAATGTCGCCGGTCGATACTTCCGGTACAGAGCCACGACCCACAGGCTACCGAGAGCGTCCGACAGGGTTTATCGGCGGATGGCACTGTACCCACGCGCGGTAACGAAGCCTTGATAATGATGTGATCCAAATCACATTGAATTTCGCGGTATGGAGCGTAGGTGCAAAGCGTGCCGCTAGGCGCAACGGCTGAGCTATCGACTGCTGCATACGTGGCGAATCCGCCATCGAACAGTCTGTTGATACTGGTTGCCACGGCAATGCAAACCAATTCCCCGGTTGACGGCCCCTTACTGGATGTAACGAAATAATGAACGGTCGTGACAGCGGCGCAAGTGCCTGGCTACCGTGGATCTCGGCAACTTCGGTGGCCAAACCTTCATCAGGTTGGTGACCCCGGCCGGTCCCTCATCCCGACCGGGGCACAACCTTCGCGCACCGATCGCTCCCCCACCGCACCGACCGGAGGAACGTTTCACCGTGCTGTCGTGTGATGACATCGCAACCGCCTGGCTCGCCCACACCGACTTCGCCGGCGACAACGCCGCAGTCGGGCTACTGAGCCGGGCGATCAGCCCACAAGACTTCGACATCAAACGCGACTCGTTACCCGTCGCTGCCGCCGCCGACCCGGCGACCGCCGACGCCATCCTGCAACTGCTCGAACGCGGGCAGGTGCCGACGATGGCGGCCATTCGCACGCTCACCGCGCAGAACGAGATGCGCCGCGAGGCCGAGCGGATCGAGCGGCTCGGCCGTCGCGCCCAGCGCAGCATCGACGAGTTCGGCCGCGTCCTCGCCCGTCTCGCCGCCGCGCACTGGACCGACCACGATATCGGCCCTACCAGGCGCGATATCCTCGCCGATGCCGAGGTCTGCACACTCATCGCCGAACGGGTGGGTGAGATCGCGCCGTCGGCGGTCAAGCATCTGTGGCTGATCGAGCGGGCACAGCGCGCGGGCTGGATCGCCTCGAACGCGAGCCCCGGTTCACTGTGCCCGGCACGGCGCTGGCACACGACCAAATATGGCAACCGGGTCTCGCAGAAGCCGGTCAACATGATCGGCAAGCTGGTCGCCGGCTTCGTCGTGGAGCACACCGCCGACCGGGGCAAACCGCCGAGCTGGGCGGTGCTCGCCCGCGACGCGCGCGACGATCGCGGCCGCCGCCTGTTCTTCGACGTGGCCGACGCACATGCCCAGCGACGCTGGCTCACCACCGCCGAGTGGCTCGCGGACGGCGATGACCTGCCCGTTCCCGGCAAGCGCGGCACGCGGGCGCTGGCCAAGGAAAACCGGGGCTAGCGCCGCCATCCGTGGTGAGTGTTCGGTAACTTTCTCGCAACGCATCCACGCGTGAAAGGAGTTACCGTGCCCGCAACGATCGACCCGGCGGCCACTGCTTGGCTACTCGCGGCCACCGCCATGGTGCTGTTGATGACGCCGGCACTGGCCGTCTTCTACGGCGGGATGGTGCGCTCGACCGGCGTGCTGAACATGCTGATGATGAGCTTCATCGCGATCCCGCTGGTCACCGTGGTCTGGCTGGTCGCCGGCTACAGCCTCGCGTTCGGTGACGACGCGGGTGGTGGCCTCATCGGCAATCTCGAGCATCTCGGGCTGGCCGGGATCAATCCCGACTCCGTCCGCGGCACCATTCCGGAACTGCTGTTCGTCACCTTCCAGCTGACGTTCGCGATCCTGACCGCCGCCCTGGTCTCCGGCGCCATCGCCGACCGTGCCAAGTTCGCGGGCTGGATGGTGTTCGTTCCGCTGTGGACGCTGGCGGTGTACGCGCCGATCGCGCACTGGGTCTGGGGACCGGACGGCTGGCTGCTGAACTTCGGCGCGCTCGACTACGCGGGCGGCCTGGTGGTCGAGATCGCCTCCGGCGCTTCCGCACTGGCCCTGGCGCTGGTACTCGGACCGCGAATCGGTTTCAACATCGATGCGATGCGTCCGCACAACCTGCCGTTCGTGCTGCTCGGCGCCGGTCTGCTGTGGTTCGGCTGGTTCGGTTTCAACGCGGGCTCCGCACTGGGCGCCACCGGCACCGCGGCGGCTGTCTTCCTGAACACCCTGGTCGCGGGCAGTCTCGGCATGCTCGGCTGGCTCATCGTCGAACAGATCCGCGACGGCAGGCCGACCACGTTCGGTGCGGCCTCGGGCGCGGTGGCCGGTCTGGTCGCGATCACCCCGTCCTGCGGCGTGGTGAACACTCTCGGTGCGGTGCTGGTCGGCCTGGCCGCCGGCGTGGTGTGTTCGTTCGCGGTCGGCTGGAAACACAAAGCGGGCTACGACGATTCGCTCGACGTGGTCGGCGTGCACTTCGTGGGCGGCATCGTGGGCACGGTCCTGATCGGCCTGCTGGCCACCCAGGTGATGACCGGCGGCGTGAACGGGCTGCTCTACGGCGGCGGCCTCGCCCAGCTCGGCAAGCAGCTCGTCGCGGTCCTGGTGGTGGCGGCCTATGCCTTCGCGGTCTCGTGGATGCTCGGCAAGGGCATCGACAAGATCATCGGCTTCCGCGTGAGCAAGGAAGACGAGACAGCGGGCATCGACTTCGCCCTCCACGCCGAAACCGCCTATGCCGAAGGGGTGCACGGCTCCTCTCCCCGCCGCTTCGGCGAGGGTCACTACGGGACTTAGCTGACTTCGTCGGCTGGTGCCAGCCAGGTGTTGCATTGGAAGTTGCGGTTCTTCGTGTAACCCTGGTTGTACCAATTGCCGTTGTGGTCGGGGGTGCCGTGATCTCGGTGGCGGCCGTTGCCGTCACCGAGGTCGTAGTGGTGCTTCACCGCGGCGTAGCCCTCCTGCGAGGTCCATGAACCGCCTGCTTCCGAAGAGCCGATGTACATGCCGCCGAAACAGCTGGCCTGCAACTCCATTCGACGCGACGTCTCCAGCCCGCCCGCCGACATCGTGCCCTGCTCACGACGCTGATTCGACGACGCCTGCATCACGCCGGTGAGCCCCTGAACGTGGTGACCGTACTCATGCGCGTAGATCGACAGCGCTTCCATCGGCGGATACGGCGTGTTGTGCAGGACCAGCCCCACCGTCGACATGTAGATGGTGCTTGAAGCGCTGCAGTAGAACGCGCCGCTGGACGAGCCACCGCACGGCGATGACAGCTCCGAGGAGTTCTCCGCGACAACAAGCCCCGGACTCTTGAAGGGCAGATTCGCGGCGGCCAAGTTCGACCGCCACATCTGATCGAGGCAGACCTGCGCCGCCGCGAAGAAGGCCTTGGCCACCGCCGCGGCGGTCGACCAGCGCGGCAGATCACAGTCCATGTTCGTCAGGCCCGCGTCGTCGTTGCTGAACAGTGGATGCTGACCGAGGGCGATAACAGGTTGCGGCCCCGCCGGTTTGGTCGTTGTCGGCGCCGTGGTGCGCGCGGTGGTCGTGGCGCGCGCAGTCGTCGGATTCGTGGTCGGCACCGGCGAATTCGAGCTGTAGGTGAAACTCGGCGGCGTCGTCTTGGCGACCGAGCCCGGCGAGCTCTGATCGGACAGGGCCACCGCGGCGACCAGCAACCCGATGACCCCGAACACGGTCAACACCGTCAACACCGCACCGACCGCCCCCGAACCACCCCGACGCGGCGGCGGATAGCCCTGCGGCGCATAACCGTACGGCGGCGGCAACGGCCTACCGTAAGGCGGCATCACGGGCCGACCGTACTGTGGAATCTGTCCCCCATACGGCGGCATCTGCCCGCCATACGGCGGCAGGGGCCTACCGTACGGCGGCTGCGGAGGAGGCGGGGGATACATAGAAATCACCTGACAACTGATCACGCACGGACATGGGTAACTCACCGGGAACGGGCTGACTCACCCCGCACCACACCGTCAGCCGCCAACGCTACCTATGTGGCACACGAGTCCGGCCAGAAGACGCGGGGAGGCGGAACAGCACAGCCTCAGTTCACTTCGCTCGCGGACACCGTGAAGGTGTTGCACTGGGCCGTGAGGTTGCGGTCCAGGCCGGTTTCGAACCACTGGCCGCCGTGCTCGGCGGTGCCGTGGTCGCGCATGTCGCCGGGGCCGTCACCGCGGCCGTAGGAATCCTTGGTGGCGACCGTGACCTGCGAGGAGGTCAGCGAGCCACCGCCCTTCGAGGAGGCGATGAACATGCCGTCGAAGCAGTTGGCCTGCAACTCGACTCGGCGCGAGAGCTCGAGGCCCTTGGCCGAGCGGGCGCCCGCGTCGACGCGCTCGCTGTTGGCCTTGCGCAGGATGCCCGACTGAGCCTGCACGTGGTGGCCGTACTCGTGCGCGAACACCGACAGGTACACCACCCAGTTGTCGCGGAACTGATCGGTCTGCAGCTGGCTGATCGGCATGTAGATGGTCTTGTTCGCCGGGCAGTAGAAGGCGGCGAAGTTACTCGTCGACCCGGTGCACGGGGTGGTGATGCCGTCGGTGGTCGCGGTGACGCTGAGCGTCGGCGACTCGAAGGGCAGATTGTTCTCCGCCAGCAGCGGTTTCCATGCCGACTCGAGGCACTTCGCGGCCGACTCGAAGAAGGCGCGCGCCTTGTCCACCTGGGTGCCCCACGGCGCGTAGTTGCACGATGCCGGGACCAGGGTGCCGTCGGAGTCGGTGAGCAGCGGGTTGTCGCCGGTCGCGGCGGGCGCGGTACCGGGCTGCGGGGTATAGGTGGTGGTCGGTTTCGGGCCGATCGCGCCGATGCCGAGGTCGACGCCGGTATTGACGGCGTACTTCACCAGACCGCCGACCAGCAGGAAGATGACGACCAGGATTGCCGAAGTGAAGCCACCGCCCCGCTTTCGCGGCGGCGGAGTCGGCCTGCCCGGCGGCCCGTAGGGCATCGGCGGCGGGCGGTATCCCGGCGGCGGACCATACGCCGGACGCTGCCCATAACCCTGTGGATAGCCCTGCGGCTGTGGATAACCTGGCTGCCCGTAACCCGGTTGTGGCCGGTAACCCGGGGGCGGACCATAGCCGGGGGGTGGTGGAACCGGTCGTCCACCTGGGCCGTTCGGCCCATAACCGTACGGTGGTTGAGTCACTCCCCCGTACCCCCCTCGTCTCATGAGTCGTCGACAGCCGCTGACGCAGAATAGCAAGCTGTCTAGAGTAAGCACCCATGCTGACTTTTCGGGGGGGCGCCGCAGGCGCGCTGCTGCTCGCTGCGGCGGGTTTGCTCGTGGCCGCGCCGGTAGCCCATACGGAGCCCTCGACCTCCGGTGTTTCGATCACCGCCGACCTCACACTCACCGAAACCGGTGTGCTCGAAGTCATCGAAACTGTCGCGGTCCCCGCCGACGGAAATTTCACGATGTCGCTGCCGTTGCGCCTCAAGGTCGGTGACGACGTCGAACGGATCTTCAAGGTCACCGATGTGACCGCGAGCGGTGCGGGCACCGCCACCACCGTCAACGACCAGTTCGTCGTCGAGGCGAAGCCGGGCGAATCGAAGTTCACGTATACGGTGCACAACACCGTCTCCGACATGCCGGGCACGCAGGTGTTCCACTGGCTGGGCGTGCTCAACGCCGATATTGCCGTGCTCGACGTCTCGGTGATCAGCCCGAGCTTCCAAATGGGCATCGTCGACTGCAAACTCGGCTCGGCGGGCAATGCCAAGCCGTGCGCCGATGTCCACACCGAACCCGACGGCGTGCTCTATCTGCACCAGACCGACCTGCGCAAGGGCGATGCCATCGACCTCACCTTGCAGATGCCGCCCGGCACCGTGCCCGCGAATGCCGATGTGCGCGGCGGCGGTACGGGCCCGTTCGCCTTCACCACCCCCGTGCTCGCGGCCTTCGGCGCCTTCCTGCTCGCGCTGGCCGGCATGATCGCCTACGTGCTGCTGGCACGGAAGCGGGCCGCCGCCGCGGTGGCGGGCAGCGACGCTTTCGATCCGCTGATCCAGCAGGCAGGCCGCGTGGAGTTCACCTCCCCCGATGGCGTGCTCCCCGGCGAGGCCGGCCTGATCATCGACGAACACGCCGATCCGGTCGACATCGCCGCCACCGTCGTCGATCTCGCCGTCCGGCGCTACCTGTGGATCACCCCGGTGAACGCGCGTGGCGAAGACGATTGGCGCATCAGCCGCGTCAACGCTCCCGACGACCAGCTGCGCGAATACGAGCGCACCGTCTACGACATGCTGCTCCCCGAAGGCACCGACACCGTCGCCGTCCGCGAACTGCGCGCCCCCGGCCGCCTGCAACTGGACCCGATCCGCGCGGCCATGCGCAACGACGCCGTCGCGACCGGCGCCTTCGCCGACCCGAAACAGCGCGCTCTCCCCCGCTGGATCGGCGCCGCCCTGATCGTCCTCGGCCTGGTCATCACCGTCAGCCTCGCCCTGACCGCGGGCCACGCCCTGGTCGGCGTAGCCATCGCTCTGGCGGGTGGAGCGGCGATGCTGCTCCCCAACTACCTCCCCACCCGAACCCCACTCGGCGACACCGTCGCCGGCCGAATCCGCGCGATGCACCGTGGTCTCGACACCGTCGTGCGCGACGGGATCCCGCCCATCGACCAGGAGACGATCTTCTCCCGCGCCCTCCCCTACACGGTGATCAGCGGCCGAGCGGACAACTGGATCCGCACCTTCCGTGACATGAACCCCGCAGCCGACTCCCAACCCGGCCTCTACTGGTTCGCCGGCTACGACCGAGACCCCAACCTGCACCGCTTCGCCGCCCAGTTCCCGTTCTTCATCACGGCACTGGAGGGAGCCTTCAACCCGCGCTGAGCGACCCGGGATACGAAAAGGCCCTGCTACTCGTCAAGAGTCGCAGGGCCTTTCGCTGTGCTATACCCGGCGGACAGCCGCCAGCGGGTCCGCGTACAACGCGCTCAACGACGTCACCACCGCGGCGAATTCCTGGACCTTCCCC
This sequence comes from Nocardia sp. NPDC055002, assembly GCF_053608825.1. Classification (NCBI taxonomy): domain Bacteria; kingdom Bacillati; phylum Actinomycetota; class Actinomycetes; order Mycobacteriales; family Nocardiaceae; genus Nocardia; species Nocardia sp. NPDC055002. The sequence goes on from NZ_JBSGWE010000004.1 coordinate 341,580, forward strand.
CCGAATCCGCTGATCCGGATATCGGTGGCGGCCAGCTGCGTGCTCTGCGAAAACGCCCGAGCCACATGCCCCAGAGCGGGCCGGTACCCCGTGAAAGCCTGCCCGCCCAGCACAACTCGATCCGGGTTGAGCATGTCGCGAACCAGCGCGACGGTCTGTCCGAGCATCGTCGCCCGCTCGGCGAGCAGTTCCCGCGCCGATTCGGACCCGGACTCGGCCGCCCGATACAGATCATTGATCGTGGTCCCGGCAGTCCCGTTGTGGGCCGGGATGATTCCGCGTCCGACAGCCCGAGCCTGCAGGGCCCGATCACCGACGGTCACTTCCAGGCATCCGCGCCGGCCGCACGTGCACTGCACATCGGAGCCCGTCGGCAGATGCGCGATCGACCCGGGCCCATTGCTCGGGGTGTGTACCCGGCCGTCGAGGGTGACGGCGATGCCCGCGGTCTCGCGGACGTAGAAGTAGAGGCTGCTGCCGTGCTGGGCAGCGGGAAGTTCGGTATCGGGCTCGGGCCTGCGCGCGTCGAAGGTGGGCAGCAGCAGCTCCGAGGCCGCCATCGCCTCGACGTGCGGTGCGACGGAAACCGGCAGCTCGAGCACATCGCCGAGCACCTGCCCGATCGGCGCGCCCTTCCATTCCAGCTTCGGATGGTCGACCACACCGCTCTGCGGATCCACCCGCCCACCGATGGCCACACCGGCCCACAGCGGCGTCCGCCGATGCCACCGCTGCAGGAACGCCTTGGCGCTGCGCGCGACGGTGGTGACCGCGAATTCCTGCCCGGTCTGGGGTGTGGCGATGGCGAGCCCGCCGAGAATGCGGCCACGCAGATCAGCGGCGACGATCTTCGTCGCCTCGGCGCCGATATGAATGCCCAGCGTGAGGTAGGCGTCGTGATCGATCTCGAAGGGCACCCGCGGCCTGCCGACCGCGCCCGCGGCGGTCAGATCGGGCCGCTCACGCAGCAATCCCGCCGAAAGCAGCGACGCCACTTGTCGATTGACGGTGGCGATACTCAAACCCGTTGCTCGCGCGGCATTGTCGCGCGAGACCGGACCGGAGGCCGCGGTACGCAGCACCGCTGCGGCGGGGTTGTCGCTACGCCGCAGCTCCGGCGGCACAACGGGGCGGGAAACACGAGGGCGACCGGCGCCCGTCCGGGAGACGGGGCGATCGATGATGGGAGCAGACATATGAAGTTCCTTGCCAAAAATCCCGTTATCCCAACGGGATTGCCTACACGTGGGGCGTGGCAGCTCGCGAACCTGAAGGGCTCAGCTGCAGAAGCAGGAACGACACAGTTCGCGCGTCAACGGCAACCGCAAGCCCAGAGCGGCGGTCACGTAGGTGACCCGCTGGGCGGTGAGATGGTTGCTGGACATAACAATCAAGTTAACACCGAATCCCGACCCATCCAAGCCAAACCGGCGAATTGTGCGCTGCGGCACATCATCGCCGCAGGTCAGCGGTGCGCATGACAGGCGCAATGGGTGTCAACGGCAAAACCCCCCGCGGGGAACCGGAGTTCCCGCAGGGGGTTTCGACGACCCGGCCGGACCTACTTGGCCGGGGCGTTGAACGGCGCGGAGATCGTGGAGAAGTACTGGATCGCAGCACCGATCGCCACCGGGGCGGTGATGAAGATCTGGCCCAGGATGACGCCGAGGGCACCGATCGTGGTGGCGCCGACGACGCAGCCGCCGATGCCGCCGGGGAGGGCGCCGAAGATCGCGCCGAGCACGCCACCGGCGACCAGGCCGCCCGCCGCACCCGCGACGCAACCGAGCGCGGCGCCGCCGAGGCCACCGACCAGGGTGCCGATAGCGGCACCCAGCGAGATGGTGGAGGTCAGACGGCTCCAGGCAGCCTGCTCACGCTCGTACTCGGTCTTCCACGGCGCCTTGTCCTCGTAGGGCAGCGCGACCGGCTTGTAGACCGCCTTGGCCGGATCCAGCTGCGGGGTCAGGGTCGCGGTGTTGCCCGAGATCTCGGCCGCGATCGGCAGCTCGAACTCGTCGAGGCGGAAACTCAGGGGGGTGCCCGCGAGGGTGGCGCCGTTGGGAGCCTTGATCTTGAAGACACCGTCCTCTTCGACCAGCGAGCCGGCATCAGTGGTGATGACGGCCTTCGAATCGTCGACGACCTCGGCGGTGTAGTTGATCGGGGCGGCTTCCTCGGCCGGCGCGGCGTTCACGGTGCCCGCCGTGATGCCCGTAGCCACGGTCAGGAGCGCCGCGACAACGGCGAACTTCCTCATCTTCATAAAACTGCCAATCCCTCATCTGTTGTGGAGCTGTTCGAGATGCAAGCTTCGAGCAGATCCACCCTCGTGACGAGGGAAAAAAGCAGCTAGATCTTAACTAGGAATTCATTTGGAGGCTTTGGCCGCCGCCTTGGCCTGCTTCTTGAATTCTCGTACTTCCGACAATGTTTCGGCATCGACGACATCGGCGACCGAGCGTCGCGACCCGTCATCGCCATAGGATCCGGCCGCTTTTCGCCAGCCGTCGGGCTGCACGCCGCGCTGTTTTCCGAGCAATGCGAGAAAGATCTTCGCCTTCTGCTCCCCGAACCCCGGCAGGTCCTGCAACCGGCGCAGCACCTCCGCGCCGTCGGGATCGCCCGCGGTCCAGATCTGCGCAGGTACGCCGTCATAATGCTCGATCACATACTGGGCGAGCGCTTGGGCCCGCCGCGCCATCGACCGCCCATAACGGTGAATCGCCGGTGGGGTGGCCGCGAGTTCCTCGAATTCGGCCGGATCCGCTTCGGCGATGCGGCGCAGATCGAATCCGCCCATGCGCTCGGCGAGTTTGCGCGGCCCACGAAACGCGTGCTCCATCGGGTACTGCTGGTCGAGCAACATCCCCAGCAGCAGCGCGAAATCGTCGGTGCTGAGTAGTTCGTCGGCCTCGGATTCCTGCGCGAGGCACAGCGTGCGAGTCATACATTCATCGTGACACATTTCACCAGTAGCCTCTGAGTCCATGCTCACGAGGACTGCTCCCACTCTGGCGGTGCGAATGACCGACTACACCCCACGCCCGGCCCGCTTCGACCGAGCGGCCCGGGATCAGCTGATCGACGCCCATGATCTGGAAGTCACCCGGCCCGGTATGCGCGCGCTCGGCGCCTGGAGTCACCACGCGCTGGCGCTGCGGCCCGGCGAGAGTGCCCTCGATATCGGATCAGGCACCGGTTCGGAGGTGTTCACCTTCGCCGAGGAGGTCGGGCCCCACGGCACCGCGGTCGGCGTCGAGCCGGATCCGAATCTGCTGGCCTCGGCGCAGCGCCGTGCGGTGGAGTCCGGATCGAGCGCGAGCTTCGTCTCCGGCGATGCCTACGGCTTACCGTTCGGCGCCGACACCTTCGACGCGGTGCTGTGTGAACGGGTGTTCCAGCACCTCACCGCACCCGCGCGGGCGGCGGCCGAGATCGCCAGGGTGTTGCGGCCCGGTGGACGCGCGGTGGTGGTGGACTGCGACTGGGCGACCGCGATCGTGCATCCCGGCAACCCCCGGGTGGTGAGCGCGGTGATCGACACCCTGATCTCCTCGACCACCAATCCGCTCTCGGGCCGTCGCCTCGCCGGGCTGCTCAGCGCCACCGGCCTGGTGGTCGACGAGATCGGCTCACACGCGCTGGTGCAGGACCGAACGGTCGGCGCGGGCGCGCTGGTGCGCCGCATCGCGGACCTGGCCGCCCTGCGCGGGGCGATCACCGCGAGCGATCGCGATCAGCTCCTCGCCGACCTCCAGGCAGGCGCGGACCGCGGCGACATCCATATCTCGGTCACCCTGTTCGGCACGCTGGTGACCAAACCGAACTGAGCGTGGGCGGGGCCTCGGCGGGCCCCACCCACGCCGGTGATCTCAGAGCAGCTTCTCCGTGGCCGCGAGCAGCACGCAGGTCGCGAGTCCGTCCATCGCCTTCTCCAGTTCCGGCAGCTGCGGGAAGCTGGGGGCGATGCGGATGTTCTTGTCCTCGGGATCCTTGCTGTACGGGAACGCCGAGCCCGCGGCGGTGAGCGCGATGCCCGCCTCCTTGGCCAGCGCGATCACCCGGGCCGCGGTGCCCTCGAGCACGTCGAGGCTGATGAAGTAGCCGCCCTTGGGCTCGGTCCACGACGCCACCTTCGACGCGCCGAGGCGGTCTTCCAGGATGCGGCGCACGAGCGCGAACTTGGGTTCGAGCAGCGCGCGGTGCTTCTGCATGTGCTCGCGCACACCCTCGGCATCGGTGAAGAAGCGCAGGTGCCGCAGCTGGTTGAGCTTGTCGGGGCCGATGCTCTTCTTCGCGGCGTGCGACAGATACCAGTCGATGTTGGCCTGCGACGCTCCGAAGAAGCTCACGCCCGCACCGGCGAAGGTGATCTTGGAGGTCGACGCGAACACCAGTGGACGGTTCGGGTTGCCTGCCGCCTCGGCCAGGCCGAGTACGTCGACGACCGGCGCCGCGGTGTCGGTGAGCGGGTGCACCGCGTAGGCGTTGTCCCAGAACAGCCGGAAGTCCGGTGCCGCGGCCGGCAGCGAAACCAGTTCGCGGACAATCTCTTCCGAGTAGACGACGCCGGTGGGGTTGGAGTAGTTCGGCACCGCCCACAGGCCCTTGATCTGCGGGTCGTTCGCCAGCAGCGTCGCGATGGCGTGGACATCGGGGCCGTCGTGGCGCATCGGGATGGTGATCATCTCGATGCCGAGCGCCTCGGTGATGGCGAAGTGCCGGTCGTAGCCCGGGGCCGGACACAGCCACTTGATCGGCTCGTCGTCGACCCAGCGGCGCGGGGAGTCGGGGGTGCCGTAGAGCATCGAGAACACGATGATGTCGTGCATGATCTCGAGGCTGGCGTTGTTGCCCGCCAGCAGTCGCTCCACGGGGATACCGAGCAGTTCGCCGAAGATCGCGCGCAGTTCCGGCAGACCGGTGAGGCCGCCGTAGTTGCGGCAGTCGGTGCCCGAGCCGTCGCGGAAGTCGCCCTCGCCCGGCAGGGAGAGCAGCGACGAGGACAGGTCGAGTTGCTCCGGCGAGGGCTTACCTCGGGTGAGATCCAGCGTGAGCTTCTCAGTTTTGAGCGTCGCGTATTTCGCGGTCTGGGACTCGTGCTCGGACACGAGTTCCTCGTGGCTCATCAAACCGATCTGCGTTTGCCGGGGCATCCTGGGCAGCCTTTCGAAGCAGCAAGGTGGGTTGCACGCTGTGCGTGCTGACAGGCGCAACGTTACCCGGCGGTTGCTCGGAATCGGCGGGGTATCGGCGCTGGGATCAGGCTCGCACGCTGCGAAGGTGCGTAGGCCGATCGGTCGGAGCGGGGACCCCTGAAATTAAAGGGGACCCCGCGCACCCGGCAGAGCCCGTTGACCCTTGCTGCCTTCCGGCCCTGGGGGAGTTCACAGGATGCTCGCCGCGCGGGATCCGTCGGCCAGTGTAGCGGTTGTTCGCGGTACTAGCGATTCCGGTCTTCGAACAGCAGGTCGGCGGCGCGCGTGAGGACCTCGACGCGGGTGCGGCCCGCGTGATCGGCGGCAAGGAAGTGGCTGCCGATGGTGGCGCAGAAGGCGAGCAGACTCCTGGCTTCGACCTCGTCGGGATCTTCGCAGAACACGCCGATTGTCTCGCGCAGCAACGCCATTCGCGTGTTGTCGACGCGGCGAAGGCGTGCGGCGACGTCGTCGTCGCGGCGGGCCCAGTCGCGGATCGCGAGGTCGATCGGGAGCAGTCGATTGCTGGAGAAGGTGAGCAGGCCCGCCACGCGCGCCTTGGTCTTCGGGTCGAGGGTTTCGACGCGTTCGAGCACCTGGTCGGTCGCTTCGCTCTCCCACACGTCGAGCATCGCGGTGAGCAGTGCGTCGCGGTCGGCGAAGTAGCCGTAGAACCCGCCTTTGGTCACGCCGATGCGCTTGGCCAGCGCCTCGACCCGCACGGCGTCGACGCCGGAGGACGCCAGTACGGCCAGGCCTTCCTCGACCCATCTGGCCCGGGGCGTGCGCGCGGTACCCACGACGTGTTCCACCTCATATCCCTCGACGACTACCACATCCGACCAGTCGATACTCGAGTGTACGCAACCGTATAACTGCCGCGCCGACGGTGACGCTGGCTACGATCTATCCGATATCGGCAGCGGGGGGTTCGGTGTTCCCCATGACTGGAGAGGGGGCCCGATCGTGACCGGCCCGAATCAGCGACCACCCGGCGACGGTGTGCCGCCGTCCGACCCCACCGTCGCATGGTGGGAACGACCAGGCGAAGGCGCAGGTCAGAACCCCGCCCAAGCCGACCCGACAGTGCTGCGCGGCAATATCGGCGCGCCCGGCCCGTACACCGCACCGCCCGGGCCCTATCAGAGCGGCGCGAACCCCCAGCCCTACACCGCACCGCCCGGGCCGTATCAGAGCGGCGCGAATCCACAACCGTTCCCGCAGCCGCAGCAGTACGCGCATCCGCAAGCGGGCGCCTATCAGGCGCCGCAGCCGCAATGGGGCGCACCGCCGCGGCCGCCGTCGTCGGGCAACAAGGCGGTCTGGTGGATCGTCGGTGGCGCCATCGTGGCGGTGGGCGCTCTCGTGATCGGGCTGATCGCGTTCACGGCCAACAAGGTCGACGACAACCCCTTCGGTCCCGATCCGGACAAGTGGGCTGGCAGCTACGTCTACAAAGACGGCAAGAACGCCTGCGACCTGGTCGATCTCACCGTGCTGAACCAGTGGTCGTCCACGCGCGAGACGACCACCCACACCGAGCGTGGCCCGTCGGAGTACATCGGCGGCGGCTCCTACGACTGCGACGCCAAGAATCAGGAGTCGGGCCGCAACGCCAACGACGCGGCCCTGGGGCTCGAGGTCGAGTTCAAGACCGAGAGCGAGACCGAGTCCGACTACTCGCGCTGGAAGGGCTACGACACCAAGACCACCGGCAAGGACTACGACCACGGCCCGGTGAGCGGCCTCGGCACGGAGGCGTATTACGCCAGCGAGCAGCACACCTACGGCTCCATCCCGAGTGACTACTCCGTCGTGGTGGCCGCACACGACAGCAACATCTCGGTGAAGGTGGAGATCGAGGTGTCGACGATGCGCACCGTCGACAAGGCGGCCATGCGCACCGCCGCCGAAACCCAGGTCCGCAAGGTACTGGCCGCTCTGAAGAAGTAGCAGGTCAGAACCGGTCGCGGGGGTCCGGTTTGGCATCGACCCCCTGCGACCCGCTATGCTGCTCCACGGAGGATTCGCCTAGTGGCCTATGGCGCTCGCCTGGAACGCGGGTTGGGTTAACGCCCTCAGGGGTTCAAATCCCCTATCCTCCGCAACAGCAGGGCCCTGATCGGTTCGCCGGTCGGGGCCCTGTTCGTTTAATCGGTGGATCTGTCAGTGGGCTTCCGTAGAGTGAGCCCCGATGGTGCGGGAGACCCCCACCACACCCACATACCGTCGTCGCCGCCCCAACACAGATGTGCGTGCCGACGCAGTCCAGTGGGTACCCAGCCTTCGCGCCGATCCGGAGTTCGGATCGCGCCGGTCGATGCCACGAGCGCGTCGATCGCACAGAAATCAGAAAGTACAGAACGAAGTGAATACATCACCTGAAACGGGCATCGGGCGCGACGCGTCCGGGCCGATCCGGCTGATGCTGCGTGACCGCACAGCCACCACCGGGCCGATCGACGGCGCCTGGTGGCCGCGAACCGACCAGCCGATGACCGAGTTGCACCAGTTGGTGACCGCGGTCGGACCGCGGATCGGCAAGCTGGCCCGGCTCGGATTCGACTGGACCACCAGCGAATCCGGCGACAGCACAGCCCGCAACGACCAGGCCGCGCGCATCATGCACGTGGTCGGCAGCAACGGCGCCGCGCTCGCGCTGCTGGTCATCCCCGCGGCCACCGAGGCACCCGCAGCCCGCAGCCAGATGCGCTGGGCGGCAGGAAAACCGCGCATCCAGGACCCGGCGCCCGCCGACACGGCGGCCGACGGGCCACGCACGCTCGTGCAGATCTGAACCTCGCCGATCTACTTCATCGGTCGCTGGTGAACGACGGATCGAAGTCGCGCGGCGCACCACGACGACTCAGCAACCGGTCGAACCATTCACCCAGGATGACGCCCGCGGCCAGCGCGCAGCCGACACCGAACGCCCCGAGGATCTGCCCGAAACCGAGCAGCGTTTCGTCCTCGAGCAGGGCATACAGCCCGCGATATACCTTCAGACCCGGTAGCAGCGGCGTGATGCCCGCCGCCGCGACGACCAGGGGCGGGGTGAGCGCGCGACGCGCCATCAGACCACCGGCGAGGCCGATCACCGTGGCCGCCAGGCCGGCGGACACCACCGGCCCGAAGCCGATGTCCTGCGCGCCGAGGAAGGCCATGGTGCCGCCCGCACCGCTGAGCCCGGCCGCGAACAATGCCCGCCGCTCCGCGTAACAGGCCATCGCGAAGGCGATCGCCGCGACCGCACCGGCCACCAGCTTGATCGCCAGATCATCGGTGTCGCGGCCCGCGCTGGCCGCGATCTCGGGCACCGCGATCCCCATCATCGTCGAGATCCGCAGGGCCAGACCGATGCCCGCCACGATGCCGCCGGTCATCATCACCACTTCGAGCATGCGGGCGGCCGCGGTGATCGGCGCGCCGGTGATGGCGTCCTGCACCGAACCCACCAACTGCTGACCCGACAGCAGCACGGTGATGCCCGCCGCGACGATCAGCGCCGCGTCGGAACGCCAGTGGTCGCTGATCGAGGCGAGCGCGATGGCCGGGATCGTGGCGATGACACCACCGACCATGTGCTGGAAGAACATCGGCAGACCGAGCTGATGCAGGTACCGGTTCACCACATCGATCGCCGCGGTGCTCACGAAACTGATCGCGGCGAGAACGAACCCACCGCCGAGCAGCACCGCGATCGCCGCCGCCAGCAGCGACCAGCCCGCCGTCGACACCCAGCGCGGGTAGGGGTGGCGCGACGAGATCAGTTCGTCGAGGGCGGCGTGCGCCTGGTCCACGGGGACGATCTGGCTGCGTATGCGGCGCGTCAGCCGGTCGACCGCGGCCAACCGCGTGAAGTCGAGCGAGCGGTACTTCACCACGCGCATATCGCTGGCCGGTGGCAGGCTGGGTCCACGGTCGGCCCAGATACGGATCGCGTCGAAGGTGACGTCGATATCGCAGCTGTTCAGACCGTAGGTCGAGGCGATGAAGCGGACCTGCGCGGACGTGTCACCGACACCGGTACCCGCGGAGAGCACGACCTCACCCACTCGCACGGCCAGGTCGAGTACTTGCGACACCTCGGCGTCGTCGGCGAGGTCGATCGGTTGCAGCGGGGTGGGTGCGGCGACGATGTTGTCGGCGGTGGCCCGTTGCGACGGCAGGACGAACGGCCTGCGCAAGCGCCACCATCGCTGGCGCAGACCTGGGCGTTCGAGGATGGTGGCGCCGTCGCCTTCCGCCAAGGGGTCCGCACTCATACCTCGACGGTAACGGCGATCGCAGCACCTTCGCCGTCTCGCAATCAGTTCGTCAACGTGTCGGGTCCGGTTTCGGTGGTAGCCGCACGCGTGGTGACGTCCGGGGTCGCGCCGTAGGGTCAGATGTCGTCGATCAATCCGGTGCTGTAGGCCGTCGCCGCCAGGTGCTGTAGGCAGCGCGGGCCGCATCCGTTGTGCTGAGTCAGCACGAAACGGGCCTGCTGGAGCGAAGAAATGGAAGAATCGGCCAGACAGTCGGCATGTGCGGCGCGCCAGTGGTCTTCGTAGCGGAGGGTGGCGGCCCGCGATGTCGGCGGGTCTGGTGCGGAAGTGTCCAGCAGGGTGTGACGGGAGGGGCAGGCAATGGAGGCGATGACTGTATGAACACCGGGACGGGGAAGGTGATCCAGGAGCGGCGCAGGCTGCTCGGGCTCTCGCAGCCCGCGCTGGCCACCGCGATCGGGGTGAGCTCGCGCCAGATCACCAGGTACGAGTCCGAGGAGCAGTCGCCGACGCTGCCGGTCGCGGTCCGATTGGCCGACGCGTTGCAGGTCTCGCTGGCGGAGCTGGCGGGCATCGTCGACAACCGCGTCGACCTGGCGGGTGACTGGTGGGCAGCCTGGCAGAAACCGGCGAACCACGCGGACGAGGTCGAGGTAGCGGCGGTGACCATCCGGCACGAGGGTGACCATCTGATGCTCGACTCGGCCGCCGAACCGCCTGCGCCCGAGGCCGATCCGGTCACCCAGGTGCGTGGTGAGATGCGAGTCTGGGAGGGTGAGGCGCTCACCGGCTGGATGCGCGGCATGGATATCGCGTTCCCGGTCGGCACCATCTACTACTCGCTGCATCCCCAGGGTGCTCATGCCGTCGGCTCGTGGACGACGAAATCGGGCCCCGACGGTCTGGTGCGCGGCTGGAGCGTTCTGGCGCGGGAGAAATCCGACGCCGAGAAGCTGCTGGCGGAAATGCTGCGTACCGACGGCAATGTCGAGTCGTGGCCGGGACCCTCGCGCTCGGCCTGAAGCCGCCGCCTGATCTCGGCGACGCTCGGGCGCCCGCGTTCGGCGGGCGGTGTGAGTAGTAGGTAGCGGCTCAGCGCCCCGAACACGAACAGCCCCACGGCAATCCACAGATAGATCTCCATCGGTTCCCCTCCGAACGAGTCAGTGCTTGCACGAGTGGCGCGGTATGGTGGTCGCTGAGCCGCCACGAAAAAGTATGGTCGCCGACAAGACCTTTTGGACAGCAAAAAGCGTCTACAAACGTCTACAGTTCTCTACGATGAGCCCATGTCCAGTCGGGGCGAGCAGGGGAACGGCGTCGTCGGAGCTCGGTTGCGGCGATTGCGGGAAGAGTCGGGGTTGTCGCTGGCGGCGTTGGCCGCGCGCGTTCCGTACAGCAGGGCAGCGCTGGGACATTACGAAACCGGCACGCGAGCAGCGTCTTTCGAGGTGATCGCGTGGTACGAGCGGGTACACGCGCAATCGACGCCCGCGCTACCGGGTGCTCGTCGACGTGATCCGCGAGCTGCCGATGCGGCCCTCGCGACGGCGATCGCCGCGGCGCATCGGACCGGCCCGCTGATCGAGATCGGGCGGCCACACCGGGGAGACAGCGGAACCGGATACTTCTGCCCGTTCCGGATCGACGGGGTGATCGAGGGTGAAGCCGCGGGAACCGACCCGGCGACGGCCCTGCGCTCGGCGCTGCTCGCGGTGGGCGCGGAGCTCGATCGCGCGGGAAACAGCGTCGGCCACGGTCGACTTCGGTGAAAACCGGCCCTGCCCCGTGGATCAGCGGTGCGCGGCGACGACCGTATCGAGCGCGACGGCGAGCAATTCCAGGTAGCGGTCCGGATCGGACAGCACCCGCGGATCGGAATGCACTGACAGCGTGATCGTTTCGCCGATCCCGTGGACGCCGTGAGTCAGGTGCATGACGGTACCGAGGGCCGGAAAACCCCCGGTGAACAGGACCGGGGCGCCCGCGAAGGCGAGATCGGCCGGCCCGCGATACACACTGGACACGACGGTATTGCCATCGAGCGCCGCGGGGACATTGTCCAGTTCGGCCCGTTCGACATCACGCACCGCCAGGACCGCGGGGACGACGTCGCCGACTCGATCCTGCGCGGAGAGCAGCGGATTCAGTGCTCGTTCGCGGCGGGCAGCGAGTTCATCGGCGATGAGATTCGCGCGCGTAGGCAGGTCGGGTTCGTCGATGTGCAGGTCGATGGACAGTCCGCGGTAGTTGTTGCGGGCCGCACTCGGCCCCGGAAGTGCCATCGGTAATGCGGTACCCAGCCGTTCCGGTTGCTCGCCTCGCTGCGAGAGATAGTCTACCAGCGCACGCGAAATCGCCGTCAGAGCAACAACAGTGACGGTTTTGCCCGGAATGCGGAGGTCGTCCGCATCGACGACGAGCATTCTCACTGTGTGACCGGCGACCGCGGTCGCCGGATTCAGCGCACAGGGCGCGAACCCGGTTGTGGCCGCGGGGACCTCACCGGCGGCCGTCCGGGCCGCCAATTCCCGCTGCGCGAGGTACGCGGCCCGCCCGCGCCACACCGTCGCCGCGAGCTGCGCGGGAAGACGCAGCACCCCAAGCACTCTCGGATCGACCCGCCGAGCGATCCATCCACAGGGTTGTCCACAGGAATCCACAGGCTGTTCAGAAGTTTTACCAGGTCCGACCGGGTGATCTGCCGAGTTGTCCACAGGCGCATCGGGTGTGCTGTGGACAACGGCTTCATCCACAGCCATCCCGAAGAGCGCTCGCGCGATCGCGGCGGCACGGGTGCCGTCGGCCAGTGCGTGCGAAAGTTGCAGCACCACCACCACAACGGGCTCGGCCGACCGGGGCGCGGAGTGAACCGACCGGAAAACATGGACACGCCAGGGATATTCGGTCGCGACGACACCGGTTCCCAGGAGTTCGCCCAGATCCGCGAGCAACGCCTGCCACGACAGGCCGTCCGGCCGGTGGTGCACGAATTGCTGGGACGCGAATTCGGCCGGAACCCAGCGCGGGTAACCGAGATCGCCCGGAATCTCCTGCAACCGGATCCGCAGATCCGGAATGCGCGCGGCGCGCGCGGCGATGAAAGCGCGGAGTTCGTCGGTGGCGGAATCGGTTTCGGCGAAAGAGTAGAGCAGGAACACGTCGTTGGCGGTGCGCCGCGACAGCCAGTACATCGTCGCGTCACGCGCGGCCATCGTGGTCATCCGGCCACGATAGGCCACCCCGCCGAGATCACTGAGAAGGCCCCGAGTCCGCTCGACTCGGGGCCGGTATTGCCCATTCGAGATGCATCCCGCGGTTCAGCCGCGCGCGAACTCTCCCGCGGTGACATCGGCGAGGAAGGCTCGCCACTGCCCTGGACCGAAGGCCAGTACGGGTCCGCGACCGCGATCCTTGGTGTCACGAACGGCGATGTCGCCGCCGGCGAGAAAGGCTACTTCGACGCAGTTCCCATCGGGTCCGCTGTAGGTGCTCTTCCGCCACACAGCGTCGGTCACATCAACTTCCACGGCACTTGCTCCTTTGGTTCATCGAGAAGAGGGGATAACTCCTGGAATCGTTGCAACATTCCGAAATCCGGCGCGACCGATGAGTTACTTCGTGGCACACAAGGCACTGCCACACGGCGCGCGCAACCGACCGGCACGAACCAGCGCATCGAGGCGTTTCCGCCTCCGGGGGCTGCCCCCGCGGAAGAAACACTAGCAGGTCTTCCGCAATGTTGCGGAAGAGAATTTGCTTTCCCATATCGTTTTGCCAACCTTGCGAAGCTTCACGTTTGCGGGGGCATTGCCAGGCCCCTTACCCATTCCCGATCTGGTTGACACATCCCCATTTACTTCCATGTGATTAGTCCGTGATACGTCAATTTCTCGCGTACCTCAGCAGTCACATGAGCACCATCGAGGGCAGGCGTGGATCATGGGGGAATGATCTCCCGTGACCGTGACACCGCAGGTCGTGCCCGTAACGACCGCCCCCGCGATCGACTCGGCCGACCGCTGCCCCCCGGCAGTGCCGGAGTCGCCCGAATTCCCGACGACCTCGAGCTCGGGCCCCAGCAAACTCTCACCTTCGCTCAGCAACTGCTGAACGACGGATTGGCATTCAATGCCCACGAGGTATTGGAGGCGGCATGGAAGAACGGGCCGGTTGCCGAACGGATGCTCTGGCAAGGACTGGCCCAATACGCCGTCGGCCTCACCCACATCCAGCGCGGCAACGCCAAAGGCGCGGGTACTCTTCTGCGCCGCGCGAGCGAGCGGCTCGGGTCCTACCCGGCGAATGCCCAGCAGCACGATGTCGACCGCGCCGGACTGATCGCGCACGCGCGGGAGCTGCTCGACGCGCTCGATGCCGGCGACGTCATCGCCGAGGAGCGGCTACGTACGCGGCTGTGCCGCGAGCCCACCTAGGATCGTGGAGTGCCAACGAGTCGAGGCGCGGGCCGCTACGCGCCGAGCCCTTCGGGTGAGCTGCACGTGGGAAACCTGCGTACCGCGGTGCTCGCCTGGCTTTTCGCGCGAACTTCCGCGCGCGAGTTCCTGATCCGCGTCGACGATCTGGACCGGGTCCGGCCCGGCGCCGCCGAGGGACAGCTCGACGACCTCGCCGCGATCGGCATCGACTGGGACGGCCCCGTGGTCTACCAATCCGAACGGCTGCCGAACTACGCGGCCGCTGTGGCCGAACTGACCGCAGCCGGGCGCACCTATGAATGTTTCTGCACCAGACGCGAAATCCAGCAGGCCGCCACCGCGCCGCACGGGCCGATGGGCGCCTACCCGGGCACCTGCCGTGCGCTCAGCGACGCCGAGCGCGCGGCCAAGCGGGCCGAAGGACGCGTCGGCGCAGTGCGATTGCGCGCCGATGTCACCGAGTACGAGATCACCGATCTCCTGCACGGCCGATATCGGGGCGCTGTCGACGATTTGGTGTTGCGCCGCGGCGACGGTGTTCCCGCCTACAACCTCACCGTCGTCGTCGACGATGCCGCCCAGGGCGTCGACCAGGTGGTTCGCGGCGACGATCTGCTGCCGTCCACCCCGCGCCAGGCGTATCTCGCGGAACTGCTCGGACTCGCCGTCCCGACCTACGCCCACGTGCCGCTCGTGCTCAACGATCAAGGCAAGAGGCTGGCGAAACGTGACGGCGCCGTGAGCCTTTCGGACCAACGTGCCCTGGGCCACACGCCCGAGGACGTCGTGGCGGCGATCGCGGAATCACTCGGGTATTCCGCGCGGACCACCGGCGAGCTGCGCGATGTTTTCGACCCGGCGCGCATCCCTGAGAAACCATGGATACTCGAGCCTATCGGGTTGTTCCGACCAGAGGGATGTCCGTAACGTACGCATCGACCGATCTAGAAGATCAAAACGAGGACTGAGATTATGACCAGCGGTGGTTACGACCCCAACCAGTACCCGCAGGGCGGTCAGCCCGGCGGCTACGGCCAGGACCCCTACGGCCAGCAGCAGCCGCAGCCCGGCTACGGCCAGCAGCAGCCGTACGGCCAGCCCGGACACGGCGGCGCACCCCAGCCCGGTTACGGCCAGCCGGACCCCTACGGCCAGCAGCAGCCGGCCTACGGGCAGGACCCGTACGGTCAGCAGCAGCAGCCCTACCCGCAGCAGGGCCAGTACGGTCAGCAGCAGGGCTTCGGCGGGGTACAGGCCGCCGACCTGGGAATCCGGATCGGTGCTCGTCTGATCGACTACCTGATCGTCGGCATCCCCGTCGCGATCGTGCTCGGGCTCATCGTCGGTAGCGGCACCGGCGGCCAGATCGCCACCAGTTTGATCTTGTCGCTGGCCATCTACGGCTACTTCGTCGCCATGGAGGTCACCCAGCAGGGCCAGAGCCTGGGCAAGAAGATCCTCGGCCTGCGCGTACTCGCCCCCGGTGGCGCGCCGAGCCTGACGCCCGAGCAGTCCCTCAAGCGCAACCTGTTCACGATTGTCGGCCTGATTCCCTGCGTCGGTGGGCTCGTCAGCCTCGGCCTGGCGATCTACATCATGGTCACCATCAGCAACGACCCGAACAAGCAGGGCTGGCACGACAAGTTCGCCGGCGGCACGCAGGTCGTCAAGGGCTGATCCCCCACACCTGACGAAAACAACAGGGGCGCTTCCGGAATCCGGAAGCGCCCCTGTTTCGTTGTGCGATCAGTAGGTCGTGGACGAGTCGAGTCCACCGGCGATGCCGAGCACCACGAAGAAGAGAATGTAGAGGATCCAGCCCACGATCGCGGCGACACCGATCCAGATGCCTGCCTGCGCCATGCCCTTACCCTCGCCGCCGCGCTCCTTGATCTGGTTGAGCGCCATCACGCCGAGGATGATGCCGACGATCGCGCCGACACCGCAGCTGCACAGACCGATCAGCGAGGAGACCAGTGCGCCGATCGCCAGACCGTTGGTGCCCTGTGGCTGCGGGTACTGCCCGTAGGGCTGGTACGCGCCCGCCGCCGGATAGCCGCCGTAGCCGGGCTGCTGCCCGTAAGCGGGCGGCTGCTGCGGGTACTGCGGCTGATTGGGCTGCTGGTACTGCGGCTGCGACGGTGGCTGCTGCGGGTACTGCGGCTGCGAGGGGGGCGGCGCCGGCTGCTGGGGATACTGCGGCGACGACGGGTATTGGGAAGGCTGCGACGGCGGGGCGGTCGGATGCTGCGGCACCGAACCCGGCGCGCCGGACTCCGGGGACACGCCGGAGCCGCCGTACTGCTTCCACCACTCGTCGGAATCGCCGGGATTCGTCATTGCTACAGGGTATTCCATACGCGTCTGTTGAGCGCTGGCGCGCTCGAGGCGGGGCCCTTCGGGCCGCCCTTGATAGAGACACATCAGGTTTGGCGGACCTGGGAGAATATGGGCCGTGACTGATACGAATTCGCTCGACAAGCCCGCCGAATCTGGGCACCCCGCGCCGGAACATGCGGCATTCGCCCAGGTTGCGCGGGGGTTCTATCCGGTAATCGTCGCCCTGTTCACCGCGACGCTGATCATCTCCAATATCTGCGCCACCAAAGGTGTGGAGTTCTTCACCGACAGTTCGGTGATGCTGGGCCCGATCCAGATCCTGCCGATCGCGACCGACGGCGCCTTCTTCCTGTTCCCGCTGGCCTACATCCTCGGCGACGTGCTCAGCGAGGTCTACGGCTTCCGCGCCACCCGCCACGCCATCTACACCGGTTTCGCCGCGCTGCTGCTGACCGTCGCCTGCTTCTCCATCGCCATCCAGCTGCCCCCCGCGGGTTTCTATGAGAACCAGGAAGCCTTCCGCACGGTCCTCGGCACCACCCCCCAGCTGGTGCTCGCCGGTCTCGCCGGCTACTTCGTCGGTCAGCTGCTGAACTCGGCCACCCTGGTACTGATCAAGGAGCGCACCAAGGAAAAGCACCTGTGGGCTCGCCTGATCGGCTCCACCGTTGTCGGCGAGTTCGCCGACACCCTGATCTTCTGCTCGATCGCCGCTACCGCCATCGGCATCAACACCTGGCAGTCGTTCATCAACTACGTCATCGTCGGCTTCCTGTGGAAGACCCTGTGCGAGGTGCTCGTCATGCCGATCACCTACCGCGTCATCGCCGTCCTCAAGAAGACCGAACCGACCTACGCCCCGGCGAAGGTCGACGCACTGCACGACTAGCCCGCAGGACGGGCGGCGGATCGCAAGGTCCGCCGCCTACTCCCCCGGCACCTTGATCCGGCCCCGCCACTGACCAAGGAACTCCTTCTTGAACTCGTCGAAGTAGCCGCCCTCGATGCTGGCCCTGATCCGGTCGACGAGACGAATCGTGAAGCGCTCGTTGTGGATTGTGCACAGCGTCGCCGAGAGCATTTCCTTCGCCTTGAACAGGTGATGCAGGTAGGCGCGGGTGTAGTGGGCGCAGGTGTAGCAGTCGCAGTTCTCGTCGATCGGAGTGAAGTCGCGACGGAACCGGGCCGTATTGATGTTGAACCGCCCCTCGTCGACATAGATCGCGGCATTGCGCGCCACCCGGGAGGGATTGACGCAGTCGAACGTGTCCGCCCCGTTCTCGATCGCGGTGAACATGTCCTCCGGTTCGCTGATTCCCAGCATGTGGCGCGGTTTGGCCTCGGGCAGCTCATCACAGCACCACCCGACGATCGTGCCGAGATTGTGCTTCTCCAGCGCCCCGCCGATGCCGTACCCGTCGAATTCCGTTCCACCACTGCCCCGGATCGACTCCAGCTCGCGACAGGCCTTGCGCCGCAGGTCTTCGTACTGCGCACCCTGGATCACCGCGAACAACGCCTGATACGGCCGATGACTGCGCACGGCGGTGAGCCGTTCGTGTTCGTCGATGCACCGCTGCGCCCACTCGTGCGTGCGCTGCAACGACTTCTCCTGATAGCCACGGGTATTCATCAAGGTGGTCAGCTCGTCGAAGGCGAACATGATGTCGGCCCCGAGTTCGTGCTGGATGCCCATCGACACCTCGGGCGTGAAGCGATGCTTGGAACCGTCCAGGTGCGAACGGAAGGTGACGCCGTCGTCATCGACGGTGGCCAGGCGCTCCTTGCCCGCCGCGATCACCTGATCGGACCGGATGTCGACAGCCTCCATCGCGAGGACCTTCTTGAACCCGACCCCCAGCGACATCACCTGGAACCCGCCGCTGTCGGTGAAGGTGGGCCCCGGCCAGTTCATGAACTTCCCGAGCCCACCCGCCTCGTCGACAATGTCGGCGCCGGGCTGCAAGTACAGGTGGTAGGCGTTGGCCAGCAGCGCCTGCGCCCCGATCTCGCGCATCGTCTCCGGCAGCACGGCCTTCACCGAAGCCTTCGTTCCCACCGGAATGAAAGCGGGCGTGGCGATCTCGCCGTGCGGGGTGGAGATCACCCCGGTCCGACCGTGCCTGCCCCCGTCCAGACGGGTGCCTACTTCGAAGGAGAACTCGCTGCTGTCGGCCACCGACCCATCGTGCCAGGGCCTTACTGAGCGGCCGCGAACTGGGCGTTGTACAGGTTGTAGTACGGCCCGCGCTCGGCGAGCAGCCGCTCGTGGGTGCCGTGTTCGACGATGCGGCCCTTGTCCATCACGACGATCAGATCCGCGTCGCGGATCGTCGAAAGCCGATGCGCGATCACGAAACTGGTGCGATCGCGGCGCAGGGCCGCGGTGGCGTGCTGGACCAGCGACTCGGTGCGGGTGTCGACCGAGCTGGTCGCCTCGTCCAGGATCAGGATCGACGGCTTGGCCAGGAACGCGCGGGCGATCGTGATGAGCTGCTTCTCGCCCGCGCTCACCCCGCCACCCTCTTCGTCGATGACCGTGTCGTAGCCGTTGGGCAGCGAGTGCACGAACCGGTCGACGTAGGCCGCCCTGGCCGCGGCCTGGATGTCGGCTTCCGGCGCCGTCGGATTGCCGTAGGCGATGTTCTCGCGGATGGTGCCCTTGAACAGCCAGGTGTCCTGCAGCACCATGCCGATGCGCGAACGCAAGTGGTCGCGAGTGATGGTGGTGATGTCGACGTCGTCGATGGCGATGGTGCCCGCGTCGAGTTCGTAGAAGCGCATCAGCAGGTTCACCAGCGTGGTCTTGCCCGCGCCGGTCGGGCCCACGATGGCGACCACGTGGCCGGGATCGGCCACCAGCGAAAGCCGTTCGATGACAGGGGTTTCCGGGTCGTAGCCGAAGGACACCGCCTCGAACTCCACCCGCCCGCGATCCACCGGGCGCGCGATCTCCACCACCGGATCGGGGGACTGCTCCTCGGCGTCGAGGATCTCGAAGATCCGCTCCGCCGAGGCGACGCCGGACTGCAGCAGGTTCGCCATCGCGCCGATCTGGGTGAGCGGCTGGCTGAACTGGCGCGAGTACTGGATGAACGCCTGTACGTCACCGAGCGACAGATTGCCGGTGGCCACCCGCAGCCCGCCGACCAGTGCGATGAACACGAAGTTCACGTTCCCGAGGAACATGATGGCGGGCATGATCAGGCCGGAAATGAACTGTGCCTTGAAGCTCGCGTCGTAGAGCTTGTCGTTGCGCTTGTCGAACTCCTCACCGACCTCGCGACCGCGGCCGAACGCGGTGATGATCTCGTGGCCGGTGTAGGCCTCTTCTACCGAGGAGTTCACCTCGCCCGTGAATTTCCACTGGTTGACGAAGTGCGGCTTGGACCGCTTGGCGATCTGCGCGGTCACCACGATCGCGGCGGGCACCGTGAGCAGCGCGATCAGCGCCAGCAACGGGGAGATCCAGAACATCATGATCAGGATGCCGACCACGGTGAACAGCGAGACCAGCAGCTGGCTCATCGTCTGCTGCAGGCTCTGCGAGACATTGTCGACGTCGTTGGTGACGCGGCTGAGCACGTCACCGCGCGGCGCGGTGTCGAAGTAGCGCAGCGGCAGCCGGTGCAGCTTCTGCTCCACCTCGTCGCGCAGCCGCTTCACGGTGCGGTTGATGGCGATATTGAGCAGATAACCCTGCAGCCAGCCGAAGATCGCGGCGGCCACGTACAGCGCCAGCACGAGCATCAGCACGCGGCCGACGGCGTCGAAGTCGATGCCGGTACCGGGGATCACGTTCATCGCCGAGAGCATGTCGGCGCGGGTGGTCTCGCCTTGGCTGCGCAGCAGCTCGACGGTCTGGTCCTTG
Source organism: Nocardia sp. NPDC055002 (assembly GCF_053608825.1). Taxonomy (NCBI): domain Bacteria; kingdom Bacillati; phylum Actinomycetota; class Actinomycetes; order Mycobacteriales; family Nocardiaceae; genus Nocardia; species Nocardia sp. NPDC055002. The sequence goes on from NZ_JBSGWE010000004.1 coordinate 361,699, forward strand.
GTGAGCCCTGGTTCGAGCTGCTTGCCGACGAAGCCGTCGAACACCAGGTTCGTCGCCTTGCCGAGCAGGTACGGGCCGAGCGTATTGAGTACCACGGAGGTGATCACCAGCGCGACGATCAGGCCGACGGTGAACTTCTCGGGAGCCAGCCTGCTCAGTAGTCGCTTCAGCGACGGCTTGAACGACTTGGCCTTCGTTCCCGGCGCTCCGGGAACGGGTCCACCTGGCCTCATCGGGCTTCCTCCACGCTCAGCTGGGACTCGACGATCTCGCGGTACTCCGAGCAGCGCTGCATCAATTGGTCATGGGTTCCGATGCCAGCCATCGCACCGTCTTCGAGGACGACGATCTGGTCGGCGTCGCGAATCGTCTGGATCCGCTGGGCCACGATGATCACCGACGCGTCGGCGGTCTCGGGCTTCAGCGCGGCACGCAGCCGGGCGTCGGTGGCGACATCGAGCGCGGAGAACGAATCGTCGAACAGGAAGATCCGTGGCCTGCGCACCAGCGCGCGGGCGATACACAGCCGCTGGCGCTGACCGCCCGACACCGTGGTGCCGCCCTGGGCCACCGGAGTATCGAGACCCTGTGGCATCTCCCGCACGAAATCGGCCGCCTGGGCGACCTCGAGCGCATGCCAGAGTTCGTCGTCGGTGGCGTCGGGCTTGCCGTAGCGCAGGTTGGTCGCGATGGTGCCGGAGAACAGATAGGCCTTCTGCGGCACCAATCCGATCCCGCTGCGCAGGAGTTCGAGGTCGAGGTGGCGCACATCGGTGCCGCCGACGTAGACCGCGCCGTCGGTGACGTCGATCAGGCGCGGGATCAGGTTGATCAGCGTGGTCTTGCCCGCGCCGGTGGAACCGACGACGGCAGTGGTGGTACCGGGCGACACCTGGAAACGGATACCGCGCAACACCGGCTTCTCCGCGCCGGGGTAGGCGAATTCCGCGAACTGCAGGTCGACCGTGGCCTGGTCGCCCTTGAACGACTGCGGCAACCGCGGCGGGCGCACCGAGGACTCGGTCTCGAGCACCGCGCCGATCCGATCGGCGGAGACGGCCGCACGCGGAGCCATCATCGCCAGGAACGAGGCCATCATGACGGCCATCAGGATCTGCATGACGTAGGACAGCATCGCGGTGAGCGAGCCGATCTGCATCGTGCCGTTGTCCACATGGTGACCGCCGAACCAGATCACGCCGACAGCGGTCAGATTGCTGATCAACATCACGGTCGGGAACATCAGTGCCATCAGCTTGCCGACGCGCAGCGACGCGTCGGTGAGCGCGGTGTTGGCCATCCCGAAGCGCCAGATCTCCTGCCGCTCACGCACGAACGCGCGGACCACCCTGATACCGGTGATCTGCTCGCGCAGCACCCGGTTGACTCCGTCGATGCGTTCCTGCATCTGCCGGAACCCCGGCACCATCCTGGCCACGATCGTGCCCATGGAGAGGGCGAGGGCGGGCACCGCGATCAGCAGCAACCACGAGAGCCCGAGATCCTCGCGCAGCGCCATGATGACGCCACCGACGCACATGATCGGCGCCATCACCAGGATCGTCACCGACATCACGATGAGCAGCTGGACCTGCTGAATATCGTTGGTCGAGCGGGTGATCAGCGACGGCGCGCCGAACATCCCCACCTCTCTGGCCGAGAACGTCTCCACCCGGTGCAGCACGCCACCGCGCATGTCGCGACCGGCGCCCATCGCCGCCTGCGCGCCGAAGTACACCGACGCGGCCGAGGCCACGATCTGCACACAGCTCACCGCGAGCATCCACAGACCGGTGGTCCAGATGAAACCGATGTCGCCCTTGGTGACACCGTCGTCGATCAGATCGGCATTGAGACTGGGCAGGTAGAGCATCGCGATAACCGAGATCAGCTGGAGTACGAGGACACCCGCCAGCTGGGCGCGGTACGGGGCCAGGTAGGTCCGCAGCAGGGTGATCAACATGATGGTCGAAGGCTACAGCGCGCGGGTGAGCAGCGCCGAGCGCTTTTACCTGCCCTGTGGACAACTCTCAGCCTGTGGATAACTTCATGTGCCTGCGGGTGTACGCGGCTCGCGACGCACCCAGGCGCCGGGGTCGGCGACCAGTTCACCGATGAAACCGGGCAGCCGGTCGGTGGCGACGTCGGCGATGGAGACGTTCTCCAGCACGGCGCGAATATTGACCCGCAGCGCGATCCATACCTGCTGCAGCGGTTCCGCCGCGCCCGGATACCGCACATCTTCGGGCCGCTGCCCGCGCACCGACGCCAGCGGCGACTCCACGGCGCGGATCACATCGGCCACCGAGATCTCGGTGGCGGGCCTGCCGAGGCGATACCCGCCGTCGGGACCGCGCCTGCTCAGCACGAGGTCGGCGCGACGCAGTTCGGCCAGCACCGTTTCCAGCACCTTCGGTGGGATCTGTGCGGCGGCGGCGATGGCCTCGGACTTGACGACTCCGTCGGCCGCGGCGAGCTCGAGCAGCGTTCGCACCGCGTAATCGACCCTGGCGGTGATATGCACGGTGTCGAACTTACGCGGTGCTCCTGGCGTGAGCGGTCAGCGGCCGGAGGCGGTAGCCACGCGGGCCGCCCGCTCACGCCGGATTGACACAGCCGGTCAGTACGCAGGTTGCCGCGTCGAGAAGGGTTTTCTCGACCATCTCGTCGGTGGCGCCCGGTGCCAGCTCCGAGGACAGCAGCGCCACTCCGAGCACCTCGATGGCGGCGGCGGCACGCAGCATCGAGTTCTGGGTCGGACCGGGCCCGGCCAGCCACAGCCGCAGCTCACGGGTGGGTTCCATGAGGTCGGGGTAGCGATCGGCGATGGCGTTGACGATGGCCGCGGTGTCGCGCACGCACAGCGCGCCCGCGTCACGATGGCGGATCATGCCGCGCAGGTAGGTACGCAGGACCGCGCGAATGCCCTCGTCGTTGTAGGGAACGGCCTCGATGTCCTCGACGATGTCGCGCATGTGATCGATGATCGGATCGATGATCGCCAGAAGCAGATCGAGCTTCGACGCGTAGTGGTAATAGAGCGAAGCCTTCGTGATTCCCACCACATCCGCCACCTCGCGCAGGCTCGTCTGTTCGAAACCCTTGGCGGCGAACAGCTGTACAGCGGCGTCGCGGATCGCCTGTTTTGTACCCCCACCTGCGGTGACGGTGTCGGCGATGTCTCGGGCGGGCATGGCGGCAATCCTCCCATGATTCGGTGTGACGGATCCGGAGCCCCCAATATTGAGGTTGCTCCTCCACTTATCCACTAGGTAGTCTACCTACCGCACGGTAGGCAGAAAACGATGTTGTGGAGGCGGGTCCCGCAGGGGTGGCCCGCGAGTGCTGTCTACGAGCCATGCCACCCACCCGTTCTTCGCGCTAGGAGCACACGCGTGTCCGTATACCTGTACAGATGGGGAAAGTTCGCTTTCCGCCGTAAATGGATTGTCCTGCCGGTCTGGCTACTGCTGTTCGTGCTGCTCGGCGGCCTCGGCGCCACCCTGAGCAAGCCGATGTCCAACGACTTCAGCATGCCCGAGCTCCCGTCGGCCCGCGCCAACGAGATCCTCGACAAGCACTTCGAAGGCATGTCGGAGCAGTTCTCGATGGATGCCGTCACCGGTACCTACGTGATCGGCGCGCCGGAGGGGCAGAAGCTCACCGACCCGGCCAACCGGGCCGCGATCGACGCGTTCATCGCCAAGCTCAACGACCTGTCGATCGTCGACCACGAGAAGAAGCTGGCCAGCCCGGTCGCGGCCACCGAGGAGATGGGCTGCCTCGCCGCCCCTGACCCGTCGAAGTGTTCGTCGGCCCCGCTCAATGTGCTGAGCGAGACCGCACCCGGCACCGTCGGCGTGCTCAGCGTCCCGTTCACCATCAAGGCCGTCACCGACGTGACCGACGCCGAGCGCGATGCCGCCTTCGAGGTCGGCGCCGAAGCCCGCAACGCCGGGCTGACCGTCGAACTCAGCGGCTCGATCGCGATGAAGCAGGAACAGCCCAGCGGCAAGTCCGAACTGATCGGCATGGGTGTCGCGCTGATCGTGATGGTGGTGGCCTTCGGCGCCATCGTCGCCGCGGTCGTGCCCATCATCACCGCCATCGTCGGCCTCGGCGCGGCGACCTCGCTGATCATGCTCGGTACCTCGGTGATGGAGGTGCCCGGCTTCACCACCTTCCTGGCCTCGATGATCGGTATCGCGCTGTCGATCGACTACGCGCTGTTCATCGTCTCCCGGTACAAACACGAACTGGCCGTGCGTGATTCGGCCGAAGAAGCCGCTGGTACCGCGCTCGGTACCGCCGGTTCGGCCGTGGTGTTCGCCGGTCTCACCGTGATCATCGCGCTCGGCGCGCTCGGCATCGTCGGCGTGGAGTTCCTGACCTTCATGGGTCTGGGTGGCGCCATCGCCGCCGCGTTCGCCGTGCTCACCGCCGTCACCTTGATGCCGGCGCTGATGGGCGCCTTCGGCAAGTCGCTGTTCAAGCCGAAGCTGCCGATCGTGGCGCAGCACGATCCGGACGACGACACCTCGGTCACCAACGGCCAGCGTTTCGCCAAGGTGATCGCCAAGGCGCCGTGGGTCGCGCTGATCCTGTCGGTGATCGTGCTCGGTGCGCTCGCCGCGCCCGCCGCCGGCCTGAACCTCGGCCTGCCCGGTGACGACAGCATGCCGAAGACCTCCACCATCCGTAAGGCCTACGACCTGCGGACCGAAGGCTTCGGCGAGGGCAGCAACGGTGTACTCATGGTCGCCGCTGACCTGAGTGCGACGCCCGAGGGTGAGCGCGAGGCCGCCGTCGGCGCGCTGCGCGCCAAGCTCGAGTCCTACGAGGGCATGGATTACGTCACCGAGCCGATGTGGAGCAAGGACAACCAGGGCGTCATGCTCAACGGTGTCCCGAAGTCCGGTCCGAACAACCAGGACACCAAGGATCTGGTCGCCGAAGCACGTGGCGCGGAAGCGGATCTGAACGCGCAGTACGGCATGGAGTACGGCATCACCGGCACCACCGCCATCTACGCCGATGTCGACCATGTACTGCTCAGCAAGATCCTGCCGTACCTGGCGATCGTGGCCGGTGCCGCGTTCATCCTGCTGATCCTGGTGTTCCGCTCGATCCTGGTCCCGCTCACCGCCGCGCTCGGCTTCCTGCTGTCGATGGGCGCCACCTTCGGCGCGACGGTGCTGATCTTCCAGCAGGGCAAGTTCGGCCTGATCGAGGATCCGCAGCCGCTGGTGAGCTTCCTGCCGATCATGTTGATCGGCTTGGTGTTCGGCTTGGCCATGGACTACCAGGTGTTCCTGGTGACCCGGATGCGCGAGGAATTCGTGCACGGCAAGTCGCCCAAGGACGCGATGGTCGCCGGTTACCACCACGGTGCCCGCGTGGTGACCTCGGCCGCGATCATCATGATCTCGGTGTTCGGCTCCTTCATCCTGGAGACCGACGTCACCGCCAAGTCGTTCGGTTTCGCGCTGGCCGCCGGTGTGGCGATCGACGCGTTCATCGTTCGCATGGTCGTGGTGCCCGCGCTGCTGGTGATCATGGGCAAATGGGCGTGGTGGATGCCGAAGTGGCTCGACCGCGTCGTGCCCGATATCGACGTCGAGGGTGCGAAGCTCGAGCAGCTGCGTACCGAGAACGTCGAAACGGTGAAGCACCCGGTTTCGGTCGGCTGACCCGCGACCTCCAGCACGGCCCCGCAATCCGCTACCGGATTGCGGGGCCGTTCGTTTTCGGCATCCGCGCTGCACCGGTGCTTGATATCGCCGTTGCTGGGCACCAGACTCAGGGCTAGTTCGACCCGGCTACACCTCCGATCCGCGCTCCGCACCGATCCACGAGGAGAAGAACCGTGTCCATCTATCTCTACCGGTGGGGCAAGCTGGCCTTTCGCCGCAAATGGATTGTGCTGCCCGTCTGGTTGCTGCTCTTCATGGTGCTCGCGGGGCTGGGATCCTCGTTGCAGAAGCCGATGACCGACGACTTCAGCATGCCGAACCTGCCCTCGGAACGGGCCACCGAGATCCTCGACAAGCACTTCCCCGGTATGTCGGAGGCGTTCGCGTTCGACGCGGTGACCGGCACCTATGTCGTGGGAGCGCCCGCGGGCCAGAAGCTCACCGACCCGGCCAACCGCGCCGCGATCGATGACCTGATCAGCAAGCTCGAGCAGCTCGACATCGTCGACCATGCCGAACCGATCGTGAATCCGATCACCGCGACCGAGGAAATGGGTTGTCTCACCGGGCAACCCGATCCGTCGACATGCAGTGGCGCGCCCCTGAATGTGCTGAACGAGACCGCACCCGAGACCGTCGCGTACTTCAGCGTCCCGTTCGCGATCAAGGACTTCGCCGACATCACCGCCGACGAACGCGACGCCGCCTACAACGCCGGCGACTCCGCCCGCGCGGCCGGGCTGACGGTCGAGATCAGCGGCACCATCGCGATGGAACAGGAGATGCCGAGCGGCAAGTCCGAGATGATCGGTATGGCCGTGGCATTGGTGGTGATGATCGTGGCGTTCGGCGCCATCGTCGCCGCGTTCGTGCCGATCATCACCGCGATTGTCGGCCTCGGCGCGGCGACCTCGCTGATCTTCCTGTCGACCTCGGTGCTGTCGGTGCCGAGCTTCACCACGTTCCTGGCCTCGATGATCGGCATCGCGCTCTCCATCGACTACGCGCTGTTCATCGTCTCGCGCTACAAACATGAACTGGCGGTGCAGGATTCCGCCGAGGAGGCGGCCGGTACCGCGTTGGGCACGGCGGGCTCGGCGGTGGTGTTCGCCGGGCTCACCGTGATCATCGCGCTGGTCGGGCTGAGCATCGTCGGGGTCAGGTTCCTGACGTTCATGGGTCTGGGTGGCGCCATCGCGGCGGCGTTCGCCGTGCTCACCGCCATCACCCTGATGCCCGCGCTGCTCGGCGCCTTCGGCAAGGCGCTGTTCAAGCCGAAGCTGCCGCTGATCGCCCAGCACGATCCCGAGGACGACAGTGTCGTCACCAACGGCACCCGGGTGGCCAGGGTGATCGCCAAGTTCCCCGCGGTCACGATGATCCTGGCCATCGTGGTGCTCGGCCTGCTCGCCGCACCGGCACTGAACCTGAACCTCGGCCTGCCGGGCGAGGACAGCCTGCCCAAGTCGACCACCGTCCGTAAGGCCTACGACCTGCGCACCGAAGGCTTCGGCGAGGGCAGCAACGGTGTCCTGCAGGTGGCCGTCGACCTCAGCGACACCCCTGCCGACCAGCGGCAGGCGGCGCTGAATGCCTTGCGCGACAAGCTGCAGTCCTACCCCGACATGGATCTGGTCACCGAGCCGCAGATGAGCAAGGACGGCGCGGGCGCCCTGATCAACGGCATACCCAAGACCGGGCCCAACGCGCAGTCGACGAAGGATCTGGTGCAGTCGGCGCGCGCTGCGGAATCCGATCTGAACGAGCAGTACAAGATGTCGTACGGCATCACCGGAACCACCGCCATCTACGCCGACATCGACCATGTCCTGTTGAGCAAGATCGTGCCGTACATGGCGATCGTGGCCGGCGCGGCGTTCATCCTGCTGATCCTGGTGTTCCGGTCCATCCTGGTCCCGCTCACCGCCGCGCTCGGCTTCCTGCTGTCGATGGGAGCCACCTTCGGCGCGACCGTGCTGATCTTCCAGGAGGGCGAACTCGGGCTGATCAAGGATCCCCATCCACTGGTGAGCTTCCTGCCGATCATGTTGATCGGCTTGGTGTTCGGCTTGGCCATGGACTACCAGGTGTTCCTGGTAACCCGGATGCGCGAGGAATACGTGCACGGCGCCGACCCCACCGAGGCCGTGATCAAGGGGTATCACCACGGAGCGCGCGTGGTGACCTCCGCGGCGATCATCATGATCTCGGTGTTCGGTTCGTTCCTGCTGGAATCCGATGTCACCGCCAAGTCGATGGGCTTCGCGCTGGCTGCGGGCGTGGCCCTGGACGCGTTCGTCGTCCGGATGGTGCTGATTCCCGCTTTGCTTGTGCTGCTGGGCAAGTGGGCGTGGTGGATGCCGAAGTGGCTGGACCGGATCGTGCCCGATATCGACATCGAGGGCTCGCGGCTGCGCGAGGTCCAGGCCGAACAGCGGCAGGTCGCGCCGCTACCGCAAGGCTGAGCGCCGACGGCCGGGGAACTCTGGTTTCCCGGCCGTTTCGCTACTGACTCGGTTGCGGCACTTGGCATTCGGTGACGCGCGGATTGAGCCCGATGTAGTTCGCGGGCCCCGCCGCGGCGGTGACCGCGATGGTCGCCCAGTCCGAACACTGCTTGGGCAGGTGCGCGAAGTGGTGGCGCTGGCCGGCCGCGAGCAGCCCGACAGCGACCCAGCCGAGCACGATGAGAACCAGAAGTTTTCCCCCGAGCCCGATCCCGGACTTCGCGGGTGGCGGCTGTCGCCCGCGCATAATCATCGTTCCTTCCCGGATTCGGTGTAACCCAGTCTATTACGCGAGGAATACACCGCAGGTCGGACGAGGTGAATACCCGACGACAGATCTTGCCGTTACCGGGTGGCCCGCGCTCCCCCGCACCGCGGCTTCCGGCTTTCGGGCCGAGCCGCGACAGGTGGGCGGATGCCGTGCCGGATCGCGTTCGCGGTGTGGATTCCGATGGCGAAGTCCTTCAGTTGCTTCAACATATCTCCATGGTCGGACTTCCGTGTCATCGGGAGAAGTGGCGTAGAAGACGACTATCGCTAAGATTTAGACATGAGGTCTGTCTCCGTGCTGGCGTACGACGGGATGACGGCGTTCGAAACCGGCATCGTCATCGAGGTCTTCGGCCTGACCTGGCCCGATATCGACCAGCCCTGGTACGAGCTGAAGATCTGCACCGAAACCCCCGAACCCGTCCACGTGATCGGCGGCGCGACCATGACCAGCCCCTATGGTCTCGCGGAATTCGCCGCCGCCGACACGGTCGTGGTCCCGAGCGTCGCCGACCCACGCGCGCGAACCTCCCCGGAGTTGATCGACGCGCTGCGCCGGGCGCACAGCAACGGCTCCCGGATCGTGTCGATCTGCTCCGGCGCGTTCGCCCTCGCCGCCGCGGGCCTGCTCGACGGCCGCCGGGCCACCACTCACTGGCGATACGCCGACCTGTTGCGCGAGCGCTACCCACTGGTCCAGGTCGACCCCGAACCCCTCTACACCGACGAAGGCGACATCCTGACCAGCGCGGGCTGCGCCGCCGGGCTGGACCTGGCGCTACACCTGGTTCGCAACGACCTCGGCGCGTCCGTCGCCAACGCCGTCGCCCGCCGCCTCGTCATCCAGCCCCACCGCGCGGGCGGCCAAGCTCAATACATCGAATCGCCCATGCCCCCCGAACCCCTCGACGCCCCCATCGCCCGCAGCCTCTCCTGGGCACTCGAACACCTCGCCGACCCGATCGGCGTACCCGATCTGGCCCGGGTCGCGGGCCTCTCACCGCGCACCTACCTGCGCCATTTCGTCCGGGAAACCGGGGCTACACCGAGCAAATGGCTGATCGCCCAGCGGATTCAGGCGGCACTGGCCATGCTCGAGACCGGCGACGCACCCATCGAGGAAATCGCGACCGCGGCCGGTTTCGCCACCCCGGTCACCTTCCGGCACCATTTCACGCGAGCCGTGCGGACCTCACCGTCGTCGTACCGGCGCGCGTTTCGGACAAGAAAAAGCCCCCCACCTGCGTGAACAAGTGAGGGGCTCTTGGCGGTGGCGGAGGGATTTGAACCCTCGGAGGGGGGTTACCCCTCACACGCTTTCGAGGCGTGCTCCTTAGGCCGCTCGGACACGCCACCGCCGACTACGGTACCGGAGTGGGTGCGAGATTGTTAAATCGGCTGGTCAGCGTTGGTTTTTGAAGAAGGTGTCGAGGAGGGCGACGCAGTCCGGTTCGAGGATGCCGCCGCGGACTTCGGGGCGGTGGTTGAGGCGGCGATCGCGGACGACGTCCCAGAGCGAGCCGACGGCACCGGTTTTGGGTTCCCAGGCGCCGAACACGACCTTGCCGATTCGCGCCAGGACCAGGGCGCCCGCGCACATCGTGCACGGCTCGAGGGTGACCGCGAGGGTCGCGCCTTCGAGTCGCCAGCCGTCGCCGTGGACTGCCGCGGCCGCGCGCAACGCCAGGACTTCGGCATGCGCGGTGGGGTCGCCCAGTGCTTCACGCGCGTTGGTGGCGCGGGCCAGTTCACGGCCTTGCGCGTCGAAGACGACGGCGCCGACCGGCACATCGCGCGGGTCGGCGTCGGCTGCGGCCGCCAGGGCGGCCCGCATCATCTCCTCGTCGGTCACCTCGGCATTTTGTCCAGGACCGCGGCGAATTCGTCGGCGAAACCGAGCCGCTGGGCGATCATGCCGAGCTGCTCGTCGGGGTAGAGGTCGGTGTCGGCGATGATCACGCTGAGAACCGGTTCGGGCAGGCCCAGGTCGGCCAGGACGCCCAGGTCGCCCTCTTCCCACGGTTCGACGTCGTCGAGATCGTCGGGGTCGATGTCGGGGATCTCGACATTGAGCGCGTCGAGGACGTCGGCGGCGATGTCGTAGTCGATCGCCGCGGTGGCGTCGGAGACGAGCAGCCGGGTGCCGCTCGGCGCGGGACGCAACACGATGAAGAATTCGTCGTCGACGTCGATCAGGCCGAACACCGCACCTGAGCTGCGCAAAGCCTTCAGTTCGGTCTCGGCGGCCGACAGATCGTGCAGGGCATCGGAGCTGAGCGGGCTGACCCGCCATGTACCTTCTTCGCGGACCACGGCCACTGCGAACCCTTCGACGTCGAAGTCGTCATCCGACGTCGCCCTGTTCGTGCCCGAGCGCTGTGCTGCCATGGACCAAACGGTAGTCTGTCCCACCCCTAATGATGAACTCGTGTGCCAATCTGTTCCGATGAGCATCGACGAGCGTGGGGCTGTGTGTGTCCTCGGGACCGGCCTGATCGGCGGTTCACTGCTGCGCGCCGCCGTCGCGGCGGGGTATCGGGCATTCGGCTACAACCGCTCCGAATCCGGCGTCTCCGCGGCGTGCCAGGACGGTTTCGAGGTGTCCGGCGACCTGTCCGCGGTGCTCGTGCGGGCTGCCGAGCTGGACGCGCTGCTGGTGATCGCGGTGCCGATGCCCGCGGTCGAACACCTGCTGGCCGACATCGCCGCGCTCGCGCCCCGGTGCCCGCTGACCGATGTGGTGAGCGTGAAGGGGCCGGTGCTGGACGCGGTGCGCAAGCACGGACTAGAGGCTCTGTACGTTGGCGGGCATCCGATGACAGGAACATCCCACTCTGGTTGGGCTGCCACTGATTCCGGCCTCTTCCAGGGTGCGGTGTGGGCGGTCGGAGTGGACGAGGGAACACGGGTGGATCCGTGGTCGCGGGTGGTGCGGCTCGCGCTGGACTGTGGTTCGGTGGTGGTTCCGGTGCTCGCCGAGGAGCACGATCGAGCTGTCGCGCGGATCTCGCACCTGCCGCATGTGCTGGCCGAAGCGCTGGCCGCGGCGGGGGCCGCGGGCGGGAAGCTGGCGCTCGGCCTGGCGGCGGGCTCGTTCCGCGACGGAACCCGCGTCGCGGGCACCGCGCCCGACCTCGTGCGCGCCATCTGCGAGCCGAACGCGGTCGCGCTGGAACGGGTGCTCGACGAGGCCATCGAGACACTCGTCACTGCCCGCGATTCCCTGCGCGCGGACAGCCGTCTCGGCGAACTCGTCGAGACGGGTTTCCGTGGCCGCACCGCCTACGACGACCGCACGACCTGGGACATCACCGGCATCACCCCCGGCGCCGACGACTGGCTCGGTGAGCTTCACCGCGCCGGTCGTGACGGTGGGGTGCTCCGCGCACTCTGAGTACTTCTCGCGAGATCAGGCGCGTTCGGCCAGCCCCGGGTAGTCGAGGACGAAGCCTTCCGGATCGACCGTCAAGGTGGCGCTCGAGACCGGCGAGAGGACGTTGATCCCGTCGGACGCGCTCGAGTAGGTGAGCTCGGCCTCCTGCACCAGCAGATCGGGTAGTCGCACGTAGACGACGGGGACCTGGACGTCGCCGACGGCGTTCTGCAGGCCGAACCGGCGGATCGGCAGGGTGTTGAAGAACGGGCTCAGCACCACGTCGACGTCGAGGGCGCCGCCGAAGGTGGAGCGCACGTGGGTGCCGCCCGCGTCGACGAGCCAGTAGTTCTCCTCGTCGCGCGAGATCGAGGCGTGGCGTTCACCGGCCGCCGTGGTGGTGCGCAGCGACAGCCGTCGCGTCGCGCCCGCTTCGTCGGTGACCAGGTCGTACGACGCGCTGAACGCCGGGTGCTCATCGCCGGCGCAGCCGATCATCCGGCCCGCCGCCCTGATCCGATTGCCGTTCACCGTCACCCGCACCGATTCCATGCGGGTGTTGTCGTGGGCACGCCAGGTGAGCACCGCAGGCCACCGGGAGGCAGGTCTGATCTCGGTGGGGCCGTCGGCCGGGCCCGGGGCTGGGGTCGTCACCTCTCTACGGTAAGCGACACCAGCCCCGGCGCCGCACAACACGGGCGCATCACACCAGCGAATCCCGCCATGCGGCGTGCAATCCTGCGAAGCGGCCCTGGCCCGCGATCAGCTCGGCCGGTGCGCCGTCCTCCACGATCCGGCCGCCGTCGAGCACCAGCACCCGGTCGGCAATGGCCACGGTGGACAGCCGGTGGGCGATGATCACGGCCGTGCGGTCGCGCAGCAGGGTCTCCAGCGCGTGCTGCACCAGCCGCTCGCCGGGGATATCCAGGCTGGAGGTGGCCTCGTCGAGGACGATCACCGCCGGATCGGCCAGGAACACCCGCGCGAACGCCACCAGCTGACGCTGGCCCGCCGAGAGCCTGCCACCGCGCGTGCGCACGTCGGTGGCGTAGCCGTCGGGAAGTCCGCCGACGAAGGCGTCGAGCCCCACCGCGCGCGCGGCCGCGGTGACCTCGGCGTCGGTCGCGTCGGGCCTGCCGAGCCGGATGTTGTCGGCGATGGTGCCGGAGAACAGGTATGCCTCCTGCGTGATCATCACGACGTGCCTGCGCAGCTCGACATCGGCCAGGTGGCGCAGATCCACGTCGTCGAGCGTGATCACGCCGCCGCTCGGGTCGTAGAACCGGGTGAGCAGTTTCGCCAGCGTCGACTTGCCCGCACCGGTGGCACCGACCAGCGCCACCACCTGTCCGGCCGGGATCTCCAGGTCGAATTCCGGCAGCACCGACGCGGTGTTGTAGCCGAACCAGACCTGGTCCATCCGCACCGCACCGGTCGCCCGCTCGAGTGTCACCGGGCGTTCGGGTTCGGCGACCGCCGGCTCCTCCTCGAGCACGCCGGAGATCTTCTCCAGCGCCGCGGCGGCGGACTGGTAGGAGTTGAACACCTGCGCGAGTTCGTCGAGGGGACCGTAGAACTGGTCGAGGTAGAGCAGGTACGCGGCGAGTACACCGATCGCGAGGTTGCCCTCCATCACCTGCCAGGCGCCGACCAGCAGCACGATCACCGTGGTCAGCTTGCCGATGAAGTTGGAGAGCCCGACGTAGTCGCCCATCCCGCGGACCGCGGTGGTCGTCGCCTTCTGGTACGCCGAATCCTCGACGCCGAGGACCTCCTCGTTGCGGTGTTCGCGCCGGAACGCCTGCACCGCGCGCATGCCGCTCATCGACTCGACGAACTGCACGACAACGCGCGAGATCGCCCCGCGGGTGCGCCGGTAGCCCGCCCGCTGACGCCGCTGCGCCCACCGGGTGACCAGCACCAGCGGCACGAACCCGATCAGCACGATCGAGGCGAGCAGCGGGTCGAGCCAGATCAGCAGGGCCGCGATGGTCACCACCGAGATCACCGCGCTCAGTGCCTGATTCAGCGCGCCTTCGAGCAGTTCCTGCAGTGCTTCGATATCGCTGGTGAGCCGGGTGACGACCTTGCCCGAGGTGTACTTCTCGTGGAACGACACGCTCAATCGCTGCGTGTGCCGGAACGCGCGCACCCGCAGGTCGAACAGCACCCGCTGACTCAGCCACCCGGAGGCCCGCAGGAAGGCGAAGGTGGTGAGTCCCGACAACAACGTCACCGCGACGAATCCGGCGACGGTCGCGATCATCGGCGTCCAATTGCCCTGGCGGCCTTGGCTGATGCCGTGGTCGAGCCCATAGGCGATGAACAGCGGCAGCGACACCTTGGCCGCGTTGTCGAGCAGGATCAGGACGAAGGTGAGAATCGCCTGCTTGCGGTAGGGCCGCACCAGATTGAGGAGCAATCGCCGGGATCGCCCGGCCAGCACCAGGTTTCCGGTGCCGGTGACGGCGTCGTCCTCTTTGGCGATACCGCGCCAGTCGGCCGCCAGATCGGACTTCTCCTCCGGCACATCCTTTTCCGTCGTCACCGTTTCGGTGCTCATGCTTCACCTCCCATCAGTTCGCGGTAGTGGCTGCTGGTGCGCAGCAGTTTCTCGTGGCTGCCCTCGGCGACGATGCGTCCGTCGGCGAGCAGCGCGACACGGTCGGCCAGCGCGGCAGTGGACGGCCGGTGCGCGACGAGCAGAGTAGTAGCGCCGGAGAGCACCGCCCGCAGCTGATCCTGCACGCGCTCTTCGGTTTCCACGTCCAGCGCCGACAGCGGGTCGTCGAGGACCATGATCCGGCCGTGGGCGGCGGTATCGCCGGTGAGCACAGCTCGGGCCAGGGCCAGACGCTGACGCTGTCCGCCCGACAGACTCATGCCCTGCTCACCGATGCGGGTGTCGAGCCCCCACGGCAACGCGTCGACGAATTCGCTCGCCTGCGCGATATCGAGCGCCTGCCGCACGTCGTCGTCGGTGGCACGCGCGTCGCCCAGTGCCACGTTCTCGCGCACACTGGCCGAGAACAGCACCGGTTCCTCGAAGGCCACCGTCACCACCCGGCGCAGCTGCGCCAGGCGCAGCGTGGCGGTGTCGACGCCGTCGATGGTGATCCGGCCCCCGCTGACGTCGTAGAGCCGGGGAATCAGTTCGAGCAGCGCGGTCTTGCCGCTGCCCGTCGCGCCGACGAGCGCGACCGTTTCCCCCGGCCGGATCCGCAGCGAGATCTCCTCCAGCACGGTGTGTTCCGGACCGTCCCCGGATCGCGGGTAGGCGAAGCGGACCCGGTCGATGACCAGTTCCCCGCGCAGCGGGTCAGGGAGTTCCGCCGGGTGCGGCGGGTCGGTGATGTCGAGCGGGGTGTCGATGATCTCCCAGAAGCGATCGGCGGCGGTGCGCGCCTCGAACAGCTCCGACAGCAGGAAGCCGAGCCAGATGATCGGCCACTGCAGGAACGTGGCCAGCGTGATGCTCGCGACCAGCGTGCCCATCGTCATCGAGCCGTGCACCACCGAGTAGCCACCCACCCCGAGTGACACCGCGATCGACACGGTCGGCAAGGTCACCAACGCCGCCCACAGCGTGGCGTCCAGGCGCACCTTCTCCATTTCCGTGCGTTGCAGCTCGCGCGAGAGCGCGGTGAAACGCATCCCGAAGAAGCGGCCGCGCCCCAGCGCCTTGAGCACCCGCACGCCCTGCGCCGATTCCTGGGCGATGGTGGCCAGGTCGCCGGACTGGTCCTGCGAACGCCGCGAGGCCACCTCGAAGCGGCGGACGAAGCGCGCGCAGAACAGCGTCAGCGGCAGGGAGGTCACCGTGAAGATCAGTCCCACTTGCCAGTTCATCGCGAACAACACGATCAGCCCGGTGGGCATGATCACCCCGTTGACGATGAGGAACGGACCGGCGAACGCGACGAACCGCCGCAGCACCGACAGATCGTCGATGGCGCGCGAGAGCAGCTGACCCGACTGCCAGCCGTCGTGGCGGCCGATCGCGAGGGCCTGCAATTGCGTGAAAAGCTTGGCGCGCATGGTGATTTCGAACATCGTCGAGGGCTTGGACACCAGCCATCGCCTGCCCCACATACCGAACGATTCGAGTGATCCGAGCAGGAAGATCAGCGCGACCGGCGCCAGCAGACCGACGAAATCGCGTCGCGCGATCGGCCCGTCGACCACCCGTGCGATGACGAGCGGAATCGCGATCGCGGTGCTCGCGGTGACGATCGCCAGCACGTTGGCCAGCAGCAGCGGCGCCCGGTACGGCCGGAGAAAGGGCAGAAATCGCCGCAGCGACCGCATTCCCCCACTCGGCTGCGGCGACGGCCGCTCCGATCTGTCGGCCTCCGATTCGGCGGCCGCCAGCTCTGATGTGACAGACAAAACTCCCCCTTGATGCCCGGTCGGCTGGTTGGGTTTCCGGTACGGACGCCAGGTGATGTTCGCACCGGGGTCCGACAAGTTCGGCCCATCAAGAGTCCCAGAGCACCCCCACCCCCGGCCACCGATTTTCCTCGGCCCGAGCCCACCCGTCTACCCCCTGCCGAGGCACGCGGCACCCGTCGTCGGGAAGGATTCGTTCGCGGCCCGCACCTGTTCAGGGGACCGATACAATTCGCCCCAGGCGCGAGGGAACGGGTCGCTGAAGAGCGGACCACCCGGTGGCCGCTAACCCGAGCGCGCCGGCGCTCCGAAAACACAGGAGTCTCGTTGTCGCGGATGGTCGGGTTGTTCGCCGGGATCGGCGGGCTCGAACTCGGTCTGAGCAGGCATGGTTGGGCGTCGGAGCTGCTGTGTGAGATCGATCCCGGCGCCCAGGGTGTGCTCGCGGCGCGGTTTCCCGACACCGACCTGCACGGCGACATCACCCGCCTGCGGTCGCTTCCCGCGGGCACCGAGCTGGTCGCCGCGGGTTTCCCGTGCCAGGACCTCTCCCAGGCCGGGCGCACCGCGGGCATCACCGGTCGTCGATCCGGCCTGGTCGACGAGGTGTTCCGCCTGGTTCGCAGGCAGCGCGGGCCGCGGTGGCTGTTGATCGAGAATGTCCCGTTCATGCTGCAGCTGGGTCGCGGCGCGGCCATGCGCCACATCACCGCCGCGCTGGAGGAGCTCGGGTACGCCTGGGCCTACCGGGTCGTCGACGGCCGCGCGTTCGGCTTGCCGCAACGGCGTCAGCGCGTGCTGATGCTGGCTTCGCGCACCGAGGACCCCCGCCAGGTGCTGTTCGGCGACGACGCCGGTCCCCGCGACTACGGCGATCCGGACTGCGATCCGTGCGGTTTCTACTGGACCGAGGGTGTGCGCGGCCTCGGCTGGGCGGTGAACGCGGTGCCGACCCTCAAGGGCGGTTCCGGTCTCGGCATCGCCAGCCCGCCCGCGGTCCGGTTGCCCGCGGGCGAGATCGTGACGCCGGGGATCGTCGACGGTGAACGATTACAGGGGTTCGACGCCGACTGGACCGCCCCCGCCCTCGATGTTCCCGGCGTGCGCCACGGTCATCGCTGGAAACTGGTGGGCAACGCGGTGAGCGTGCGGATGGCGAACTGGGTCGGCGAACGCCTGGCCGCGCCGTCGGACCCGCTGACCGTGGGCGAGCCGATAGCCGCGGGCCAGCCGTGGCCGAGCGCCGCCTGGGGTCACGCGGGCGTCGTGCACCGCGTTCCCCTCTCGACCTGGCCGGTCCACGAGCCCTACGAGGACCTGAAGAACTTCCTCACCGAGCCCCGCCTGCTCTCTCCCCGCGCGACGGCGGGATTCCTGCGTCGCACCGAGATGGGAAGCCTGCGCTTCCCGCCCGGATTCCTCGACGACGTCCGGGATCACCTCGACCGCATGGGCGGCTGGGCGGCATGAGCACGCGGCGGGCAGACAACCGGGAATCGCCCGACGAGTCCGCCGCCTCGTCGACGTCATCCGCTGCGCGCAAGCTCGTGACCGACGCCGCGACCAGCGCGCGCATGTCCAAGCAGCGACGCGCTGATACCGCTCCCGAGCTGGCACTACGCCGCGAATTGCACCGGGCGGGCCTGCGCTATTTCGTCGACCGTCCGCCCGTCAAAGGTCAGCGCCGTCGCGCGGATGTGGTGTTTCCGCGACTGCGCATCGCCGTCTACGTCGACGGCTGTTTCTGGCATCGCTGCCCTGAGCACGCGACCGACCCGAAGAACAACGCGCAGTGGTGGGCCGACAAACTGGCAGGCAATGTCGCTCGCGATCGGGCCACCGACATCGCGTTGACAGCGGCGGGCTGGGCGGTCGTCCGGGTGTGGGAGCACGAGGATCCGCAGGCGGCAGCCGAGCGGATCACCGCACTGGTGAAACGCTCCAAACCTGACCTGTGACTATCGAGTACTTCAGCGACGACGCGGACTGCGTTCGGCGCGAACCCGCACCCGTGCGCGCGACGCATCCGCCGCGACGAATCCGGACACGGCCAGCGCGAGGATCGTGGCAAAACCCGCCAGCGCGATCACGTAGCTCATCGAGGACCTCTCCGTTGGTTACCGACCACCCTGCACGGCGAACCTGACAGCAACCTGTGCGTGCCTGTGATGCCACGATGAAACCACGTCCCCGCTCTCGACGCGCCTGATCGGGGCGGTGGCGGCCGGACACGCACAATGGTCGGTGTGACCGAATTCGCACGGCACACCCGTGGCTACTCGTTGCTGATCGCGCTCGCTATCGCGATCGCGGGCCTGTGCTACTCGTCCTGGCTGCTGGAATTCGCGCTGCCGATCGACACCGACCCGGTCAACGACTTCCTCAGCGAACTCGACGCCGAGGGCAAGCCCTACCGCGAGGTCTTCGGCACCGCCGACAAAGTGGTCGGCCTGTTGCTGATCCCCGCGGCACTGGGTGGACTGCTCGTTTTCCGGCGCCGCCGGCTGACCACGATCGGCTGGACAGCCCTGTTGTGTTTCGGCGCGTCCACCATCGCCGACGCCCTGCTCCCGCTCCACGACTGCGCCCCGGGAGACAGCGCGTGCGGCGGCGACAGCGGGCTGTTTCCGCAACTGCATCAACCGCACGCGCTCACGAGCACGCTGGCCGTCACCTCGATCGCGGTGGCGGCGTTCGCCTTCAGCGCCGCCGCCTACCGGTACCACCGCTGGCGGATCCTGCGGGAATTCGGCGTCGCCGTGCTTGTTCTCGGGTCGGCGGCGACCATCTGGATGATGGTCGCCGACAACCTGTCCGGCTCCTACGCGCTCGGCATAGCCCAGCGAATCCAGGTCGGCACCATGTCGCTGTGGTTGCTCGCCCTGGCCACCGCGGTGCTCGTCGAAGCCCGCGAGTGGACTACTTGACGGTGATCTTCACCGTGTAGCCGTCGATCTTCGCCGGCAGCTTGGTGGTGTCCACCGCGAGCACCTCGCCGGTGTCCTGCGCACCGTTGGGCAGCGTCTTGGGCTTCAGCCCGAACGGGGGCTGTTCGCCCTGACTCGCGGCCAGGCCGAAGTCGCTGTCGTTGGCGATGTAGACGGTCTTGCCGCCGTCGAGGGTGGCGATGCCCTCGATCTTGTCGTGACCGAAGAACCGGCCCTTCTCGTCGAGTGCGGCGACCAGCGCGGAGAGGTCGAGGTTGCTCTTCTTCGCGACCGGGGTGACGCCCGCCTTGGTGAGCGCGGCGACGGCTTCGGTGGTCGGGGTGACCCCGATCAGCGTCTCCAGGGGCTTGCCGTCGATCAGCAGGCCGCCCTTCTCGGCGTCATAGGTCGCGCCCGGCACGGCGGACTGCGGGCCGACATCGGTCGCGCCCGCGATGTCGATGGTCCAGATCTTCTTGTCCGACTTGGGCGCGAGGTTGCCGTCACGCTCGTCGACCAGGAATGTGGTGGCGCTCAGCGCGGTGATCTCCGAGACCGCGACCTTCGACTGCTTCGGGTTTTCCAGCGGGTACAGGAATTCCTTCTGCGCCTTGGTCTTCAGGTCGACCGTCACGATCCGCGCGAACGGCACCTCCTTGGCCGAGCCGTTCAGGCCGGGGGTGTTGAGCGCGCTCTGCACCATGCCGACCAGGGTGCTGCCGTCGGGAGTGATGGTCAGCCCTTCCATGCCCTGGTTGGGTGTGCGCAGCGCGATCTCCTTCGGCAGGCCGCTGCCGGGCGCGAGCCGCTCCATCTCGGTGCCCGTGGCATCGAAATGCACCAGGAACGGACCGTATTCGTCGGAGATCCAGAAGGTGCCGTCGGCCAGTGCGACGAGGCCTTCGGGGTCGATGCCGTGATCGGTGGGCGGCAGGACAGTGCCCTGGATGTCCTTGATGGTCTCGCCGGTGCTCGCCGAGGTATCGACCTGCCCGTTGAACGGCACGCCCGACTTGCTCCGCAGCTCGATGCTCGACTGCAGCACGGCCTTGGTGTCGACCAACTTGAACCGGCCGATCTTGGGCACGAAATTCGGTGTGGGCGAGAGCTTCTCGTTCTTCGCCGGACCGTCGACGTTCGGGCCGCGGTCGGTGAGCCCGTAGAACTCGTCGGCGCTACCGGGCACCGCGGTCCAGGCCGAGCCGAACCCACTGCCCTGCACCGTGGTGCCACCGAACTCGCCGAGCACCGGAATGTCGGTCGTGTAGAGGCGAACCGCGTCGGTGGTGGTGACGGTGAACTGGTCGAGACCGGTGTAGCCCGCGCTCGGGGTGTAGACGTAGGCGCCGTCGGCGCGGCGGGTGACATTGCCGTGCTCGGGCTCGAGGCTGACCCCCAGCACCGCGCTGGTACCCGCCTTGGCGACCAGGTCGTCGAGCGAAATCACCAGCGGCTGGTCCTTGCCCGCGGTGAATTCGGCCGCGGACTCCGGCGACGAGCAGCCCGCGACCACGGCGGCGGCGCACAAGGCGGCGGTGAGAGGGAAAAGACGAAGACCTGGACGCACGTTCATTTGCCATGCATACCGTCGCGATCCGACCACGAGACGACCGGGAAATGAATTGTCCTCCACCACTCGGTGGACCATTCTGGCAATCATGACCACAACTCGGGTGAACATTTCCTCAGCCTCCGATTTCGAAGATGTCGTCGGGTATTCGCGGGCGGTGCGGGTCGGCAACCAGGTCGTCGTCAGCGGCACCACCGCCGCTGTCGCCGGTGGTGGCGCTGTCGGCGGCGACGATATCGGCGCCCAGACCCGCGAGGTCCTGGCTCGCATCGCCACCGCGCTAGAGCAGGCCGGGGCAAGCGTGCGCGATGTGGTGCGCACGCGCATGTTCGTCACCGATATCGCCCGCTGGCCCGAGGTCGCGGCCGCCCACGCCGAGGTGTTCGGCACGGTCCGCCCCGCCGCATCGATGTACGAGGTCACCGCGCTGATCGCGTCTGACCTGCTGGTGGAGATCGAAGCCGACGCGATCATCGACGACGGCGCACTACCCTCGAAGCCGTGACCAGCGAAACGGCAACGCCCACCGACCTGCTCGATCAGGTCGCCGCCTCCACCGCGCGCTTCGACGCCGCCATCGGCACACTCACCGATACGACGTTGGCCGGACCGTCCCTGTTACCGGGGTGGACCCGCGGTCATGTGCTGGCCCACATGTCACGCAATGCCGACAGCCTGTTGAACCTGCTGCTGTGGGCACGCACCGGCATCGAGATGCCGCAGTATCCGAGCGTCGCCGTTCGTGATGCCGATATCGAGGCAGGAGCACCCCGCCCGCTGCCCGTGCAGCACGCGGACTTCACCGCTACCGCGCACCGCTGGCAGGCCGTCGCCACCACCATGCCCGCCGCCGACTGGCAGGCCGAGGTCCGCAACCGCCAGGGCGGCACCCTCACCGCCGACCAGATCCCCTGGATGCGCTTGCGCGAGACCGAGATCCACCACGTGGACCTCGACGTGGGCTACACCCCCGCCGATTGGCCTGCCCCGTTCGTCGCTCGGCTTCTTCCCGAGACCGTCGCCGATCTCTCCGCCAAGCTCCTTCCCGAAGCCACCCCCACCTTCGACATCCAGTCCACCGACACAGATTTCATCGCCACCGTCGGCCCTGGACGCCCCCACCACACCGTCCTCGGACCCGCCACCGCCCTCCTCGGCTGGCTGGTCGGCCGCACCTCGGGTAGCGACCTGACCGGCCCCCTGCCGCCACTGCCTGCCTGGAAGTAGTCAGGAGTCAGCGAATGCCGATCTTCGGATCGGTGAATCGGTTGGTGAAGATCTCGCCCGCTGTCAGCGCCGGTGGGATCGCGGCTCCGCCTGCCACCAGGATCGGCCGCAGCTCGTCGAGGTTGCGCTGGGTTCGAGCCTGCTCGTAGGTGCCGAAGGAGCCGTCGGCCTCGTTGGCCAACAGACCGAGCTCGACGAGCTGCTTCGCGGCGAACTCGGCTTCACCGGCCGGGTACGGAGTGAATGCCGGTGTGCGGGAGACGATATCGACGACCTTGGCATTGGTGTCGGCCGGTGCGGCGGCGAAGTCGGCGCCGGACTGCTGCACGATCGGTACCAACTTGGCCAGGCACGGTGCCAGTCCGTCGAGCTTGTCGGCACGCACGGTGAGATTCGAGGCGTAGGTGTCGAAGCCGGAGTTCTTGATCAGGTCGTAGGCCACCGGCTTGTTCCAGGCACGGGCCTCGTGCTCGTAGACGTACGGTTCCGCGCTGGCGAAACCCTGCTGGGCGATCGTGGTGTCGGCGACGAAACGGGCTGGGGCGCCGTCGTATCCGGTATCGATCTGCGACTGTTTCAGCAGGCCCTTGGCCACCAGCCACTGCGGAAAGATCTGCTCCTTCGACACGACGACGGGCGCGTTCGAGCGGCCGATGTCGGTGATCGAACGCCAGTCCGGGTGACTCACCGGATCCCACATCAGAATGGACGGGCTGTATTTCAGCAGCGGGGTGACGGCGACGACAGACTTGGCGGCACTCGCCGCGATCACCTGCTCGCCGTGTACCACCCCGAGCGTGACAGTGTCGTCTACGTACATGCGCGAGGGGACGGACTGGAACCCGATCGCGGGCCCGCCCGCTCGCAGCTGCAACCGCACGCCGGTGTCCTTACCACCTGCCACCAGCGGCCCTTCGACCGATTTGGTCTCCTCGTCCACGCGGTACCCGGGGCCGAGCAGCTGGAACAACCCGCCCTGATCGGACTGCGGCTGCCACTGCAGCTGAATGGTGACCGTGTCCGGGCACACCCCACGCAGAGTCTGCGCGGGCGCGGCGGGTTCGAGCGCGACAGCGGCGCCACCCTGATCCGCGGAATCGGTGCCGCAACCGGCGACGGCGAGCAGCGCCGCCAACAGCACTGCCCCCGAGGTCGCGGCGCGCCTGGGGTGTCGGTGGTTCTGCATGTCGTCCTCCTCGTCGTCGCGCCCTTCTGCGCAACATCTACATGCAACTTCCGGTCGGTTTCCAGCCCGTTACGTGCTCACTACATGTCTGCTCTTCCCTCCGTTCTGTAATGCGGAGGCAATACATGCAATAGACCCTGAAGAGATGACGCCCCCGTTCACCGTCCCCACCATCGACATCACTCCCTTTCTGACCGACACCGACGATGCCGGTCGCGCGGCGGTCGCCGCCGAAATCGACACCGCTTGCCGCGAGGTCGGCTTCATGCAGATCGTCGGCCATGCCATCCCCGACGAGGTACTCGCCGGGCTCACCGACGCGCTCGACGAGTTCTTCGCACTGCCACTCGACATCAAGAAGCGCTACCGCCGCTCCACCTCGGAGAACCGTGGCTACTCGCCGCCGAGGTCGGAATCGCTGAGCCTGAGTCTGGGACTGCCCACGGCGAATCAGATGAACGACTTCTACGAGGCCTTCATCGTCGGCACCCAGTTCACCGATTTCCCCGGCCTCGACCTACCCGCCTCGTCGTATGCCGCCAACAATTGGCCCGAGGCCGCTCCGGGCTTCCGTCCCGCGATCGACACCTACTTCGCCCACGCACAGCGGCTGTCGCGAATCCTGTTGCGCGCCTTCGCCGCAGCCCTGCGGCTACCCGCCGACTACTTCGACACCCTCACCGACCATTCCATCGACGCGCTGAAGATGAACAACTACGCCCTGCCCGAGGGCGAACTGCGCCTCGACGGCGACATGACCGGCATGGGCGCGCACACCGACTTCGGCATCCTCACCATCCTGTGGGCCGACCGCGTCCCCGGTCTCCAGGTGCTCGACGAACACGGCCACTGGCACAACGTGCAGCCCGCGGAAGGAGCCCTGCTGATCAACCTCGGCGACGCGATGGCCCGCTGGACCAACGACCGCTGGATGTCCACCCTCCACCGCGTGGATCCGCCGATCATCGACGGCCACATCCGCCGCCGGCGCTCCGCCGCCTTCTTCTTCGACGGCAACCACGACGCGGTGATCCAAGCCCTCCCCGGCACCCTCGCCCCCGGCGAACAGGGCTACCCCCCGATCACCGTCGCCGAGAACATCAACGCGAAAGTCGCCGGTCTCAAAGGAATAGCCACCCCCGCCCCGACCGCCCGCGAAACCGCCAGAGTCCTGGCAGCGACCAGCCCGGATTGACCACAGCCCCCCACGAAAAAAAATCGACCCCGTATCTGCTGATACGGGGTCGATTTCGGTGCGCCCGAAGGGATTCGAACCCCTAACCTCTTGATCCGTAGTCAAGTGCTCTATCCGTTGAGCTACGGGCGCATGGTGGTGCATCTTCAGTTGTTACCCAGCAAGCTGGGTGTGGCGGAGGCGAGAGGATTTGAACCTCCGGTCCCCGTGAAGGGACAACTCATTAGCAGTGAGTCCCATTCGGCCGCTCTGGCACGCCTCCTGGAGCCTTCTCTTTCGAGGGCACCGGTCCTTGTCGAACCGCCGGGAATGAAGATTACACGAGCAGTGGTAGTAGTCCAAAACGCCTGGTCAATCAGCGTAAGTTGCTGTCGAACCAGTCGTAGATACGGGTCTGGGAGTCGATGCGAATGGCGGTAGCCGCCTCGTCTTCGGGATCGGGTCGGTCGACCCGGTGACTCAGACCGGGATAAGTGATTGTGAGACTGGCCACATCGGCCTTCGCCGTGGCCTCACGGAGGCGTTCGACCGCCTCGGGCGGGGTGGCCGGGTCGTCCGCGCCGAAGATCCCGAGCCAAGGGGCCTGGAGGTCGGCGGCGATGTCGATGAGGGCCGCGTTCTGGTCGGGAAGCGGTTCGGCGATGCCGGGGGCGGCCACGCTCACCGCGGCGCCGATCGGGCGGGTGGCGGCGACGAGGAAGGCCGCGGTGCCCGCGCTGTCGAAGCCGAGGACGCCGATCGTGTCGGGGAAGACGCCGCGGCCGGTGAGCCAGTCGAAACCGGCGTCGAAGTCGTCGAAGAGTTCGTCACCGAACACCTCGTGTACTTGCGCGTCGGCGATGCGGTCGAACAGATGCGGCGCGACGACGATCCAGCCCTCGAACGACAGCGCCCGCATCAGCTCGTGGAGCTGGGGGGAGAATTCGCGGGATTCGTGCAGGACAACGATGCCGCCGCGGGCCACCCGCTCGGGCTCCACCACGGTGATCGGCACGGCAGTGCGCCGCGCGACGGCGGCGGTGTCGGCATCCACCGGCCGCAGGGGGGCGACGTCGTCGTAAGTGCCCGGCATAAACCCAGCGTAGGCGGCAGAACTGGACTTGGGTAGGTCTGGACGGCCGCGCCGCATGTCGCGGCAGCCGATCATCGTAGGGTGGAGGCGTGACCGCGCACATCCGCCCCGACCTCGCCACCATCCCGGCCTACGTTCCCGGCCGTAACCACCCGGATGCGGTGAAGCTCGCGTCCAACGAGACGACCTTCGGTCCGTTGCCGAGCGCGGCCAAGGCGATCGCGGAGTCCGCCGAGCTGGCCAACCGCTATCCGGACAATCAGGTCAGCGAGCTGCGGGCGGCGCTCGCCGAGTTCCTCGAGGTCACCGTGGCGAATGTCGCGGTCGGCTGCGGCAGCGTGGCGCTGTGCCAGGAACTCGTGCAGATCACCTGCGACGCCCCCACCGACGAGGTGGTGTTCGCGTGGCGTTCGTTCGAGGCGTACCCGATCGTCACGCAGGTGGGCAACGCGACCGCGGTGCGGGTACCGCTGACCGAGGATCATCTGCACGATCTGGACGCGATGGCCGACGCGGTCACCGAGCGCACCAAGCTGATCTTCGTGTGCAACCCGAACAACCCCAGCGGCACCGCGCACGGGCGCGCCGAGCTGGAGCGCTTCCTCGACCGGGTGCCCGCGCACGTTCTCGTCGTGCTCGACGAGGCCTACTACGAGTACCTGCGGCTGACGCCCGAGACCCGCCCCGACGGCGTCGAGATCGGCCGCACCAGGCCGAATGTGGTTGTGCTGCGCACATTCTCGAAGGCCTACGGTCTGGCCGGGCTGCGCGTCGGCTACGCGGTGGGCGATCCCGAGGTGATCGCGGCGCTGCTGAAGGTGCACATTCCGTTCAGCGTGAACCGGATCGCGCAGGCGGCCGCGATCGCCTCGCTGCAGGCGCGTGGCGAACTGCTCGATCGCACCGATGTGCTGGTGGCGCAACGGCATCAGCTGCGCGAGGCGCTGCTGGCCGCGGGCTACGAGGTGCCGTCGAGCGAGGCCAATTTCGTGTGGTTGCCACTGCGCGAGCGCAGTATCGAGTTCGCCGAGGCGAGTGCCCTTGCGGGCGTGCTGGTTCGGCCGTTCGCCGGTGACGGTGTGCGGGTCACGGTCGGCGATCCGCACGAGAACGAGCAGTTCCTCAGCTTCGCCACCGCACCCGAGACGGCGGCCCGATTCCGTTAGTCCGGCGCACGGTCAGCAACCCTTGACGCGGGTTGCCGTGGGATTACCGCGAATTCGAGCACACTGCCAGCACACCGGTCGTAGGCTTGCCGAAGCTGATTTCGGGTCGACCGATCACCCGGTCGGCGCGCGCCACCGGTCGAGTGAATGTGTTCTCGGCGGGCAATCTTCCCGCGTCGGAGGGTGCACCCGCACGGCCCCGCACCCTGCTGCCCGACCGGAGATGTACCGTGAACCAAGGCTCTCGCCCTGCCGTCTGCGAAAAATCAACCCCCACAGTGACTTTGGCGGCTGACGTCGATGTCGCCGTGCCGCCGCCGGTGGAGCTGGATCGCCGCTTGCGCGACTGCGACGAGTTCTTCCGCTACCCCGAACTCGGGCACCTGCCCACCCAGCGTCGCCTCGGCGCGCTCGCCGAACTGCGCGATACCGGCACCTATACCCAGACCGCCGAGGAGATCTTGATCGGCGCGAAACTGGCGTGGCGCAACCACGCTCGCTGTGTCGGCCGCAAACATTGGCGATCGCTGAAACTACTCGACGCGCGCCGAGTTACTTCTGCGCGGGAACTTTCCGAGGTGTGCTGGCAACATCTGCGCCTGGCCACCAACGGCGGCGCGATTCAGTCGATGATCACGGTCGGCCCGGCGGCCGAACCCGGCGGCGGCGAGTACCGGATCGAGAGCTCGCAGCTGATCCGCTATGCCGGCTACCGCAACGGTGACGGCACCGTCACCGGCGATCCGGCCAATATCGCGGCCACCGAACAGGCGCTGGAGCTGGGCTGGCGCGGGGCGCGTACGCCGTTCGACGTGCTGCCGGTGCTGATCAGCACACCCACCGAGGACGTGCGGTATTTCGACGTTCCGCGCGAGCTGGTCCGCGAGGTCGACCTGACCCACCCCGGCTACCCGTGGTTCGCCGCACTCGGCCTGAAATGGCACGCGCTGCCCGCTGTTTCGAACATGGATCTGGAGGTGGGCGGAGTTTGCTACCCCTTCGCTCCCTTCAACGGCTGGTACGTCGGCACCGAGATCGGCGCGCGCAACCTCAGCGACACCGATCGCTACAACATGCTGCCGCTGATCGCCGACATGATGGGTCTCGACACCTCGTCGGTGCGCACGCTGTGGCGGGACAAGGCGCTGATCGAGCTCAATCACGCTGTGCTGCACAGCTTTCGCGCGTCCGGCGTGCACATGGTCGACCACCACACCGTGGCCAAGCAGTTCTGCGATCACGTACAGCGCGAGGAAGCCGCCGGGCGCGCGTGCCCGACCGACTGGAGTTGGGTCAATCCGCCCATCTCGTCCGGGCTGACGCCCACCTTCCACCGCTACTACGACGCGCCCGACATGGACATTCGACCGAATTTCGTCCGCCGGGACTGATCTGCGGCGGGCTGTTTGGCTCATGACCGACCGGGTATTTGCTGTGACGTAGCCGAATCCGGACGTGCCGGGCGCTACGACCGATTGATCATCCAACAACCCCCAGCGGAGCCGGCGAACGAGCCCAACATGCCCGCGACCGGCCTCCGTACCAGGTAGGAGGGATCATCATGAGCAAATCGACCCTGGAATCGCTGATCGGAGCCACCGCCTACGACGAACGCGGCGACAAGATCGGCAAGGTCAAGCAGATCTACCTCGACAACCAGTCCGGAGCGCCCACCTGGGCCGCCGTCTCGACCGGATTCTTCAGCCACGACTCGCTGGTTCCGCTGGCCGGCGCCGAACATCTGCCCGACGACGACTCGCTCAGACTGCACGTCGACAAGGATCTGGTGAAGACGGCGCCGCACCACGACGGGTCCCGGATCAGCGCGCAATCGGAGCAGGAACTGTTCCAGCATTACCACGTCGATCCTCGGGCATCCGGCTGGAATGCCGAGGGCCGCCCGCGGATTCGGCCCGAAGACGACCTGCCGATGACCCAGGGCAACCCGGCGCGGACTATGGACGGTTTGTCCGACACCGCTCGCTATGGTGACGACTCGATGGTGCGCTCGGAAGAGCAGTTGCGCGTCGACACCGAGAGCGAAGAGGTCGGCACCGCACGGTTGCACAAGTCCGTGGTCACCGAGGAACAGACGTTCAAGGTGCCCGTAACGCACGAGGAAGTGCACGTCGAACGCGAACCGATCACCGACCGCACCGGGCGCGCGACCATCGGCGAGGAGGACCGCGAGGTCGTCCTGCACGCCGACCAGGTGCACGTCGAGAAGGAAACCGTCCCGGTGGAGCGCGTACGGCTGGCGGTCGACGAGGTCGACGACGAGAAGACGGTCTCCGAAACGGTCCGCAAGGAACGCGTGGAAACCGAGGGTATCGACGACCGCCGCCGCCAGGAACCCTGACTCCGCGCGGCGACAACCCGCTCGGCCGAACCGGCCACCCACCCACCCGGTGGGTGGCCGGTGGTCGACGGGTTACGCGCGTTCGGCGGCGAGCGTAGGGTTCTCGATACGGGCCGAATCGCCCTGGTCCGGCTCGTTTCGACGAGCGAGGGAGCCCCCGATGAGCACCGCATCCAGTTCGGGATTCGATGCCGACGCACTGCGCCGCGGAATCGAAAGCCGTGATGCCGCGACACTGCTGACGCTCTACAGCGACGATGCCGAGATCCGCATGGTCGACCACCGCGACCAGCCGAGCCACCCCCGGGTGATGCACGGCCGCTCGGCGATCAGCGCGATGTTCGACGACGTGTGCTCCAGGGAGATGACCCACTCCCTCGACAGCGTCTTGATCGACGGCGACCACATCGCCTTCGTGGAATCGTGCCGATATCCGGACGGCACGCGCGTCCTCGCCCACTCGATGGCGAATCTGCGCGACGGTCGCATCGTCGACCAGACGTCGATCCAGGCGTGGGACGAAGAGTAGTCAGCGGAAATCGGCGACGTGGTCGGCGGCCCATCGGCGATAGTCGCGGGCCGGTGACCCGGTGACGTCGTGCACGGTGGAGGTCACCGAGCCTGGTGTTCCGACGAGTCCGGCGAGTCCGCGCAGCACCACGCGCGCGATGTCGGGCGGGAGCCAACCCATGTACGCCACCGCTTCTTCGGGGCTGATCTCCTCCCACACCAGCGTGCGGCCGAGTGCGGCGCCGATCGCTGCGACCTGGTCGATCCGGCTCAGCGCGGCCGGGCCGGTCAGGTGGTACTTCGCCCCGGCGTGGCCGTCGGTGGTCAGTGCGCGCACGGCGACCGCGGCGATATCCGCCTCGTGCAACAGGGGCATCGTGGCGGCACCGTACGCGCCGCGCACGACGTCGCCCGCGCGAATCTGCGGTGCCCATTCGACAGTGTTGGTGGCGAAACCACCGGGCCGCAGGAAGGTCCATTCCAGTGACGACTCGGTGATCGGCTGCTCGATGAGGGCGTGCGCCCGGCCGATCGGGTGGTCCTGCTCGTCCAGTTCGTCGCGGACCGAGGCGGAGGAGAGCAGGACGATGCGGCGCGCGTGTGCGGCGATGCGGGCGACGACCCGCTCCGCGATCTCCGCCGGCAACATCGGCCAGGTCAGGTACACCGCGTCGATGCCGTCGAGTGCGCTGTCCAAGGTGTCCGGGGTGGTCAGGTCTCCCTGCACCACCTCGATAGCCGAAGGCAGCGACGCCGCGCGCGGGTCGCGCGCCAATGCCCGCACCCGCGTTCCGCCCGCGGCGAGCTGCGCCGCCACCTGACCGCCGACATGACCGGTCGCCCCGATCACCAGAACCCTGCTGATATCCACCATGGGCCAACCGTAGGAAGGCGACTTACCATTGGAAAGGGCATACCGATAGGTAAGCTCATGGCATGGTGGTAGGAGTCCCGGACAGCGACCGGCCCGCACTCGGTCAACGTGACGTATTCGACAAAGAGTGTCCGGCCCACGCCATCCTCGGCAAAAGTCACCAGCCGCTGGGGCGTGCTGATCCTGGCCGCGCTACTCGACGGCTCGATGCGATACCACGTCCTGCGAGACCGAATCGGCAGCATCAGCGAGAAGATGCTGTCGCAGAACCTGCGCACCTTCACCGACTACGGCCTGGTCGAGCGCACCGTCGAACCTACTGTGCCCCCACAGGTTTCCTACGCCCTGACACCGATAGGCCACGAGGCAGCCGACAAGCTCCACGGCCTGCTGGAATGGGTGAGCACCCGAGCCGAAGAAATCGAAACCTTCCGAACGGGTGGACCCGTGCCAGGACCGAAGCTCCTCGACCGATCCTGACCTGCGGGCCTTTGGCGGAGACGGAGGGATTTGAACCCCCGATGGTGTTACCCATGCTCGCTTTCAAGGCGAGTGCATTCGGCCGCTCTGCCACGTCTCCCTGGGAAGGATGGTAGCCGACCTGATCCGGCCCCCCGCAAGTCTGGGCGGACCTGGGCCGGGTTGTCTCACGCCGGTGAGAACTGTCCGCGACATGGGCGCGGGGGTTCTGGCTACCGGCGGGGTGTGGGGAGAGGATTGGTGTCATGTACGCGATTGAGCTGAACGGGTTCGGTGGGCCGGAGGTCATGGAGTGGACCGTGACGGTCGATCCGGAGCCGGGGCCCGGTGAAGTGTTGGTGGAAGTTGTTGCTGCGGGGGTCAATCGGGCCGATGTGATGCAGCGGAAGGGGTTCTATCCGCCGCCCGCGGATGCGAGTTCGATCCTCGGGTTGGAGTGTTCGGGGACGATCGCGCGGTTGGGGGCGGGGGTGACGGACTGGCAGGTCGGGGATCGGGTCTGCGCGTTGCTCGCCGGAGGTGGGTACGCCCAGTTCGTGGCGGTACCCGCGACGCAGCTGTTGCCGATTCCGGAGGGGATGGACGCTGTCGCGGCCGCGGGGTTGCCGGAGGTGGCGGCGACCGTGTGGTCGAACCTGGTGATGACGGCGGGGCTGCGATCGGGGCAGCTGGTGTTGATCCACGGCGGCGGTGGCGGGATCGGGACGCACGCGATCCAGGTGGCGCGCGGGCTCGGAGCGCGGGTCGCGGTGACGGCCGGGTCGGACGCGAAGCTGACCAAGTGCGCCGAGCTGGGAGCGGAGATCTTGATCAACTACCGGACCGGCGACTTCGTCGCAGCGGTCGCGGATCAGGGTGGGGCCGACGTGATTCTCGACAACATGGGTGCGAAGTACCTGGAACGGAACGTGGAGGCGCTCGCACCCTATGGGCAGCTGGTGGTGATCGGGATGCAAGGGGGCGTCAGCGGAACGCTGAATATCGCCGCACTGCTGCGTAAGTGGGGCACCGTCGCGGCGACCAACGTGCGCGGCCGTCTACGATCGGGGCCGGGGAGCAAGGCCGAGATCATCGCGGCGGTCCGCGCACAACTGTGGCCACAGGTGGCCGCCGGCGAGATCGTGCCGGTGATCTCCACCGAGCTGCCGATCACCGAGGCCGCCCACGCGCACGAACTGCTCGACGATTCGCAGACCTTCGGCAAGGTGATCCTGCGGGTTCGCGACTAGCGCACGCTATTCGAGGGCGCTGAGGGCACGGCCGAGCTGGTCGATCTCGTAGCGGGTCGTATAGGGCGCGAGCCCGATCGTCACCGCACCGCCCTCATCGTTCACACCCAGCGCGTCGAGTAGTCGGCTACCGCCGTGCACACCGCTGACCGTCCCGATCCTGGCATCGGCCAGCTTGGCCGCCACCTTCTCCGCCTGCATCCCGGCCATCGTGAAACTGACCGTCGGGATGCGGGTGGAGGCGCGGCCGATCACGGTGAGGTTGTCGACCTTCTCCAGCACCTGCATGAGGTGATCGAAGAGCTGGTCGTGATAGTCCTGCAGCGAGGTGATCGACATCTCGAGGCGTTCTCGGCGGGTGCCGGAGGCGCGCTCGTCGAGCCCGGCGAGGAAGTCGATCGACTCGGTGAGCCCGGCCAGCAGCGCGTACTGATGCCCGCCCACCTCTAGGCGTTCAGCGCCCTTGGCATAGGGGTTGAGCGACATCGACGGGATGCGGTCGAGGAACGCCGGGTCGCGGAAAACCAGTGCGCCCACCTGCGGTCCACCCCACGACGGCGCGCTCAGCGCGACGACGTCGGCATTGAGTTCGTCGATGTCGATCAGCGCGTACGGCGCCGCGCCGAACGCGTCGGCCACCAGCAGTCCGCCCACATCGTGGACCCGATCGGCGGCCACCCGGACACCGGGCGCCGACCCGACGATCGGTGACGCGGCGGTGAGCGCCACCAAGCGCGCGGTCGGCCCGATCAGCTCCTCGAACTGCCACGACGGCATCTCACAGGTCTCGATCTCCACCTCGGCCCAGCGCACGTGCGCGCCGTAGCGGTTGGCGATGCGCAGCCACGGGGCCACATTGGCCTCGTCGTCCAAACGGGAGAGCACGATGCCGGTACCGAGACCGAGGCGTGAGCTCAGCGATTCGGCCAGCCAGGCCAGCAGTACCGCGCGATCGGGACCGAGGACGACGCCGGCCGGATCTCCACCGACCAGATCGGCGACAGCTTCCCGTGCGGCGTCGAGGATCGCGCCGCTGCGCGATGCCGCACCGTGGCGGCCGATATGGGAAAACGAAGAGGTGCGGAAACCCGTTGAGACGGCACGAGATACCGAATCGGGAACCAGCATCCCCGCCTGCGGGTCCAGATGGATCCAGCCGTCGCCCAGGGACGGTATCAGGCCCCGAACCCTCGCGACGTCATAAGTCATGGTGGCCACTTTAAGGGCAGGGGGCCTCCCGGGGTAACCGCGTGGGGGTTTTAGCGCGAACCCGGCGCACACGCAATGATGGGGATATGACGCACTCGGAGGATGTCCCCGAATCCATCGTCGTGATCGGTCCCGACGGCCGTCCACTGACCGTGCCCGCCGACGCCGACAGCGGGTCCGCGTTCACCGCGCAGGTCGTGCCGGACGACGAGAAGGCCGCGAGCGAGTCGGCGGAGTCGCTGACGGACATGGTCGAGCAGCCCGCCAAGGTGATGCGCATCGGCACGATGATCAAGCAGCTCCTCGAGGAGGTTCGCGCCGCACCGCTGGACGACGCCAGCCGCTCGCGCCTCAAGGAGATCCACAAGTCCTCGGTCCGTGAGCTCGAACAGGGCCTCGCCCCGGAACTGCGCGAGGAACTCGAACGCCTCACCCTCCCGTTCACCGACGACTCGGTGCCCTCGGACGCGGAACTGCGCATCGCCCAGGCCCAGCTCGTCGGCTGGCTGGAGGGCCTGTTCCACGGAATCCAGACCGCGCTGTTCGCCCAGCAGATGGCCGCCCGCGCTCAGCTGGAGCAGATGCGCCAGGGTGCGCTTCCGCCCGGAATGCACGCGGCGGACGCCAAGGCGGGCGGCCATGTGGGCGGCGGTCAGTACCTGTAAACCCCCCGAGTCTCTTGTTCGCGGCCCGCCTCGATCTGGACTGAGCGGAGGGTGCGACGAAGGAGTACCCGGAGGGAGGGAAGATCGAGGCCCCCCAGGGCCGCGACACCCGGCGCCAGCCGGAAAACAACACTGTAAGGTCGGGGACCGTGCCCGCCGCTGCCGCCCGTCCTGATTCGGTCTCCGATCGCAGTGACGCGCGTACCGAAGAGAGCCCCGTGCATTCCGAAGACACCCCCACCGACGCAGAGGTGACCGAAGCCGCCGCTGCCGAGCACACCACCGACGCCGCGCTGCTGGTGAGGACGCCGATGGTGTCGGATTCGCAGACCTTCGGGCGTGCGTTCAAAGACATGCGCGACGGACTACACCAGCGCGAGCTGTGGTTGTCGCTGGGTTGGCAGGACATCAAGCAGCGCTACCGCCGGTCGGTGCTCGGTCCGTTCTGGATCACCATCGCGACCGGTTTGCAGGCGCTGGCGATGGGTCTGCTGTATTCGACGCTGCTGGACCAGCCGATCAGTGAGTACCTGCCGTATGTGACCGTCGGCCTGATCGTGTGGAACGTCATCAGTGCCTCGATTCTCGAGGGCTCCGATGTGTTCATCGCCAACGAGGGACTGATCAAACAGTTGCCCTCGGCGCTGAGCGTGCACGTGTATCGCCTGGTCTGGCGGCAGTTCCTGTTCTTCATCCACAACGCGGCGATCTACGCGGTGCTGGTGGTGGCGTTCTCGATCTGGCGTGATCTGGATCTGTCGTTCCTGCTGGTGGTTCCCGCGATCCTGCTGCTGTTCCTCAACGCGATGTGGGTGACGATCGTCTTCGGCATCTTCTCCACCCGCTACCGCGATATCGCCCCGATCCTCGGCTCGATGACGCTGATGCTGTTCGTGCTGACCCCGGTGATGTGGTCGACGAAGGCGCTGGAGAACTCGGTCGGTGGTGCGGGCGACCGCGCCAAGCTCCTCGAGATCATCCCCACCTATCACTACCTGGAGATCGTGCGCGCTCCCCTGCTCGGTGAGCCCTCGGAATGGCACCACTGGGCGATCGTCGGTGCGATCACCGTCGTCGGCTGGGCCGTCGCGATCCTGGCGCTCAAGCAGTACCGTGCCCGCGTCCCGTACTGGGTTTAGGAGCAGTTCTCGATGAGCCGTGTGAGTATCGAAACCCATGATGCGTGGGTCGAGTTCCCGATCTTCGACGCCAAGTCCCGGTCGCTGAAGAAGGCATTCCTCGGCAAGGCGGGCGGCGCGATCGGGCGCAACAGCTCCGACGTGGTGGTGGTCGAGGCGCTGCGCGACATCAACCTCTCCCTCAAGGAAGGCGACCGGGTCGGTCTGGTCGGCCACAACGGCGCGGGCAAGTCGACGCTGCTGCGTCTGCTCTCGGGCATCTACGAACCCTCGCGCGGCAGTGCGCGCATTCGCGGTCGGGTGGCCCCGGTGTTCGACCTCGGCGTCGGCATGGATCCGGAGATCTCCGGCTACGAGAACATCATCATCCGCGGCCTGTTCCTCGGGCAGACGCGCAAGCAGATGATGGCCAAGATCGACGAGATCGCCGACTTCACCGAGCTCGGCGAGTACCTGTCGATGCCGCTGCGCACCTACTCCACCGGTATGCGGGTGCGGCTGGCGATGGGTGTGGTCACCTCGATCGACCCCGAGATCCTGCTGCTCGACGAGGGTATCGGCGCGGTCGACGCGGAGTTCATGAAGAAGGCCCGCACGCGGCTGCAGTCGCTGGTCGCACGGTCGGGCATCCTGGTGTTCGCCAGCCACTCCAACGAATTCCTCGCCCAGCTCTGCGATACCGCGATGTGGATCGACCACGGTCAGATCCGCGAACAGGGCGGGATCGAGGACGTTGTGCGAGCGTATGAAGGGCCCGAGGCGGGTAATCACGTGGCACAGGTGTTGCGTGATCTGGAAACCGAGGGCGCACTCGGCGCGGCGGGCGAGAAGAAGCTGGAGCAGAATCAGGTATGAGCGGTCAACGTGACGAGGCTGCCCCGGCTGCCGTGCCGGGTGGGTTCAGCATGACCGACCGTCTCGAGGCGACGCCGGCACCTGTCGAGCCTGCCGCCGTGCTGCCCGACGACGCGCTGCCCGCGGTCGTGCTGCCCGACGACGCGGAACTGCCCCCCGGCGCCGAACCCGCCGACATCACGACCGAGACCGGCCCCACCGCGCGGATCATCGCGGTGGTCGTCACGCACAAGCGCCGCGAACTGCTCGCCGAGTCGTTGAAAGTGCTCGCCTCACAGACGCGTCCGGTCGACCATCTGATCGTCGTCGACAACGCCAACGAGGACGCGGTGGCCGAGCTGGTCGCGCAGCAACCGATCGAGGCCACCTACCTGGGTTCACGCCACAACCTCGGCGGCGCGGGCGGTTTCGCGCTCGGCATGCTGCACGCGCTCACCCAGGGCGCGGATTGGGTGTGGCTGGCCGATGACGACGGCCGCCCCGACGGGCCCGAAGTGCTCGCGACACTGATCGACTGCGCGCGCAGGCACAACCTGGTCGAGGTGTCGCCGGTGGTCTGCGACATCGACGAGCCGGACCGTCTCGCGTTCCCGCTGCGCCGCGGCGTGGTGTGGCGGCGGCTGCGTTCGGAGCTCGGCGACGAGGACTTCCTGCCCGGCATCGCGTCGCTGTTCAACGGCGCGCTGATCTCGGCGAAGGCCGTCGACCTGATCGGCGTGCCCGACCTGCGGCTGTTCGTGCGTGGCGACGAGGTGGAGGTGCATCGCCGCCTGGTCCGCTCCGGGCTGCCGTTCGGCACCTGCTTGCAGACCGCCTACCTGCATCCCAACGGCGCCGAGGAATTCAAGCCGATCCTGGGCGGGCGGATGCACACCCAGTACCCGGACGATCCGGTGAAGCGCTACTTCACCTACCGCAATCGCGGCTACCTGATGTCGCAGCCCGGTATGCGGAAGCTGTTGCCGCAGGAGTGGATCCGATTCTCCTGGTTCTTCCTGGTGACCCGTCGCGACCCTGCCGGGCTCAAGGAATGGTTCCGGCTGCGGTCGCTGGGGCGCAACGAGCACTTCGGTAAACCCGACTAGCCCCTGAAACTAGGGGGTAGTTCGCTCTGGCAACAATCGGCGATTCGGTCTTACTATGCGAAACGTGACCTTCGCAAAGAGTTTCGCATCCGCCGCGGCGACCGTGCTCGCCGGCGCCGCGCTCTGTCTCGCCGCACCCGGCACCGCCCAGGCGGACGACCAGTGCCAGCTCGGCTGGTCCAATGTCGGCCCGCGCTCCTGCGTGATGAACGAAGTCAGGACCGCGCCGGTGGCGACCCTGGGCAACGGCGTCTGCGTCGGCATCCTGAACGTGGCGGGCACCGCGTTCGACGGACCGCTCAATTCCCCGAGCGTGGCGCCCGGCGCCACCCACAGCATCGCCCTGCGCGTCTCGCAGGGCTTCTCCCCACTCGGTAACTGGGCGCCCACCGTGCTGGCATGCGATGTGAACGTTGTCGTCGACTGGCGGAACCTGGACAGCGGCGCCACCGGCTCGGTGACCCGCTTCATCCCGGCCACCAGCACCAGCACCTACCCGGTCCAGGACGTGATCGCGAACACCGGCCCCGGTCGAGTCCAGGTCACGGTCCGCACCGACAAGCCCAACATCCCCCAGTCGACCGAAGTCTTCGTGCCGTAAGCCCCGAACGCCTACCTGCGGGACAGCAGGCGTGCCGTCATCGGGCCGCGCGACAGCGCGAGTTCGCCCATGTGAAGACGGCGCGAGACCGCGCACGGAAAATGAGTTGCCGGGTGTCGGCGTGGTCGGGCACAGTGGTGTTCGAACGTTGGAGAGGAGGTGGATGTCCGTGAGTACACACGTGTGGATTGCCGTGGCCGGGCGGCGCGATTGTGCGCCTGCCCAGGTTGCTCCGGACATCACCTCAACTCGCTGAACCCGTCGTTCGGGTTCGGCACCCGACGAAGGATTCCTTACGATGGTCGACTACGACCTGCTCGTCCCTTACGGCTGGACCGAAGCCGTAGCTTCTGAATATCTGCCGCTGCTCGGCGATCTCGCACCCGCTCGCATCGTGCGGATGGACCGCAGCGAATGCGATGTGGTGACCCCGCGCGGCCCGGCGCGAGCCGCCTGCCCGCGCGACATCACCGGACTGTGCACCGGTGACTGGGTGGGACTCGATGCCGAGGGCACTGTGCGACAACTGCTCCCACGACGCTCGGCGATCATGCGGTCGTCGGTGTCCGGGCGCTCGGTGGCCCAGGTGCTGGCCACCAATGTGGATACCGTGCTGATCTGTTCTGCCGCCGACGGTGATGTCGACCTGGGGCGGATCGAACGGATGCTCGCGCTGGCCTGGGAGAGCAATGCCCAGCCGGTCGTCGTGCTCACCAAAGCTGATGCGGCGGAATATCTTCCGCTCGATGAGGTGCGCGCGGTAGCGCCCGGCGCCACCGTGGTCGCGGTGAGTGCCGCTGTCGCGGTCGGTCTCGATGTGCTCACCGCGGTGCTCAGCGGCACCGTCGCCCTGATCGGGCCGTCCGGTGCGGGCAAGTCCACTCTCGCCAACGCACTGCTCGGCGCGGAAGTGTTCGCCACCAACGCGGTTCGTGCCGTGGACGGTAAAGGCCGCCACACCACCGTGCATCGCGAACTGCGGCCTCTCCCCGGCGGCGGGACGCTCATCGATACCCCGGGACTGCGCGGTATCGGCCTCTATGACGCCGCCGACGGCATCGGCAAGACCTTCAGCGACATCGAATCCCTCGCCGCCGATTGCCGTTTCGCCGACTGCGCCCACGAGACCGAACCCGGGTGCGCGGTCCAGTCCGCCCTCGCCGACGGCACCATCGCCGAACGCAGGCTGACCAGCTATCGCAAGCTGGCCAAGGAGAACGAGTGGATGGCCGCCCGCACCGACAAACGTCTGGCCGCCGAACGCGAACGAGTATGGCGCGACATCAGCAAACAGCAGCGGAAGAACTACCGCGAACGTGGCCGCCGCTGAGCCGGAGCAGTTGATCATCAGGCACTCACGCGAACAACGGCCGAGAGCCGAACCGCGTCAGTGCCTGATGATCTCGCTAGTCCTGTTCGAAGGTGACGTGGGCGCGTTGCGATGCGGTGCCCTCGGCCAAGTCGATCAAGTAGTCGATGGTGCCCGAGTCGGAGCCGAAGTGATTGCCGGCGTAGTAGGAGTAGTTCACCATGAGCCGGCCGTCGTCCATGGCCACCGCGAGCGCGGGCCGGTTCTCCGCTCGTGACCAGCTGTGGTCGATCTCCAGCCCGCCTATCGTGCGCAACTCCCGACCGGACAGGGCCAGCGTCCAGCGGTTCTCCGGGCCGTGGCCGAGGTATTCCTCGACATGGATCGTCCGGAATCGCGCGGTGACCACCCGGCCGTCGGGCAGCAGGATGAACGGGACCTCGCCCTCGGCATAGAGGTGGCCGGGCTCGGGATCGTCGTGGAGTTCGGTGTGCCACAGGTCGTTGAGTCGTGGTGCGGGCCAGCCCTTTTTCTCGGCCTCGGCACGCAGCGACGACCAGTGCCCGGCTCGGGTCCGCTCGTAGGCGAAGTCGATGACGTGGGAGCCGATGTAGCGTTCCGCGGTCGTGAACACATCCGGGTCGGCCTGGTTCGGCTCGCTCACCGCTACTCCTGCGGCACTCGCGACCTCGTGGACGGCGGCGAGCAGGGTCGCGCCCGCGCCGGTGCCGCGCGCCGACTCGGTGATCAGGAATTCCGAGATACGCAGATCGCCCGCCGACCACTTGCTCGGTCGGGACAACTCGTAGCTCGCGAAACCGACGGGTGTCTCGTCCTCGACGATCAGCAGTGGCGCCGGTCGCCAGTCGGAGTAGTCGTTGTGGGTGAGCTGCCGTGTGCGGCGCATGATGTCGGCCGGACGGCGCACCTCGAAATGCGCGTGCAATTCGGCGTGCAGCCCGGCGGCCGCCTCCGCGTCAGCAGCGGAGGCGGCCCGGACGAAACGGGTCATGGGTCAGCTCGGGTCGATACCGTACAGCCGCGCCCAGTTCTCCCGACTCGTGAGTTCCGGTACGGCCCTGCGGTATTCGGCCTGCAACGCCGGGAGTTCCTTACGGAGCTTGCGCAGGGTGCGGTAGGCGCGAATGAGCAGTGCGCGAGCACGAGCCTTGTCCCGGCGACGTACCCGCACGCCGGACTGGGAAGCGTCGGTGACCACCACGTGCTCGAACAGCCCGATGTGCCACCAGTGCGCGTCCTCGCGGGTGACGCCGATCAGACCGGGCTGGGTGCGGCCGGTCCACTGGGTGATCGCGCGCTTGATCAGCACCAGGGTGACGCGGCTCGGTTCGCCGCTGGCCCGGCGCACGGAGATGTCGGCGGAGTTCACCGGCGGGGTGGCCGCGGGGTGCTTGATGGTTTCGGGGTAGTCGTTGCGGCTGCTGCGGGCGGCGGCGAGGGCGTCGATACCGCCGTCGCGCAACGCCTTCGGGCCCTTCATGAAGTCTTCGATGCCCTGCAGGGTGGTGTGCACCAGCCCGTACTGCATGCCGACGAGGTGTTCGGCGATATAGCGGAAGAACTCGCGTGTGATCGCCTTGCCGTCGAGATCGGTGTGCAGGGCGCCGACGATGAGCGAGTTACGGGTGGAGAAGTACCGCGCCCAGTCGTCGTAGTCCTTCCAGTAGAAGTCGGCGTGCCAGACGGCGGCGTTGGGCAGGGTGACGGTGACGAAACCGTGCTCGCGCGCCCGGATGCCGTATTCCACGTCGTCCCACTGGAAGAAGATCGGGACCGGCAGCCCGATCTTGGCGACCACCTCGGCCGGGATCAGGCAGGTCCACCAGGCGTTGTAGCCCGCGTCGACGCGACGCTCCTGGTTCTTCTTGAGCATGGAGGTGTTGCGCAGTGCCTTGGGCACCTTCTGGCCGTGCTTGAGCTCGTGCAGATGCACTTCTTCCGCGCCGACATTGAGGTAGTCGGGGTTGAGCAGGAACAACATCTGCGCGCCGACCAGAGTCGGTTCGACGGTCAGGTTGGCGAACGCCTGTAGGCGCAGGACGGTCTCGGGCTCGCAGAGGATGTCGTCGTCCATCAGGATGACGTCGGCGTGCTCGTTGGCCGCCGACACCTCGTAGAGGCCACGGGTGAAGCCGCCCGCGCCGCCGAGGTTGGGCTGGCGGATGTAGCGCAGCTTGTCGCCGAAATCGGGGCGGACCTGCTGGAACAGCGGGCGGTCCTCGACCAGGTCGGTGCCCTGGTCGACGACGTACACCGCGTCGATCGCGGCCAGCACGGTCGCGTCCGAGGCCAGCGCGGCGACGGTGTGCGCGCAGTCCTCGGCCCGGTTGAAGGTGCAGATGGCGATGGCGACCGGGCGCACCTTCTCGGGCGCCTGCGCGGTCCAGGCGAGTTCGGTGATGTCGAGTTCGCCCCCGACGGCGTCGAACTCGAGCCACAACGCGCCGCCGTCGACGTACTGATCCAGCGGTGCCGTCAGCGAGACGACCCCGCTGCTGGTCGCCACCAGCGAGGCGATGATCCGGCGGTGCCCGGCGATATCGGAGGCGACCAGCCGCACGTTCGCCAAGTTGGCGACCACCAGATGCGCACCCACCGACACCTCGGTGACGGTGGTCCAGCGCTGCCAGTAGCTGGCGGCGAATCGGCCGAAGTAGGTGTTGGTGTGCGCGGTCGCGCCCTTGGGCAGGTGCAGCGAGTGCC
This sequence comes from Nocardia sp. NPDC055002, assembly GCF_053608825.1. Lineage (NCBI taxonomy): Bacteria > Bacillati > Actinomycetota > Actinomycetes > Mycobacteriales > Nocardiaceae > Nocardia > Nocardia sp. NPDC055002. Next base: position 403,313 of record NZ_JBSGWE010000004.1, read on the forward strand.
GTTCGCGGACGGCGGCACCCCCCTTGACGACGGCGTAGAGGTCGTCGTTCACCCGCGCCGAGGGCCCGGTGAAGATGCCTCGGGCCAGCACGAGCCGCTCGGGCGCTGAGTGTTCACCGCGCAACGATGCGGGCGCGGCCTCGCGCCGATCGTTCGATTCGGTCACGGCTTTGGTAGCCGACTGCTCCATGAAGTCCTCGAAATTCTCGGTATCGACTGCGCCGGCGCAGGCAGTCACGTAAAGAAGGGCGTCGCGGCGGGCGGGGCGAGGATATCAATCACGCGCCACCCGCGCGTTGTCAGTGAGGAGTTGCCGCACTCCGCGCGTGTTGCTCATCGCTTGCCGATGAGCCGGTGAAAACGAATTTGCTGTAGGCCCAATAGCGGAATACGACCGCCATCGTCTGCCCGATCACCGTGGCGGAAATGTTGTCCGCCAGCGGCGACGACAGGTCGAGCACATATCGGGAAAAGCCGAGGCAGCCGAGTTGCAGGAGGATCGCTACGACATTGACGATCGCGTACAAAACATATTCCCGAACAGGGCTGCCGGACTTGCGGTGCGAGTAGGTCCACCACTTGTTGCCGAAGTAGGTGACCACCGTCGCCACCACGATCGCGATGATCTTGGCGACCAGCGGCGAGTGATAGAGCACACCTTCGGAGAAGGAGAAGCCCCCGCCCCAGAACACCAACAGGTTGTAGGTCCCCGCATCGACGAGAAACCCGATCGCCCCGACCACGAGAAACGCCGCACCCTGCCGCAACCCAGCCACCACCTTCGACACAAAGGGCACAGCAGGCGGTTCAACTGATTGCGACACGCCCTGACGGTAGCCAACCACCACCCCGACCCCTAGGGAGGGTCGGCCACGCAGTGGCCGGTTCGCGGCCGGGTCGCCGGTCAGGCGCCGTTGCGTAGGCGACGAAGGAGCAAGCAACGGTGCCTGACCGGCGGCCCCTCAGGGCCGCGGACACGCGGGCGCCAGCCCGCCGATAATCCTGTAGCCTCCCGGTGTCCCACTGCTGCCTAACTCCGAGGATTGACCCGGGTGGACTCCACCGAGCTTCGCATTGCCGCCGTGGTCCCCTGCCACAATGAAGAGGCCGCGGTCGCCAAGGTCGTCACCGACCTCAAAGCCGCTGTGCCGGGGATCGTCGTCTACGTCTACGACAACCTGAGCACCGACCGCACCGCCGAATGCGCCCGTGAGGCCGGGGCGATCGTGCGCTTCGAGAACACCAAGGGCAAGGGCAATGTGGTGCGCCGCGCCTTCGCCGATATCGACGCCGACGTCTATCTGATGATCGACGGCGACGACACCTACGAGGCGTCGGCCGCTCCGCTGATGATCAAGACGCTGCTCGAGGGCCCCTACGACCACATCCTCGGTGTACGCAAGCAGGACGACGCCGACGCCAGCGCCTACCGCAGCGGTCACGAGACCGGCAACAAGGTGCTCAACGGCGTGGTCGGCAAGGTGTTCGGCGAGAACGTCGAAGACATGCTGAGCGGCTTCCGGGTGTTCTCGCGCCGGTTCGTGAAGAGCTTCCCGGCCGTGTCGCGCGAGTTCGAGATCGAGACCGAGCTGACCGTGCATTCGCTGCACCTGCGCGTGCCGCAGACCTCGGTGCCGGTCGGTTTCCGCGACCGCCCCGCGGGCAGCGAATCCAAGCTGCGCACCTACCGCGACGGCACCAAGATCCTCGCGCTGATCCTGGGCCTGGCCCGCCACGAACGCCCCGTCGCGTTCTACGGCCTGTTCGGCACCATCGCCTGGCTGGTCTCGGTGATTCTGACCGTGCCGATCGTGATCGACTTCTACAACACTCACCAGGTAGCGCGGTTCCCGACGCTGTTCCTCGCGTTCACGCTGCTGCTGCTCGGCAGCCTCGCCTGGACCGCGGGCCTGATCCTGGACGGTATCCGCCGCTCCCGCCACGAGACGGCGCGGTTGGTCTACCTGCGTTATTCGGCCGCCGGGGTGAGCGAGGACGTCGCGGCCGGAGACCGTCGGTGACCACGTCCATCGAGCCCGAGACGACTGTAGAACCCAGCAAGACCCCCGCACGCAAGGATCGGGCGTTGGCGCCGATCCGGACCGTGACCCAGCGGTTCGGCGCCGCCACCGTCGCGTTCGCGATGATCGCGACCGTGTTCGGCGCCGTGTTCGCGGTGCTCACGCCCGCGTTCTGGGGCCACGACGAGATCACCCAGTTCGGCCGCGCCTACCAGGTCGCCCACGGCGGCGTGTTCCCCCAGCGCATCGTCGACGATCGCGGTGTGGCCTACGGCGGGCAGATCCCGGTCAGCGTCGACGCGCTGATGGGCTACGCCTTCAAGGACTACAACGACAACCCCGAAGAGCCCGACGCGATGGTGGCCGACCCCGGCGCCTACGACCGGCTCGCCGCGGCCGAGGTCTCCTCGACGACCCGGCAGATGTGGTTCACCAACACCGCCGCCTACTCGCCGGTGCCGTATGTGCCCGCCGCCGTTGGCATTCGGCTGGGCGAGGCGCTCGGCCTCAACGTAGGTGGCATGTATCTGCTGACCCGTTTCGCCGGCCTGGTCGCCTATCTCGCGGTCGTCGGATTCGGGCTCTACGCGCTGCGCGAGCGGCGTAGCCAGTGGCTGGTATTCACCGTGGCGGTGCTGCCGATCGCGCTTTTCCAGGCGGGCACCGTCACCGCGGACACGCTCACCAACGCGCTCGCCATCATGGTGTCGGCGCTGCTGCTGAAAGCGCTGTTCGTCGGCGATCGACTGCACCGGGCGGAAACCGCCGCGCTGCTCGCCGCGACGATCGCGCTGCCGCTGAGCAAACCGACCTATGTGCTGCTGGCGATGCTCGTTGTGGTGGTGCCCGCCGACCGGCTCGGTTTCACCGGAAAACTGAAATTCGTTCCGTGGGCATTCGCGGTGACGGGCGGTGTCCTTTTCCTCGCCTGGACGAAGATCGCGGCGCCCACCGGCGACGGCATGGGCCTGATGCGCCCGCCCCATCAGTGGGGGCAGGTGCGACCGGGCGATCAGCTGAAGGGAATCCTCAGCGACCCGGTGCAATTCGTGCACACCTTCGGCGAGAGCATCGCGCTGCGCGACCATCGCTGGTTCAACCAGTTCTTCGGCGAACTCGGTTTCGCGTATGTGGACGTGCCCGCGATTTCGATGCTGGCGTGCCTGCTCGCCTTCGCGGTGAGTTTCGGCATCGTCGACCGGATGAGTACCACCACAGCCACTTTCCGTCGCACGCTGATCGTGGCGCTCACGGTGCTCGCGAGTGTGGCGATGATCTACGTGACGCTGTACATGTCGTTCACGCCGGTCGATTTCTACATCATCGACGGTGTGCAGGGCCGGTATTTCGTGCCGCTGGCAATCATGGGACTGGCGGTACTGGCTCGCGTGGTGCCGCTGCGACTCACGAATTCCGAGGGCGTGATTCCGGCCCGGGGGACCGCGATCACCATCGCCTGTGCGTCGACTTTCGCGCTTGTCGCTACCGCCGCAACGTATTACACCGTCGTCTGGGGATAATTCCCCAGACGACGGTGGGGATTACAGAGTTTTCTCGCCCGCTGCCGCGTAGGCGCGTTCGGTATCGGCCTTTTTCGGTCGCCACCAGTCCTCGTTGTCGCGGTACCAGGCGACGGTGTCGGCCAGGCCGGCGCGGAAGTCCGCGTAGCGCGGTGACCAGCCCAGCTCCTCGCGCAGCAGGCTCGCGTCGATGGCGTAGCGCTGGTCGTGGCCGGGGCGGTCCGTCACGTGATCGAAATCGGTGGGCTCTCGATCGAACGCCTGCAGAATGAGCTGGACGACCGTGAGGTTGTCGAGTTCACCCTGGGCGCCGATCAGGTAGGTCTTGCCGGTCCGGCCGCGCTCGAGAATGTCCCAGACCGCGCGATTGTGGTCGTCGACGTGGATCCAGTCGCGCACCTGATGGCCCGCGCCGTACAGCCGTGGGCGCACACCGTCGATCAGGTTGGTGATCTGGCGCGGGATGAATTTCTCCACGTGCTGGTAGGGGCCGTAATTATTGGAGCAGTTCGACAGGGTCGCGCGGACACCGAACGACCGGGTCCAGGCGCGTACCAGCATGTCGCTGCCCGCTTTGGTCGCCGAATACGGGCTCGACGGGTTGTAGGCGGTGGATTCGGTGAAGGCCGGCTCGTCGGGGGTGAGATCGCCGTACACCTCGTCGGTGGAGACGTGGTGGTAACGCACCTCGTGGCGGCGTACCGCCTGCAACAGTGAGTAGGTGCCAACGATATTGGTCTGCACGAACGGCCACGGCTCGGCCAGGGAGTTGTCGTTGTGGGATTCGGCCGCGAAATGCACGACCGCGTCCACCCCGCTGACCAAGTTGTCGACGAGATCGAGATCGGCGATATCGCCGTGCACGAATTCGATCCGATCCGCGACCGGATCCAGCGATGCCCGGTTGCCCGCGTAAGTGAGCGCGTCGAGCACGGTCACTTGGACATCCGGGCGCGTGGCCACGGTCTGCTGGACGAAATTCGCACCGATGAACCCGGCCCCGCCGGTTACGAGCACTCGCACTCGGTCAACGATACGTGCATTCCATGGACGCTCGTGACGAAAGGTGTCACCGTTATGTGTTGCTGGAACGTCTCTGACCTGTGACCCGGCATCTATTTACACAGTGATCTCCGTCACATTACCTGTAGGTAGGTTAAGACTCAGAGTTGGTTTTCCTGTGAAAAAGCCCGGTCAACGCTCAGGTTTCTATCAGCGCACCGACATCGGGGTATCAACGGTGAACATAACTTGAACTAACAGTCACAGCGGGTTCACCTCTGGTTAGCTGCGGGAGCTTTTGATCTACACGTCCCCTCCGCACGCTCCAAACTTGAGGTTCAACAAAAATGCTGATGAGGAAATTCGCCGCCACGTCGGCGCTGCTGATCGCCGCCATGGGCGTCACCGCCGGCACCGTGAACGCCGCGCCGGCCGAAGAAGCCGCCCCGATCAACTACTCCGCCGAGGTCGTCGACGGTTCCAAGTCCGTCATCACCACCGATGCCGGCTCGCTGGTCGTCGAAGACGGCGCCTTCAAGATCAAGGCTGCCAACGGCACCACCGTCGCCGGCACCCCGCTGTCGTTCCGCCTCGATGACTTCGAGCTGCCGATCGCCGCCGAGATCTCGGGCAACAAGGCCGTCCTGACCCCCCAGCTCGACCCGGCCCAGGCCGTCTACAAGCCGGTGGCCCTGCCCTACGAGGACAAGGCTCCCTGGAAGACCGAGTACGAGCGTGAGCAGGCCGCCTGGAGCCGTCTGACCTCCACCATCTCCATGGGCGCCACCATCGGCACCCTGGCCGGCGGCCTCGGCGGCGCGACCATCGGCTGCATCGCGGGTGCCGCGGCCGGCCTGGTCGCTACCGGTGTGCTGCTCGCCCTGTTCGGCGCCGGCCCGATCGCGGGTTGCGTCGTCGGCGCCACCACCATCGGCGCCCTCGGCGTCATCCTGGGCCAGATCTTCGTGACCGCTCCGGTCGCGATCGGTGCTGCGATCCAGTACTTCACCACGATCAACCAGCCCTTCGTCGCTCCGGCCAAGTAATTTCGCCGTAGTACAGAAGGAAAGCGGCCCCCGCCTGGAGAAATCCGGGCGGGGGCCGCTTCTTCGTGTCGGAGGTGGCTCGGTCGGCCGACCGTGGTCAGGACCGCCCGAGCCGTTCTCAGGCCGTACGCGCCCGCTGGGCCGGTTCCACCGCGGTCCGGACGAACTTCGCCACCCGGCCCAGCGCCGAGCGACTCTCCGGCATGCTCGGCAGGATGCTCATGAACGCGTGCACCTGCCCGCGCCACAGCTCCAGGGTGTTGGGCACGCCCGCGGCGGTGAGCCGGTGGGCCATCAGTTCACAGTCGTAGCGCAGCAGCTCGTCCTCGGCGGCGATGAGCAGCACCGGCGGCATCCCGGCCAGATCGGCGTTGACCGGCGACAGCGCGGGATCGAGCGGACCGGCGTGCTCGGCGCCCAGGTGGACGACCGCCTCGAGGCCCTTCAGCGGAATGTAGGCGTCCCGGTTGACATTGACGTAGCCCTCTTTGGCCCGGTAGTCCAGATCGAGCAGCGGGCTGAGGCCGACGAGGGCGGCAGGCAGCGGCAGGCCGATCTCGCGCGAGCGGATCGCGGTGGCGAAGGTCAGGAACCCACCCGCCGAGTCACCGGCGAACACGATGCGCGCCGGATCGGCGCCGTGACGCAGCAGCCAGCGGTAGGCGAGCACACAGTCGTCGATCGAGGCGTCGATCGAACCGGGCAGTTGCCGGTATTCGACATTGAGGACGGGCAGTCCGGTGCGCCTGGCCAGTCCGGCCACGACCGCGCGGTGTGTCTGCAATCCGCAGACCGCGAAGCCGCCGCCGTGCATGTACAGCAACGCACCGTGGCGCAACGCGCGGGATCCGCCCGCGGGCCGCACCATTTCCATCTTGAAGCCCTGGAGCTGGATCTGCTCGCGCTCGATGCCGTGCGGTTCGGGCCGCAACCGCGACAGCAGGTCGACCGCGACGGCGCCAACCGGGATGGTGGCCCGGTTGATGGGCACGGTGCGCAGCAGCGGTCCGATCAGGCCGAGGCAGGCGCCCATCAGGACTCGCGAGGAGGTACTGGTCCGGCCGGAGTTGACGATGATGCCCGAGTCCGGCCTCTCGGCGGTGCTGATCGGGGCCACGGGCGCGAGCCCGCCCATCACGCCGGTGATCTTTGTGGCTACCATCGCGCACCTACCTCTACAGCTGGCGCGTCGACCCCTGACCAGGCGTAAACCCCCCGGATCGGATGTCGGCGCTGACATCTAACACAGTGATGTTTCACACATCGACGCTCACATAATCAGATGAACGTCTTGTCTGTCTCAGTTATCGCCCGACACACCCGGTCACGAAACGTTCGTGACCAATTCGTCGACGTGTCGGAACCTCCCCGTCTCCGGGGCGGACGGGACTGGCAGACTTGCCACCTATGCGCGGAATCATCTTGGCGGGCGGCACCGGTTCACGGTTGCACCCGATCACGCGCGGGGTGAGCAAGCAGCTCGTCCCGGTCTACGACAAACCCATGGTCTACTACCCGCTGTCCACCCTCATGCTGGCAGGGATCGACGACATTCTGGTGATCACCACGCCGGAGGACGCCGACGCGTTTTCCCGGCTGCTGGGCGACGGCAGCCAGTTCGGCGTCGCGATCAGCTATGTGGTGCAGCCCGAACCCGACGGGCTCGCGAGCGCCTTCGTCCTCGGGGCCGATCACATCGGCAACGAACCGGCGGCGCTGGTCCTCGGCGACAACATCTTCCACGGGCCCGGCCTCGGCGCCAGCCTGGAACGCTTCCACGACATCGACGGCGGCGCGGTGTTCGCCTACTGGGTGAAGGACCCGACCGCCTACGGCGTGGTGGAGTTCGATCAGGGCCGCGCGGTCTCCATCGAGGAGAAGCCGAAGGTCCCGCGCTCGAACTACGCCATCCCCGGCCTCTACTTCTACGACAACGACGTGGTCGAGATCGCCCGCGAGCTGAAGCCCTCGGCGCGCGGGGAGTACGAGATCACCGATATCAACCGCGCCTACCTCGAGCAGAACCGGCTCAGTGTCGACGTGCTCGCCCGCGGCACCGCCTGGCTCGACACCGGCACCTTCGATTCCCTGCTCGACGCGGCCAATTACGTGCGCACGATCGAGGAGCGGCAGGGCCTCAAGATCGGCGTGCCCGAGGAAGTGGCCTGGCGCCGCGGCCTCATCTCCGACGAGCAGCTGTGCAAGCTCGCCGAACCGATGGTGCGCTCGGGCTACGGCCGCTACCTGCTGGATCTGATCGACCGCGGAAAAGACTGGTAGCGCATGGAATTTCGTGAACTGGCGATCCCCGGCGCCTGGGTGGTGACGCCGCGTCTGCTCGGCGACGACCGCGGCATGTTCTGTGAGTCGTTCAAGGCCTCGGAGTTCGAGAAGGCCACCGGGCGCCCGTTCGAGCTGCACCAGGTGAACACCTCGGTCTCGGCGGCCGGGGTGCTGCGCGGCATCCACTACACCGACGATCCGCCCGGTCAGGCCAAGTATGTGACCTGTGTGCGCGGCGCCTTCCTGGATGTGGTGGTCGACCTGCGGCCGGGCTCACCGACCTACGGCCGGTGGGACAGCGTGCTGCTCGATGACGTCTCGCGGCGCTCGGTGTTCCTGTCCGAGGGTCTCGGTCACGCCATCCTCTCGCTGGAGAACCGGTCGACGGTGACCTACCTGTGCTCGCTCGAGTACTCCCCCGAGTTCGACAGGGACCTGGACGCCTTCGATCCGCGCCTCGGCATCGAATGGCCGACCGAGGGCCGCGACGGCCGCCCGCTGACCTACGTCCGCTCGGCGAAAGACGAAGCAGCGCCGAAGTTTTCCGCCTGATTCACGTGAAACCACGAACGGCACCACCTGCGAGAGGTGGTGCCGTTCAGCGTTTTCCGATCAGGCGACCGGTTCGAGAACCTTCGCCTCGACGAGCGGTGCGTCCTGGGCAGGCTTGCGGAACCTGGGCAGGAAGACAGTCAGTGCGACCAGCGCGCCGACGATGGTGACGCCCGCCGCGAACTCCAGGCCCGGCCGGTAGGTGTCGAGCATCTGCTGCGGAGTGGCACTCGTACCGTGCCCGCCGGAGGTGACGATGGCGGTGGTCACCGCGAGCACGACGGCCGCGCCGACCTGCATCGAGGTCTGCAGTACGCCTGCGGCGAGACCCTGCTCGTCGTCGTCGATACCGCTGGTGGCCTGCACATTGATGGCGGGGAAACCGACCCAGCCGATGCCGATCAGCAGGATCGCGGGCAGCAGCACGGTGAAGTAGCCGGGTGCCGTGTCGATCCGCAGGAACAGCAGGTAGCCGATCGCCATCACGCTCATGGTGACCGCGATGACCGGTCCGGTGCCGAAACGGTCGATCAGCTTCTCGGAGAAGAACGCCGACCCGACGACCAGGATGCCCACCGGCAGCAGGGCCATCGCCAGCTTCAGCGCCGACCACTCCAGGGTGTCCTGCATGTACAGGGTCACGATGAACTGCCAGGAGAAGTAGGAACCGGCGACCGCGATGATGGCCAGGCTGGCTCGCACGAGCGAGGCCTTGCGCAGGATGCCGAGGCGGACCAGCGGGTGCTTCACCCGCTGTTCGGTGACGACGAACGCGGCGAACAGGGCGATCACGGCGAGGAACGAACCGATGGTGCGGCCCGAGGCCCAACCGACTTCCGGCGCGGTGACCACGGTGTAGACCAGCAGCAGCATGCCTGCGGTGGACAGCAGCGCGCCGAGTAGATCGTGTCCGCCTTCTTCGGCCTTACCGTCCTTGGGCACCAGCACGAACGCGGCGGCCAGGGCGGCGAGCGCGATCGGGACGGGCAGCAGGAAGGTCCAGCGCCAGCCGACGCCGGTCATCAGGCCACCGAACAGCAGGCCCATGGAGTAGCCGCCCGCGCCGAAGACGGTGTAGATCGACAGCGCCTTGTTGCGCGCTTTTCCTTCGGCGAACGTGGTGGTGATGATCGACAGACCGGTCGGCGCGGTGAACGCGGCGGCCAGGCCCTTGATGAAGCGGGTGGCGATCAGCAGCGCGGGGTCGCTCACCAGACCACCGACGAGCGATGCGACCGCGAACACCGCGAGGGCGATGAGGAAGACCTTGCGGCGGCCGAGCAGGTCGGCGGTGCGTCCGCCCAGCAGCAGCAGGCCGCCGTAGCCGAGGATGTAGCCACTGACGAGCCACTGCAGGGTGGAGGTGGACAGATCGAGTTCGGCGCCGATGGACGGCAGCGCGACGCCGATCATCGAGACGTCGAGCCCGTCGAGGAAAAGGACGATGCACAGAGTGATCAGCATTCCCCAGAGGCGGAGGGGCCACCTGGTGGGATCGGTCGCCTGATCTGCGGCCGAGAGCGTTGCTGGCGAAGTCATGCGGAGGACATTACATGCGCGTGCATTAATTGCCAACACATAAAATGCCGTTGCATGAACATGCGCCAACCACTAAGATGGGGCCATGAACCCGGCCGTAACGTCAGCTCGGCGCACCGAAGCGCCCACCGAGCTGGTCGGTCAGTGGCGCGAACTACTCGGCAGGCATGCCGCCGTGAGTTGCGCCCTGGAGAAGGCGCTCCAAAGGGACCACGAGATCGGCCTCAGCGAATTCGAAACGCTGGACCGACTGGTCGACGCGGCGTGTCAGAAGTACCGCATGACAGAACTGGCCCAGGACATCTACCTGAGCCAGAGTGCGCTCTCGCGCGCGGTGGCCAGGCTGGAACGCGACGGCCTGGTCGAACGGAGCATGTGCGATCTCGACCGTCGCGCCATCTTCGTCCAGCTCACCGACAAGGGCAGGGCGGTCTACGACCGAGCCCTGCCCACCCACCGTTCGGTGCTCGCCGGTTCGTGGGACAGCCCTACAACGTGCCCGTAGCCGCCGTGGTGATATCGGTGAAAGCACGCCGGTAGCGATCACATTCGGCAGGCTTGTCCAGATAGGTGCTGCCCGCGAAGGTCTCCACGTAGACCACCGGCGGCTCCGGTCGATCCACCGAATCGTCGACCCCGAAATCCAGGATCACGAACCGGCCCGATTCGAGACCCGCGTGGTAGCCGGAATCGCCGGGAACCACCTGGATCCGCACCGTTTCGCGCTCGGCCAGCTCCCGTAATCGCGCGAGCTGGCCCGCGCGGACCCGGTCGTCACCGATCAAACGGGTGAGCACCGACTCGGCCAGCACCACGTCCAGTCGCAGCGGCGAATCTGTCCTGGTCACCAGAGCCTGCCTGGCCGCCGACACCCGCAGCCTGCGCTCGAGCTCCGCCTCGGTGAGCCCGGGGATCGTCTGCTCCAGCAGCGCTTTCGCGTAGTCCTCGGTCTGCAACAGGACAGGGACGAGGCCGTCCTCGTAGAGCGCGAGCCCCGACGCGGCTTCCTCGAGGCCGATGTAGACCTCGAATCCCTCCGCGATCACGTCGCCGTAGCTCGTCCACCAACCCCGCGCTTTGGTTTCGCGAGCCAAGGCGGCCAGCGGTTCGACCAGATCGGCCGGCGCGCCGTACACCTTGCACATGGCCTCGACGTCGAGGCTGCGCAACGACGTCTGCCCCGTTTCGATCCGCCAGATCTTCGCTTCCGACCACTCCAGTTGCGCCGCCGCGGTTCTCGTCGTCATCCGCGCACGATTGCGCAGGTCACGTAAGTGCCTGCCCAACTGCCTGCGCGGCATCGTGGAACCGGTGACGCCCTGTGGTGAAGCCATACTTCCCCCCTGTATCCGAACTCCGGTCTCCGGACAGAACTTTCGGAGACCGACCTACGCAGCCGACATATTCGGATCTGCGTACGGATTGTTTCACAATGAATCGGACACCGCGCAAGACCTATTTTTTCTTGCGGAACCGCCAGAACTGCACCGCACGAACGTCTTCGGAGAGCTGACTCACCGGCTCGGCGACATCGGACAGCGCCTGGAACAGGCCGTCGGCCAGGTCGCTGATGTGTTCGACGCGGCCGGCCAGCCGGGCGGCGTTGTCGGCGAATTCGAGCATCAGGCGGACCGAGGCCGCGATGGTGAGCCCCAGCGGGATCGACACCAGCGCGGCGAGCACCCCCAGCACCGCGGAGGCTTTCCACATCAGCACGGTGAAGGCGATCGGCAGGCCGATGCCGAAGGACGCGACACCGAGCACGTAGGCCAGCGGTAGCAATGTCCTGGTCGCGGGCCTGCGGAACTGCACGTCCAGCAGCGAACGGGCGGCTTCGGCGGCCCACTGTTTGGCGGAACCGGTACTGCGGAACGGCTCTTCGAACCCCGCGTCACGCGCCAGATCGGCTTCGTAGGAGACTTCACCGGCACGATCGGGCCGCTTGCCACCGGCCTCTTTCCAAGAGAGCCAACGGGATTCGGCGTCGAATTCCTCGACATCCTCGTCGTTCGACTCGGGAGTGCCAGGCGCTTCGGTCATGCCTCGAATCCTGCCCGCTTTCGACCCCGACGCCAACCTCTCGGCACCTTACCTGCGATAGCGAAGGTTACCGGACTGAGACGAAGCAGACACTCTCGAATATTTTTCGGTAACGGCGTAACGAGTCGGCCACCTCTCGCCGATACGCCCATGAACGCAGGAACAGAGCTCTTCGGGGAATGGAGAACACAGTGCGCACGACGTTTCCGACCACCACTACGGCCGCCGACAAAGGTGCCGCCGCGCAGGAGTACACCGCGCGTGGATGGACGGTCGCTGAAACCACCAACGGTCTGTGCTTGATCACCGACGACGAGGTCTCGGCCATCGAGATCACCGGTGAGATCGCGGGCGACGTTCGCCGCTTCCTGCGCGCCAACAACCTGTCCGGCCCCGTGATCGAGATCCCGGGCCAGGAGCGCCGCGAGATCCACCTGGTCACCGGTGTCCGCAAGGCCGCCATGGCGATCGAGGCCATGCGGGAGGCCGGCGTCATCGTGCACACCGACGGTGCCAGCATCCCGCTGCCGCCGACCCAGCTCGCCGCGGGCAGCGCCTCCTGGGGCGTCGCGCCCACCGAGGCTCGCTGGATCCCGCCGGTCGTCGCCCTCGGTGCGGCCGTCCGCTCGGCGATCGCCCGCAGGCAGACCGGCAAGCAAGCAGGCAAGCGCGCGGCGCTGACCCTGGCCAGCTGACCTGAACCAGCCCGGACCCGCGATCCGCGACGCCTCCCCGACGTCGCAGCTCGCGGGTTTTCGGCGTTTCCGGCCATCGCCCGCCCCAGTGGGCGTAAGCATGGAGTATGGCTCCACGTTCGCTGTTGCGTACCTGTCCGCTGTGTGAGGCCGTCTGCGGTCTCACGGTCACCCTCGACGACGCCGACCAGGTGCTGTCGGTCCGCGGCGACCGCGACGACCCGTTCAGCAAGGGCTTCCTGTGCCCGAAAGGCGCCAGCTTCGGCAAGCTCGACAGCGATCCCGACCTCGTCACCACCCCGCTGATCCGCGACGGTGACGGCTTCCGCGCGGCAGGCTGGGACGAGGCGTTCGACCTGATCGCGGCCGCGTTCGCCGAGATCCCTCGTGGCGCGTCCGCGGTGTACCTGGGCAACCCCAACGCGCACACCGTCGCGGGCGCGCTCTATCTGCCCGTCCTGATCCGGGCGCTGAGCACCCGTCACATCTACACCGCGAGCTCGGCCGATCAGATGCCCAAGCAGGTCGCGGCCGGGCTCATGTTCGGCGACCCGCTGACGGTCCCGGTCCCCGACCTCGATCGCACCGACTTCCTGCTGATGCTGGGCGCCAATCCACTCGAATCCAACGGGTCGCTGTGCACCGCGCCCGACTTCCCCGGGCGGTTGAAGGCGTTGCGGGCGCGCGGGGGCAAGCTGGTGGTGGTCGATCCGCGCGAGACCAGAACCGCGGCGCTCGCCGACCAGCACCTGTTCATCCGGCCGGGTTCGGACGCGTATCTGCTGTTCGGGGTCGTGCACACGCTGTTCGACGAGGGTCTGACCGAGGTGCGCGTCGACGTGGCCGGACTCGACGAACTGCGCACGGCCGCCCTCGATTTCCCACCGGAAGCGGTGGCCGAGCGCACCGGCATCCCCGCGGGCACCATCCGCGCGCTGGCCCGCGAACTCGCGGCCGCGCCCACCTCGGCCGTCTACGCGCGGATCGGCACGTGCACCGCCGAGTTCGGCACGCTCACCCAGTGGCTGGTCGACGCCGTCAACACCCTCACCGGCAACCTGGACTCCCCCGGCGGCGCCATGTTCGCCGATGCCGCGGCGGGCGGGGTGCAGCGCAGCAAGCCGTTCCGCCTCGGCCGCTGGACCAGCCGGGTCCGCGAGCTGCCGGAGGCGATGGGCGAACTGCCCGTCGCCACACTCGCCGACGAGATCGAAACACCGGGTGAGGGGCAGATCAAGGCGCTGGTGACGGTGGCGGGCAACCCCGTGCTGTCCGCGCCGAGCGGTGCGCGACTCGACCGCGGCCTGGCCGGGCTCGAGTTCATGGTCAGTGTGGATCGGTACGTCAACGAGACGACCAGACACGCGAACGTGATCCTGCCGCCACCACGGTCGGTGCAGTCACCACACTTCGATTTCGCGCTGCTGCAGTTCGCGGTGCGCAATTACGCGCGCTACTCGCCGCCGCTGGTTCCGCTGGGCGAGCGGCCCTCGGAATCGGCCGTGGTGGCCCGGCTCGCGGCCGCGGTGAGTGGTCAGCCGCATGCCGGGACGGGCGCGGCCAGCCCGATCGCGATGGTCGACGAGCTCGTGATCGCCGGCACCCTGCACAAGGCCGACATGAGCGAGCGCCGCGACGAGCTGACCGGCAACGACACCACCGAACAGCGCCTCGATCTGATGCTCAAGCTCGGCCCGTACGGCGCGTGGAACGGCGGCGACCTGAGCCTGAAAACCCTCCTGGACAACCCGCACGGCATCGACCTCGGCCCACTGCGCCCACGACTGCCCGGTGTCCTGCGCACCGCGTCGAAACTGGTCGAGCTGGCACCGCCGCAACTGCTCGCGGACGTGCGGCGCCTGCGCGCCGGACTGGAGAGCACCGCGCCCGCGATGGTGCTGATCGGACGACGTCAGCTGCGCTCCAACAACAGCTGGATGCACAACATCGCGGGTCTGGTCGGCGGCTCCAACCGCTGCACGCTCCAGGTCCACCCCGACGACGCGACCCGCCTCGGCCTGGGCGAACAGGCCGAGATCACCTCGGCGGCGGGCTCGTTGACGGTGCAGGTCGAGCTCACGCCGACGATCATGCGCGGCGTGGTGAGCCTGCCGCACGGCTGGGGCCACGGCGCGAGCACCACCCAATCGGTCGCGCTGGCGCACGCGGGCGTGAACGCCAATGTGCTGACCGATGATTCGGTAGTCGACGTGGTGTCCGGAACCGCTGTGTTCAATGGTGTACCGGTGACGGTAGGTCCAGCCTGATCAGTCCGGGCCCGGAAACCGTTGCGCAAACTCCGCTTTCATCCCATTCGCAACAATGGACACGCCCCACCGGCAGTGAGAGTCCCCTAGACTGGGTGAGATTGCGGTCACAGCGGGGGTTTCGTCTAGAAGCCCGCATCAACCGGTACGGCTAGCAGAGGGGGCCCCGATGCCCGAAAAATTCGTCGGCAGCGACGGAGAACACGAGCTACAGGACACGTTGGGCACCTCGGACAGAGCCGAGCGCTTCTACGACGACCAGGTGATCGACTATCTGAATCCCACGATGGTCGATTTCGTCGCCCGGATGGACATGGCCTTCATCGCCACCTCTGATTCACACGGCGAATGTGACTCCAGCTTCCGGGCGGGGACCCCCGGGTTCCTGCACGTGATCGACGATCGCACGATTGCGTACCCCGAATATCGAGGTAACGGGGTGATGGCCAGCCTGGGCAATATCCTCGAGAACCCGCACGTGGGAATTCTGATGATCGACTTCGTTCGCGACCTCATCGGCCTGCACATCAACGGAAGAGCCCGCATGGTCGCCGACAGCGAGCTGCGCGACGACGTCACCGACCTGCCACCCGCCGAGCGAGGAAAGACCTCGCAGGTATGGGTGGTGGTCGATGTCGAAGAGGCCTACATCCACTGCCGCAAGCACATCCCGCAGATGGTGCCGGTCTCGCGGGACCAGCGCGAATGGGGCACCGACAACGTGCGCGCCAAGGGCGGCGACTACTTCGGCGTCAAGGCAGGCAAACGGGCACCGGCCATCGCCGAGGCCAGCTAGCTATCTACTTGATCTTGAAGATCACCACACGCTGCACGACGAAGTTGATGACGGTTGCGGTGCCCTGCGCGATCACGAACGCGAGGGGCTGGCGCCACCACTCGTCGGGCAGCGCGAAGTACAGCGCCGCGTTGATCCCCACCTGCACCGCGAACGTCACCGCGTAGAGCGCCACCACCGCGAAGAATCTGGCCCTGCTCGGCTCTGCCTTGAACGTCCAGCGCCGGTTGATCAGGTACGCCGTGGTGGTGCCCGCGACGAAACTGATCGCCTTCGCCAGGCTCACCGGCAACCCGAGCAGATTCAGCAGCAGGCTGTAGATGCCGTAGTCGACGATCGCCGACAAACCACCCGTCAGCGTGAACCGCACGATCTGCGTCTTGAGGTCTACATCGGTCCCGCCGGGCTCGTCGACCAGGGGAATTTCGGCGGGCAGCGGCAGATGCGGTTGGGCTTGCACGTGAGAAGCGTACGAGACCGGCGCACTGTCCTGCCACGTATACCCGCCATGCATGTAGCCTCTTAGCCGATGTCTGAGAACATTTCGACCACCAACGATGAGGCGTTCGCGCTCCCTACGCGCACCCGCAAGCTCACCGGTTGGGGTCGCACCGCACCCACCTCCGCCGAAGTGCTCTCGACCAGCGATCCGGAATTGATCGCCAAGGCCGTGAGCATGGTGGCGCAGGACAACGACTCGAAGCCGGCGCATCTGCGACGCGGCGTGATCGCGCGTGGCCTGGGTCGCTCGTATGGCGACAACTCGCAGAACGCGGGCGGCCTCGTGATCGACATGCCCGCGCTGAACAAGATCCACAGCATCGACGCGGCCACCCGCCTCGTCGACGTGGACGGCGGCGTCGACCTCGACCAGCTGATGAAGGCAGCGCTGCCGTTCGGCCTATGGGTTCCGGTCCTACCCGGTACCCGCCAGGTCACCGTCGGCGGCGCCATCGGCTCCGATATCCACGGCAAGAACCACCACAGCGCCGGTAGCTTCGGCAACCACGTGCGTTCGATGGATCTGCTCACCGCCGACGGTGTCGTCCGCACGATCACCGCCGAGTCCGATCCGGAGCTGTTCTGGGCGACCATCGGCGGCTGCGGCCTGACCGGCATCATCCTGCGGGCCACCGTCGAGATGACCCCCACCGAGACGGCGTACTTCATCGCCGACGGCGATGTGACCAGCACCCTCGACGAGACCATCGCCTTCCACAGCGACGGCTCCGAGGACAAGTACGAATACAGCTCGGCCTGGTTCGACGCCATCAGCCCGCTGCCCAACCTGGGACGCGCGGCCATCTCACGCGGCAACCTGGCCAAGGTCGACCAGCTGCCGAAGAAGCTGCAGAAAGACCCGCTGCGCTTCAATGGCAAGACCTTCTTCACGCTGCCCGATGTGTTCCCCAACGGGCTGGCCAACAAGTACACCTTCGGGCCGATCGGTGAGATCTGGTACCGCAAGTCGGGCACCTACCGGGGCAAGGCGCAGAGCCTGACCGCCTTCTATCACCCGCTCGACATGATGGGCGAATGGAACCGCGGCTACGGCTCCAACGGCTTCCTGCAGTACCAGTTCGTGGTTCCGCCGGAGTCGGTCGAAGAGTTCAAGCGCATCATCATCGACATCCAGCGCTCGGGTTTCTACTCGTTCCTCAACGTGTTCAAGCTGTTCGGCGAGGGCAACCAGGCGCCGCTGAGCTTCCCGATGGCCGGCTGGAACATCTGCGTCGACTTCCCGATCTCGCGTGGGCTCAACGAGTTCGTCACCGAACTCGACCGGCGCGTGCTCGAGTTCGGCGGGCGGCTCTACACCGCGAAGGATTCGCGCACCTCGGCCGAGACCTTCCACAAGATGTACCCGCGGATCGACGAGTGGATCAAGGTCCGCCGCAGCGTCGACCCGAATGGCGTGTTCATGTCCGATATGGCCAGGAGGCTGGAGCTCCAGTGATCAACGCAGTTGGCAACCCGCAGACCATCCTGCTCTTCGGCGGCACCTCCGAGATCGGTCTCGCGATCGTGGCCGAGTACCTGGCCAAGAGCCCGGCCCGGGTCATCCTGGCGAACCTGCCCGGCGACCCGCTGCTCGAGAACGCCGTCACCCAGGTGAAGGCCGCCGGCGCGACCCAGGTCGACGTCGTCGACTTCGACGCGCTCGACACCGAATCGCACCCCAAGGTCGTCGACACCGCGTTCGCCGCGGGTGACGTCGACGTCGCGATCGTGGCGTTCGGTGTGCTCGGCGATGCCGAGGAGCTGTGGCAGAACCAGCGCAAGGCGGTCATGACCGTCGGCATCAACTACACCGCCGGCGTGTCGGTGGGTGTGCTGGTGGGCGACAAGTTCAAGGCCCAGGGCCACGGCCGGATCATCGTGATGTCCTCGGTGGCCGGGGAGCGCGTTCGCCGCTCCAACTTCGTCTACGGCTCCACCAAGGCGGGCCTGGACGGTTTCTACCTCGGCCTCGGCGAGGCGCTGCGTCCCTTCGGGCCGCGCGTCACCGTGATCCGGCCGATGCAGGTGCGCACCTCGGCGACCAAGGCCCACTGGGAAGCCACCGGCTCCAAGGAAGCCCCGCTCACCGTCGACCCGGAAGACGTCGCCAAGCTCGCCGTCACCGCGTCGGAGAAGGGCACCGAGATCGTCTGGGCGCCGGGCGAGGCCCGCTTCCTGATGTCGGCCCTGCGCCACGTGCCGCGCCCGATCTTCCGCAAGCTCCCGATCTGATCGACTGCGTTTCGGACTGCCGCATCATCCCCGGATGGTGCGGCAGTTCTGCTTTACGGCTCCACTAGGCTGGCCCGGACCGTGGAGCACAGTGGAGCCGGAGGATTGCGCGCCGATGACGACCAATGACGAGGTGCGGGCGGGGCGCAAGATCTGGAGCGGGGTCGGCGAGGGGGCTGCCGCCGCGGGTGTGGCGCTGGTGGTAGCCGTGGTGGGACTGTTCGCGTTCTCCGCGGTGCAGTGGCCGGCGTTCAACTCCTCCAATGTGACTCGCGCGCTGACCACGGTGGGACAGGTGGTCGCGGTCGCGCTGCTGGTGGTCTCGGTGCTGCTGATCCGGCTGCGCAAGTGGCCGGTGGTGGCGAAACTGCTGTCCTGGGTGGGAATCTCGAGCTTTGTCACGGTCACGCTGGGGATGCCGCTGGCCGCGACGAAGCTGTACCTGTTCGGTGTCTCGGTGGATCAGGAATTCCGGACCGAGTACCTGACCCGGCTCACCGACAGTGCCGCGCTGCGCGATATGACGTATGTGGATCTGCCGCCGTTCTATCCGGCCGGGTGGTTCTGGATCGGCGGGCGCGTGGGCAACGTGCTCGGGATGGACGGCTGGGAAGTGTTCAAGCCGTACGCGATCGGGCTGCTCGCCGTCGCCGCCACGGTGGCGCTGGTGTTGTGGATGCAGCTGGTGCGGGCCGATATGGCGGTGGGCGCGGCTGCCGCGGTCACGGCGATGACGTTGGCGTACGCCTCGCCCGAGGCTTACGGCGCGGTGCTCGTGGTGTTCGTTCCGCCGGTGCTGGTGCTGGCGTGGGGTGCGCTGCATCGGCGGTCCGGTGGGTGGGGCGCGGTGCTCGGTACGGGGCTGTTCCTCGGGGTGGCGGCGTGTTTCTACACGTTGTACCTGGCGATCGCGGCGTTCACCGTGGTGATCATGGCGGTGGTGGCGGCCGGGTTCGCGGTCTACGCGCAGCGGGCAACCGAGCGGCGGGCAAGCCGGCTGGGCAGCGCTGCCTCGGCGCGGGCCGGTGCGACCTCGGCGAGCGCCTCGCCCGCCTGGCGTGCCGCGATCACGCCGCTGACCAAACTGGCGGCGATCGGCGGTATCGCCATCGTGCTCGCCCTGGTGGTGTGGACGCCGTATCTGCTGAAGATGGCCTCCGGTGCGAAACTCCCCTCCGGCAGTGCTTTCCACTATCTGCCGGAGTCCGGCGCACAGCTGGCGTTCCCGATGCTCGAGTTCTCCCTGCGGGGAGCCCTGTGCATGATCGGCGTGCTGTGGCTCGTAGTTCGCGCCGGATCGTCGAGGCGCGCACAGGCACTGGGCATCGGCGTCGTATCGATCTACCTGTGGACCGTGCTCTCGATGACGGCGACCGCGGCAGGCACGACCCTGCTGTCCTTCCGGCTGGAGCCGGTCCTGCTCGCGTTGCTCGCCGCCGCAGGTGTTTTCGGCTTCGTCGAAGGCGCCACCGCCCTCTACCAGGCGTTGAACGAGCCCGCCCCGATGCGCACCGCGGCTGCCGCGATCGCCGTCCTCGGCGCCATGGCCTTCGCCCAGACGATCCCCACCGTGCTCACCCACGAGATCGACACCGCCTACACCGACACCGACGGCAACGGCGAACGAGCCGACCAGCGCAAACCCTCCGCCGTCTCGCACTACCGCGAGATCGATGCGGCCATCCTGGCGCAGACCGGCCGTCCCCGAGACGAGTCCGTCGTCCTCACCGCGGACACCACCTTCCTGGCCTTCTACCCCTACTGGGGCTTCCAGGCCCTCACCTCCCACTACGCGAACCCCCTGTCGGACTTCAAGGCTCGCGCCGCCACCATCGCCGACTGGAGCAAGCTGCCCGGCTCCCCGGCCCTCGTCGAAGCCCTCGCGAAGTCCCCTTGGCGCGCCCCCGACGCCTTCCTCTTCCGCAACGACGGCGACAACTACACCCTGCGCCTGGCTGAAGACGTCTACCCCAACGACCCGAACGTCAAGCGCTACACGGTCTCATTCCCCAAGTCCCTCTTCACCGACCCCGCCTTCACCGCCACCGACATCGGCCCCTTCACCCTGATCACCGTGCGCCGCTGATACTCGACGACCACTGTGGCGACGCCATGTCGTCGCCCAGTGGCCGAACCCCGGCTCACGCAGAGGCGCGGCCGAGGTAGTGGAGGAGTTCGGCGGTGGGCGTGGTGGCCGCTGTTTCGACCACGGCGGCGTAGGCGCCCCACTGGCGCAGGGGTTCGATGATTTCGGCGTCGGTGCCGGAACCGGGGGCCGGGCGGATCGTGCGGGCGGCGGTCAGGAGATGGGCGGACAGGTCGTCGGTGAGGGGCGACGGCTGGCCGGTGGCGATCGCGATGTCCCAGGCGTGGACCGCGGCGTCGAGAGCGGCGAGGGTTGCCGCGACGGCGGTCGGGAGGTCGCCGTGCGGGAGCGGCGTGGGGACAGTGGTGGTTTCGTCGGCGACCGTGGCCCACGCGGCGGCGGTCTGGTCGACGGCTTCGCGGACCAGGTCGGCGGCGGAACCGCCGATCTCGCCGGAGGGGTCGAAGGGGTTGTAGGACGGGCCGGGGCCGACTCCCAGGGCAGCGGCGTAGGCGAGCTGGTCGCCCGCGGCGTGCTGGATCACCTGGGTGACGGTCCACTCCGCGCAGGGGGTGGGCAGGTTCCACTGGTCGTCGGCGATACCGGCCACGACGTCGCCGAGGGCCCGGTAGGAGGTGGCGACCACGTCGCGCCAGACGGTTTCGAGGGCTGCGGTGCTGTTCATGATGGTGCCTTTCGTTTCGGTGATGACTCCAGCCTAGAAACCTATTAGGCTCGTTTCTTTCCTAATTTTCGACAAGGTGGAAAATGGCCGCGACAACCCCGCGCGTACTGCGCCTACTCGCCCTGCTGCAAGACCGCGCCTACACCGGGCGCGAGCTCGCCGACCGTCTCGAGATCACCGAACGCACCGTGCGCAACGACATCTCACGGCTGCGCGAACTCGGCTATCCCGTCCACGCGGAACGGGGCGCGATCGGCGGCTACCGGCTCGGCCGCGGCGCGACCATGCCGCCGCTGCTCCTCGACGACGAGGAAGCGGTGGCGGTCGCGCTGTCCATCGCCGTGGCCCACGACGGCTCGCTCGCCGTCTCCGACATCGGCGACCAGCTCACCAGAGCGCTCCGCAAGATCGAACAGATCCTCCCGAAACGCTTGCAGCGCAAGGTCTCCGCGCTGCGCGACGCCACCGAGATCGGCCCCGCCACCACCGGTTCCCGCGAACCGGACGCGCCGGTCGCCGCGGGTATCCTCACCACCCTCGCCGACGCGGTCCGCCGCACCACCGCTGTCACTGTCGAAACCTTTGACGGCACAACGGAACTAGAGCCCTACCGGCTGATCAACTGGCAACGCCGCTGGTACCTGGTCGCCTACAGCATGCGCACCCACGACTGGACGGCACTGCCCGCCGCCGGGATCACCCGGGCCGAGGCGGGTACACGCGTGTTCGCCCCGCGCACCCTCCCGCACGACGACCTGGTCGCCTTCGTCATGCGTCACATCGCCTCCACCGGCTGGCGCGTCCACGCCCGCGTCACCGTCCTCGAATCCGCGGAGACCGTGATCGCCAGGATCAACCCGGCGGTCGGTGTGGTCGAGCCGATCGACGAGCACAGTTGCGTACTGCTCACCGGCGCCGACGCGATGGAGACGATCGCGATCTACCTCAGCATGTTGATGATGGATTTCCGCGTCGACGGCCCGCCCGAGCTGGTCGCGCACCTGCGCACCCTGGCCCGCCGCTACACCGAATCGGTCGCCGGGTAGCCGCCGCGGATCGTGTCCCTTCCGTGCCGGAAGCCGGTGTTCATCCCGCTCGACGGCACTACACTGACTGGTGCGGCACGGTCGTCGCCGGCGGATTCGAACTCCCCCGGCGGCTGGCGTTGAAACCAGATCCTGCACGTCACGGGTCCCGGCGACCCGCTACCGGAGGAGGACGTATGTCCGATCCGTTGCACACGAGGGTGTGCCTCACCGGCTTGAACTGTTCCTGCCCGAGCATCAGCGTTTTCCTGGTGCCGGAACCGCTGGTTCTCGGCGGTCAGATGATGCACCTCCTCGAACAGGCGCCGATCGCCGGGCGAATACCCCAGCCCACCCCGGACGCCGAGCTGATCGACCTGATCCAGGCCGTGCGCACGCCGCTGGACACCCGGGGACTCGCCCGCGCGCAGCAGGTCGCGTTCTCCGGGCCGCGCCACGATCCGCCGGTCGCGCGGGAGGTGCTGCACGACCATCTCATCGAGGAACCCGCGCCATGGGGACTGGATGTGGACGACCCCGCGGAACTGACCCGGCTGGCGATGCTGCCCGAGCGGCGCATCGGGGTGCGTCGCATCGACGATTTCCAGGCGCATTCGGTCCGTCAGGCGATGGAGGCCGTCTACCGGTATTTCGCGATAGACCAGCGCATTCCCCTGGTCTATCACGGCTTCGCCGACCCACGCGATGGCTGGTTCGCGCTGCGCGCATCGGCGGCGTGAGCCGATCCCGCGGTGTGACGGCGTCGACCCTGTGTCTATCGACACCCGATAGCTACTGGTGTGCGGAAGATCGATAGACCACAATATGTCCGGTCAGTGTCAACAAACCGCGCGGTTGGTGTCGCGGGGCGAGTACGCTGCGAAAAGTTGGAAGTTCGGCCGACCGAAATCAGGTTTTGGTAGCGCTGATCGGTACGGATGCAGAGGTATAGCTATGACGCTCAACCGACCGGAGCGGATCGATCTTTTGTTGTCACGGCCGCAACGCCTCGGCCGTGAACCGGAACCGCGCGAACAGCTCGACTCGCTCGCCGCGATCGAACGGGTCGTCATCGACGCCACCATCGCCCTGCTCGCACCCGGCCAGAAATTCGCCCTGCTGTGGTCACTACAGGTCGGCGAGCAGACCGTCGCCGGCGTGCAGATCAAAGAGCGCGACGGAACGGTCACCAACCTGATGCCGCCCACCGAGGTGCTCGAATACCTCACCGATCACAAGCGCATGTCCTACGATCCGGACACCGGGGCCTGGCTCAGCGCCGAGATCTTCATCGCCGGTCCCACCCGGTACAAGACCAATTACTCCACCGGCTCGGTCGCCGACTGGATGCCCGAGGTCACGGCCGACGACCTGCGCGCCGAATTCGCCACCTTCCCGCGCCGCGACACCGAGATCCCCGACTGGGCCCGATCCCAACTCGACTGGGCCGACCGCCGCACGGGTTGAGAGGTACTGCCGCCGTCGCCGCGACGGCCCGTTAGGAGCGGCGCCGACCCGCGCACAGGTTCGATGGCTAGCATCAGACCCCGTGCGACCGGACCGATCTGAACGAGCGTTCACCCGATACCGCCTGATCGCCCTTGTCTGTGGGCTGCTCGGGTTCGTGCTTGCCCTGCTCACACCGCTGTTGCCGGTGCGCCAGGACCGCGCGAGCCTGGACTGGCCGCAAGCGGGCGCGACCAGCGTCGAGGCACCCCTGGTGTCGTATGTGCCGCAGCGGCTCGACGCACAGCTGCCGTGCACGATGCTGAGCGGGCTGCCGGGTCCCGGGGCGGAGAACCCCACCGCGACCACCCTGCTGACGACGATCCCGGTCGCTTCGGGCAAAGCCGACCGCGGGCTGAGCGTCACCGTGCGCGACGGCGTGCTGGGGGTGCAGGCGCGCGATGTGCCGATGCTCTCGGCGCCGATCGCCGAGATCGCCGGGTGTGAGCGGATCAGCATCGTCTCGACCATCGAGGCCACGACCGTCGAGTTCGTCGGGGCGGCGCGCCAGGACGGCACCCCGTTCCGCAACACCGTCACCGTCGACAAGCGCCCGCAGATCGTCGGCGTCTACACCGACCTCGACTCGGCCGCCCTCACCGACGCCCGGCTGCACGCCGACATCGACTCCCGCTTCACCTCGACGCCGACGACGCTGAAACTGGCGACGATGATCGGCGCCGGTGTGTTCACTCTGCTCGCGCTGATCGCGCTGCACCTGCTCGACACCACCGACGGCCGCCGCGCCCGCCGCTTCCTGCCCCGGCACTGGTGGCGGATCACCCCGACCGACGTGGTGGTGGTCATAACCCTGCTCGGCTGGCATGTGATCGGCGCGAACACCTCCGACGACGGCTACATCCTCAATATGGCGCGCGCGTCGGGCCCGTCGGGCTACATGGCGAACTACTACCGCTGGTTCGGGGTGCCGGAGGCGCCGTTCGGCTGGTCCTACGAACTGCTCGCCTGGATGACGAAGATCTCCGACGCCAGCCCCTGGATGCGCCTGCCCGCGCTCGCCGCCGGATTGGTCTGCTGGGCGGTGATCAGCCGAGAAGTGCTGCCCCGCCTCGGTGCTCGGGTGCGCCGCGACAAGGTGGCGCTGTGGACGGCCGGCCTGGTGTTCCTCGCCTTCTGGCTCCCGTACGACAACGGCCTTCGCCCCGAACCGCTGATCGCGGCGGGCGCGCTGCTCACCTGGTGCCTCATCGAACGCGCCATCGCCACCGCGCGGCTGCTGCCTGCCGCGTTGGCGATCCTCATCGCCGCGTTCTCGCTGGCGGCGGGCCCGACCGGCCTGATCTGTATCGCCGCCCTGATCGCCGGTACCCGGCCGGTCATGCAGATCATCATCAAACGCGCGCAGGGTCTGCGCCCACGTCGGATCGCGAGCCCGGACAAGACGGCAGACTCGTCGGCTCGGCTCTCGCTGGGCGCCAAGATCTTCCGTTACGCCGCACTGCTGGCTCCCGGCATCGCCGCGGGCACGCTGGTACTCGTCGTCGTCTTCGCCGACCAGACTCTCGCCACCGTCATGGAGGCCACCCGAGTCCGCACCCTCGTCGGGCCGAACGTCGCCTGGTTCGACGAACGCACCCGCTGGGACTCGCTGTTCATGCTGTCCCCCGACGGCTCGCTCGCCCGCCGTTTCGGCGTCCTGGTGCTGCTGCTGTGCCTGCTCGTCTGCATCCTGCAGGTGCTGCGCAAGGGCCGCATCCCCGGCACCTCGCGCGGCCCGTCGGTGCGCATCCTCGGCATCGTCTTCGCCGCGCTGCTGCTGATGATGTGGACGCCCACCAAGTGGACCCACCACTTCGGGGTCTACGCGGGCCTGGCGGGTTCGCTGGCGGCACTGGCGGCGGTCGCGGTGGGCACCAACGGAATCAAGGCCCCACGCAATCGAGCGCTGTTCACCGCGGCGGTGTTGTTCCTGCTCGCGATGACCTTCACCGGCTCCAACGGCTGGTGGTACGTCTCCAGTTACGGCGTGCCGTTCTGGGACAAGGCGCCGATGGTGGCGGGCAAGGGTGTTTCGACGCTGTTCCTCGGTCTCAGCATCCTCGCACTGCTGGTCGCCCTGTACTTCCACCTGCGCGCCCCGTACCGGACACCGAGCGACACCGGGCGTTTCGACCGCTTCGCGACCATGCCGCTCACCATCGCGGCGGCACTGCTGGTGCTGTTCGAGGTGGCGTCGATGGCCAAGGGCGCCATCACCCAGTACCCCGCGTACTCCATCGCGAAGTCGAATTTCAATTCGCTGCAAGGCAATACGTGCGGCCTGGCCAATGACGTTCTGGTGGAATCGAATACGGCGGATTCCCTGCTCACCCCCTACACCGGCGCCCCGGCCGACGGGCTGAACGCCGAATCCACCGGCTTCACCCCGGACGGCGTGGCCGACGACCTCACCGCCGACGCCGACGAGACCGTGGTCGGCGGCGCCAACTCGGTCGACACCGATTCCGCCAACAAGACCACCAAGACCACCGGCGCGGGCACCGGCGGCGGCACCAGCGCCGAACCCGGCATCAACGGCAGCACCGTCGCCCTGCCGTTCGGCCTCGACCCCGCCCGCACTCCGGTCCTCGGCTCCTTCCAGGACGGCGTGCAGCAGCAGGCGAAGCTGACCTCACAGTGGTATCGCGTCGACCTCGGCGAGAGCGTGCGCGACGATCCCGCGTATCAGGCCCTCGTGGTCACCGCGGCCGGGCGGATCCGCTACGTCGACACCGACGGTGTGGTGCACTACGGCCAGGAGTTGCGCCTGGAATACGGCACCCGCGCCGCCGACGGTTCCGTCGAGGTGACGGGCTCGGTCGCGCCGATGGACATCGGCCCGGCCCCGTCGTGGCGCAACCTGCGCGTGCCGATCGATCAGCTGCCCGTCGGCGTGAACGCGGTGCGCCTGGTCGCCGCCGACAACGACATCACCGGCAAGCAGTGGCTCGCGGTGACGCCCCCGCGGCTGCCGAAACTGGCCACCCTGGACTCGGTGGTCGGCCGGACCGCGCCGGTGCTGCTCGACTGGCACGTCGGCCTCGCGTTCCCCTGCCAGCGCCCGTTCGAGCATCACGACGGCGTCGCGGAGGCTCCGCAGTGGCGGATTCTGCCCGACCGGGTCGGTTCGGACGCGTCCAACGCCTGGCAGGACGATATCGGCGGTGGCCCGCTCGGGTGGACAAATCTGCTCCTGAAGGCCGAGACTGTGCCCACCTATCTCGACCACGATCTCGGCCGCGACTGGGGCTCGCTCGAGCGGTTCACGCCGTATCAGCCGGCACCGCCGGCGAAGATCGGGGTGACTGTGATCGATCAGACAGGACGAGCGAAAGAACCGGCAATTCGGGCACAGTAGAACGGCGTAGAGACTATGGCAGCGCAAGGGCAGTGACCGGGCACTTGCCCATGTCGCTCACGAAACACTCAGTGTCCGTTAGGGTTTCGGTTTGATGAAACACCTGTAAATGACAGCGTAAAGGTCCTGTGCCTGCACGTTTGAGCACGTACCCTGGTGGGTATGACAGGAGCCTTCGATGACATGGATCTACGAGATCTCGTCGAGTTGCTCAGCAACGACGAGAAGCAAGAACTACGACCGGCCGTAATGCGGGTACTGGAAAGACTGCCTTCACAAGAGGTATTACGCCGCGACCTGAACCGTCGCATGCTCAACGTCTGACTCCTGTCCCCCATCCAACCGAAAAGGCGCGGACCACCTGAGGTGATCCGCGCCTTTTACTGTTCGCCCGAGGTCAGAACACCCGCAGCGGTCCCGGGCTCCACAGCCCGTTGCGCGCCGCCGTGCCGGTCTCGAGCTGCGCGGGCGTGGCCTGCGCGTACTGGTCGTAGCGTTCCAGCGAGCCCCAGTCGCGCGCCCAGTCGTCCTTCAGATAGGTCGGGATGGTGACCCGGGCCGCCAGCATCTGCGTCATGCCGAGCGGACCACCGAACTCCTGCGCCTGCCAGGTGTCGGTCGACGAGATCGCCAGCGGGCGGTCCGGCAGGATCCGGTAGTTCGGCACCTCGGCCACGCCGTTCTTGTGCGCGAACGGACGCTGGCACGGGAACTGCAGGCCGACGGCCCAGTCCAGCAGTACCGGCTGGTCACGGCCGATGAACGTGTCCAGAGTCTGCAGCTTGGGCACCCGCGGCGGGGTGAACGCCAGCCACTGGTCACCGATCAGGATCGGGTCGTTCACCATCACCCGCACCGCGTTCGCCTCGGCCGGAAGGTCGGCCAGCGGCACGCGCAGGTTGCGCCACGACGGGGCCGGGCCGATATCGCGCGGCTGGTAGGCGCCGAGCGTGGTGACGCTGCCGTCGGGGTTGCGGGTGCCGTATTCGACGAACAGCGCCTGCCCGTACTTGTCGGAGCCGGAGTCGTCCTTGGAGGCGATGCGACCGGCCGCGCTGATCACGACCAGCGGCGAGTCGTCCGAGCGGGCGGGCAGGCCGTACCAGGCCGATTCCAGGTGGGCGGGCTGCTGCATGCCCTCCTGGTAGGAGCCGAGAATCGGGGTCTGCGCGGGGTCGAGGCCGAACGGCAGCGCCACGGTGGAACCGTTGACGCCGAGTGCGCCCTCACCACCGCCGGTGCCCGCGCTCTCGCCTTCGGCGAAGGCCGCGCCGACCGACTGGTTGCTGGTGTTGCCGGTGCCCGGCTTCACCTCGACCGCGTCGGCCGACAGATCGCCCGGCACTCCGTTGGGGGTGAACCCGACCGAGCCGGTGCCCGCGAGCGGGTCGTTGGGATCGGTGAACGGACGGGCCGGGTCGACGATGGGGTCGAGCCTGCCGCCGTTCGGGTCGGATTCGACCAGCACGTCGTTGGCCAGGCCACACGAGTTGTCGCTCAGCGCGTCGATGTTGGAGCGGCCCAGCGAGTAGCCGGGGTACTGCTGGGTCGCGCCCTTGACCAGCGAGAGCACTTCGAACAGCACCATCAAACCGACCACGATGGTCAGCGGGATGGCGGCGAACTTGCGAATCCTGTTGCCGCGCTTGGTCTTCGCCGACGGCACCGGCTTCACATAGTCCTCGCGCAGGGCGTACCAGCCGACCAGGGCCAGGGCCACGCCGAACAGGATGAGCATCACCGTGTTCGAGTGGACGCCGCGCAGCGAGATGGTCTTGTCGAACCACGGCACGCCGTAGCTGGACACGTACCAGTAGCCGTTGATGCCCGAGAACGACAGCGCCAGCACGAACAGCAGGCCGGCCAGGAAGATCGCCCGGTTCTTGCGGGAGCGCAGCGCGCTCTGCGACACCGCCACCGCCGTCACCGCCGCGAGCCCACCCGCGATGCCCGCGTAGGCGCCGAAGTGATGAGTCCACTTGGTGGGGTTGAACATCATGAAGAAGATCGTGCCGAAGACGATCCCCATCAGCCGCCACGTCGGACCCGACGCGATCCCCGGCACCTGACGGCGGCGCAGCAGCACCAGCAGCGTCGTGAACAGGCACAGCAGCATCACCAGGAAGGCGAAACGGCGGGCCAGCGAGCCGTCGACGGTCTCCACGAACATGTAGTAGTAGCGCAGGTAGTCCTCGTACCAGGCCAGGTTCGGGCCGGTGGCCTGACGGACCCGGTTGGCTTCCTGGATGCCGGCGAAGGTCTGGTCGCCGTAGACCACCGTGAGCACGAGCACGCCCGCCGAGGCGATCGGAGCCAGCAGCGGCAGCGTGCCGAACTGGCGATGACGGCGCACGATGATCCGCACCAGCGGCCGGATACCGGCCAGCAGCGCGGCCACACACATCAAGCCGGTCGGCGCGGCGGCGAGAGTGAACGCCGCGATCAGCACCGCGATGCCCGCGGGCAGCAGGCGGCCGGTGGCGATGGCGCGTTCGATGGACACCCAGGTGAGCAGTGCGCCGAGGGCGACGATCGGCTCCGAACGCAGGCCGTTGTCGAACGGCAGCCAGAACGCCAGGAACACCAGTCCACCGGTCCACAGCGCCACCTGAGAGCGCTTCACGGCGTTGCCGAGGCGCGGGACCACCTCGCGGCTGATCACCATCCAGCACAGGATCGCGCAGATCAGCGCGGGCACGCGCACCCACGGGCTGGCCGTGGAGATCTCCGCGAACACCTGGATGACGTAGTAGTACCAGCCGAACGGGGCCTCGGGGACGCCGTACCAGCGGAAGTAGTTGGCGGTATAACCCGCGTCGGGGGCCACGCGCACCATCGACAGGATGTAGCCGTCGTCGGAGGTGTTGGCGCCGACGAAATGCCAGACCAGCAGCGTGCCGATCACCGCGCCGTCCGCCCAGGTGGGCTTGAGCCAGTTGCGCGGCAGGAAGCGGCGGTGCCCGCGCCCGTCACTGCCGTCGAGGCGGCCCAGCGCGGCGAGCGCCAGCAGGGTGCACAGCACGGCCGCGATGATCGCGACCAGCTTGATCAGCGACGGGCTCGACGAGAAACGGGTGTCGATCGTCGAGGTGAGCGAAAGGCCCTGCGGCACCTCGCCCTTCAGATCGGTGAACACACCCACGATCTGCGGCCGCAGGTCACCGGCGAGCTGCCCCTGCACGGGCACCTGCACGGTCTCCACCGCACCTGGCTGACCAGCGACCGGCCGCTCGACCTGCTTGGTCAGCCCCACGAACTCCGCGCTCGTGCGGTCCTGATCGGACTTGATCAGGATCGCCGAGCACCCGTCCATCGCCGACCGGTCCGCCGACGCGACCACCGCATTGCGGTCCACCACGTCGACCGCGGTATCGGAGACGCGCACGAACAGCGCCTCCAAGGCCGCCCGGTCGCCCTGCGGAGGCGCGGTCGCCAGCAGCATCCCGCCCTGCTCGGGCAGCGTCGACACGGCACTACACGGAATCGACACCGTCAGATCGATCGGCACCTGCGACATCAGCGGCGCCTGCACATTGCCGAGCGAACCGTTCTGCGGCCAGTTCAGTTGCGCGGTCGTCTGGGTGACCGGCAGAAACGGCGTAGCCACCGCGAACAGGGCGCCGAGAATCCCGGCGACCATCGCGATCCATCGCGCGGTCCGGAAGTCCTTCGCGGGGGCCACCGGTTCGGCAGGAGGCTTGGAGAGAACAGCTGTTGCGGCGTCTGGCACGGTTCGACATGCTATCTGCCCGCCCCTTGTTGTGAGTCGTCGCTCGCCACCGGGTGTGAAGTCAGGTCATCTTGACGGCAGCCGCCGGGCGGGCGGTACCTACCCCGTTGTCGCGTCATGCTTATCGGCTATCAGTCTGCACATGACGCGGGCACTCACCGCATCCGAGATCCGCGCAGGAGTTTTTCGAGGATAGCAGTATGCAAAATACATATCGGCAGAAAGTGCCGCAATAACCTCCGATCACCTCGCGGCCGCGCATTTTATGGACGAGAACGTGGGGCCGGTCGAGAATCGCGAAGGTCCCGCTCGGGATACATGGGACTGCGCGAACCACATACAACGATGAATTGCGCTCGTATTCTTAAATACGACAGCTTCACTTCGAATGTCTGTCAGTTCCACCCAAGGAGAACGCAATGTTCGATAAAAAGGTTCTTGCACGCGCGGCAATGGCTTCCGTGAGTTGTGCGGCGGCCGCGGTCACCTTCGGAATCGGGCCGGCGCACGCCGCCGGATCCACCACCATCGCACCCGCGGGCGCGAATGTATCGGCGACCAATTCGGGCACGGTGAAATTCGTGGCGGGCAGCGTGACCGTCACCTGCACCACCTCGAGCACTACCGGGGCGGTGCCGGCCGCGCCGGGAAACACGAACCCGAGCGGTCCTGTTTCGGTGTCGATCGGGGCGCCGAGCTTCTCCGGTTGCACCACCAGCATGTGGGGTGTCAGCGCCACCATCACCACCAGTGGCAGCTGGGCGATCACCGGTCAGAACGGCACGCCGATCACCGGTAGCCTGGCGATTCCCACCGGCGGCATGGTGGTCAAGACCAGCGGCCTCGCCTCGTGCACAGCCGTTGTCGCGCCCACCGCGCCTGCCTCGATCGCGGGCACATGGACCAACGGGGCACCCTCCACGGTCTCGCTCACCAACGCGTCGGCGCCGATCAAGGTAACCGGCGGGTTCGGGTGCCCGACCAGCTCCACCACGGGCTCGGTGACCGGCACCTACAAGGTCGCCAACACCACTACCCCCGCGGTGCCGATCACAGTCGGCCCCTGATTCCATCGGCGATATTCGGGTGACGGGTAACGCGACGAAGCCACTTCGAATTCGATGAAATTCATGCGATAAATACCCGCGTGCGTAGCAATACGCACGCGGGTCCGCATCTTTACACCACGAGCGATACCGGGCACTTACCATGAGTGCGCGGATTTCGGCGTGTCAGGAGTCCTTCCGAAAACTCTTGAACACCATTCCTATTGTGGCGAATACCCAGAGGAACCGATCCAGCCGGGTTAACCATCCCGGGTGCGCTCACCTCGAATATCCAGCATGGCCTCGCACCGGCGAAGATGTCGCGACGCGCCCGCCCAGACCCCCGCGCTCTTCCAGCGCTTCACGCTCCCTAGACTCGACTCCATGACCAAGGTGAATCTCGAAACCAACTACGGACCGATCGTGCTCGAGTTGGACGACCAGGCCGCGCCGAACACGGTCGCCAACTTCGTGAACTACGTGAACTCGGGCCATTACGCCGGCACCGTGTTCCACCGCGTCATCCCCGGTTTCATGGTGCAGGGCGGCGGCTTCGAGCCCGGCCTGAAGCAGAAGCCGACTCAGGCGCCGATCCAGAACGAGGCCACCAACGGCCTGAAGAACGACAAGTACACCGTGGCGATGGCCCGCACCAACGACCCGCACTCGGCCACCGCCCAGTTCTTCATCAACATCTCCGACAACGCCTTCCTCAACCACACCGCCCCCCAGGGCCAGGGCTGGGGCTACGCCGTCTTCGGCAAGGTCACCGACGGCACCGAGGTAGTCGACAAGATCGCCGCCGTCACCACCGGCAGCGCGGGCCCCCACCAGGACGTCCCCGTCGACGACGTCATCATCGAATCCGCTTCTGTCGCCTGATTCTTCGACGTAGCGTGCCGGGCCGCCACCGAATTCATCGGTGGCGGCCCATTTTTCGATAGGCCCCCAGGAACACGATCCCCGCCGTCGAGTCGTCGCCGATGCGATCGTGACGGTGTCACGGGGCACGCGGTACGGTGTCTCGACTGATCGAAGTTCTTGGGGGAATACGTGAAAGACCTTCTTTACTCGGTGCTGGGCGTGGTGTTCGGCGCCGTTCTCGTTTTCGGCGGAATCGCCACGCTCAACAGTGGTGCCGAGTGCGGCGGCAAGAGCATGTCGGCGGGTGAGACCTGCGTGACGACCAGCAAGGGCTCGTCGGTGGAGCGGGACGCCGCCGGGCAACAAGCCCAGAACAAACGCACCGGGTGGATGCTGATCGGCGGCGGCGCGGTGATGAGCATCGGCTCCGCGTTCTGGCTGCGAAGCAATCTCCGGTCGCGCCGGGCCCGCCGCGCCGCCACCTCACCGCAGGGCTACCCGCCCGTCGGTGGGCCGCCGCCCGCCCCGCACGGGCTGCCACAGGCGCAGGGCCAATGGCCGCAGGCCGCACCCGCTCCGTACGGAGCGCCGCAACCCCAGGGCCAGTGGCCGCAGGGAGCTCCCGGATACGGCGCACCCGCCTATCCGCCGCACGCTCAGCATCATCCGCAGGCACCGCAAGCGGGCGCCGGGTACAACCCGAACTACAGGCGGTAAAAGGGGCATTCCTTCGAGCTTTCAAGTCGCACGATTAGACTTGGTCCAGCGGCTTATCCGACCGCTCGAAGATGTCCGGAAGGAGCGCCATGACTGCCATCGCCCCCGCGTGGATGCACGAGCAGATCACGGCTGCGGAGTACGACACCTGGTCCGACGAGCAGTGTGCGGGCATCGAGATCGTGGACGGGATGGTCGTTGTGAGCCCCAGTGCGTCCAAGCGGCACAACCGGTTGGCTCGGATCCTGGCCAACGCGCTGGACACCGCGGCCGGACCGGACTGGAATGCCGACACCGACTTCGACGTCCGACTTCAGGATGTTCCACTCACGAATCGGCGACCCGATGTCGTTGTGTATCGCGCGGATACGATCGACCTCACGCCCACGCGCCCCGAACACGTACTGCTCGTCGTCGAGGTGGTCTCGCCCGGTTCGGAGACCACCGACCGGATCGTCAAGGTGGACCAGTACGCCAAGGCGGGCATCGCCTTCTATTGGCGGATCGAGCAGGCGGCAAACGGTGTTCCGCTGATCTATACCTACATCCTCGACCCGGCCACCAAGTCGTACCGGACCGGCGACATGTTCACCGGAACGGTCGAGGTGTCGGCTCCCTTTCCCGTGGAGATCGATCTCGGCAAGGTTTGATCCCTTCCACACTCGGATCAACGCCATGGCGCAACGAGTTTCGACAACGCCGAGGAATTCCGCACCCATCTCAGCCAAAGCGCCGAACGCTGACCTCAGGACACCCAGGCCTTCAGAGGCTCAGTGTCGAGGGTGATGCCGACTGGGTGCCCGGCCGGTGCGGTAGGAGTCGATCTTCAATCCGCGTTCGGGGAACAGCCACAGTTCTGGCCGAAGCACGAGTAGGACGCGCATCAGCCACTCGAGCACGCAGTCATGGTCCCCGTCCGGCCCGCCTTTGCCCCCAGTTTCCCCTCGACGTACTCCAGTCGAACACCCTCCGCGACACTACCGGCGACACGAGCGAGTTCTTCGAACTCCCCGGTCGTCATGAGCGGCTCAGGCGCTGCGGTCATGGCGGTAACGATACCCAGCGATTACGCGTTATGACCACGCACTACGACCACACATTTCGACCACACTCGACGATCGTCGACGAACACCACAACGGGCCGCCTCGGATCAACTCCGGACGGCCCGTTCGGGTTCTGGTTACAGCGGCAGGACGTGGTGCTTGCGCGGGTTGCGCTGGATCTTCTTGTCCTGGAGCAGCTTCAGGGCCCGGCGCAGTTCGAGGCGGGTGGTGGCCGGTTCGATGATGGCGTCGATGAAGCCTCGTTCGGCCGCTACCCACGGGGTGGCTACGTTTTCGTTGTAGAAGTTGATCAGGTTCTGGCGGATCGCGGCGCGCTGGTCTTCGGGGGCGGCGGCGATCTGGGCGGCGCCCAGGAGGCTGACGGCGCCCTCAGCGCCCATGACGGCGATGCGGGCGGTGGGCCAGGCGAGGTTGATGTCGGCGCCGAGCTGCTTGGAGCCCATCACCGCGTAGCCGCCGCCGTAGGACTTGCGGACCACCAGGGTGATCTTGGGGACCGAAGCCTCGACATAGGAGAACAGGAAGCGGCCGCCGCGCTTGATGACGCCGACCTTCTCCTGTTCGACACCGGGCAGGAAGCCGGGGGTGTCGACGACGAAGATCAGCGGGATCTCGAAGGCATCGCACAGTCGGACGAAGTGCGAGGCCTTGTCGGAGGCGCGGGCGTCGAGGGCGCCTGCCGCGGCCATCGGCTGGTTGGCGACGACACCGACGGTGCGGCCGTCGATACGGGCGTAACCGGTGATGATGTTCTGGCCGGTGTCGGCGCTGATCTCCTTGAACTCACCGTCGTCGAAGATGCGCAGCAGGATGTCGTACATGTCGTAGCCGGCGTTGTCGGAATCCGGCATGAACGTGTTCAGCTCGCGGTCGGAATCGGTGATCTCCGGCTCGAGACCGGGGTTCACCACCGGCGGCAGTTCCTGGCAGCTGCTCGGCATGTAACCCAGGTACTCGCGCACCCAGGTGAAAGCCGCTTTCTCGTCCTTGGCGACGTGGTGGATGTTGCCGTACTGGGCCTGCGTGCGCGCACCGCCGAGCTCCTCGAGGCTCACGTCCTCGCCGGTGACCTCTTTGATGATCTTCGGGCCGGTGACGAACATGTGCGCAGACTCGGTCGCGACCACCACATCGGTGCAGATCGGCTCGTACACCGCACCACCGGCGCAGTTACCGAGGATCACCGACACCAGCGGAACCATGCCCGACAGCGGCTCGAGATTGGTCGCCATCCAGGCGTACCAGGCCAGCGAGCTGATCGCTTCCTGCACGCGCGCGCCACCGGAATCGTTGATGCCGACCAGCGGGATGCCGACCTTCGACGCGTACTGCATCAGACCGCACAGCTTGCGACCGAACGCCTCACCGACCGAACCGCCGTACACGGTCTGATCATGGGAGAACACCGCCACCGGGCGACCCTCGACCTTGCCGTGGCCGACGACGACACCGTCACCGTAGAGGGCGGTCGGGTCGCCGGGCTTGCGCACCAGCGCGCCGATCTCGACGAAGGTGCCGGGATCGAGCAGCTGGTTGATCCGGTCGCGGGCACTGGGAATGCCCTTGTGCGCCCGCTTCGCGATGCCCTTCTCACCAGCGGGCTCTTTGGCGAGCTCGAGCCGCTCGTGTAGATCGGCAAGCTTTTCGGCGGTCGTGCTCACTTACTTATTCTCCCTTAGCGGAAATCGCGGCCAGTTTGGCAGCGAGGTCGGCACCGATCTGGCCGATCCGCGGTTCGTCGACAATCTGCAGGTGGTCGCCCGGAATGTGGACGATCTCCAGGTTCGGAACGTACTCGTCCCAGCCGCCGTTGGGCTTGCGGTCAGCGAATCGAGGCTCGAGTTCGATCGCGCCGTCGTGGTAGCGGTCGGCAAGGTAAAGGACCACATCGCCCTCGTACTTGCGCGGCTGCACTTGCTGCAACGCGCGGTTCTCGATCCAGGAGGTGCGCTGGTGTTCGAGCACGCCGCCGGGGATCTTCGCACCGGAAAGCTTGATCAGATCGCTGATCATCGAGAACTGCTCCGCATCGGAAGCCGCTGCCAGTTCCTCGATC
Organism: Nocardia sp. NPDC055002; assembly: GCF_053608825.1. Taxonomy (NCBI): domain Bacteria; kingdom Bacillati; phylum Actinomycetota; class Actinomycetes; order Mycobacteriales; family Nocardiaceae; genus Nocardia; species Nocardia sp. NPDC055002. The sequence continues at coordinate 439,945 of NZ_JBSGWE010000004.1, forward strand.
TGGTCACGGTCGAGCTCGGCGGGGACGTTGTAGGTCTTCTTGGCGAAGGCCTGGTAGCGCTCGAGGCGACGCACGCGCTCCTCGGGGCTGTTGTCCTCGTCTTCGACTGTCATCGCCAGATCGATCAGGCCGACATAGCGCACATCGGCGCCTTCTTCACGCAGCAGCTGACCCACCTGCATCGCCAGCACCGCGCCCAGCGACCAGCCGTACAGCACGTACGGGCCGTCGCCCTGGAGCTTGCGCAGTTCCGGCAGGTACTGACGAGCTCGTTCCTCGATGGAACCGTCGACCCGCTCGATGCCGTACATCGGAGTGTCGGCGGGCAGACGCTTCAGCAGCGGCTCGTAGACCAGGGTGTTGCCACCGGCGGGATGGAACACGAACACCGGCGTGGCATCCGAACCATCGACGCGGGCACGCAGTGGGCGGATGAATCCGTCCACATCAGCGCCGCTGTCCTGCAGGTTGCGCACGATCTCCGAGAGCTGCTCGATGGTCTCGCAGTCCAGCACATCGTCGACGGTGATCTCGGCACCCACCCGCTCAGTGAGGCGGGCGGCCATCTTCTCGGCTAGTTCCTCTTCGAGGATCGGCAGGGTGTTGAAGACACCGCCGGGCGAAGCGCCGGTGACGACGGCCCAGGTGGCGTAGGCGAGACGCTCGGCCGCGTCGCGCGGGGGAACGTTGTCCTCGTCGCCCGCAGGGGCGGAGTAGTCGACATCAGGAATGATCGGCTGCGCCGCAACGACATTCGGTGCGGCATCAGCTGTTGCCGAGCCGTTGTCGTCAGCGACGGACGAGACCGGCCCTTCGGCTGAAGCATCCGAAACCGGCTCGGCCGCAGCAGCTTCCGACGACAGCTCGGCTTCGGCCTTCTTCGCCACCGCCAACGGATCCTCACCCGCGGCGATCGCGGCCCGAGCCGCCTCGACGAAGTTGGCGTCGACACCCAGCTCGACATCTTCACCGGCGGCCTTGGCGGCAGCCTGCTTCTCCGCCATCGCCGCGACCTCGTCGCGATGCTCGATCGCGTAGCGCAGCACCTTCGACACCTCGTTGAGGCTGGCGTCGCGTACCGCGGAGATCTGCAGCTGCGGGATGTCGAATTCGTATTCGACGCGGTTCTTGATGCGCATGGCCATCAGCGAATCGAGGCCGAGCTCCATCAGCGGGATCTCCATCGGGAGGTCCTCGACGGCGTAGCCCATGGATTCGGCGACGATGACGCACAGCCGCTGCTCGATGGTCTCGCCGCTGTCAGCGCTCCAGCGGTCACCGGTGGCGATGGCGATCTCGGCGGCGGTGGGCTCTGCGGCCGCAGCCGGAACCGCAACGGCGGCAACCGGTTCGGGCAGCGGAGCGCCGGAGGTGACGACCGCGTCGAACAGCAGGGAGAACCCGGCGCCGGACTTGGCGTGCACCTGGACCGACGCGCCACCGAGGTGGGGAGTCAGCGTGGTGGTCAGCGTGCCGGCAGTGGGCAGCGCCGCGTGCGGATGGGACACCGAGACCGCGACATCGGAAAGAACCTGGGCGGCAGCGGCTTTCACCAGCGCGGCCAGGTCGCTCACCGACGAGGCCTGGATCTCCCAGGCGTGACGGCCGTCCGGCATCGCCACGTGCGCGCCGGGCACACGGGTGTTGCCACCGCCCGAGGACATCGAGACCTTGGGCCAGTACTCCTTGCGCACGAACGCGGTTCGCGGCACGTCGGCGTAATCACCTTCGGGCAGCAGCGAACTCAGGTTCACGGCATGGCCGTGCACGTAGAGCTGGGCGAGCGCGCCGATCACACCGGCGGACTCGTCTTCCTTGCGCTTGAGCGTGGGGATGAGCTGCGCGTCGTGCACGCCCGCAGCGAACGTGGTGCCCAGAACCTGCATCAGCGCAACAGAATTGGGGGCCAGTTCGAGGAACGTGGTGTGCCCGGAGTCGACGGCGGCCTTCACCGCGTTGGTGAACCACACGCTGTGGCGCAGGTTCTTCACCCAGTAGGGCTCGTCGTGGATCGGATCGGAACCGGGCTTGAAGTACAGCCCCTCGTGCACGGTGGAGTACAGCCCGGTCTTCAGCGAGGTCGGCTCGATGCCCGCCAGTTCCGCGGCGAGTTCGCCGAGCAGCGGGTCCATCTGGGAGGTGTGGCCCGCGCCGCGGGTCGGCAGGATGCGGGCGAACTTGCCCATCGCCTCGACCTCGGCGACGATCTGCTCGACCTGCTCACGCGGACCGCCGATGACGGTGTTGGTCGGCGCGGCGTACACCGCGCACTCCACATCGGGGTACTTCGGCAGCAGCAGCGCCACGTCGTGGGCGCTGAGTTCGACCAGTGCCATATTGCGCACTTCGTCATCGGTGAGCATTTGCTCGCCCTCGCCCATCAGGCGCGAGCGGGCGCAGATCACGCGCACCGCGTCTTCGATCGACAGGCCACCGGCGATGTAGGAGCCGGCCACCTCGCCCATCGAATGACCAACCACCGCAGCCGGTTCCGCGCCGTGCGCGCGCAACAACGCGGCGAGGCCGAGCTGGATGGTGAAGATGCCGACCTGGCAGGTGCCGACGTCGTAGTCCTGCTCGTCGTCGAGGAACATCTCGCGGATCGAGTAACCCGCTTCGTCCTGCACCAGCTCGTCGACCTCGTCGACGGTCTTGCGGAAGATCGCGTTCTCGCCGTAGAGCTGCTTGGCCATCTTGCGGTGCTGGGAACCGAAACCGGAGAACACCCAGATCGGACCGTTGGACGCGGGCGAATCGGCGGTGAACACACCGGCACCCGGCTTGCCCTCGGCGATGGCGCGCAAGCCCGCGACAGCTTCTTCGAGGGTCTTGGCCACCACCACACCGCGCGAACGCTGGTGGCTGCGCTTGGCCAGCGAGCGGGCGACATCGGTCAGCGGGACATCGGCGCCCGCGCCTTCCAGCCAGTCGGCCAGCTCGGCGGCGGCGCGCTTACGACGCGACGGCAGGTAGGCGGAAACGGCCAGGACCACCGGCAGCGGCTCGTCGCGCTCACCGTCCCACTCGACGAACGGCGGCACCGGCTCGACAGCGGCCTCGGTGATCGCGACGGCCTCGGCGACCACATCGGTGGTCTCCTCGCCCTCGATCTCCTCGGCGGCGACCTGCTCGGGGGTGACGTCCTCGACGACCGGGGCCGTCGGCACGTACTCCTGGAGCACCACGTGCGCGTTGGTGCCACCGAAACCGAAACCGGAGATGCCGACCGTCGCGACGCCGCTGTAGCGCGGGTACTCGGTCGCCTCGTCGACGACCTTGAGGTTGGCCTGCTCGAACGGGATGTACGGGCTCGGACCCGCGTAGTTGATATTCGGCGGAATCACGTTGTGCTGGAACGACATCAGCACCTTCGCGAGAGCCGGCACGCCCGCGCCCGACTCGAGGTGGCCGAAGTTGGTCTTGGCCGAACCGAGCAGGGCGGGCTTGTCCGCGTCACGGCCGCGACCGATCACACGAGCCAGCGCCTCGGCTTCGATCGGGTCGCCGATCGGCGTGCCGGTGCCGTGCGCCTCGATGTAGTCGACGGTGTTGGGGACGATGCCCGCGTCGCGGTAGGCGGCGCGCAGAACATCGGCCTGCGCGTCGGGGTTGGGCGCGAACAGACCGTTGGAGCGGCCGTCCGAATTCACCGCGGAACCCTTGATGACGCCCAGGATGTTGTCGCCGTCACGCTCGGCGTCGGCCAGGCGCTTGAGCACGACCATGCCCGCGCCCTCGGAGCGAACCATGCCGTCGGCGTCGGACGAGAACGCCTTGATGTGCCCGTCCTTGGCGACGGCCCCGTTCTGGTCGAAACCGAGAGTGATGACCGGAGCCAGGATCATGTTCACGCCACCGGCGAGCGCCACCTCGGCCTCACCGCTGCGCAGCGCGCGCACGGCCTGGTGTACGGCCACGATGGTCGACGAGCAGGCGGTGTCGACGGTGACCGACGGGCCACGGAAGTCGTAGAAGTAGGAGACGCGGTTGGCGATGATGCCGGTCGAGCCGCCGAGCAGCGCGTATCCGCGCGATGAGGCAGGCGCATCGGGATCGGTGTCGCCGAGACCGAGTGAGGCGATCATCTGGAAATCGTTGGTGGACGAGCCGACGAACACGCCGACCTGACCGCCCTTGAGATCGCTGGCCGGGATGCGCGCGTGCTCGAGCGCCTCCCAGGTGAGCTCCATCATCAACCGCTGCTGCGGGTCGACCTGCTCGACCTCGATCGGCGACATCGCGAAGAACTCGGCGTCGAAACCCTTGATGACATCCTGGTCCAGGTAGCCGCCGAGGGTGTTGGCCTGGTCGATGGACTTGGCTACGGACGGGTCGGTCAGGAACTCCGACCAGCGACCCTCGGGCAGCTCACGGATCGCGTCACCGCGCCCGATGATGAACTCCCAGGTCGACTCGGGCGTGGTGCCCGCACCCGGCAGACGCGTGGACAGACCGACCACCGCGACGTCGTGCGCCTCGGAAGGCGCGAACGCGGCCGTGTACTCCGAGGAATCCTCGGCGGGCGGCTCCGGCTCACCGTGCACGATGACCTCGGCCAGCGACGCGATCGTCGGGTGCTGGTAGACCACCGTCGGGGTCAGCACCACACCGGTGAGGTCCTCGATGTCGCCACCGAGAGCGAGAGCGTCGCGCGAAGCGAGCCCGAACTCCTCCATCGGCCGGTCGACGGTGATCGCGTCGACCGACTGCCCGGTCGCATCGGCGACCCAGCGGCGCAGCCATTCGCGCAGCTCGGCTACCGAGAGCTCACCGCCGGTCGCGGGGGTCTCGGGCGTGCCGTCGTTGTCACCGGAGGAGGTCATCGCACGGTCTTCATTCTGGGCGCCATCGTTGTCACCGGAAGCGGTCGTCCTGGGACGATCGCTGTTCTGGGAGCCATCGTTATGAACCATCAGTCCTCAAGCTACCTGTCTGTGTGCAGGGCGCGCCGTGGAACTCCACGCCCGGCGTGCACAGGGCACGCCGGGCGTCGTCTCCGTGTCGGGCCAATTACTCTTCCGGTGCATCGGGGAAAGCCTGCTGGGTGTAACCACCGCGCAGCGTTCCCTCGAGGTAGGCGGCCTTGCAGGCGCGCCGGGCGATCTTGCCGCTGGAGGTCCGCGGGATGGAACCCGCGGGGACCAGCAGGATGTCACGAGCGGTCACGCCATGACGCGTCGAGACCGCGGCACGCACCGCGTCGGCGATCGGGCCGGGGTCGGCCTTACCGGCGCCGGGGCCACGTTCGGCCACGACCACCAGCTGCTCGGACGCGTCGTCGACGTCGAACTTCAGGCCGGAATGGCTGTCGGCGGCGAAGACCTCGGCGGGCAGCTGGTTGGCGGGCACCGCGAAGGCCGCGACGAAACCGGGACGCAGCGCCTTGGAGGCCTCCTGTGCGGAGTACTCCAGGTCCTGCGGGTAGTGGTTGCGTCCGTCGACGATCACCAGGTCCTTGACGCGACCGGTGATGTAGAGCTCGCCCTCGAAGTACACGCCGAAGTCGCCGGTGCGCATCCAGTCGGCATCGGGATCGGTGCCGTCGGTGTGCCCGCCTTCGATGGGCTCGGTGACCTTGTTGCGGAACGACTTGGTGGACTCGGCGGGGCGACCCCAGTAACCGATGCCCATGTTGTTGCCGTGCAGCCAGATCTCGCCGACCTGACCGTCGGGCAGCTCGCGGCCCTGCGCGGTGTCCGCCGATTCGGGATCGATGATCGCGGCCCACTGCGACAGCCCGACATAACCACACGACACCTGCGCGATGGCGGTCTCGGCGGACTGGTCGACGCGCACCATGCGGCCCGCGTTGAGCTCGTTGCGATCGACGTAGACGTACTTGGCCTCGTCCTCGGCGCGGGTGGCCGAGACGAACAGCGTGGCCTCCGCCATGCCGTAGCAGGGCTTGATCGCGGTCTTGGGCAGACCGTACGGCGCGAACGCCTCGTTGAACTTCTTCATCGAGGAGACCGTCACCGGCTCTGACCCGTTGATCAGGCCGATCACGTTCGACAGGTCCAGCGACTCGCCCGCCTTGGGCACACCACGCGCGGCGGCGTGCTCGAACGCGAAGTTCGGCGCGGCCGCGAACGTGCCGGCACCGTCGGAGACCGCGGCCAGCTCGTTGATCCAGCGCGACGGGCGACGCACGAACGCACTCGGCGACATGATGGTGATGAACTTGCCGCCGACCGCCGGCAGGATCACCGTGAGCAGGCCCATGTCGTGGAACAGCGGGAGCCAGGTGACACCGCGCGAGTTCTCGTTCATGTTCAGCGAGTTGATCATCTGCAGCAGGTTGGTGCCGACCGCGCGGTGGGTGATCTCCACACCGGCGGGCACCCGGGTGGAACCCGAGGTGTACTGCAGGTAGGCGATGTCGTCGATCGCGGTGTCGGGGCGCACCCAGGAGTCACCGAGGGTGTCCGGGATGGCGTCGACGGCGATGATGCGCGGGCGCTGGGCGGCGGGCAGCGAGCGGAAGAACTGGCGCACACCGGCGGCCGAGGAGGTCGCGGTGAGGATCGCCGAGGGCTCACAGTCACCGAGAACGGCGTGCAGGCGGTCGGTGTGACCCGGCTCGTCGGGATCGAACAGCGGCACCGAGATGGTGCCCGCGTAGATCGCCGCGAAGAAGGAGATCACGTAATCCAGGCCCTGCGGCGCGAGGATGGCGACCCGGTCGCCCGGGTTGGTCACCTGTTGGAGGCGAGCGGCCACCGCGCGCAGCCGTACTCCGAACTCCTGCCAGGTCAGCTCGTGCACCTCGCCGTCGCGTTCCCGCGAATAGTCGATGTAGCGGTACGCGAGCGTATTCGCATCGTTACGGGTGTGCTTCTCGACGTGATCGACCAGGGTCCGACCCTCGGGGATGATGATATTCCCGGTTTCGTCCAGGTAGTCGTCGAAAGTCTCTTCCATTCCTTCTTCTCCTTGCGAGGACGCGATGACAAGCTCTGCGGCCTCGACTCGCTATATCGCCACCGGCCGTCGAGCTCACACGAACGTGCGTCGACAACCTGCGGATTTTCGAGCGGTCTGCGCGGTGACCGCTATCGGCTAGATGTTCTCAAACCAGAGTCATGTTACAGAGAGCCCCCGCTCAGTCCTCCCGCAGCAGCGGAATGACAGGCGCGAATGCGTCCATCTGGGTGGGGAAGATGCCCACATACGACATCGAAGTGAGTTGCCGCACACGCTTGACCTGTTCGGCGATTTCCTCGAACGTGCCGATCGCGATGTAGGGCGAGCTCAGAATCTCCTCGACGGTCAGTTCGACGTCGACTTCGAGGTCGGGATGCAGGCCGCGTTCGATCGCGCGCAGCGCCATCTCGGCGGTCTTCTCCCGGTCGTCGGTGATGACGATGGCGGTGATGGCCCAGTTCAGTTCGATATCGGCGAACCGGTCACCGGCAGCGGCCTTGACGATGTTGACCTTCTCGATCGTCTTCTCGAGCGTAATGCCCGAGAGCAGGCCCTTGCCGTTCTTGGTGGTCTGCGGGACGACCGAGACGATATCGGCGTGCTTGGCCGCCAGCGCCAGCATCTTCGGACCGCCGCCACCGGTACACAGCGGCGGGCGCGGGCCCTGCCGAGGGCGCGGCGTGCCCTTGATGCCGCGCACCTGGTAGTGCTTGCCCTCGAAATTGCACTCCTGGCCACGCAGCAGCGTGTCCAGGATGGTCAGCGACTCGTCGAGCTTCTCCAGCCGGATGCCGGGACGCTCGAACGCGATACCCGCGTTGTCGAACTCTTCCTTGATCCAGCCCGCGCCGACGCCGACCTCGAGGCGCCCCTTGGACAGGACGTCGAGGGTGGCCAGCTCCTTGGCGACCACGACCGGATGACGTAAACCATTGGCCAGCACCGAGGTGCCGAGGCGGATCTTGGAGGTGGCCTGCGTGAGTGCGCCCAGCGCGGCGATCGGGCCGATCTGATCGCCCAGGTGATCAGGAACGAAGAAGGTGTCGTAACCCATCTCTTCGGCTTCCTGCGCCGTCTGAACGAACTTGCGCGCGCCACCTTCCTGCTTGTTGCCCTCTCCGGCCGCTCCGAAGCGGAACGGACGCAGCGGCGTACCCAGCGCGGTCAACTCACCGACGGGTGCGGCAGCTTCGGTCATGAACTCTTCGCTCCTGGCTGGTGTGTACTCGGGCGCAATTCCCAGCGCACTTTACAGCGTGTGAGCGATCCGGCGTGCGGATGTCACAGCGAGGCATGATCCATGGCAATCACGCCCCCACTGTGACTGTGACAACTCCGTCAGGAATGGGGCGGATGCGGCGCGTTCTCGATGAGCCCCGCAGCCCAATTCACCGTCCATTGAGTGGCCGTTGTGCCGTTGCCGTCCACCGTGTTCGAGGCGTACAGCGCGTGCACCGGGTTGCCCGCCGAGCGGATCAGCGCCGCGAGACTGCCCAGCGCGTTGGCCGGATTGAGCGCTTGGCGCGGCGCGTCGCAGATCATGTCGCCGGGCGCGCAGATGGAGTTCACCTTCGCCGCCAGCGTGCCGAAACCGCCGGGCCGGGGGCCGGTCATGCTGATGCCCGGCACGTTGACGCCCTTGAGCGCCACCTCGGCGCCCTCGCCGGTGGGCGGCGGATCACCGATCTCGGTGGGCTGGCCCGGGCCGGTCGCGGTGCGGCGGCCGTCGGCGATCACCGTCACGCCGAGCACGTTGGCCTCCGGGATCGGGCCGTTGCCCGCACCGATCTGGGCGGCCACGTCACCGGCGATCACCGCGCCCTGGGAGAAGCCCGCGATGACGAAGTTCGTCAACGGGCATTCCTTGTGGCGCTGAGCCAGCACGTCGGTAGCGCGCGCGGTGCCTTCGGTGCGGCTGTTGTTGTAGGAAGCCTGACCGTCGGGCGGGAACGCGATCGGGTTCGAGAACTGCGCCACGTACGGAACCGTGTACACCTCGAGCCGGTTGTCCGGGAACTGCGCGCGCAGTGGCCCGGACACGCTGAGCATCAACGAGATCGGGTTCGCCTGCGGGTTGTACGGATCGTCGGCGCTCGACGACTCCCAGGTGCCCGGGATCGAGAGCAGCATCACATCGGGGCAGTCGGCCGACTGCGACGTCGGCGGCGGCGGGCCGGGCGGCGTCGGCCCCGGCTCCTTCAACCGGCCCGCGAGCAGGTACCAGAGCAGCACGATGACGATGATCGCCAGCACGAGCAGCGCCAGCACGGTGAAGCACCCCGCAGGCCAGAACCTGCGGGAGCGTCGCGTCGGTCGGGGCGTCACTAGCAGTAGGTGGAGTTCGCGGCAGCGATGTAGATCTGTGCTGCCTTGTTGACGTCCATCTTCGACGCGTCGAAGGACGGGTCGGTGCCCGCCATCGCGGCGACGAAGGTGGCCACATCGGCGTCACTGGCACCGGTGCCCTTGGTGGAGCAGATGTAGGTCGCCGTGGTGAGCGCGGTCGTCTGGTCGCCCGGGGTGATCCCGTTCTTGGCCAGCTCGTCCAGGAACGCCTTGTCCTTGCCGGTCGCGGGTGCGGCGGCGCTGGTCTGCGGGAGGGGTGTCGGCTCCTCGGCGGACGCACTGGTCTCCGGCGCGGTGCTCGACGGGGCCTCGGCCGGCGGTTCGATGACCACGGGCGGCGTCGTCGTCGACTTCGCGGCCGCGCTGGTGGACAGGGTGGGCGTCTGCGACGCGGTCGAGTCGTTGCCGCCACAGGCGGACAACAGGGCGACGGCAGCCAGGGCCGCGACCGATCCGGCTACCGTGCCAGGGATCCGATGCATGAAGATGTCTTTCCTCGATCGTTCGTCAGGGAAGCGGTCGCAGACCAGGCTAGCCGGAGGATCGGCACTGCCGGGCACTGCGCGGCGAAGCTCAGAGAGTTCTCAGCCCGAGCTCACACCCCGTGGACTTCGGATTTGCCGTCTCGCACCACGATGAACCCGGTCTGAAAGTTCTGCTGGATTCCGCCGGGAACCACGAACTCGTCGCTCACCGGATACCCGAGCCTGCCGTTCTCGAACCCCTGCGCGCCCCAGGCGTCGGCGAGCGCGCCGTTGCGCACCGACCAGGCGCCCGAGAGCGGGCTCCAATAGATGTTGCCGCCCTCGAACCGGCTGAAGCGGCCGAGATCCTTCAGCGGCGCCTCCTCGGCGACCGGGAAGCCGAGCGGGCTGTTCTCGAAGCCGAGCTGGCTGTACTTGTCCAGGACGAAACCCTGCACCCGGTGTGCGCCGGTGGCCGGGCTGTAGAACATCGGACCGTGTTCGAAAGCCTGTACCGAGCCGTCACGGCTGGGTGTGCGCGCCTCGGCGGCCACCGGGTAGCCGGCGGGACCACCCTCGAAACCCTGCTTGCCCCACTCCTCGAGGAACGCGCCTCGCATCACCTGCGCGCCGGTCTGCGGGGTCCAGTAGATCGAGCCGCCTTCGAACGTCTGCATGCGCCCACGCCCGTCGGGCAGGCCGTGCTCGCCGCCGGTGGGCATGCCGAGCGGCGAGGACGGTCCGCCGACACCGGCGTAGGTACCGCCGATGCGCCCGGCCACCGCGTGCGTGCCCGCCGCCGCGGAATGGAAGACCCTGCCGTTCGGGAAGTCCTGCACCATTCCGGTGCCCGCCGGGTATTCGGCGGTGAGGCAGTTACCCAGCCAGTTGGCCGCCTGCGCGACCCCGGCGATCGCCCCACCCAGCGTGCAGGTGGCGCCGCCGGGATCGGTCCCGAGCGCCGCGGCGGCCTGCGACCACGACTGACGCATCTCGAAATCCCAGTACGGCCAGGTATGTGTGCCCGCGGGCCGGTAGTTCGCCTGCACCGGGATCGCCAGCTTCTCCAGCTTGGCGACGAAATTCTGGGTCGACAGGCGCGAGAGGATCTCCAGGCCGGTGCCCGCCCAGTTCTCGCTCATCAACGGCACTTCGCCGAGCTGATCGTGCGAGCCGGCCAGGCCGCTGCCGCTGGAGACGTACATGCTCACACCTTTGAGCTTGTCGGCCAGCAGGTACGGGTCGTGCGCCTCCCATTCGGGGCTGCCGGGCGGGCCCCACATCGCGCCCGCGTCGAAACCGCCCGCGTCCTTGTTGGCGAAGGTGATCGCCTGCGGCATCCCGAGTGTCGTCGTGGTGAGCAGGCCCGAGTACGAGGCCACGTATTTCATCAGCCCCGGATTGCGGCCGGCGAGGTTCATCGCCGCCGTGCCGCCCATCGAAAGTCCTTGTACGCCACGCACATCCGTGGTTCGCCAATCGCGTTCCAGGATCGGCGGGAGTTCCTTGGTCAGGAAGGTCTCCCACTTGTAGGTGAAGCCGTTGTCGGGCGCGAGCCAGTCGGAGTACCAGCTCGACTGACCACCCACCGGCAGCACCACGTTGACGTTCTTGTCGGCGTAGAAACCCTCGGCGTCGGCGTCTTTGGTCCAGCCGTTCTCGTCGTCCTGCGCGCGCAGACCGTCGAGCATGAGCATCATCGGGAACTTCGCGTCGGGGCGCACATTCCAGTCCCGCGCCAACAGCATCTGCACCTGGATCGGGGTCTTCATGGCGGCCGAGTACACCCACAGCGCCACCCGCCGATCCGAGAGCCAGTCCACCCGCTGCACCGCAGACACCGCGGGTTGCGCCTGCGCCGGAACGGTGACCGTCGGCGCGAGCAGCGCCGCCGCCATGGCCGCGATGCCGAGGATCCGCCGCATCGGCGCTGAAACACTATGAACCGAGACACGATGTTTCATCACACGCGACCCTCCTCATCCCGGAATTGGGACACAGCATCACCGTCGGTTGTACCGCAGTAATGAGCGATAACTGGGGAGGACACGCGAGCCGTGTGCACAGCAAAAAGACCGGCCCACCCTGGGGGTGAGCCGGTCTTCGAGTTGTTGCTGAGCGGAAACTACTAGGCGCCCAGTGCATTCAGGATGTGCGGACGCGCCTTCCACAGCTCGTCTTCCCAGTACTTCCACGAGTGGGTACCGGCGGCACCGACGTCGTAGACGGCGTTGATGCCGAGGGTGTTGAGGCGACGCTGGAACGCGAGCGTGCTCACGAACGAGATGGCCTCGATGCCCATCGCGTTGGCGGTGTTGTAGGCACCGCCGAGGCCGGCGGGCTTGTCGTGCTGGGCGGGCAGGCCGTTGGCCGAGGAGATGAACATCGGCAGGCCGCGCAGCTCGGGCGCGAACACCATCGGGTCCATCCGCAGCCACGCCGAGCTCCACGGCGCGGCCATGGCGTCGACGTTGAAACGGCCCGCGTCGAGCATCATCACGCGGATGGCCTCACGCATGCCGGGAGCGCCCCAGTTCAGCGGGCCCGAGAGCGAGGACGCGTGCTTGAACTGATCGCGGTTCAGCGCGGCGAGGCGCAGCGCGGCCGGACCCGACATCGACAGGCCGAGCACCGCGTTGTTCGAGCGGGACACGCCGTAGCCCTCGAGGAAGGCCGGGAGCTCTTCGGTCAGGAAGGTCTCCCACTTGTAGGTGGTCTTCTGGCCGTTGGTGTTGCTGGCGGCGGTCCAGTCGGCGTACCAGCTGGACTGGCCACCGACCGGCATCACCAGGGTGACGTTGTCGTTGCTGAACTGCTGCATCGCGTTGGTCTCGAACGACCAGGCGTTGCGGTCGTCCCGGGCGCGAAGGCCGTCGAGCAGGTAGAGCGCGGCGTTGCCGCCGTTGCGCGCCCACTGCACCTGGACCTTCACCGGGCCCATCTTCGAGGGCACCATGAGTTCTTCGTAGCCACCGGCCGGTGCGCGCAACACGGGTGCCGACACCGACGGTGCGGCAAGCGCGGTCGGGGCCGCTCCCGCGGCGATCGGCAGCACAAGGGCTGCAGCGCCGACAGCTAGAATTCGATTACGCCAACTACGAGATGCCGGCGCGACGGCCTTGCCGAAACGCATGTGAATTCCGCTCTCTTTCTGCTGTTATGGCATGCCAGCCTCGTCTGCCGTCCTCGACGCGGCCCCGACAGCCCGGTCGATCAGACGGATGAAACAACGATCTGGTCACACTTACGCTCGCTGGAGGATATTCGACCCGCCAATTAACCGCAAGGCCAACAGAACTCAGCTGTGAAATGCCCGTATGGGCGGCGTGTCGGGCAGGGTTGGTCAACCCAGGTAGACCTGGGCGGCGAGGGGCCGACGGGAGAAATTAAACGCCCGGCGCAGTTATGCGCCGGGCGTTTGTGAAGATCAGATCGGCTAGCCGATGTTGTTCGACAAATCCGGGATCATCCGCAGTGCTTCGTCATTCCAGTTGTTCCAGGCGTGGATGCCGAAGGCCGGGAAAGAGTAGGTGACGTTACGGGCGCCCAGAGTCGCCATCCTGACTTCGAAAGCCTTGGTGTTGGCCAGCGCCAAGGCTTCCAGCGCCATCCCGTTGACGGTGCCCATGTTCGGGCCGTCGGTACTGGTCGGCAAGCCTGAGCCCGCCGCTATCCACAGCCGGGTGTTGTTGCCTACCAGGTTGGGGGCGAACACGAACGGGTCCATCCGCAGCCACTGTGGGCCCCACGGCGGTGCCATGGAGTCCACGTTGTAGCCGCCCGCGTCGAGCATCGCGAGCCGGATGGCCTCGCGCATGCCGGGCGCCGAGATGTTCAGGTACCCCGAATACGCACCGGCGAAGGAGAACTGGTCCGGGTGGTAGGCGGCCAGCGTCAGCGCGGCCGAGCCGCCCATCGACAGGCCGAACACGCCGTTGCGGAAGCGGTTGAAGCCGAGGCGGTCGGCGAGAGCGTTGCGCAGTTCGCCGGTGAGGAACGATTCCCACTGGTAGCGGTAGCTCTTGCCCGGCCCACCGGCCAGCGCGTTGCCCGCGCCGGAACCCGACGACGGCGCGCCGTTGCCCGCGATACCGAAGAAATCGCTCGGCGCGTTCCAGTCGGCGTAGAAGCTCGACATGCCGCCGACGGGCATCACCACATTGATATTCGCGGCGGCGAGCGCGTTGGGGATATCGGTTTCGATCTCCCAGCCGTTGAGAGTCTCCGGTGCGCGCATGCCGTCGAGAACGTAGACGACCCGGTTGGTATTGCCGTCGGCGGCGCGCAGCACGCGCGACTTGATCGGACCCATCCCGGAATCGACCCAGAAATCGAAGGCATTGCCGTTGAAGCCGGCCGAGGCGGGAGCGATCCCTCCGGTGACGGCCGTCGCGATCGGAACGAGCAGAGCCATGGATACGCCCGCGGCCCAGCGCCGAGCCCACGAACCGGGGGCGGCGGTCTTCACGGGCCTACGCTTGCGGCGCAGTGTTCGCATTCGACTAGACCTTTCTCGCAGACCGAACGCGCAAATCCCGAGCTACGCAGTCGGATCCCTCATCGGACGTCGAGAGAAACCAATCCAGGGCAAAACGGACGATTCAACCTCGACGCATGCTCACTGTGTATAAATCGGTGACGAATGGTCTACATGTTGCTGGAAAGTGACCCAGAGCACAACTCCCGGTGATCTGTCGCACATGATTCGTCACCGCCTGTGGCTCGGATCGTGACGAAAACGAAGAAAACCGCCCGGCGCTGACGAGGCACCGGGCGGTTTTCGGGTCGAGCTGGAGTGACTAGCCGATGTTCGCGGACAGGTCCGGGATCATGCGGTTGACTTCGGTCTCCCAGTTGCGCCAGTTGTGCACGCCGGTGATCGGGAAGTCGAAGTGGGCGTTGCCGCCACCGAGGGTGGCCATCCGGACCTGGAACGCGCGGCTGTTCACCATCGCGAGCAGCTCCAGCGGGACGCCCTGGACGATCTCCATCGGGTTGGACACGTCACCGGCGCCGGGGATGCCGCTGGCCGCGGAGACCCAGATGCGGGTGCCGTTGCCGACCAGGCGCGGGGCGAAGACGAACGGGTCCATGTGGAACCACTGCTGGCCCCACGGCGGCGCCATCGCGTCGATGTTGAACGCGCCCGCCGAGACCATCGCCACGCGCATGGCTTCACGCATACCGGGCGCCGAGATGTTCAGGTACCCGGAGAACGAGCCCGCGAAGCTGAACTGGTCGGGGTGGTAGGCGGCCAGCGTCAGCGCGGCGGAGCCACCCATCGACAGACCGAACACGCCGTTGTTGTTGGGGTTGAAGCCCAAGCGCGCCGACAGCGCGTTGCGCAGGTGGCTCGTGAGGAAGGTTTCCCACTTGTAGGTGTTCTTCTTGCCTGCCACCTGGGTGGGCGCGACCGACGAACCGGTCATCGCCGAACCGGTGGCCGCCGAACCGGTGGAGCTACCACCCGAACCGGCGTCGAGGCCGAAGAAGCTGCTCGGCGCGTTCCAGTCGGCGTAGAAGCTGGACTGGCCGCCGACCGGCATCACGACGTTGATGTTGGCGTCCATCAACGCGCGGGCGACATTGGTGTCTTTCTCCCAGCCGCTGAGGTCGTCGCCTGCGCGCATACCGTCGAGCGCGTACACGACCCGATTGGTGTTGCCATCGGCCGCGCGGAAGATCCGCGACTTGATCGGGCCCATCTCCGAGTCGACCCAGAAGTCGAAACCTGTGGGATCGAAGGCCGCCGTCGCGGTGCCGGTGGGACCGGCCACAGCCGCACCGATCGGCAGCACTACAGCCAGGGAGAGAAGCACCGATCGTTTGAGCCAGCCGGCTCCCCGGGCTCTGAGACGTCCGCCACGCATTCTGTTATGGGCCTTTCCTCATGCGGTTCGCGCGGAACCGCGGTTGCAATGACCGCCGACTAGTTACCGGCACACCAGTGCGCCGACGGGCCGTTCCTCCAGTGACCATATCGCTACATACATAGCTTGGCGTTACCGAAAAGTGATTTAGCGGCGAACACCACTAAATAAGGCCTGGCCAGCCGGTGTGTGTCATAGGTCGACGGGTGTCGATACCGACCGGCCGGGCCGATTCAGCGTGGGGGCTCCGGGAAAGGATCAACCAGCCCACAACGCTGGATTTCGTACTTGGGGACCCGGTCGATCCGGTACTTCGAGAAGGCGAGGGCATTGCGGAAGTTGTGCTTGAACCGGTCCAAGGTGAGCGGTTCGCGCACAGAGATCATCAGCGCCTGGGTCTGCGGGCACGACATCGCCGTGCGCGCCTGGGTGACCCATTTCTCGTCCATGTACCAGGGCATCCACGGGTGGATGTCGACCATGCCCGAATCCGCCACGACCCAGTCCGGCAGCAGGCTCTTGTCGTGGCCGATGCGGCCGTCGGCGAGCCGGTCCGAGTGCGCGGCCAGCGGGTAGGCCAGGCCCATCGGGTCGATCACGCGGACGTCCAGCGGCACGTTCATGCTCGTCATGCCCAGGTTCAGGAAGTAGACCGTGTGCCCGGAACCCTCCTCGGGGATCGGCTCCGGCGGCGGGTCGAGGTACCAGAACGTGAACGCGGGCGAGTTCAGCAGCAGGCCGCCCTTGGGGTTGGCGGCGATGTCGTTGACCATGGCCCGCATGCGCGGGTAGTCGAGGTAGTCCTCGGCCAGGATCGGGTGGTCGTGGCCGGTGTTGAGGACGTAGTAGATGCGCTCGTCGACGATGCCCGACGAGCGGATCTTGGTGCCGGTCGTGATCGCCGTCGTGTTCGACGCGTACAGCGACCAGCCCGCGGTGCCCAGCAGCGCGATCAACAGCAGTGCGACAGACCAGTCGCTGCGCCGCGATCGCACCGGAATCGGGACCACGGCCACCGGCAACAGCAGCAGGAACAGCTGGGTGAGCAGCATCCGGCCGTGCATGAAGTCTCCGCCGACGCGCACCGCGTACACGGTGAGCAGCAGACCGCTGCCGAGCACCATCACCACGACCGCACTCGGCGAACGCAACCACGCACGCAGGCCCGCCACCGAGAACCGCGGCAGCGCGAAGCCACGCGCGACCCCGGCCACCACGCCGGCGATCAGCAGCACGAGCAGCGGAATCCACAGGTAGTACGGTCCGACCAGGTCCCACAGGTAGATGGCCCCCTGCCCCCACTTGGCCCCGCCCGCGTCCTTGGCGACCGCGGTGTTCGGGTAGGGCAGGCCGTAGTAACCCATCCGCCAGATCTGGTACCCCACCGGCACGATCCCGGCGACGAACACGATCAGCGCCCGCAGCGCGATCGGCCCGAACCGGAACGCGGGCATCGGCGCCAGGAAGATCATCCCGAGCGCGAGCACGCCGATCAGCGTGGCCTCGGGACGAACCAGCGGCGCGAGCCCGGCCAGGAACACCAGGCCCAGCAGGCTCGGCACGCGGACGACGGCGGCCTGACTCCAGCGGATCATCAACCACCACAGCAGCCCGACCCAGCAGATCACCAGGCCGCTCTCCAGCCCGGAGGTCGCGTAGTCACGCGCGGGCGGCAGCGCGATGTAGACCAGCACACCGGCCGGAATCAGCAGCTGACCGCTGGTTCCGCCCCACAGCCGCGCGGTGCCGAGCATCGCGAACACCACCGCGAGCACCGAGACCACCAGCGCCACCCCGAGCACCACGTACTCGAGGCGGGCCTGGGTGAGCCAGGAGAAGAACCAGACCAGGTAGGTCCACGCGGTGCTGGTGTTCGCCTCGACCCGCTCGTCGGCATTGAAGACCGGGCCGTTGCCCGCGAGCAGGTTGCGGATCGTGCGCAGCACGATCAGGCCGTCATCGGCGATCCAGCGCCGCTGCCACGCACCCACCGTGAACAGCGCGGCGGTGGCGACCACCCCACCGACGAAGATGGCGCGGGACAGAACCGGAAAGCGCGCGTCAGGACGCGGCGACTCGTCGTCGCGTAGCTGCTCGTCTTCGGTTGAATCCTGCTCCGCTACCAACATCTCGTCAGGTGAGATAGACAGCGACACCTACCGCTCCGATCCAGGCAATAGCGAGGAACTGCAGGATGCGGTCCCCCAACGCGATCTCTTCGGGTTCACCGGCCTCGCCACCATCGACGTCGACCGCGTAACGCAGGATTGCGATGGTAAACGGGATCATCGAGATCGAGTACCACTGGGTGTCTCGAGCCGAGTCCTGCTGGAAGGCCCAGAGGCCGTAGAAGACCACGACCGCGGTGGCCGCGAGCGTCCAGATGAAGCGCAGGTAGGTCGGGGTGTAGTACTCGAGCGACTTGCGGATCTTGGCGCCGGTGTCGAGCGCGATCGCCAGTTCGGCGTACCGTTTACCCGCGGCCATGAACAGCGAGCCGAACGCCATGATCAGCAGGAACCACTGCGACAGCGCGATTCCGGCCGCCGCGCCACCGGCGACGGCGCGCAGCAGGAAGCCCGAGGACACGATGCAGATATCGAGCACGGCCTGGTGCTTGAGCCCGAGGCAGTAGGCCAGCTGGATGCCGATGTAGATGGCCATCACCACGGCCAGGTGCCACGATGCCAGGAACGAACCGGCGATCGAACCGACCAGCAGCACCGCCGACAGCGCGTAAGCCAGGTTGACAGGAACGACGCCCGCCGCGATCGGCCGGAACCGCTTGGTCGGGTGCGCCCGGTCGGCGTCGACGTCGAGCGAGTCGTTGACCAGGTAGATGCCCGAGGCCGCCATGCAGAACACGATGAACGCGATCGCGACATGCACGAGCACGCCCGCGTCGCCGACCGCTTCCGGCCCGACGGCGAGCGGTGCGGCGAGCACCAGGACGTTCTTGACCCACTGACGTGGGCGCATGGCCTTGATGACACCACCGAGCAGCGTCTTCGGCGGGCCCTTCACAGCACCCTCGTCAAGGACGGCGGCGGACGGTTCTTCGCTCATCTGGGCCAAAGTTCTTTCAGTTGCGGTCACTGTCGGAGTCTCTTTTCGGCGGCTAGCACGGCAGCAGCCGACGCGGCCCCCAAAGCGGAACCGGCGATCACGTCGGAAGGGTAATGCACCCCGAGCACAACTCGGGACAGCAGCATCGGTGGGACGATCACCGCTGGCAAGGGTAGCCCGGTCAGCCGCCCGAGCAACACCGCCGCGGCCGTGGTGGACGTGGCGTGCGAGGACGGGAAGCTCAGCTTGCTCGGCGTCGACACGTTGACCTGCACCGACGGATCGTTGGGGCGCGGACGGCGAACGATCCGCTTGATCACGATGGACGCGGCGTGCGCGCCGACCGCGCCGACCGCGACACCGGCCCACTGGCGGCGGCGCGGCTTGTCGACCAGCCAGCCCGCGGCGGCGATGCCGACCCAGCCGAGCGCGTGCTCGCCGAAGTGCGACATGCCGCGCGCGGCGGAGACGACGGCCGGGCTGCTGCCGATGGTGCCCTGCACGGCGTTGAGGATCGCGACCTCGACCGGGACCTCCACGTAGTCGCCGCTGCAATCGCAGCCGCCGCAGCAGCCTTCCTCGGCCATCTCGAGCTCGGGCAGTTCGGTGTCGGTCACTTCTCGGTTCCGTTCAGGCCGAAGGTCTTCTCCCACGCCGCCGTGCTGGTGAGCTCGGCGTGCGCGGCCCGGTAGCGCTGCTGCATCTCCGGGAAGCGGGCGGTGAGTTCCTTGCGCAGGCGCATGGCTTCCTTGAGCAGGTCGCGGGCCTGGCGCGGGTCGCGCTTGCGGTAGACGACGCCGCGGCCGTCAGCGGTGGTCACGGTGACGCCGTCGACCTGCGAGAGCAGGTACCAGCGCGCGTCCAGTGTCGGCACGTTGAGCTGCGGCGTCTCGTAGGCGGCCGGATCGGCCTTGCGGAAGTTGTGCACCACACCCTTGGCCAGGCGCGCGACCTTGGCGATGGGGTTGCCCGGTTCGCCGACCGCGCCGACGCCGTGGCGGTTGGCCAGCGGCAGTTCGGTGGACGAGGGCACGACCACGGCGTCCGGGAACTCCTTGCGCATGCCGTGGATCTTGCCCAGCGCGGTGGGCAGCAGGTCGAACAGACCCTCTGGACCGGCCAGGAAGTCGCGGATCGCCTCGTTCTGGATGGCGACCGTGGAGTACTCCAGGCACAGCAGGTGCTTGAGGGTTGCCTTGATCGTGTTCACGATCATCGGCTTGCCGTCGCCGGGCAGGTGCAGGGACGCGACCACGAGGCGGTTGCGCAGGTGGAAGTAGGCCTGCCAGTCGATGGCGTCGTCCTTGTCGGACCAGGCCATGTGCCAGACGGCCGCACCCGGCAGGGTGATGGTCGGGTAGCCGGCTTCGCGGGCGCGCAGGCCGTACTCGACGTCGTCCCACTTGAGGAACAGCGGCAGCGGCTGACCGATCTGTTCGGCGACCTGACGCGGGATCACGCAGGTCCACCAGCCGTTGAAGTCGACGTCGATGCGCCGGTGCAGCAGCTTGGAGTTGTCGCGGTCCTTGAGCGGGTACTTCGAGAAGTCGTGGTCGTATTCGACATTGGGCGCCGAGGACCACATGAAGATCCCGCGGTCGACGACCTCACCCATGCTGTGCAGGTGCGAACGCTCCTGCAGGTTCAGCATCTGCCCACCGACCAGCAGCGGCGACTTCGCGAACCGGGAGAACGCGAGCGCACGCAGAATCGAGTCGGGTTCGATCTCGATGTCGTCGTCCATGTAGACGATGTACTCGGCGTCGGTCTTGAGCGCCTCGTACATGACCCGGCTGTATCCGCCGGAACCACCGAGGTTGGGCTGATCGCAGATCGAGAGCCGGTCGCCGAGAGTCGCGGCGGCTTCGGTGAAACCGGGCTCGTCGACCACCTTGCGGTTGCCCTGGTCCGCGACGATCACCGCGGCGATGTTGTCGAGCACCAACGGATCCGAGCCGAGCGCGCC
Organism: Nocardia sp. NPDC055002; assembly: GCF_053608825.1. Classification (NCBI taxonomy): domain Bacteria; kingdom Bacillati; phylum Actinomycetota; class Actinomycetes; order Mycobacteriales; family Nocardiaceae; genus Nocardia; species Nocardia sp. NPDC055002. Next base: position 460,581 of record NZ_JBSGWE010000004.1, read on the forward strand.
GAGCGTCTTGACCAGGTCGGTCGGCCGGTTGAAGGTGGGCATGCCGACCGCGATCGACCCGGTGCCCGCCGCTTGCTGCGGTGCGTACCAGCCGCCGGCCAGCAGCGTGACGGCCGTGTCGGTGGTGATGTCGAACCAGATCCAGCCACCGTCTTCGAACGGGCCGAGATCGGTTTCGAACTCCACGACCACCGAGTCCGCGCCCTGCGCGACGGCGAACTCCTTGCCCTGCACGTGAATTCGCGAACCGTCGGCCTTGGACCGGTAGACGTCGGCGCGGCCGTGCCCGGCCAGTTCCAGGCGAAGGACCACCGACTTCAGCACGCTCCAGCGACGCCAGTAGCTGGCGGGCAGCGCGTTGAAGTAGGTGCAGAACGACACCTCCGACTCCGCGCCGATCGACAGCGCGGTGCGGCTGGTGGCGTGCGCGCGACGGGCGTTGGTGGTGGACTCCTCCAGGTAGAGGGTCCGCACGTCGAGGGGCTCACCCGGCCGCGGCAGGATGACCCGCTGCAGCAGCGAGATGGCGCGAGTTTCGGCGGTCACGTCTTCGAGCATCGCTGTGGTCATGCCTCGTCCACCAGCGGCGCGCCGGACTCCAGGTGCGGACGCAGCACGTTCTCGAACATGCTCAGCGCCGAACCGATCGCCATGTGCATGTCCAGGTACTGGTAGGTACCCAGACGGCCGCCGAACAGCACCTTCTTCTCGGCGGTCTCCTGCTTGGCCCGCTCGCGGTAGGCCAGCAGCTTGGCGCGGTCCTCGGGGGTGTTGATCGGGTAGTACGGCTCGTCGCCGGTCTGCGCGAAGCGGGAGAACTCGCGCATGATGACCGTCTTGTCGGTCGGGTAGTCGCGCTCGGGGTGGAAGTGGCGCGGCTCGATGATGCGGGTGAACGGGACGTCGGCGTCGTTGTAGTTCATGACGCTGGTGCCCTGGTAGTCACCGGTCTCGAGGACTTCGGTCTCGAAGTCGATGGTGCGCCAGCCCAATTCGCCCTCGGCGTAGTCGAAGTAGTGGTCCAGCGGGCCGGTGTAGACGACGGGTGCTTCCGGGTTCGCCGCGACGAGCTCGTCACGCACGTCGAACCAGTCGGTGTTCACCCTGACCTCGATGAGGTCGGAGGCGGCCATGTTCTCCAGCCACTTCGTGTAGCCGTTCTTGGGCAGACCCTCGTAGGTGTCGTTGAAGTAGCGGTTGTCGAAGGTGTAGCGCACCGGCAGGCGGGTGATGTTGCCCGCGGGCAGTTCCTTCGGGTCGGTCTGCCACTGCTTGGCGGTGTAGTCGCGGATGAACGCCTCGTAGAGCGGGCGCCCGATCAACGAGATCGCCTTCTCCTCGAGGTTCTGCGCGTCGGCGGATTCGACCTCGGCGGCCTGCTCGGCGATGAGCTTGCGGGCCTCTTCCGGGGTGAAGTAGCGGCCGAAGAACTGCGAGATCATGCCGAGGCCCATCGGCAGCGGGTACGCCTGACCCTTGTGCAGCCCGAACACCCGGTGCTGGTACCCGGTGAACTCGGTGAACTGGGTGACGTAGTCCCAGACCTTCTTGTTCGACGTGTGGAACAGGTGGGCGCCGTACTTGTGGATCTCGATACCGGTTTCCGGTTCGGGTTCGGAGTAGGCGTTGCCACCCAGGTGGTAGCGGCGGTCGATCACCAATACCCGCTTGCCCAGCACGTTCGCTGCACGCTCGGCGACGGTCAGCCCGAAGAAACCGGAGCCGACCACGATCAGGTCGTACTGGTTTGCCGGGGCATTGGAATCTGCGTTGACGGAGTTACCCGAGGACGATGCGGCGGTCACGGGTGCCCAGCGTATCGGAAGACCACAGTTTGTCCCGGCGGAGTCTCCGACCACGCCTTGACCAGGGCCGATCCATCCCTCCGGAAAGCGACCGACCCAGCAGACGCTGTCAGTACCCCTGCGGCGGGTATGCGCCGGGCCGCCCGGCCCGGATCCAGCGACCCGTGGACGGTGCGGCGGCCAGGAGCAGGATCAGGAGGGGGATGATGCTGGTGATGATGCCGCCGATCAGGGTGACCGCAGGCTCTTCCGACCCGCTCGAGACCGCCGCCGCGATCGATATCGCGCTGAAGATCAGGGCAAGCGTGGACAGCAGGATGAGGATCACCCGGCCCGCGGTCTTGCGACGGAACAGCAGAATCGCGCCGAGCAACCACAGCAGGCCCACCGCGGCCCCGACCAGCAGGCTGACGGTCGCCGCGGATCGGACCTCGTCCCCGGCGGCGCTCCCGGTGTTCTCGCCGAACAGGATCACCGCGGCGATACCGAGGCCGGCCAGTGCGAGCAGTGACAGCAGCAGTGAGATGACCGCGGCGGTGATCGCCGTGCCGCCGCCCGCTCGCGGCTCGCCGTAGCCCGGCGCGTACGGATAGGGCGCGGCGCCGTAAGCCGGTGCGCCATAACCATTCTGGACGGGTGCGCCGTAGGGCTGCGGATAGCCCTGCTGACCGCCGTACGGGTCGGGTCCGTAGCCAGGCTGCGCATACCCCTGCCCCGCGTACGGGTCATAGCCTTGCTGTGGGCCGTACGGATACCCCATGGTGTTCCCCCTCCTGGCGAGCTGTCCCTCTAGCCGCTATCTCGTTTCCCGGCCCCCGAGGCAATGCTGACCTGCTGAAACTATACGTTCGGTCCGACAACATCGTCCGGGCGAGCGAGTGTGTAGGCCGCGGTCCACGGCAGCGCCGCGGACAACAGCACGAGCCCAGCGAACAGCGCGCCCGAAAGTGCCGCCGCCCAACTGTGATTCACGATCGCCGTCACCGCGCCGGGTACCCCGCCGAGGCCGGTCGAAATCGAGCGGATGACGGGTTCGTCGGCGAACCAGTGGATTCCGTACCCGGAGTCGTAGTTCACGAGCGTGGCGAGCAGGCCGAGCACGCCGAGGGCGAGCTGCGCGCCGGCGGCGACCACGATCACCCAGCGCCCGGTGTCGTCCCTGCGCGCCAGAAGCAGGCCGCCGTAAGCGAACGCGAACATCGAGACCAGCGCGCCGAGTGTGGCGAACAGCGTGAGCGAGTCGTCGAGTTCGCCGGGATCGCTCAGGAACGACCGCACGAGAACCACCGCACCCACCAGATTCGCCGCGGCGGCGATTCCCGCGAGGCACACGGCGACGATCGCCGCCACCTCACCGCTCTTCGACTTCGTCTCCAGCACGACCATCCCCCGACCGTAGCGCCATCAGCCGCGGCGTACCGAGTTCGAGAACCACGCGCGTCGAGCCGACCGCCACCGCCACGGCCTATCGCGTGATGGTCCAGCGCCGCGTCGGCTCACTCAGGCTGAGCGCGAGGATCACCACGTTGAGCGCCAGCCACGCGTCCAGCGGCCCGAACCGCCAGCCATGACTGGCCCCGTTGAGTACGACGACCAGCAACGTCGCCCCCGCCATCACCGCGGCCATGGTGAGCAGCAGTCGCCTGCCGAGCATTCGCCGCCGCAACAGCAGCACCGCCCCGAGCAGATACACCACCCCCAGCCCGCCGACGATCCCCGCGCCCACGTAGTCGAGGTCGATCTCGCGCCCGAGCACGCGGAGTACGGCGGTCGCCGTGCCGACGAAGATTCCCGCCGCGCCGACCAGCACCCCGAGCCAGCCCGCGATCAGCGCGGTCACCGCACGCGAAGGCCGCTCCGGCCGCACCTGTTCCACCACTGCCCCCGCTGTTTCTCGACGTCGCCGTCAGTTATACGGCGCGACGCCCGATCGAGCACTGTGTGGGCGATTGTCACCTCACTACCCGATCGTGCGCCCGTCAACCGCTCAGGCGGGATGAGCTGCGACGTAAGCGCGGAAGGCTTCGAGGATGTACTCGGCCACGCCTTCGCCGTGCACGTCGTAGTTGCCCCGGAAGCGGGGGTCGGCGACGTACATTTCGCCGAGGCCGAGCAGGTATTCGTTCGATACCGCCTTGCCCTGCGTGCCGACGCCGAGCCAGGCGCGATGCCGGGTGACGATCGCCTGGACGACGTCACCTTCCACGGGAAGTCCTGCGGTGAAGGCCTTTCCGAAGTCGGTGGCGATGTCGAGCTGGGTCTGCTGGAAGCCCTTCTTCTCGGCCTCGGTCAGCGAACGCCACCAGCGATCGCCGCTCTCGTAGGCCTCCTTACCCCAGCGCTCGGTGACTTCGTCCTTGTATTGCGTGTGGTCGAAACCATCGAAAACCTCTGCGGCCATGAGTGGTTCACCTCTTTCCGTCTTGTGCAGAGTGGTCGACACCGATTCGATCTGTCGCGCCACCCGATCCTGCAGCTGTCGAAGCAGTTCCAGATGGGTGCGCAGCGCACCGGCGGTGTCCTGTTCCCCGGCGAGGACCTCGGCGATCACGGGAAGGCCGAGGCCGAGTTCGCGCAGCAGCAGAATTCGCTGTAGCCGAACAAGGGAGGTCTGGTCGTAGTAGCGATAGCCGTTGGCCCCGATCCGGCTCGGCTCCAACAGCCCGAGCTGCCCGTAGTGGCGCAACGTACGACTGGTGGTTCCCGCGGCCTTCGCGAGGTCCTGAATGGACCATTCACCCACCATGACCTGCTCCTTTCTCGTCGGTACCTCCACTTTGCAAGTTGACGCTACGTCAATGTCAAGAGGCGAAACCGACCTCGACCTCGACCGTGTCGCGCTCGGTGTACATCTGCCACAACCGCGCGCCGAGCTCGGCATTGCCGATCCGCGGCAGTACCAGCCCGGCGGGCACGAGGTCGGGGTCGGCGTCGATGACCGACTGGACCGCGCTGTTCTCGATGAGCGAGCCGATGGCGAACAGCCCGACATAGACGCCGCTGCCTTCCACTTCGCGTGCCAGCTGCCGCACGTAGGCGCGCTGGGCCCCCAGCGCGACCCCGACATTGGCCAGGTAGGGCTGCAAATACTCCTCGGAGGCGCCGGAGGTGAACAGCAACGTGCCACTGCCGCGGGCGAGCATCGCGGGCAGCAGAGCGCGGGTGAGAAGGATCGGCGAGTGCACCTTGAGCGCGATCGGCAGCGCGAGGGACGGCAGGTCGACGTCGATGGTCGTGGCGCTGCGGACCGACATATCGGCGGCCGCCGAATGCAGCGCGACGTCGATCGGCCCCAGCTTCTCCTCGACCCGGCCGATCACGTCGAGCACTTGCGCGGGATCGGTGACGTCGGCGATGAACGGTTCGGCGTCGATGCCCTCCGCACGCAGGGCCGCGGCCCGTTCTACCGGGTCGCGGCCGATCACCGCGATCCGAAAACCGTTGCGGCCGAAGTGTCGTGCTGTCCCGGCGCCGAGTCCTGGTCCGTAGCCGAAGATCGCGAGCGTGCTCATCCGATACCCCTAAGTTGAGTGTTGGTTCAAGTTATGCCGAACGTAGCACTGAGTTGAACCCATGCTCAAGATATTTCGGCCATCGGATTTGTAGGATCAGCGGATGCCCGAGGACAAGCCGTTGCGCAGCGACGCCGAACGCAACCGCGTCGCGCTGGTGACGGCAGCCCGCGAGATCTTCGAAGAACGCGGGCTCGACGCCCCGCTCAAGGACATCGCCGCCCGCGCGGGCGTCGCGATCGGCACCCTCTACAACCGCTTCCCCACCCGCGACGCACTGATCGCCGCCGCCGTCGCCGACCGGCTGGAAGCGGGCGGCCGGGTCGCCGAACAAGCACTCGACATCACCGACCCGTGGGAGTCGTTCGTCTTTCTGGTCGAGAAGATCTGCGAACTCCAGGCGTCCGACCGCATTCTCGGCGACCTCGCCCTGCGAAATCCCCCCAGCGCCGCCGTCGAGCACGCACGCGAATACGGCCACAGCCTCATGCGCCGCATCATCGTCCGCGCCCAGGAAGCCGGTGCCCTTCGCCCGGACTGGACCCTCGAGGACATCGCCTTCATCACCTGGTCCCACATCAGCGTTCTCGCCGCCACCAGCACCGTCGCCCCCGACCTCTGGCGGCGCAACCTCGCCCTCATCTTCGACGGCCTACGCGCGAAAGCCGCGCACCCCCTGCCGGTTCCGGCCCTCACCGAGGACCAGTTGATGCAGGCGATGCGCGGCTGACCCGATCAGCGCTCAGACCCGAACTGTCGCCGAAACCAGCTCCGATGCACCCGAATTCACGGTCGGCTCGGCATCAGTGCGCCACTCGGCCGGATCCGGCGCCACACCCGCAGGCGAATCCTGTTCTCCCGCCACATCTGCGACGGGGCCGTCGACAGACTTGGACGGCATCTGCCCGAAGACGGTAGCCGCGAGCGCGACACCGAGGCCGAGGATCTGCAGCGCGGTCAGCGCCTGACCCAGCGCGATCCAGCCGATCACCGCGGCCGACACCGGACTGAGCAGACCGAGGAAGGACACCGAAGTCGCCGGCACCCGCGAGATTCCGCGGACCCACAGCCAGTAGGCCAGCGCGGTGCCGATGATGCCGAGGTACAGGTAGCCGCCGACGGCCTCTCCGTCGAGCGCGGGCGGCGCGCCTTCGATGAGCAGGGCGAGCGGCGCGATGAACAGCCCGCCCGCGGTGAGCTGCCACCCGGTCATCGCCAGCGGGCCGACACCGTCGGGACGTCCCCACTTCTTGGTGAGCACGGTTCCCGCGCCCATCGAGGCCGCACCGGCGAGACCGGCGACCACACCGAGGAGATCGAGTTCGACGCTGCCACGGAGTACGACCAGCGAGACGCCGAACACCCCGACGACGCCCGCGATCACCTTGCGCCGCGTCGGCGCTTCGGCCAGCAGCACCGCCGCGAATCCGAGCGCGAACATCGGCGCCACCGCGCCGAGTACCCCGGCGACACCACCGGGCAGCCGGTACGCGGCCAGGAACAGCAGCGGGAAGAACGCGCCGATATTGAGCACGCCGAGTACCGCGGCCCGACCGAGCCACTTGCCGTGCGGCAGCACCCTGGTGAGCGCGAGCAAGATCAATCCGGCGGGGAGCGCGCGCATGAGCGCCGTGAACAGCGGCCGGTCCGGGGGCAGGTATTCCGTGGTCACCGCGTAGGTGGAGCCCCACACGATCGGCGTGAGAGCCGTGAGCGCGAGGGTGCCCGCGTAGCCGGTGGAGCGGGTTGCGGTCGTCATGTTCACTCCTGATTGATAATCTCAACGTTGAAATATCTACTCGCCCAGGTATCTCTGCGTCAAGTAGATGAACATTAAGAGTTTCAACCGAGAGGAAAACGCAGATGCGCGACGCGGTCGACCTGATCACCGAGCACTGGAACATCGAGCGCCCGGATGTCGACGTGTCACCGATGGCGATCGTCGGCCGGATCACCCGGCTCTCGCGTGTCCTCGAACAGGATCTGAAACGCTTCTTCGCAGGTCATGGCCTGGAATTCTGGGAGTTCGACGTGCTCGCCACGCTGCGTCGCTCCGGCGGCGAGACCGGCCTCACCGCCGGTGCGCTCAACCGCGCCGCCATGGTCACCTCGGGGGCCATCACCAACCGGATCGACCGCCTGGCCGCGAAGAACCTGGTCCGGCGCGTCCCCTCCCCCGACGATCGCCGCTCGGTCTTCGTGCGGCTCACCGCCGAGGGCCGCGAACTCGTCGACCGGCTGCTGCCGCTGCATGTGGCCAACGAGCAGCGCCTGCTCTCCGCCCTCGGCGCCACGGACCGCGAGCAGCTCGCCGACCTGTTGCGCACCCTGGCCGTCGCGCTGGACGACACGACGCTCGACTGACCCGACCCACGCGGAGCGGCCCAGCGTTTGCGGCCGTCTACTCCCCGTCGTGCACACCGGGGACGGCGACTGGGCCGTGTGGTACCCCATCCACGGCCGGGCTGCGTGGTACCCCGATGTGTGCGCCGGGCGCAGCGGGATTCACCGGACCGTGTACCGGCTCGCCCCTGACCTCGGCATCCGAAGGGAACTGCACGCCTTGCGGATTGCCCGGTGAAACGACCTGGGGGACAGCGCCTTCCGGCATCGTCAGCGTGGGCCGGCCCGAAGCCGTCGCGGGCAACTGGTCACCCGCGTCCGGAACGAGCTGGAGCAGCGTGGAGAAGTCGACGACCTGCGCGCCGAGCGTCTTCGTCGCGACGATCACACCGTTCGTGTACAGCCGATACGTGCCCGCCCGTTGCGGCAGCAGCATTTCCGGACCGATCGGCTCGCCCACCGAACTGCTCGCACCGCCGATCCGCCGGTACTCAGTGTCGATCACCGACTCACCCGCCAGTGCCTCGATGGTCAGATCCGGCTGGGCGGGTGCCGCGGGAACCACTGGGGCGGGCGCGGATTCGACAAGTTCGCTGGGCGCCGGTCCGACCTCGAAGGTCTGAATATCGGCCGGCCTACCGCCATCCGGCGCCGCCGAGTATTCCGAGCGCAGGATCTGCCCGTCACGCAGTAACACCGTGCCCGTGGTGGCGGCGACGGCCTCGGTACTGCGCGAATCCTCTTTCACCGTACCGGGATACGCCTGGCAGTCGGTGGTGTCGCAGGTCTGCGCGTAGGCGTAGCGACTCTCGGCGAGCGCGTAGGAGCGGGCCGCGATCGCTTGCGCGCGTAGGGCTTCGAAGGCGCCCTGGTCTGCCCAGTTGGCCTGCATTTCCGCGGGTAGTACGCCGGCTAAATAGTCGTCTAGGTCCACCTGGTTGACGGTGCGGAAGGACTCGCCTTCGAGCGCCACCCCGAGCGCGCCGCGGTAGGCGGTGCCGCCGCAGAGGGTCAGATGTTCGTCGGCGGGTCTGCCCGCACCGGCGCCGACCGGGTAGACGAACGGATCGTCGGTCGCGGCCTGCCACAGAACTTCGCCGTCGCAGCCCGCGGTCACCACCACGTTCGCCCCGCCGTCGGGCAGCGGGGTGAGATGGGCCGCGTCGCCGGGTCCGATCGTGCGACCGGCGACCTGCGCACCGGCGGCGGCGAAGGTGTCGAGGGTGGCGTCGTCCTGCGCCTGGAGCCGGACACCGATCGTTGTCGGGCCGATTTGCCCGAGATCAGCCCCGGGGTAGTAGTGCCCGAGAATCTCCTCGGCCGTCCAGCCCGCCCGCGCGTTGTCGAAGGCCCCGACCTGACTCATGCCGCGACCGTGTCCTGCCCCGACGGTAGGCGTGATCTGCCCCGGCACGATCTGCCACAGCCCGATCGCCCCGGCCATCGCCAGCACAGTTCCGCTGACCAGCACCGGCAGCGGCACGGTCCGGATCATCGGCACGGCCCGGCGACGGGTGCCACGGCCGGTACTGCGGGTGATCTTGGTGTCCGCTCTCATACTGCGCTCCCACGGTTTCGCGGTTCGACCGGCGGAGCTCGCGTCGGCATGTCGTCGTCGCCTAGCGGGATCCGAGGGCTACATTCGAGCAATCACATAAGTCTCGAGTTGAGGTTGAGATGTGTGACGTATGTTAACTAGTGTGATGCGTGAGGTTAGAGGAAGCAAGCATCACATGCGCGGAAAAACACGAGCTCGACCCGATAGGAGTCGCACGTGCGATACCGAAAGCCGAAACGTTCCTACGTGCTCCCGGTGGTCACGACCCTTGTTGTCGCCGCACCGATCGGCGCGTTCGCCCTCAGCGACTCGACCGACTACCGCAGCGCGAACGATTCCCAGGTCGCGGCCGTGCCGACGCAGCTGGCCGAGGTCGCGCTGACCTCGGCTCCCGACATCACGGTCCCGCTGCGTGACCTGACCGGCCTCGACCTGCCCGACCTGCACCTCTCGGACCTGCGCATGTTGCAGCTGCCGAGCTCGATCCCGATCCCCCCGGGATTGCCGGTGCCCCCGGGCGTGGCGCTGCCCACGGAGATCCAGCTGCCGCAGCTGCCGACGAAGCCGCAGCCGACCCCGACGCAGCAGGCCACGCCGGGCGCCGCGGCACCTGGGGCCGCAACGCCTGCGCGCCCCCCGGTCCCGAGCACATCGGTCCCGACCGCGCCGCCTGCGCCGCCTGCGCCGGCCGCGACACCCCAAGCCCAACCTCCCGCGCCGGGCGCACCCGCTCCGGGCGCACCCGAAGCTCCCGCCGGAGCCACGCCGACCTCGGCCACACCGGCGCCCGCCGCCCAGCCTCCGGCCGCGCCCGCGACCGGCGCCCCGGTGTCCCGAAGCCGTTCCGGTGGAGCCAAGTTCATCGCCGACCCGGAAAACCTCGAACCCGGGACGACCCCCGACACTCCCGCCCTCTCGCCGGGCGCGGTCGGCGCGGACGTCATCGACCAGGTGGGCGCGCAGGTCAAGGAACTCACCCAGGACACCCCGTTCAGCATGGTCGCCGTCACCGCCCGCGATATGGCGAACACCACCACCAAGCTGCGAGCTCGCCAGCTCGACGGCAACTGGGGCCCCTGGTACAACGCCGATCCGGTCGATACCAGGGCCACCGATCAGACCCCGGCCGACGCACCCACCGGCACCGAACCGATCTACGTCGGCGAGACCACCGCGGTGCAGATGCTGGTCACCCGCAAGCCCACCGCGGGCCCGGACCACGACCCGGCCCACCTCACCGAGGCCGCGCTCAAGGCCGTCCTGATCAATCCGGGGCGGGCCGCGATCGATGCCGCGCTCAACGACGTCGCCGCGGCGCTGCCCGGTGGCGGACCGAGGGTCATCACCCGCGCGCAGTGGGGTGCCGACGAGTCGATCCGCTGCGAGGAACCCACCTACGACGACGGCGTCGGCGGCATCACCGTGCACCACACGGCCGGTCGCAACGACTACAGCCGCTCCGAGTCCGCGGGCATCGTCCGCGCGATCTACGCCTATCACGCCGAGACGCTCGGCTGGTGCGACGTCGGCTACAACGCCTTGGTCGACCAGTACGGCCAGATCTTCGAGGGCCGCTACGGTGGCCTCGACCGCGCGGTCCAGGGCGCGCACGCGGGCGGATTCAACGAGAACACCGCGGGTGTGGCGCTGATGGGTAACTACGAGACCGAGGAGCCGAGCAACGAGGCGATCAACGCGATCGGCAAGTTCATCGGCTGGCGGGCCAAGCTCGCCGGGATCGATCCCAAGGGCACGACCACGATGTACTCCGAGGGCACCGAGTTCACGCCGTACGCCCAGGACGAAGCGGTCGATCTGCCGGTGGTGTTCGCCCACCGCGATGTCGGCAACACCGACTGCCCCGGAGACGCCGCCTACGCGCTGATGGATCGCATCCGCGGGATCGCGGCGGGCAATTCCGGCACCTACACCTCGCCCCCGACGGTGAACCGTCCGCCGAGCCAGCAAGCCCGTGCACCGCAGGGCAATATGGCCGAACTGGGCGCGATGGTGGACAAGTTCCTCGGCCTGTCCGTCGACAACGCGATCGCCAAGCACTGGGTCGCCAAGGGCGGGGTCGACGGTCCGCTCGGCGCACCGCAGTCGGACCTGATCTCGGGCGCGCAGGGCCGCCAGTACGCGAAGTTCGCCAACGGTTTCGTCTATTCGGGCGAGGGCGGTCAGGTATTCGAGGTGGTCGGCGCGATTCTCGACAAGTATCTGAGCCTGGGCGCCGATTCGGGCGTCCTCGGCCTGCCGACCGCGAGTTCCTATCTCGTCCCGAACGGTCTACGCACCGACTTCCAGCACGGTTCACTGGTGCTCAACGAGCTCACGGGCATCGTCACGACGTTCTGGAAGACCTACGACGAGACCTACAAGCAGGAGATGAACGGTCAGCCGAAGCCGGGTCAGGCCCCCACCGCCCCGACGCTCGGACTGGCGGTTCCGGCGCCGGCGCCGGCCGACCCACAGGTCCCCGCGGAACCGCAGGCCCCACCTGTACCCGCTGAACAGATCCCCCTCGAGCAGGTTCCGGCAGACCCGCCGGCTCCCGAACCCGCCCCGATCGGCTAACCCCCGGTCACGGCGAAGAACGGCCGGTGCACCCTCCGAGCGAGGGGCACCGGCCGTTTTATGGAGCGCTGGCGCTATCTCCACCAGCGTTCGAGGACCATCGCCACACCGTGGTCGATATTGCTGCCGGTCACCTCGTCGGCCGCCGCCCGGGCCTCGGGATGGGCGTTGCCCATCGCGACGCCGTGCCCGGCCATCGCCAGCATCGGTACGTCGTTGGGCATGTCGCCGAAGGCGACGATCGACGAATGTTCGGCGCCGATCCGGCGCGCGACCTCGGCCAGCCCGGACGCCTTCGTCACCTGCGGCACCGCCAGCTCGATCAGCCCGCTCTCGGTGGAGTAGGTGATCTCGGCGCGGTCGCCGATCAGCGGAGCCAGCGCCGCGCGCATGTCGGAACTGCGGGCCGAACTGAGCCGGATGAGCATTTTGATCGCGGGTGAGTCGATCACCTCGGCGTGTGAGACGACGGTGTCGTCGGGGTTGAGCCAGGCGTGTTCGTAGGTCGGTGAGCTGACGAACTGCGGGGTAACGGCGTCGTGCGCGCTGGCCCCGACCCGCTCGGTGGCCAGGCCGCAACCCGGCAGCGCGTGCTCGGCGATGTCTGCCAGCCAGCTCAGGGTCTCGACGTCGAGGGTGTGGCTCGACAGCACCCGATCGGTGGCGCTGTCGTAGATGACCGCGCCGTTTCCGCAGATGGCGAGCGGTGCGTACCCGAGTTCGCTGACGACCGGGTCGATCCAGCGCGGCGGGCGGCCGGTGGCGAGCACGAAGGTGGCGCCGTCGGCGACGAGGGCCCCGACGGCCGCTTTGGTGCGCGCCGAGATCTTGTCGGAATCGTCGATCAAGGTGCCGTCGACGTCGCTGGCCACCAGCAGCGGTTTCGGGTGCAGGTGCGTCATCCCATCTATCCTGCCGCACGTCGCCACGCGGGGACGCCGGACTGTCCCTATGATCAGGGCCTGATTACCCGATCCAGAGGGGACTGATGACCGGCTTCTTGTTGCGGCGCACACTCAACTACGTTGTGCTCCTTCTGCTGGCATCATTTCTGACGTTCAGCCTCGCATCACTCACGTTCAACCCGCTCGAGAGTCTCGAGCAGCGCAACCCACGCCCGCCGCAGTCGGTGATCGACGCGAAGGCCGACCAGCTGCATCTCGACGAGCCGATCCCACAGCGCTATCTCACCTGGCTCGGCGGCGTCGTGCAAGGAGATTTCGGGACCACCCTGGCCGGGCAGCCGGTGAGCGAGGAACTGGGCAGGCGGGTGGCGGTGAGTCTGCGGCTGCTGATTCTCGGTTCCGTCATCGGCACCGTGCTCGGCGTGCTGATCGGTGCGGCGGGGGCGATCCGGCAGTACAAGTTCAGCGACTATTTCTCGACGGTGCTGTCGCTGCTGATCATCTCGACACCGATCTTCTTGCTGGCGACACTGCTGAAATACGGTGCGCTACAGATCAATACGATGACCGGTTCACAGATCTTCCTCTACACCGGCGAGACGTCGGCCACTCAGGTCAACGGTTTCTGGAACGAAATGGTCGACCGCGCACAACATCTGGTACTGCCGACCCTGGCGCTGGCGCTCTACGGCATGGCCGGCTACAGCCGCTACCAGCGCAACGCCATGCTCGACGTACTGCAGAGCGACTTCATCCGAACAGCGAGAGCCAAGGGCCTCAGCCGTAATCGGGCCCTCTACAAACACGGCCTGCGCACCGCGCTGATTCCGATGGCCACCCTGTTCGCCTACAGCCTCGGCGGCCTGATCACCGGCGCCACCTTCGTCGAGAAGATCTTCGGCTGGCACGGTGTCGGCGAATGGCTGGTCGATTCGATCAATGCCCAGGACCTGTACGTCGTGGTGACGGTGACGGCGTTCGCCGGCCTGGTGGTGCTGGTGTCGGGCCTGCTCTCCGATGTCGTCCTTGCCCTGCTCGACCCGAGGGTGCGTGTCTCATGACCGAAACCGAACTCATCGCCGTCGGCGCACCCGAGGTCGCCGCCGCCGGGCGTCGCAAACTCGTGTGGCGCCGTTTCCTGCGCAACAAGCCCGCTGTGGTCGGCGCGGTGATCCTGGTGGTACTGCTGGTCGCCAGTTTCGCGCTGCCGCCACTGCTGCCGTGGGACTACCAGCAGATGGACTACAAGGCGCTGCTGAAACCGCCGAGCCTCGAGCACCCGTTCGGCACCACCCAGATCGGTCAGGACGTGCTCGCCCAGACCATGCGCGGCCTACAGAAGTCACTGATCATCGGCTTCTGTGTGGCGATCTGTTCCAGCGTCATCGCCGCGACAGCGGGTGCGGTGGCCGGGCTGCTCGGCGGCTGGACCGACCGCGCGATCATGTGGTTCGTCGATCTGCTGCTGGTGGTCCCCAGTTTCATCATCATCGCGCTGTTCGCGCCGCGCACCAAGGGATCCGGATCGATCGCGATCCTGATCGTGCTGCTGAGCGTCTTCGGCTGGATGATCGCCGCGCGCATCGTCCGCGGCCTCACCTTGAGTCTGCGTGACCGCGAATTCGTCCGCGCCGCGCGGTATATGGGCGCACCGACTCGCACGGTGATCCTCAGTCACATCGTCCCGAACATCGCCTCGATCCTGATCATCGACACCACCCTGGCCGTCGGCGCGGCGATCGGCGCCGAAACCGGTTTGAGCTTCCTGGGTTTCGGTGTGCAGCCGCCGGACGTCTCGCTGGGTTCACTCATCGCGGCGGGCACCAAATCGGCGCTCACCTATCCGTGGCTGTTCCTGTTCGCCGGTGGCCTGCTGATCACGATCGTGTTGTCCGCCAACCTGGTCGGCGACGGCCTGCGTGACGCGTTCGACCCCGGTGCCCGCGGTGCGCGTAAGTCGCGCAAGGAGGTCGCCGAGCACAAGGACCAGGCGCAGGTGGAGTTGAAGAAAGCCGAGAAGCGATGACCGCGTCGACCGCACCCCTGCTCGAGGTCACCGACCTGCGGGTCTCGTTCCCCGGCGAGGAAGGCCGCGTCGAGGCGGTGCGCGGGGTGAACTACACCGTCGCCGACGGCGAGGTGCTCGCCATCGTCGGCGAGTCCGGTTCGGGCAAGTCGGTGTCCTCGCTCGCGGTGATCGGCCTGCTGCCCGACCAGGCACGGGTGCAAGGATCGGTGCGCCTGCGCGGCCGCGAACTGCTGGGCCTGGGCGACAAGCAGATGTCGAAGCTGCGCGGTTCCTCGATCAGCATGGTCTTCCAGGATCCGCTCTCCGCGCTGACACCGGTGTACCGGATCGGTGATCAGATCGCGGAAGCTCTGCTCGCGCACGGCGAGATGAGCCGCAAGGACGCGGGCGAGCGGGCCGTCGAGCTGCTCGAGCTCGTCGGCATCACCGATGCCAGGGCCCGTTCCAGGGCGTTCCCGCACGAGTTCTCCGGCGGTATGCGACAGCGCGTGGTGATCGCCATGGCCATCGCCAACGATCCCGCGCTGATCATCTGCGACGAACCGACCACCGCGCTCGACGTGACGGTGCAGGCCCAGATCCTCGCACTGCTGCGCAAGGCGCGCGATATCACCGGCGCGGGCGTCATCATGATCACCCACGACATGGGCATCGCGGCCACCGTCGCCGACCGGGTTGCCGTGATGTACGCGGGCAAGGTCGTCGAAACCGCACCGGTCGCAGAGCTTTTCGCGGCGCCGCGCATGCCGTACACCGTCGGCCTGCTCGGCTCCATCCCGCGCATGGACGGCCCGCCGCGCACCCCGCTGATCCCGATTCTCGGCGCCCCGCCCGCCATGCACGCCCTGCCGCCCGGTTGCTCGTTCGCGCCACGGTGCCCGGTCTCGATCGGCGACTGCACCGCCGCCGAACCTCCGCTGGAGAAGGTGAGCCCCGGTCACTCGGTCGCCTGCATCCGCACCGCCGAGGTCGGCACGCACCAGCTCTTCGAGGCCTACCGCAAGGAGATCCCGGCCCCGGCGCACCCCGACCGCACCGACGACGACGTGGTCCTGCGCGTCACCGACCTGGTGAAAACCTTCCCCCTCACCTCCGGGGTGCTGCTGCGCCGCCGCACCGGCGAGGTCCGCGCGGTCGACGGCATCAGCTTCTCCGTGCGCGCCGGCCGCACCCTGGCGCTGGTCGGCGAATCCGGTTCGGGCAAGTCGACCACCCTGTCGCAGATCATGGACCTGGCGCCCCCGCAGTCGGGCAGCATCGAGGTGCTCGGCAACGACGTCGCCACCCTCACCAAGGCGCGCACCCGCGAGATCCGCCGCAAGATGCAGATCGTCTTCCAGGACCCCAGCTCGTCGCTGGACCCGCGCCTGCCGATCTTCGACGTCCTCGCCGAGCCACTGCGCATCGACGGCCGGTCCCGAGAAGAGGTCAACCGGCGGGTGCCGGAGCTGTTGCGGCAGGTCGGGTTACGTCCCGAGCATGCCGATCGCTACCCCTCGGATTTCTCCGGCGGCCAGAAGCAGCGCATCAGCATCGCCCGCGCGCTGGCCCTCGACACCCAGCTGCTGGTCCTCGACGAACCCGTCTCGTCGCTGGACGTGTCGATCCAGGCCGGCGTCCTCAACCTGCTGCGCGACCTACAGGCCGAGCACGGACTGTCCTACCTGTTCGTCTCCCACGACCTGTCGGTGGTGCGCAACCTCGCCCACGACATCGCGGTGATGCTGCAGGGCAAGATCGTCGAATCCGGTCCGGCCGAGCAGATCTTCGCCGATCCTCAGCACGAATACACGCGCTCGCTCATCGCGGCCGTACCGGAACCCGTCGTCAGCGGCTGAGAACGTCGGTCCAGCCGAAAGAGGAGGCGCCATGAGAACCCGTCGAATGCAAGCAGGGCGTAGTGCTCGATTGCGATGTGCTGCCGTGGTGGTGGCTGCCGGGATGATCGTGGCGGGTTGTGGGGGTGGCGACGAGTCCGCGACCGGGCTGAGCGATGCGATCGGGTCCACCAGCGACGTCAACCCCAAGGGTGTCGACGAGCTGCGCGAGGGCGGCAACCTGCGCTTGGCGACCACCTCGTACCCGGCGAATTGGAACACGCTGTCCAACGACGGAAACGAAGCCGAGATCGCCGAGATCGTGCGCCCGATGATGCCGCGCTCTTTCGAGATCGATGCGGCGGGCCAGCTCAGCGTCGACACCGACTATTTCACCGATGTTGCGCTGACCAGCACCGACCCGATGCAAGTGACGTACTCGATCAACCCGAGTGCGGTGTGGTCGGACGGTTCACCCATCACCTGGGAAGATATCGCCGCCCAGGCGAACGCGCTCAGCGGCCGGGACAAGCGCTACCTGATCGCGATCACCAACGGCTTCGAATTCGTCGAGAAGGTGGAGCGTGGCACCGATGACCGCCAGGCAGTCCTCACCTTCAGCACCCCTTTCGCAGACTGGCGCGGCCAGTTCGCGGGTAACAGCACTCTGTACCCCAAGTCGGTGACCAGTACGCCAGAAGCCTTCAACACCAGCCTCGTCGATGCGATCAGCCTCACGGCTGGTCCGTTCGTCGTCACGAACACCGATCGATCGCAAGGCCGAATCGTCTTGGGCCGCAACCCGAAATGGTGGGGCGACAAGCCGGTCCTCGACACCATCACCTACAGCGTGCTCGACCGCACCTCTTGGGTACAGGCTTTGCAGAACAACGAACTCGACCTCGCCCAGCTCGCCACCATCGACGACGTGAAGACAGTCGGCGGCACGGAGAACCTGGTCATCCGCAGGGCCCCCGGTAATCGCTGGCGCCACATCACCTTCAACGGCGCGCCCGGTTCGATCCTCGCCGATCCAGCTGTCCGCGTGGCGATCTCGAAGGCGATCGACCGACAGGGCATCGTTTCGGCCATCCAGAACGGACTCGTCGAGAATCCCCGGCCGCTGAACAACCACGTTTTCCTCCAGGGCCAAAAGGGCTACCAGGACAACAGCCTCGGCTACGACCCGGACGCAGCGTCCCGCGAACTCGATGCCCTCGGCTGGGTCCGCACCGGCGACAGCCGCACCAAGGACGGTCGCAAGCTCGTCATCCGCGACGTCATGTACAACGACCCGACCTGGGTCCAGATCGCGCAGATCATCCAGCAGAACCTTGCCACCATCGGCGTCGAACTCACCATCGACACCAAGCCCGCCACAGGCTATTTCACCGACGTCATCCAGCCCGGCGATTTCGATGCCGCGCAGTTCACCTTCCAGGGCGACCCTTTCCCCCTCGCCAGCCTGCGCCAGATCTACTACTACGACCCGAACGACCTCCAAGGCAACTTCGGTCGCATCGGATCCCCTGAACTCAACGCGCTCATCGAACGCACACTCACCGAGCTGGATCCGCAAAAGTCCACCGAGCTCGCGAACCAGGTCGACCGCAAGGTATTCGAAGAAGGTCACTCCCTCCCCCTGATGCAGTCCGACGGCAGCTTCGGCGCCCGCACCACCCTCGCCAACATCGGCTCCCCCGGATTGGCAACGTACGACTACACCAAGATCGGCTTCGTGAAGTAACCCACGCAGCGAAAACTGAGGAAAGGAGCGGACCATGCGGATTCGTTCATTGACCACCCGCCTGGCAATCCCCCTCGTCATCGTCAGCATGATCGCTGCCGGGTGCAGTTCCGATGACGACAGCCCGGCCGAGGGCCACGCCGCACTCGGCACCACGAATGACATCAACCCGAAGGGTGTCGACGAGCTGCGTGACGGCGGCAATCTGCGACTGGCACTCACCTCCCTGCCGGAGAACTGGAATGGCCTGCACAACGACGGCAACGACGGCGATACCGGTGCACTGCTGCGGCCGGTGATGCCACGGGCATTCATGACCAACGCCGCTGCCGAACTCACGGTCAATACCGACTACTTCACCGATATCCAGCTGACCAACACCGAGCCGCAGCAGGTGACGTACACGATCAATCCCCAAGCGGTGTGGTCGGATGGATCGCCGCTGACCTGGGAGGATATTCAGTCCCAGGCCAACGCGCTCAGCGGAAACGACAAGGCGTTCCTGATCGCCAACAACGCGGGCTTCGATCGGGTCGAGAAGGTCGAGCGTGGCGTCGATGATCGGCAGGCGATCATCACCTTCAAGAAGCACTATGCCGACTGGCGCGGCCAATTCGCGGGCAACTCCTTCCTGTTTCCCAAGACCGCAACGGCGACCCCGGACGCATTCAACAACAGCCAGGTCGACGCGCTCGGCTTGTCCGCGGGGCCGTTCATCGTCCAGTCCGTCGACCGGGGGCAGAGCCGGGTCGTCCTCGGCCGCAATCCGAAGTGGTGGGGCGCGACCCCGAAGCTGGACACGATCACCTTCAGTGTGCTCGACAGCTCGGCTTTCGTTCCCGCGCTGCTGAACAACGAGATCGACGCGGTCGGAATCGGCAGCCGTGACGAACTGAAGTCGGCGCAGAGCACTCCCGGCGTCGCTATTCGCCGCGCACCGGGAAACAGCTGGGGTCACTTCACCTTCAACGGCGCATCCGGATCGCTACTCGCCGATCAGGGCGTGCGCGTGGCGATCTCGAAGGCGATCGATCGTCAGGGCATCGTCAACGCGATGCAGAACGGGCTCGTCCAGGACCCCCAACCGCTGAACAATCACATCTACCTGCGTGGCCAGGACGGCTACCAGGACAACAGCCTCGGTTTCGATCCTGCGGCCGCGGCGAACGAACTCGATGCGCTCGGGTGGAAGCTCAACGGCGAGGTGCGCGAGAAGGACGGCCGCAAGCTGGAGATCCGCGATGTCATGTACAACGACCCGAGCAATATCCAGATCGCGCAGATCATCCAGCAGAACCTCGCCCAGATCGGCGTCAAGCTGACCATCGAGACCAAGCCGGGGGCCGGCCTGTTCAGCGATGTCCTCCAGCCGGGCAATTTTGATGTAGGCCAATGGTTCTGGGGCGGCGATCCGTTCCCGCTCAGCAGCCTGACCCAGATCTATGGCGACTACCCGAACGACATCCAGGGCAACTACGGCCGCATCGGATCTCCCGAGCTCAACGCCCTCATCGAACAAACCGTCTCGGAACTGGATCCGGTGAAAGCCAAGGAACTGGCCAACCAGATCGACCGGAAGGTCTTCGAAGAGGGCCATTCGCTGCCGCTGTTCCAGTCCCCGGGCAATGTCGCGGTTCGAGACAACCTCGCCAACTTCGGCGCGGCAGGCCTGGCGTCCTACGACTACACCAAGATCGGCTTCGTCAAGTAGGCGAACTGTTGTGCCGCACTCGTGCAGCAAATCTGAGGAAAGGAGCGGTCCATGCGAATTCGTTCGATGACCACCCGCCTGGCAATCCCCCTCGTCATCGTCAGTTTGATCGCTGCCGGGTGCAGCCAAGGTGAAGAAAACACCGGCGAGGGCGAAGCGGCCCTCGGCGCGACCAGTGACATCAATCCGAAAGACGTCAGCGAACTTCGCGACGGTGGCAATCTGCGACTGGCGGCCACAGCGCTGCCGCAGAACTGGAACAACCTGCACACCGACGGGAACGACTCCGGTACCTCGTCATTGCTTCGTCCAGTGATGCCACGGTCGTTCACCACCGACGCGTCGGCGAATTTTTCGGTCAATACCGACTACTTCACCGATATCCAGCTGACCGGAACCGAACCGCAGCAGGTCACCTACACAATCAATCCCAAAGCGGTGTGGTCCGACGGCACACCGATCACGTGGGAAGACATTCAGTCCCAAGCCAACGCGCTGAGCGGCAGGGACAAAGGCTTCCTGCTCGCCAACAACAGTGGCTTCGACCGGGTGGAGAAGGTCGAACGCGGCGTCGACGACAGGCAGGCGATTCTCACCTTCAGCAAGCACTACGCCGATTGGCGTGGCCAATTCGCGGGCAACTCCTTCCTCTACCCCAAGAGCGCGACCGCGACGCCGGAGGCTTTCAACAAGAGCCAGGTCGACGCGTTGGGACTGTCGGCGGGTCCGTTCGTCATCCAGTCCGTCGATCGAGCACAGGGGCGTGTCGTCCTCGGACGCAATCCGAAATGGTGGGGCGCAACCCCGAAGCTCGACACGATCACCTTCAGCGTGCTGGACAACGCCGCGATGTTGCCTGCCCTGCAGAACAATGAGATCGACGCGGTCGGTCTTGCCAACCGCGACGAGTTGAAGACCGCGCGCAGCACCCCCGGCATCGCGATCCGTCGCGCGCCGAGCAACCAGTGGTCGCATTTCACCTTCAACGGCGCACCCGGGTCGATCGTGGCGGAACAGGGGGTTCGCGTCGCGATTTCGAAGGCGATCGACCGCCAGGGCATTGCCAACGCCATCCAGAACGGCATGGTCGCGGAACCCAAGCCGCTGAACAATCACGTCTACCTGGCCGGCCAGAAGGGCTATCAGGACAACAGCCTCGGCTTCGATCCTGCCGCCGCGGCAAACGAACTCGATGCCCTCGGGTGGAAACTCAACGGCGAGGTGCGCGAGAAGGACGGCCGCAAGCTGGAGATCCGCGATGTCATGTACAACCAGGACGTCTGGGTGCAGATCGCGCAGATCATCCAGCAGAACCTCGCTCAGATCGGCGTGAAGCTGACCATCGAAACCAAGGCGGGCCAAGGGTTCTTCACCGACAACATCCATCCGGGCAACTTCGATGTGGGCCAGTGGTCGTGGGTGGGTGACCCGTTCCCGCTCAGCAGCCTGAATCAGATCTACGGCTACAACCCGGACGACATCCAGGGCAACTATGGTCGGATCGGGTCGCCGGAACTCAATGCTCTGATCGAGCAGACCGTATCCGAACTCGATCCGAACAAGGCGATCGAGCTGGCCAACCAGGTCGACCGGAAGGTCTTCGAGGAAGGCCATTCCCTTCCGCTGATGCAATCACCCGGCAATCTCGCGGCCCGCGACACCCTCGCCAACTTCGGTGCGGCAGGCCTCGCCTCCTACGACTACACCAAGATCGGCTTCGTGAAGTGAGCACGGAAGTCTTCCTGAAGTGAGCGACGGCCCGGCGCGCGCACTCACCTATCCGCTGCTCGTCACGAGCGGCACCCTGGCGGTGATCGCCGCGTGGGTGCCGTTCGCGGATGTCGATCAGCTGAGTGCGCTCGCCGTGGTCGCTCTCGCCGTACTCGCCTATACCGCGTATCAAGGCGGACTTGCCTTCGGGGTCTTCCCGACGGGGCTGGTTGCGACAGGGACTGTGCGCGGTAGGCGGGTTCGGCAGCAGTATCGGCTGGTCAGCCGGTCGTGGCTGGAGATCAGCAGTGGTGATCGGATGGTGTGGCAGCCGGTGTTCTATGAGCCGTCGCTGTCGGTGCTCACTCCGGCCGAGCTGGAGCTGACCGGTCGATCCATTCATGAGGGGGACACGCGATTCTTCCCCTCGGGGCGTGTGCGCACCACCGAGCCGGCGGGCAAGCTCGTGGACAATCCCTCCCGGCCCATCGATCCGCCCACGTTCGGGATCGCCCGCCGTCTGGTCCTCGACCTTCAGCAGGCGGTCGGCGCTCCGCTAGTCGGCCTGCTGTGGATCTATGTCATGAACGGCGGAATCGGCGCGTTCGTCGCCACCACGACGGTCGCCGCCGCCACCTTCACCTGGCTTTCCGCCATCCGGGGCTCCGACCCCAGCTAGACCACCGGGCAGCTTCGCCACCCTTCTTTCCTGATCCAACTGGTCTGACCACTTGACCTCTTACCGCCGAGGGCGCATCATCGGGGTATGGCATGGACTCCCGTGGTGAAGCGCTCGGTTTCCGGTGATGTGTTCGAGCAGATCGCCGCCGAGGTGCTGGGCGGGGAGCTGGCGGCGGGAAGCACGCTGCCGAGTGAGCGGCAGCTGGCCGAGGCGCTGGGGGTGTCGCGGCCCGCGGTGCGGGAGGCGTTGCAGCGGTTGGCCGCGGCGGGACTGGTGGCCGTTCGGCAAGGCGAGGCGACGACGGTGCTCGACTATCGGCGCAGCGCCGGGCTGGAAGTGCTTCCGCGACTGCTGCTTCGGGGTGATTCGATCGATCCCGCGGTCGCTCGCAGCATTCTCGAGGCGCGGCTGCACAACGGGCCGAAGATCGCCGAGCTGGCCGCCGCGCGGGTTCGATCGCGAGGGGCGGACGATCCGCGCGTCGCGAGCGACCTGGCGCTGTTGGGCGACTCCGTCGATTCCCTTGTCGCCGAATCGGATCCACTCACCCAGCAAAGAATCGCCCTCGAATTCTGGGACCACATCCTCGACCTCGCCGATTCGATCGCCTTCCGGCTGATGTATTCCATGCTGCGCGCCGCCTACGAACCCGCCCTGGCCGCGCTGGCGCCGATCATGTCCGCCGAAGTGGGCAATGGCGTCGCCTATCGAGACCTGGCCGCCGCGATCGCCGCGGGCGAGCCGGAACGGGCCGCCGACACTGCCCGAGCACTGCTCGGGCCGGCGACCACCGCCCTGATCCATGCCCTCGACGGGGCATGATCCGCCCGAGGAATGACATGACCGATCACCGTCCGACAACGACGTCGCACGATTCCGAAGAATCCCGTGCGACCGAAACCCGCCGAACCCCTGATCGTGGCTCGCCACGGTCGATCCGGCGCAGCATGCCCCTGAGCGAGGCGGCCCGCGAATTCCTCCGGCATCCGTCACCCTGGATGATCGCCGCGGTCTTCGTGGTCGCGGCGAATACCCGCATCGCCATCGGCGACTGGCAGCTCACCGATGCCCTTGTCCCCGTGGTGATTCTGGCCGCGTTCCCGCTCATCGAGTGGATCATCCACGTCACCGTGCTGCACTGGCGTCCACGGCATCTCGGCCCGCTGACCCTCGACAGCGAGCTGGCCCGCAAACACCGCGAGCACCACGTCGACCCGCGTGACATCCCGCTGATCTTCATTCCGCCGAAGTCGCTGCTGCTCACGATCGTCGCCCTGGTCGCGATCGCCCTGCTCGCCTTCCCCCGCACCAGCCTCGGCCTCACCTTCCTGCTGACCATCACCACACTCGGCCTGCTCTACGAGTGGACGCACTACCTGATCCACACCGACTACAAGCCGAAACACGCCCTGTACCGGGCTGTTTGGCGTAACCACCGCCACCACCACTACAAGAACGAGCACTACTGGTTCACCGTGACCACCTCCGGCACCGCCGACCGCCTCCTGGGCACCGCCCCCGACCCGGCCACGACACCGACCTCCCCCACGGCGCGCAACCTCCACGCCGGCTAGATCCCAGGCATCACCTCGGGGCAGCACTCGGACCCGGCTCGCACCATCAGGCGAGCCGGGTTTTTGCTTGACACATTAATACCCTAGGGGGGTATGGTACCGAGCACGGGACGCACTCCGCTCGAAAGGACGAAAGTCGTGACTACGCAATCGCAATCCACCCGGAAGTGGTGGGCGCTGGCGGTGATCGCCGCCGCGCAGTTCATGGTCATCATGGACACCTCGATCATCGGGATCGCGCTGCCCAAGATGCAGGCCGAACTCGGATTCACGCCGGGCAATCTGACGTGGGTGTTCAACGCCTACGTGATCGCGTTCGGCGGTCTGCTGCTACTCGGCGGCAGGCTCTCCGATCTACTCGGCGCTCGCCGGGTATTCGCCGCGGGCTGGGTGGTGCTCGGCCTCGGCTCCGTCATCGCCGGTGCCGCGGGCAATGTCGGCGTCGAGCTGGCCGGTCGGGCGATCCAGGGTGGTGGTGCGGCGCTGATCGCGCCTTCCGCACTCACGCTGCTGATGATGCTGTTCGGCGGCTCGCCCCAGGAGCTCACCAAGGCGCTCGCCGTGTATGGCGCGGCCGCGCCCGCTGGCGGTACCGCGGGCGTGTTCCTCGGTGGCGTGATCACCGAATACATCAGCTGGCCTTGGGTTTTCTACATCAACATTCCGATCGCCGTGCTGGCGCTGATCGCCGTGCCGCTGCTGATGCCCGCCGCTCCGTCGCGCAAGGGGTCCATCGATATCGCCGGATCCGTCACTGTGACAGCCGGTTTGGCGGCCGCGGTGTACGCGATCGTGCAGGCACCGGAGGTCGGTTGGGCCTCGGGTGAGACCTGGGGTGTGCTGGCGCTGGCCGCCGCGCTGCTGGCCGGCTTCGTCGCCATCCAGTCCCGGCGTGGCGAGCCGCTCATGCGGCTGAGCATCTTCCGCGCACCGAACCTGGCCGCCGCCAACTTCGCCCAGTTCGCGCTGGCCGCCGCGTGGGTACCGATGTGGTTCTTCCTCAACCTGTACCTGCAGCAGGTGCTCGGGTACAGCGCGTTCCCGTCGGGTGCGGCACTACTGCCGATGACCACGCTGATCATGCTCGGCATGGTGGTGCTCGCCCCGAAGGCGATGCAGCGTTTCGGTGCGAAACCGATGATCGTCACCGGCCTGATCGTGCTCGGCCTCGGCCTCGGGGTGATGTCGCTGGTGCGGCCGACCGGCAACTTCTGGATCGACGTGCTGCCCGCCTCGCTGATAGCCGCAGGGGGTATGTCGCTGGCCTTCATCCCCTCGCTCGGCACCGCCATCTCGGCGGCACGACCCGAGGAAGGCGGGCTGGCCTCGGGCATCGTCAACGTCAGCTACCAGGTGGGTTCGGCGCTCGGCCTGGCCGCGATGACGGCGGTGGCCGCCGCATTCGGCGCGAGCGAGCTCGGCGACGCCTCGGCACTGACCGACGGCTATTCCGCGGCCTTCCTGGGGGCGGGCGTGCTCGCCCTGGCAGGCGCGGGGATCACCGCGGCGACGATGCGGACCCCGGCCGCCGACAAGGTCGGCGCGACTGTTTGACAAAGTACCCTAGGGGGGTATGGTAATGATTGAGAGCGAAACGAGGAGAGTTCCATGAGCACCACCACTGTCACCGTCACCGGCATGACCTGCGGCTGCTGCGTCAACAAGGTCCGCGACAAGGTCGGCGCCCTACCCGGCGTCACCGGTGTCGATGTCGACCTGGCCGCAGGCTCGGTAACCATCGACGGCACCGAGCCCGAACGCACCGCCCTCGCCGACGCCGTAGCCGCGGCCGGCTTCCAGCTCGCAGACTGAACGGATACGGAGCATCCCGATGAACGCAACAGGCAAGTTCGCCGGATTCACCCTCGGCCTCGCGGCGGTCTTCGGGATCGCTCTGGCCGCAGGTGCCCTGGTCGGTCCGCAACCTTCCGAACCGGCCGGGCACGGCGAGCACTCGACCGCGGCGGCACCGTCCACCGATCTCCCCGGCGGGCTGCTCGCCACCGACCAGGGCTACACGCTGGCCCTGGACAAGCCGAACACCACCACCGCACCGCAGTCGCCCACAAGTTTTCGCATCCTCGACGCGAACGGCGCACCGGTGACGAAGTACGTGAACAGCCATGACAAAGACCTGCACCTGATCGTGGTCCGACGCGACATGGCGGGCTTCCAGCACGTCCACCCGGTCCTCGATCCGGCCGGAACCTGGACAGTCCCGCTGAACCTCAGCCGGGGCGGCGACTACCGCGTCTACGCCGACTTCACCCCCGAGGGTGGGTCGAACCTGACGCTCGGCGCCGATCTGCGGGTCGCGGGCAACTACGACGTGCAGGCACTGCCCGCCCCCGCCGCCACCGCGCAGGTCGGTGAGTACACGGTCGCGCTGAACGGCACGGTCGCCCCCGGCACCGCGTCGAAGGTGACGCTGTCGGTCAGCCGCAACGGCACCCCGGTCACCGACCTGCAGCCCTACCTCGGGGCCTACGGTCACCTGGTAGCCCTGCGCGCCGCCGACCTCGCCTACCTGCACGTTCATCCCGAGGGCATGCCCGGCGACGGAGTCACCCCCGCCGGACCCGGCATCGACTTCATCGTGAACGCACCGAGCGCCGGCGACTATCGCCTGTTCCTCGACTTCCAGCACCAGGGCGTGGTGCGCACCGCCGAGTTCACGGTGCGGGTCGCCGCGCCGAACGCCACCGGTGCGAGCAACCCCGCCCCGACCAGCGCGCCCGCCGACCACGGCACCCCCGGCCACGGCCACTGACCCCACCTGTTTCACCCGTGATCGCTCAGCAAGAATTGCTATCAGGAACGAAGGAGCACCCCATGACCGCCGTGACACACCCACCGGGCACCGGCCAGGTAGAACTGGTGATCGGTGGCATGACCTGCGCTTCCTGCGCGAACCGGATCGAGAAGAAGCTCAACAAGCTCGACGGGGTCACCGCCACGGTCAACTACGCGACCGAGAAGGCGCGCGTCGACTTCACCGGTGACGTCTCCCCCGAGGCGCTGATCGCCACCGTCGAGCAGGCCGGCTACACCGCGGCACTCCCCGCGCCGAAGAAGCCCGAGACCGACGAAACGCCGGTCGCCGACGCGGACCCGACGGCCTCGCTGCGCACCCGGCTGATCGTGTCGGCGCTGCTCACCGTGCCGGTGATCGCGATGGCGATGATCCCGGCGCTGCAGTTCACCAACTGGCAGTGGCTCTCGCTCACGCTGGCCGCACCGGTCGTGATCTGGGGCGCGCTGCCCTTCCACAAAGCCGCGTGGACCAACCTGAAGCACGGCACCGCCACCATGGACACCCTGGTCTCGATGGGCACGCTCGCCGCGTTCGGCTGGTCGCTGTACGCGCTGTTCTGGGGCACGGCGGGCACGCCGGGAATGAAGCACCCATTCGAGTTCACCATCGCGCGGATGGACGGCACCGGCAGCATCTACCTCGAAGCCGCGGCGGGCGTGACCACGTTCATCCTGGCCGGACGGTACTTCGAAGCCCGGTCCAAGCGTCGGGCGGGCGCGGCACTGAGGGCCCTGCTCGAGCTCGGCGCGAAGGACGTCGCGGTTCTTCGCGACGGGGTCGAGACGCGAATTCCGGTGGAACAGCTGGCCGTCGGTGACGAGTTCATCGTGCGGCCGGGCGAGAAGATCGCCACCGACGGCGTGATCACCGAGGGCACGTCGGCGGTCGACGCGTCCATGCTCACCGGCGAGTCGGTGCCCGTGGAGGTCGGCGTCGACGATGCCGTCACCGGCGCCACCGTGAACGTCGGCGGACGACTCGTCGTGCGCGCCACCAGGATCGGCGCCGACACTCAGCTCGCCCAGATGGCACAGCTCGTCGAGGACGCGCAGACCGGCAAGGCGCAGGCACAGCGGCTGGCCGACCGGATCTCCGGCATCTTCGTCCCGATCGTCATCGCGCTCGCCGTGGCCACCCTCGGATTCTGGCTCGGCACAGGCGGATCCATCGCCGCCGCCTTCACAGCGGGCGTGGCGGTGCTGATCATCGCCTGCCCCTGCGCCCTCGGCCTGGCCACCCCGACCGCGCTGATGGTCGGCACCGGACGCGGCGCGCAGCTGGGCATCCTGATCAAGGGACCCGAGGTGCTCGAATCGACCCGCAAGGTCGACACCATCGTGCTGGACAAGACCGGCACCGTCACCACCGGCAAGATGACGCTGCTCGACGTGATCCCCGCCGAGGGCGAACTCGGCAGCAAGGTACTGGAACTCGCTGGTGCGCTGGAGGATTCGTCGGAGCACCCGATCGCGCAGGCCATCGCCAAGGGCGCACGCGACGAGTTCGGCACCCTGCTGCCGGTGGAGGGTTTCGCCAATGTCGAAGGCCTCGGCGTGCAGGGCGTGGTCGACGGTCACGCGGTGATCGTCGGCCGGGCGCGACTGCTGGCCGACTGGTCACAGCCGCTCGACGAGACGCTGGAAACCGCACTGGCGGAAGCGGAATCGGCGGGCAAGACCGCGGTCGCGATCGGCTGGGACGGCAGAGCGCGCGGCGTGCTGGTTGTCGCCGACGCGGTGAAGCCGACCTCGGCGCAGGCCATCGCGCAGTTCCGCGAGCTCGGGCTGACGCCGATCCTGCTCACCGGTGACAATGCCCGCGCGGCCCGCACCATCGGCGACGAAGTGGGCATCGACGAGGTCATCGCCGAGGTGCTGCCGCAGGACAAGGTCGACACCGTCAAGCGGCTGCAGGCCGAGGGCAAGGTCGTCGCCATGGTCGGTGACGGCGTCAACGACGCGGCCGCCCTGGCCCAGGCCGACCTCGGCCTGTCGATGGGCACCGGCACCGACGTCGCCATCGAGGCCAGCGACCTCACCCTCGTCCGCGGCGACCTCCGCGCCGCCGCCGACGCGATCCGCCTGTCGCGGCGCACCCTGGCCACGATCAAGGGCAACCTGTTCTGGGCCTTCGCCTACAACGTGGCCGCCATCCCCCTGGCCATGGCGGGCCTGCTCAACCCGATGCTGGCCGGCGCCGCTATGGCGTTCAGCTCGGTCTTCGTGGTGAGCAACAGCCTGCGCCTGCGCCGGTTCAGGTCGACCGCGCAGTAGGCCCTCGGCCAGAGGCGAGGTTCGTGGATCTACGGACCTCGCCTTGTCAGAACAGGTACTGCTGGTCTGCCGAGATGAAGAAGCCGTGACCGCCGGCGTCGCAGCGAACGCCCTGCTGGGTGGAGGTGCAGGCGGCGCCGCGGACGATGATGGTGTCGCCGTAGTTCAGGGTCTTTCCGCCGCCCTTGTTGGTGCCGTCCACCGGCTCGCCGACGAAGAAGCCCTGGTTGGTGCACAGGAATTCCGCTGTGCCGCCGTAGATGTGGGCGGCGACCTTGCGGGCCGGAGAGTTGTCGCAGGTGGGGAGTTCGGGCGGGATCACGTGTGTATCGGCCAGCTGGCAGCCGACGCCGAGGGTGCCCTCTTCGACGAAGCCGCACAGGATGTTGCCGGTGGGCGACTGGAAGTAGAAGTTGTTGCGCTGCTGGTAGTCGCGGGCGTCGACGGTGGCGTCGTCGCGGGTGGGCAGGTCGGCCGGACTCTGGCCGGTGCCTGGCGCGGTGGGTGGCTCGATGGAGGCGGGCGCGACGGTCGAAGCGTTGCCCTGATCCGCGGGCTGGGTGGTCACCGGAACGCGCGATTGCGTGGACGCACCGTCACACGCGGCGAGCCCACCGGCGAGCACCGCCAGCGCGGCCACCGCGATTACTGATCTCATGATCTCTCCCCTCGATGTCCGACCCCATTCGAAGGAAGAATCGACAGCAGGAGCGGATTCGTTTCCTTCGCTCATGAACCGTGACCCACCCGAGGTGAGCCCGTGACGACAGCTCAGCACGTCTGGTACGCCGCGTACGGCTCCAACATGCACGCGCGGCGGTTCGCCTACTACCGCGAGGGCGGCACCCCGCCCGGAACCGACCACACCTATCCGGGGTTCCGTGACCGGTCCGCGCCGGCCGCCGTCGCACCGCTCGACCTACCGGGAAGCCTGTATTTCGCCTGGCAGAGCCCCGTGTGGACGGGCGGAGTCGGGTTCTATGCCGCGCGCCCGGCGGCGGGCTGGCCGATCGGCGCGGCGGCCCGGGGGTACTTGCTGACCGTCGGTCAGTTCGGCGACCTGCTGGCGCAGGAGATGTATCGAAGCCCGGCGATCGACTTCGATCCGGCGCCGGTCCTCGCCGACGGTGCGGTGCGGCTCGGGCCGGGGCGGTACGAGACGGTGGTGCACGCGGGGACGCACGACGGGATTCCCGTCCTCACCTTCACCTCACCGTGGGACCCGGAAACCGTTGCCCTGCGACGACCCTCGGCCCGATATCTGACGATGATCGGCACCGGGCTGCGCGAATCACACGGCTGGGAGCCCGATCGCGTCGTCGAGTACCTGCGGGTGCGGCCCGGAATCGCCGGGCACTGGACCGAAGCCGACCTGCGCGGCGCGCTACTCGGCGGCACCGGACTCGAGCCGCCCTAGATTTTCGTCGCGCCGATCGCGGGTACTCCCCTGGTGCGGGACGTCGACCACCGGGAGCACACGCATGGAGTGGTTCACGGCACCGGAGTACTGGCAGGGCAGGCTGATCTTCCAGCGTGGCCTGGCGGTGATCTACGCCCTCGCCTTCCTGACGGCGGCGCTGCAGTTCCGCGCGCTCCTCGGTGAGCGCGGGATGCTGCCCATCCCGCGATACCTGGCCCGGACGCCGTTCCGCCGTTCACCCAGCCTGTTCCACCTGCGCTACTCCGATCGGTTCTACGCGGGCATCGCCTGGTTCGGTGCGGTGCTCGCGGCGGCGGTCGCGCTCGGCCTCGCCGATCTGGTGCCGCTGTGGGCGGCCATGGCGCTGTGGTCGCTGCTGTGGTCGCTGTATCTGTCGATCGTCAACGTGGGGCAGACCTGGTACTCGTTCGGCTGGGAATCACTGCTGCTCGAGGCGGGGTTCCTGGCGATCTTCCTCGGCAACGACACCGTCGCGCCGCCGCTGCTGGTGTTGTTCGCCGCGCGCTGGCTGCTGTTCCGGGTGGAGTTCGGGGCCGGGCTGATCAAGATGCGCGGCGATCGGTGCTGGCGCGACCTCACCTGCCTGTACTACCACCACGAGACCCAGCCGATGCCCGGTCCGCTGAGCTGGTTCTTCCACCATCTGCCCCGGCCGCTGCACCGGGTGGAGGTCGCCGCCAATCATGTCGCGCAGCTGATCGTGCCGTTCGGGCTGTTCGCGCCGCAGCCGGTGGCGAGCGTCGCGGCGGGCATCATCATCGTCACGCAGTCGTGGCTGGTGGTCTCCGGCAATTTCGCCTGGCTGAACTGGGTGACTCTGCTGCTGGCCACCACCGCCGTCAGCGCGTACCCGGTACTGCCGGACGCGCCGCCGGGGGCCGAGCCGCCCGGATGGTTCCTCGGCGCCGTCGTCGCCTTCGTCGCGATGGTGGTGGTGCTGAGCTTCTGGCCGGTGCGCAACCTGCTCTCCGCACAACAGGCGATGAACGCCTCGTTCGACCCGTTGCACCTGGTCAACACCTATGGCGCGTTCGGCAGCATCACCCGGGTTCGCCAGGAGATCGTGCTCGAGGGCACCGATGCCACCCACCTCACGCCGGACACGGTGTGGCGCGAATACGAGTTCAAGGGCAAACCGGGCGACCCCCGGTACCGCCCACGCCAGTGGGCGCCCTATCACCTGCGGCTGGACTGGTTGATGTGGTTCGCCGCGCTGTCGCCGGCCTACGCGCGATCGTGGGCACTGCCGCTGGCGATCCGGCTGCTCGACAACGACCCCGATACCCTGCGCCTGCTGCGGCGCTGCCCCTTCCCCGACGCACCGCCGCACTACGTGCGCGCCCGGCTGTACGAGTACCACTTCAGTACGCCCGCCGAACTGTTCCGCGAACGGATCTGGTGGCGCCGAACCCTGATCGGCGAGTTCCTGCCGCCGCTGAGTCACGCACGCCTCGACCGGCACCGGGAATGAGAAAAGCCCGGCACGATGGCCGGGCTTTTCGTTGAGCGGATGACGAGATTCGAACTCGCGACCCTCACCTTGGCAAGGTGATGCGCTACCACTGCGCCACATCCGCGTGCCTTCCGAAACCGATCCGGCGAGCGCCGGTGACTTCGTCGTGCGAGTACGAACTTTAGCGCGAAACTCCCGAACTACGAAATCCGGGCTCACTCAGCACCCGGGTCGGCGGTGAGGACCCGCGTCGGCGGACACCGTTAAGCAGGTCACAAGGATGCGGAAAAGGCTGCGGGGGAAGGTCTTTCGCAGGCGGTCCTGACCGCGTGAATCATGGGAGGAACGGCAATGAAGTCTCTGGGGATGATCGCGGCGGGTGTTGCGATGACGGCGCTGACCGTGTTGGGGGCCGGACCGGCGCACGCCGACTTCACCGACCCGGTGGAGTACACCGACAGCGGGGAGAACGTGGAGGACGAAGGGTTCGGGGAGTACGCGGTCAACCGTTCCGACCCGAACTCGTGCCTGGTGGTGCAGAACCACACCGGCGGGCAGGTGACGGTTCGGTTGAACTACCCGACCAGCGGCGGAAAGTGGCTGTTCAACCACGATCAGGTCGGTGTGCTGATGCGCAACGGCAAGGTGGTCACCTCACCGTCCGGGAATTGGAATGTGCGGACGAACCCGCCGATCAGGTTCAACTGGGTCTACGACGGCAATATGAACACCCGCAGGGGCTGCAACGGGTCGTGGGTGCTGACGATGAACTGAGCCGCAGGGGTCCGGTGCGCCGCCACGCACCGGACCCGCCCGGTCAGCTCGGCTTCGACGCGCCGCCTGCGACGACGGGGGCGAAGGCGGCGCGGTGGTCGGCGGCCCAGGCGGCGTAGCCACGAGGTGGTCTGCCGAGGACGCGCTCGATGTCGTCGGTGATGAGTTCGTTGTGGCCGCCGCGGATGAAGGCCTGGCCGGTCAGTGAGCCTTCCACGAAAGCGGGCGGAAGACCCGCGGCGACCATGAACGCGCGGGCGTCGGCTTCGGCGATGTCGGTGACGGCAATCGGGCGGTCGAGAACCCGCGCGAGAGCGTCGGCCTGGTCGCGGGCGGTGTGCAGGTCGGGGCCGGTCAGTGTGTAGATGCGGCCGTGGTGGTCGTTCGAGCGCAGCGCCGCCGCGGCGACCGCCGAGACATCGCGTGGGTCGACTACGGCCTGCCTGCCGTCGCCGGTGAGGTTCGGGACGGGGTGGCCGGTGCCGAGCGGTTCGATCCAGCTGAACGTATTCGACGCGAAAGTGTTGGGGCGCAAGATCGTCCACTCCAAGCCGGAGTCACGCACGGCCTGCTCCCCTGGCACATGCCAGGAACCCGGCACGCCGAGACGTGGGTCGCCGGTGCCGACCGCGGACAGCTTCACCACTCGCCGCACACCGGCCTTTCGCGCGGCAGCCACCAGTGCGGCATCGGTGCCGGTGCCGTCCGGGCCGGGGATCCCGACGAGGAACGCGGCCTCTACGCCCGTCATGGCGGGCCCGAACGTCGCCGGATCGCGGTAGTCCACCCGCACCACCTCGACTCCGGCGGGGAACCCTGCCCGCGCCGGGTCGCGGGTCGCCGCCCTGACCGCGACGCCCTCGGCTGCCAGCTGTCGGACGATGTCGCTTCCGATGGTGCCTGTCGCACCGGTGATCAGGATCATGGAACGAGCATGGCCGCCGGGCTGCCTGCGGATATAGGAGAAATCGGCACGGACATCCCGGCCCGCGCCGCCTACAGTCGACCACGTGGAGTATCTGACCCCGGCGCACATCGAGACGCCCGTGACGACACCGGAATCGTTGCGCCCGTGGCTCACCGAACTCACCAGCACGCCGCTGTTCGACGACCTCGCTCAGCCGTTCGCCCATCCGCCCGTCGCGACGACCACGGTCGTCCTGCGTACCGAAAAGTCCGGTCGCGGTGGCGCGTTCGTCGTCGGCGCGCAGACGAAGGCGTCCTACTCGACACCCGAGGAGCCCGCCGGGTGCGTGCGGCTGCGCCTGGAACCGGGCGTGACCCGCCAGCTGCTCGGCGTGACCGCGGG
Source organism: Nocardia sp. NPDC055002 (assembly GCF_053608825.1). NCBI lineage: Bacteria > Bacillati > Actinomycetota > Actinomycetes > Mycobacteriales > Nocardiaceae > Nocardia > Nocardia sp. NPDC055002. The sequence goes on from NZ_JBSGWE010000004.1 coordinate 494,616, forward strand.
CGAACTCACCGACCGCGTCGTTCGTCTCGACGAATTGCCGGGTCCGCTGGGTGGTTTCGCGACGGAACTGACGGGCGTGCCCACCGCACACGCGATCACCCTTCTGGGAAATCTACTGCCGCAGAGTATCTCGGAGTCGGATACCGATCGGGCGCACCGGATCGTGCTGCGCGAGGCGATCTCGGCGCTCACCGCCGACAACGCCCCCGCACTCTCCGAACTCACCGCACGCCTCGCTGTCAGCGAGCGCCAGCTGCGCAACCTGTTCACCACGGGAATCGGCCTGTCCCCCAAGCATTTCGCTCGCATTCAACGCCTGCGCCGGGTCCTCGCCTACGCGGGCGACACCCCCTGGTCACACCTCGCGGCGAGTACCGGCTTCTACGACCAGTCCCACCTCACCGCCGACTTCCGCACCCTCATGGGCGTCCCACCCGCCGCCTACCTTCGCGGCAAGCTGCCGGCACCGACGCGCTGCCGGATTCCGCGCTGAGTCAACCCTCGGCGGGCATCCACCACACCGCCGAACGGGCACGGCGGCGATCACGACGCGGGCGCGGTCACCACCCTGATCGTGGGCGGATGTCGCAGGCTCTGACCGACCACGCAATAACGCTCGGTGAGTTCACCGAGCTTGACCAAGGTGGCCTCGTCGACGGCATCCGAGGTGGTGACGGTGATCGTCACGGCGATCGGTGAAACCCCGACCTCCGCGGTCCGATCGATGCCCAACGTGCCGGTGGCGTCGAAGGAAGCTGCCGCCTCCACGTCGGCGCCCGTGATCGGCAGGCCCATCGCGGTGGCGACGCTGCGGCAGGTCACCCCGGCGCAGGCCGCCACCGCCTCGAGCAGCATGTCACCCGAGCAGGCGTCGGCGCCGTCACCGCCGGTGGCGCGGTGCAGCCCGGCACGGACCGGGCCCGCGAAGGTCCGCACCGTGCAGGTGATGCCGGGTTCGGTGAACGAACCAGCGGCGCGCAGGGCGGTGACCGCGGCGGCCGGGTCGTCCCGGTAGCGCTGTTTCACCGGAGCTTGCAGGGACTTCAACTCCGCCGCGGTGGTCATCTCCCGAGCGTATGCCCGCCCGAGGCCGAAATGTCAGCCCTCGGTGTCCTGCGTTTTCTCTGCCTTGCGGGCGAAACGTTCGGCCGCTTCGGCTTCGTCGAGGGCGGTGGCCTCTTCGAGGGAAGGGGCACTGCCACCGAGCCGTTTCGGGACCCAGTAGGCGCCGGGCTCGTGCTCATAGGATTCTTGCAGGTCGGCGAGCATTTCCTGCATGGTGGAGCGAAGCTGGGCGGTGAGGTCGGCGGCGGGTTCGTAGGGCTGGATGGGGGTACCGACGGCGATCGAGATGGGGGTGTTGGTGCGGCCGAGCCGCTTGGGGAAGCCCTTGGTCCAGACGCGCTGGGCGCCCCAGATGGTGATCGGGATGATCGGGACGCCCGCCTCCAGTGCCATGCGGGCCGCGCCGGACTTGAATTCCTTGATCTCGAAGCTGCGGCTGATCGTGGCCTCGGGGTACACGCCGACGAGCTCGCCGTCGCGCAGGTACTGCACCGCCGATTGGTAGGAGTCGGCGCCCGCGGTGCGGTCGACCGGAATGTGCTTGAGAGTGCGCATGATCGGGCCGGAGATCTTGTTGTCGAACACTTCCTGCTTGGCCATGAACCTGATGTAGCGACGGGGGGTACGCACAGGCAGACCCGCGTAGGTGAAGTCCATGTAGCCGGTGTGGTTGACCGCCAGCACGGCGCCGCCGGTGGCGGGGATGTTTTCCGCCCCCTTGACGGTGAACTTCAGACCTTCGAGGAAGAACAGGGTTCGGGCCACGCCGATGATCGAGAAGTAGAGGGGTTCCACAAGTACGCAAGCGTAGTCGTAGATCCCCGCATCGGCAGGGGTGCCATCGGCGCGGGCGGCCACCGTAGAATCGCGGCGTTCGCCCGCGCAGCGAATCCGCTTCGCGCACACCGGTCTACACCCCGGCGAGTCCGCTCGCCCCGACAGTCACTCCCCCGCCGTCGTCACAGGCGGGTGCCACGACCTAGGAATCGAGGAACGTCGTAGTGGAACGCGCCCAGCTTGCCCAGACCCGCCCGCACCGCGCCTACGCGCTGGTCACGGGATTGACCGTCGCCGCGGCACTGGTCGCCGGGTGCGATTCGGTGTCGGGGATCCCGGGCGATCCGGTGGAAACGACCACTACCGCGTCGACCACGACCGCCGCGGCGCCGACGACCGCGACTCAGGCCATCGCACCCGGTGAACCGGCGCCCAACAGCCCACTGCCCGCCGACGCCCCCCAGGTCGGCGCGGTCGCAGGCCACGCCGACGCCGTCACCGCCGTGCGCCGCTGGGCCGCCGACCTACAAACCGGCACGGTGCAAGAACTCCAGGACAACTGCTGGACCATTCCGCCTGCCACCGTCGCCGAGATGTACGCCGACCCCCAGTCGGTGCTGGCTGCCCTCGCCACCCCGGGCACCGCGACCGCCGACACCGTGACCTGGCGTAACCGAACCGTTACCGTCACCGTCGACCGCGAGTCCGTGGCTTCCGGATATGCCTGCGGACGGGTGTCCGCCGCGGGCGTCGAGCCCGGTTACGACGACGCCGACGCGCGCCACGCCGTGCGCCGCTACCTCGCCCGTGCCACCGGCAAACCACTCAACGCGGCAGACATCGAAGCAGACCATCCGCTGACCTGCAAGGCCTCGCCCGCGAGCTGGGATCCCGAGGGCACCGGCAACCCCGTAGCAGCCCCCTTGACAGGCGACTCGGGCAAAGTAGGCAATGTCACCTCCTACACCGGCGAGGAGCTACGATCCGAGCAGGTTCGTGGCGACTACCTGGCAGTTCACGTCCCTGTGACCACCTCACCCGGGGGCACGCGGACGCGCACTTTCACGGTTGTCGCGACCGCTGAGGGCTATTGCATCGGTGACGTAACGATTTAGCCACTACCCTGGTTGGCTGGTACGCCGAAGCAGTCAGGGGGCCCGAGGCGGTAGCTCGCCATTGATCCGGCGAATCAGATCCTGGTAGGAGGAAACAGCTCGTGCAGATCACCAGCGTCGGACACGCCGGCTTCCATATCCGAACCGAGGCCGGCACGATCCTGTGCGATCCCTGGGTGAACCCCGCGTACTTCGCGTCGTGGTTCCCCTTCCCCGACAACTCCCAGCTCGACTGGGAGACCCTCGGCGATGTCGACTACCTGTACGTCTCGCACCTGCACCGCGATCACTTCGACGCCGCCCACCTGGCGAAGTACGTGAACAAGGACGCCACGATCCTGCTGCCCGACTACCCGGTGCTCGACCTGCGCCGTGAGCTCGAGGCGCTGGGGTTCACCAAGTTCTTCGAGACCGAGGACTCGGTCAAGCACACGATCACCGGGCCGAAGGGCTCCGTCGACATCATGATCGTCGCGTTGCGCGCGCCCGCCGACGGCCCGATCGGCGACTCCGGCATTCTCATCTCCGACGGTGAGACCACCTGTTTCAACATGAACGACGCCCGACCGGTGGACATGGACGTCATCCACGACGCGTTCGGCGATATCGACATCCACCTGCTGCAGTACTCGGGCGCCATCTGGTACCCGGCCGTGTACGACATCCCGGCGCGGACCAAGGCCAACTTCGGCAAGCAGAAGCGTCAGCGCGGGATGGATCGCGCGCGCTCCTACATCGAGCAGGTCGGCGCGACCTGGGTGGTGCCCTCGGCCGGTCCGCCGGTGTTCCTCGACTCCGAGCTGCGCTATCTCAACGACGATCGCGGCGACGAAGGCAACATCTTCCCTGATCAGATCGTGTTCCTCGATCAGATGAGCATCCACGGCAACCCCGGCGGGATCCTGATGATCCCCGGTTCGGTCGCCGATGTGCGCGGCAAGGAGCTCGACCTCACGCACCCGTTCGACCCGGATCGGATCTACGGCGACAAGGCCGCCTACATCGAGGAGATGGCGCAGCGTTTCGCGCCGGTGCTGGCCGCGGAGAAGGCGTCGTGGGAGACCGGCGAGGGTTCGCTGCTCGAGCCGCTGCGTGAGCTCTTCGAACCGATCATGAAGCAGAGCGCGCTGATCAGCGACGGCATCGGCTACCCCGTTGGCCTGGTGATCGGCGAGGAGACCATCGTCCTGGACTTCCCGCACCGCACCGTGCGCGCGCCGCTCGAAGGCGAAGGCCGCTACCGCTACGGCTTCCGCATCGCCCCCGAACTGGTGCGCACCGTGCTGCGCGACAACGAGCCGGACTGGGTGAACACGATCTTCCTGTCCACCCGCTTCCAGGCGTGGCGCATCGGCGGCTACAACGAGTTCCTCTACACCTTCTTCAAGTGCCTCACCGACGAGCGCATCGCCTACGCCGACGGCTGGTTCTCCGAGGCACACGACGACTCCGCCGTCACCGAACTCGACGGCTGGGAAGTCCAGCGCCGCTGCCCCCACCTCAAGGCCGACCTCTCCAAATTCGGTGTGGTGGAAGGCAACAACCTCACCTGCAACCTGCACGGCTGGCAGTGGGATCTGGAATCGGGTCGCTGCAAGACCTCGAAGGGTCACGAGCTGCGCTCGCGCAAGCTCTGAACCTTGAACCGGGGACGGCGGCCGGAGTAGCTTGAGTTCGGGGACCGTCGAGATCCACCCGCCCCGTCTCCACGATCACACACTGCGCTTGTTCGGCTCATTCCCTACCCGACCAGGGAGCGACGATGACCGGCACACAAGTATCGACCTTGCTCGACGCGATCCGCGGTGAGGTGATCACCGCGGACTCACCCGGCTACGACCAGGCGCGCTCGGTCTACAACGCGATGATCGACCGCCGACCCCTCGCGATCGTCCGCGCGGTCGACGTCGCCGACGTGCGGACCACCGTCGACGCCGCCCGCGAGAGCGGACTCGACCTCGCCATCCGCGCCGGCGCTCACAGCGTGCCCGGTTTCGGCACCGTCGACGACGGCATCGTCTTGGACCTGAGCGCCATGAAGGGCATCCGCATCGATCCCGAGCGGCGGATCGCCCGCGTACAGGGCGGCTGTAACTGGGGCGACTTCGACCACGCCGCGCACTCCTTCGGGCTCGCCACCACCGGCGGCATCATCTCGACCACCGGCGTCACCGGCCTCACCCTCGGCGGCGGTATCGGCTACCTCGCCCGCGCCTACGGTCTGTCCATCGACAACCTCCGGTCCGCCGATGTGGTGCTGGCCGACGGCACCTTCGTGACCGCGAACGCGACCGAGCACCCCGATCTGTACTGGGCGCTGCGCGGCGGCGGCGGCAACTTCGGTGTGGTCACCGAAATGGAGTTCGACCTGCACCCGGTGGACACGATCTACGGCGGACCCATGTTCTTCGAGCTCGACGTCGCCGAAGAGCTGCTGCGGACCTACCGCGACTGGATCGCGGCGGCACCGCGCGCGATGGGCGCCTTCCCCGGCTTCCAGATCGCGCCGCCACTGCCGTTCATTCCCGAGGAACGCGTCGGCGAACCGTTCGTCCTCCTGGTGTCCTGCTTCAACGGCACCGATCAGGAGGCCGAAGCCCTGCTCGCGGACCTGCGGGCGGTCGCGACACCGGTGGCCGAGCACGTCGGCCGGATGCCCTACCCGGCCCTCAACAGCGCGTTCGACGGTCTCCTTCCTCCCGGCCTGCAGCACTACTGGAAGGCGGCGTTCCAACCCGAACTCACCGACGGCGCCCTCGCCGCCCATCTCGAGTTCGGCCCGCGAGTGCCCGCGGTGCAGTCCACCATGCACCTCTACCCGATCGACGGCGCCGTGCAGGACGTCGCGGTGGACGACACCGCGTTCGCCTACCGCACCGCGAATTTCGCCCCCGTGATCGCCGGGATGTGGCCCGAGGCGAGCGACAACGACGCCAACATCAAGTGGGTGCGCGACTACCACGCCGCGCTGGAGCCGCACACCGCCGACGGCGGCTACATCAACTTCATGGCCTCCGACGACCAGGGCCGCATCCGCGCCAACTACGGCCCGCACTTCGACCGCCTGGCCGCCGTCAAGAAGACCTACGACCCGGCCAACCTGTTCCACCTCAACCAGAACATCGCACCGGCGCAGTAGTCGGCTACCGGCCGTTCCGCACCCTCGTGCTGCGGCTCTGCATGGAGGCGCTCGACGGAGCCGTCGGATCACACCTTCGGCTCGACTCGGTGCCGGTGGTCAAGAAGTGAGATCGGCGGGTTCGGCTACGTGGCGGGCGTATTCGAGAATTCGCAGGGTTTCCACGGCGTCGCGGGGGTCGACCGGGACCGGAGCTCCGTCGAGCAGGGCGGCGGCCATTCCCGCGTAGAAGGCGGGGTAGTCGCCGGGGAGGGTGGGGATCGGGCGTAGATCCTCGCCCGCGCCGAAGGTGCCCCACTTTTCGGGTGGGACTGTGCCCCAAAGTTTTCCGTCGTCCGGGCGGCGGCCTGCGCGCAGTTCGTCTTCCTGGGGGTCGAGGCCGGAGACGGTGTAGCCGTTGGTGGATCCGAGCACGCGCAGACGCGGACCCAGTTGCGGCGCAACGGCACTCATCCACAACTGCGACCGGGTGCCGTTGGCGTGGGTGAGGGCGATGAAGGCGTCGTCGTCGGCTTTGACATCAGGGCGGCGGCGGTCGAGTTCGGCGTAGACCTCGGTGACCGGGCCGAACAGCGTCAGCGCCTGGTCGACCAGGTGACTGCCCAGATCGAACAGGATGCCGGCACCGTCCTCTGCCTCGCCCACTTCACGCCAACCACCCTTGGGAACCGGCCGCCACCGCTCGAACCTGGACTCGAACCGGCGGACCTCACCCAGCTCACCGGCATCCATCAGCGCCCGTACGGTCAGAAAGTCGTTGTCCCAGCGACGATTCTGGAAAACACTCAGTGGCAGATCTGCCCGCGCGGCAGCGTCGACCACTTCGTCGGCTTCGGCCGCGGTCACCGCGAACGGCTTGTCCACCACTACCGGCAACCCAGCGGCCAGCGCCTGCAACGCCAGCGGCGCGTGCGAGCGATTCGGCGTGGCGATCACCGCGAGATCGACATCCTCGTCCTCGGCGAACATCTCCTGCGCCGACGCCCACACCCGCACCCCCGGATGCTCGGCCCGCGCCTGTGCGGCCCGCTCCTCCGATGAGGTCACCACCGCGGCCACCCGCATCCGCGGATCGGCGGCGACGAGCGGTGCGTGGAACACCGAACCGGCCAGGCCGTATCCGACTACCGCTACTCCGAGCTGGTCCATCGTTGCCCCTTCGTGGTGGTCTGCGGATCGCAGTCTTCACCGTAGCCGGGCCCGGCTCAACGCTCGGGCAGATTCCCGACCGCCTGTCTCAGCAGGGACGAGGCGATCGCGCAATACTCGTCGCGGAATCCCTCGGTTCCGTGTACCGAGACCTCGATGGTCTCCTCCCCGGCATCCGGCACCAGGAAGGCGCGCGAGCAGATGGCCTTCGAACCGCCCTTTCCGAGATACACCTGGACCCCGTCGACCGTGACGAGCTCCAGGTCCTTGCCCGTAGTGCTCGTGCTGGTGCTGACCAGCTCCAGGGTGACTCGCACGCGCCCGTCCCACCGGCAGGTGTGCGCGTCGGCGATCGTGGGTTCGGGCGGCAGGACGCCGATCTTCTCGGCGACGGCGGTGCGGTCGAGCAGCGCGCACGGTTCCAGCAGCGCCAGCGAGGAGTCCCTGCCCTCGGCGCGCGGCGCGGTCGTCAGTGACCGGGCGAGGTTGGCCGCGATGTAGTCGAGGCCCGCGCATTCCTTCACCCCGGACGGATTGCTGAGGACGATGACGATGCCGGACTCGTGCTCGGCGCCGGGGCTCGCGATGGCCCGCGTACAGGCTGCCGCGCTGCCGTCGATGATCGGAACCCCTTCTACCACCGTCTTGTTCGGCGTCAGGTATTCGTCCTCCTGCCCCAGATACAGGTAGAGGGCGTAGCGGTTGGAACTAGCGGTACACCCCCAGCTCGGGGACGGACTCAGCTCCCAGGTATCCGCGGCCAGTGGTGTCGGCGCGACCGGGACCGAGTCGCCGAGGGCCGAGGTCAGCCAGGGGCAGGCATCGATCTGCCGCAACTGCGCCAGGGTCAGTCCGGTCACCGGTCCCGGCTCACTCTCTTCGCGTGTCGCGAAGTAAGAGATCCCGACGAGCGCCACGAGCAGTGCTGCCAGTGCACCTGCCCGGCTGGTTCGAGCTCTCGGACTCGCCGCGCTCCAACGAAGACGCCCGGATTCCAGTGCACGCCTGCCGTATTCCATGCTCGCACGACCCGACTCGGCCATGACCACCGAAAAGGGGCGTCCAGGTGCAGGTTCCGGTGCGGCAATCGCGGGCAGGGCTGCGAGCAGCGCCGAGATCTCGTGCTGCTGGCGCCCGATGTCGTCGAGCACGGGGGCGGGCCACGGTGGCGGACCGCTCGGCTGGGCACCGAGATAGTCGAGGATCTGCCCCGGAGTGGGGCGGGCTGCCGGATCCTTGCGCAGGCACGCGGCCAGCATCTCGAACAGCGGCTCCGGCACGCGGCTCAGATCGGGTTCGCGCTGGGCGATGTTGAACAGCGTGTACGGCACAGATGGTGCGGCGAACGGTGCGACGCCGGAGGCTGCGAAAGCGAGAACCGATCCGAGGGAGAACACGTCCGACGCCGGCGTCAGCTCATACCCGAGCGATTGCTCCGGTGACAGGAAGTCCGGCGTTCCCATGACCGTCGCGGTGGCGGTCCCGGCGGCTGGGGTGATACCGACTTCACCGAGACGACCACTGTCCCTTGCTAACAGCACCGTGTCGGCACGGATGCGCTGATGCACGAGGCCTGCGGCATGGACGGTCCGCAGCGCCGAGGCGAGGGCGGCGGCCAAGGCGCGAACGGCAGCCACAGGCAGTGGCCCGTGTTCGGCTACGGCGGTGTCGAGGCGCATACCCGGAACGAATGCTGATGCCAACCAGGGCTTCTCAGCATCAGCATCGACGTCGATCACCGTGGTATTGGCGGATCCCGAGACTCGCATGGCGGCAATAGCGCTGTGCCGCAATCTGATCCGGAACTCCGGCTCGTCGAGAAGTTCCGGTAGCGCCTGTCGCACGACGACCAACGAGTCATCGGGGCCGGTGGCGAGCACGGACCGGAATCCGGCCGCGGACTCGAGTGTGCCGAGCGCTCGGTAGCGCCCGATGGTGGGTGGATCGCCGGGGCCGAGGGGAATGATCGTCATGATGGGGGCAACTTCTCGAGTACGGGTTCGAGCAGATCGCCGGCAGTCTCACAGTTCCCACCGGCCCGCGCGGTGTTCGAGAAGTACTGGGCCCGCACTTGCTCGGCCTGATCGTCTTTGGTCGGCATCACCATCACGATGAAGGTGCAGTATTCGGGACTGCTGCCGTCGAGATAGACCGTGTGATCGCCGATAGTGCTTGTTTGCCGGACCCTTCCGCCCGTAACACTGTCCGGCCGGGTGCGCTCGTTGATATCGAGCGAAAAGGAGCCGTCAGCGCCGGTCAACGCGCAGCTATGGGGAGTCGACGAGCGCACGGGATCACCGACCAACGAACGAGTGGCCGCGATGTCGATCAGCGAGCACGGGTCGAGTGGCAGCAGCGAGCCCTGCGGGAAGGTCCGCAGCGGCGGATTGACCGACAGACGACGGACCACCGCCGCGAGCGCGCGCTCGGACGCCGGACAGAGGTCGCCTGCGGGCGGATAGGTACTCGCGCCCATAGTCAGCGCCATCGGCAAACCGCTCTGGGTCACCACTATGCGGTCACAGGAGGCGGACTCTTTGTGAAGTCCGAGTACCGGCATCCAATTGATGGAGCTACCCATCGGCTGTCTGTCATCACGTACCTCGGCGACATTGTCGTTGTTACGCAGGCTGAAAGACACCGTGCGACCGGCCTGATCGCGATACCCGACGGTGCAACCGCCGATGGCGTTCGAGACGACTTCACTTGTCGCAGTGCCTAGTTCACCGAGCACTGACGGATCGAGCAACGCGCAGAGGTCGAGGCGGCGGGATTCGTCGTGGGTCAGCGCCAGTGGCGGATCATCCATCGCCACCGCGTTGCCCTCGACGCCGACGCCACAAATAGCGATGGAAGCCAGCACCAGTGCCGACACCGTCGCGGCAGCGAGAACCAGTCGCGCCCACTTCGGCTTCGGCTGTTCGGGTGCGATCGACGCTGTGGCAGCAGCGGTTCCGTCTGCCCAGCGACCCGCCTCGGCCTGGCAGTCGGCGATGCGTCTGCGGATCCGGACCGGCCAGACAGGTTCGGCGTCGATCCCGCTCACCGCGTCGAGCAACTGCTCGGGGGTCGGTCGCGCCGACGGGTCCTTGGCGAGGCAAGCATCGACCAGCGCGCGGATCTGCTCCGGAATTCCGGTGGTATCCGGGGAGCTGTAGAGCACGTTGTAGAGGACCTGCGGGGTGGAGGCCGCGTCGAACGGGCTCGCGCCGGTGGCCGCCATCGCGAGAACCGCACCGACGGCGAAAACATCGGAAGCTGTTGTCAAAGGGCGGCATTCGGCCTGTTCGGGTGACATATACGCGGGCGATCCGATCACCGCTCCGGTGGCGGTGAGGTTGACGTCGTCCTCGAGCGCCCTGGCGATGCCGAAGTCGATCACGCGTGGACCGTCGTTGGTGAGCAGGATGTTGCTCGGCTTGAGGTCGCGGTGCACCAGGCCGGTGCGGTGGATCTCGAGCAGCGCCATCGCCAAGCCGGTGGCCAGGAGTTTCAGCCCGTTCAGGTTCAGGCGGCCGAACTCGCCGATCATGTCCTGCAAGCCGGGACCCGCGATGTATTCCGAAGCCAGCCATGGTGTTTCGGACTCCGCGTCGTGGTCGACCACGCCCGCGGTGTAAGCGCCGGTGACCTGTTGTGAGGCCAACACCTCCCGCCGGAACCTGGCACGGAACTCCGGATTGCCGGTGAACTGGCGGTGGATCTGCTTCACCGCGACCAACCGGCCGTCCTGGCCCTGGCCGAGCAGCACCTGTCCCATGCCACCCCGGCCGATCACGGCAAGCAGGCGATAGCGGCCCAGCTGTTCGGGATCCTGCGAATTCAGCGGTTTCATCGCCGCGCCTCCCGTGTTCACCACGACCCGCTCAGTAGCGCGTGCTGCGCGACCGCCTGCTGTCGAATATCGGTCTCCTGGTTGCTGTAGAGGCGGACCACGAACTCGTTGTATCGCACCAGGCAGGAGAACCGCCGGGCGGGAACCGACCTGTTGTCCGGCCTCGCTGCGCGGTAGCAGGAAACACCCGAGAGTCCCGGCGGACCTGTCAGCGGGGTGTAATCGGCAGCCAGCGAATGCTTTTCCTCGAGGTCGGCGTAGGTCTTCGCGGCTTCGCTGTCCCGCGCGCGATACAGAAACTTGTTGTACGACACCGCGATCGCGTCGATCGAGCTCTGTTCGAAATCACGCAGGTTGACCGACGGATCGTCGCGTAGCAGGGCATAGGAACGAGGGCCGTAGACCATGAATTCCCACTTGTTGGGCCAGTAGTCGCCGGTCTTCACTATATGGGTGAGCAACTTGTCGCTGTCGAGTTTCAGCTTCGGTATGTCGGCGGCGGGCGTCGGAACCAAGGTGCCGAGCTCGGCCAGCTGAGCGCGGTAGGTCCGTGTGAGCAGATCGGTCAACAATTCGGGGCTGGGCTCGATGATCTTGGCGTACAACCTGATCACTAGGTTCTTCCACACCAGCCAGCTCCCGACCGTGGGCACACCCGGTCGCCAATGTGACAGTGCGGCAGGATATTCCGAAAGAGACAGGGGCGCGTTCTCGGTATTCGCGGTGAAATCCGCGGCAGCCATCGCCTGCGCGGCCGCCGTCGCCTGGGCCTCATCGGGTAGGGACAGGATCGCGATCGACAGCAGCTTGTGCTTCGATTCGTTGTCCGACTGGCCGTTGCTCGCGATCGCGCCGTAACCGGCCAACACGTCGAACGGCCCGAGTGCGGTCCGCTGGACGCCCGAGAGCAGATCGTCTACGCCGCGTATCCCGACGATCAGCCCGCCGCCGTTGCCGTCGGTCAATTCCGGGTCGATGCGGTTGGCGAGCAGTAACCGCTCGCCGATGCGCACGGATTCCACCAGCGTTCCGCGCACCGCATTCGGCGCGTCGTCGTAGTCGCCCGCCACCGGTTCGAGGGCATAGTCACCGTGATCGGGTGCGGCGTTGTCACCGCATGCCGCGGTGAGCAGGGTGAGCGATAACAACGGCGCCAGCCAACGCAACCGATTACGCACGAACATTCCCCTCCGACCGCAGCGTCGAACGCCAGGCCCCTCCCGAACTCTGCCGTGAAACTATCACCCGCGAGTTCGGCGCCGCTACCGCGCGGGCAACCGGCCGACCGCCTGCTTCACGAGCGGATCGGCGATCGCGCAGAGTTGCCCTTCGCGTTGGTTCGGATTGCTGACGGACACTTCGACATCCTCGCGAAAAGTCTCGCCGACCTTGCGGAACTGATACACCCGACGGCATTCGTTCGGCCCCAGCATCACGCTGTCGAGATTGTCGACCAGCACACCGTCGCCGATATCGATCACCTTCTCCTCCATGGAGGTCGCTCGTCGCCTTGGCTGCGACAAGGTGATCCGCACGGTGGAGTCACCCGACCACTCGCAGGAGTGCGCGGATTTCGCCACGACGGGGCCGAGAGCGGCGAAGGCCGAATTGTCCACCAGGGCACAGGGGTCTACAGACGACAGCGATTTCTGCGCGGCGGTGTCGGGACGCAGTTCGGCGAGCGAGGCGGTGAGCCGCTCGAGGACGTGGTCGGCGAGGCGGCATTCGCCGCGCGAGAAGGTGTCGACGATGATGCCCCAACGCGCGGCTTGCTCGCCACCCTCGATCGCGAACGCGCAGTCGTCGCCGCGGCGGGCAATCCCGTAACCGTTGACCACCTGCTTGCCGGCTTCGAATCCGTCGAGCGCGGCACCGATCTCGACGGCGATGCGCGCGCCACCCGAGTTGCCGTCGCATCCCCAACTCGACGTCGCCTGCCAGCGCCAGGACGAGACATCCGGCGAGGCTTTCGCGGCGACCTCGGTGGGCAGGGTCTGTCCGAGCGCCTGCGGCACCCAGGTGCACGCATCGGTGCCACGTAGCTGGTCCAGGCCGGGGAGCGTCGCGGTCGGTATCGCCTGCGGCGTGTTCTCAGGCGTTGTCGCGGAGTCGTTGCCGCGCAGGACAACCGCGGTGAGCGCGCCGGCGATCACCACCGCGATCGCCGCGAGGATTCCCAGCCGAAGTGCGGTCCGGCGCTTTTCAGCAGGCACCTCGGTGGGGGGCTGTGTGCTCGGCGTGTACGCCGGAATGATCTGCGTCGCTTCGGGGTCCGAGGTCAGCGCGACCAGTTTCTGTGTCTGAGCCGCGATTTCGGCATGGACGGGCGCGGGCCACGGCTGCGCTTGAACGGGCAGGACTCCCAGGTAGTCCAAGATCTGCGCGGGTGTCGGTCTGGCCCTCGGGTCCTTGCGCAGACAACCCGCGATCAGGTCGCGCAGCGGCGCGGGGACATCGTCGAGTTGCGGTTCGCTGTGGACGATGTTGAACAGGGTGTAGGGAGCGGAGGACGCCGCGAACGGTGCCGTTCCCGTCGCGGCCATGCACAGCAGCGAGCCGAGGGAGAAGACGTCGCTCGCGGAGGTCACCGGTTCGCCGTTCGCCTGTTCCGGTGACATGTACGCGGGCGAGCCGACCACGGCACCCACTTCGGTGAGCGCGGCCCCGGTGCCGACCGCCTGCGCGATACCGAAGTCGATCACGCGTGGTCCGTCTGCAGCCAGAATCACGTTGGCGGGCTTGAGATCTCGATGCACCAGGCCGGTGCTGTGGATCGAGTGCAGCGCGGACGCCATGCCGGAAGCCAGGGTGCGCAACGCGGGGACCGGCAGTGGGCCCAGCTCACGCACCGCTTTGTCCAGCTCGACCCCTGCGATGAATACCGATGCGAGCCAAGGTGTTTCGCCGGTTGTCTCGAAATCGACCACTGCGGCGGTGAATGCCCCCGACACCCGGGCGGAGATGGCGACTTCACGTTCGAACCGCGCCCGGAATTCACGATCGTCGAGCAGATGCGAATGAATCTGCTTGATCGCGACGAAGCGCCCGTCGGGGCCCGTCGCCAGGACGACCCGGCCCATCCCGCCCGCACCGAGCACACCGCGCACCCGATAGCGCCCGATCATCGGCGCGTCACTCGTCGACAGCGGCTCGATCAATTCGGTACTCCCCCAACTCGCTTCTCCGCCGCACCGGGCGGAACGGCCGAGATTCCAGCCGCACTTCGCCAGAAACCTAGCATTTCGGCGTCTGGGTCAGCGACTGCTCCGGCTCGCCACCACCACCGCCGCCAGCACGATCACACAGCTCACGACGGTGGTGAGCGACAGTCTCGCGTCGGCGGCGTCGAGCACCATCGCCGCGACCAGCTGGCCCGCCACCGAGGTGAGTCCGAGCAGCAGAACGCCGATCAAGCCGACTGTCACGGCGGCCAGGGCGATGAACGCGACGCCGATCAAGCCGCCGGTGTAGAGCCAGAGGTCGGTGGGGAATTCGGTGGGCAGGCCCGTGGTGGCGAGGGTGTACAGGTCGAGCAGGAGCAGCGCGGTGAGACCTACACCGAAGTTGAGCAGGGTGGCGGTGAAGGGGCCGCCGGTGGCGCCGACCCGGCCGTTGACCGCCTGTTGCCAGGCCAGACCGATGCCCGCGAGGGCGGGCAGGACGATGAGCAGGGCGGGGATGTCCGGGACGCCGGTGCTGACGGTGGCCGGGGCGGCACTGCCGCCTGCCGAGAGCACGACCCCGGTGATGCCGAGGGCGGCCGCGACGAGGCGCCACGGGGTGATCGGGGTTCGGCCGTTCGGGGCGAGGCCGAGTCGGTCGACGACGAGGCTGCTCAGGAGTTGGCCCGCGACCACCGCGACAGTGAACGCGGTGACGCCGATCGCCGCGACGGTGAGTCCCTGTGCCGCTACGAAGAACGCGCCGCACAATCCGCCGAGCAACTGCCAGGGCGCCAACCTGCCCTCCGACACCGCCGCGCGCACCTCGGTGACACCCGCTCGCAGCGCCGGGCTGACAGCGAAGGCGATCAGCAGCGCGATGAGCCCGGTGCCGAAGCTGATGGTGGCCGCCGCGATCCCATCGGCGAGCCGCGCACCCAGCGCACCGTTGATCCGCCCCTGTACCGCGACTCCCGCCCCGATGGCGAACCCGAACACGAGCCCGACGGTCTTCCGTCTGCCAGCGAAGCTCGTCGCTCGTCCGGGACCTCGACGGTTGGCAGTCGGCGTCACGTGATGGGCGTCCTTGGTGCGAGGTGGGCGGGAAGCTACCCGGGTTCTCCCCCTTGATCAGGGGTTGCGTTCTCAGTCCTACCACGCTCGGTGCCGTGACGCGGCGGCAGCCAGGTCGGCGTCAACGTGGCGGCGACCAGCAACACCGAACCGAGGAGCGCGATAGTCGTCGACATCGCGAGCCACTGCGTCGCGACCGCGACGAACGCGAACACACCCAGCGCGACGATCTCGGACAGCAGCCCGGACACCGAGGTGACGGTGGCCCTGGCCGGGCCCTCGATCGCATCCTGGAGCCGCGCGCCCGCGATGACCTCGGCGTTGAAGTCGATGCCGTAGGCGATGCCGATGCCGATGAATCCCACCCAGACCAGCCCAGGGCCCGCCGCCACCCCGACCGCCAACGCGCCCGCGATGAACAGGATTCCGGCGACGAACAGCGCGATGGCCAACGTACGAGACGACACGACCTCGGTGCGGCCCGCCAGCAGCGAACCGATCAGCGAACCCGCGACGGTGACGCCGACCAGCAGCGCCGAGGTGCTGGTCGACGCGCCGCCGGACACCGCGAGCAAGCCGAAGTATTCGTCGAAGGCGGTGACGCCGTACAGGAGTGCGCCGAGCAGCACGCCTCGACGCACCCTGCGGACGTGCAGTGCTTCGGAGAGGCCGGTTTTGAGCATGGCGAGGTAGCGCGACGAGGTGGAACCGTCCGAACTCGCCTGCGGCGCCACCGCTCCCGGTTTGACGTGCGGGCCGACCGGTCCGGGTGCGGGCTCGTCGTCGAGATCGTCGACAGCGGTGGCGGAGATGGCGACGGGCGCGTTGGGCAGAGCCAGCGCGGTCAGCGTGTGCAGGAGGCCGACACCGACGCTGACCCAGCC
Organism: Nocardia sp. NPDC055002; assembly: GCF_053608825.1. Lineage (NCBI taxonomy): Bacteria > Bacillati > Actinomycetota > Actinomycetes > Mycobacteriales > Nocardiaceae > Nocardia > Nocardia sp. NPDC055002. The sequence continues at coordinate 510,815 of NZ_JBSGWE010000004.1, forward strand.
GACCAGCGCATAACCGCCGACGGCGAACAACGGTGCGGCGGCGACGATCGCCACGAGCACGGTGCTCTCCTGCGCGCCGCGGGTCCACCCCATGATTCGCGCATAGGCCGACGGCTCACCACGCGCGACCAGATCGTCGTAGATCAACGCCTCGAAAGTTCCCGATTCCAGTGCGCCCGCGATACCCCAGACCAGGAAGCCGAGCGCGAAGCCGACGAACGACGGCACCAGCATCCAGAGGATGAAACACACGGCCTGCAACACACAGCTCAGGACGAGCAGACGTCGGCGCGACACCGTGTCGGCCCACGCACCCGACGGGACCTCGAGCAGGAACGCGGTCACCGACCAGATCGCCAGCAGCAGCGAGATCTGTGCGGTACTCAGCCCGTGATCGGCGAAGAGAACGCCGTAGAGGGCATAGATCGGTAGCAGGTCGCGGGTGCCCTTGAACAGGACCGCGCGCACCGTGAGGTCGCGGACACTGGTCGGCTCACGCCTCAACCAGGCCACCGCGTGCCGGAGCGGGGAAGATCAACAGCCGTAGACGAGCATTCGCATGGGTTCCATCGTTCGCGTCACGACCGGTCGGGTCAAGCGATTATCCGAGCGGGATCCAGCCGTTGGCGGCCAGCGAATCGTCCTCGTCGGTGGCGCTCACCAGCGGCCGGCCGTCATTGAGATCGTTGATGAGCTCCGAGACCGGGTGCGAGTCGCTGTAGTGGTAGCCCTGGGCCAGGGCGAAGCCGAGTTCGGTGAGGACGGCAGCCTGGTATTCGGTTTCCACGCCCTCGGCGATGACCTGCAGGTCGAGCGATTTGCTGAGCGCGGCGATAACGCTCAACAGCGGTGGGGCCGGGGAATCGGAGCGGATGGCGGCGACGAAGGACTGGTCGACCTTGAGGATGTCGCTGGGGATCGTGGCCAGGCGGCTCAGCGAGGAGTAGCCGGTGCCGAAATCGTCGATGGCGATGCGCACGCCACGGTCGCGCAGGGTGTGCAGGTTGGTGATCGCGGTCTGGGATTCGGCGGCGAGTTCGCTCTCGGTCACCTCGAGGACGAGCTGGTCTGCGGGCCAGCCGGTATCGGACAGGATGGTCGCGACCCGCTCGGCGTATTCGGTTTCGGCCAGTTCGAGGCCGGAGACGTTCACGTTGAGGGTGAGGTTCAGCGACGCGAAGCTCTCCTGCAGACGGGCGGCGTCGGCGCAGGCGCGGCGCAGAACCAGCTCGTCCAGGTCGGAGATGAGGTCGTATTCCTCGGCGACGCGGATCAGGCCCTCGGTGGTGACCTCGGGCTGCGCGCTCGACGACCAGCGCAGCAGCGCCTCGACGCCGACCGCCTGGCCGCCGTCCTCGGTGAGGCTGACGATCGGCTGGTAGTGCACGTCGAGCGCACCGCGGTCGATGGCCTCGCGCAGTTCCACCGCCAGCGGGAGCTGACGCGACGATTCCAGCACCGTGCGGTTGCGGCCCGCCTGCTTGGCCCGGTACAGGCCCACGTCGGCGCGGCTGACCAGCAGCGAACCGGACTCGCCCGGCTGCCAGGAGGTGACACCGGCCGAACAGCCCATGGTCACCGCGGCCCGCAGTTGTTCGGTGAGCAGGATCGCGGCCTGCTCGGTGGTCCCGGGCAACAGCAGCGCGAACACGTCGCCGCCGAAGCGGGCCAGCACCTGGCCGGGCGCGAGCAGGTCGAGCCAGGTATCGGCGACCCGCTGCAGGACGGCGTCGCCCGCGCGGTGGCCGAGGTGATCGTTGATCTTCTGGAATCGGTCGAGGTCGACCAGCACCAAGGCCATGCCCTGACCGCCGCGACCGGCCGCGTCGATCGCCGGGTTGAGCTGCTTCTCGAAACCGCGCCGGTTGAGCAGGCCGGTGAGCACGTCGATATCGGCTTCGGACGCCATCCTGGTCAGGATGCCGACCACCACGCCGGCGCCGAAGGTGACACCGGCCGGGATGAGCCCGGACCACCACGGCAACCCGCGCGCGGGCAACACCAGCAGGCACAGCACCATCGCGAAACCGATGTGCGCGGCGGCCTGGGTCCAGGCGAAGAACAGCGCCGCGTCGCAGGCGACGAAGACGAAGAACGAGGCCAGCGTGATGGCGCCGACCAGGTTGGGGAAGTCGTAGACCGCGATGGCGACGAGCACCGCCGCGGTGGCGAGGTAGGCGTGGTGCAGGCCGTGCGGCATCCGCGGGCCCCACGCGAGCAGCGTGAGGCCGAGCACCACCGAGATCGCCGCCGCGGTGCCGACCACGGCGCGATTGCCGTCGTCGCCCGGCGCGACGGCAGTGATCATCAGGCCGAGGACACCACCGAGAACGTAGAACGCCCCCGTTGTCCTGGCCATGACTTTTGCCGTCGCCAACGCCGATGCCGCCCGCACCCGGGTTCGGGTATCGCCGCGCGCCCCGATTCCTCGCACGTGCACCAGCCTAGATGTTGATGGGTCAGGGTGTTTGCCACATCCGACAAATGGGTCGCCAGCAAACACTGAGCATCTTACGGCTTCAGGATATCGGTACCCACGAATGGGACCAGCGCCTCGGGCACCCGCACCGAACCGTCGGCCTGCTGGTGGTTCTCCAGAATCGCCACGATCCAGCGCGTAGTGGCCAAAGTACCGTTCAACGTGGCCGCGATCTGCGCTTTCCCGTTCTCGTCGCGGTAGCGGACCGAGAGCCTGCGCGCCTGGAAGGTGGTGCAGTTCGAGGTGGAGGTGAGTTCGCGGTAGGTCTGCTGAGTGGGCACCCAGGCCTCGCAGTCGAATTTGCGCGCCGCCGAGCTACCCAGGTCGCCACCCGCCACGTCGATCACCCGGTAGGGCACATCGATGGCGGCCAGCATCTCGCGCTCCCAGGCCAGCAGCCGCTGATGCTCGGCATCGGCCTGCTCAGGGGTGGTGTAGACGAACATCTCGACTTTGTCGAACTGGTGCACGCGGATGATGCCGCGGGTGTCCTTGCCGTAGCTACCGGCCTCGCGGCGGAAGCACGACGACCAGCCCGCATAGCGCTTCGGGCCCGCGCTCAGATCGAGGATCTCGTCCGAGTGGTAGCCGGCCAGCGGCACCTCCGAGGTCCCGACGAGGTAGAGGTCGTCCTCCTCGAGGTGGTAGACCTCGGCCGAGTGCTGACCGAGGAACCCGGTTCCCGCCATGATCTCCGGTCGCACGAGCACCGGCGGGATCATCATGGTGAACCCGTTGGCCACGGCTTTTTGCGCGGCCAGCTGCAGCAGACCCATCTGCAGCAACGCGCCGTAGCCGGTCATGAAGTAGAACCGCGAGCCCGACACCTTGGCGCCACGTTCCATGTCGAACAGGTGCAGCGACTCGCCGAGCTCGAGGTGATCCTTGGGCTCGAAGTCGAAAACCGGTGGGGTACCGACGGTTTCGAGCACGACATAGTCGTCCTCGCCGCCCGCGGGCGCGCCGTCCTGCACGACATTGGAGATGGCGCGCTGCGCGGCGTCGAGTTCGGCGTCGGCGGCGTTCTCGGCGAGTTCGGCCTCTTTGACCTTGGTGGACATGTCGGTGGCGGCGGCCAGCAGCGCGGGGCGCTCCTCTTTGCTCGCCTTGCCGATCACCTTGCCCATGGCCTTGTGTTCGGCGCGCAGGTTGTCGGCGGTGGCCACGGCGGCCCGGCGCGCGGCGTCGGCTTCGAGCAGGGCGTCGACGAGCGCGGGGTCCTCACCGCGGGTCCGCTGCGAGGCACGGACGGCTTCCGGGTTCTCGCGCAGGAATCGGAGGTCGATCATGAGAAAACAGCCTAGTTGAAGTGCCAATCGGGCAGGACAGGGGCATAGTTGCGGTGTGAGTACCTCTTTCGACACCGCCGTCATCGATACCGCGCTCGCCGATCTCACCCAAGGGGAAAAGACCTGGGCCGCGACCGACCTGCGTCGCCGCCGCGAACTGCTCGACGAACTGCACGCGCTCACCGCCCGCGACGCCGAGGCCTGGGTCGCCGCCGCCCGCACCATCAAGAAACTCGACGCCGACAGCCCGCTGCTCGGCGAGGAGTGGATGTCGGGCCCGATGACGATGCTCGCGGGCGCGCAGGCGCTGAGCGAGTCGATGGCGGCGCTCGAGAAGGGCGCGAGCCCGATCGACGGTGTCGACCTCACCACCGCCCCCGGCGGCCGGGTGGCGGTGCCCGCGCTGCCGCACGGCGTCTACGACAAGCTGCTGCTGAGCGGGTTCAGCGCCGACGTGTGGCTCAAGCCCGGCGTCGATGCCGCGACCGCGCGCCGCAAGGCCGGACTGGCCCAGCGCGACCCCGCCAAGACCAACGGTGTGGGCGCGGTGCTGGGCGCGGGCAACATCATGTCGATCGCGCCGCTGGACACCCTCTACGAGCTCTACGCCAACAACCGCGTCGTGGCGCTCAAGCTCAACCCGATCACCGATCCGCTGCTGCCGGTGTTCCAGGCGATCTTCGCGCCGTTCATCGAGCTCGGGGTGGTCCGCATCCTCACCGGCGGAGCCCCCGAGGGCGGCTACCTGGTGAACCATCCGCTGGTCGCGCACGTGCACATGACCGGCGGCGCGCCGACCCACGACGCGATCGTCTGGGGTCAGGGCGCCGACAAGTCCGGCGAACCCATCCTGGACAAGCCGATCACCAGCGAGCTCGGCGGTGTCGCGCCGTGCATCGTGGTGCCCGGTGAGTGGTCGGCCGCCGACCTGAAGTTCCAGGCCGAGCACGTGGCCACCCAGCGCCTGCACAACGGCGGCTACAACTGCGTCGCCGCGCAGACCGTGGTGCTCGCCGCGGACTGGCCGCTCAAGGAGCAGTTCCTCACCGAACTGCGCGCCGCGATCGACAACGCTCCCGCCCGCACCGCCTACTACCCGGGCAGCGACAACCGCGTGGCGGGCGCGCTGGCGAGCTACCCCGACGCCGCTCGCGCCAACGGCCGCCTCCTGGTCGAGAACCTGCCCGCCGGCGACACTCCGCTGCTGCGCACCGAGTACTTCTCGCCGGTGCTCGGCGTGGTCGAGCTCCCCGGCGCCGGGGCCGAGTTCCTCGGCAACGCGGTCGACTTCGCCAATGAGGAGCTGATGGGCACGCTCGGCGCCAACATCATCGCCGACCCCGCGACCATCACCGAGCTCGGCACGAAACTCGACACCGCGATCGAGAACCTGCGCTACGGCACCGTCGCGCTCAACGCCTGGACCGGTCTCGCGTTCCTGACACCGCGCGCCAGCTGGGGGGCCTACCCCGGCCACACCATCGACGACATCCAGAGCGGCATTGGCGTCGTACACAACGCCTTCCTCCTCGACGATGTCGAACGCACCGTGGTCCGCGGCCCCTTCCGCCCCGCTCCGCGTTCGATTCTGCGCGGTGAATTCGCCCTCACCCCGAAGCCGCCGTGGTTCGTCTCGAACAAGACCGGCACCTCCACCGGCCGCAAGCTGACCGATTTCTACGGCGACGGCAAACTGCGTCGCATACCGGGCATCTTCGTGTCGGCTCTGCGGGGCTGACCCGGCAGTCCGCCGCGACAAATACACTCGTCGACGATGTCGAAGAAGCAGAGCAACCCAGCCGAGGGACCCGCCGCGCCCAGTCGCGGCGGCGCCCTGCACCTGTCCGCGACAAAACTGCGTTGGGGGCTGCTGATAGGCGCCCTCGGGGCGATCATCGCGGCCATGGTCACCATGGCCGTGACAGGCTTCGACACCGACAAGGTGGAAGCGCACCAACCCGGCGCCGAACCGGTGGTGCGTGACAAAGAGTTCAGCAGCGCGGCGCAGGGCGACTGCCTGACCTGGTCCAAACCCGACCGCAGCGACCTCGTGAAGGTGGGCTGCGGCGACAAGCACCTCTTCGAGGTGGCGGGTGTCATCGACCTCAGCGCCTATCCGGGGCGTGAGTTCGCCGAGGGCACCCGTCACCCCGATTCGCTGCGCATGACCGAGCTGCGCGACGAGCACTGCGTGACCGCCGTCCAGAAATACCTGGGCGGCCGGTTCGACCCGCGCGGCAAGTTCATGGTGAATGTGATGTCGCCGAGCCCGGCCGGTTGGCAGCACGGCGACCGGACTCTGCGCTGCGGTGTCCAGGTCGCGGCCACCGCCACGAGCCCGGCCACCACCGGCAGCCTCGCCGAGAGTGATCAGTCCAAGATCCATGCCACCGGCACCTGCCTCGGCATCAATCAGAACCTGCCCACCGACCCGGTCGACTGCGCCCAGCCGCACTCGGTGGAGATCGTCGGCACCGTCGACCTGGCCACCGCCTTCACCGGCGGACCGCCGTCGGAAGCCGATCAGGACAAGTTCGTCGAGGCCGAATGCAATCGGCTCTCGGGCGACTACCTCGGCAGCCCCGATGCCATCCGCAACAAGACACTCACCCTGTTCTTCGACTATCTGGAGCCCGCCAGCTGGCTCGCCGGCAGCCACAAATTGGACTGCTGGCTCGGAAAAGGCGCCGACCGTGAGGGTTTCGCGCCCATCGTCGGCTCGGCCCGCGGCGAGATCCTGATCGACGGACAGGCCCCGGTGCCCCCGCCCAACACCGGACGTTCCACCCCGGCGCCGCTGCCGGGCGCCGCGCCGCTGCCGCCGCAGCCCCAGCCGAGGTGACGTTGTCCGAGCGGATGCCGGAGCGGCGTTTCGAGGAGTTGGTCAGTGACGCCCTCGACCAGATCCCGGCGGAACTGTCCAGTGCCATAGACAATGTTGTGGTGCTGGTAGAGCCCCGAAACGACGAGGAACCGTCGCTGCTCGGGCTGTACCACGGCATCGCCCTCACCGAGCGCGACAGCTACTACGCCGGATCGTTGCCGGATACGATCACGATCTATCGAGAAGCTATTCTCGACATCTGCAACAGCGACGACGAGGTGGTCGAAGAAGTCGCGATCACCGTGATCCATGAAATAGCACACCATTTCGGGATTGACGACGACCGGTTGCATGAGCTGGGATGGGGTTAGCGAAACTGGGTGGGGAATCGATGGAACCGAATGAACCGCTCTCGCGTCCTAGTACTCGTAGGGGGAATTCTCGTGGTTCCCGATAGCCGCCACCAGAAGGAGTCGGGTCATGGTTGGACACGTTCTCGTTGCACCTGAAATCGTCCTCGCCGCATCCGCGGAGTTGGATCTGCTCGCCGAGCGCCTCGCCATCGCGGCCGGGCTCGCCGGGCCGACCACGCACGTGCTGCCTTCCGGCGCCGAAGAGGTGTCGCTGCTCGCGGCGACCCACTTCAACACCGCGGCGGGCAAGCACGACGGTTCGGTCGCCCAGGCGATCCTCGAGCTGCACCACGCGGCCGCGACCCTGCGCTCGCAGCTGACCACTCATATCGGGGAAGACGTGGCTCGCGCGGCGACGATCAACGCCGTCCAGGTGTAGTCGCACCGATCCTGTCGACGATCATTTACTCAGGGGAGAAACAAGCATGACCGCAGGGATCACCGGGGTGTTCTGGCTGCCTCGTATGGCCGAAGTCAACTCCACCACCCTCAACGCGGGCGCACACGCGATCCCGATCAGCGCCGCCGCCACCTCGTGGGGCACGCTGGCGGCCGCGTGGGGCGACGCCGCCTTCACCATCACGCGCGTGATCGCCGAAGTCGGGGTCGGCCTCCAGGGTGTCAACGGCATCGCCGTGCTCGCTCGTCTGGCGCCGTTCGCGGGCTGGGCCAGCCAGCAGGGCATCGCGTCCGCGGCGATCAGTGCGAAGTGCGCGGCCAACGCCACCGCGTACACCGTCGCGTCGATCGCGATGCCGAGCCTGCCCGAGATCGTCGGCACCAACGCCGCGGTGGCCGCGTCGGCCAACCCGCCCGGTGTCGTCTCCGGCGCCTTCGAGGTCGCCGAAGTCGCGCGCCATGCCATGGACATCCGCGCCGCGCTGGTGATGGAGACCTACGAGGCCGCCACGTCGGCCACCGTCGCCATCCCCAGCGAGTTCACCATGCCGCCCGCCATCGCCAGCGGTGCGGGCTCCGCCTCGCAGGGCGACTTCGGTGGCGGCGATCCGCTGCAGACCGCGGCGGCCGCGGCGCAGGCCTTCGTCACCAACCCCGGTGTGGTCAGTGCGGCCACCCAGGCGGCCAACACCGCGGGTGGCGTACTCACCGGCGGCGTCAGCACGGTCGGCAACATCGGCGCTTCCGCGATCTCGGCGGCCACGGCCACCGTGCCCGCGGGCACCGCCGCCGCGCCCGTCATGGCGGGTGTGGGGGCCGCCGGTGCCGCGGTGGGTGGCATGGCCACCACCTCGGCCGGTCTCGGTGGCGTCAGCGCGGGGTCGCTGAAGCTGCCCGAGGGCTGGGGTGCGCCCGCCGCGAACGCGTCAGCGAGCGCGCCGGTCTCGGAGTCGGTCGTCAACCGGGTCGAGAGCGCCCCCGTGCGCAATGCCAACAGCGGCGCCAACCCGCTGATGGGCAACCGGCAGAAGGGCGAGGAAGACGACGAGCACGATGGCGTCGACTACGTGCGCTCCGACGAGTTCACCGACGGTCGCTACGCGGCCGAAGGCGTGATCGGCGCCGACCTCGCCGGAACGGCCAAGTGACGGTTCTCGGCACGGGCAGCGGAGGTTCGCTGCTCGGCGCCGTCGTGCTCTCGCTCGACGACATGCAGTTCCTCCTGGAGAAACTGGAGTTCGACGAGATGCCCGTGGTACTCGACGCCATGGGCCGCTATGACAACGTCACCGCGCACGACGCCGCCATGAATGTGGCACAGGCCGCCCTGGCCGAACGCGAGCTGCTGTTCGGCCAGGTGGTGGCACCCGAGCTCGCCGAACGGCTGCGGGTGCTCTATCGGCCGCAGTGGATCATCGCGCTGCGGTGGGTGGTGGCCGGCCAGGTCAACCGATTCTGTCTGGCGCAGGGCGACGACCGCGCGGTCGTCGCCCTGCGCGGGCCGCAGTCCTACGTCATCGACGACGCCGGGCTCGATCTGCCCGGCGCGGTGCTGCAGGCGCTCGGGCCGGTCGAAGCGCTCGAGCTGTACGGGATGAACGCTCCCACCGACCAATTGGCGCCGATCTTCGGCGACACCGGCGACGCGGCCGCCACGACGAAACGCCTGGCCGAGGTGGGCAATCCGGCCACCGACGCACAGGTACTGGCCTCGGCGCTGGTGGAGATCCACTCCTACGCCGAGATCGTCGGCGTGGCCTACGGCGACGGCACCCGCGATATCCAGGACAACCACATCGCCGTCTTCAACACGCGCGCAGGCAGATTCATCATCACCGCCAGCGTCGCCGACGACGGCGTGAAGTGGTCGTCCATCGCCAGCGGCACCAACGCCCGCCTCCGCACCGCGGTAGCCGACCTCATCGAGTCCCTCCCGGTCCGCACCGAATTCCCTACCGCGGCAGCCGCTAACCCGGCGTAAGCCCACCCCACCGCAACCGCCCCACCAAACGCCCCCACAACTCAGCCGTAAACCGTAGGCGCAGCCGGAGCGTTTAACCCATGGGGTCGTCGGCGGAGGAGTCGGCTTTGATGGTGAACGGTGGGGTGAATTTGCCCCAGCGTAGGCATTCCCAGCCGCCGTCTTCGGTGGGGAGCAGTTCGATGGTCTCGGTGTTGTCGAGGTGGTTGTTCGTTGTGAACGGCGGCGCCACCCCGGCCAGCGCCTTGCCGACCAGGCGCATGGCGGCGCCGTGGTTCACCACCACTACGTCAGCGTCGGCGTCGGGGGTCAGGAATTCCTCGCGCAGGCCGTCGAGGACGGGCAGGATGCGGGCCAGCACTTCGTGGCCGGATTCGCCGCCGGGGGCTCTCACGTCGAGTTCGCCGAGGTGCCAGCCGCGATAGATCTGCTGGAAGAGTTCGTGCGCTTCCCGGTCGGAGCGGCCGTGCAGATCGCCCACCTGCACCTCGTACAGGCCGTCGAGGACGTAAGCCGGTGTGCCGGTGGCTTCTTCGATGTGGCTCGCGGTCTGTCGGGCGCGCAACGCGTCCGACGACACCAGCACCTGGGGCGCGCGCACCAGGCCGGCGCCGAACGCTTTCGCCTGCGCCACACCTCGTTCGGTCAGCGGCAGGCCGGGCACGGCGGTGTCGAGAATCTTCGCGACATTGCCCTCGGTCTCGCCGTGGCGCACCAGAATCAGTTTCGCGCGGGTAGTCATAGGTCCGCGACCCCCTTTCGCAATTGCGTCAACCATTCTGCCGCCGGTTCGTCCGACGGCGGAGGCGTGCCGACTGCCGCTGTCGCGGGCCATGATCCGAGGAAGCGGACATGGGTCGTGCGGTGCAGGGCCTTCAGAGTTTCCGCTACCGCCGGGTCGTCGATGTGTCCGACACAGTCGAGATAGAACCGGTAGGTGCCCATGCCGGTGCGGGTCGGCCGCGATTCGATGCGCGTGAGATCGACCCCGCGCGTGGCGAATTCGGCGAACGCGCGCATCAGCGAACCGGGCTCGTTGGGCAGTTCGAGAACGACGGAGGTTCGGTCGGCACCGGTGGCGGCGGGGGCGATGCCCGGCTGGGTGACCAGCACGAAGCGGGTGATGGCCTGGTCGTGGTCGGCCACGCCCGCGGCCAGGGTCTGCAGGCCGAGTCGTTCGCCCGCCAGCGCGGTCGAGATCGCGGCGTCCGCGGTGCCGGCCGCCACGTCTTCGGCGGCCGCCGCGTTGGACGCCGAGGTGAACGGGCGCGCCTGCGGCATGTTCCGGGCCACCCACTCCCTGACCTGCGCCGCCGCCACGGGATAGGCGGCGAGTGTGCGCACATCCGCCAGCGAGGTGCCGGGTCGCGCCAGGATCGTGAAGGTGACCTCGAGCTCGGTTTCGGCCATGATCTGCAAGCGCGGTCCGATGGCGAGGGAATCCAGGGTCGCCGGGATCGAGCCCTCGACCGAACTCTCGATCGGCACCACTGCCCCGTCGACCTCGCCGGTCCGGATCAGGTCGAGCGCCGCCCCTTGACTGGGCGCGGCAATCCGCTCGACCGGCCCGTCGAAGGCCCCCGAGTTCTCGAACTTGACCAAAGCCATCTCGGTGAAGGTCCCGGACGGCCCGAAATACGCTATAGACGGCACACAGAAAGATTAGCTGGACTGCCGCCGTGGGCGGCCGGCCTCAGGAATCCAGGACGCGCAGGGCTTCGGCGACGGCCTGTTCGTCGGGGGTTTCGATGGCCAGCAGGACGGTGCGGGTGGCCTCGATAGCGGCGGGTTTCAGGGATTTGAGGAAGGGGAGGTCGGGGGTGGTGAGGGCGGTGGGGATGTCTTCGCCGCAGAGGGCGGCCACGGTGCCCGCGACGATCGCCAGGGCGCGGGGGCCGCTGGTGGTGCGGGCGACGAAGCCGTGGTCGGCGTGGGCGATGCCGGCCAGGAAGGCGGTGAGGTCGGGGTCGGGGATGTCGACGTCCACGGGGGTGGGGGAACTGCCGTCGGGCCGGATCAGGTCGGCCACGAGGCTGCGGCGGCCGGGGGCCGACAGGTTCAGCAGGACGGGTTCGGCGGGGGCGGAATGGTCGTCGCCGTGGTCGTCGTGCGTCATCCGTCCACCGTATCGGCTCGATTCATCGGGGTGTCCTCTTGCGTGTCGGGCGTTTGTAACTTAGCTTAGGTTTACCTAATCAAACGTTCGCGGAGGTTGTCATGTCGAGCCCCACCACGATCCTCGCGCCGACCACCGCCGAGCGGGTGCGAAGTGCGTGCGCTCATGCCGAGACTGCGGTGCTCGCGCTGCCCGGTATCGACCCGGTTCCCACCACGCTGCATCACCTGCGGCGTTGCGGCGACGCGGTGATCGCGGTGCCCGGGTCCTCACTCGCGGCCGCGCTGGCCGCCACGGCCAACGAGACCTCGGCGGTCCTCGAACTCACCGATCACGCGCCCCTGCCGCTGCGCGAGCCGGTCAGGGCGCTGGTGTGGTTGCGCGGTTGGGTGCGCCAGGTACCGGAGCAGGCGCAGCGCGCGCTCGCCATCGAAATCGCCAAGGAGTACCCGCATCCGGGTCTGCTCGATGTCGGGCACGGCGTCACGCTGCTGCGGATCGTGGTGAACTCGGCGGTACTGGCCGACACCGCCGGCGCCGAATCCGTCGACCACGCCGACCTGCGCGCCGCCACGGCCGACCCGTTCTGCGAGCTGGAAAGCGCCTGGCTGCAACACATGTCCGAGGATCACGCCGACGTGGTCGCCCAGCTGGCCCGCCACCTGCCGACTCGGCTGCGGGGCGGGCTGGTGCATCCACTGGCCATCGACCGCTACGGGCTCACGCTCCGGGTCGAGAGCAACGACGGCGACCACGATGTCCGGCTACCCTTCCCCACCCCGGCCGACGACATCGAGTCGCTGAGCCGCGCGGTGCGCGTGCTGGCCGGCTGCCCGTTCTTGAATGGTCTGCGCCGCATCTGAGCTGTAATTTTGGAGCGCTGGCGCGCTCGAGCGGGGCCCTGGAGGCTCCTTTGGTAGAGACACATCAGGATCACCCGGCCCAGGCTGTGTGGGGTTCTGCGTTGGGGCTCGGGGTGGGGGTGCGTCTCACTTCGGGTTGCCGGGCTCGGCGGGAACCTGCTGCGACGCGTTCGCTGCTTACACTGCGCGCATGCGTGTCGATCCTCCCCAGGCCCCGCTGAGCGGACGGGACAGGTTCGGGCTGCGAGTCGAGATCGCGATCGTTCTGCTCGTGACCTTCGGGTTGAGTGGGATCAGTGCCGGTCTGTCCCTGCTCGATTCGGCGTTGTCGCCGGGTGGGGTCGGCGGGCGCACGGTCGCGTTGAACGCGTCGCGGTCGAACAACTCGTTCCTCGATCTGCTGTTCCAGCTCGTCGGGGTGACCCGGCTGCTGGCGTGGGCCGCGCTGGGACTGTATCTGTTGTGGCGCAGCGGGATCGGGCCGAAAATGATCGGGCTGGCGCGGATCCGGCGCGGCGATGTCCTCGCGGGTCTGGTGCTGGCCGCGGTGATCGGGGTGCCGGGGCTCGCGCTGTATCTGATCGCGCACGCGATGGGGGTGAGCGTCACCATCGTGCCGAGTTCGCTGTCGGAGCACTGGTGGCGGCTGCCGGTGCTGGTCCTGTCGGCCTGTGCGAATTCCGTGGCCGAGGAAGTGCTGGTCGTGGGTTATCTGATCACCCGGCTGCGCAGGCTCGGCTGGTCGGAGAACTCGTCGCTGGCCGCCTCGGCGCTGTTGCGCGGCAGCTATCACCTGTACCAGGGGATCGGCGGCGGCCTCGGCAATATCGTGATGGGCCTGATCTTCGGCCGCTACTGGCAGCGGACCAACCGCCTGTGGCCGCTGATCCTGGCCCACGCGACGATCGACGCTGTCGCCTACCTCGGCTACAACGTGCTGCGCGGACGCGTCGGCTGGCTGCCGTGAGACCCACCGGCAACGTGCCCGTTCACTGATGCGGACGGCGTGTCGCGGCGAGTTTCACCACATCACCGCGTTTCGCGCTAACAGTGGCCCGCCGACGGGGTATCCCAGTAGTAACCGAGCGCGCAGAACCGACTCGCGCTCTCCACGATCAGTAGAGTTTGACGGTGATGAACGGCGACGATCCCCGCGAGGACCCCCGTAGACGCCGGGTGCCGCCGGCGTCCGGTCGCCCCGCGGTGCCCCCACCAGGTCGTCCTGTGCCGCCGCCCGGCCGCGCGATGCCGCCCGATCCGCGCTATGGCCGTCCGCCCGGAAACGATCGCCGCCCGAATCCCGAGGACGGGCCGACGGTGCGCTACAACCCGGCGCCCCGCCGCGGCGCATCGCACGTGGAACCCACCCAGGTGCTGCACCGCGGCAACTCCGGCGACCAGCCGCTGGCCTACTCGCAGATGCCGTACGAGCGCGAGAAGCCGCGTCAGCCACCACCGCCGCCACCACGTCGTGAGCAGGTCAGACACGCGCCGACCCAGCGGCCGGTCCCCCATCACGACGCGCTGCCACCCCGCCGCACTCCCCCGCCGATCGACGCGGGCAGGCAGCCGCGGCCGCGGCGCAGGCGCAAACGTCATCCGTTCCGGTGGTTCACGCTGATCGTCGTGCTGCTGATCGCCGGCCTCATCGCCGCGGTCGTGCACCTGGACAACTCGCTGACCCGCATCACCGCGCTGCCCTCCTACAGCGACCGCGTCAGCAATACCCCGGGCACCAACTGGCTGCTCGTCGGCTCCGACGGCCGCGGTGACCTCTCGACCGAGCAGGAACAGGAACTCGCGACCGGCGGCGACACCGGACCCGAACGCACCGACACGATCATGATGGTGCACATCCCGTCCTCCGGCCCGACCACGATGGTGAGCCTCCCGCGCGACTCCTACGTGAACATTCCCGGCCACGGCAAGGACAAGCTGAATGCGTCATTCGCGCTCGGCGGCGCTCCGCTGCTGGTCCAGACGGTGGAGGAAGCCACGGGAGTGCGAATCGACCACTACGCGCAGATCGGTTTCGGTGGTTTCGCGAGCGTGGTCGACGCGATCGGCGGGATCGAGATGTGCCTGGACGAGCCGATCGACGACCCGCTGGCCGGGCTCGACCTGGCCGCGGGCTGTCAGAAACTGTCCGGCCCGCAGGCCCTCGGATTCGTGCGCACCCGCGCGACCCCGACCGCCGATGTCGACCGGATGAACCGCCAGCGGATGTTCATGGCGGCGCTGCTGAAGAAGGCGACGGGCATGGGCACCCTAGCCAATCCGTTCGCGTTGTGGCCGATGGCAACCGGGGTCGCGGGTTCGCTGAAGGTCGACGACGGTGACCACATCTGGAACCTGGCCGCGCTGGGCTGGGCGATGCGCGGCGACACCGTCACCACCAGCGTCCCGATCGGCGGATTCGACGACACCGACGTGGGCAACGTGTTGCTCTGGGACAAGTCGAAGGCCTCCGGGTTCTTCGAGGCGCTCGCCACCGATCAGCAGATTCCGGAGGAGCTGCTCACGCGGTAACGTCGAGGTATGCCCGAGAACCTGTCGTTCACCGATCTCCTGCGCGACCAGGTCAGAGCCGGTCTGACCGCGTCTCATCAGTATCTGGCCGCCGCCGTCTATTTCGACGCGCAGGATTTACCCGAGCTGGCCGGGCAGACCTACGCGCGTTCGACGGCCAACCACGGGCACGCGATGCGCATGGTGCAGTACCTCCTCGACCGCGACGTGCCGATCAGCATCGGCGGGCTCGACGAAGTGCGTTCGGAATTCGATTCCCCGCGCGCCGCGATCGCCTTTCTGCTCGACCGTGAACGGGTCACCACCGCGCAGATCAGCGCGCTCGCAGCGGCCGCGCGTGACACCAATGATTTCCTCGGCGAGCAATTCATGCAGTGGTTCCTGGGCGAGCAAGTCGACGATGTCGCCGGAATGACCACGCTGCTCACTGTGCTCGACCGGCAGGACAACCTGTTCGACGTCGAGGAATTCATCCGCCGTGAACTGCGCGGCGCGGTACGCGTCGACACCACGGCACCCCGAATGGCAGGCGCGAGTAAGGGATAGCCTCGCCTGCGCGGCGGCCGTGCGCTGCCCAGAAATGGCTGCACATCGGCGTTTATTAGGAAATACTTGGTTAGGGAATACTGTCCTCAATAAGGCTGCACTTGGATGACAACCCCCTATGACCAGCATTAATGTTGCCGCCATGTCGATTCATCCGGAAGCCCCGCGAAGCAAGTTCCATACTCTGCTCCAAGACCAGATCCGGCATGAGTTCAATGCCGAGCACCAGTACATCGCGATCGCGGTGTGGTTCGACAACAACGACCTGCCGCAGCTGGCCAAGCGTTTCTACGCACAGTCGGTGGAAGAACGAAATCACGCGATGATGATCGTGCAGTATTTCGTCGACCGCGATATCTCCGTGGAGATCTCGGGCATCGACGCGGCGAAGTCGAAGTTCGAGTCCGCGCGTGAGCCGATCGAACTGGCACTGGCCCAGGAGAAGACGGTCACCGACCAGATCGTGCAGCTGGCGAGCACCGCCCGCGAAGAGGGCGACTACCTCGGCGAGCAGTTCATGCAGTGGTTCCTGAAGGAACAGGTCGAGGAAGTGGCGCACATGACCACGCTGCTCAACATCGCCGATCGCGCCGGGTCGAACCTGTTCGATCTGGAGGCGTTCATGTGGCGTGAGCTGAGCACCCCGAAGGACGCGTCCGGCGCACCGTCGGTGGCCGGCGGCAGCGTCTAGCCCGAACGCGGAAGGATTCGGCTCGCGGGCAGCGAGCCGAATCCTTCGCGTGCGCTTTACCAGCCGGAGCCGGAGCCGCCCGAGCCGGTGTTGGCCAGCACGGTGCCGATCAAGATCTGGGCGAGACCGGCGATAGATCCGAGAAATTCCACGATGCCTCTTACTTTCCTTGTCACCGATTGTCCGGTTCAGTCGTGAACCTAGCCGACCGAATCTGTGAAAGAGGCATGTTTCATTAAGTTCAGCGCAGGGTGACCTGACGCGACCGCAAACCGTCGCGCGAACGACGCTCTTCGCTGGTCATCGGCGCGTCGGAGGCCAGCGCCTCGGCCAGGCGAGCACCGAATTCACGTGCCGGGGCCTCCCATTCGGCCGGGTGCCGCTCGGGATCGAGGTCGAACACCGGCACCAGCAGACCGTGCGTGCGGAACGAACCGGCGAAGCGCGAACCCTCACCCAGGTGCAGACCACCGGTGGCGTGCACGCGAGCCAGCGCCAGCATCAGCGCGTCCTCGTCCTCGGGACGCACCCAGCGCACATGCGCCTTCTCACCCGCGTCGACCCACCAGGCCGCGCCGACGGAATCCGGGCCGAGGTCCAGCCGCGCCGACGGCATGATGGCCTGCTTGGCCTGCTCGATCGTCGCCGCCACCTGCGGATCCGGGGTGACGCCCTCGGGCACCCACCAGTCGAAGTCCTGGTGCACAGTGAGCTCGAGATCGGCGCCGGGATCGATGACATCGGCCAGGCGCGGACCGCCGTCGGCAGCCTCGGCGGAGTTCAGCGACTCACCGGGCTCGGCCGACTGGGTCCACAGGATCGCCGCCGCGATATCGGCCGACGGGTCCTCGCCACGGAACTGCATCTGCGTGCCGACGAAGCCGACCGGCTCGTCGCCCGCCCGCACGAGCGCGGCCACCGCGCCGGGCAGCACCGTCGCCAGGGTGACCTCACGCTGCGCGGCCACACCGGGCGCGAGCTTCAAGGTCGCGGTCGCCGACGGCACGAACTCCCGCAGCGCCACCAGATCACATTCGGCGGCAAGACCCTCGAACGGCCGTGTCACGGCCGCGGATGCCTGCTCCTGCGCCGCACGCCGCTGCGCGAGACGCTGAGCCCGATTACTGTCGGGCTTCGGACTGTTCCGCTTGCTTTTACCCACGCGTGGAGTTTATGGCCGAGCGGCAAGTTCGCTTACCGCGCCCCCTGCCCAGGCCGTGTCCGGTCAGACTCCGGCGAGTAGCGCCTTGGTACGACCGGGGTGGTTGGTCGCGACCCAGCTGACGCCCAGGTCGGCGCACAACGTCACGTCCTCGGGATCGTCGACGGTCCAGCAGTAGGTGGCCCGCCCCGCCGCGGCGGCCTTGTCGACGAGTTCGGGATGCTCACGCAGGGTTTTCACCGACGGCCCCACCGCGGTAGCGCCGACCGTGGTGGCCGCGCCGCCGCCGAGGAACCGCGACGATTCGCCGAGCAGCACCGTCGGCAGAAGTGGTGCGGCGCGGCGGATCCGCCAGACCGCGGTCGCCGCGAACGACATCACCACCGCGCGGGAATGATCGGCCGAGGCGGGCGTGGCGATACCGAAGCGCTGCAGTTCGGCGAGCACCTTGTTCTCCACCAGGGCGCCGTAGCGCACCGGGTGTTTGGTCTCGATGAACAGTTTCGTCGGGCGGGTGCGCCAGTCGAGGACGAGTCCGATCAGATCGCTGAGCGCGAGCACGCCCTGCGGTGCTTCGTCGGTGCCGAAGTTCATGTCGCGCAGCTCGTCCAGCGTCAGCTCGCTGACCAGGCCGGTGGCATCGGCGGTGCGGTCGACGGTGCGGTCGTGCACGCAGACCAGGTGGCCGTCGCGGGTGAGCCGGACATCGCATTCCACACCGTCGGCCCCCTCCTGCAGGGCTAGCTCGTACGCGGCGAGGGTGTGCTCGGGTCGTGCCGCCGACGCGCCACGATGCGCCACCACGAAGGGTGGGCGATTGTTCTGGCTCACTTGGCCACGACCTCCTCCTGCGTATTCTCGCCTGCCCGGACAGCATCCGCGCGTTCGACCTCATCGTGCCCGGCGTCGTCGCGCGCCGCGACAGCGCCCGGCTCGACGGGCGCGATGACGACCTGCGCGGGGTCGGCCGCCATCACCCAGCGGTGCGCGGACCTGATGTCGCCGCGCAGGTCGCGACCTTCCAGCGTGCGCACCATCCAGAGCGTGAGCATCGCGAACCCGGCAGCGCACAGGTTGGTGAAACCGGTGAACGAGACACCGTCGGCCTCGGCCTGCAGGGTCGACGCGTCGCGCCACAGCGTCGCCGCGATCAACAGCAGCCCGCTGAACACCCAAGCGGCCCACCAGATCCGCACGGCCCGCCACGAGCGCGGATCGGGGTCGGCGCCGAGGAGTTCGGTGAGGAACACGCCCGGCCAGATCAGATTGACGCCCGGCACAAGGCATCCCGCGATCAGCGACCAGCGCTTGCGTGGGTCACGCTTGCCGTAGGCGGTGAACACGATCGTGCGCGCCTCGATCAGCCAGGCGACCAGCGCCACCGCGGTCACCAGCGCGTAGATCGGCGCGATGACGCCGAACACCAGCACTGTCGCGTCGGAGATCGACAGCAGCCAGCCGGGGATGAGCCGGGCGCGGTTCTGCAACAGGATCAGGTAGCGGCCGTACTCGGCCAGCCCGGCGAGCAGGAAGACAATCGTGGTACCGAGCAGCAGCCGGTCGCGGTGGGCGGCGATGCCGCGCAGCGGGCGTTCGGGCGTGCGAGCCGGCGACGGCGGCGGGTCGAGCAGGCCCCAGCGCGGGGTCTGGGTGTAGCTCGGGGTCGGCCCGAGCGGGGCCGAGGTGGTGGCGCCCGCCTTACGGGTGCGGTGGTCGGGTCGGCGCGCGACCCAGCGGTAGTTGCGCTGGGTGGCGGGCGCGTCGACTTTGCCGGGCGAGAGCAGCACCCCTCGGCAGCGCGGGCACCAGTGCATCGGCGCGCCCTGCACGGCCCACCGCGCACCACAGCGTGCACATGGTTGCACCACCGAACTCACCCGCGCACCCCGCTTCCGGCTAGTAGATCTTGGCTTCGTGGTCGCCGTCGGCGACCACGGGGCGGCCGGTCCGCTGCCAGGCCACCATGCCCCCCGCGACGTTGACCGCTTCGTACCCGATGTGGGCGAGATACCGGACGACCTCGATGGACCGGCCGCCCTGTCGGCACACGACGTAGAGCTCGGCGTCGATGTCGAGCTCGTCGAGGCGGGCGGGCACGTCGACCATCGGGATGTGGATCGCGCCCGGCGCGTGCCCGAGGTTCCATTCGTCGGGTTCGCGCACGTCGAGCAGCTGCGCACCCGGCGCGGGGTCCGCGTGGTCGAACGCGGCGGGTACCGCACCCACCGGCACGGCGGGGACATCGGAGCTCGTCACGCCTCGATCCTGCCATGCCGCGCGCGTTGCCGGGCGAGCCTGTGCGAGGACGAGGTGCCGCGCGGGCCTCAGCTATCGGTCAGCACACGGCCAACGGGAACCGGCTGCCGACAACGCCGACAGCCGGGTGGAACCAGCCGGGAACGACCGATCCGGGACTCCCCTCCATGTCATCCCGGAGCGGTCGTTCGCCGCTGACGTCGGGATTCGTGGAGTGTGTTCTGTCCCGACATCTACTTGGACGCAAGCGGGACCGATTCGGTTCCATAAAAACGAGAACACTAGAGAAAATCTTAAATCCTGGGATCTGGGCGGCCAGATCGGTAGCCTGGGCGCATGAACGTGAGCAGGGGGCTACTCGACAGTTTCGACATCAACGGCTTGAATACCGCTTTGTCCGAATCCACGTGTCTAGGGGTAGAAGTGGATGCCGCGGCGGGCCGGCTGCAACTCGCTCTGGAGGTGCTGACGCTACCCACGGATGGACCCGCGCCGATCGACACGAAAGTTCTGCTCACCTTCACCGGAGTCACCCGCGTCGCGGCCTCCCTGCGCATCCAGCGCTGGGACGATGTCGACGCCCGTGTGCTTCCCCTGAGCCTCGACCAGCTCGACGAGGCCATCGAGAGCTTCGGCGGCGGCGGGTTGCACGGCTGGGAATTCATCGACCTCGACGACAGCGGCTGGACGCTGTGGAGCGAGTTGCTCAGCTTCGACACGGTCCTCGATCAGCGGATCGCCGCGCACGTCATCGAGTTCTCCCAGGAAGAAGGCATCGACCCGCGCGAGCTCGACGTCCGCGTGTGGTTCGACAAGATCTCCGTCACCGACACCGCGGGGCGCGAGATTCCGATGAACGAGTTCATCGACGGTGGGCGGCGCTGGTGGGACGCGCACGCCACCGGCGACGCCAGGACCACAAAAGCCGACATCGCACCGCCGCTGTAGTATTCGCGGCCCGCGACCGCGGGCCACGCCCGCGAAGTTTCCATCTCCGTGATCGCAAGGGAATGCGGAACCGCGTGTGCGGGGTTGCAGCGAGCGGGTGTACGAATGATGGTTGGTGTTGTCGTCCGAACTGGGCGCACACAGCCCGACACACGGAAAGGGACATCGTGGCCGTCTACACGCTGCCGGAACTGGATTACGACTTCGGCGCACTGGAGCCTCACATCTCCGGTGAGATCAACGAGATCCACTACACCAAGCACCACGCCGCCTACGTCGCAGGCGCGAACAAGGCACTCGAGCAGCTCGAGGAAGCCCGTGAGTCCGGCGACCTGGCTGCCATCCTGCTGCTGGAGAAGAACCTGGCCTTCCACCTCGGTGGCCACTACAACCACTCCGTCTGGTGGAAGAACCTCTCCCCCAACGGCGGCGACCAGCCGGACGGCGACCTGGCCGCGGCCATCGCCGACCAGTTCGGTTCGTTCGACAAGTTCCGCGCGCAGTTCACCGCTGCCGCCAACGGGCTGCAGGGCTCCGGCTGGGCCGTCCTGGGTTACGACACCCTGGGCCAGAAGCTGCTGACCTTCCAGCTGTACGACCAGCAGGCCAACGTGCCCACCGGCATCATCCCGCTGCTGCAGGTGGACATGTGGGAGCACGCGTTCTACCTGCAGTACAAGAACGTCAAGGCCGATTACGTGACCGCGTTCTGGAACGTCGTCAACTGGGCCGACGTGCAGGACCGCTTCGCCCGGGCCGTCGGCCAGGGCAAGGGCCTCATCTTCGGCTGATCCGCCTCAGGTGTAGCGCGAAAGACCTCCCAGTCATTGGCTGGGAGGTCTTTTGCGTAGATTGCCCGTTCTGGCACTCACTGGTACTTGTGTGCCAGACGGGTTTGGGGTTATTCCTGTCATACGGGCACAGTCGCCCCCGTTAGTCGGGAGGCCATCATGAATACACAGGGTCCGATCGGGATCACGCCGTTTCAGGCGCGGGGACGATTGAGCGGGTTCGTGGTGTCGGGGCGGTGGCCGGATACCACCAAGGAATGGGCACAGGTGCTGGTGCTGGCCGTGCGGGTGGCGTCGATGCCGGGCTTGCTGGTGACCAGCACAGTGTTCGGGGTGCGCGAGGAGCTACCCGACGACCCGGAACCGGGCACGGTGGGCCTGGTGATGGCCGAGGGGCCGGTACTGGGCGATCAAGCGATCGAACCCGGCCGGTTCGCCGCGCACACCCCGCCGGCGCTGCTGATGCTGCACCCACCGTCGGAGACCCGTCCGTCGCTGCCCGAATGCGCGGGCGCGGCCTCGGGCTGTGTGTTGCTGCCCGGCGTGCCGCACCTCGGTTTGGAGCATCGCGCGGCGTGGGCCGAGGCCGAACTCGACGGCACGATCACCTCGCTGGTGAGCCGGGTCGGGATGGATCTGATCAGCGATCCCGATACCGCCGTGCTCGCAATGCTGCTGGCGGCCTGAGTCTTTCGCCCGCGACGGGCGGGCGAATGCCTGGCAACGGGTCTGCGTGCCACTGAAATCAGGGAAACCGAACTATCACCGCCGCACACCCAAACTTATTGTGCCCATTGAGATTTGGATTACCAGGACTTGGCATACCGGGAGCAACCGGACTAGAGTGGTGGACAGCGAAGGGGAGTAGCCCGCAATCGCCCAGTCGACATACTGATCGCCGCCGAATTCGGCGCGGTCCGGCTGCGTGAACCGGTGACCACCGGTGGGCGAGACCTTCGGCCACGAACCGATCCGTCGACCGGTGTGGCTGAAGGCGCACCCGTCTTTCAGCCGCAGGCCGGAGTATTTCCTGGGAGCTGACTTCATGATCGCCACGATCCTGCTGAGCTTCGGCGTGCTCTTCCTCGCCGAACTCGGCGACAAATCCCAACTCATGGCGCTGACCTTCTCGCTGCGCTACCGCTGGTGGGTGGTGCTGGCAGGCATCAGCGTCGCCAGCGTCGCCGTGAACCTCATCGCCGCGGGCGTCGGGCACTTCCTCGGCACCGCCCTGCCCGCGAACGCCATCGCCGTCGTCACCGCGCTCACCCTGCTGGTGGTCGGCCTCTGGACCCTGCGCGACGCGCTGAGCAGCGACAACGACTCCGAAGAAGCCCCGGAGCCGCCGAGCGCCCGCAACGCCTTCCTGGTGGTCATCTCGGCCTTCACCCTCGCCGAACTCGGCGACCGCACCATGTTCGCCGCCGCCGCCCTCGCCTCCAGCAACAACTGGCTGGCCGTCTGGATCGGCTCGGTCGCCGGCATGGTCGCCGCGGGCGGACTGGCGATCCTGGTCGGCAAGTTCGCGGGCAAGCACCTCCCCGAACGCGGCATCGCCACCGCCTCGGGCCTGCTGTTCCTGTTCTTCGCGGGCAAAACCGTCCTCGACGCGTTCGTGCCCGCGCTCAGCGGTTGGGGTTCGGCGGGCCTCGCCCTGATCGTGCCCGCGGTACTCGGCGTCCTGGTGTGGCGCAAGCGCGGGCTGTCCGCGGCGCGGGCGAGCGAGCCCGGCATCCGGAGCCGAGCTCTCGAAAAGGGCGTCCTCGAAAAGGGCTAGGCGAAGGCGTTCCCGTAGAGGGTGCCGGAGCGGCGGGCCAGGGCGATCAGCTGGTCCTTGATGCCACGCAGGCTTTCCGGGTCGTCGGCGGCGATGCGGCCGGTGACCATGGCGCCGATGGCGGCGGCCAGGGTCGCGCAGGCGAATCGCTGGTCCTCGGATTCGGCGCCGAGCATGGTGGAGACCACCTCGACGAATCGATGCTGCAGGGCCATCCGCGCCTCGATGGCCGACGGGCCGACCGCGTAGACCTCCACGAGGAACAGCCGGGCCGAGGCCGGGTCGTCGATCATGTGGTCGAAGTAGGCGGTGAGGATGCGGTCCATTCTGGTGAGCGCGTCGGTGTCGGCGCAGTCGGCGATCACCGTTTGGAGCTTCTCGGCCAGTGCGCTCGACACCCGGTCGAAGGCCGCGTTGAAGCAGTCCTCCTTCGACCGGAACAGCTCGTAGAACGTTTCCCGTGAAACCCCGGCGCGCTTGAGCACGGCCGCCACCGGCGTGCCGACATAGCCGCCCACGGTCATCGCCTCCCCCATCGCGACGAGAATGCGCTCACGCTGAGAGGCGATCACTTCTTCGCGCGACAGATGGTGGCGTCCACGCGGAAGTTGTTGCCGCAGGGTCGAATCGCTCATGACTGCCGTTCCATTCTGCGGGGCCGGGCCGGCTGTTCGGTGGTGAAGGGGACGTCCTCGGTGCGGGCGATGTCGATGGCGCGGGCCAGGCGGTCGCCCTGCACGCGCTGCACGACCAGTTGGGCCAGCAGCCGGAACGGCCGGACCAACGCTACCCACCAGGGAGAGACCACGGTCTTGCGTCGTCGGGCGATGGCGCGTTCCAGGGCTTCGACAGCGGGCCCGACGGGTGAGCTCCCGGTGAGGCTGGTCTCCCCCAGCACGGTGTGCGCGGCGGCCGTACCGAATCCACGCGCCGTCATGTCGGTGTCGATCCCGGCGAAATAGCTGACCCCCACCTTGGCCCCGGTCGACCGGAGTTCCGCGCGCAGCGTGGCGCCGAGCGAGGCGACCGCCGCCGCCGAGGCGCTGTAGGCCCCGCCGAGCGGCAACTGTACGGCGGTGGAGATCGACGACATCATCAGCACATACCCGCCCGGATGCGAAAGATGCGCGCCCGCCGCCGACACCGTGTAGGCGACCCCGAGCACGTTCACCGCGAGGGTTTCCTCCAGCACCGACGGATCTCCGCCGATCATCGCCATCTGCTTGGCGACTCCCGCGTTGGCCACCAGCACATCGAGTCCGCCGAGTTCGGCGACCAGCACCTCGACCACCCGCTCGACCTGCCCCCGGTCGGCCACATCGCAATACCGCCACGGCACATCGCCGCATTCCGCGGCCACTTCGGCCAGCAGTTCCGGCTCCAGCCCGAGCAAGGCGACGTGGGCCCCGCGCGCGGCCAGCCTGCGGGCGAGCGCGGCACCGATCCCACGAGCGGCCCCGGTGATCAGGACCCTGCGTCCGGCTACCGACGGACCGGCGAACGATCTCATGACGGCACGCTACCACCGGTAAACACCGGTGTTCACGACGATTTCCCCAGCACTCCGGATGCGTGTTCCAGACCACACCCGGTTCACGCTAGGGTGCCACTATTGGCAAGCGGCACAATAAGCCGCCATTCAATACAGGAGGATTTGTCGTGGAGATTTCGGGTTCCGCTGCCATCGTTACGGGAGGCGCGTCCGGTCTCGGTGCCGCCACCGCCAAGCGCCTCGCCGACGCGGGCGCCACTGTGTTCGGGCTTGACGTTCCCGCGTCCATCGAGCGCGCGGGCGACAACGTGCCCGCCGGCGTCACCTTGATCGCGGCCGACGTGACCAGCGGTGACGAGGTCGCCGCCGCGATCGCCCAGATCACCGAGGGCCCGGCGCCGCTGCGCATCGTGGTGAACTGTGCCGGTGTCGGCTGGGCGGGTCGCATCCTGTCCAAGAACGGCCCGCACGACCTGGAGCTGTTCCGCACCGTCATCACCGTCAACCTGCTCGGCACGTTCAACGTGATGCGCCTGGCCGCCGACGCCATCGCCAAGACCGAACCGGTCGACGAGTACGGCCAGCGCGGCGTGGTGATCAACACCGCCTCGGTCGCGGCCTTCGAGGGCCAGGTCGGCCAGATCGCCTACTCCGCGTCCAAGGGTGGCGTGCACGGCATGACCGTCCCCGCCGCGCGCGACCTCGCCCAGTTCGGCATCCGCGTCAACACCATCGCCCCCGGCATCATCGACACCCCGATGCTCGCCGGCGTCACTCCCGAATACCGCGCGGGCCTCGAAGCCGGCGTCCCGTTCCCGTCGCGTCTCGGCCGTCCCGACGAGTACGCCCAGCTGGTGGAGTACATCGCGGCCCACGACTACCTCAACGGCGAGACCATCCGCATGGATGGTGCGCTGCGCATGGCCCCGCGCTAGTTCCTGCTGACAACCCGGCGTGATCGTGCAATCGGGGCTCCTATTGCACGATCACGCCGGTCTTTGATAGTTCAGGCGCCGTTCGCGCTTCGTAGGGCAGCACCGACGCAGCGTTGGCCCGCGCTCACCGT
Organism: Nocardia sp. NPDC055002; assembly: GCF_053608825.1. Lineage (NCBI taxonomy): Bacteria > Bacillati > Actinomycetota > Actinomycetes > Mycobacteriales > Nocardiaceae > Nocardia > Nocardia sp. NPDC055002. The sequence goes on from NZ_JBSGWE010000004.1 coordinate 536,437, forward strand.
ATCCGGGCGCTGAACTGCGTCGCGGGGTTGAATTGATTGCGTGACTGCATCTTCGGGGGACCCGCAGCGTTCCAGCGTTGGCGGCGAGGCGGATTCGGGCAGCCCGCGGCTACGTCTTCGACCATTGGGTAAGCCGCTCGTCGGGCACGCCGATGTTCTGTGGCGGGGCACGTGGGGCACAGTCGACGGAAAGTCACTGCTCGCCGTCGGACGCCAGGACAACTCCGTCCAGCTCTGGGACGCCGCCACCGGCGAACCGCACGGCACGCCACTCGGACACGCCGACTCAGTGACCTGGGGCGCCTGGGGCTATCTCGACGATCAACCACTCTTCGCGACCGGCAGCACCGACGGTGCCGTGCGGCTCTGGGACGCGCGGACCTGCCAACCACACGGACGACCGATGACCGGCCATGTCGGCCCGGTGGAATGGGGCGAGTGGGGTCGTGTCGCGGATCTGATGCTGCTGGCCACCGGCGGCCGCGACGGCACCGTCCGGCTCTGGGATCCGGTGACGGGTCGGCAGCACGGCGAGGCGTTGACCGGGCACACCGGGACGGTGGTCTGGGGCGCGTGGGGTGTCTTCGACGGACAACCGACGCTCGCGACCGGCGGCACGGATCACCTTGTCCAGCTCTGGGATCCGGCCACGGGCACACCACGCATCGACTTCGTCGGCCATTCCGGCACTGTGCAGTGGGGCGCGTGGGGCAGCATCGACGGCCGATCCGTACTCGCGACCGGTGATCATGTCGGCACGACCGGCCGCACCAAGCCGGAGGACCGAAGCGTTTGGCTGTGGGGTTCCACCTCGGGGCCCTTCGGGATGTGGTTGGAGGATCAGAGCGGGTTCGCCCGAGGGACCATCTGGGGTGCATGGAGCACGGTCGACGGACAGTCTGTCCTCGCCACCGGCCACTTCGACGGCATCGTTCGGATATGGGAGATCGCGGGTGATCGAGTACGGCGGATACGGGAGCTCGACGCCTCAATTGCCCGGTGGGGTGCGTGGTGCGATGCGGCGGGACGGGCACTGCTCGCCACCGGCGGTGACGATGGCACCGTCCGGCTGTTCGATCCCGCCACCGGGGAGTGGATCGAGCACATCACCGACCACACCGGCGGACTGCGTTGGGGTGCATGGGGAGTCGTGAACGGGCGCCCGGTGCTGGCGACCGGCAGCTCCGACAACACCATCTGTCTGTCGGAGCTCTTCACCGAACAGGTGGTCCAGCTCCTCCCCCCGAAGCCCGACAGCGCCGACACCCCGGACCACCTCGCCCGCGCCGATGACGCGACCGCACTCGCCGACATCATCACCTCGAGATCGACCTCCCTACCCATGGCCATCGGCGTCTTCGGCGAGTGGGGCGAGGGCAAGAGCCATTTCCTCGGCTTGGTCCGAGATCGAGTCGCCGGGGCGACACCCGATCCGTCCGTCCATGTGAACATCCGCCAGATCCGTTTCAACGCCTGGCATTACGCCGAGACCGACCTGTGGGCCAGCTTGGTCGCCGAACTGTTCACCCAGCTCACCCAGGCCGACAGCCCCGCCGATACCGCGACCGCGCAACGTGGGATGTCCCGGCTCGAAGCCGAGCTCGTGGCCAGGCGCGGGCTGAACGAGCGGATCGCGGCCGAACGTGGCCGGCTGCGGGAGCTGGAAAAGACCAGGGCCCGCATATATTCGCCGATGGCTTCGCTCGGTCTCTGGATCAAAGCCTTCGCCGAAAACAATGTCGCTGACACGCAGACCGAGAAGGACATCGATCGGATCGCGGGATGGCGAGAAGAGGGCGGCCGTGCCGGTTGGCTGACCTTCTTCGGTCTACTCGTCCTCGTCGGAGCCGGGGTCGCGGTGACGATCTGGCTGTCGGCATGGCTGCGGACCGTCGCACAGATCCTCACCGGCGGGGTCGGTGTGCTGCTGCTCGGTAGCAATTGGGGACGGATCAGCGCGTTTCTCGACCGGTTCGATACCGAACTACGCGCGCTGACCGACGCAAGAAGGGCCGAGGAGGACAAGCTCGACACCGCGATCGCGGTGAGCAAGGCCAATATCGCCGAGCTGAGGCAAGACAAGCAGAACCTCACTGCCGCGGGGCAGTTGGCAGGGTTCGTCGCCGATCGGGCGGGGTCGGGCGACTATCGAAGCAATCTCGGGATCATGACCCGCATCCGCGAGGACTTCGAGCACATGGCAGAACTGTTGCGGCGCAATGCCGAACGCGGCGCACCGCTCGAGGCGGAGTCTCCGCAGACCGAGGTCGACGAGCTGCCGCAGATCGATCGGATCGTCCTCTACATCGACGATCTGGATCGCTGCCCGCCCGACCGAGTCGTGCAACTGCTGGAGGCGATCCACCTGCTGCTCGCCGTGCGTCTGTTCGTCGTTGTCGTCGCGGTGGACCCACGCTGGTTGCTGCGGTCGATCTCGGTGCACTACCGCGAGATGCTGACCGCCGACCACGGCAACCAGACCCTGTTCACCGCAATAGAAGTCGATCCCGACGACGGCCACGCGTCGACCCCAGCGCAGTACCTGGAGAAGATCTTTCAGCTGGTGTACACGCTGCCGCCGCTGGATCGGGTCGGCTACACCTCGCTGATCGACGAAGTGGTTGGAGCACGGGCCGACTCAGTGCCCAGCGAGCGTACGACCACCCTCAGCGATACCACCGCGCCCTCCTCACAGCCGAACACCACCGCGCCGCGGGCATACACACCCACCCCCGCTCTGGCACCCCCCTCGAACTCCGCAACGCGGGCCCCAGTGTTCAATCCAGCGCCCGTCGCTCTCCCCCGCCCCGAACTACACCGCCGGATCGCGCCGTTCGCCCTCACACAGGACGAACTCCACCTCATCCGCCTACTCGGCCCCCCGCTGATCACTACCGCTCGCTCGGTAAAACGCCTGGCCAACAGCTACAGCCTGCTCTCTGCCATCGAACGCCAGAAGGGAAACGCGAGCACCGAACAGGATCGGCTACCCGCGATGGTCTTGCTCGCCGCGCTCGTCGGCCTTCCCGAGCTCGGCCCGGTCCTGCTCACCCACTTGTATCGGACCGCACCCGAAACCATGTGGGCCGACTTCCTCACCGGCCTGCGCCCCGAACAGAATGGACCCGAACCGGACGACGGCTGGCGAAACAAGGCAGACGCACGCCTTACTGTCCACGAAGTGGAATCGTGGCACATTCTCGCCGACGCCCTGCAACAAATCACGACAGCCGCCGCCGCGCTGGGCATCGTTCTACCAGCGGCTATTTCGGAGTGGCAGCACTGGATCCAACCCGTTGGACGCCTCTCCTTCCCTGCGGGCCGGGTCGTCGCGGAACTCGGTAGGACGCGGAAATCCAGGAGAGAAAGTTCTCTCCCAATAGATGAGAGCCCCCTGTCGAACACTGCGTAATGGGATGGGCATTGCCCCGGGCTGGTCACGGCACACCCACACGGCGCTCTGCCCACCCCGGGCAGGGCGCCGTCGGCGTCTCAGGGTGCGGTACCGATGCCGAAGAGGGCGGTGGTGCGCAGCGGGGTGTTCGGGCGGTAGGTGACGGTGAGGTGGGCGATGGCCGCTTCGCTGCGGCGCTGCCATTCCTGCTCGCCCACTTCGTCTCTCACGACAGCCAGCGGCGCGCTGCTGCGGGACACCGATTCCCACAGGGCGGTGGCGTCCGGGTAGCGGAGTTCGGCGGTGTGCTGCTGGATCCGCACGTCGAGCAGGCCCGCCGCGCGCATCTCCGCGTCGAACACTCTGGGATTCTGGAGGCTGCGCGAATCCGGCTGCGGGAGTGTGGCCGTCGGGTCCGCTGCGGTCAGCGCGCCGAACAACGCTCGCATCAGGGAGGATTCGGCCGCGGGTGCCCAGGCGGCGACCACCGCGGTGCCGCCGGGACGCAGGACCCGGCACAGCTCGGCGAAGCCCGCGGGCCGGTCGGGGAAGAACATCAGCCCGAACAGGGAGAAGCCCGCGTCGAATCGGTTGTCTTCGTAGGGCAGGGTCTGTCCGTCGCCGACCTGCGCGGTGATCGTGGGGTGGTCGGCGGCCGCCGCGACCAGCTGGTCGATCATCGACGGCGAGAGATCGATGGCCTGCACCCGGGCGCCGAGCTCGGCCGCGGCGATGCTCAGCAACCCGGTACCCGCCGCGACGTCGACGATCTCCGATTCCGAGCTGAGAGTGACGTATTCGAGTGCGTGCGCGGCGAAGGGCGCGAGCACGGTCGCACCGGTCTCTGCATATCCCTCGGCGACGAGGTCCCACGGACGAACATCGGAGGACAACTGTTCTGACATAACAACATTCATACCGGGCGGGAGAAGGTGATCAAGGCACGGCCGGGGCCGTTGTAGTCCGGGACGGGACCGGCGACCGCGAAACCGAGGCTGCGGTGGAAGTCGATCGAGGTGTAATTGGCGGGCGAGGTTATCGCGGTGACGGTGGTGCGGTTGTCGGAGCGGGCGATGGTGAAGAACGCTTCGTAGAGGGTTCTGCCCAGGCCTGCTTTGCGGGCGTCCGGGCGGACGGCGACGAAGTGGATGTAGGCGGTGTAGGGGTCGGAGGGTGAGCCGAAACCCACCAGGAAACCGGAGATTCCGTTGTCGTCGGAGGCGATCAGGCTGGTGCGATGGAAGTGGTCGAGGAACATGCGGGGAAGGTTGTGGACGGCCGCTCTCCCCCACCAGTTGTCGACCACGCCGATGATGCTGTCGTAGTCGTCGGGTCTTGCGCGACGAATCTCGTGCCCCACCATCACTCCATGGTGACCCTGATGTGCCCGCCCAGCACCAGAATTGCCGGTGAACAAAACTGCCCGCCACCGAAACGGCAGCGGGCAGTTCAGGATTTCGCAGATCAGACGGTGCGGGTCAGGCGTTCGGTCAGCAGCTGGGCGAAGCGGGCGGGGTCTTTGAGTTCGCCGCCCTCGGCGAGAACCGCCGTGCCGTAGAGGAGCTCGGCGGTTTCGGCGAGTTCGGGGACCTTGCCCTCGTCCGCGTCGGACTTGCGGGCGTCGTAGGCGTCGCGCAGGCCCGTCACCAGGGGGTGGGTCGGGTTGAGCTCGAGGATGCGCTTGGACTCCGGCAGGGCCTGGCCCGAGGCGCGGTACATGCGCTCGAGCATGGGGGTGAAGTCGTAGACGTCACCGACCAGGCAGGCGGGCGAGGTGGTGAGACGGTTGGTGAGGCGGACTTCCTTGGCGACGTCGGTCAGCGTGCCGCCGAGCCAGGTGAGCAGGTCACCGAAGTCCTTGTCCTGCTGTTCGCGCAGGGCTTCGGTTTCCTTCTTCTCGTCCTCGGTTTCCAGGTCGACCTCGCCCTTGGCGATGGACTGGAACGTCTTGCCCTGGAATTCCGGTACCGAACCGACCCACATCTCGTCGACCGGATCGGTGAGGATCAGCACCTCGCGCCCCTTGGCCGTGAAGGCTTCCAGGTGCGGCGAATTCTCCACCTGCGCACGGCTTTCGCCGGTCATGTAGTAGATCGAGTCCTGCCCGTCCTTCATCCGCTCCACGTACTGCGCGAGCGTGGTGAGCTCGGATTCGGAGGCGGTGGAGGCGAAAGACGAGACGGTGAGCAGGGTTTCGCGGTTGTCGGTATCGGAGAGCAAACCCTCCTTGAGGACTCGGCCGAACTGCGTCCAGAACGTCTGGTACTTGGTCTGATCCTCGGCGCCCTGCATGTCCTTGACCGTGGACAGCACCTTCTTCACCAGGCGCTTGCGGATCATCTGGATCTGGCGGTCCTGCTGCAGGATCTCGCGGGAGACATTGAGCGAGAGGTCCTGGGCGTCGACGACGCCCTTGACGAAACGCAGGTACTCCGGCATCAGTTCTTCGCAGTTGTCCATGATGAACACGCGACGCACGTAGAGCTGCACACCGCGCTTGTGCTCACGGGTGAACAGGTCGAACGGCGCGATCGACGGAATGAACAGCAGCGCTTGGTATTCGAAGGTGCCTTCGGCCTTCATCGGGATGATCTCGAGCGGCTCATCCCAGGCGTGGCTGACGTGGTGGTAGAACTCCTTGTACTCCTCGTCGCTCACCTCGCTGCGCGGCCGCGTCCACAACGCCTTCTGCGAGTTGAGGATCTGGTCCTCGACGATGGTCTTCTCGACCTTGTCCTCGCCTTCGCCCTCGGTCACCGTGCGCTCGACCTGCATGCGGATCGGCCAGGCGATGAAGTCGGAGTACTTGCGGACGATCTCGCGCAGCTTCCATTCCTGCGTGTAATCGAACAGGTGATCGTCTTCGTCGGCGGGTTTGAGCTCGAGGGTCACCGAGGTGCCCTGCGGTGCGTCGGCGACGGTGTCGATGGAGTAGGTGGAGCTGCCCGCGGCGGCTTCCCAGCGGGTGCCTTCGGTCTCGCCCGCCTTGCGGGTGGTGAGGACGACCTTGTCGGCGACCATGAAGGTGGAGTAGAAGCCGATGCCGAACTGGCCGATCAGCTCCTCGGCGGCGGCGTCGGACTTGGCCTCGGTGAGCTTGCGGCGCAGGTCGGCGGTGCCGGATTTTGCGAGGGTACCGATCAGGTCGATCACTTCGGCGCGGGACATGCCGATGCCGTTGTCGCGGACGGTCAGGACTCGCTTGTCCTGGTCGACCTCCAGCTCGATGTGCAGGTCGGAGGTGTCTGCGCCCAGGTCTTTGTCCTGGTAAGCGGCAAGTTTGAGCTTGTCCAGCGCATCGGAAGCGTTCGAGATCAGCTCCCGCAGGAAGGTGTCTTTGTTGGAGTAGACCGAGTGGATCATCAGCTCGAGGAGCTGGTGGGTCTCGGCCTGGAACTCGAGGGTTTCGACGTGCTGCTCAGTCACGCCCCCGATGGTATTACCGACCGAAATCGGCCAGTGAGGGAACCTCGTCTACGGCCCGCGTCGACATCCAATCGCGCAGCACCTGGGTGGCGCGGACATCGTCTTCGTTGTAGACGAACAGCCGGGTGCGCTGTGACATGTCGATGGCATCGTCGTAGCCGACGGCACGGCGGTACCAGCCCATCGATGCCTCGCCGCCCGCTTCCGGATCACGCCAGCCGAACCCGGCGACCGGCGCGATCTTCTTGAGCCCCTTGCCGTTCGGGCAGATGAACTGCTCGGTGACGGCCTGGAACATGTCGACCCATTCCTTGGAGTCGACGAACGCGCGCACTTCCTCGTGGGTCGGCACGCCGGGGCGGCCGGCGAACCGGCGGGCCGATTCGTAGAGCCACTTGTCCTCGGCGGTTCGCGAATAGCAGTAGGCCGCAAAGGTTTTGCCCTGGGCGTGGGCTTCGGCGCGCCGCTCCATCAGCCAGGTCCAGAACTCACCGAACGAGCGGCCCTCGTCCTCGGTGGGCAGCGGATCCCAGGTGACGAACGGGCGGTAGACGTCGTCGAGCAGGGTGCCCCACAGGTAGGCGCCGTCTTCCTGGTAACTCTCCAGGTCGACGTCGATCTCCACATCGGCCCGACGCACGCTGACCTGCTCGAACCGGCGCACCAGCGGGGCGCCGTCGATCCAGGCGCGGGCGGTGACGACGGTTTCGGCGAACGGTCCGTGCTGCCAGTCGTCGGGATCGTCGCCCTCCCAGGCGGCCAGTTCGTCGACCGTTTCGATCCCGTGCAGGCGCAGCACATCAGCCCGCGAACCCGGCGCGACCAGGCTCACATCCCGCATCTGCGCCAGCGTGGCCTCACAACTGGGTTCAGCTGTGCCGGACTGCTGCGGGTCGGGCCCGCGCAACCACCACGGGCACTGCCTGCATTCGGGCACCTTCGACGGTTGGGTCGGCAGTTCGCCGCGCACCACCGCGATCCGGTCGGCGTAGCGCTGGTCGTAATCGGCCAGCACGTTCGTCAGATCGTGCACCAGGATGCGATCGCTGACCAGGCCGATCGCGCCGCCGATCAGGGCGGGGCTGGCCATTCCGTAGCGCTGCAACATGCGGTACAGGTGGGCGAGGCGCTGCTGGTCGCGCGGCTGCGGGCGCAGTTTCACGTGTTTGTCGCGGCGGGGCTGCCAGCGGAACAGGTCCGAGGTCAGCGGGTGGAAATCGGCCGGGTCGGGCCTGCGCGGGTCGGTGACCTTGTGGTTGACCACGATGATCGGGATATAGCCGCCACGGTCGTCGTCGCGCAGCAGGATCTCGACACCGCCGCGTCGCCCGGTATCGGCTTCCTGGGGCAGCAGCCCGCCCCAGATGCGCGGGGCGCCCGCCTCGATCGCGGCCATCGTCGCCGCGGCCTTGGCGGCGCCACGCAGGTCCGGGTCGATCACCACCCAGTCGGCGGGGGCGGCCGCGACCAGTTCGTCGCGCACCTTGATGCGATGGGCGGTGGCGGCGTCGCGCCGCTGCTGCACGCCCGGATCCTCGCGGACCTCGGCGAGCACGCCCGGATTCTCGGCATCGAGGCGCAGGCGATGCCTGCATCCGATCAGTGAACGCGCGTCCAGGAAGGCGGTGCGGAAATCCGCAGCGGAAGCGGGGACCGGGCTACGCACCGGCCCGCCGTCGAAGTCGTCCTCGGCTGCACGCACGCAAGCAGTATGGGCCTTACCCCCGACACAATGCCCAATCGCTACCCTGATCCCACTACGCTACGAAGAACGGCAGGCCGCTTGCAGGCGGTCCTGCCTCATGACTTGGCGAGCATGACGGAGGGCCTGATCCCATGGGGTTGTTCAGCAAGCGGAAGCGGCGGCCGAGCCGACGCGCTGAGGCGAAAGCACTCAAGCACAAAGCCGCGGTGGAGGCGAAGCTGAGCGCCAAGAACGAGCGCAAGGCGGCCAAGGCGGGCGAGCGCGTCACCCGGCGCGCGGCCAAGGCTCAGGCACGCACGGCCGACAAGGTGGCCAAGGCGCAGATCGCGACCCTGCAGGCCGAGGAGAAGGCCGCGCAGAAGGCGGCCGCGAAGGCCGATCGCGAACTGTTCAGCGCGAGCCAGATCCGCAAGTACATCGGCGTGGCCCGGGTGCTGATCCCCGTACTGGCCCCGCTGGCCTATCGCGGCGCGACGATGGTGCGCGGGCAGCTCGACGCGCGCAAGGCCCAGCAGCTCGGTATCGGCATGGACCAGCTGAGCGAGTTCAGCGGCCACGGTGCGCGCCTGCAGGCCCGCATCACCAATACCGAGGAAGCCCTCGACAAGATCGCCGCCGACAAGGCAGGCGATGCCGACACCACGAAGTTCGTCGAAGCGGCCCGCTCGCGCATGGCCGATCTGAACGTGGCCGTGCGCACGGCCGAGCAGATGCCGGCCGCGCGTCGCAAGGCCGTGCACGCGTCGATCTCGGCCGAGCTGTCCGTGCTGGAGAACGACGTGCTCGCCCGCCTCGGCGTCCGCTGATTCTGTCGTGACAACGCCGCAGCTCACCTCCCGCTTACGCGGTGGTGGCTGCGGCGTACTCGTGGGCGGGCTGGCGGTGGCCGCCCACGGGACAGGCGGCGGCGGGGTGCCGCGGTCGTCGGAAATCGCACTGCTGCTGCTGGTTTCGCTGGCCGCCGGGATGTTCGCCCATGGCACCGGGCCACGCGGGCACTCGTCCCGATTCGCGCAGGCCGCGACGACGCGCACGGCCACCGCGTTGATCGGTGGTCAGTGGGCCGGGCACTTCGCGCTGTCGGCGACACTCGACCATCACGGGCTACTGCATCTGCCGAGCCTGTCGATGATCGCCGCGCACCTGGTGGCAGCGTGTGCCTGTGCCGCACTGATCCTCGTCGCCGAGCGGCTGTATCTTGTTGCGTCGAGCGTGATTCGGGCGGTACTCGGCAGTCCCTTCGCTGTTGTCCACCCGGCCGTTCGCTGGTTCGGCCCGCTCGCCGTCGCGCGCGGGGCTCGTCCGAGGGGTGCGCGATGTCCGCGCGCACCGCCGTTGTTCGCCTGATTCGCGACCACCTCAGAATTCTTCGGACGACAAGGCATTCCATGCACAACTTCATCACCCGCGGCACCGGCACCGTCGCTCTCGCGGCGGGCCTGGTCCTCGCTGCCTGCGGTTCGGCGGCCGCGCACGTCACCGTCGACGCTCCGGGCGCCGCCCAAGGCAAGTACACCGTCGCCACCTTCAAGGTGCCGACCGAATCCGATACCGCGTCCACCACCGCGCTGCGGGTCACCGTGCCGAACCTGAAAAGTGTTCGGACCGAGCCGATGCCGGGCTGGACGTCGAAGGTCGAGCGCAACGACAAGGGCGAGACGGTAGCCGTGGCGTGGTCCGCCGATCCGGGTAATCCCGGTATCGGACCCGGCCAGTTCCAGCGGTTCGTGCTCTCGCTCGGCCCGCTGCCGACGCAGGACACCGTGAACTTCCCGACCCAGCAGACCTACAGCGACGGCAAGGTCGTGGCCTGGGACCAGCCGAGCACCGGCGGCGCCGAGCCCGAGCACCCCGCGCCGACCATCACGCTGACCGCGAAGGGCGGCGCCGAGGGCGGCGATCACCAGGTCGCCTCCGGTGAATCGACCCAGTCGGAGACCGACGATGTCGCACGCTGGATGGGTGGCATCGGCCTGGCTCTCGGCCTGTTCACCGCCGCGCTCGGCCTCGGCCTCGTCTTTCGCTCCCGGCGGTCGTGATGCGCAAGATGCTCGTCGGCCTGCTCGCGGTGCTGTTCGCCTGCGCTTTCGCGGCGGCAGGCACCGCGAGTGCGCATTCCGGCGCGGTGAGCAGCGTGCCCGAGAACGGTTCGACCGTCGAGGTCGGACCGGCACGGGCCAGCGTCACCTTCAACGAGGAACTGCAGCAGAACTTTCCGTCGCTGACCGTGGTCGGGCCGGATGGCAGGCTGTGGTCGAAGGGCAAGGCGCTGGTCGAAGGACGCAGTGTGAGTGTGGAACTGGGTGAGCTGGGGCCGGTCGGCGAGTACACGATCGCGTTCCGGGTCACCTCGGCCGACGGTCATCCCGTGAGCGGCACGAGGACTTTCACGCTGAGCAAGGCCGGCACCGGCACGCCGGGCGCCCGCCCGGGTGAGGACACGGCCGACGACGGCGGCGACGGCGGTGTGCCCGTGTGGGTGTTCATCGCCGGTGGCGTGGTGCTGTTCGGTGCCGGCCTCGCGGTGGCGTTGCTCGGCGGCCGGTCCGGCCGCAAGAAGTAGTCGACGATGACGACCGGTCGCCGGGTGCCCGGTGCCGTGCTGCGGCAGTGGCGTGTCCTGGTGCCGGTCGTTGTCGCCGCGCTGCTCGGGGTGGTGCTGGCCTGGATATTGCGCAGCTCCGGCGGGTTCGCGTGGGTGGCGTTCGCGCGCGTGCTCGCCGATGGCGTGGGGGCGGCCGTGATCGGCCTCGCCGCGCTGCCCCGGCTCAACGACCGGCTGGCGGTCACCTGGCGACCGCTGGCCGCGCTGGCCGGTGTCTGGTTCGCCGCCGAGTTCACCGTGCTGGTGTGTGAGGCCGCCGAGATCGTCGGCGTGCCCGTGACCCAGCTCGACGCGGGCGATTTCATCACCTTCCTCGGCAGGCTCAGCGGCGGCCAGATCGGGATCGCGATCCTGTTCTGCACCGGCGCGATCGCCTGCTACTCGGCACTGGCCTTCCGCAGACCCGACACCGCGTCGGCGGATCTGGTGCTCGTGTTCGCGGCGGTCGCGCTGTCGCTGCGGCCGATCACCGGGCACATGTCCCAGCAGATGTTCGGCTCGGTACTCGCGGCGGTCCACGCACTCGCCGCCGCCTTGTGGCTCGGCCTGCTGCTCGCGATGGTCCTGGTGCTGCGCACCCGGGGCGAATGGGCCGCGACGCTGCCGCACTACTCGCGGCTCGCCGCGCCCCTGGTCGTTGTCGTCGCGGTCACCGGCCTGATCAACGGCCTGGTCCGCCTCGGCGGCGTCACCTCGCTGCTGACCAGCGGCTACGGACGGATTCTGCTCGCGAAGCTCATCATCCTGTGCGCGCTCGTCGCGCTGGGCTGGTGGTGGCGTCGATCCTGGGTCCGCAAGGCCGCCGACCACCGAGTGACCGCCGAGGTCTCCCTGCGCAATGCGGCGACCGAGGTACTGGTGATGGCGGTGGCATTCGGCCTGGCAGCGACGCTGGCGGTGACCGGGTAGTCACCTCGATCACGTTCGGCGCCGAGTGCCGTTCGACGCCGATTCCACCGATTAGAGTGGCCGGTATGACCGAAGTGAGGATTGCCGAAGATTGCGCCGCGCCCGCCGAAGCGGCGTTCGCGTTCATGAACGACTACCGCAATCTGCCGAAGTTCTGGTACGGCATCGAATCCTTCACACCCCTCACCGCGCAGACCGACGGCCTCGGCGCGACGTTCGACGGGAAGATGAAGCTGGGCCCCGCGTCGCTGACCTCGCGTGTCGAGGTCGTCGGCTGGGAAGAGGGCCGCTTGATCGCCACCAAGTCGATCAAGGGCATCGAGATCGTCGCGACCTTCAGGTTCATCCCCAAGGGTGACATCGCGTGCACAGTGGACGCGGACATCGATTTCTCCGTCGGCGGCGGCATCACGGGCAAGATGCTCAGCAAGACGATCGAGCCGTTCGTGAAGATCGCGGTTCAGCACACCACCGACGCGCTCATTCGCGAGATCGAGAAATCACACAGCGAGCAGGTCTGAGAGCCTACGAATGGCGCGGCCGGGCGGGCCTGACACAATCTGATCCATGACCGAATCAGCGAATGTTGTGGCCACCGCCGATCTGGCCGACGAGATCGGCCCCGAGATCCGTAGCTGCGATACGCAGTTCATCCAGTTCGGCGGCCGCGCCGAATTCTCGGGCCGGATCACCACGATCCGCTGCTTCCAGGACAACCTGCTGGTCAAGCAGACGCTGAGCGGGCCGGGCGAGGGCAAGGTGCTCGTCGTCGACGGCGGCGCGAGCGTGCACACCGCGCTGGTGGGCGACATCATCGCCGGCCGTGGCGTGGACAACGGCTGGGCGGGCGTGATCGTGAACGGCGCCGTGCGCGACTCCGCGATCCTGCGCACCCTCGACATCGGGGTGAAGGCGCTGGGCACCAATCCGCGCAAGAGCACCCAGACCGGCAGCGGCGAGCAAGACGTGCCCGTCGAGTTCGGCGGCATCACCTTCGTGCCGGGCGAGATGCTCTACAGCGACTCCGACGGCGTGGTCGTTCGCGCCGAGGACTGAGGGCGACGCGGGTGTTCGAGGATCAGCCCTCGGACACCCGTACCTTGTTTCCGGCGAGGATCACGATGTCGCCGATCTGCAGTTGCCTGCCGCGGCGTAGCTCCACTTCGTCGTTGACGCGCACCAAGCCCTGCGCGATCACCGTCTTGGCCTCGGAACCCGAATCGATCAGGTTGGCCAGTTTCAGGAATTGCCCGAGCCGGATGACAACGTCATCGATCGGCACATCAACTGGTTCCGACATGCGCTAATACTTACCCGGTCGCGCGAAACCGGTCGCCACCGGCCCCGGCGTCGCGGGTGGTGACGAACACGCCGCAGCCACCGCCACCCGGATCCGGCTCGATTGGACGCACACTGGATCGGTGACTCCCACGCAGGCCGAGCAGCACCCCATCGTCGAGGACCGCACGCCGGTGCCCCATCGCGCGCACGGCAAGTTGTCCGAGGTACCGCACATCGCCGGATTGGCCCTCGGTGTGTTCGCCGTGCTGCTGTTCTTGTGGAGTGTTTCGCCCAGCCTGCGGATCCTCACGCAGGTGCCGCGGCACTACGTGGACACCTACTATTTCGATGCCCCCGACACCAGCCTCGTGTGGGCGTTGATCGTCGGCCTGCTCGCCGGGGCGACCGCGGCCCGCAAGCGGATCGCCTGGTGGCTGCTGGTCGTGTACCTGCTGCTGTACGCGATAGCGAACATCCTGGACTTCTTCGCTGACGACGATGTGGACGCGCTGGTCGCCTTCGTCGTGCATATGGTGGTCATCGCGATACTGCTGGCCGCGCGTAAGGAGTTCTACACCCGGGTTCGGCCCGGCGCGCTGTGGAAGGCGCTGGGCGTGCTGGTGTCCGGGCTCGCGCTCGGCTGCCTGCTCGGCTGGGGCCTGGTCGAACTGTTCCCCGGTTCGCTGCCCGCGGGTGTGCAGCGTCCGCTGTGGGCGGTGTATCGAGTCACCGCCGCCGTGCTGGTGAACAACGAGCATTTCGACGGGCATCCGCGAGCCTGGGTGAACTTCCTGCTCGGCCTGTTCGGCGCGCTCGCGCTGCTGGCCGCGGTGGTCGTGCTGTTGCGTTCGCAGCGCGCCGACAACGCGATGACCGCGCTGGACGAGTCGGCGATCCGCGGCCTGCTCGCGAGCAGCGATGTCGAGGACTCACTCGGCTACTTCGCGACCCGTCGCGACAAGGCGGTGGTGTTCGCGCCGAACGGCAAGGCGGCGATCACCTATCGCGTCGAGCTGGGTGTGTGCCTGGCCAGTGGTGATCCGATCGGCCCGAAACAGGCGTGGCCACAGGCGATTCAGGCGTGGCTCGAGCAGGCCGACCGGTTCGGCTGGCAGCCGGCGGTGATGGGCGCCGGCGAACTCGGCGCCACCGCGTACCGCAAGGCGGGCCTGTCGGCGCTGCGGCTGGGTGACGAGGCGATCCTCGACACCCGCACGTTCTCGCTGGCGGGCCCGGAGATGAAGCAGGTGCGTCAGGCCGCGAACCGGTTGCGCAAGAACGGCCTCGAGGTGCGGATCCGCAGGCACCGCGACATCCCCGCCGCCGAGTTCGCCGAGATCGTCGCGCGGGCGGACGCCTGGCGCGATACCGAGACCGAGCGCGGCTTCTCGATGGCGCTGGGCCGCCTCGGCGACCCACTCGACGGCGACTGCCTGCTGGTCGAAGCGGTGGACCACGACGACCGCGTGCACGGCATGCTCTCGCTGGTCCCGTGGGGGCGCACCGGCGTCTCGCTGGAACTGATGCGGCGCGACCCGCAGAGCCCGAACGGCGTGATGGAGCTGATGATCTCGCAGCTCGCCCTGAACTCCGACCAGTACGGCATCACCAAGGTGTCGCTGAACTTCGCGGTGTTCCGATCGGTGTTCGAGGAAGGCGGCCGGATCGGCGCCGGTCCGATCCTGCGGGCCTGGCGCGGAGTGCTGCTGTTCTTCTCGCGCTGGTGGCAGCTCGAGGCGCTGTACCGGTCGAACGTGAAATATCACCCGCGCTGGGTGCCACGGTTCTTCCTGTTCGAGGAACGCAGGCAGTTGCCGCGGGTGGCCACGGCGAGCGGGCTGGCCGAAGGGTTCCTGCCGCGCATCGGCAAGGCGCCCGACGCGGGCGTGCACACCGGCACGAAGGCCGCGGTCCCCGCGACGGTCACCGGCCTGCACGCCGACGGCAGCGCACCGGACGCACCGGAGGGCGCCGACGCCGAACAGGGTCCACGCAGGCCCGAACAGGTGCGGGTGCGCCTGGACAAACTCGACCGGCTCACCGCTTCGGGCATCGATGCCTATCCGGTCGCCTACCCGCCGACCCACGACATCGCCGAGGCCAGACGCTGCCCCAAGGGCACCACCGTGCGTATCGCGGGCAGGCTCTTGCGGATTCGCGACTACGGCGGCGTGATCTTCGCGCTGGTCCGCGATTGGACCGGGGAGATCCAGCTGGTGATCGATCGCGAACGGGTGGGCGCCGATCGCAGCGACGAGTTCACCGAATTCTTCGACCTGGGCGATCTCATCGAGGTGAGCGGGCAGATCGGCGCCAGCCGCAACGGTGAGCTGTCACTGCTCGCGCAGGACTGGCGGATGAACGGCAAATGCCTGCATCCGCTGCCCGACAAGTGGCGTGGGCTGGCCGATCAGGAAGCCAAGGTCCGGCAGCGCTATGTGGACATGGCGATCAACCCCGAGGCCCGCGAGGTGATGGCCAAGCGCAGCGCGGTCCTGCACTCGCTGCGCGATTCGCTCCACGTCTGGGGCTTTCTCGAGGTGGAGACGCCGATCCTGCAACAGGTGCACGGCGGCGCCAACGCCACTCCGTTCCGCACCCACATCAACGCCTACGACCTCGACCTGTACCTGCGCATCGCCCCCGAGCTCTACCTCAAACGGCTGTGCGTCGGTGGCATGGAGAAGGTGTTCGAGATCGGCCGCACCTTCCGCAACGAAGGCGTCGACTTCAGCCACAATCCCGAGTTCACGATCCTGGAAGCCTATGAGGCGCACAGCGATTATCAGCAGATGATGCACCTGTGTCGCAGGCTGATCCAGCATGCGGCGATGGCCGCCAACGGTGCCGAGGTGGCGTTGCGGCCCAACGACGACGGCGGCTTCGACACTGTCGACATCTCCGGCGAGTGGCGGGTGAAGACCGTGCACGGCGCGGTCTCCGAGGCGATCGGCACCGAGGTGACCGCGCGTACCGAGCTGGCCCGGCTGCGCGAGCTGTGCGACGAAGCGGGCGTGGCCTACCAACACGGTTGGGACGCGGGCCAAGTGGTGCTGGAGATGTACGAGCACCTGGTGGAATCGCAGACCACCTACCCCACCTTCTACCTGGACTTCCCCACCTCGGTCTCCCCGCTCACCCGCTCGCACCGCAGCATCGAGGGGGTGGCCGAGCGCTGGGATCTGGTGGCCTGGGGCGTCGAGCTGGGCACGGCCTACAGCGAACTCACCGACCCGGTGGACCAGCGGCGCAGGCTCACCGAGCAGTCGATGCTGGCCGCCGGTGGCGATCCCGAGGCGATGGAACTCGACGAGGACTTCCTGACCGCGCTCGAACACGCGATGCCGCCCACCGGCGGACTCGGGATGGGCGTCGACCGGGTGGTCATGCTGATCACCGGACGCAGCATCCGTGAGACGCTGCCCTTCCCCTTGGTGAAACCACGGTGAAATCGGGTACAGGTGTATACGGATCGCGGCGCGTTCGCGATCAACACATGCTCTGTGTGGCGCTTGCGAGGCTTTCCAACCGAAAGCCACAGTGAGACCGTTACTCTCGGAGTTCCGGCACCGGGAGGATGTCGGGCCACCAACACATCGGGATGGGATTTCATGTATCTGGACTTGCTGACCACAGCCGCACTCGTCGATCCGCACATGCTCACCAGCAGCTTCGACACCCTGGCGAGTTCGGACGCAGTCAACACCGCGATGGAACTCGCGGCCAAGAAGAAAAAGAAGAACAGCTCCGGCCTGATCATCGGCGGCATCTGCTGCCTGATCATCGTGGTGCTCATCGTCGGCGGCATCTTCCTGCTCAAGAACAAGAAGAAGGGCGACCAGCCGCCGTACAACGGTGGTCAGCCGCCGTACAACGGCCCGCAGGGTGGTCAGCCCCCCTACGGCCAGCCGCCCTACGGCCAGTCCTGACCTGACCGGAGGACTCGCGGCGATACCCTCCGTCGATGACGAGGGATCCCCGCGAGTCCTCGAACGACCACCCGTTCGCCAAGGGCTCTCCGACATCGCCGGCCGCGAGGAGATCGACCCGCAGCCCTGGTCCCCGGCGAATAGGGCAGAGTGTTGATCGTGCAGCTGATACTCGTGCGTCATGCCCAACCCGAACGCGTGGTCGGCGACACCACCGCCGCCGACCCCGGCCTCACCGACATCGGCAAGCTCCAAGCCGAACGCGTCCCCGCCGCGCTCGCACCCCACGACATCGCTCGCATCGTCAGCAGCCCGCAGCGCCGCGCCCGCGACACCGCGCTCCCCACCGCGACCGCCCGCGACCTACCGGTCGACGTCATCGACGACCTCGCCGAATACGACCGCGACCTGCCCGCCTACATCCCGATCGAAGACGCGAAAACCGAATTCGCCGACGCCTACGCCCGCATCAAGGCGGGCCACCTCCCCGACCAGATCGACGGCCCCGCCTTCACCACGCGAGTCCTCACCGCCGTCGAAACCCTGGTCGCCACCACAGCTCCCGGCGACACCGTCGTAGCCTTCGCCCACGGCGGCGTCATCAACGTCCTCCTGGCCGACATCCTCGCTCTCCCCCGCCCCCTCACCTTTCCGATCGACTACTGCTCGATCACCCGAATCCTCTACTCCCGCACCGGCACCCGCACCGCCGCAACCATCAACGAAAACGGCCACGTCTGGAACCTGCTCCCCAGGGCCCTGTCGCGAACCACACCCTGATCCGCGGTCGCGGACATACGAAAGAGCCCGGCACCGCCGAAGCGATACCGGGCTCTGCGCGAACGACTCAGGCCTGCTGAGCGATCCAGTTGTGCATCCAGGTGATAGCGGTCTGCCCGCCACCCACCGAGTAGCTGCCGTACAGCGTGTGCGCCTGCGAGCGGTAGAACTGCTCCAGGTCCTTGGCCCGCTTCTGGTTGGCCGCGTCCGTCAGCTGCGCCCCCAGCGTCGGGATGCCGCCGAACGACATCAGGTCGCTGACGATCGCCCCGGCCTCGAGCTGGTAGCGCCACAGGTTGGCCGGGTTCGCGTCCGAGCTCTGGGCGAGGAAGCCGGCGAACCGCGTCACGAAGTCGTCGGTAGCGGTCGCGCAGTACAGATCGTCGACCGCGCAGATCGTGCGGGTGCGGTCGCTCAGCCAACCGAAACCACCCGGCCGAGCGCCACCGGCACCGGCGCCCGCGGCGTGCGGGCCGACCTGGATATCGGTCGGCGAACGACGGGGATCGGAGATGAGGCCGACAGCGGCGACCCGGTCCTGCGGGATCGGGCTGATGCCCGTGCCGATCTCGGCGGCCAGATCGCCTGCGGCGTCGGCACCCTGGCTGTAGCCGACGATCGCGGCCTTGGTGTTGCCGCAGGAGGCCAGCTTCTCGCTGATCAGCCCGCGGGCGGCGTCGACCGCCTGCTTCTTGGAGTTGCCGTAGACATCGCCCTCCCAGGGGAACGCGGTCGCGGCGTAGGTGACGTAGTCGACGTCGGTGTTTCTCGGTAGGCCGTTGGTGACGCCGGCGAGCATGCCGGGGCCGGGGGCCTTCTCGTGGCCGGTTTCCCAGGTGCCGGGAATGGCGACGACATAAAGACTCGGGCAGGCGGGCGCCGCGCTCGCGCTCGTGCTGCCGACAACAATTCCGGACATCATCGCCGCGGACGCTCCCAGAGCCGCGACAACCTTCTTCAACTGCATACCGCTCCAGTTCACCCTTGCTCGTCGATGTGAGAGCAAACCCCGAATACTGACGTTGTGGCCCCAGACCTCGCCGCGAATCACAATAGGCGTACGAGCCATCCCGTGCCACACGACCTCTCGATTTTATGGCCGGAAACACCGGCGGATCGAGCAGGGCCACGCACCGGAGTGATGGGATGCCGGCGGCACGTCACCGCCGACACGCCCCCCGTTCACGAAACTCACACCTCCAGGTCTTCTTCGATGCCCTTGAGCTTGTGCCGCGCCAGCGCCAGATTGGCCCGGCCGCGATCGAGGGCGAGGTAGAGGAACAGCCCTTTGGACTTGCGCCCCGTCATCGGGCGGATCAGGTGGTACTGCGTGCCCAGGGTGATGAGGATGTCCTCGATCTCCTCGTTGAGGCCGAGCTGCTCGATGGTGCGCATCTTCGCCCGCACCACCTCGGTGTTGCCCGCAGCGGCGACCTGCAGGTCGAGCGACTTGGTGCTGCTGAGCATTCCGAGGGCCATGCCACTGCTGTAGTCGACGATCGCGGCGCCGATCGCGCCCTCGATCACCATCATGTCCTTCAGAGCCAGATCCATATTCGACATGTTGTGCCTTTCAATCGTTGTGCGCCGCCGCCAGATGGCCGGCGATCGCGCGAGCTACCGGTCGCGACTCCAGGTGGAGCCGGCCGACATTCACTTCGGGTCCGGCGAGCACGGTCAGCGAGGTGCGCCCGGCGGCGTAGATCACCACCTGCCCCTCGGTGCCGTGCACGACGACCTCGCTGAACCCGCCGCCGTGCGCGGTGTTCGCCAGCCGGTACGACAGCGACAACTGCGCGGCCGACAGCGCGGCCAGGCCGGCGGGTTCGAGATGGGCGGGGAGGTCGTGCTCGATGAGCAGCCCGTCGCTGGAGGCCACCAGCGACCCGGTGAGCTGAGGTAGCCGTTCGCGCAACGACTGCAGTTCGGCCTGCACAGCCGGGTAGTTCTGGGGCGCTGTGTGTTCGGGCACCCTGGGTTCGGGCGTGGTCATCGCCACCTTGGTCAACCTTCCCCTCCATTCACCGAGCAGCTTCTTCCGCACGGTCACGCAAGCTCCTCCAACGCCGCCCTGAGCCGGATGAGTGTTTCGCGGTCGACCTGCTGCCAGCGTTCGGGTTCCGCTGCGCCGGCCGGTTTTCCGCGGTGTCGGGCGGTCGCGGTCGCTTCCTCGTCGATCGCGTGCCTGCCCTGTCGTGCACCCGTCTCCTGCTGGAGGCGGGTCGGTCCCGCGCTGCCCGGAACACGTCGGGGCAGCGTGGGCACGGTTGTTGCCGACCGAGTCGAGCTCCGGTGGTCGGCCGGGTCCGGTGCGAGGGCGAGGTGGCGCCCGCGCTGTGGTTGTTCGATCGAGACGGGTTCCGGCGCTTCGATCAGGCCCGCTGTGGTCAGATCGCGGACCGCGACGAGGCAGCCGTAGGTGGTGCGGCCCAGGTCGCGGGCGATGTCGGCGATGCTGCGGCGGGTGTCGGCGGCGGCGAGGACTTCGGCCTGACTTCCGGTGAGTACCACCTGGTTCCGCTTGATCCGGCGGGCCGGGACCACCGGAACCAGGGTGACGAGGTCGGCGGTCCACGGGCCGTACTCGTTGTCGGTGCGGCGTTCGCATTCGTGAACAAGCGCGCGGGGTGCGATGTGGCAGACCGGCGCCAGCCAGTGTTCGGTTGTCGGACGGAATTCCGGCTCACCCGCGGAGGCCAGCAAAAAATAGGCGGCGTCGAACACCGACAGCAGTGCGAGGGTTTCCAGTTGTGGCTGGTCCAGCAGCGGACCCGGGTCGCCCGCACCGGCGCGACGCCAATCCTCCGCCGTTGCTACGCCCGCTTCGACTACCAATCTGTCGAGGCCGATGGTTCGCCCGCAGCCGACCGAGGCGATAGTGCCACGCACCAAGTGGAATTCGCCGTCGCCTGCGCGCAATACTCCGGTCGAGCCTTCTTCGCCGAGCCGATGCAATTCATCGGCGAGCGCGACACTCATCGATCCCCGCCCGTCAATTCTTCCAGTGCCGACCTGAGCTGATAGCGGGCCATCCCGAGATTGCCGGTGTCGCCGTCGAAGACGACATGCATGAACAACCTGCCGTCGAAATCGCCGTCGACCAGGTGAAGGAGGTGAAATCCCCTGGTCCGGCACACCACGATCTCGGTGAGGTCGTCGTCGGAGCTCCCGAGGGCAGGACACGCGAGCGCGGCCCGCACCACATCGGTGGTCCCCGCCGCGTCCTCGTGCTCGTCGACGCCTCGGCGCTCGCCCGCACCGGCGACGGCCAACCCGCTCGCCCCGTCCACCAGCGTCACACTGCGCGCCCCGGGAATATCCATGATGCGTTTCAGACACCCATCAAGAGAATTCACCGAGCCCCCGAACCGTCATCGACTATTGATCGAGACGAGACGTTATACCCCTCCGCTATTCCTCGCATCTCGAACGCCGGAAAATTGCTGCCGCACAATATGTTTGCTGATGGTTGCTGGAAAACCGCTCGGTATCAATACTTTTGAGTAACTTCGGCGCCCATTCGCTGCGGACCGCTATAACCGGTGATCACTCGCCTATTCCATCCGCCAGCGATCTTCGCGTAAACATCGAAAATTGTGTCTTCGCAGACCTCGCCGACCTACCCGCACACCGGTCCCCCAACGATGTGCTCGGAGTGTGCGATCAGCCGGCGGCGCGGCGGTACCAGGTTTCCGCTTCGCGGTGGGCGCCTTGGGATTCCAGCAGGGCGGCGAGGTTGGCCATGGCTCGGGGGTGGCCGAGATCGGCCGCGCGACGGAAGCAGCGACGGGCCTCGGTGGTGGCGCCGCGGTGGCACAGCAGGATGCCGAGGTTGTTCACAGCGTCGATGTCGCCGTGGTCGGCGGCCTCGCCGAACCAGGCTTCGGCGTCGTCGAGGCGGTCCTGATCCTCGAAGAGGCGCGCGAGGTTGTACATGGCGTCGACATGGCCCGCCATCGCGGCGTGGTGGTACCAGGTCTCGGCGTCCCGGCGGTCACCGCACTGGTAGAGCATGGTGGCCAGATTGAACATGGCGTTGGCATTGCCCGCGGCAGCCGCACGGCGGTACCAGGACTCGGCCTCGTCGAGTTCACCGAACTGGTCGAGCAACACGGCCAGGTTGTTCATAGAGCGCGTGTGCCCCGCGGCGGCGGCGCGCCGGAACCAGTACTCGGCGGCTTCGAAATCGCTGTGGTCGTGGTAGAAGTGAGCGAGATTGTGCATGGCGGTACCGTCACCACGCTCTGCGGCGCGGCGAAGGTTCGCCAACGCTTCCGGCGGCAACGGCACAGCTCCCCCTCGGATCTCCCGTACACCTCGACACGGAAAGTCTATGTGCTGCAGGGAAGATCAGCCACGTCGTTTGCTCGCCTACCGAACCCCTTGCACCCCTTCCACGTTCACCCCCCTACGCACATTCCCCGCAAACCCGCAGGTATCCGGCAAGGCGCCCGGATTCGCCGGCACACCTGCCTCGTGTGGGGGGAATGACAAAAAAGACGCCCGCGGGCTCGAAAGCCTGCGGGCGCCTTGCTGGTTCAGCGGCTAGCGCTGGGCGACAGCCGTCGGGGGGATCGGCGCGGGCAGCGCGGTCTCGCCCTCGAGGAACTTGTCGACGGCCGACGCGGCGGCGCGGCCCTCGGCGATGGCCCAGACGATCAGCGACTGGCCACGGCCCATGTCACCGGCCACGAAGACGCCGGGGATGTTGGTGGCCCAGCTCTTGTCGCGCTGGACGTTGCCGCGACCGTCGTAGCCGACACCGAGATCGGTGAGCAGGCCCGGCTTCTGGGGACCGACGAAGCCCATGGCCAGCAGGACCAGGTCGGCTTCGAGGGTGAAGTCGGTGCCCTCGACCTTTTCGAAACGGCCGTTGACCATCTTGACCTCGTGCGCGTCGAGACCGGTCACCTTGCCGTCCTTGCCGACGAAACGCTCGGTGTTCACCGAGAACAGACGTTCGCCGCCCTCTTCGTGTGCCGAGGCGACCCGGTACATCAGCGGGTAAGTCGGCCACGGGGTCGAGCCCGCGCGCTCCTCGGGGGGACGCGGCATGATCTCGAACTGGTGCACCGACTCGGCGCCGTGACGGTGCGAGGTGCCGAGGCAGTCGGCGCCGGTGTCGCCACCGCCGATGATGATGACCTTCTTGCCCTTGGCGTGGATCGGCGGCAGGCCGTCCTCGTCGGCGATGTCGTCACCGAGCTGCACCCGGTTGGACAGCGGCAGGAACTCCATCGCCTGGTGGATGCCGTCTAGCTCGCGGCCCGGGATCGGCAGATCGCGGGCGATGGTGGCGCCACCGGCCAGCACGATCGCGTCGAAACGCTCACGCAGCTGCTCGGCGGTGATGTCGACACCCACGTTGACGCCCGCCTTGAAGATGGTGCCTTCGGCTTCCATCTGGGCCAGACGACGGTCGATGACCGACTTCTCCATCTTGAATTCCGGGATGCCGTAGCGCATCAGGCCGCCGATGCGGTCGTCACGCTCGAACACGGTCACGGTGTGACCGGCGCGGGTGAGCTGCTGGGCGGCGGCCAGACCGGCCGGGCCCGAGCCGACGACGGCGATCTTCTTGCCGGTGAGACGGGTCGGGTACACCGGGGTGACCCAGCCCTCGTCGAAGGCGTTCTCGATGAGCTCGACCTCGACCTGCTTGATCGTGACCGGCTCCTGGTTGATGCCGAGCACGCAGGACGCCTCACACGGAGCCGGGCACAGGCGGCCGGTGAACTCCGGGAAGTTGTTGGTGGCGTGCAGGCGATCGATGCCTTCGCGCCACGCACCCTTGTAGACCAGGTCGTTCCATTCGGGAATCAGGTTCCCGA
Organism: Nocardia sp. NPDC055002; assembly: GCF_053608825.1. Classification (NCBI taxonomy): domain Bacteria; kingdom Bacillati; phylum Actinomycetota; class Actinomycetes; order Mycobacteriales; family Nocardiaceae; genus Nocardia; species Nocardia sp. NPDC055002. The sequence continues at coordinate 560,297 of NZ_JBSGWE010000004.1, forward strand.
GCGGACAGCCGTTGTGACAGAAGGGGATACCGCAGTCCATGCAGCGGCTGGCCTGGGTCTTCAAGGTGTCCTGGGAGAACTTCTTCTCCTCGTAGACCTCTTTCCAGTCGAGCAGACGCAGCTCGACCGGACGACGGGCCGGGGTTTCCCTCGAGGTGTGCTTCAAAAATCCCTGTGGGTCAGCCACGAGCCGCCTCCATGATCGCGGTGTCGACATCCTTGCCGGCCTTCTCGGCCTCGGAGATGGCGAGCAGAACCTTCTTGTATTCGCGGGGCATGACCTTCACGAAGTGGTTCACCTGCTGGGACCAGTCGCTCAGGATGCGTTCGGCCACAGCCGATCCCGTTTCGTCGCGGTGGATCGCGATGATGTCGCGCAGCCAGGTGAAGTCGTCACCGGAGAGCTGCTCGATCGCGTCGACCTGATCCGGGTTGACCCGGCCGGGCAGCTTGCCCTCGGGGTCGTAGAAGTAGGCGACACCACCGGACATACCGGCACCGAGGTTGCGGCCGGTGTCACCGAGGATGACCACGCGGCCACCGGTCATGTACTCGAGCGCGTGGTCGCCCACACCCTCGACGACCGCGGTGGCGCCGGAGTTACGCACGCCGAAGCGCTCGCCCGCGACACCGTTGATCAGGATGCGACCGCTGGTGGCGCCGAACATGATCACGTTGCCCGCGATGATGTTGTCTTCGGCGACGAAGGCTTCCGGAGCCGAAGCCGACGGGCGGACCACGATGCGGCCACCCGACAGACCCTTGCCGACGTAGTCGTTGGCGTCACCGAAGACCCGCAGCGTGATGCCGGCCGGGACGAACGCGCCGAAGCTGTTGCCCGCCGAACCGGTGAAGGTGATGTCGATGGTGTCGTCGGGCAGGCCCGCGCCACCGTAGAGCTTGGTCACCTCGTGGCCGAGCATGGTGCCAACCGTGCGGTTCACGTTGGTGATCTTGGTTTCGATCTTGACCGCCTGGCCACGCTCGAGCGCGGGAGCGCTCTGCGCGATCAGCTCGTTGTCCAGCGCCTTGTCCAGACCGTGGTCCTGGGTACCGGTGCACCGGGTGTTCTGGTTCATGAACGCCGTCTCCGGCATGTCCAGGATCGGCGACAGGTCCAGCTTGGCGGCCTTGTAGTGCTGCTTGGCCTTGGCGGTGTCGAGCAGGTCGACCCGGCCGACGGCCTCGTCGAGGGTGCGGAAGCCCAGCTCGGCGAGCAGCTCACGCACCTCCTCGGCGATGAACATCATGAAGTTCTCGACGAATTCCGGCTTGCCGGTGAAGCGCTCGCGCAGCACCGGGTTCTGGGTGGCGATGCCGACCGGACAGGTGTCGAGGTGACACACGCGCATCATGACGCAACCCGAGACGACCAGGGGCGCGGTCGCGAAACCGAACTCCTCGGCGCCGAGCAGGGCGGCGATCATCACGTCGCGGCCGGTCTTCATCTGACCGTCGACCTGGACGACGATGCGGTCACGCAGGCCGTTGAGCAGCAGGGTCTGCTGGGTCTCGGCCAGGCCGAGCTCCCAGGGTCCACCCGCGTGCTTGAGCGAGGTCAGCGGCGACGCGCCGGTGCCGCCGTCGTGGCCCGAGATGAGCACGACGTCGGCGTGTGCCTTGGACACACCGGTGGCGACGGTGCCGACACCCGGCTCCGCGACAAGTTTCACGTGAATCCGAGCCTGCGGGTTCGCGTTCTTCAGATCGTGGATCAGCTGCGCCAGATCCTCGATCGAGTAGATGTCGTGGTGCGGCGGCGGCGAGATCAAGCCGACGCCCGGCGTGGAGTGACGCACCTCGGCGACCCACGGGTACACCTTGTGCGCGGGCAGCTGGCCGCCCTCGCCCGGCTTGGCGCCCTGGGCCATCTTGATCTGGATGTCGGTGGCGTTGGTCAGGTAGTGCGCGGTGACGCCGAAGCGACCCGACGCGACCTGCTTGATCGCCGAACGACGCCAGTCGCCGTTCTCCTCGACCTCGAAGCGAGCGGGGCTCTCGCCGCCCTCACCGGAGTTCGAGCGAGCGCCGATGCGGTTCATCGCGATGGCGAGTGCCTCGTGCGCCTCAGCCGAGATGGAGCCGTAGCTCATCGCACCGGTCGAGAAACGCTTCACGATCTCGCTCGCGGGCTCGACCTCGTCGATGGAGATCGACGCGCGCTGGTTCGACTTGAACTTGAACAGACCACGCAGCGCGGCCAAGCGCTCGGACTGATCGTCGACCAGCTTGGTGTACTCCTTGAAGATCGAGTACTGACCGGTGCGGGTCGCGTGCTGGAGCTTGAACACCGTGTCCGGGTTGAACAGGTGGTACTCGCCCTCACGACGCCACTGGTACTCGCCGCCGACCTCGAGCTCGCGGTGCGCGCGCTCGTTGCGGTTCTCCAGGAACGCGACGCGGTGGCGGATGGCCACCTCTTCGGCGATCTCGTCGAGACCGATGCCGCCCAGCGGGGAGCGCAGGCCGGTGAAGTACTCGTCGACCAGGTCCTGGGCCAGGCCGATGACCTGGTACAGCTGGGCGCCGTTGTAGGAGGCCAGGGTGGAGATGCCCATCTTCGACATCACCTTGAGCACGCCGTTGCTGGCCGCGGTGCAGTAGTTCGCGACGGCCTTGCGGAAGTCGGCGCCCAGATCGCCGGTGCTGCCCGGAATCTGCAGCGAGCCGCGCTCGAGCATGTCCTCGATGGTCTCGAAGGCCATGTACGGGTTGATCGCGGCGGCACCGAAACCGATCAGCAGGGCCATGTGGTGCACCTCGCGGGCGTCACCGGCCTCCACGACCAGGCCGACCATGGTGCGGGTCCGCTCGCGCACCAGGTGGTGGTGCACCGACGAGGTGAGCAGCAGCGACGGAATCGGCGCCAGCTTCTCGTTGGACTCACGGTCCGACAGCACGATGATGCGCGCACCACCGTCGATGGCGGCCGAGACCTGGGTGTTGATGGCTTCCAGCGCCCGGCGCAGACCCTCGCCGCCCTCGGCGACCGGGTACAGACCGCGCACGACCACCGAGCGTAGGCCCGGCTGGCTGCCGTCGTCGTTGATGTGGACGAGCTTGGCCAGCTCGTCGTTGTCGAGAATGGGCTGTTCGAGCGCGATCATGCGACAGGAGTCGGGGCCCGGGTGCAGCAGATCGGCCTCGGGGCCGAGGTTGCGCTTGAGGCTGGTGACGACCTTCTCACGGATGGCGTCGAGCGGCGGGTTGGTGACCTGCGCGAACAGCTGCGAGAAGTAGTCGAACAGCAGACGCGACCGGTTCGACAGCACCGCGATCGGCGTATCGGTACCCATCGAGCCCAGTGCCTCGCCGCCGGTCTTGGCCATCGGCGTGATCAGCAGGTTCAGGTCCTCGGTGGTGTAACCGAAGATCTGCTGACGGATCAGCACGCGGTCGTGCGACATGTGCACGTGCGGGCGGTCGGGCAGGTCGGCCAGGCGGCTGACGCCCTCGTCGAGCCACTGCTGGTACGGCTGCGCCGCGGCCAGCTCCGACTTGACCTCTTCGTCGGTGACGATGCGGCCCTTCTCGGTGTCGACCAGGAACATCTTGCCCGGCTGCAGGCGGATCTTCTGGACCACGGTGGCGGGGTCGATGTCGAGCACGCCGACCTCGGAGGCGAGCACGACGAGGCCGTCCTCGGTGACCCAGATGCGGCCGGGGCGCAGACCGTTGCGGTCGAGCACGGCGCCGATCTTGGTGCCGTCGGAGAAGCACACCGCTGCCGGGCCGTCCCACGGCTCCATCAGCATCGAGTGGTACTCGTAGAACGCGCGCCGGTCGGGGTCGAGGTTCTCGTTACGCTCCCACGCCTCGGGAATCATCATCATGATGGCGTGGTGCAGTTCGCGACCGCCCAGGTGCAGCAGTTCGAGCACCTCGTCGAAACGCGCGGTGTCGGAGGCGCCGGGGGTGCAGACGGGGAAGATCTTCTGCAGCCGGTCCTTGCCCGCTTCGTCCTTGCCGAACACGTCGCTGCGCAGCAGCGCCTCACGGGCGCGCATCCAGTTCTCGTTACCGGTGACGGTGTTGATCTCACCGTTGTGGGCGACCCGGCGGAACGGGTGCGCCAGCGGCCACGAGGGGAAGGTGTTGGTGGAGAAGCGCGAGTGCACGATGCCGATGGCCGACTCGACGCGCTCGTCCTGCAGGTCCAGGTAGAACGCACGCAGCTGGGGCGTGGTGAACATGCCCTTGTAGATGAAGGTCTGGCCGGACAGGCTCGGGAAGTACACCGATTCCTTGCCGACGGTGCCCTCGCCGGGGCCTGCCTTGCCGAGCTCGTGCTCGATCCGCTTGCGGATCACGTAGGCGCGACGCTCCAGGTCCATGCCCGAGAGCTGCTCGGCGGAGTTCTTCGGCGAGCCGATGAAGATCTGCCGGAAGGTCGGCATGGCATCGCGGGCCAGCGCGCCGAGCGAGGACTCGTCGATCGGCACCTCGCGCCAGCCGAGCACGGCCAGGCCCTCTTCGGTGACGATCTTCTCGACGCCGTAGGCGGCCCGCGCGGCTTCGCGGCGGGCCTGCGGCAGGAAGGCGATACCGGAGGCGTAGGAGCCTTCCGGGGGCAACTCGAAAGCGGCACCTTCTTCGGCGAGGATCGCACGGAAGAACTTGTCCGGGAGCTGCAGCAGGACGCCCGCGCCGTCGCCGGAGTTCGGCTCGGCACCCGCAGCACCGCGGTGCTCCAGGTTCAGGAGGGCCGTGATGGCCTTGTCGACGATGTCTCGACTGCGTCGTCCATGCATGTCGGAAACGAACGCGACGCCGCAGGCGTCGTGTTCGAATGCCGGATCGTAGAGCCCGGTGACTCCGGGTGACCTGTGGCCAGGAAGTTGCGTCATGCCTCTGCCTTCAAGAAAGTCGGCTGTCGATGTCGGCCACCCAGCAAGCTGAGCGTGGGCCCTTCGTCGTTTCGCCTCCGTCAAGACTGCGTCCGTACGATCCGAAACCAGCGACGGTGGTGGTTTGCGGCGTTGACGTAGTTGGGGTGCTCAGAGGTAACGGGATGCTTACTTCTCCCTTACCTCTGCGCGGGGTTTCACCCGCTACTCTTGGCCCGGTTTCACCGGACCTCGAACAGGTGGTTGTGCCGAACTGGGTGCGTTCGGCGTAAGAGCAAACGATAAGTCAGACCGCAGACCCAACCAACTAAGGTTGTGCTAAGTAACCCGTCTAGCTGGGGTTTGTAACGGCTGCTTGCATCGTCGCGCGCGTCGTCCAGTGTAAAGCAGACCGGGGACCGGATCGATCCCGGACAACCCCCGCCTACCTGCGTGAACACTGCCGACGAGCAGACTCGGTTCCACCGTCGGCCGGGGGCCGAAAGCTGAACTCACCTGCACCGCAGCAGATTTCCCTGCAGATGCCCTGGTCAAACCTCCCACCTCCGCTAACCGGGGGTGGGGACGGTGAGATATTCCCGACACGGGCCCCCACAAGCGCTCCAGTCAGCCGACCGTACGGTCTGTATTGCGAAATGTGCGCCACAGCACACCGCTGGCAAACTTCTGGCAGTGTCGTTCGACACAAATCGGGCACGGACGGCGGTGCGGCCCGGCTCGCCGCGCACGACACGCCGAGGTCGGCACAGAAATGTTCCGGCCAGCGCGATGAATGGACCTATTCGACTGTGAGGCTGACCACAAGCAGTACCTCGGCACTCGGTGTGTCGGTCTCCGGCCTGTCACGCTGACACAACGAATCCATGCCAGTTTCGCCTTACCTACCAGTTTCGCCATGCCCAGTGGAGCGCACGACCCGGGGAGAACTCATGACCGGCTTACTCACCTGGCTCGGCGGAGGCCTCGCCTCGCCACGGCGCCGGGACCACGAATCGGGCGCCGACCTGGCTTTCAGCCATGAACAGGGCCGCTATCTCGTCACCGGTGCCGCCGTGACGCTGTTCGCCGTGATCGCCGGTCTCGTCGCGTTGTCCGCACTGCTCGCCGCCGACGCGGGCGTGCTCGTCGCGGTGCTGTTCGCGCTGGTCATCGCCGTCGCCGCGGGTGCGCTCGGCCGGGCGCTGGCGACCACGCGGCCCGGTGGTGACGACGACCGGTTCGGTATCGCGGCCCGGATCGGGGTCGGGGTGCTGGCCGGGGTCTTCGTCGCCGAACTCGCCGCCACCGTGCTGCTCGGCGGGACCGTCGACCGGGAACTGGATGTGCGCGCCCAGGCGAGCGCCGAGAACGCGCCGGCCGTGGTCGCCGCCCGCACCTCGTTCGACCTCGCCACCGCCGACCGTGCCGCGCTCGATCTGAGCATCGCCAAGTCGCAGGCCGACATCGACCGCGCGCTGGTGATCGCCCGCTGCGAGTACAACCCCACCGCAGAATGCCCGCAGACCAGAATCACCGGGGTACCGGGTCGCGGTCCGGAAACGCAGACCGCCAACGACATGCTCGACGACGCCCGCAAACAGCTCGCCACGGCGCAGGGCCGCATCGAGGGCCTCGACCAGCGGGTCCGCACCGAATCCGCCGCGCTCGCCACCGCGCGGACCAGCGCGTTCGCCGACGGCGACCGTGGCTTGGGCGCCCGCTGGCTGGCCATGAACAGCTACACCGCGTCACACGCGGGCGCCGCCGCGCTGCGCCTGCTCATCCTGCTCGCGGGCGTCGTCGTGGCCCTGCTGCCGCTGCTGCTGCGCTGGTGGCGCGGGGAGACCTCGCTCGACCGCCGGGTCGACGCGGCGGAGGTGGCCGATCGGGCCCAGCGCGAGGCCGACGCCGCCATCGCGGTGAAACGCGCCGAAGTGCGCACCGAGACAGCCGCCTTGCGCGCCGAACACGAGCTCACCGCCGCGCAACTGGCCATCGAAGCCGATACCGTGATCGATCGAGAACGTCAGCGCACCAGGATCATCGCCGCGATCGGCGGTTTCGAGCTCGGGTTCACCGAGCCGCATCGAAAGGACGACTCCGTGTCTCTGGAGCCGAACGTCACATCGCAGCTGCCCGCGGGGTACGTCCAGCACGCGCTGCCCGCCGGCACCGCCGGGGCTCTCGTTCCCGCCCACCAGGCGCCCACGCAGCAGCCGCCCGCGCAGGCGCCGACCGGCGGTGGCGGTTTGGAGTTGCCGATCATCGGGACGGTGCCGTTCACCGACACCGCCGCCCGCTGGATCCGTCCGCTGGTACCGGCTTTCGTGGCCAATGCCTTCGACTCGGCCACCCACCCGATGCGGACCGCACGGCAGGCGTTCGAAGAGGTCGAAGAGGTGACGTTCACGCTGCGCCGCACGCGCAAGGTCACCGTCGACACGCAGGATTCCGCGCAGCAACAGCAGGTCCCCGCCGGATATCAGTTGCAGGGTCAGCCCGCGCAGGGTTTCCTGCCGCCGGGCGCCTACCCGCAGCAGCCGTACCAGCCCTACGCCCAGCAGATCGCCTCGAATGTGGTCGACGCGCCGTCGAGCCGCTTCCACCCGGACCCGCGTCAGTACCCCTCGGCGCCGAACTACACCGCGCTGCCCGCCGGTCAGGGCAACGGCCTGCCCGAGGCCGGCGGCCACGGCGAGCTCGCAGGCGGCAACGCCAACGAGCTCCCCGGCAACCGGCGTCAGCTGCCGCCCGCCCGCTGATCGCGCGAGGTGGCCGACAGCCCGCTGTCGGCCACCTCCGGCTCAGCCGCGCGTGGTCTTCGTCCGTACCGCGCTGTAGGCCGCGAACAACAGCACCGCGACGATGCCGAGCACCGTCAGATGGATGCCGCTGACAAACGCCTGATTCGCCGACGACAGGAACTCCTCCGCCACCGCGGCGGGCAGCTCACCGGCCACCTCGACGGCGCCGCTGAGCGAACCCGACGCGGCCGCCACCGCGTCGTCGGGCAGCAAGGACACGTCCAGACCACGCCGGAAGATCGCCATCACGGTGCTCCCGAGCAGGGCGACACCCAGGGCAAGACCCGTTTCGTAGGCGGTCTCCGAGATCGCCGCGGCCGCACCGGCGCGTTCTTCCGGCGCCGATCCGACGACCAGGTCGGCGGCCACGGTCATGGCCACACCGGCACCGAGACCGATGCCGACGAAACCGAGCACGAACGCCTCCGCGCCGCTCACCGCGTCGACCGCGAGGAAGGCCGCCACGCCGATCGCGGTGACGACCAGCGCACCGGCCAGCACCAGCGCCGCGCGCCAGCGCCGCACGAGCCAGGCCGCCGCCAGCGAACCGAACATGCTCGCCGCGAGCCCCGGCAGCATCAGCAGACCCGCCTCCAAGGGCGTACGGCCGAGCACCAGCTGCAGATACTGCGAGCCGAAGAACAGCACGCCCGCCAGCGCGAACACCGCGAGCAGGTTGGTGAACACCGCCACCCGGAACCTCGGCAGTTCGAACAGCCGCAGGTCGAGCATCGGATCGGTCAGGCGACGCTGCCTGCGCACGAACAGCACGGCCGAGACCACACCGACCAGGCCGACCAGCAGCGCGCCCACCGCCGGACCGTGCGCGGCGGTTTCCTTCACCGCGTAGACCACCGGCACCAGCGCCAGCATCGACAGCAGCGCGCTCAGCGCGTCGAACCGGCCCGGGTTCGGGTCACGTGATTCGGGGATGAGCAGCGGGGCGAGGGCGAGCAGCACCAGCATCACCGGCAGGTTCACCAGGAACACCGAGCCCCACCAGAAGTGCTCGAGCAGCCAGCCGCCGACCAGTGGACCGGCCGCGGCGCCACCACCGGCCATCGCACTCCACACGCCGATCGCCACGGTGCGCTGACGCGGGTCCTGGAACATCGATCGGATCAGGCCCAGCGTGGCGGGCATCAGCGTGGCGCCCGCGACGCCCTGCAGGACGCGCGCCGCGATCAGCATCTCCGGCGACACCGCCCACGCGGCCAGCGCCGAGGCGATGCCGAAGCCGACCGCACCGATCAGCAGGAGCTTGCGCCTGCCGATCCGGTCGCCGAGATTGCCCATCACCACCAGCAGACCGGCGAGCACGAACGAGTACACGTCGATGATCCAGAGCAGCTGTGGCGTGCTCGGGGCGAGGTCGGCGCTGATCGCGGGCACGGCCAGGTCCAGCACGGTCGCGTCCACCGCGAGCAGCAGCAGGGCGAGGGCGAGTACGCCGAGGCCCGCCCACTCGCGCGGGGTGGCGCGCGCCGGGGTGAGTGCTGTGGGGGTGTTCATGGGTCTCTCGTCTTTCAGGTTGGTAAACCGTCCAGACGGTACAGTAACAAGAAAACCGTCCAGACGGTACAGTGATTGCCGTGAGCTCTGACACCCGCGATCGCATCCTCGACGCCCTGGAGACCCTGCTGCTCGAACGCGGCGCGGCGCAGATGACCCTCGACAACGTCGCCGCCGCGGCGGGCGTATCGAAGGGCGGGCTCCTCTACCACTTCAAGAGCAAAGACGCCCTGCTCGTCGGCCTGGTCCAGCGGCTCGGCGAGCGTGCTCGCACCCAACTCGACGACGCCAGAGCGAGCGGGAGCTCGATCGCCGAGTGGTACCTGCAGACGCCCGACCCCACCGCACAGGACGACGCCGTCGAACTCGCCCTGTACCGCTCACTACTGGCGACCATGCGCACGATCGACGCCTCGGCGGGCAGCGAGCCCGACGAGGTCCAGCGCGCGCTCGACGCGGTGATGGCGGCCTGGTCGGACAACCTGGAGACCGAGGTGGACGACCCCGTCCGCGCCGACACCATCCGGCTGGTGGGCGACGGGGTCTACCTGCGCGCGCTGCTCGGTCTGCCGCAGATCGAACCCGCGCGCTACCGCGCCGTCGTCGACAACCTGCTCCACGGTTGAGTGCACATATGTACACCGAACGGTGCCGTGGGCAACCGCACGGTCGACAGACCGGTGGACGGTCACAAAACTGGGTTCGACCAGTTGGTATAGCCACCCGACTGATGCAGTGACCTGCGCAACTCTGTGGCCGACACCGGGTTCACCGGTTTACAGTTCAGAAGTGATCAACCGCGATGGACCGGCGGGCGCGGCAAGATCAGCGCCATGGGGCTCGCCGCTGCTCGGGCCAGTCGACGAGGCATCGAAGATCCGTCGAGTTCGGGTGCAGTTGCTGCTCACCGTGCCGCTACTCATCGCCAATCTGATCGGCATCGCCATGGTGGTGGTGCTCGCGGGCTTCGTGCTGCCCGGGCCCACCGTGTTCACTCGGCAACTCCTGCTGGTCAACAGCGTGTTCACACCACTGTGCGCCGCGCTCGCGCTGGCGGGCGGCACCGTGTGGGGCACCGTGGCCGGGGTGCGCTCGATGGGCTGGGCCACCGATCCCGAGCACGTGCCGACGCCGGCCGAACAGCAGGTCACCGTGTCGGCACCGCGCTGGATGGTGCTGCAGCAGGCCATCCTCTGGACGCTGACGTTGACCGTGCTCACCATCGTCTACGGCGTGCTCGAGCCGGCGCTGATCCCCAAGGTCATCCTCTCGACCGGCGCCGCCGCGATCGTCGTGTGCGCCAACAGCTACCTGATCATCGAATTCGCGCTGCGCCCGGTGACCGCGCGCGTGCTGGCCGCCGACCCGCACCGCCGCCGTGGCATCGGCGTGTTCGGCCGGACCATGCTGTCGTGGTTCGTCGGGGTCGGCGTACCGGTGGCGCTCACGATGACGGTAGCGGTGTGGGCGCTGGCCGACCCCGCGGTGAGCAAAGCCAGGCTGGCGGTGTGCATGCTCAGCCTCGGCGGCTCCGCGCTGGTATTCGGGTTGATCCTGATGGCCCAGGTCGTCGCGGCGACGGTGGCCCCGATCAAGGGGGTGCGGCAGGCGCTGCGCCGCGTGGAGAACGGCGACCTCGACGCCGAGATCGCCCTCTACGACGGCACCGAGCTGGGCGAACTGCAGAGCGGCTTCAACACGATGGTGCACGGGCTGCGCGAGCGGGCGATGATCGAGGACCTGTTCGGCAAGCATGTCGGCCACGATGTCGCGATGGCGGCGATCGCCTCCCGGCCGGTGCTCGGCGGCACCGAAACCGAGGCAGCGGCCCTGTTCATCGACATCATCGGCTCCACCACGATGGCCGCCACCCTGCCCGCACCCGAGATCGTCGGCATTCTCAACCGGTTCTTCGACATCGTCGTCGACGAGGTGGAACGGCACGGCGGGCTGCTCAACAAGTTCGAGGGCGACGCGGCGCTGGCGGTGTTCGGCACGCCGGCTCCGCTCGACGACCTGGCGGGTGCGGCGCTGTCGTGCGGGCGTGCGATCCAGCGTCGACTGCGTGCTGCTTCCGATCTCGACGCGGGTATCGGTGTCGCGGCGGGACGGGTGGTCGCGGGCAACGTCGGTACGCACAACCGGTACGAATTCACGGTGATCGGCGATGCGGTCAACGAGGCCGCTCGGCTGTGCGAGCTGTCCAAGCAGCACGACGAACGTTTGCTCACGTCGGCGACCACGCTTGCCGCTGCCGCCGACTCGGAATCCGCGCAGTGGATTCTCGGTGAGACGGTCACGCTGCGTGGGCGTTTGAAGCCCACGCAGGTTGCGCTGCCGAGGCTGTCCGAGCGGGCCGACGAGGGCGCCTCCGCCGGGCGTGGAGCTGCGGACGTTCGGTAGGGACACCTCGGGGATCACCCGGCCCGGCCTGCGCGGCGAGGGCGGGTCGAGTCCCCGGGCGGTTCGGCTGGGATTGACTACACTCGGGCCCGTGCGTCCCGCCGTCGAAACGGTTGGCGCCGTCGGGGCGGGAGTCGATCCGGCACGGGCGCCTGCGCCGGGGCCGCCAATACCGCCCACGGTGCCGATCCGCCCCCTGCGTTTCCGCGAATTGCTCGATGAGCCGTTCGCCCTGATCCAGGCCCATATCCGGACCTTCGCGGTGCTCGGCGGCAGTGCGCTCGTGCTCGGTGTGCTCGTCACGCTCGGGGTGACGGGGCTGGTTTCCCACCTCACCGACGGCTCCGACGCGGGCACCGCGTGGGCGGCGATCCTGGCGACCGCGGCCTGCGTGTGGCTGGTTCGCCTGGTCCTGCGCGGCGCGACCATCGCGATCGCACTCGCCGACTTCCACGGGGTGCGCTACGGCGTGCTCGACGGGTTGCGGGCCGCGGGCAGGCAGGCGACGCCGCTGGTGCTCGCGCAGATCATGTTCACGCTCACCGGGATCGGAGTGCTGCTGCTCGGCAGCATTCTGGTGATCACCTATCCGCTCGCGCTGATCTGGCTTTCGTATGTACGGGCGCGGCGGTTCGTCACCGAGCCGGCGATCGTGGCCGAGCACGCGGGTTTCGGTGTGGGCGTTGCCCGTTCGAAGGAGCTCGTGCAGGGTGCGGACTGGTCGACCGCGGGTCTGTGGCTCACCCAGCGGTGCATCTTCGCGGTCCTCGCGGTGCCCGCGTTCGGTATCCCGTTCTTCCTCTCCGACTTCTCCGGCACTCATCGCTGGGCTTTCATCACCCTGCTCGTCGGCGGGTTTGTGCTGGTGGTGACCGTGAGCGAGATCGTCGAGGCCACCAGCCGAGTGCTGTGCTATATCAGCCGGCGGTGTGTGCGCGAAGGCATGGACATTCGAATTCCCGGTGATCGCCGGTGACCGAATTTCCTGACGGCGTCCCACCGCAGCCCCGTCTCGGCGCCGCCGCCGAACATCGCGCCGCCGCCGAGAACGCCGCGGGCCGCCGCGATTACGACCGGGCACTGCGCGAACGCTTCCGCGCCGTCCTGCGCGGCCTCGAACAGGACGGCAGCCTGCCGGTGCGCCGCTCGCGCACCGCGCAGGAGACCGCCGACGACGCGACCACGGCACTGCCGCTGGAACAGTCCACCGAATTACATCCGGCGGCACGGAGTTTCGACGAGGTCGTCTACGGCGGACGTAGCGCCACCGAGGACGAGTACCGTCGCCTCGAATACGCCGACCGGTACTCCCAGTCCGCACCACCCCCCGTTCTCGATCCGCTCGAGGTCGAGGTCGTCGAGCGAGAGCCCAAGCAGCGCAGGAAGCTTCCGCCCCTGCCCCCGATCCTGCGCAGCCCCCGCTTCTGGGCGGTGCTCGCGGCGGGACTCGCCATCGCCCTGCTGGTCTACGCCACCATGCAGTCGTGCGGCGCCCCCAACGCACCCCACCCTCCCGATCTGCCCAACCCACCAGACCCGCCCGAGCCACCCCCTGATGACAACGACCTCGATTTCGGCAGCGGCAAGGACTCGATCTTCACCCGCCTGCCCGGCTGGCTGGCGTTCGGCGGCCTGCAGTTCCTGCTCGCCTTCGTGGCGCTGATCTCGTGGCGGGCGCGCAGGCGTGGCGCGCTGGTCGGCGAGCCGCGCCCGGTCGAGGTCCCCGCGAACGAGCTGCTGGCGGGTCAGGCGGGCCTGTATCGCCGCTCCGGCGACGTGGCCCATGTGGCCCAGGTCCTGCGCGCGGCGACACTGCGCCGGATCACGCCGCGGCTGGGCGGCGAACTCACCGGCGATCAACTCGTCGGAGCCGTGTCCAGCCGTCTCGGCGTACCCGGTCAGCAGATCGGCACTGTCCTGTTCGGCGATGTGCCGGACGAGACAACCCTCCATTACATTGCCGCACACCTCGAATGGATCGAGACGGAGCTCGGATGACAAATATTTCCAAGGACGCTGTGCTGCTCGAGACGCCGAGCGCGCAGGAGGCCGCGGCGGCACTGGCCGCACTGCGCACCGAGATCGGCAAGGCGGTGGTCGGCAACGACCAGGCCGTGCTGTACCTCATGCTCGCCCTGCTGTGCCGCGGTCACGTGCTGCTCGAAGGTGTTCCCGGCGTGGCGAAGACGCTGCTGGTGCGCGCGCTGGCCACCTCGCTGGCGCTCGAGCACGCACGCGTGCAGTTCACCCCGGACCTGATGCCGGGCGATGTCACCGGATCCCAGATCTACGACCCGCATTCGGCCGAGTTCACCTTCCGCAAGGGTCCGGTCTTCACCAACCTGCTGCTGGCCGACGAGATCAACCGCACCCCACCGAAAACCCAGTCCTCGCTGCTGGAATCGATGGAGGAGCGCCAGGTTTCGGTGGACGGTCAGCCGCGTCCACTGCCCGATCCGTTCGTGGTGGTCGCCACCCAGAACCCGATCGAGCAGGAGGGCACCTATCCGCTGCCCGAGGCGCAACTCGACCGGTTCCTGTTCAAGGTCGACATCCGGCTGCCCGACCGCGACGACGAGTTCCGCATCCTGCAACGCCACGCGAGCGGCTTCGATCCGCGCGACCTCGGCGCCGCCGGACTGCGCCCGGTCGCCGGACCCGAACACATCGCGGCCGCGCGCGCCGCGGTGGGCCAGGTGACGGTGAGTCCGGAGGTGCTGGCCTACATCGTCGATCTGTGCCGTGCCACCCGGTCCTCCCCCGCCGTCGCGCACGGCGCGTCCACCCGTGGCGCGACCGCGCTGCTGGCCGCCGCCCGCGCCTTCGCCTGGCTCAACGGCCGCGCGTATGTGACGCCCGACGACGTGAAAACCGTGGCGATGGCGGTACTTCGGCATCGCTTGCAGTTGCGGCCGGAGGCCGAGCTGGACGGGGTGAGCACCGAGGGCGTGCTCTCGTCGTTGCTGGTCTCGGTGCCGGTTCCGGTCTAGCGACGTGGTGGTCACAGGCCGGTTCGCACTGCTCGCCACGGCTGCGGCGGCGGTGGTGATGTTCGTGGTGCCCACGTGGGCCGGCGTGCTCGGCGCCTGCGCGGTGCTGGTGGCGCTGCTGCTGACCGATATCGCGCTCACCGCGCGCGCGGATGCGCTGTCGCTGACCCGTGATCCGCTGACGGTGGTGCGGCTCGGTCGCGGCACCGAGGTGGAGCTGGCTGTCACCAATACCGGCACGGCCACGGTGCGCGGGATGCTGTGGGACGCCTGGCCCGACAGCGCGCGTGCCGACATCCGCGAACACCGTCTGGATCTGGCCCCGCACACCCGAATCCGCTTGCGCACCAGCCTGACTCCCACCTATCGCGGTGATCGGGTCGCGGGCCCGGTGACGGTGCGGCTGCTCGGACCGCTGGGGCTGGCCGGACGGCAGAGCCGGGTCGAGGTGCCTGCCAGGGTGCGCGCGCTGCCCGCGTTTCGCAGTGAGCGGCTGCTGCGTTCGAAGGTGAAGCGGCTGCATCATCTCGAGGGGCGCAATGTCGCCAATACGCGCGGGCAGGGCACCGAGTTCGATTCGTTCCGCGAGTACGTGGCGGGCGACGACGTGCGCAGCATCGACTGGCGGGCCACCGCGCGCGCGAACGACGTGCTGGTGCGGACGTGGCGGCCGGAACGCAACCGGCACATGCTGATGGTCCTGGACACCGGGCGGGCCAGTGCGGGCCGGGTCGGTGAGGGAACGCGGCTCGACAGTGCGATCGAAGCGGCGCTGCTGCTCGGTGGTCTGGCCGCCGCCGCGGGCGACACGGTCGACCTGCTGGCCTACGACCGCCGAGTCCGCGCGGAAGTGAGTGGCGTAGGCGGTAATCAGCTGCCTTTGAAACTTATGCACACCCTCGCCGGGGTTACTCCACAGCTGGTGGACACCGACACCGACGGGCTGGTACGCACCGTGATCTCGCGGGTTCGGCGGCGGGCATTGATCGTGTGGTTCACCAGTCTCGACGGGCCGACCGTCACCGAGCACCTGTTGCCCGCGCTGCCGACGCTCACGCGGCGTCATCGGGTGCTGATCGTCTCCGTGATCGATCCCGACATCGCCGCGGCGGCGAGTGACAGTTCGCAGGTCTACACGGCGGCCGCCGCCGAAACTGTGCTGGCCGAACGCGCGCTCGTACAGGAATCGCTGCGGCGGCGCGGGGTGGCCGTGGTGGCCGCCGCACCCGATCGACTGCCCGAGGCGCTGGCCGACGAATACCTCGAGCTCAAGCAGTCCGGCTCGCTGTGATCGGTGGACATCGCGAATTGTGCACAACCGCACATGGTTGTGGATAACCGCAGTTTCCACCAGTACTCACAGTTCATCCACCGACTCGCCAACAGATTCATCCACAGGCGGGGTTGTGCACAGGTGGGTTCCCGCACAACCTGATTCGTGCACAGGCGATTCATCCACAGGCTGTTGAGCTAGACCCGTGAAAGCTGCTGTCGCCGAGCGAGAATCGCGCCGAGCACGTGAAAGGGCGGGTAGCCGACGGGCACCGGGCAGCGCAGTGCGGCGCACATGGCCTCGACGAGCTGCGTGCCCAGATAGTGCTGTGTGGGCGGCGTCAGCGTGGGCAGCCTGGTCAGATACCGCCGTGCCGCCGCAGCCAGTTCATCGGAGATCCCGCTCGGATCCAGCTGCGCCGACCAGCCGGTCAACCAGGGCGGGGCGACCGCCAGCGACGGCACCGGCATGGTCTGGCGGGTGTGCACAACTACCGTCCCGGCGAGCACGTCACCCACCCGTCTGCCCTCGCGCGAACACAGCGACGTGACGACCGCGACCGCGCCGAACGCACCGAGCATCCAGAAATCCACAATCGCGCCCGCGAGGCCGCGGGTGAGCGCGTGCCGGAAGTCGATCGGCCCGGCGTCGGCGCGCACCACACGCAAGCCGAAGGCCAGCTTGCCCAGCGACCGGCCGCGCGAGACGGTTTCGCTGACCACCGGATAGGCGATCAGCACGGCCACCAGCGTGATGACCGCCGTCACCGAGAACCAGGCCGAGTCGGCATCGGTGGCCAACAGCACGAGCATCAAGACGTACTCCAGCGTCGCGGCGAGGGCCAGCTGGAGCATCAGGTCGAGCAGAAAAGCGCCCGCACGGCTGGGGATGCGCGCGATGGGGAGGTCGAGCGCCACCGCTTCGCCGGTGGTGAATTCAGCCATGTGGCTAGCATTCCCGATATGGACACCGATGCCTACAGCTGGGCACGTCAACGGTCGTGGTATCGGCTCGATCAGCTGGTCCGCCAGCGCAAGCTGTCCGGCGCGGAGGCCGACGAGCTGGTCCGGTTGTACCGGTCCACCTCGCAGCAGCTGGCGAGATTGCAGGGGCACCACCCGGATCCGGAGCTCGTCGGCCGGCTGAGCGCGCTGCTGGCGCGGGCCCGTGGGCGGGTGCTGGCGGCGCGGTCGCAGCCGTGGCGCGAAGTCGGCCGGTTCTTCACCCGGCACTTTCCCGCGGCTGTGTACAGAGCCTGGCCGTGGTGGTTGGGGACAACTGCGATCTTCCTCGGCGTCGCGGGCGTGATCGGCGTGCTTGTGGATCGTTCGGCGGCGGCCCGCGACGCGCTGGGGATACCCGAGGGCGACCTGTCGGATGTCACCGGACCTGGGGGTTCGTTCGAGTCGTACTACTCCGCGCACCCCAACGAGGCCTTCGCCGCGAAGGTGTGGACACACAATTCGCTGGTCTCGGCGATCGCGTTGTTCACCGGCGTCCTGATCCTCCCGGCTGTGTACGCACTGTTCATGAATGCGCTGAATCTGGGGATAACCGGTGGATTGATGGCCGAGGCGGGGCGGCTGGATTCGTTCTTCGGCTTCATCCTGCCGCACGGCACGCTGGAGCTCACCGCGCTGTTCGTCGCGGGCGGGGTGGGGTTGAAGCTCGGGTGGACGCTGGTCGACCCGGGCCGGCGCAGCAGGGCGGCCGCGATGGCCAGGCAGGGGCGTGCGACCGCGACCGTGGCCCTCGGGCTGGTGGGCGTGCTGCTGGTATGCGGCCTGCTCGAGGGATTCGTGACGCCGAGTCCGCTGCCGGCGCCCGTCCGGATCGCGCTGGGGTTCGCGGCCGAGGCGCTGTTCCTCTACTACGTCTTCGGGATCGGCAGGCGGGTGGCCGAGGAACAGGATGCCGCGGCGGCGGTGCCGGTCGCGGCGGCGGATCCGGCCGATCGGTGGCTGATGGCGCCGGCGAAGGCCGTTGACCGGGCGTGAGTTCGCAACTGTGCGTGCATTTGTGAGGCCGACAACTCCGAGCACACCGCGCCGGGACAGCACCGGACAATCGGCAGCTACGGAAGGTTAAGAGACGGTGACGAACTCCCCCATTTGAGTTCCGCTGGCCGCAGCGAGTCGGGCTCGAACTGCGGCCAGCGTTACCGTCAACTGTACACAATCGTTATGCCCACGCAACCCCCAACGCGCAGGTCCGGGGTAGGAATTGTGAACCTGCAAAGCCCTGTGGACGCACCGATTTTCACACCTTCAGCAAACTCCTGGCGTGACCCTCACCGAGCAGTCGGCGGCACCGAGAATTCACCCCGAGCAAACCTTCGATAACGAATCACGCACCCTCCGCGGAGCCCGCTCGCGAATGCCGGGCAAGGTTGCTTCGGATCACACTGAGGCCAAGACATAGCTGTCACCTGGGGTTTCGGCAACGGAATTACGGTTGCCGCCTACTTGAAACGTTAAAAGAAACCTCAGGTTTGTTAACTACGTTGCAAACGAGATGTGCGCCCAGCAATCACAGTGAAACACCGAATTCATCGCCTCTAACTGGACGAACGACTGGTTGCGAACGGTCCGCCGAACGGACAGAAATCGGCAGAAGAACATCCGGAATACAAGGTTGCACGGGCAGTGTGACCTTCGCCTCACCTGCGAGAATCGGGAGTATCCGACAGTGCGAGCGGGCATGTGTGTCTCGGCAGGGGCAGCAGCGATACCGGCAGGCCACGGTGGTCATCGGGCTGCCGAAACAGACGCGAGGTCGGGTTCAGCGCGCGAGACGGGCGCAGCCGATTCGGACGACCTCGGTGACGGTTCCTGCCGAGCGCGCTGCGCCGGGTGATGAGCGCGCCCCTCCCTGGCGGGCCCTCGGCGACCGCGCCCGGCAGCGGAGTCGAGGTGTGAACGGCGCGGGTCGAGGGGCCGATAACGGCAGAATCGAATCCGTCGAGGGGGGTTGTCGGATCGGCCCCGACACGCCGCAGGGTCATCGACGGCCACCAGCCGATCCCCGTTGCCGAGAGAGGCGTAGGCCCCGCCGAGCAGGCTGTCCCTCGGTCGACGGCCGACGGCGGCGCGAAAATGCCGCCTACGATGACGAAATGACCGGGGTCAAAGATCGCCTGCTCACGACAATCGCCGGGCAGCTCGGCAATCCGCACGGTGTGCTCGGCAAGGGCGTGGCGTTCGTCCTCGATCGCGGGAACAAGCGTGCCATCGCGGCGGCGGTCGATGCCGCGGCGCCGCCCACCGGAGCGACGGTCGCCGATATCGGCTTCGGTGGCGGGGTGGGACTGGAGTTGCTGCTCGCTCGCGTCGGTGCCGAGGGCACGGTGCACGGCATCGAGCCCTCCCCCGACATGCTCGCCCGCGCCCGTGGCCGTTTCGCGGTGGAGGTCGCGGAGGGCCGCCTCCTCCTCGCCGACGGCACGCTCACCGCGCTCCCACTGCCCGACGCGAGCCTGCACGCGGCGATCACCGTCAACACCATCTACTTCCTCGACGATCTCCCGGCCGCCTGCACCGAACTCGCCCGAGTCCTGCGTCAAGGCGGTACCGCGGTGATCGGCATCGGAGATCCGGACGCGATGGCCAAAATGCCCTTCACCCCTTATGGATTCACCTTGCGCCCGGTTGCCGATGTGGTGGCGGCACTGAGCTCCGCGGGACTGACGGTGGACCAGCGCACCTTGCCGAATCCGCCGATCCCCCACCACCTGCTGATCGCCCGCAAAGCCTGACCCAAGCCTTGACCGACCGGTCGGTCATAGCTACCGTCGGTCCATGACACCGTTCACCGTCACCACGCGGTACGGCGAGATCGCGGTCCACCTGAGCGGATGCTCGCCCGAGGACGCACCGGGACTGCTTCTGCTGCACGCGAATCCGGGTGACCATCGCGATTTCGATCAGATCGTGCCGGCGCTGGGCAAGACATGGGCCGTCGCCGCTGTCGACTGGCCGGGCTACGGCGCGTCCACGGTCACCGACCCGGACGCCGTCACCGTCGACGCGCTCGGCGACATCGCCGTGCGAGTGTCGACATCGTTGGCGCAGATCGGTTTCGGTTCACTCACCGTGATCGGCAACAGTGTCGGCGGGTACGCCGCAGTGCGGTTGGCCGAGCGCGCACCGGACCTGGTGCGCGGGCTGATCCTGGTGCAGTCGGCCGGGTTCGCACCGCTGAATCCGTTGACCAGAGCCATGTTCGGGCTGATCGCCCGCCCGTCGGTGGCCCGGCGGTTCGTCGTCCCGCACGCGCGGCTCTACCTGGGCTCGCCGCGCAACGAGGGTGTTCGCCCCCTCTTCGAGCGGGCACGCGAGGTATCCGGCGATCCGACCCGGCTCGCCGTGTATCGCAGTCTCTGGCGGAGCCTGGACGACCCGCGCGTCGACCTGTCCGCCGCGGCGCCACTGCTGCCCGGGCTACCCGTCCAGGTCGTCTGGGGCCGCGACGACCCGACCAATCCCTGGCTGGTGAACCGGCGCGGCATCGCCCGCGCCCTGCCCGGCGCGCCGGTCGCCGTCCTGCCCACGCGGCACGAACCGTTCGCACAGGCGCCCGGGTTGTTCCTCGACGCCGTGCGCGAGTTCCTCACCGCCCGTGCTGGAATGCGGCAATGAGATCCGCCGAACCCGGGCGCCGCGCCCTCCTGAACGCGGGCAGGCAGCTACTGGCCACCGAGAATCTGAGCAAGCTCTCGGTCAACGCGATCGCGGCCGAGGCCAAGATGGCCAAGGGCAGCTTCTACCAGCACTGGCCGAGCCGCGAGTCCTACATACTCGCCCTGCACCGTGCCTTCCACGACGATCTCGACGATCAGGTCAGCGCGGCGACCGCCGACCTTGCGCCCGGCGAAGGACGGCTCGCGGCCGGGATCGCCGCCTACCTCGACGGCTGTCTGGCCGCCCCCGCGACGAAGGGCCTATTAGTACAGGCCAGAACAGATGCCGGCCTGGCCACCGAGGTGAGCGCCCGCAATTCCGCCGCCGCAGGCTTGCTCGCCACGGACCTCACGGCGATGGGCTGGTCCGACGCCGCGCCCGTCGCCGTCCTGTTGGTAGCGGCGATAGCCGAAACCGCCCTGCTCGAGCTGGACGCACAGTCGCCCCGGCCGGATCTGCGCGCGGCCCTGCTTCGCATCGCCCGTCACTGACCCCGGAAACGACCGAAGGCCCGATCCGGAAGGATCGAGCCTTTAGTCTTGTGGGCGAAGGGGGACTTGAACCCCCACGTCCTTACGGACACTGGCACCTGAAGCCAGCGCGTCTGCCATTCCGCCACTCGCCCGAGCGACTGGAAAAATCTAACATGCCCCGCGGGGGAAAATAAAATCGATTCCCTGACCTGCGGCGATGCCGATTGAAAGGGCGCGGGAACTGGGTCACGCCGCCGGGAGTTACCCAGGTAGAGGATCGTGGATATCATGCAAGGAACGTGGTCGGGTCCGGACACGCCGTAACCAGCGTGTCGAGGAGGGCGGACACGCGCACCGAAGGGAGGGCTGTGATGGGCATCGTGTCGAGATTCGAACGTCGCTTGCAGGGCGCTGTCGGTGACGTGTTCGCGAGGGTGTTCGGCGGCAGTGTGGTTCCCCAGGAGGTGGAGGCCGCCCTGCAGCAGGAAGCCGCAGATCAGATCCAGGATCTGGAGGGCGGGCACCGTCTCGCGCCGAACAGTTACGTGATCACGATCAACGAAACCGATCACGGCAAGCTCGACGCCGATCACGACCTGACAACCAAAGCGTTCGCCAAACATCTGCAGGATTACATCCGCGAGCAGGGCTGGCAGACCTACGGCGAAGTACACGTGGCGTTCGAGGCATCACCTACGCTGCACACCGGAATGTTCAGAGCGAGCGGCCGCGTCGACCCCGACGCCGGTCGCGGGACGGCCCCACCTCGCCCCGGACCGCCACAACGACCCGCACACCCGCAACCAGGAGCTGGCCCCATGACGCATAACTCAGGCTACGAGCCAAGCCGAGAGCCCGCGGAGTCCGATCCACGCAACCGCGGGTACGCACCGCCGCCCGCCGGCGCACCAGGGGCTTCCTACCCGGCCGACGATTACGGCCGCGGTGGCGGCTACGGCGCGCCCGAGGCGCAGCCCGGATACGGCGACGCGTACGGCCAGCAGGGTGGCGAATACCAGAACGGCTACGACCCCGCCGCGCCCGCACAGCAGGGCTACGGCCAGCAGGGTGGCTACGGCGCCGCGCCCGCGTACGGCGAGCCCGGTTACGACCAGCAGGGCGGCTACGGCCAGCAGGCCTACAGCCAGCAGGGCGGCTACGGCGCGCAGGGCGGCCAGGCCGGTTACGCCGAGCCCGGTTACGACCAGCAGGGCGGCTACGGCCAGCAGGGCTACGCCGAACCCCAGCAGCAGGGCTACGGCCAGCAGGGTGGGTACGGCCAGCAGGGCTACGCCGACCCGGGCTACGACCAGCAGGGCGGCTACGGCCAGCAGGGCTACGCCGAACCCCAGCAGCAGGGCTACGGCCAGCAGGGATACGGCGCGCAGCCCGGTTACGCCGAGCCCGCCTACGGCCAGGAGGAGCAGGGCGGCTACGCCCAGCCCGCCGCCGGTTACGGCCAGCAGGGCTACGGCCAGCCGCAGGGCGCGGGCTACGGCGCCGCCCAGTCGAGCTACTCGGCCACCCTCCAGCTCGACGACGGCAGCGGCCGCACCTACGCGCTGCGCGAGGGTTCCAACATCATCGGCCGCGGCCAGGACGCCCATTTCCGGCTACCCGACACGGGGGTGTCGCGTCGCCATATCGAGGTGCGCTGGGACGGCCAGACGGCCATGCTCTCCGACCTGGGTTCCACCAACGGAACCCTCGTCAACGGTTCCCCCGTGCAGGATTGGCAGCTCGCCGATGGCGACGTGATCCGGGCCGGACATTCCGAGATCCTGATCCGGATCGTCTGATCCCGTAAGCTGCGCGGTGCACGTCACGAGTCGACGCTGTCGGCTCTATGATGCTGCCATTACACGCACGGTCCCGACCTCGGGGCCCGCAAGCCAGCACGCTGGTGGGGGTGGTTCGCCCCGCACCTGCCGTACCGACGTACCCGGGCGAACAGGAGGTGGAACGCCGTGCAGGGATTGATCCTGCAATTGACCCGCGCGGGGTTCCTGCTGCTGCTCTGGTTGTTCGTCTGGGCCGTTCTGCGGACCTTGCGCAGCGATATCTACGCGGCATCCGGCATACGGATACAGCCGAGGGCAACCCGCGGAAATCGCGGATCCATCGGTCTGCCCTCCTTCAGCCGAAGCCAGAAGGGCGCCAAGTATCTAGTGGTGACTCATGGTTCACTCGCCGGCACTCGAATCACCCTCGGCACGCAACCGGTTCTCATCGGACGCGCCGACGATTCCACGCTGGTACTCACCGACGACTACGCCTCGACCAGGCACGCGCGACTGTCTCAGCGTGGTGACGACTGGTACGTGGAAGACCTCGGTTCCACCAACGGCACATATCTCGACCGCGCGAAAGTCACCACCGCCGTCCGTGTTCCGCTCGGCACTCCTGTGCGAGTCGGCAAAACAGTGATCGAGCTGCGATCGTGACACTTGTTCTGCGCTACACCGCGCGAAGCGACCGCGGACTCGTCCGGGGCAACAACGAAGATTCGGTCTACGCGGGCGCACGCCTGCTAGCGCTGGCCGACGGCATGGGTGGGCACGCCGCCGGAGAAGTGGCCTCCCAGTTGATGATCGCCGCGCTGGCGCATCTCGACGACGACGAGCCGGGCGACGACATCCTCGGCAAGCTCGACCACGCCACGCATTCCGGCAACGCCGCCATCGCCGACCACGTCGAGGCCGAACCCGAACTCGACGGCATGGGCACCACGCTCACCGCCATCCTGTTCGCGGGCCGCAAACTCGGCCTTGTCCACATCGGCGACTCGCGTGCCTACATGCTGCGCGACGGCGAACTCGCCCAGATCACCCGCGACGACACCTTCGTGCAGTCGCTGGTCGACGAGGGCCGGATCACCGCCGAACAGGCGCACACCCATCCACAGCGTTCGCTGATCATGCGTGCCCTCACCGGCAACGAGATCGAGCCGACGCTGATCATGCGCGAAGCCCGCGCCGGTGATCGTTATCTGCTGTGCTCCGACGGACTTTCGGACGTGGTGAGTGACGAGACCATCGGCAACACCATGCGCGAGGGCAACACCGACGAGTGCGCCGACCGGCTCATCGAACTGGCACTGCGCAGTGGTGGGCCGGACAACGTGACCGTTGTCGTCGCCGATGTGATCGACCTCGACTACGGCCAGAGCCACCCGATTCTCGCGGGCGCCGCCTCCACCGAGGAGGAGGAAGACTCCCCGCCGCCGAACACCGCGGCTGGGCGTGCCGCCGCGATGCGTCCGCCGCGGGCGCAACCGCGCCGGGCCGCCGCCGCACCTCCGCCGCCGGAGACGAAGTCGCACAAGCTGCGCTGGCTGCTGCTGTCGCTGGCGTTGATCGCCGCGGTCGCCGTCGGACTCGTGGTGGGCTACAAGATGATTCGCAGCAACTACTACGTGGGCGCCGACAACGACAAGGTGGTCGTGATGCGCGGCCTGCCCGGTTCGATCCTCGGCTACTCGATCCACGATGTGGAGCTGACGGGCTGTGTGAACAGCAAGAGCGAGCTCACTCTGGTCGAGGTCGGCAAGTCCGCGCCGAGTGGGTGCAAGCCGCTGCTGGTCAGTGACCTGAAGCAGACCGGACGCGACCAGGTGCAGAAGGGCCTGCCGCCGGATTCGCTGGACAAGGCGCGCGGCAGCATGAAGGTGCTGGCGCAGAACGAGCTCCTGCCGCCGTGCCCGAAGAAGGAATCGGTACCGCAGCCCGGCGTGCTTCCGCCCGAGCAGACCCCGGTGATCCCCGGCGGCGCACCGACTCCCGGCCCCGACCAGCCCGCGACACCGACCACGACCGCGCCTGCCCCGACCACCACCACCGTCCCCCCGACAACCCCGCAGATCTCAGGGGAGAACTGCCGGGTGACGGACTGATGTCCGCACCGCCACCGCCGTCGGCTGGGGCGTTCCCCAGTCCCCCTGGTGGATTCGCGCCGGCGCCGCCGCCGTCGACGCGACGCAACCAGGAGTTGCTGCTGCTGGCGGGCGCGGCGGGCATCACCACGGTGTCGTTGTTCATCGTCGAGGCGAGCCAGGAACAGTCGATCACCACCGACATCGCCAAGTACGGGGTGGCGTTCCTCGCGCTGTTCGGGATCGCGCATCTCGCGGTGCGCCGGTTCGCGCCGTTCGCGGACCCGCTCCTACTACCGATTGTGGCGCTGCTCAACGGATTGGGGCTGGTGCTGATCCACCGGCTCGATCTCGCCGAAGCGCAGAAGGCGGCATACGACGCGACATCGGTCCCCTCCCCCGACGCCAACCAGCAGATCATGTGGACCGGCCTCGGCATCGTGGTGTTCATCAGCCTGCTCATCGTCTTGCGGGACTACCGCACGCTGGCGCGCTACACCTACACACTAGGCCTGGTAGGCCTGGTCGCGCTGGCGATTCCGGCACTGTTGCCGAGCCGGTTCTCCGAAGTGAACGGCGCCAAGATCTGGATCCGGCTGCCCGGATTCAGCATGCAGCCGGGCGAATTCGCGAAGATCCTGCTGATCATCTTCTTCGCGGGCGTACTGGTGGCCAAGCGTGACCTGTTCACCGCGGCGGGCAAGCACTTCCTCGGCATGGAATGGCCGCGACCGCGCGATATGGGCCCGATCCTGATCGTGTGGATCGTCTGCATCGGCGTGCTCGTGCTCGAAAAAGACCTCGGCACTTCGCTGCTCATCTTCGGCACGGTGCTGGTGATGATCTACATCGCCACCGAACGGGTGGGCTGGCTGATCATCGGTGGCGGACTGCTCGCGCTCGGATTCGTGTTCGCCTACGAACTGTTCGGGCACGTGCGCGTGCGCGTGGACACCTGGCTGCACCCGTTCGACGACTACCACAACACCGGGTATCAGATCTCGCAGTCGATGTTCGGCTTCGCCACCGGCGGACTCGCCGGCACCGGCCTCGGCAGCGGACGGCCCCAGCAGGTGCCCTTCGCCAAGACCGACTTCATCGTCACCACCATCGGCGAGGAACTCGGCCTGATCGGGCTCACCGCGGTGCTGATGCTGTTCCTGATCTTCATCGTCCGCGGGTTGCGCACCGCGCTGGCCGTGCGTGACAGCTTCGGCAAGCTGCTCGCGGCGGGCCTGTCGTTCACCATCGCGATCCAGATCTTCGTGGTCGTCGGCGGCGTCACCAAACTGATTCCACTCACCGGTCTGACCACGCCGTTCATCTCCTACGGCGGTTCATCGCTGCTGGCGAACTACGCGCTGCTCGGGCTGTTGATCAAGATCTCCGATGCGGCCCGCGCACCGGCACCGGCCCGTAAGCGCGCGCCCGCCCCGATCGCGGACGCGGCCACCGAACTGGTCCGCAGGCCGGAAAGCAGGGTGAGCGAATGAACACACCTCTGCGTCGCGTCGCCGTCGCCGTGATGGTGATGGTGGTGGCGTTGCTCGTGAACGCGACCTACCTGCAGGTGGTCAAGGCCGACGACCTGCGCAGCGATCCGCGCAACTCGCGGGTGCTGCTCGACGAGTACTCGCGCCAGCGCGGTCAGATCTCTGCGGGCGGCACCGTGCTCGCCGGCTCCGTCGCGACCGACGACCGGTACAAGTACCTGCGCGAATACCCCTCCGACCCCTCGGCGTACGCGCCGGTCACCGGCTTCTACTCGATGCAGTACGGCAAGACCGGGCTCGAATTGGCCGAGGATCCGCTGCTCTCGGGCAACGACTCGAGCCTGTTCGGCCGCCGGCTCATCGACATGTTCTCCGGGCGCGATCCGCGCGGCGCGAACGTGCTCACCACGCTGAATCCGATGATGCAGCAGGTCGCCTACGAACAGATGACGTCGAAGGGCTACACCGGCGCCGTGGTGGCGATCGAGCCGAGCACCGGCAAGATCTTGACCATGGTCTCCACGCCCAGCTACGACCCCAACGAGCTGTCGGGCCACGACGGCGCGGCGGGTCGCGCCGCCTGGGAACGACTGAGCACCGATCCGAGTCAGCCGATGCTCAATCGCGCCGTCTCGCAGACCTATCCGCCGGGGTCGACGTTCAAGACCGTCGTCACCGCGGCCGCACTGTCCAACGGCGTCGCCGGTCCGAACGACCAGTTCACCGCAGCGCCCAACATCACCCTGCCCGGAACCAGCACCACGCTGGAGAACTACAACGGCAGCACCTGCGGCGACCAGGCGACGGCCAGCCTCTACGAGGCGTTCCGGCGGTCGTGCAACACCGCGTTCGTCGAACTCGGCGTGAAGGTCGGCGCGGCCAAGCTCAAGGACGAGGCCGCCGCGTTCGGCATCGGTGTCGAGGATCCGCCCGGTGTGCCGATCCCGGTCGCCGAATCGACCGTCGGCCCGATCCCGGACAACGCCGCGCTCGGCCAGTCGAGCATCGGCCAGCGCGATGTGTCGGTGACGCCGCTCAACGTCGCGGTGATCGCCGCGACCATCGCCAACGGCGGCACCAGGATGCAGCCGTATCTGGTCGATCAGACCCAGGCGCCCGATCTGTCGGAGCTCAGCAAGACCAAGCCGGTCAGCGTCGGGCAGGCGGTGAGCCCCCAGGTAGCGTCGACCCTGACGGATCTGATGGTCGCTTCGGAAGCCAATACCGCGGGCGGTGGACGGTCGCCGTACCAGATCGCGTCCAAGACCGGAACCGCCGAACACGGCAGTAATCCCCGTAACACCCCGCCACACGCCTGGTATATGGCCTTCGCGCCCGCGCAGAACCCGAAGATCGCCATCGCGGTGATCGTCGAGAACGGCGGCGATCGGGCGCTGGCGGCCACCGGAGGTTCGGTAGCCGCGCCGATCGCCAGGTCGGTACTGGACGCGGGCCTGGCAGGGGGCTGAACGAAATGAGTGTGCGAGTGACAACACGGGGGCCCCGATGCTGAACAACGGCGCCATGATCGCCGACCGCTACCGCCTGCAGCGGCTCATCGCCACGGGCGGTATGGGTCAGGTGTGGGAAGCGATGGACACCCGGCTCGATCGCCGGGTGGCGGTCAAGGTCCTCAAGACCGAGTTCTCCGCCGACCCGACCTTCCGGGCGCGGTTCCGCGTCGAGGCGCGCACCACCGCGCAGCTCAACGCGCCCGGAATCGCGGGCATCTACGACTACGGCGAGACCACCGACCCGTCGGGCGGCGAGACCGCCTACCTGGTGATGGAGCTCGTGCAGGGCGAACCGCTCAACGCGGTGCTCAACCGGATGGGCAGGCTCTCGGTCGTCCAGGGTCTCGACATGCTCGAGCAGACCGGGCGCGCGCTCGAGGTCGCCCACGCGGCCGGGGTGGTGCACCGTGACGTGAAGCCGGGCAACATCCTGGTGACGCCGACCGGGCAGGTGAAGATCACCGACTTCGGCATCGCCAAGGCGGTCGACGCCTCGCCGGTGACCAAGACCGGCATGGTGATGGGCACCGCCCAGTACATCGCGCCCGAACAGGCCGTCGGCGAGGACGCCACCGCGGCGTCGGACGTCTACTCCCTCGGCATCGTCGGCTACGAAGCACTGGCCGGAGTCCGCCCGTTCACCGGTGAGGGCGCGATCACCGTCGCGATGAAGCACGTGCGCGACGCACCGCCGCCGATGCCCGACGACCTGCCCGCGAACGTGCACGAACTGATCGCCATCACCATGGCCAAGGACCCGCTGCAGCGCTACAGCAGCGGCGGCGAGTTCGCTGATGCCGTGGCCGCGGTGCGTGCCGGGCACATGCCGCCGATCCCCGGTGGCGCCACCGGTCCGTCGATGACCGGGGCCACCCGGGTACTTCCGCCCGGCCCGACCGTGGTGCTCCCCGCCGCCGCGGCAGCCGCGGCCGCGGCGGACTACGACGGCGCGACCATGCGCTTCGGCCATCAGCCCGGCGGCCCGGTCGGTCCGCCCACCGGCGGTTACAGCGGTCCGGCCACCCAGGCTTCCGCACCCGCGCCGGTCCCCGCGAGCAACGCCAAGAACAACCAGAAGTGGCTGATCGCGCTCGGTGTCGGCGCGCTGCTGCTCGGCGGCGGTGTGCTGTGGCTGCTGTTCGGCGGTGAACCGAACCGGGATTCGGGGACCACGACCACCACCGTGCAGACCACCAAACCGCTGCCGCCGCCGGTGACCACCACCCGGCCGGTCCCGCCGCCGCCGGTGACCACCGAGGAACCGCCGACCACGACGGTGCCGCCGACCACCACCGAGCCGCCGACGACGACCACCGAGCCGCCGACGACCACGACGGTGCCGCCGACCACCACCACGACCAAGACCAAGCCGACCACCACGCCGAAGCCGACCAAACCGGAGCCGACCACCACGGCGCCGGCCGCGGGCACCACCACCGTCGGTCGTCCCCGGCTGCCCACCTTCGACCTGCCGTTCCCCGATGGCGACACGGCGGTAGGCCCGACCATAGGACAACCATGACGACCCCGAAGAATCTCTCCTCGCGGTACGAGCTGGGCGAGATCATCGGGTTCGGCGGCATGTCGGAGGTGCACCGCGCCCGTGACGTGCGGCTGTCCCGTGACGTGGCGATCAAGGTGCTGCGAGCGGATCTGGCCCGCGATCCTACGTTCTACCTGCGGTTCAAGCGCGAAGCCCAGAACGCGGCCGCGCTGAACCACCCGGCCATCGTGGCCGTGTACGACACCGGCGAAGCCACCGTCGACGGCGGGCCGCTGCCCTACATCGTCATGGAATACGTCGAGGGCGACACCCTGCGCGACATCGTGCGCGGCAAGGGACCGCTCGCGCCGCGCAAGGCGATGGAAGTCGTGGCCGACGTGTGCGCCGCGCTCGACTTCAGCCATAAAGCCGGGATCGTGCACCGCGATATGAAGCCGGCCAACATCATGATCAACCGCGCCGGTGCGGTGAAGGTGATGGACTTCGGCATCGCGCGCGCGATCGCCGACAGCGCCAACCCGATGACCCAGACCGCCGCGGTGATCGGCACCGCCCAGTACCTCTCGCCCGAACAGGCGCGCGGCGAGACCGTCGACGCGCGCTCGGACGTGTACTCGGTGGGCTGCGTGCTCTTCGAGATCCTCACCGGGCAGCCGCCGTTCACCGGTGACTCGCCGGTCGCGGTCGCCTACCAGCATGTGAAGGAAGATCCGCCGCTACCGTCGTCGGTCAATCCCGGTGTGCCGCGTGAGCTCGATTCGGTGATCCTCAAGGCGATGGCCAAGAACCCGGCCAACCGCTACCAGACGGCAGCGGAGATGCGGGCCGACCTGATCCGGGTGCTCGGCGGGCAGAAGCCCAGCGCGCCCATGGTGATGAACGAGGAAGACCGCACCGATTACGACGACGAGCCGGGGCCGCGGAGTTTCCACGACCGCCGCGACGACACCTCCGAACACCCCGTGGTCGGGCCCGATGGCGAGGAACGTAACCGCACCGGGCTGATCGCGCTCGGTGTCGCGGCCGCGCTGGCTGTGGCGTTCGGGCTGTTCTGGGTACTGGTCGGTCCTGGTAGCCGGGCCGATCAGGTCGCCGTCCCCGATCTGTCGGGCAAGCCCGCCCAGCAGGCGCAGACCGCACTGCAGCAGGCCGGTTTCTATGTGGCCGTGCAGGAGAAGCCGGACGGCAAGGTCGCGCCGGGCAATGTGATCGCGACCCAGCCGCTCGGCGGTTCGCGCATCGACAAGGGCAGCACCGTGACGCTGCAGATCTCGACCGGGCCGACGCAGGTGCAGTTGCCGCGACTGATCGGCATGAGTCAGGCCGACGCCGAACGGCAGCTGAATTCGCTCGGGCTGCAACTCGATCCGAATGTGGCCCGCAAGCCGTCGAGTACGGCAGACACCGACAAGGTGATCGCGCAGGAACCGAGTGCTGGTGTGCGGGTCGACATCGATCAGCCGATCATCATCACCATCGGCGGCGGGCCGGAAGAGGTCCGAGTGCCCTCCGTGGTCGGCCAGGACATCTCCGTCGCCCAGCCGAATCTGGTGGATTCCGCCGGTTTCAAGGTCGAGATCCAGGAAATGAAATCCTCGCTGCCGAAGGGCCAGGTGCTCGCCACGAACCCGGCAGGCGGCAGCAACGCGGAGAAGGGCTCGACCATCACGGTCCATGTCTCCGCCGGTGACCGGATCACCGTGCCCGATCTGACCGGGCTCACGCCGGTGCAGGCGCAGGAAACGTTGCGCGGGCTCGGGTGGACCGGTCAGCTCAGCCAGACCACGGTGATCACGCTCGACGGCAATGCCTCGGGCAAGGTCGTCGGGCAGAATCCGGCGGCCGGTTCGGCAGTGACGATCAACGGCAATGTGGTGCTGCACGTGGGAGCGTCGCCGATTCCGCGATGAGGTCTCGATTGGATGGCGAACACGTCCGCCGTGTCCGCGCGGGCGCAGAATGAGGCTGCTTTCATCCCATCCAGCGTTGCTGACGAGGAGGTAGCCCCCTATGACGACAGCCAGGGACATCATGAAGCCCGGTGCGCAGTGGATCACCCGTGGTGACACCGTGACGACCGCGGCGACGGCGATGGCCGATCTCGGGGTCGGATCGATCGTCGTCGCCGATGACGACGAGCGCATGTGCGGCATCATCACCGACCGCGACATCGTGGTGAAGTGCGTCGCGCTCGGACTGTCACCTGATCTGACGACAGCGGCGGAACTCTGCGAGTCGACGCCGCGGTGGGTCAGCGCGGACGCCGATGTGGAAGACGTGCTCGACCAGATGGAATCGCACCGGGTGAAGCGGATGCCGGTGATCGAGAACAAGCGCCTGGTCGGGATGATCAGCGAGGCCGATCTGGCGCGGCACCTCGATGACAATCAGCTCGGCGAATTCGTGACCGCCATCTACGGGCGGCCCTGAGCTAACTCAGGTCGAGGTGGGTGTTCATCGACTTGGCTTCCGCGGCCAGGTCGGTGAGCTCCACCACGCGCACGCCATGGGTGCGGAGTTTGTCCACACCCTCGCAGGCGGCGACGAACAGGCTCGGCTCGCGCCAGGCGATCACGACCGTGGGGATGCCGGCGGCCAGGATGCGATCGGTGCACGGCAGCCGGGTCGCGGTGGCGCGGGTGGAGCACGGCTCGAGGGTGCTGTAGATCGTGGCCCTGGTCAGGCGGGGGTCGTCGGGGTCGAGCTTGTTGAGCGCGGACTCCTCGGCATGCACTTTCTCGTCGGTTTCGCGGGAGAAGCCGGTCGAGATCTCCACCCCGTCGGCGACGATCACGGCGCCGACCGAATAGGCCGTCTCGCTGGGCGGACAGTTCCTGGCGAGCTCTATAGCCCTGTGCATGAACCGGTGGTCGGCGTCGTCGTGGCTCATGTCGTTTCCCTGTGGTCGGCGAGTTATCCACAACTCTCGCGTGATGTGGAATCGGTCATGTTCAGGTGTGGAGCAAAGTTGTCCGCGAACTGTGGACAGCTGAATTTTCCCAGGTCGATGCAGTGATTCTGTTCGCGGTATCAGTTAGTTGCGGGCTGCGGATCGGGGCTGACCAGGTAGTTCAGCACAGCGACATCCCCAAGTTGTTCCACACCCGCCAGCTGCAACCTGCGACCGGCCCCGCCGGGGAACTGCGCCGGTCCGACGAAGCGCGGCGCCGCCGGATCGCCGACCAGGATCGGCGCGATCGCCAGGCGGATCTCGTCGACCAGATCGGCCGCGAGGAAGCCGGTGTGCATGCCGGTACCCCCTTCGACCATCAGCCTGTGGATACCTCGTGCGCCGAGGTCGGCGACGAGGGCCGGGAGCGCGAGTCGCTCGCCGAGGCCGACCACCTCGGCGAGTCCGTCGAGCCGGTCGCCCAGCCTCCTGACGCCCGCATCGGAGGTGTAGACGAGTTTGTCGCCGCCGGTGTGCCAGAAGCGCAGCCCCGGATCGAGATCACCGGACTCGGTGACGGTCACTTTCACCGGGAACTCCGGTTCACCCGCCGCCACCCGAGCGGCCCGGCGCTCGGCGCTGTTCACCAGCAGGCGGGGATTGTCGGTGCGCAGAGTGTGCGCACCGATCAGGATCGCGTCGGACTCCGCGCGGATCTGGTCGACCCGATCGAAGTCCGCGGAGTTCGACAGCAGCAGGCGCTGCGCGCTCGCGTCATCGATATAGCCGTCCAGACTCGCCGCCACCGACAACCGCACCCACGGCCTCACTGCGTGACCAGCGCGGCGACCTCCGCCTCGAGCGCGGAGACGAGTGTCTCGGACGGACGTTCGCCGCAGACCTCGAGCCAGTTGGCGAGCATCCGGTGGCCACCCTGGGTGAGCACGGACTCGGGGTGGAACTGCACGCCGTGGATGGGCAGCGTGCGGTGGCGCATCGCCATCACGATGCCGCTCTCGGTGTGGCCGACCACCACCAGCTCCTCGGGAATGGTTTCCGGGAGAACCGTCAGCGAGTGGTAGCGGGTGGCGGTGAACGGGTCGGGCAGGCCGGCCAACACGCCGGACCCGAGATGGAAAACTTCGCTGGTCTTGCCGTGCAGTAGTTCGGGCGCCCGGTCGACGGTGCCGCCGAACGCCTCGCCGATCGCCTGGTGCCCGAGGCACACGCCGAGCAGCGGCTTGTTGTGCCGGGCGGCCGCGTGCACGAGCGGGATGCTCGCGCCCGCGCGGTCGGGGCTGCCCGGCCCGGGGCTCACCAACACGCCGTCGAACGCTCCACCTTCGTTCCCGACGGTGAGGAGGGTGTCCAGATCGTCGAGGCGGGGGTCATCATTGCGCCAGACCACGACGTCGGCACCAAGCTGGCCGAGGTACTGCACCAGGTTGAACACGAAGCTGTCGTAGTTGTCGACGACCAATACACGCATGCGTCGAGGGTACGGGAGTTGAGATAGCCTAGGAGTTACCTGTACTCCGAATTCGAGGACGTCATGCCCAAGTCCAAGGTCCGCAAGAAGGCCGACTACACCCCGAGCCCCGCCAGCCGCACGCCGGTGAAGGTGAAAGCGGGGCCGTCGCCGGTCTGGTACGTCGCGATCATGCTGGGCTTCATGCTCGCCGGCTTGGTGTGGCTGATCGTCTACTACCTGGCCCAGGACCACATCGGCTTCATGCTCGATCTGGGCGCCTGGAACTTCCTGATCGGGTTCGGCCTGATGGTCATCGGCCTGGTCATGACCATGCGATGGCGCTGATCGCAGCGGATTACACCGGTGTTATTCATGCACACCTGTGGATAACCCTGTGCACAACTCGAGGATAGAGGGGCGAACAACCGCGTGAGCGATGCACAACCCGTCTCGTGGTCCACCCCTGTCGCAGGTCTGCTCGCCATCAGCGGTGGCGGAATCCTGCTGGCCGTGCTGGCGATCCTCGCCCAGGACGGCCCGAGCAGGCTGCTCATCGGCATCGCTGCGGCCGCCGTGCTGGCGATGTCCGCGCTCGGTATCCGGCAGCGCCCTCGGCTCACCATGGTTCCCGGCCCCGCGCCGCGCCTGGTGGTCGGCACGCTCACCGGCCCGAAGGACTACCCACTCGACCGGATCGACCGGATCCGGATGGTCTCCTACCGCCGCATCGGCCGCAAATCCTCGATGCTCGAGGTCGATGTGCGCCACGAGGACACCGAGCGATTGCTGATCTTCGGCCGCTGGGACCTCGGCACCAATCCCCACGACGTGTACGACGCTCTGGTCGTCAACGGCTTCGCCTCGGTGACTTCTGACTGACGTTGTTTCACGTGAAGCAAAGAGAACTCCCCGCCGCGACGGTCCGCGGCGGGGAGTTCCGTGTCTGGCCTTGATCAGTCGATCGTCACAGCCGAGATGATGACCGGCTCGTCGGGGCGATCATTGCGATCGGTCTTCACCGAGGCGATAGCGTCGACGACCTTGCGCGAATCGGGGTCGACCACCTCGCCGAAGATCGAATGCTTGCGGTTGAGGTGCGGCTGCGCGCCGACGGTGATGAAGAACTGCGAACCGTTGGTCTCGGTACCCGCGCCCGCATTCGCCATCGCGAGCAGATAGCCGCGGTCGAAGCGCAGATCCGGGTGGAACTCGTCGGCGAACTCGAAGCCCGGCCCACCACGGCCGGTGCCTGTCGGATCGCCGCCCTGGATCATGAACCCCGGAATGATCCGGTGAAAGACGGCGCCGTCGTAGAACGGGCCACTTTCCGTCCCACCGGCGTTGACGGTGGAGTACGGCGCGGTGCCGTCGGCGAGACCGACGAAGTTGCGCACCGTCTTCGGGGCGTGGTTGCCGAAGAGCGCGATCCTGATATCGCCGTGGTTGGTGTGCAGAGTTGCCACGGCCGTCTGGTTGGGTGAGGTCACGCCGTTATGGTGCCACGCGACACGTCGAATCTGTTTGTGCCACAGTGGTCGAATGAAGCTTCGTAATCCGCTGCTCGCGTCGATCGCGCTCGCCGGGGCGGGCGCCCTGGCCTACCTGGCCCGCGCCAAGCGTCCACAACTGCCGGAACCGGCCGCCGAGCCGCCGCGTCTGGGGTATTCCCGCAACGGCTCGGCGCACTAGTTCCGGCTGTTGTTCAGCGGCTGACCGACTTCTTGTACTGGATCTGAGCCAGCGGCACGAAGACGATCAGGATCACCACGATCCACATCAGCGTGGTGGTCACCGGATGCTGCATCGGCCACGCGTCCGAGGGCGGCGCCATCGGGTTGACGTTGCCGAACAGGTCACGCACCGCTTGGGTGAGCGCCGAGACCGGGTTCCATTCGGCGAAGACCCGCAGCGGAGCAGGCATGTTGTCGAGCGGGACGAACGCGTTGGACAGGAACGTCAGCGGGAAGATCACCATGAAGCTGGCGTTGTTGAACACCTCCGGCGCCCGCACGATCAGGCCGACCACGGCCATCATCCACGACAGCGCGTAGGCGAACAGCAGCATCAACGCGTACGCGAGCACCGCGTCGAGGAACGATCCGCGGATCCGCCAGCCGACGACCAGACCGGTCAGCGACATCACCACCAGGCTGACCACGTTGATCACCACATCGCTGATCGTGCGCCCGACCAGCACCGCCGACGGCGCCATCGGCAGCGACCGGAACCGGTCGATGATGCCCTTCTGCATGTCTTCGGCCAGGCCCGCACCGGTGAAGGTGGCGCCGAACACCACGGTCTGGGCGAAGATGCCGGCGATCAGGAACTCCCGGTAGCCACCTTCGAGCCCGGGGATCGAGATCGCCGAGCCGAAGACATAGGCGAACAGCAGCACGAACATGATCGGCGACATCGTCGTGAAGATCAGCACGTCGGGCACGCGCTTGATCTTGATGACGTTGCGTTTGGCGATGGTGATGCTGTCGCTCACCACCATCGACAGTCGTTCGCCGAAGCTGGGAGGGTGCAGCTCGGCCTTGTCGAGTGCGACGGTCATCGGTTCTTTCCTTCCGCGGCGCCCACGGTCTCCGACTCGCGATCACCGTTGACGAGTTCTTCGGCCTCGTGCCCGGTGAGCGTCAGGAAGACGTCGTCGAGCGAGGGTCTGCGCAAGGCGACATCGTTGATGTCCACCTTGTGCTCGGTGAGCCTGCCGATGGCGGTGACCAGGTCCTGTGACCCGTCGGCGACCGGCACGATGAGCTTGCGCAGGCCGGGTTCGAGATGGATCTCGCCGTCGGCGAGCCCGCTCAGCACCTGCTGGGCGACGGCGAGCTGGTCGGCGGCGCCGACGGTGAGTTCGATCCGGTCGCCACCGACGAGGGCCTTGAGTTCGTCGGCGGTGCCGCGGGCGATCACCTTGCCGTGGTCGATCACCGCGATCGAATCGGCGAGGCGGTCGGCCTCGTCCATGTACTGGGTGGTGAGCAGCAGGGTGGTGCCGCCGGCGACCAGCTCCTCGATGACGTCCCACAGGTCGAGCCGCGCACGCGGGTCCAGACCCGTGGTCGGCTCGTCGAGGAACAGCACCGGCGGGTTGGCCACCAGGGCGCCTGCCAGGTCGAGGCGCCTGCGCATACCGCCCGAGTAACCCTTCACCGGCCGGTCGGCCGCGTCGCTGAGGCGGAAGCG
The DNA here is from genome assembly GCF_053608825.1 of Nocardia sp. NPDC055002. Taxonomy (NCBI): domain Bacteria; kingdom Bacillati; phylum Actinomycetota; class Actinomycetes; order Mycobacteriales; family Nocardiaceae; genus Nocardia; species Nocardia sp. NPDC055002. The sequence continues at coordinate 597,192 of NZ_JBSGWE010000004.1, forward strand.
GTCGAGCAGTTCGCGGGCCCGCTCCTTACTTCGCTGGGTGCCGAGGTGGTAGAGCCTGCCGACCATTTCGAGGTTCTCGAAACCGGTGAGGTATTCGTCGACCGCGGAATACTGGCCGGAGGCGCCGATGCGCGAGCGCAGGGCCTGTGGATTGTCGAGTACGTCGATGCCGGCGACGGTGGCGCTGCCCTCGTCGGGTATCAGCAGCGTGGTGAGAACGCGAACAGTCGTGGTCTTTCCCGCGCCGTTGGGGCCGAGAAGCGCGGTGACGGTACCTTCCGGAACGGACAGGTCGAGTCCGTCGAGGGCGACGAGCTGCCCATACCGTTTGACCAGACCCTCGGCGACGATTGCGTCGGGCATGATTCTCCTGAAGTCGTGGTTGGCGATGCTGTGCCCAGTATTGCCCTACCCACCGACAAGTCGCATCCCAAATTTCCGCGCGACCACATGTCAGATGTACACATTTGTTCGACATGCCGACGTGTCGCGACACGCGGCGAATCGGACTGATTTTCTGTCTCCCGACACGAACAAGAGCGCCTGTTCGCTGGACGGTCGCCACCCGCGAGACGAGAACATGTTCACCGGTGATTCCCCGTAAAAGCTTGTGTACCAGCCGATTCCGATGTCCGTAAGACACCTGACAGGTACCGGGAGCGGGCACCGGCCGAGCGCCGCACCCCGGGCCACCGCCGACACCCGCACCGGCACCCGAAAAATCTTGTGAACTCGCCCGGTGCGCGTACACGAATTCCGCGCGTATCGCGTAGGATCGTTCAGGTCGGCCCCTCCCCCCCGGGCCGACCCTACGCGGGCCTCGGCTAACTCCCCCCCTTCGCCGAGGCCCGCTCCCCATTTTCCGGCAAGGTCGCAGCTCGGCAGATCAGCCGAAGCGCACCGCAACGCCGAGCGTCACAGTCCGGCCACGTTCCGGCGATCACCCGGCAACCAGGGTTATCGTCGGCCCATGGTGCCTGGTCGCGGTGCGATCGCCGGGGTCGTCCTCTCGATGACGATCCTCGTTGGTTGTAGCGGATCCACCGACGACACCCACACCACTACGACGACCACCGCCGAGCTCCCCCCGAATCAAGTCGCCGGTGTCGCCCTGCCCGCCGACGCGGTCGGCAAAGCCGTCGGGCAGCTCGACGAACTGGTGGGCTCGCTGATGGACTCCAGCCGCATTCCCGGCATGGCCGTCGCCGTGGTCCACGGTGGAAAGACCTTGTACGCGAAGGGTTTCGGTGTTCGCCAGGCAGGCGCGCCCGACAAGGTCGACGCCGACACCGTCTTCCAACTCGCCTCGGTGTCGAAGTCGCTCGCCGCGACCGTCGTGGCCAACCAGGTCGGCGCGGACACGATCGAGTGGACGACCCCGGTGGTCGCCCACCTTCCGTCGTTCGCGCTGGCCGATCCCGCCATCACCGCCCAGCTCACCGTCGGCGACCTGTTCGCGCACCGCAGCGGCCTGCCCGATCACGCGGGCGACCGGCTCGAAGACCTCGGCTACGACCAGGCCGCGATCTTCGACAAGCTACGCCTCGAGCCCCTCGACCCCTTCCGGATCACCTACCACTACACCAACTTCGGGCTCACCGCCGGCGCCGAAGCCGTGGCCGCGGCGGCCGGGAAGGATTGGGCCCAACTGTCGTCGGATGCCCTCTACGCACCACTCGGCATGCGCGACACCAGCTCTCGCTTCGACGACTTCCTCGCCCGGCCGAATCACGCGGTGGGACACGTGAACATCGACGGCGACTGGGTGGCCCGCTACGTGCGCGACCCCGACCCCCAGTCCCCCGCCGGCGGCGCGAGCTCCTCGGTGAACGACATGGCCCGCTGGCTCACGATGCTGCTCGGTAACGGCACGGCGGGCGCGACAACCATCGCCCCGCCCGAAGCGCTGCTGCCCGCCGTCACACCCCAGATCGTCTCGGCGCCGCCCACGTCCCCCACCGCGCGGGCGGGCAGCTACGGGTACGGCTTCAACGTGTCGGTCTCCGCGGCCGGGCGCACCACCACCAGTCATTCCGGTGCCTTCGGCCTCGGCGCGGCGACCAACTTCCTGGTGATCCCGTCCGCCGACGTGGCCATCGTCGCACTGACGAACGCCGCGCCGCTCGGCATCCCGGAGACGTTGACCGCCGAATTCGCCGATCTGGTGCAGTTCGGCGAGGTACGCGAGGACTGGCGCGGGCTGTACCGCGACGCGTTCGCCGCCATCGACGATCCGGAAGGCGACCTGTCCGGTGAGCCCGCCCCGGCGAATCCGGCCCCCGCACAGCCACTACCGACTTACGAAGGCACCTACGACAGTGCCTATTGGGGTCCCGCCACGATCGTCGCGACCGACACCGGATTGCGCCTGACCATCGGCCCCGAGCAGCGGACCTATCAACTCCGGCACTGGGACGGCGACACGTTCGCCTTCGACCTGAGCGGCGAGAACGCACCGCCCGGCAGCGTCACCTCGGCACGGTTCGCCGACGGCACACTGACCATCGACTACTTCGACGAGAGCGGTCTCGGCACGTTCACCAGAACGAATTGACACCGCACCAGAACGGATTGACACCGCACCAGAACCGGTCGATCAGGCCAGCGTGCGCCACGCGGTCGCCAGTCGCGCCGCCCGCACCTTGCCCGCGACCCCGAGCAGCGGCGCATCACGCTCCCAGCGCTTCCTGATCTCCGGATCCACCGGCGTCCACAGCGGCTCCAGTTCGGTCCGCAGACCGGCCAGCCGATCGAAGATGCCTCCGAGCGCGATGTGCACACCCGGGGAGCTCGGGTCCTCGGCACCGACCCCACGCACCGCCGCAAACAGCGCCAGCAGCTGTTCTACGGGCTCCGCGGGCCACTGCGCTAGCCGGGCGACCCGGACGAGCTGACCGAGCACAGCGGCCACCACATGCAGGTCCTCAACGGTCCGGAACGGCTTCAGGTAATCGGCGTAGCCGTCACCGGGCAGCAGTTCGCCCGGCGCGGCATCGAAGACGACTTCCGCGTGTGGGATCTCCGGCGCGAACGGCAGCGTGGGCAGCGGCGTCACCGCGGCCGACGCACCGGCGCGGACGAGCACAGCGCGCAGCAGCGGCCTGCCGTCGGGCTGGGTGCCGGAGCGGGCGATCACCAGGAACCGATCGGCGAACGCGCCCAGCGTGGCGAAGGATTTGGTGCCGCTGACGGTGCCGTCCTCGCGCACTGTTGTCGTCATCGTCGACGGTCGCGCACCGGCGCCTTCGGTCGCGCACATCGAGGAGAGCTCGGCGGGATCGAGCGAGGGAACCAGCGCGTGCAGGGCTTCCTGATATCCACCGAGGAAAGCGGGACCTGTTCCCGCGCCGTCGAATCCGGCGATCGCGGCCCGATCGAGCGAACTCGCGAACCCGGCCGTCCTGGTGCGGTGTCGCGCCCAGTCCGCCGCGAAATCAGCCGAAACGGCGTCGGCGGGAGTGCTGGTGAGAAGAAAATCGAATACCGAGGAATTCACAGATGTGGAGCCTAGGGGAATCGAACCCCTAACCCCTGCCTTGCAAAGGCAGTGCTCTGCCAATTGAGCTAAGGCCCCTTACCGGTCATCGACCGGTTGGCAACCCGAAATCAGCGGGTGGTGACCTCGCGCCAGAGGTCTGCGTCGTCGCGCTTGCGGAATTTGTTGACACCGATGAGAACGGCGATCACAACACCGACCATGAGGACAATCTTCATGATTCCCACCCTACTGTGCTGTTCGGGAGTGGGCCTAGGAGGACTTGAACCTCCGACCTCTTCGTTATCAGCGAAGCGCTCTAACCGCCTGAGCTATAGGCCCGAACTCATTTCGATCCCCGCCGGAGCAGTGAACCGCAACGAGAAACGAGGTTACCTTACCTGCCTGCCGATAACCAAAACGGCCGGTCAGACCCAGTTTCCTGGGACCGACCGGCCGTACCGGAAACCGGCTTCTAGTCGGGATCGGCCAGGGTTACCTGGATGCCACCGACGAGATCGCAGCACTGGTTGTAGATGAACACGCCGACCGTGGCCAGCGCGGTGAACAGCACCACGTTGATCAGGCCGATCACACCCGCGTAGCCGAACACCGTGCCCGCGTCGATCAGGCTCGACGAGCTGCCCTCCTGGTTCAGCATCTCGCCCAGCGAGTTGTCCAGGTTGTCCCACACGCCCATGCCCGCCAGCACGATGTAGAGCAGGCCGACGGCCAGCATCCACACGAAGAACAGCGCGACACTGATCACCAGGGTGATCTTCAGGGTCGACCACGGGTCGATCCGGCGGATCTGCACGGTCGCGCGTAGTGGCTCACCCGACGCGGCGGCCGCGATAGCCACCGGCACCGCGGGCGAGACGCTGCCCGCCGCGGCTGCCCGCGCGCTCGGCCCCATGTTGTGCTGGGGCTGCGGCGCCATCGGCAGCCCGGGCGGCGCCACCGGCGCCTCGGGTGCCGGGTGGCGCACGTCGGACAGGTCGGGCATGTCCTTGACCAGCTCCGGACGCGCGATGCTGCGGGTCGGCCCGTCGATCCCGACGGACTTCACCATCGCCGCTTCCTTGCGGGCCGCCTTGGCCGCCAGGTCGGCAGTGGTGCGGGCGTTGGACGCCCCACTGCCCTTGAGACCGCCGCCGCCCGGTGCCCCGGACGAAGGCCGCCCCTGACTCGGCGATTCGCCGGGCCGGTACAGGTTCGACTGCGGTTCACGCTGCGGAAGCTGAGCCCACCCGTCCTGGTAGGGCGAGGATTTGCTGCCCTTGCCCTCGAACGAATCGGTCCCGGCCGCACCGGATTCCGGCGCCGCGCCCTCGGCCGGACCGCCCTGGCGTGGGATCGGCCGCGGCGGGATCGGAGACGTGGCGATCCGCTCGGTGACGCCGTTGGTCTGGTTCCGATCGTCGTTCGACTGATTCGGTGTGGTCAATGGAATCCTCAGATCCGTTCGTTGCCGCCGCTATTTGGTGTGTTACTCCGAAGCCACGTCGCCGAGGAGCTGATCGGGATCGGGCTCGTCGGCGTTGCGCGCGATCGCTAGCAAGGTATCGCCATCCGCGAGGTTCATCAATCGCACGCCCTTGGTCTGGCGTCCGGCTTTACGAACCTGCTTGGCTGCGGTGCGGATGACGCCACCACTGGAAGTGATCGCGTACAACTCGTCCTCGTCGTCGACGATGAGCGCACCCACCAGGCTGCCACGCTTCGGATCGTATTGGATTGTCAATACGCCTTTTCCGCCACGTCCCTGCGCGGTGTACTCCTCGATCGCGGTCCGCTTGGCGTACCCGCCGGCCGTCGCGACCAGCAGATATGTCTCCAAACGCACCACATTGAGCGAGAGCAGCTCGTCGTCGGTGTTGAAGCGCATACCCTGCACGCCGGAGGTGGCGCGGCCCATCGGACGCAGCGCCTCATCGGTCGCCGCGAAGCGGATCGACTGACCGTGCGCCGAGACCAGGAGCAGGTCATCGTCGGACGAGCACAGCACCGCACCGACCAATTCGTCGTCATCGCGCAGGTTCACCGCGACGATGCCGCCGGAGCGGTTGGAGTCGAAATCGGTGAGTTTCGACTTCTTCACCAAACCCGCGCGTGTCGCGAGCACGAGGTACGGCGCGTCCTCGTAGGTCTTGAGCTGGATGATCTGGGCGATCTTCTCGTCCGGCTGGAACGCGAGCAGGTTGGCCACGTGCTGACCACGCGCGGTCCGGTTGGCCTCGGGCAGCTCGTACGCCTTGGCCCGGTAGACGCGCCCCTTGTTGGTGAAGAACAGCAGCCAGTCGTGCGTGGACGACACGAAGAAGTGCTTGACGATGTCGTCCTGCTTGAGGCCGGCGCCCATCACGCCCTTGCCGCCACGCTTCTGCGAGCGGTAGAGGTCGGTCTTGGTGCGCTTGGCGTAGCCGGTCTCGGTGATCGTGACCACCACGTCCTCGCGGGCGATCAGGTCCTCGTCGGCGACGTCACCGTCGGCGGCGATGATCCTGGTCCGGCGGTCGTCGCCGTACTTCTCGACGATCTCGGCCAGCTCGTCGCGCACGATCGCGCGCTGACGCTCGGGCTTGTCGAGAATGTCCTTGTAGTCGGCGATCTCGATCTCGATCTTGGCCAGATCGTCGATGATGCGCTGACGCTCGAGGGCCGACAGGCGACGCAGCTGCATGTCGAGGATGGCGGTCGACTGGATCTCGTCGATGTCGAGCAGCTGCATCAGGCCGGTGCGCGCGGTATCGGTGTTGGCCGCGCCGCGGATCAACGCGATGACCTGGTCGAGCATGTCCAGGGCCTTGACCAGGCCGCGCAGGATGTGGGCCCGTTCCTCGGCCTTGCGCAGCAGGTAGCGGGTGCGCCGCACGATGACCTCGAGCTGGTGATTCACGTAGTAGCGAATCATCTGATCCAGCCGCAGCGTGCGCGGGACGCCGTCGACGATCGAGAGCATGTTCGCGCCGAAGCTGGTCTGCAGCTGGGTGTGCTTGTAGAGGTTGTTCAGCACCACCTTGGCCACCGCGTCACGCTTGACCGTGACCACGATGCGCATGCCGACGCGGTCCGAGGACTCGTCGTGGATATCGGAGATACCCGCGATCTTCGCGTCCTTCACCTGCTCGGCGATGGAGTTGACGAAGTTGTCGGTGTTGACCTGGTACGGCAGTTCGGTGATGACGATCGTGGTGCGGCCACGCGCGTCTTCCTCGATCTCCACCACACCGCGCATGCGGATGGAACCGCGGCCGGTGGTGTACGCGTCGTGGATGCCCTGGCTGCCGACGATCAGGCCGTGCGTCGGGAAGTCGGGGCCCTTGACCCGTTCCATGCAGGCGGCGAGGGTGGATTCCTCGTCGGCCTCGTAGTTCTCCAGCGCCCAGTAGATGGCGTCGGCCAGCTCGTTGAGGTTGTGCGGCGGGATGTTGGTGGCCATGCCGACCGCGATGCCGTTGGAGCCGTTCATCAACAGGGCGGGCACGCGCGCGGGCAGCACGGTCGGCTCCTGCGAGCGACCGTCGTAGTTCGGGACGAAATCGACCGTCTCGGAGTCGATATCGCGCAGCATCTCCATCGCGAGCGGCGTCAGGCGGCACTCGGTGTAGCGCATGGCGGCCGCGCCGTCGTTGCCGCGGGAACCGAAGTTGCCCTGGCCGTCGACCAGCGGATAGCGCAGCGACCACGGCTGAGCCATGCGCACGAGGGTGTCGTAGATCGACGAGTCGCCGTGCGGGTGGTAGTTACCCATGGTTTCGGCGACGGGGCGCGCGGACTTCACGTAGCCGCGGTCCGGGCGGTAGCCGTTGTCGTACATCGCGTAGAGCACGCGACGGTGCACCGGCTTGAGGCCGTCACGCACGTCGGGCAGCGCACGCCCGACGATCACGCTCATCGCGTAGTCGATGTAGCTGTTCTGCATTTCGGTCTGGATATCGACCGGTTCGGTCCGGTCGCCCGCACCGCCGGACGGGGGCAGCGTGGTCTCAGTCATCAAATCTCCTTCGAGGGGCCGACATGCGAGCGGGCGCGCCCGAGGGCGCAGCGCCGCTTACACATCGAGGAAACGGACGTCCTTGGCATTGCGGGTGATGAAGCTGCGACGCGCCTCCACGTCCTCGCCCATCAGCACGGAGAACAGCTCGTCGGCCGCGGCCGCGTCGTCCAGCGTCACCTGACGAAGCACCCGTACCGAGGGATCCATCGTGGTCTCCCACAGCTCCTTGGCGTTCATCTCGCCCAGACCCTTGTAGCGCTGGATCCCGTCGTCCTTGTTGATCTTCTTGCCCGCGGCCAGACCGGCCTCGACCAGCGCGTCGCGCTCACGGTCGGAGTAGGCGAACTCCGGGTCCGAACGCATCCACTTGAGCTTGTACAGCGGCGGCTGCGCGAGGAATACGTGACCGTGCTCGACCAGCGGACGCATGAAGCGGAACAGCAGCGTGAGCAGCAGCGTCGCGATGTGCTGACCGTCCACGTCGGCGTCGGCCATCAGGATGATCTTGTTGTAGCGCAGCTTGGCGATATCGAACTCGTCGTGGATACCGGTGCCGAACGCGGTGATGATCGACTGGACCTCGTTGTTCTTGAGGACGCGGTCGATGCGGGCCTTCTCGACGTTGATGATCTTGCCGCGCAGCGGCAGGATCGCCTGGTACATCGAGTCGCGACCCGACTTCGCCGAGCCACCGGCGGAGTCACCCTCGACGATGTAGATCTCGCACTTGCCCGGGTCCTTGGACCGGCAGTCGGCCAGCTTGCCCGGCAGTCCGCCCAGGTCGGTCGCCGACTTGCGACGCACCAGCTCGCGTGCCTTACGGGCGGCCATCCGGGCCTGTGCCGAGGACACCGCCTTCTGCACGATGGTCTTCGCGTCGGCCGGATTGGCCTCGAACCAGTGCTGCAGGTGCTCGTTGCAGGCACGCTGCACGAACGACTTCACCTCGGTGTTGCCGAGCTTGGTCTTGGTCTGGCCCTCGAACTGCGGCTCGCCGACCTTGACGCTCACGATGGCGGCCAGGCCCTCGCGGATGTCGTCACCGGTGAGGTTGCCGTCCTTCTCCTTGAGGAGCTTCTTCTCCTTGGCGTACTTGTTGACCACCGTGGTGAGCGCCGCGCGGAAGCCCTCTTCGTGGGTGCCGCCCTCATGGGTGTTGATCGTGTTGGCGAAGGTGTGGACCGACTCGGAGTAGCCCGAGTTCCACTGCATCGCGACCTCGAGCTCGTGGCCGGTGCCCTTGACCGTGTAGCCGACGACCGAGTTGTGGATGGCCGACTTGGTGCGGTTGATGTGGCGGACGAAGTCCACCAGGCCGCCCGGGTAGTGGTAGGTGCGGGTCTTCACCTTGTGCTCGACCGCTTCCGCGGCGACCTCTTCGGCGTGCTTGGGCGCCTCGGCGGTCTCACTGACCACTTCGTCGGTCACGTCGCCCACGGCGACCCGCTCGTCGGTGAGCTTGATGGTGAGGCCCTTGTTCAGGAAGGCCATCTCCTGCAGGCGCCGCGCCACGGTCTCGAAGTTGTAGGTCGTGGTCTCGAAGATGTCGGGATCGGCCCAGAAGCGCACCGTGGTGCCGGTGGCCTTGGTCGGCTCGCCCTGCACCAGCTTGCCGGGCTTGGCGTCTTTGTAGGTCTGGGTCCAGTGGTAGCCGTCGACGTCGATCTCGACCTCGACCTTGGTCGAGAGCGCGTTCACCACCGAGATACCGACACCGTGCAGACCACCCGACACCGCGTAGGAGTCGGAGTCGAACTTGCCACCGGCGTGCAGCTGGGTCATGACGACCTCGATCGTGGGCACGCCCTGTGCGTGCATCCCGACCGGGATACCACGGCCGTCGTCGATCACCTCGACGCCGCCGTCGGCGAGCAAGGTCACCTCGACCTTGGTGGCGTAGCCGGCCATCGCCTCATCGACCGAGTTGTCCACAACCTCCCAGATGAGGTGATGCAGACCGCGTTCACCGGTGGAACCGATGTACATGCCAGGGCGCTTGCGCACCGCCTCGAGGCCTTCGAGGACCGTGATGGAAGAGGCACCGTAGCCTGAATTGTTGCCCGATGCGTTGGAGTCGTTGGCAGCCACTTCTCGGTAGCTCTCCTTACTTGCTGATCCCTGGCGCAGCGATCCGGGCAGCACGCGCACGGCTCGCAAAGAGCCATCGAATACACGGACTGCACAGCACGCGCCGAGGGTTCGCCGCTGGTTACGTCACCATCCTACTGGTAAGCCCAACTTACAGTGCACCTACGACACCCCTGGCTTCGCCGTGAATGCAAGAAATCGTCCAACCGCGAGACGGTTCCGCCTCCCCGAGTATTTTGCCGGTCGTAGGCGCGAATAGAGTGTCCAGTCGGACCGGCGGTCGGGATGCTCGAGATTTGTGGGTTCCAAGGGAGTTACCCATGTCCTCGCGAAATCAGATTTGGCCTTCGAAGTTATCCACAGGCTCTATGCACATGTCCACAACTTCGGGCCTGAGAGCGGCGCGGGCCCAACGGATCTCGCCCCGGTCACCGCGCGGCTACCCGTAGGTATCGCGCGGGCCACGGCCCTTGATGTGGCGATCGCCCTTGCGCCAGCTCGGCGCGGCGGGGCCGGTGATGCGCAGCGAGGTCACCACTCCATGACCGACCGCGGCATTGATCTTGGCCAGGATCTGGCTCTGCAACATGCGCAGCTGGGTGGCCCACGCGGTGGACTCGGCGGCGATCTTGAGCACGCCGTTCTCCAGGGTCACCGGAGTGGCGTGGGAGGCGATGTCCTCACCGACCACCCGCGGCCAGCTGCCGAACACCGTGCCCTCGGCTACCTTGCCTGACCAGCCACGATTCTTCGCGAGCGTGCCACTGAGCGCCCCGAGGAGCTGGGGATCACGGGCATCGGGACCCGACCCGGACCAACCACTGCGGCGCCTGCCACCGGCCCGCAGCTTGCGCACCGGCGAGGCCCTGCCCTGCCCGACGGACTTGCCGCTGGCCTTGGCCGCGGCCCGCGCCTCTTCCAGCGCCCGGCGGGCCAGATCGATGCCGCGCAGTTCCGGTGCGGGTTCTTCCGGCACGGGTTTCCGCCTTCCGGTGTCGAGGGTGGCCGAGTGTGGATGGAGTCTACGCCGGGACGCAGACGGGCTCGTCGAGCACCGATCCGGCATATATCCAGCATGTTGCCGGTTTTCCACAGGGGCTGGGGATAACTATCGCGATCTGTGCATATCTTCGGCGTGTTGGGCGACTTCGGGGACGATCTGTGAGGTACGCCGGTCCGCCTCGCCGGTCGTGTGCACACGCAACGGTTCGGCGGCCAGTTCCGACGGCACATCCTCGGCCACCGCGGCCGTGATCAACACCTGCTCGGCACCCGCGGCCACCTCCGCGAGCGCGGTGCGCCGGCGGCGGTCGAGCTCGGCGAACACGTCGTCGAGCAGCAGCACCGGTTCGGAACCTTCTCCACGCAACAGCTCGAACGAGGCCAACCGCAGCGCGAGAGCGAACGACCAGGATTCCCCGTGACTGGCGAATCCCTTCGCCGGTGCGCTGCCGAGCAGCAACTCCAGATCGTCGCGATGCGGGCCGACCAGACAGACCCCGCGATCGAGTTCCCGGTTCCTGGCGGCGGCCAGCTCGCGCAGCATGATCTCGTGCAGCAGCTGTGCATCACCGGCCTCCGGCACTCTGGCCGGATCGAGAAGTTCCGGTGGGAGATACCCGGAGCGGTAAGTGATTGCCGCAGGACGTGATTCGGGTGCGATCGACCGATATGCCTGGGACAGATGGGGATACAGGTCGTGGACCAGGCGCAATCGTTCGGCGAGCAGCACCGCCGCATGATCGGCGAGGTGCCCGTCCCACACGTCGAGGGTGCCCAGATCGGCACGTGAACGCGATTGGCGCCCAGCGGTTTTCAACAGCGCCGAACGCTGCCGCAACACCTTGTCGTAATCGGCGCGCACACCGGCGAGCCTGGGCAACCGGGCTGTGGACAACTCGTCGAGGAACCGGCGCCGCTCCCCCGGATCCCCACGCACCAGCGCCAGATCCTCCGGCGCGAACAACACGGTCTGCAGAATCCCCAGGATCTCGCGCGAGCGGCGCACCGGCGAGCGATTGATCTGCGCGCGATTGGCGCTGCCCGCCTTGAGTTCCACATCGACGCGCAGTTCCCGCCCGGTGTTCACCACGGTGGCCCCGATCCTGGCCTGGGTGGCGCCCATCCGGATCAGCGGCGCGTCGGCGGAGACCCGGTGCGAGCCGAGTGTCGCCAGATAACCGACGGCCTCGAGCAGATTCGTCTTGCCGTTGCCATTCGCCCCCAGGAGCACCGTGCGCCCTGGGGACAACTCGAGATCGGCGTGTTCCCACGAACGGAAATCACGGACCGACAGCTCACGGATGAACATGTAGGCCTAGCCGCCCCTGCCTGCTCAGCCGGGCAGCCGGACCGGCATCAACAGGTAGATGTACTGGCTCTCCAGCGCCGCGAACGCGCCCGACTCGAGGACCTTGGGCTCCTCGTCGGAGGCGGGCAGCAGCACCGCGGGACGGCTGGGCGTGGTGAACCCGAACGTGACCCGGTCGGTGTGCAGCGCGGCCAGGCCCTCGGTCAGGTAGCCGGGGTTGAACGCGATGGTGAGCGGTTCGCCGCGGAAATCGGCTTCCAGCCATTCCTCGGCCCGGCCCGCGTCGTCCCCACCCGCCGACAGCAGCACGCCGTCTGTGGAGAACTCCAGCCGCACCTGGGCACCGCGCTCGGCCACCAGGGCGACACGCTTGATCGCCTCGGACAGCACGGCGACGGGCAGGGTGGCGATGGAGGTGTGCTCCTTGGGGAGCAACTGGCGGAACTTGGGGAATTCCGCGTCGAGCAGTCGGGTGGTGGTCCGCCGGCCACCGTTGACGATGCCGAGCAGGCCGTCGGCGCCACCACCGCTGCCCAGCGACAGCTGCACGGGCGCCTCGGCGGCACCGAGGGTCTTGGCGGCCTCGGACAGCGTGCGCGCGGGGATGAGCACCGCGGTCTCGATGTCGGAGCGGGTCGGGTTCCACTGCAAGTGGCGCACAGCGAGGCGGAAGCGGTCGGTGGCGGCGAGCACCACGTCGTTGCCCTCGATCTCGACGCGGATACCGGTGAGCATCGGCAGGGTGTCGTCACGGCCCGCGGCGACGGCGACCTGGCCGACGGCTTCGGCGAACACGTCGACGGTGAGTTCACCGGTCTGCTGCGGCACCTCGGGCAGCTGGGGATAGTCCTCGACCGGCATGGTCGGCAGGGAGAACTTCGCGCTGCCACAGGCGATGAGCACACGGGTGCCGTCGACGGAGACATCGACCGGCTTGTTCGACAGCGACTTGGTGATATCGGCGAGCAGGCGGCCCGACACCAGTACCTGGCCGGGACCGGCGACCTCGGCCGCGACACGCATCTGCGCGGAGACCTCGTAGTCGAACCCGGAGACCGTCAGGCCGTTCTCGTCGGCCACCAGCAGCACACCACCGAGAACAGGCACCGGAGGCCGGGACGGGAGACTGCGCGCCACCCAGGCCACCGATTCGGCGAAGTCCTCTCGGGCGACCCGAAACTTCATGCTCGCAAGCTCCATCGCCCGATTTGTCCTCTCCGAGTTTCGAATCCGTGTGCGGGTGTGTGTCAGCGGAGTTGAACTGCTGTGTCGGCCGCGCATTGAGTCTCGCACAACCGACCGACAACCAAACGGTACCCGTGCAGTGCGCGAACTCCGCATCGACCCTCCCGGTCGATTCCCGCTCGTCGAACCACCCCGCTCCTCCTTGCCTGTCTGTGAGTGAACGACCGCCTGACTCGAGCCTCCCCAACCGAGTTTCCACACACCCTGTTTTAAAAGAGTTCTCTCTAGAAGGAGAACTGAAGTAGTAGTAGGCACTGTGGAATCTGTGGATTTCGCCCAAATCCGCAGGTCAGAGCGCTTGATGGCATGGGGATGGCCTTGGGGTGACTCGAGGATGAATCAGCGGTGGCTGTGGAGGCGTGAAGTTGTCCCCATTCCATCCTCGAGTTGTCCTCGAGTTGTTCCACCGGATTCACCCAGTTGTTCACACGTCGGGCCAGCCTGGTGGCAACGGTGGGGATTCCTCGAGGACTCCACAGGGACTCCTCGAGGAATCCACAGGCCGGATTCGGTGACGCCGCAGGTCACCGCTAGTGCACAGGTGTTAGTGGAGCGTCTTGTGGATGATGTGGACAACTGCCTGTGCATGAACGCTGCACACCCTCGCCCAACACCCTGTGTACCGACCGGTGCACAAAGGTGTGGATTCCTCGAGGAATCCACAGGAATTCCTCGAGGAATCCCCAGGGCAAAAAAGAACACCGCCCCAGGTCAGGGCGGTGTTCCGGGTTGGGGATGAAATCAGCGGGAGCGCTGTTTGATTCGGGCTGTGAGTTCTTGGACCTGGTCGTAGACCCGACGGCGCTCGGTCATCTCCTTGCGGACTTTTTTCTCCGCGTACATCACGGTGGTGTGGTCTCGACCGAACGCCTGCCCGATCTTGGGCAGCGACAGGTCGGTGAGCTCACGGCACAGATACATCGCGATCTGCCTGGCTTGCGCGAGCGGACGCGCCTTGCCCGGGCCGGTCAGCTCCTCGAGCGTGGTGTTGAAATACTCGGCGGTGACAGCCATGATCGTCGCCGCGTTGATCTCCAGTGCCGCCGTGTCGGGCATCAGGTCGCGCAGCACCACCTCGGCCAGCGAGAGGTCGAGCGGCTGACCGTTGAGCGAGGCGAACGCCGTCACCCGGATCAGCGCACCCTCGAGCTCGCGGATATTGCGCTCCACCCGGCTCGCGATCAGCTCGAGCACGTCGTGCGGCACATCGAGCCGGTCCATCCGCGCCTTCTTGCGCAGAATCGCGATGCGAGTCTCCAGCTCAGGCGGCTGCACATCGGTGATCAGGCCCCACTCGAAGCGCGTCCGCAGCCGTTCCTCCAGGGTGGCCAGCTGCTTGGGCGGGCGGTCCGAGGACACCACGATCTGCTTGTTCGCGTTGTGCAGGGTGTTGAAGGTGTGGAAGAACTCCTCCTGGATGCCTTCCTTGCCCTCGATGAACTGGATGTCGTCGACCAGCAGGATGTCGGTCTCGCGGTAGCGACGCTTGAACGCGACCTTGCGGTCGTCGCGCAGGCTGTTGATGAAGTCGTTGGTGAATTCTTCGGTCGAGACGTACTTCACCCGCATGCCGGGGAACAGCCGCTGCGCGTAGTGACCCGCCGCGTGCAGCAGGTGGGTTTTGCCCAATCCCGAAGCGCCCCAGACGAACAGCGGATTGTAGGCACGCGCAGGCGCCTCCGCGATGGCGACCGCGGCAGCGTGCGCGAACCGGTTGGACGCGCCGATGACGAAGGTCTCGAACGTGTACTTGGCATTGAGACTGGCCGACGAGGAGGACTGCGGCGGCGCCTCGGGCGACTTGCTGAAATAGGTCGGCCAGTTGTTGCGGTTGCTCACCACGGGTTCGTCGTCGACCGGCTGCGCGCCGGGCTGACCGGGGAACGGCTTGTCCTGGCTCTCGCCACTCGGCTCCTCGGCACGAGCGGCGGCCGGCTCTTCGGACGGCCTGCCGCGGTTCGGCGCGCGCTGCGGCGCCGGGTCGGGAGTGAACAGCGACTCCTGGCCGGAGTGGTCGCGCCGCGGTGCCGCGGCTTGCTCGCGGCGGGCGGGCGGTGCGGTCTCGGGGACTCGCTGGTCCGGACGCGCGCCACGGAACTCACCGCGGCCGCCGAACTCGGCGCCGGGATAGTCGGGTACCGGGTACGCCGCGGTCGGCTCGAAATCGGTGCCGGGGAACTCGTTGCGGTCGCCCTGGTACTCGGCAGGCTGGCCGAAATCGGACGGTGCCTGCTGGTATTCCGGTTGCTGGCCGTACTCCGACGGTGCCTGCTGGTACTCGGGCTGCTGGCCGAATTCCGACGGACTCTGCTGGTACTCCGGCTGTTGCTGCTGGTACTCCGATTCGGCCGGGTACTCGCGGTGCCCCGCGTAGTCGTTGCGCTCGCCGTACTCGCCGGCCTGGCCGGGGTACTCACGGCCGCCGTAGCTGCTCGGGTACTCGCCGTTGGCCGGATAGTCGGGGGACGACTGATAGTCGTTGCCGTACTCGCCACCCTGGACGGGGTACTCGCCCGCGCCGTAGCGCGGCCTGCCGTACTCACCACGGGCGGCGTAATCGGGAACACTGAAATCGGGACCGGGATAACCGGCGGGTGGGCGCACCTGCTCGCGCGGACGCTCCGGCCTGCTCGTCATCCTGGCGTGCCGGGGCGAACTACCGGCCCGCTCCCCCGCGGCCGGGCTCGGCGCGGCGATGCGCACCCCGAGTCCTTCCACTTGGGGGCCCAGCCGACGGCCGAGCGATCGCAGGATCGGCTCGCGCAGATCACGCTCGATCGCCTCCTGTGCCAGCGAGGACGGGACCGACAGCAACGCGAAACCCTGCGCGACGGTGAGTGGCTTCACCAGCTTCAACCAGGCCTGCTGTGCGCGACTCACCGCGGGGATGGCGCCGTCGGCAGAGCCGGTGGTGAGCTCGGCAACCACCTCCGGCCACACTGTGGCCAGCACGTTCTGCTCGTCGTCCATACAGCGTCCTCCCCGGACCGGTTTGTTGGGGCCCACGGCCTTCGCGCACGCCGGAAAGCACCCGTGAACAGGTGTAATCCAGTGATCCTGCGTACAACCGAAGCCGGTTCGAACGCTGTGGCCCGGTAATTCCGGACTGCGGCGCGGGCACCGACGGCCTTACGAATATGCCACTGCGGCCGTCTGTCCACATAATTATCCACAGATGTGGACAAACCTGGGGATAAAGGAATTCTGCCAGCGTGTGGCAGTGAATGGGGCTGGACCTGCGGTTCTTCAGCAATCCCCCGGCTACAGAGGTTAGCTGGCCGCGCCACGCAACGCCAGGGGTGTGGAAGAACTCACGAAAAGTGGCCGCATGCGTCACTGCGGCCCGGGCGTGTCGTGCCTGGTCGGGCCAGACCTCTGGTCCGTTCGGGCGTCCGGTAGCCTTGACCTGTGCCGGTGACAGGTACGTGGGGGCCGAGTTTGACCCGTCCCTTCGGGATAAGTACCCTCGTACAGTCACCCCTTGGCGCGGTTGGCGGCTGTCTGCTGCACACCGATCGCCAAGGCAATCTGTGCGTAGACCGCGGTCCGCAGCGCAGACAAATCATTTGTACAGACTTCGGGCGCCGAATGGTGCCCACCTACTACAGGAGTGTTGACCGTGGCCAAGGGCAAGCGGACGTTCCAGCCGAACAACCGTCGTCGGGCGCGCGTCCACGGCTTCCGTCTCCGGATGCGGACCCGTGCGGGCCGCGCCATCGTTGCGGCGCGTCGCCGTAAGGGCCGTACCGAACTGACTGCCTGATCGCGCGTAGTCGGACGCTCGGGTGTTGCCTGAGCCGTATCGGTTGCACCACCGTGCCGAATTCTCCCGCACGGTGCGCCGCGGTCAGCGAATCGGGAGGCGAGATCTCGTCGTACACGCGCTCACGCACGCGTACGACGATGTCGCCGACGGCGATTCTCTGGTCCGCGTAGGTGGTCCTCGGTTCGGACTGATTGTCAGCAAGGCGGTGGGAAACGCGGTGGTTCGCCACCGGGTGGCCCGCCGCCTGCGTCATATGTGCGCCCAGGTGGTCGATGAACTGCCGGTCGGCACCGATGTCGTGATCCGGGCTCTGCCCGGCGCCGCCACCGCCGATTCCGCCGAGTTGCTGCGCCAGCTGCGCACCGGCCTGCGCAAGCTCGGATTGCGTGGGGAACCGGAGCTCGCGCTCGGTCGCACCTCGGCCGGTGAACGGCGATGAGGACCCTCACCCGCCTGCCCGCGAAAGCCCTGATCGCCCTGATCGAGCTCTACCGGACCTATGTCTCCCCCACCCGGATGCCGATCTGCCGGTTCACCCCCACCTGCAGTGAGTACGCGGTGACTGCCTTGCGTACCCGCGGGTTGGTCGTCGGATCGGCACTGACGGTCGTGCGGCTCGCGAAATGCGCGCCCTGGCACCCTGGAGGGTGGGATCCCGTGCCTGAGCGCGGGTCGAATGCCTGCACAAAGTCATCGCCCGCGCTGATCGGCGATACGAACGACGGGAGTACCTAGAGCCGTGCTCGACATCATCTATTGGCCGGTATCCGCAATTCTGTGGTTCTGGCACAAAGCCTTCGGCTTTGTGTTCGGGCCTGACAGCGGTCTCACTTGGGCACTGGCGATCGTGTTCCTCGTGTTCACGCTGCGCCTGGTGCTGTACAAGCCGTTCGTCAAGCAGGTACGCACAACCAAACAGATGCAAGAGCTGCAGCCCCAGATCAAGGAGCTGCAGAAGAAGTACAAGAACGACCGCGAGACCATGGCGAAGGAGATGCAGAAGCTCCAGAAGGAGCACGGCTTCAACCCGCTCATGGGCTGCCTGCCCGTCCTGGTGCAGGTGCCGGTCTTCCTCGGTCTGTTCCACGTGCTGCGCTCGTTCAACCGTACGGGCACCGGCTGGGGCCAGATCGGGATGTCGAACTACGACAACGCGCACACCGCGAACTACATCTTCAGCGCTGCCGACGTCCAGTCCTTCCTGAGCGCCCGCATCTTCGGTGCGCCGATCGCGGCGTTCATCACCGCGCCGCCGGAGCAGCTGGAAGCATTCGCGGACTGGGGTGGCACGCCCACCAAGCTGAGCATCGCGCTCGTCGCCGTCCCGCTGATGATCATCGCCGGCCTGGCAACCCACTTCAACGCTCGCGCCTCGGTGCAGCGGCAGACGCCCGAAGCCGCCGCCAACCCGCAGGCCGCCATCATGAACAAGTTGTCGCTGTGGGTCTTCCCGCTCGGCGTGATGGTCGGTGGCCCCTTCCTGATGATCGGCATCCTGCTCTACTGGGTGGCGAACAACATCTGGACCTACGGACAGCAGCACCTGGTGTTCGGCCGGATGGAAAAGGAAGACGAAGAGCGCAAGCAGAAGAAGCTGGAGCTGCGGTCGCAGAACGCGCCCAAGCCCGGTGCCAAGCCGGTCGACGTCCGCAAGAAGCAGGACGCCCCGGCCGTCGATGACGAGCCGTCGGTGAACGGCGCCGCGGCGACCAACGGCACCCCCAAACAGTCGGCCAAGCAGGGCGGTGGCAAGCGCAGGCCCGGCGGGCAGCAGCGGCCGGGTAACCGTGGCCGTGCGAACCAGAAGCGTAAGCGCTGAGACGCGATCGGATAGAGGGAATCCAATGACTGTTGAGACCGAGACCGACGGAGGGGACGCCACTGTGGCGACGACTGCTGTTGACGTCGTGAACGACGCCGAAGAAGCGTTGATCGAAGAGGGCGAGATCGCGGGCGACTACCTCGAGCAGCTACTCGATGTGCTCGACTTCGACGGCGATATCGACCTCGATGTCGAGGGCGACCGCGCCATCGTGAGCATCGACGGCGGCCGTGATCTGACCAAGCTCGTCGGACGTAACGGTGAAGTGCTCGACGCGCTGCAGGAGCTGACCCGGCTCGCCGTGCAGCAGGCGACCGGCGTGCGTAGCCGGCTGATGCTCGATGTGGCCGGTTGGCGCGCGCAGCGCCGGACCGATCTGAGCGAGATCGGCGTCGCCGCCGCCAAGCGGGTGCTCGAGTCGGGCGCGCCTGAGGCGCTGTCCGCGATGACTCCGTTCGAGCGCAAGATCGTGCACGACGCTGTCGCCGATATCGAGGGTGTGGCGAGCGAGAGCGAAGGCGTCGAGCCGAATCGTCACGTGGTGGTAGTGCCCGAGTAGGCTGACTTCCGCCGTAACCACGAACGATGTGATTAGGCCTCCGGTCTCGGACCGGGGGCTTTTTCATTGCCATCACTCGGAAGGATGTTTCACGTGGAACGAGAACTGGGTGCGCCGGCCGACGAGCTGGAACCGCCCGCCGCCGCTGCCCGAGTGTTCGGCGACCGCTTGGACATCGCCCGCCGGTACTACGCGGCGCTGGCGACGGCCGGTGTGGAACGCGGTCTCATCGGTCCCCGTGAGGTTCCCCGGCTATGGGAGCGTCACATTCTCAACTGTGCTGTCATCGGCGAGCTGATCGATGAAGGCGCTTCGGTTGTCGATATCGGCAGCGGTGCCGGGCTTCCTGGAATCCCCCTCGCGATCGCCCGGCCCGACCTTCGCATCACTCTCGTGGAACCGCTGCTGCGTCGGACGATCTTCTTGAGCGAGTTCATCGAAGAAGCCGGGTTGGATGTCACGGTGGTTCGCGGTCGGGCGGAGCAGTCCGGTGTGATCAAAGAAGCGGGCGGCGCGGATGTCGTCACTTCGCGCGCGGTGGCTCCTCTCGCCAAACTCGCCCACTGGTCGCTCCCCCTTCTTCGCGACCACGGTCGCATGCTCGCTCTCAAAGGAACCAGTGCCGCCGAAGAACTCGAGCGCGACGGTGCCGAGCTGATTCGCGACGGTGCTACCGATCTCCGGGTTGTCGGGTGCGGTGCCGGCATCGTGGAAATCCCCACTCTTGTCATCAGTGCCGAACTTCTCCCCCGCGCCGAGCGTCCGACTCGTCGCAGTGAACGGAAAGCCGCCGGGGTGGAGAAGAAGGCTCGGAAGCGTCGCGAATCCTGATCGGCCTGAAATCTCTTCCATCTAGCGGGTTCGCACGTTTCGTAACGTGACGAATCTTGCCGAGGGTCGTTGTATGGGCTTGGGGCGGGTCTATTTTTGGTAGTTGCGGATGGGTGTCGCGTTCGGTGAGTGGAAGTGTTTCACGTGGAACGCGACAACCTCTCCTCCTCGTTGTTGATCGAACTTCGTATGCGTCGTGCGGACTTCGCCAGTCGGGTTTGGTCGGGGTGGATTCGCTCGCTCGGTTTGAAGCGGAATGCCATCTGTTGGGGAAGTGCATTGGCTGTCAGCCGGGGCAGGTCTGGTGAGATCGAATCTTCGGCTCACGGGTCGGGGTGATCGTCGGGTGTCCGTTGGGTGGGGTGAGCGTCGGCGAAGTCGAGGGCGAAAATCTGGCGGTCTGTTGTGTGGCAGATCCTGGGATGGAAGTTGCCGTGAGCGAGTGTGTTCGGCAGTTGTGTGTTTGCCGATCAGCAATGGGCGTTGGTGTCCGATCGGAAGATGTGTGGCATCGGGTCTTCTCGGCGGCGCAGCTGGGTTCCGCTTCTCTCGTTGAGTAGCGCCACGGTGGTCGTCGCGGGCGACGCGTTCGGCTGGACCATCGTTGACTGCTGGGTGTGTGGAGATAGTCCGGTGGTGATCGGGCGTCGTTCGGTTCCCATAGGGGTGGGGTCAGAAGCTAGGCGGGTCGGATGTCGGCGAGACGGGCTGAGACTGTGAGCCGATGATTCATGTGGATCTGTTTGAGATGGGGCTCGGGGCGAGTGGTGAATTGGTTGGGGTGCTGTGCTGATGCTGAGGGGTGCTTCTCCGCTGACTCCGGGTGCATGGGTGATGGGGAGTGCGGGTGGGATTTGTGGCTGGGATTGGGTGTTCGGTAGTCCCAGGGGTTTGAGGCTGTGTTTGTTGGCGCGCTGGCGCGCGCGTGTCCGCGGCCCTGAGGGGCCGCCGGTTAGCGCTCGAGACTCGCGCCTGCGGCGCATGCGCTTCGAGCGCTAACCGGCGACCCGGCCGCGGACCGGCCACTTCGTGGCCGCCGCTCCCTAGGGGTCGCGGGGGCGGGGTTGGGAGTGCGGTCATGGCGGATCTGGGGAGTGCGGTGTGGCTGGGAGTGCGGTGTGGACGGGAGTGCTGTCTGGTTGGGAGTGCGGATTCCAGACGGATTTGAGGACGGGGTGGATGGGACGGGCTGAGTGGGGGAGCTCTCTGGGCGAGCTCGGCTCGTGTGTTGAGGCACTCATCGGCCGTCTGATTGTGGTGCCCACTCCCCCGTTGTTTCCCGTGAAACATCGGCCGCGGGCTCTAATTTGTGAGTGTTGGGTGTGTCCTTGTCGGCGTGCCGCGATTCAGCTTTCCTAAGTGTCCTGGGGCTGGCAAGCTGTCAGAGTCGGGCGGGAGTGAGCCACCCTCCTCGAGTCTTCGAGTTCTCCACCGACACAGTTTGTTTGTGACGACACGGCGCCGACGTTCGTCGGGGATACGTGATCTGAAGTTTCTCGGGTTAGGAGCAATCTATGTCGAGCGGTCCGGCGAATGTTTCACGGGAAACAACGTCGCGGGTCCCGGGGATGCTGGATTCCAGCAGCTTCGACGCGGAGACGTTCGGGAATACTCCTTTCGGGCATATCTCCCCGGCCGAGACCCCGATCGCGGCGGAAGCGCAACGCGCCAGCCAGATTCTGCATCCAGGAAAGGTCACTGTGCCGAAACCTCGCGAGCAACGGATCATCACTATCGCCAACCAGAAGGGCGGCGTCGGTAAGACGACTACGACGGTCAATCTCGCTGCGGCGCTAGCGCACCAGGGAATGACGGTCCTTGTGGTCGATCTTGATCCGCAGGGCAACGCGAGTACGGCGCTGGGCGTCGCACACAACTCGGGTGTGCCGTCCAGCTACGAGCTGCTGATCGGTGAAGTGACGGTCAAGGACGCGATCCAGGTGAGCCCGCACAGCGAGCGATTGCTGTGTGTCCCGGCCACGATCGACCTGGCCGGCGCGGAGATCGAACTGGTCTCGATGGTCGCCAGAGAAGGGCGGTTGAAGACCGCGATCCGCGAGGCGGGCATGGTCGGCTTCGACATCGACTACGTGTTGATCGACTGCCCGCCCTCCCTCGGTCTGCTCACGGTCAATGCGCTCGTGGCGGCCAAGGAGGTGCTGATCCCGATCCAGTGCGAGTACTACGCGCTGGAGGGTGTCGGTCAGTTGCTCCGCAATATCGGGCTGGTGCAGGCGCACCTCAACCCGGAGCTACACGTGTCGACCGTCCTGCTGACGATGTACGACGGCCGCACCAAGCTGGCGGACCAGGTGGCCGAGGAAGTGCGCAACCACTTCGGCGATGTGGTCCTCAAGTCGATGATCCCGCGCAGCGTGAAGGTCTCGGAGGCGCCGGGCTACGGGATGACCGTGCTCGATTACGATCCAGGCTCGCGCGGTGCGATGAGCTACATGGACGCGGGGCGCGAGCTCGCCGCTCGTGCGCAGCTGAAGCAAGACGCGTCTTAGCGTGAGTTGGAACGAGGAAGGGATCGGTAGCCGATGAGTCAGGCGAAAAAGGGCGGTCTCGGTCGCGGGTTGGCCGCATTGATCCCGACGGGTCCGGCCGTGGCGCCGGGCTTGAGTAGTGCCGCCGCGAGCGTGATCGGGATCAATCCGATCGGCCCGCAACCGGCCGAGGCGTTCCTGCATCGTGTTCCGGACGCGGAGCCCGCGCCGGAGCCCGAGCCCGAATCCGATCTGGTCTCCCCCGGCGGCGCGGTGTACCGCGAGGTGCCCGCGGACCTGATCGAGCCGAACCCGAAGCAGCCACGTCAGGTCTTCGAGGAAGACGCACTCGCGGAGCTCGTGCACTCGATTCGCGAGTTCGGTCTCATGCAGCCGATCGTCGTGCGCCGCGTCGAACCGGGCGTCGACAAGTTCCAGTTGGTCATGGGCGAGCGCCGCTGGCGCGCATGCCAAGAGGCCGGACTCGCCACGATCCCGGCGATCATCCGGGACACCGACGACGGCTCGATGCTGCGCGACGCGCTCCTGGAGAACATCCACCGCGTGCAGCTGAACCCCCTCGAGGAGGCGGCGGCCTATCAGCAGCTGCTCGAGGAGTTCGACGTCACGCACGAGGAATTGGCTTCGCGAATCGGTCGCTCGCGGCCGGTGGTGACGAATATGATTCGTTTGCTGAAGCTGCCGATTCCCGTGCAGCGTCGGGTGGCCGCCGGGGTGCTCTCGGCCGGACACGCCAGGGCGCTGCTCGGTTTGGATGCCGGCGCGGACGCACAGGAAGAGTTGGCTGCACGAATCGTCCGTGAGGGAATGTCGGTTCGGTCTACGGAGGAAGCGGTGCAACTCGCGAACCGCGAGCCCTCGCCGACCGCTCCCCCGGCGCCGAAGCGTAAACCGATCCACATGCCGGGTCTGCAAGATGTTGCCGAGAGACTGTCGGGTTCCTACGACACCCGGGTCACGGTCAGCCTCGGTAAGAACAAGGGCAAGATCGTTGTCGAGTTCGGGTCCGTCGAAGATCTCGAGCGCATCGTGGCGCTGATGGAGCAAGTCGGCCCCGAAACGTCACTGTGACTGAAAGAGGCGGCACGTACTGTGGATAGTGATGTGGCGTGAGCGTGGATGAATCCGACAGCTGGAGGCTGAACAGAGCGGTGTCGACCAGCGTCACGGCTTTGACTCTCGACGGGCTCGGTCAGCTCCCGGCGCACACCCGGCGGTGTGTGTTCTGGGAGCTCGACCCGGCCGTCGCCGCGGACTCGCACGCGTTCAGCGATCCGGTCTTCGAAAAGGAAGCCTGGCTCTCGACGGTGATGCTCGAGTGGGGTTCGTGCGGGCAGGTGGCCCACGTGGACAACAACCTCGCGGGCTGCGCGCTGTACTCACCCCCGAGTGCCGTGCCACGTTCCGCGCTGTTCCCCACCTCCCCAGTAAGCCCGGACGCGGTCCTGCTGACCACGCTGCAGGCCGAATTCCCCTACGACGAGGCCGATGTAGCCCATCGCCTCGTTCAGGCCGTGGTGGCCGATCTGGTGCGTCGTGGCGTACGGGCACTGGAAGCGTTCGGCATTCGCAACGGCCCACCGTCGAGTTCGGTGGCCGATCGCGGCTTCGGATCATCGATGCGGCTGATGGAACGGATCGCGGCGCCGCTGCGGGACCCGTCGTCGGCGACGAGGTGCACTCCCGAAACCTGCATGATCGACGCGGATTTCCTCGCCGAGGTCGGTTTCGAAGTGGTGGCCCCGCACCACCGCTTCCCCCGGCTGCGCCTGGAACTCGACTCCGATCACGGCTGGAAGGAAGACGTCGAGCGCGCGCTCGATCAACTCCTGGCGGCGGCGTCTATGGAACCGCCCTCGCGCGTCGGCGCGCACTGACCCGAGACAACAAGAACGGCCCCGCGGACAACCGCGGGGCCGTTGGTCTTGTGTGGGGCTAGACGCGCGGGGCGGGCACGTTGCCCGCGTCGGCGGCCGCCAGTTCTTCGGCGAGCAACTCGGCGAAGGTGTAGGTGCCGGTCGGCTGGTCGTCCTGGCCGAGCAGATAGAGCCGCTTCACCGAGATCAGAATCGCTTCGGCGATCACGTCGCGCATGCGCGGGTTGGTGAGGACCGAGGCGTCGTAGTCGTTGGTGAGGTAGCCGAGGTCGACCTGCACGGTCGGCATCTTGGTCAGGCGCAACAGGTCCCAGGTGCGCTGATGAGTCCGGCAGTCCTGCACCGAGGTTCGGGCCACCACTTCGCGCTGAATGAAACCGGCCAGTACCTGACCGATCATCGACACCGAACCGTGCGAGTTGCCCCAGTAGAAACCGGCCACTCCCTTCGCGGACGGATTGTCACTGGTCGCGCAGCGCAGCGAGATCATCAGGTCGGCATCGAAGGCGTTGGAGGTGTCGGCGCGTTCGGCATCGGTGGGGTTGGCGCCCCACGGCCGGGACAGGAAGGTTTCCATGCCGGTCGCGGCCATCCGGCCTTCGAGCCTGGAAGCGAGATCCCACAGGATCTCCGACTCGTAGACGTCGCCGTATTCGGTGGGCACCGCGAAACCCTTGTCGGCGCCGCCGAATCCGGGATCGATGACGATCCGCTTGCCGGTGAGCTGCGGGCCCGCACGATGCACCACTTCTTCCTCGGCGATGCGATGCGGGTTGCCACCGGTGACGCGCGCGCCGAGCAGATCCAGCGAGCGCAAGGTGTCGGGTCCGCAGATACCGTCGGCGGACAGGCCGATCTCGCGCTGGAACGCGCTGAGCCCGTCGTGGGTGTGCGGGCCGAAGTGCCCGTCCACCCGGTACACGTAGAAGCCGAGATCCTGAAGCTTGCGCTGCAGGGTGGCCACGTCGTCACCGTAGAGCGGTGCCGACAATTGGTAGATCAACGTGCGAGCACCCAGCCGGTAGGAGGCTTCCTTCAGCGCGCGATAGGTGGCCGGACCGACCACCCCGTCGACGAGGAGACCGCGCTGCTGCTGGAACGCGCGGATCGCCGAATCGAGGGGCCGATCGAACACCGCCTCGGTGTCCTTCCAATACTCCGGTCCGTCAGTGGATTCGACGTGTGGGAGATGCAGGAAACCGAGGCTTGCGAGGGTGCTCCGAACCTCTGCGACGGCTGGTCCTGAATCGCCGTGACGAAGTCGGTGCATGCGTGAGAGCCCTTTCCTTCGGCCGGAGCGTCCGTCGATTGTCTCAGACCCGGGCCGCTTTGCGGGAATCCCGGGTCCAGGCATCCTACGGCGCGTCGGCCGGTAGGAAGCGCTTTTGTCGGATGCTCTGTGTTAGATGAGACCGTCGAGCTCGCGCAGCAGCGCCGCCTTACCTTTCGCGCCGACGATCTGCTTCACCGGCTTGCCACCCTGGAACAAGATCATCGTGGGCAGCGACAGGATCTGGTAGTCGCGGGCGGTGCCGGGATTGGCCTCGGTGTCGAGCTTGGCGACGGTCAGCTTGTCGGCGTGGGTGCCCGCGATCTCCTCCAGCACGGGGGCGACCATCTTGCACGGGCCGCACCAGTCGGCCCAGAAGTCGACGAGCACCGGCTTTTCGCTGAGCAGGACGTCGTCGGCGAAGGACTGGTCGGTGACGGTGATGGTGTTGGCACTCTCGGCCATGGGTGTCTCCTCGACAGGGGTGGAACTCGAAATCAGTTGGCGCGCACAGCGGCCGGGCCGTCGGCGTGGTCGAGCGTGTTGGCGGTGATGTCGCCCTGCTCGGCGAGCCAGCGTTCGGCGTCGATCGCGGCGCGGCAGCCGGTGCCCGCGGCGGTGATCGCCTGCCGGTAGGTGTGGTCGACGAGGTCGCCCACGGCGAAAACACCCGCGACATCGGTGGCGGTGCCCGGATCGGTCACCTGCACATAGCCTTCGCCGTCGAGTGCGACCTGGCCCTTGACGAGTTCGCTGCGCGGATCGTGCCCGATGGCGACGAACAGGCCGGTCGCGTCGAGCTCGGACTCCGCGCCGGTGCGGGTGTCGCGCAGGGTGAGGCTGGTGACGCTCTTCTCACCGTTGACCTTCACAACCTCGGAGTTGAGCTGGAATTTGATCTTCTCGTTGGCCTTGGCGCGCTCGAGCATGATCCGTGACGCACGGAACTCCTCACGGCGGTGCACGATGGTGACGCTCGCGGCGAACTTGGTGAGGAAGGTCGCTTCCTCCATGGCGGAGTCGCCGCCGCCGACCACGACGATGTCCTGGCCCTTGAAGAAGAAGCCGTCGCAGGTGGCGCAGGCGCTCACACCGCGGCCGAGCAGGTCCTGCTCCCCCGGCACGTTCAGGTAGCGCGCGGCCGAACCCATCGCGAGGATCACGGCGTAGGCCTCGAAGGTCTCGTCACCGACGGTGACCTTCTTCACGGGGCCGGACAGGTCGATCGCGTCGACGTCCTCGGTGCGCAGCTCGGCGCCGAAACGCTTGGCCTGGTCGCGCATCTGCTCCATGAGGTCGGGGCCCATGATGCCGTCGCGGAAGCCGGGGAAGTTCTCCACCTCGGTGGTGGTCATCAGGGCGCCACCGAACTGGGTGCCCTCGAAGACCAGCGGCGAAAGCTCCGCGCGGGCGGCGTAGACGGCCGCCGTGTAGCCGGCGGGCCCTGAGCCGACGATGATCAGGTCGCGAACTGGCGTGCTCATGGGGACCTTCCGAGAAGTAAAGCTGGGACGTGTCGGTCAACAACAGCCTAAACGGTGTTGTTCCCGGTATTTCCTCGCGGCTGGTCCCTCAGCCGATGTCGCGCAGGGTGAGCCGTTCCGGGGTGCCGGTGGTGCAGCCGGTGCCGACCACCAGGGCGGTGATGGTGGGGGCTTGCTCGCCCTGGACGAGGACCAGGACGGCATCGGAGCCACGGAAAGTGATATTCGACGCTCCCAGCACCGCGCGGTCGATGCCGTTGGCTTGCACGCAGCGGGTGAGGGCGGCTTCGTCGGCCAGCGGGCCGATCACGTCGCGTTTGCCCAGCGCGCGTAGTGCGGCGGCGGTGGTGAGTTCGTCGGCGGCCGCAGGTTCGGTGAACGGCGCGGCGGTGGGGGTGCCCTCGGTGGTGTCGAACGTGCTGAACACCGCGCCGGCGCCCGCCAGGACGGCCACGGTGGCGGCGGCCGCGGCGAGTAGCCCCAGTCGGCGCCGGGAACGGTAGCGGTCCAGCGAGATCGGGGCCTCGTCGGCCGGTACGGGGGAAACGGCCGCAAGCGGCGTGATGCGCTCGGTCGGGCCCTCCCCCGCGTCGAGTTCGGCGACGAATCGGAACATGCGGTCGGCCACGTCGTCGGGCATGCGGTGCATGACCCGCTCGTCGGTGGCGAGCGTGCGGAGGTGGGTGTTCACCTCGTCGAGCTTGTTCAGGTAGTGCAGCGCGTCTTCGTCGGTGCGGACCACGGGCCACAGCTGCTCGCACAATTCGGGCGCGAGGTTGTCGGCATGCAGATCGGCCAGCAGTTCCGACGGGAACGGAGGCTGCGGCACGGATCGAGACACCCTCGCACCTCCCCTGTTCTGTCGATATCGGATCGCAGGATTTACATCGCTGACTTGTTCGTCACTGTTAATGACGCATCCCGACTACATCCGGTTCCCTGGATCCCGGAAAAATTCCAAACGTTCTTGCAAACGTACGCGCGCTCGGGCGCATCGGCTCTTGATCGTGCCCGGCGCCACGCCGAGCGCAGCGGCGGTTTCGGCGACGCTGCGGCCCTCCATCTCGGTCATGACCAGGGCCAATCGTTGTTCGTCAGGGAGGGTGAACAGCGCCTCGCTCACGACGGTGGACAGTTCGTAATGCGCGAAGGCGTCGTGCGGGTCGACCGCCTCGGGCATGGTGTCGGGCAGGATCGACACGGCGCGACGGGTCTTGTTGCGCCGGATCCGGTCGAGGCAGGCGTTCACCACGATCGCGTGCAGCCAGCTGCGCACCTCGGATTCGGCGCGGAACGAGTCGGCGGTGCGATGGGCCGAGAACAAGGCGTCCTGCAGACAGTCGGCGGCGTCCTCGCGGTTGTAGGACGTGCGCAGCGCGGTCTGCCACAGATGGTCGGAATGCCTGCGCAGCAGTTCGGCGAAGACATACGGTTCCCCGCGAACGTGGGCGGCAAGCAGTTGCTTGTCGCTGCCGTTCTCCAGGAACGAGCGGACGCTGGGCGCGACCTGCCGCGGTGGCACACCGCGGACTTGCTCGTTGACATCCGGCGACAAAACTGACCCCTTGGACAGCGCTCATTACGGCGACTTCGAGCCGACGAACAAGGCCGATCCATCACCTGACTACAACGCGGCGTCCAGGATCGACGTCAACAAATCCTGGGTAACTCTCAACCGAGAGCGCGGGGGGATCATATCGTTGATAACAATTACGCACCAACCGGACCGCGGTTCGATGAAGATCGGCAACGGGCCCGGAAATGGTCGACCACCTGCGCAGATAGCAGAGGTGGGAGAGTTTTACGGCGCGATGAGACTAAGGGGCCGCGTCGAAGCGGACGTCGGCGATCGCGGTCTGGAACTGACCGCCGGAATTCGCCAGGCCGGTGATCCAGACGAGCACGAAACGAGCGGCCTGATCGGTCTGCACGGCGATATCGGTGATGCCGTCGCCGAGCTTGGCCGAACCGATCAGCTGGGTCTGGTCGAGAGTGGGCGCCTCGGTGGGCGAGGTACGGATCTCGACCGTGCTGCCCGCACTGGGCGAGGTGATCGACACATTGGTGAGCTTGGCCGGCGTCGGCAGCGTGGCCAGCAGCCCCACGCCCTTCTTGAGGGCGGGGAACTGCTGGAAGTACTGATCTGTGCGCCACACCGTCGCCGCGTTGTGGTCGAGCACCGCGCCCGCCGCCGCGGCGCCGTCGGGGGTGCCCTCCGGGGAGAACACCGCGGCACCGGTGACCGGTACCGGCACACTCGTCGGCGCCGCCGCGGGGTCGTCGGCGGGCGGTGCGGACGCCGCGGGCGGCGCCACACTCGAGGTGAGCCCGATATTGATCTGCTGGTCCAGCGGCTTGTCCGACGCGCCGGGCGCGAAGATGCTGACCATCCACCAGATCAGCACGCCGACCACCAGCGCGGCGAGCACGCCGAGGCCGACCATGATCCACATCATCCGCTTGGAGCGTTCCCGCTCGGCCGCGAGCAGTTCCGGGTCGGCGAGTGAATCGGCACCGGGGGCCACAGCCCGCTGACCCAGACGTAAGACCGGAATGAAGTCGGTCTTCTGATCGACGACCGAGGCCTGCTCGAGCACGTGCTGCACGGTGGCAGCGGTACGCACGCCCTTGTTGGACTCCAGCGAGCGAACCGCGACGGCCGAGATCTCGAACGGCACCTCCGGCCGGATCTGCCGCGGTTCCACCGGCGTGCCGTCCGGCCCGAAATCGGCCAGTCGCAGACCGCCGATGGTGGCCGCCGACCCGGTGACACCGCCGACACGAATCGGCCAGCGTGCGGTGATCAGGGCGTAGAGCATCGCGCCGAGGCCACGGACGTCGCCTTGCGCGTCGGAATCGCCGAGGGTGCCGGGGAACGCGAGGACCGCGTCGCCGGAGGCACTGATCCGGATCCGATCGGGGTGATCGATCGACAGCGAGCCGCCGCCACGGTGGGCGAGTTCGGCCGCCGAGGCGAGCGCCCTGATGGCCCGTGCCGCGCCGACCGGCGACGGCACGGTCTCGGCCATCTCGCGCAGCGAACGACCGGGGGTCCACTCGGCCACGACGATGCCGCCGGAGCTGCCACGGACCACGTCGAGGACTCTGGCCAGGCCGGGCGAATTGATCCGGCCCAGCCGCAGCGTGCGCGACAGCACCGCCTGCGGGCCGTCGTGACCGGAGTTCTCGCCCGAGGTCTGATCGGCGTCCACGAAGGTCAGCGCGACCTCGCGATCGAGCTTGATATCGAGTGCCTGCCAGAACTTCAGCCCGCGCGCACCGCCGTGACCGGCCAGCAAACGGTACCGGCCACCGGCGACGGATGCGCCGGGGATGAGCTTGGGGCCACGCTGCCCACGGTTGGCCGCGGCGCTCGGGGGCACCTGCGGTGGAATCGGCAACATGCCGGTGTCGTATGTCGGATCGTGCGGCGGCATGGCCGAACGCGCGCCGTCTTCGTGCGTATCGCCTTCGTCTGGCGCGTCGGTATGCTCGGAATCCGTCGAGTTCGGCGCATCGGGCCCGACCTCGGTGGACATTCCTGCTGCCGCGCGCGCCGCAGAATCAGCGGCCGGG
Organism: Nocardia sp. NPDC055002; assembly: GCF_053608825.1. Classification (NCBI taxonomy): domain Bacteria; kingdom Bacillati; phylum Actinomycetota; class Actinomycetes; order Mycobacteriales; family Nocardiaceae; genus Nocardia; species Nocardia sp. NPDC055002. Next base: position 628,006 of record NZ_JBSGWE010000004.1, read on the forward strand.
ACGCCGCCCACCGCGTCATCGCTCACCCTCGGTCCTCCTTCGGCCTGAAAACCCGTGTCGGTCTGCGGAACAGCGTACGGGAACTGTGCTTTACCGGTGCTGTCAACAGCGCCCGGTCGAATGACGGGAAGCACCATGGTCTGGGTGTCCAAAGACTGCCCGTATGCGGGGAATCCGTAGGTATCGGGACGGCGCAGGACGGTGGTCGCGTAGATGTCGTCTGCCGGGGTGTCGTCGAGTCCGAGATCCGGCGCGGGCGGGGTGATGCCGAGCTTGCGCGAGATCGCCACGGTGATGGCGACGACCTCGGGGATACCGGCCAGACGCATCAGGCCGAAGGCCACCGAGAACATGACCAGCGAATCGATGACGACGCGCAGCAGCGAGCCCGCGCCGCCGGAGACACGGTCGAGTCCGGTCACCGTGTCGACGATCAGCATCACCGCGCCGCCTGCGATCGAGGCGAGCAACACTCTGGTCACAGTTCGGCCGACATTGACCATGCGCAGGTCGCCGAGGCTGCGGTGCAGCAGCACGCCGCCGATCACCGCGCCCGCGGTGAATCCGAGACCGGTGGCGACACCGAGAACGATCACCACGTCGTCGCTGTCGCGGGCGATGACCGGCGCCAGTGCCGAGATCAGGATCTTGATCGTCGTGATGCCGAGGATGATCCAGGTCGGTGTCCATGCCTGCTCGCGCGCGTAGAACACCCGCAGATGGATCAGCACGAGCGAATACGGGATGAGCGAGAACGCCGACCAGCTCACCGCGCTGCCGAGCCGTTCGGCGTCGCCGGAGAATCGCGCGTAGCCGTAGAGCGCCTGGCCGATCTCCGGGCCGGCGAGAGTCATGAAAGTGACGATCGGCAGCATCGCGATCATCGTGAGGCGCGTGGCTACGGACAGGTCGTCGACTACGGCGGGGGTGTCGTCGTCGGCGGCGCTGCGGCTCAGTCTCGGCATGATCGCGGTGAGCAGAGTTACCCCGATCACGCCGTAGGGCAGCTGCAACAGTGCCCATGCGTTCGCGAAGATCGCGGGACCCGCTTCGTCGGCCGAGGAGGCGATGTTGTTCGCGACCACCAAGCCGACCTGGCTGATCAGCACGTACAAGATGATCGCGACGCCCATCTTGCCGAACTGCTTGAGTCGCGCGTCGACTCCCCACAGCGGACGCAGGTTGATCCCGTGCCTGCGGATCGCGGGTAGCAGGCAGAGTGCCTGTGTCGCCACGCCCGCGGTGATGCCGAGGCCGAGGACCAGCAGTTTCGGGTCGCTCATGCGCACCGGGTCGAGCGTGATCTCGCCGGGTGTCAGCGCGTAGACCGCCAGCACCGTCAACGCGACCACATTGTTCATCACAGGGGCCCACGCACCCGGTTTGAACGCCTGCCTGGTGTTGAGGATCGCGGTGAACAGCGCGGACATGCCATAGAAGAGCAGCGCGGGCGCCAGCAGGTAGGTCAGCGCGACGGTCAGGTTCGTGTTCACCTTGCCGTCGGAGGAGACGAGCACGTGACCGGCCAGGATCGGCGTGGCCGCCAAGGTGAGCACCGTGGCGACGAACAGCACCGTGAAGGCCGCGGTCACCAATCTGCGCACGAACGCGGCGCCGTTGTCGGCGTCCTCCTGTTCGGCGCGGATCAGGGTCGGCACGACGATGGCCGTCAGCACGGCGCCGAGGACGAGCTCGGCGACCATGTTCGGGATCAGGTTCGCCGAGATGAACGCACTCGCGATGGCCGGACCGAGCACCGTCAGCAACAGCAGCTGCTTGGCGAATCCGGTGATCCGGCTGATCAGCGTCGCGACCGCGATCGAACCCGAGTCCTTGAGCAGCTTCGCGTTGGCACTCATCGGGGCGCCGCCCGCCTTGTCGGCAGGTTCGGCCGCTACCTTCTTCGGCCGGGCGATGACCTGAGTCCGCTCCGCTGACCGATCGCCGGCGGGCACACCGTTCGCGTTCCGTCCACGATCGCCGAATCCGGCACCTGCCTGGCGCGGATCCCGCGCGGGATCCGCGGCGGGCATCCCCGGGAAACTCCCCCGCGGTGGCACTGGACGTCCCTGCTCCGGCGGAGCTTGCCTGCGGCCACCGGCCTGATCGGGCCGATCCTGTCTCGGAATGGCGCCGGACTGCCCACCACGCGGCGGGACGGGTCGTTGCTGAGGGAATTCGCCCGATGGGTTCGGCCCGGATCGCCGCGGGGCGAACCCGTCCGGTCCGGGTCGTTGCTGCTGGGGGAACTCGCCCGAGCGCCCGGCGGAACCGGGTCCGGGGCGCTGCTGTTGCGGAAACTCACCTGAGCGCCCGGCGGAACCGGGCCCGGGGCGCTGCTGTTGCGGGAACTCACCTGAGCGTGCGCCGGAACCCGGTCCGGGGCGCTGCTGGGGAGGTGCGGGGCGACCGTCCGGCCCATAAACAGGAGGGCGCGGTGGCCGGCCGGGCGGACCGGCAGGGGGCTGTGGAGGGCCGCCGACGCCGGGGCGCGGGGGCGGTCCGGGACGTTGTTGCTGCGGGAATTCACCCGAACGATTCGCCTGGCCTGGCGGTCGTTGATGGGGAGCGGGCCCGCGCCCTTGGCGTTCGCCCTGCGGCGGCCGCTGCTGATCCGGGCGATAGTCGGCCGGTCGTGGTTGACCCTGTGCCGGGCGGAACCCGGCCGGTGGCTGTTCAGTGGGGCGACCGGGAGCCGGCGCAGCGCCGTGATCCGGCCCGGGACGGTATCCGGCCTGTTCGGGGCGCACCCCGGGCCGAGGACCTGGCGCGGCGGGCCGCTCACCGGGATGACGTGGCGCGCCGGGCAGATCCACCGCGGGCCGATTCACCGGCTGACGAAATCCACCGGGCTGTTCGAACGCCGGATCACCGGGGCGTACCGGCGGTCGGCCATCGCGAGGTGCGGGGTCCGGTCGATGACCAGGCGCGCCGGGCCGCCGATCCACGTGCTGTGCGGCCTCGTCGCGGTCGGCGTCCTGTCCGGCCGTCATCCCGCGTTCCCACGGAGCACTGGGCGCCCGGCGCAGGGTCGGGTCGTCGTCGTGGTCACGCCGATGAGCGGAATCATCGTCGCCCATCATGCCTCCTGTACCCGGCGTAACCCGCGAATCCCGCCGGTCCGATGAGCGTTTCGCTCACCAGTGCCACTCTCGTCCTTGTCTGTCATGGTGCCCTGACCGCGCGTCAGGCGCGGGTGTTCACTGCCGTTGCAGCCGCTGACGTGCGCGCCGCAGTCGACCCGCCCGTTCGACCGTCTCCGGGGTGAACCCTTCGTCGGCGGGGTCGGGCTGCCCGCGGAACCGCCGCAGCAGTCGGCGCCCGGCCAGCAGCAACAGCAGTATCGCGGCACATGCGGTAATTATGGCCAGGGCTTGACCGTAGGCGTTCGAGCGCACCGAGACCGAGGTCGCCTCTCCTAGCGCTATCCCGTCCGGGGTGGTAAGGGCGATCGGAATGACCAGCTTACGGCTGTCGCTCACCTCGGTCGGGATCTGGAACGACCGGGTCCCGGACGGCGGAAGCAGCTGTTCGCCGATATCGGTGATGTTCGTCTCGGCAGGCGCTTCGATCCGGAACATCACCCGGATGGCGACGGGCAGTTCATTGCGCGCCACCAGCAACAACGGGCTCTGCTCGGAGGCCAGCGTGTACACCCCGCCCGGTGGCAGCACCGAGACCGAGGAGAACATCGTGTCCAGTTCGCGGGTCGCCTGGTCGATGCGCCGCTGGGCGTGCAGATCGGCGAGCGTGTCGTTGTCGGCCCTGCGGTCGGACAGGCTCAGCGCGCGCAGCAGGTCCTCGCGCGCCGGGGTGAGGAACGCGTGCGGGGTGAGCTCGGATTCGGGCAGTTCGACCAGTGCGCGCATCAGTTCGGTCACCCGGGCGCCTTGGTCGTGAACCGGTCCGATGAACTGTTCCGGCGCGGCGTCCTGGGCGGCGCGCGGCAGGTACTCCAGCGCGAACGGCCGCGGATCGGGTGCCTGCGTGACAAGGTCGGTGAAGCTGCGCGGGCTCGCGAGGTTGTTGCGGGTGAGCAGTTCGACCTGCTTGAGCAGCGCGACGCCCTCCTCCCGGCTGGCACCCCACTGCTGCGGTGGCATCAGCAGCTGCGAGCGCGGCCGGTCCGGCGACGGATTGAGCGCACTCCACGCCATCGCGCCGAGCGCGTCCTGCAACCGGGCCGCGCGTGAGTCGTTGGTGACGTCGAAACGCACCTTCGACGGCGTGAACGACGGCGTCGGCGGGTTCGAGCCGACCGCGGCCAGCGCGGTGGCCGACCAGATGTCGAAGGTGGTCACCCGCAGCGCGGGATCGGTCCCGGCGGCGGCGCCGGCGGGCGGTTCCACGCTCACGCCGGGCACCCGCACGACATCGGGCGCCGACTGTTCCCCACCGACGACCACATCGGGTGTGAGCGTGGTCGGGGCGGAGGTGAGCGCGTTGTCGGTATCGGCGGGCGACCCGTCACCCGACACCGCGGAACCGGCCAGCACCGCCGTGCCGTATCCGTGCTCGCGCAACAACAGCCCGGCCGGATCGTCGATGCTGCCCGAATCGGGCAGGCTCACCCCGCGCAGCGACTGCGTGCCGAGGATCGAGTCCACTACATCGGCGGGCGCGAGCAGGGCCCGCGCCGACAGACCCGGATCGTTCACCGCGGCCAGGGCCGACACGTCGACCTGCGCGAACGGCAGGGCCACCGTGCACATCGATCCGGCCAGCGCGCGCAACCGGTCGAGCCAGGCCTGCGCGTTGGCCGCCCCGGCCCCCTCCCTGGTCGCCCCGCTCGGATCCGACGGACTGGCCAGCACCCGATAGCCGCGCGTCATCGTCTGCACGGTCGAGACCAGGTCGGGGTCGATGGCGATACACACCGATCCGGCCACACTTCTGTCTTTGCCCGGCGCGGGCACCACCGATTCCAGCGCGGCGACGAGCTGTTCGAGACGCCCGCCCTTGCCGACCGAGGCCGCCAGTTCGTCGTCGAGCAGTTCGGCCTGGCCGTTCACCGAGCCGGGCTTGCCCGCGACCATGCGGGGCCGGTCGGCCAGCGGCCAGATCATCGTGGTCGCGATCGGTGACGCTTCCGGCGGCGGCGTCACCGCCGGTTCCGCGCTGCCGTCCACACCCGTGGGCGGCAGTCCGAGGACCGGGAGCAGGAATCGCGCGTCGTCGAGTCTGGCCTGGGTGCCGTAGGCGGGTTCACCGTTGACGTTGAGCAGCAGCGGATACACCCCGGGATCGGTGAGCCCGAGCGATGCCTCCGAGCCCGCGCGCAACGCGATGCTCACCGAGAACTGTTTGCGCTGACCGGGACTCAACTGCGGCGCCACATCCTGGAACGGACCGGTCACCTCGTAGTTCACCTGGTCCAGCCGTAGCGAACTGCGCAACCCGCTCGGCGAATCCACCGCGGCGGCCCGTTGGATCCGCACGCTCACATCGTCGACGACCCGGTCGCCGATATTGGTGACCGTGCCGGAGATGGTCAGCTTCGGGTCGCTGCCGGTGGTGACAGTGCCCGGAGCCACCGCGTCCAGGGTCAGCTTGAGAAACTTCGGCGTTCCCGACCCGTCCGTTTGAGCGTGCGCGACCGCGGGCAGCAGCGTCATCGAACCCAAGATGGTCAGGACCGCCGTGATCAGCCGGATCAGTCCACCCGTCATCGCTTGCCGGTCTCCATCCGGTCGATCAATCGGTTCGCCACTTCGGCCAACCGCCGTTCATCGGCGTAGGCCAACCGGGAATCCAACTCGCTCAACGGAACCCACGCAACCTGGGTCACTTCGACGTCGGCGTCGGACAGCTCACCGCCCAGACACCGCAGCAGAAAATGGTGCACGGTCTTGTGTACCCGTCTGCCCTCGGTGACGAACCAGTAATCGATGCTGCCGAGCTCGGCGACCACTTCCCCGTCGATTCCGGTTTCCTCGGCGACTTCGCGGATCGCGGTCTGCTCGGAGGTCTCGCCCTCTTCGATATGTCCTTTGGGCAGCGACCACAACAGCCGTCCGCGACGGTCGGTGCGCCCGATCAGCGCGGCGGTGCGCTGTTCCTTCGGGCCGTCGAGCCCTTCGACGACCAGGCCGCCGGCCGACGTTTCCCGGACGGTACGCATGCGGGGTTTGCCGGCGTTGTTCGCCGAACCGCGCCGCCGCGGCTGGCGGCGTCGACTGTTCGCGCGATCGGCCGGAGGAGACACCCAGCCAGCTTAGCTGTGTTGTCAGCTCCTTCGGGCGCGCGGGGAATCGATTCGACGGCGCCAGTAAAGTGCTTGTTTGTGGTTTCCCCTGACGTTGTCCCTGATGCTGTGGCGGATCGTCGTGCTCGCCTGCTGGCGGGGGCGGCGGTGACTCTGGGGCAGCTCAATGATGTTTTGGCCCCGCTGGGGGCGATGTTCGCCGAGCGGGGGCACAGCCTGTATCTCGTCGGAGGCAGCGTGCGTGACGCGGTGCTCGGCCGGCTCGGCAACGACCTGGATTTCACCACCGACGCGCGGCCGGAGGTCGTGCAGGAGTTGATGCGTGGGTGGGCCGACCACCTGTGGGATACCGGCGGCTTGGCCTTCGGCACGGTCAGTGCGGCCAAGAACGACCAGCAGCTCGAGATCACCACCTTCCGCGCCGACACCTACGACCGGGTCTCGCGCAATCCCGAGGTCACCTTCGGTGACACCCTCGAGGGCGACCTGGTGCGCCGCGACTTCACGGTGAACGCCATGGCGGTGAAGATCGCCGCCGACGGGTCGCTGGAATTCGTCGACCCGCTCAACGGGATCGAAGCGCTGCTCGAAGGCGTGCTGGATACTCCAGCGGCGCCACAGGATTCGTTCGACGACGATCCGCTGCGGATGCTGCGGGCCGCGCGCTTCGTCGCCCAGCTGGGTTTCGAGGTGGCGCCGCGGGTGCGTGCGGCGATCATCGAGATGGCCGATCAGATCGACCGGATCACCGCCGAGCGGGTGCGCGCCGAACTCGACAAGCTGATCGGCGCCGACCACCCGATCGACGGCATCAATCTGATGTGCGACACCGGTCTGGCGCAGCGCGTGCTGCCCGAGGTGCCCGCGATGAAGCTCGAGATCGACGAGCACCACCAGCACAAGGACGTGTACCAGCATTCGCTGACCGTGCTGCAGCAGGCGATCGACCAGGAGGAAGGCGACGCCGACTTGGTATTGCGCTGGGCGGCACTGCTGCACGACATCGGCAAGCCCGACACCAAACGCAACGAGCCCGCGGGCGGCGTGAGCTTCCACCACCACGAGGTGGTCGGCGCGAAGATGGTGCGCAAGCGGATGCGAGCGCTGAAGTACCCGAAGGCGTTCACCGAAGAGGTTGCGCGCCTGGTGTTTCTGCACCTGCGTTTCCACGGCTACGGCAAGGGACAGTGGACGGATTCGGCGGTGCGCCGATACGTCACCGACGCCGACGACCTGCTCGATCGCCTGCACAAGCTCGTGCGCGCCGACTGCACCACCCGCAACAAGCGCCGCGCGGCGGCCCTGCGCTCGACCTACGACGAGCTGGAGGAGCGGATCGCGGCGCTGCGCGAGCAGGAGGACCTGGCCCGGGTGCGCCCGGATCTGGACGGCAACGCGATCATGGAATTGCTCGGGCTGCCGCCGGGGCCGCAGGTCGGTAAGGCGTGGAAGTACCTGAAGGATCTGCGACTCGACCGCGGCCCGATGACGCGGGACGAGGCCGAAGCCGCCCTTCGGGAATGGTGGGCCACGCAGAACTGATCAGAAGACGATCAGTGTTGTTCCCGCGATGATGGCGTCGCGGATCTGGGTCAGGTCGAACGAGCCGGTGGTCTCGGGCAGTTCGAGCCGGAATTTCACCACGTCACCGCGCCGGTGCGCGTAGGAGATGCTGGCACGGTTGGGCAGGTCGTCGAGCAGTAGCGCGGGTGCGGGCACCACGCGCTTGGGGAGCCGGATGCCGTACCAACTGGCCTTGCGGATGTCGAGGGTGAGCAGGTTGTCGTAGACCTGCCCGTCGACGACCGCCCGCATCTTGCGCGTGCGATGCGTCGCGACGATCTGTCCGCGCTGGTCGAGCCGCACCCGCCAATCCAGGTTCTGGGCGTCCACCCAGTCCGCCAGCGCGCCGATGCCGATGGTGCCCTCGATGTCGAGCTGCTGGACCCGGACCTTGGTCGGCACACCGGGAATCAGCCGCACACCGTGCGCGACCACGGTGACCGTGTCGAACGGATGTGAGTCCCAGACCAGGTTCGACAGCACTGTCTTGCTCTGGAAGTGAGCGCCGCGTCTGCGCAGCTTGAACGTGTCGAGGGTGGCGGTGAGGTCGTGCCCGAGCAGCGTGGCACTGATCTCCTGGCCGCCGAAACGGCTGAGGATGCCCTCGCTGAGCACGGTCATCAGCACATCGGGCATGAGCGCGGTGACGGTGCCGGAACCGAGGTCGGCGACGGGGTCGGCCCAGGACGTGGTGAAGCCGAGCCACTGGTCGATCCATGACGGGTCGAGCAGACGTTTGCCCATATCGACAGCGCCTGCCAGTGACCAGGACTTCGGATCGAAATACGTGGCCATGATGGCTTCGAGCGTACTTGGCCGCGTCGCCGGTGGCCATGAAGTGTGACCCGATTATGGGATATCACGACCGGTTGTTTCCGGAAGTGCGGAGTTGTTTTCTTGTTATGTCCGAATCTGCGGACATATCCTGATCGGGTGGCGAAACTGCGAATCAAGGAAGCGGCCGATCTGCTCGGCGTCAGCGACGACACGGTGCGTCGCTGGATCGACACGGGCGCCCTCACGGCGACCAAGGACGCCGCGGGCCGCCTGGTGCTGGACGGCCGGGAGCTGGCCGAACACGCCGTCGACCAGGCACGCACGCCACACACCCAGGTGGGTAGTGCCAGCTCGGCCCGCAATCGGTTTCCCGGTCTGGTCACTCGCGTGGTGACCGACACGGTGATGGCACAGGTGGAGATGCAATGCGGTCCTTTCACGGTGGTCTCGCTGATGAGCAGCGAATCGGTGCGCGAGCTGGGGCTCGAGCCGGGCAGCGTCGCGCTGGCCAGCGTCAAGGCCACGACAGTGGTGGTCGAGAAGGCCGCCGAATGATCGGCCGGGTCGCGCTCGGTGCCGCGCTGGTGCTGGTCACCGTGAGCGGTTGCGGGAGTGGCGATACCGAGGAATCCACGCTCACCGTGTTCGCCGCGGCTTCGCTGAAGAGCGTTTTCACCGGCCTGGAGAAGGATTTCGAGTCCGCGAATCCGGGTGTGGACGTGCAGTTCTCGTTCGCGGGCTCGTCCGACCTGGCCGCGCAACTCCAAGCGGGAGCGCCCGCTGATGTTTTCGCCTCGGCCGACCAGCCGACCATGGACAAGGCCGTCCAGAGTGGCCGCATCACCGCAGCCCCCACCACTTTCGCCACCAACGTGCTCACCCTGGTCACGGCGCCGGGAAATCCCAAGGGCATCAGCGGAATCAACGACCTCGCCGACGCGACCGTGGTCGTCTGTGCCCCCCAGGTTCCGTGCGGCCGGGCGACGAAAAAGGTCGCCGACGCCGCGGGGGCCACGCTGCGTCCGGTGAGCGAGGAATCCTCGGTGGCCGATGTTCTCACCAAGGTGACCTCCGGCCAGGCCGACGCCGGCTTCGTCTACGTCACCGATGCTTCCGCCGCGGGTGCGAAGGTGGGCGTCGTGGCGGTTCCCGAGGCGTCGGCTGCCGTGAACACCTATCCGATTGCCGTGGTGGCCGATTCGAAGCAAGCCGCGAACGCGCGGAAATTCGCCGAACTGGTCACCGGCCCCACCGGACGCGCGGCCCTGGCCGCGGCGGGGTTCGGCGCACCGTGACCGGTGTCGGCAGTACCGGGCTGCCTCGGTGGTTGCCGGTGCTCGCCGTCTTCGGTTTCGCACTGGTGGTGCTCCCGCTGGCCGCGTTGGCCTGGGGAGTGGAGTGGGGTCGGTTCGCTGAGCTCGTGAGTACCGAAGCATCAAGGGACGCACTGTGGTTGAGCCTGCGCACCGCTACCGCGAGCACCGTGCTGTGCCTGGTGTTCGGGGTGCCGATGGCGGCGGTGCTGGCGCGAGCTCGGTGGCGAGGGTTGCCGATGTTGCGCGCTCTTGTGCTGCTGCCCTTGGTATTACCCCCGGTGGTCGGCGGTATCGCGCTGCTCTACACCTTCGGCCGGCGGGGGCTGCTCGGCGAACACCTGGAAGCCGCGGGAATTCGGATCGCGTTCAGCACGACCGCGGTCGTGCTGGCGCAAACCTTTGTGGCACTGCCCTTTCTGGTGCTCACCCTCGAAGGGGCGTTGCGGACGGCGGGTAGCCGCTACGAGCAGATCGCCGCGACGCTCGGTGCGGGCCCGAGCACGGTCTGGTGGCGGATCACCCTTCCCCTGCTCCGCCCCGCGCTGATCTCCGGCGCGGTCCTCGCCTTCGCTCGCGCCCTCGGCGAATTCGGCGCCACCCTCACCTTCGCGGGCAGTCTCCAAGGCCGCACCCGCACCCTCCCACTGGAGATCTACCTCCAGCGTGAAGCCGATCCCGACGCGGCCGTCGCCCTGTCGGTGGTGCTGATCGTCGTCGCCGTCCTGATCGTCCTGCTCGCCTACCGCCGCACCAGCCCGATCCCCGGCACCCAGCTGCGCAGCGGTGCCCCGCGAGCGATCGGCGGCGCGAAGTGACCGAGGATTCGCCCGAGCAGAGCCCCGCGACCGGACCGGCTGATGTGCCGAGCGACCATACCGGCCCACCTGCGACGTGGCCCGCCGATCGTTCGAGCCCTCCGAGCGGGCTGTCGGTGTCCGCGCGGATCGCCGGCCGCCATCTCGACTTGCGGATCGAAGCCGCCCCCGGCGAAGTACTCGCCGTGCTCGGCCCCAACGGCGCGGGGAAGTCGAGCTTGCTGCAAGTCATCGCCGGACTGCTGGTCCCCGACGAGGGCCACGTACGACTCGGCGAACGCACCCTCACCGACACTGCCGAAGGCATTGCGCTGCCCCCACATCGGCGCGGAGTCTCTCTGCTCGCCCAGGACCCACTCCTGTTCCCCCACCTCAGCGTGCGCGACAATGTCGCCTTCGGCCCACGCAGTCGAGGTGCCAACAGGCGCACCTCCCGCGAAATCGCCGAATACTGGCTGAGCGCCGTCGATGCGAAAGAATTCGCCGACCGCCACCCCGGCGGGCTCTCCGGTGGCCAATCCCAGCGTGTCGCCCTGGCCCGCGCTCTCGCCGTCGACCCCGACCTGCTGCTCCTCGACGAACCCATGTCGGCGCTCGATGTCGATGTCGCCCCGGCCATGCGAACCCTGCTCCGTCGCGTCCTGCGCGACGAACCCGGTCGCGCCCACCCCCGCTGCGCCGTCCTGGTCACCCACGACATCATCGACGCCATCACCCTCGCCGACCGCCTCGTTGTCCTGGAAGCGGGCCGCATCGTCGAATCGGGCCCGGTCGCCGAGGTGATGGCGCACCCCCGCAACCCCTTCGCGGCCCGCATCGCCGGCCTCAACCTCCTGCGCGGCACCGGCGTCGAGTCAGCGCTCCTGACAGGTCCGGTGGCCGAACGCGGTGGCCTGCTCACCGGTGCCGGCGAACCGCAGGCACCGCGGACTCACCCCGGCGATCCGGCCCCGGCCCTGGGGACGGTGCTCGTCGACGACCTCGGCGTCGATGGCTGCGTCGTCGGCGATTTCCTCCCCGGCGCCCACGCCGCGGCGGTGTTCGCTCCGGCCGCGGTGTCGGTATTCCGCAGCCGGCCCGGCGGTAGCCCACGCAACGTGTTCACCGTCGACATCACCGAGATCACCGACCGGGGCGGCATCGTCCGGGTTCGCGGTGACGCACCGCAGGCTCCTGGTCTCTGCGCGGACCTGACCCCCGCCGCTGTCGCCCAACTCCACCTCACCACCGGCATTCAGGTCTACTTCGCGGTGAAGGCCACCGAGGTCCGCGTGTACGCCTGCTGAACCGCGCCCCGGTGATAACGGTATGAATCTGTGCGTTCATGCTCGAAATACCGGGGTACATTCCCGGCGAGTGACCCGCGAAGACCGGAGGGCATCGCATGCCGCTGGACCTGAACAGTGATCTGGGCGAGGGCTTGGGCCCGTGGCGGATGGGTGACGATGCCGCCATGCTCGACATCGTGACCAGCGCGAACATCGCGTGTGGTTTCCATGCGGGCGATCCGACCATCATGCGCCGCACCTGCGAACTCGCGGTGGCCAAGGGGGTGCGGATCGGCGCGCACGTCGGCTATCGCGATCTGGTGGGTTTCGGCCGCCGCGATATCGCCATCGCCCCGGCCGATCTGCGCGACGAGGTGCTCTATCAGATCGGCGCGCTCGCGGCCTTCGCGCGGGCGGCGGGCGACCGGGTCCGCTATGTGAAACCGCACGGCGCGCTCTACCACGCGGCCGCGCGCGATCGCCTGCTCGCCGAAGCCCTTGTCGCCGCGGTGGCCGAGGCCGAACCCGGTCTCGCACTGCTCGGACCGGCGGGTACCGAACTGGAACGGGCCGCCCAGCGGGTGCGTTTCGTCGGTGAGGGATTCGCCGACCGGGCCTACACTGCAACAGGTTCGCTGGCCCCGCGCGGAGTTGCCGGGGCGGTGCTGTCGGCCGACGACGCCGTGGCCCAGGCGACAACTCTTGCGCTGTCGGGGACCGCGCGTACCGTAGACGGTCCCGGTACGGTCGCCGTGTCCGTGGCCAGCGTGTGCGTCCACGGCGACTCTCCGGCGGCCGTCGAGATGGCCCGCCGGATTCGGGGGGCGCTCGACGAAGCCGGGATACCGGTGGAGCCGTTCAGCTGAGGGGTGGGAGGCACGATGGACATCGATTGGAACGCGCGGATCCGGCCCGCGGGTGACCGCGCCATGCTCATCACCCTCGACGACCCGCGCCCGGTACAGCGCTTGGCCTCCGCGCTGCGCGTGCACGCGATAGCCGGTGTCGAGGATGTGCTGCCCGCGGCGGAAACCGTGCTGGTCACCATGCATTCGGTGAGTTACGGCGTGCAGGTCCGCCGTGAGCTCGTCGCGCTGCTCGACCGGCTGGATCACGAGCCACCGCAAGCGGATTCGCCGGATGTTTCCCGTGGAACAGTGCCGGATACCGAGCCGGTGGTGGAGATCCCGGTGCGCTACGACGGCGCGGACCTGCCCGAGGTGGCGCGGTTGCTCGACCTGTCGATCCCGGAGGTGATCGCGGCGCACACCGGCACTGTCTGGCGGTGCGCGTTCGTCGGTTTCGCGCCCGGTTTCGGCTACCTCACCTCGCCCGACGGCAGGCTCACGGTGCCACGCCGCACCCATGCCCGCACGGCCATTCCGGCCGGCGCGGTGGCGCTGGCCGGCGGATATTCGGCCGTCTACCCGCGCGGCACGCCGGGCGGTTGGCAGTTGATCGGCACCACCGATCTGCGAATGTGGGCGGTGGACCGCGATCCACCCGCGCTGGTGCGGGCGGGTTCGGCGATCAGGTTCGTCGCTTCCGACGAATAGCTGCTTCGGCGGAAAATCAAGGGCTGCTCAACGGTGCGCCGCCTCGACAGCGAATCGGGGAGAGATCGCATGCTGATCTTCATCGAACGGGTGGGGCCGCTCGCGACAGTGCAGGACCTGGGCAGACAGGGCTGGTTCGATTCCGGCGTCGGCCAGGCGGGTGCGGCCGACCGCGGGTCACTGCGGCTGGCGAACCGGCTGGTCGGCAATCCGGAGGACTTCGCCGCCATCGAAGCGCTGCTCGGCGGTCTCGCCTTGCGCGCCGACGGTCACCTCACCGTCGCGGTCACCGGCGCGCCCGCCCCCGCCACCGTCGACGGCACCCCGGTCGGGCACGCGAGTGTGCTCGAACTCGACGAGGGCCAGGTGCTGCGACTGGGCCTCGCGAACACCGGTCTGCGCAGCTACGTGGCGGTGCGCGGCGGTATCGATGTGGCCAAGGTGCTGGGTTCGCGCAGCCGCGACACCTTGTCCGGCATCGGTCCCGACCCGCTGGTGGTCGGCACGCAGCTGCCGGTCGGTCCCCCGCCGCGCACCCTCCCGACCGTGGAATTCGCGCCGGTTCCGCTGCCGCCGAAAGTGCTCACGGTCCGAGCGTGTCCGGGCCCGCGCGCGGACTGGTTCACCGATCCCGATCAGCTGTTCCGCGGTTCCTGGATCGTTTCCACCGACACCGACCGGGTCGGCGCCCGGCTGGATCGCGGCGACGGACCCCCGCTGGTGCGGTCGATCGGCCGTGAATTGCCCTCCGAGGGCGTGGCGCTGGGCTCGGTGCAGGTGCCACCGAGCGGTCAGCCGGTCGTCTTCCTGGCCGACCACCCGATCACCGGCGGTTATCCGGTGATCGCCGTCGTCCTGGATGCCGATGTCGACCGTGTCGCGCAGGCTCGCCCCGGCGACAGACTGCTGTTCGTGGCGGCGTCCTGACTCAGCGCGGCGGATTCAATCGCGCGTGCATGAGGTACACGTTGTAGCTGTCCCACGCCGACATCGTGAAGTACAGGTCCTGCGCGGTCGACCAGGGATGGATGAACCCGCCGTACGCCTTCGGATACATCTCGGTGGACACCAGCGGCACTGTCGAGGTCCAGGCGCCCTGCGGCTGGCCGGCGGTCCGCAACACGATCTGGCTCGCGGCCGAATCGAGATAGACCATCTGCCACTGCCGGCTTTCCTCGTCGAACCGCACCGACAGCTCGCTGGCCATCCCGTTCACGAGCGGTGTCGCCGAATTCTGCGCCGCGGGCGCCCAATTGCCGTCCACCCAGTACTGGTAGGCCGTCTTGTTGAGCACGTCGGCCTTGCGCACCCTGGCCAGGCCGATCGTCCCGATCCGGCCGTTGGGCGTGCCGAACATGTAGACGTAGTCCCCGTGCGGCACCATCGCCGCCACCTGGAATTGCCCGAGGCCGAACATGTTCTCCCAGCGGGCATGCTGATCTTTGGTCCAGGTCGAGCCGCCGTCGTCGGAGTAGGCGAGTCCGCCGTAGTTCGTCATCCACATGCCGGGGATCTTCGACCAGTGGTTCACCGACATGTAGCTCATGAACTGCCGTTTGCCGAGCGCGAACCCCGAGGTCGGGATCGTGGTGGTCTCCCAGTTCTTGATCTTGCGGCTGCCGAGGAGCTCGGCGGCGTGACAGGGGCTGTCCTGCACCATCGAGTCGATGGTGATGCCGTCGCTCAGATCCTTGTCGGTGCTGTAGGCCAGCACATTCGATCGCCAGTCGGCGCCGTCGGAGCCGGCGCCGCCGTAGGCCCAGCCCTCGCCGAAGGTGTCGCCGAAAACCATGGCCACCTTGCCCGGTTCGGTTTCCCAGAACAGCCCGAGGTCGGTGCCGTCGACCTGCCAGCGCATATCGGTCCGGTTGGTCGAGCCGTGTCCGGTGACCTGGTCCACGAGGCGGACGGACTCCACCTTCGCGGGCACGACCGGCGCCCCCAGCGGACCGCGCTCGATCGGCCGGACCACCGGTTCCGGTGCTTCCTGGGCCGGTTCGCCCTCGCCGCCGGGCACCGGGATCGGAATCGGCTCGATCTCCGGGTTGATCCTGATCCGCGGCAACGCGATCGCCGATCCGGTCGAGGTGGACTCGTCCGTACTTTCCGGTTCGGGTTCCGGCGTGTCACGGACCTCCGGGCACGGATTGCGGCACGGGTCCGAGGGCAGCGGAACCTGTGCGACGCGCGTGTTGTCGTGCGGCGGGTCGGGAATCGGTACCGGCGTCAGCTGCGGTACCCAGACCGGGATGTCGATACTCGGCGGCAGGACCGGCGCGGGCGGTGCGGCCGGGTCGGGCAGCCGGTTGACCGGGTCGAATCCTGTTTCCCCGCAGAGATTCACCGGCGGGGGCACCCACGGCAGCGGGCCCGCCTGTGCGGGGACGGCGAGGATGGCGGACAGCAGCACACCCACGGCGGCAGTTCCGTGCGATACCGGTCTTGCGCGCATCTGGCTCCCTCGAATCGGTGTCGGCGAGGAACACCTGTGATCTTGTGAGAACTTACCGGAACCGATCGCTGTTGCCGTGCGTCCAAACACATGTGAACGAAATCGAGTACGTCTTCGGAACCGGCGACGCGGTCGTGCACCACTGGTCGAGCTACGACGAACTGGCCGACACGAGCGTCGTCGACGCGCTCTGGATCGATTACGACACCGGCGTCGACCACGACACGCTGCTCCCCGACATCGCGCCGGCCACCGCCGATCACCGAACGGTGCTGGCCCAGGAACCCGCGGGCACCCTCAGCAGGCCACCCTGGCTCGACGGGAATTGAGGACGATGGCCGCGATGCCGAGGGCGTACACCCCGGCGCCGGCCAGCACCACCCCGATCGAACGTCCGTCGGCCGGGATCACCAGCGCGGTCACCGCGATCGCCAAGACGAAGCAGACGTTGAAAACCGTGTCCTGCAGGGCGAATACCTGTCCGCGCTGGTCGTCGTCGATGTCGATCTGCATGCTCGCGTCGCCGGTGAGCTTGATCGTCTGCCCGGCGAGGCCGAGCCCGAACGCGCCTGCCAGCAGCAGTCGGTGCGCGTTGTCGACCGCGGGCCCGGTGGCCAGCGCGATTGGCGTCACGAGCGTGAGCTGCACGATCACCGCTGTCGTGAGCCCGAGCAGTACGGTGCGCGGCCTGCCGAGGCGCGGAATCAGGATCGGCGCACCGATCGCGGCCAGCAGCATGCCCGCCGCCGCGAAGCCGATCGCCACCCCGAAGCCGACCAGCCCGCCGCTCATCTCGGCGCCGTCGGTGGGCTGGCGCAGTACCAGCACCATGATCAGCGTGTTCATCCCGAAGACGATGCGATGCGCGCCGATGCCGATCATCGCCGTGGTCACCTGGGCCGCACGCCACACGGCCCGCGCGCCGGTGCGCAGACCGGTCGCGATGGCGTGCACGGTGCTCTCGGTCGCGGCCGAGCCACGGTCCGGCCCGAGCACATGCGGTCCGAACCCGTAGGCCAGCACCGCGCCGACCAGCGAGCCGAGCCCGCTCAACGCCACCGCGACCGCCGAGGCCGCGTCGCCCGCGCCGATCAGCGCGATCACCGCCACCGACGCCGCGGCGCCGATCCCGGCACATACCGAGACCACCGTCGCCAGCACCGAATTCATCGGCACCAGCCAGCGCTGCTCGAGCACCCGCGGCAGCGCCGCCGACACACCGGCCAGCACGAACCTGCTGATCCCCACCGTCGCCAGCGCCAGCACCAGCAGTGGCGTCTCCCCCACTCCCACGAACAGCCCGATCGCGGCCACGCCGATCAGCACCGCCCGCGCCACACTCGCCGCCAGCAGCACATTGCGCCGATCCCACCGATCCAGCAGCGCGCCCGCGTACGGCCCGAGCACCGAATACGGCAGCAGCAGCACCGCGAAACCGGCGGCGATGGCCAGCGGATCGGTCTCGCGTTCCGGGTTGAACAGGATCGCGCCCGACAGGGCCGCCTGGAACATCCCGTCACCGAACTGCGCGGCCAGCCGCAACAGGGCCAGCCGTGGCACCCGCGGGTTCCGGCGGACCACCTCGCGGGTGTCGCGAAGCAGATGTCTCATCGAGATCGGCTGCTCATCCGCCGTATTCGAGCCGTCAGGGGGATGAGTCGACACGTCATGACCATAGTGGTGCCAGAATTGAAGGGTGACGCCCACATCGACGACACCGCCGCGGATCGAACTACACCGCGGTGGCGACCGGATGAAGACGCGGATCCCGTGGCTCGACTCCAAGCATTCGTTCTCCTTCGGCGAGCACTACGACCCCGACAACACCCATCACGGGCTACTGCTGGTGAACAACGAGGACGTGGTGCTGCCCGGCGAGGGCTTCGACACCCATCCGCATCGGGACATGGAAATCGTCACCTGGGTGCTCGGCGGCAGCCTCGTGCATCAGGATTCGCTCGGCCACAACGGTGTCATCTATCCGGGTCTGGCCCAGCGCATGAGCGCGGGCACCGGCATCATGCACTCGGAGAAGAACGATTCGTGGCGCCTCGACGGCAAGACCCACGACGAGCCGGTGCACTTCGTGCAGATGTGGGTGGTTCCGGATGAGCCGGGCGTCGACCCCGGCTACCAGCAGCTCGAGATCGACGACGAGCTCGCGCGCGGCGAGCTGGTGACGGTCGCGTCGGGCCTACCTCGCTATCGCGACCGCACGGCCATCGCGATCAATTCCTCACATGCCGCCATGCACGTTGCCAGGATGACGGCCGACAGTCCCGGCGTCACCCTTCCTGATGCCCCCTACCTGCATGTTTTCGTCGCACGCGGTGAGGTCGACGTCGAGGGTCTCGGCACCCTGTCCCAGGGCGACGCGATTCGGCTGACCCGCTCCGGCGGCCAGTTGATCCGTCCGCACGGCGACGCCGAGGTGCTCGTCTGGGAGATGCACGCGCGCCTCGGCGGTGGGTGAGCTCAGGCCGAACCCGGCTGCCGGATCAAGGTCGCCGACTTGGCATTTGTCCTGGTAGCGGCAACGATCTGCGCGAAATCGGGTCGGAAGTCGCCGTCGGGCGCCTGCATCCAGGTGCGATATCCGCTGCGCTCGTCGGCCGGCGACGGCAGCACCACCTCGCTACCGGGCAGGGCGACCGAGGCGCAGACCCGGAACAGCTCGGCGAACAGCACGGTGTCGAGGTAGGAGTTGTCGACCGGCCCGGTGAGGAAGGTCCAGCGGCCGGAGCGGGGGTGGGCGATGATCGGCCCGCAGCGCAGGCCGCGCGTGACGAGCATCCCGCGGACTCGTTCGCCCAGCGTCGACGGCATCACCACCGCGCCGACCGCGCCGATCTCGAGCACGATCCGTCCCAGCGCCGCGTCGACGACGCCGTAGAGGCCATGGTCCTTGCGGTATTGGCGACAGCGCGCCAAAGCGTCCTGGGTGGCCGAGTATTCCTCGGCCGCCGTATACCCGCCCTTGTCCTCATCAGTGTGCAACGTGCTCATCACGACCTCGTCTCTGTCGACGGTGGTTCGATGTAGCTGTGAGTTCGCTCGATTGGGGCGAATCTCGGCGAGAGGTGGAGCATCACGACCAGGTGGCGCGGAAACTTTTTCATAACGGCAGGACGTGAGGGAAAAATGCCGTTCTACGCAGCCTATAGCCGCACAACCGCGCTGACAATAGTCAGTAGCTGGTGTGTCGATCAGCGTACGATATTCGCCCATGGCTCCCGTTTCGCCGACCGTCGCGCGGTGGGAACTCGTCCTGCGTCTGCGCGAACTCCGTGAGCAGCGCGGATTCGATTCGGCCGGGTTCGCCCGTCGCGTCGGGTTCACGCCCGCGAACTGGTCGCATGTCGAGAAGGGCAGGCGGGTGCTCACCCGCACCACTATCGAGCCGGTTCTCGACGTTCTCGATGTCACGCCCGACGAACGCCTCGAGCTGCTCGCCCTGCTCGAAGCGAGTAAGCAGCGCGGCTGGTGGACGACGGCCTCCTCGGCGCTGATCGGTCCCGAGCTGCAGCGGCTGTACGGGATGGAGGCGGGCGCGCAGAGTATCCGCAGCTACGACAGCATGATCGTGCCCGGTCTGTTGCAGACCGAGGCGTACGCGCGGGCACTGATCAGTGCCGATGTGATGATCCGCCCGGTCCAAGTTGACCAATTAGTCTCGATACGACTACGTCGCCAGCAGCGGTTGCACGGGCCCGATCCGCTGGAACTCACCGCGGTGCTCGGCGAGGCCACTCTGCGTCAGCAGACCGGCGGTGGTGAGGTGCTGCGCGGGCAGTTGCGGCACCTGGTCGCGCTGGTGCGCGAACTCGACACCGTCGACGTGCGCGTCATTCCGTTCAGTGCGACCGAGGGGGCCGTGCTCGGCGGCTCCAGCTTCCATCTGCTCGACTTCGCAAGCGATCAGCTACCTACCTTCGCCTGGGCCGAGAGCGCGGTGTTCGGCGGTCATGTCGACGACGCCGAACAGGTCCGCGATCTCGGCTTCGCCTACGTACGTGCCCGCGAGCAATCCCTTTCCCGCACCGAATCTCTCGCCCTGATCAGGGAGTATGCAAGCGTGTAAGATTCTGGGTATGTCCACCACCGCTCGCCGCCGCCCGGCCGAACACGGCTGGTTCACCTCGTCACGCTCGAATAACGGCAACCAGTGTGTCGAGGTTCGTTTCGATGGAGACGCTGTCCAGATACGAGACAGCAAATTCCGCCGCAACCCGATGAACGCCGGCCTGGACGAGCCCATCATCACCGTCGACGCCCCCCTCTGGACAGCCTTCCTCCACTGCCTTCTCACCGCCCGCCCCCACCCCGACCTGGTGGCCCACACCTCCCCCGACGGCTCGACGACCCTCCGCCACGAAGCCATCGTCCTCCGCTTCACCCCCGAAGAGTGGAATGCCTTCGTAGCCGGCGTCCGCGACGACGAGTTCGCCTGCGTGTAAGACCACGTCGCCGGCCATCGGTGTTTCGGCATACTGGGGGGCGTGACTTCTGATCTGAGCGCTCCCTCCGGTATTGATCTGTCCTTCCGCGATCAGGATGTGCGGGTGCAGGACGATCTGTTCGCGCATGTCAACGGGCAGTGGTTGGCCGGGTATGAGATCCCGGCCGACCGGGCTGTCGACGGTGCGTTTCGCACGCTCTACGACCAGGCCGAGCTAGATGTGCAGGCGATCATCACCGATAGTGCCGCCGGTGCGGCCGACGATGCCGACGCCCGCAAGATCGGGGATCTGTTCTCGAGCTTCATGGCCACCGATGTGGTCGCGGCGGCCGGGTTCACACCTGTCGCCGAGGAGTTGCGCGCGATCGCCGAGGTCGGCGATCCGAGTGTGTTCGCCGCGCTGCTCGGGCGCTTGCAGCGCACGGGGGTCCGTGGCGCGCTCGCCTACTACGTGGACACCGACGACAAGAACTCCACCCGCTACCTCGTGCACGCGACCCAGTCGGGCATCGGGCTGCCCGACGAGTCCTACTACCGCGCCGACGAGTTCGCGGAAATCCGCGACGCGTACCTCGCGCACATCACCAAGACGTTCACCATCGCCGCCGCGGACGCGTCGCTGGCGGGCCTGCTCCCCGCTGACCCGGCCGACGCCGCCCGCCGCGTGTTCGAGCTGGAACGCACACTCGCCGCGGGACATTGGGATGTCGTCCGACGTCGGGATGCCGAAAAGAGCTACAACCTCACCACTTTCGCCGACCTGGTCGCCGAGAACCCGGAATTCGACTGGGCCGCGTGGGTAGACGGTGTCGCCACCGGACTCGACCGTGACGGCAAGGACCTGTTCGCCGAACTCGTCGTGCGTCAGCCAGGCTACTTGCGCGCCTTCGCCGCCGCGTGGGCCGAGGTGCCGCAAACGGATTGGCAGGCGTGGGCGGCGTGGCAGGTGCTGCACGCGCGTTCGGGGTTCCTCACCGACGAGATCGTCGAGGAGTACTTCGACTTCTACGGACGCACTCTCACCGGCGCCGAGGAGAACCGCGAACGCTGGAAGCGCGGGGTGTCGCTGGTGCAGGAACTGCTCGGTGAAGCAGTCGGCAAACTGTATGTGGCCCGGCACTTTCCGCCGCAGGCCAAGGCCCGCATGGTGGAGCTGGTGGCCAATCTCCAGGAGGCCTACCGCCGCAATATCGCCGACCTCGAGTGGATGGGCCCCGACACCCGCGCGGCCGCACTGACCAAGCTGGAGAAGTTCACCCCCAAGATCGGCTACCCCGACACCTGGCGCGACTACTCCGCGGTCGAGATCGACGCGAGCGACCTCGTCGGCAACTACCGCCGTGGCCATGCCGCCGAGCACGACCGTGACCTGGGCAAACTGGGTGGTGAAGTCGATCGTGGCGAATGGTTCATGACCCCGCAGACCGTGAACGCCTACTACAACCCCGGCATGAACGAGATCGTGTTCCCCGCGGCGATCCTGCAGCCGCCGTTCTTCGACATGAACGCCGACGACGCCGCCAACTACGGCGGGATCGGCGCGGTGATCGGGCACGAGATCGGGCACGGCTTCGACGACCAGGGCGCGAAGTACGACGGCGACGGCAACATGCAGGACTGGTGGACCGACGAGGATCGCGCCGAGTTCGGCAAGCGCACCAAGGCCCTGATCGACCAGTACAACGTGCTCTCCCCCGCCGACCTGGACGACGAGCACACCGTGAACGGCGAATTCACCATCGGTGAGAACATCGGCGACCTCGGCGGACTGTCCATCGCCCTCGCCGCCTACAAGATCTCGCTCGAAGGCAAGGAACCTCCGGTGATCGACGGCCTCACCGGGCTGCAGCGCGTCTTCTACGGTTGGGCGCAGGTCTGGCGCACGAAGGCCCGCACCGAGGAGGCGATCCGCCGTCTCGCCGTCGACCCGCACTCCCCGCCGGAGTTCCGCTGCAACGCGGTGATCCGCAATATCGACAGCTTCTACGAGGCTTTCGACGTGACTCCGGCGGACAAGCTCTACTTGAAGCCGGAGGAACGTGTGACCATCTGGTGACGAGGTCTCGACCCTGCCGGTCGCCGGTAGGGTCGAAACCCACTGCATCGGAGAGGGACAATTCTCATGCGTCACCAGCAGGTCGCCGACAACGTCTTCACCATCGCGGGCACGGACGTGAACATGGTCCTGCTCCGCGAGGGTCGTGACCTCACCCTGATCGACGCGGGGTGGTACGGCGACGCCGGCCTGATCGAAGCCACCATCGAGGCCCTCGGTCATCGCCCCGAGGACATCACCGCGGTGCTGCTGACCCATGCACACCTGGACCACGTCGGCGCCCTCAACCACCTACAGGCGAAGTACGGCATTCCCGCCTACACCAGTCGCCTCGAGGTGCCGCACGCCAAAGGCGAGGTCCACGAGTCCGCCACCCCGCTCGACGTGATCAAACGCCTCACCGACGTCTCCACCTGCGGCTGGGCCCTGAGGATCACCCGCGCGGGCGGCCTCCGTAAGAACCAGGTCCCCCACATCCAGCCCTTCCGCACCGCGGGCGAGCTGGATCTTCCCGGCCGCCCCACGCCGATCGCGACCCCGGGACATACCTCGGGCCACTCCGCCTTCCATCTCGCGGCCGCCGGCGCGGTAGTCACCGGCGACACCCTGGTTACCGCGCATCCCACCTCGAAATTCACAGGCCCCCAACTACTTCCCGACTTCTTCAACCACTCGACCCCGGAAACCCTCACAGCACTCGAGGCCCTCGAGCCGCTCGCCGCCGACCTGGTTCTCCCCGGCCACGGTGACCCCTTCACCGAGGGCATCCGGCAAGCTGTCGACCGGGCGCGGACCCACGCGAGAACCGAACGGCGCGAATAACGAGTAGTCACCTAGTTGCTGTCGTCACTTTCGGCAAACGCGAGTAGTGACCATGTAAGTAGAGTTTGCGATAGCGAAAGTACAGTAAGAGCACATGGATTGGCCGGCCCACCGCACGGAGCAGCGTTCCTGGCAGGCGCGTGACGGACGAAGTCCGCGAGTCGGCCCCGTCCCCGAACAGGCAGCGGTGTCGATCCCACCGCGCATCGCCGAACTCGACTTCGCCACCAGGCGAACAACATCGGCTAGCGAAGCCGCCGTGATCGCGGTGACACATCTCGAAGCCGGCCAGGGCCAGTATTCGGCACCGTTGCGCGAATTCCTGCTGCGCAGCGAAGCTGTCGCGTCGTCACGGATCGAGCACATCGATGCGGGGTGGCGAGCATTCAGCAAATCCTTCGGCGGCGCGACGGCCGGACCTGAGGCGGCGTCACAGGTCAGCGCGGTCCGGGCACTCACCGGACTGGTCGACAGTGCGGCGACCAGCCGGATCACGGAGGCGAATCTGCTCAGCGCCCATCGTGTGCTGATCGCTCCGGAGTGGGAGAAGGCCGGACGCTTCCGGACCGTCCAAACCTGGATCGGCGGTAGCGATTACACGCCGCTGCACGCCCTGTATGTGCCACCGCCACCGGAACTCGTGCCCGAACTGGTGGCCGACCTGCTCGCCTTCGTCGCGCGTGGTGATCTGCCGATCCTGGTCCAAGCGGCGATCGCGCACGCGCAGTTCGTGTCGATCCACCCGTTCGTCAGCGGCAACGGCCGGATCGGACGCGCCCTGGTGAGCGCCATTCTGCGCAGACGCGGGCTGACCGACAGAGTCACCGTCCCCTTGGCGTCGGTCATGCTCGCCGACACCTCCCGCTATTTCGCCCAGCTGGCCGCCTACCGCGCCGGTGCCGCCGACGAATTCGTCATCTATCTGGCGCTCGCCGCGGTGTACGCCAGCGAGGCGGCGATCGACTCGGCCCGCACTCTCGCCGCGCTCCCCCAGCGATGGCGAGACCGCGCCCGCCCCCGCGGCGGTTCCGCCGACGAGGCGCTCTTGGCGAACCTGCTCGAGCACCCGATTCTCACCGTGGCCGGCGCGAACGCCATCACGGCGACAACCGATTCGGCGACCTACCGTGCCCTCGAACGACTGGTCGACGTGGGCATCCTCGACGTCGTCTCCGACTCCAAACGAAACCGAATATGGGCCGCCACCGACATCCTCGCCGAACTCGACGCCCTCAACGCCGCGATCGGCCGCCGCACCGCGGCGGGCCTGTCCTAGCGCAAGCGCAGTTCGATGTCCTAGCGCAAGCGCAGTTCGGTGTCCGCGTCGAAGAAGAACACCTCGTCCGGCTTCGGCCGCAGGTGCTGGTCACCGCTCACCACACCTCCAAACATGCAGGCCCCCAACTCCTCCCCCGCGTCTTCAACAACTCAACCGAAGCAACCCTCGCAGCGTTGTCGACCTTGTCAGTCCTCCCTGTCAACCTCATCCTGCCTGGTCACGGACTCGCAAGCTCCCAACCGATCACCCATGCGGTGATTGCGGCAAGCAATCACGCGGAAACAGGTCTGATAAGGTCCTGATCTTCAAATCGTACATATACCTCGAGTGTGCCGCGCCGATTTTCGACAAGGACCTCGAGGAGTTTGTATACGATCCGGTCGAGTCCAGCGAGTTTCATACCGTTGTAGCTAGCATGCCATTTCTTAAGATCCCTGACCTGGGAAGTTATTCTGTGCGACTGAAGGAGATAATAGCACTGCCGATCAAGCTGGATGATGACGAATCGGGATCATCTGGCGATCATAATGACGCTGATGGAATTGCGTTACCGGTTATGACGGTGGAGTCTGAATCCTATGTTCGGAGTAAGCACTATCCTGGCGGAGCACTCAATACTCCCTTCAAGAGCACTTTTGACAAGGGTGAAGACCCATACGCGCTGGTAGACGCTGCGCAAAACAGCCCTGCCATCCCGCAAGGAGACGGAACATATCGAAGGGAAGTATTTGTGCCGGATAGGTACATCGGGCACAAGTCGGAGAAGCGGGGCGGAGAGGCAACTCAGAAGTATATCGTCGTTCAAGATAGATTCGGCGCAGTAATTACAATGCATCCCGAGGGAGACGAATGAGGACGCAATGGCGCTAGAAATAGTAGTTCAGAATATCAACCATGCCGAACAACAGCGAATTGGTGACGATGAGAAGGACTCAATTTACTTTCTCTGCGCTGCGCAGCCCACAACCAGCGTGCTCCGTGGTGTCTACCGCTACGGCGACACGATGTTCAATACCTGGCAGTTGAAGATCATGCTCGAGCAAACCGAGGGCGTAACTGGCGAAACCGAGGAACAGCGGGATGCCCTCGAGCAACTCCGCCGGCTGGCCGATATCGCCATCCGTTCCAATGGGTACCTTATGTTCATCGGCGACTGAGCGGCTCCCACTCTGGCTGGATCGTCGCTAGGCTTGACTGCGGCGACCGCGCACGCGGCCACCAACTCACCGAGCAGGTTCCCCTTACGGTTGTTCGGCGGAGTCCCGGCTCACGTCCTGTGGTGTCCTAGCGCAAGCGCAGTTCGGTGTCCGCGTCGAAGAAGAACACCTCGTCCGGCTTCGGTCGCAGGTGCAGGGTTTCGCCGAGGGTGGTCTGGAAGCGGCGGTCCACCCGGACGACGATCTTGCCGGAGCGGGTGGACCAGTCGGTGCCCGCGCCGTGGGTGTAGACGAAGGATTCGGCGCCCAGTTCCTCGAGCAGTTCGGCGACGACGGTGATTCCGGCGGGATCGGTGGTGACTTCCCAGGATTCGGGGCGGATGCCGAGAACCACGCGCGCTCCGGAGATGTTGCGGGGCACCGGGATCCGCAGTCCGTCGAGCACTGCCTCGCCGTCGGCCACGGGGGCTTCGAGCAGGTTCATGCCGGGTGAACCGATGAACCCGGCAACGAAGGTGTTCAACGGATTGTCGTACAGCTCACGCGGAGAGGCGATCTGCTGGAGGGTTCCGTCGCGGAGCACCGCGACACGGTGCCCCATCGTCATCGCTTCCACCTGGTCGTGGGTGACGTAAACGGTGGTCGTGCCGAGTCGCTGCTGCAACGCCGCGATCTGGGACCGGGTGCTCACCCGCAACTTCGCGTCCAGGTTGGACAGCGGCTCGTCCATGCAGAACACCTGCGGGCGGCGCACGATGGCGCGGCCCATGGCAACGCGCTGACGCTGGCCGCCGGAGAGCTTGGCCGGTTTGCGGTCGAGCAGCGGCTCGAGTTCGAGCATCGCTGCGGCTTCATTCACCCGAACCAAGGTGTCGGACTTCGACATTCCCGCGTTGCGCAGCGCGAAGCCCATGTTCTCGGCGACGGTCATGTTCGGGTAGAGCGCGTAGCTCTGGAACACCATCGCCACGTCGCGGGCGCGCGGCGGCAGGTCGGTGACATCGCGCTCACCGATGCGAATCGTGCCCGCCTCCACGGATTCGAGTCCGGCCAGCATCCGCAGGCTGGTCGACTTGCCGCAGCCGGAAGGGCCGACCAGCACGAGGAATTCACCATCGGCGATGTCGATGTCGAGTGCGTCGACGGCGGGGGCGTCGGCGCCGGGATAGCGATGGGTCACACCGTCGAACTGCACTGTCGCCATGGCGAATTCTCCTAGCGGGGAAAGCGAAACGGGCCGGTGGTCACAACGAACACCGGCCCGTGGGGGAACTACTTGGGCAGCTTGGGCGTGATCTGCCGGTCGATGATCGCCTGCACGTCGGCGGCCACCTTCGCGAGAACCGTTGCCGGATCGGCGTTCTGGAGGCCGATCTGCTCGTAGCCGGTGCCGATGATCTGATCGGCGCCGGGCACGAACACGCGGGCGTAGTCCTGCGACTTCGCTACCGAGAGCTGGTCGATGGCGACCTTGGAGTTGGGGTTCTTCGCCAGGAAGTCGATCTCGCTCGGGTCGGTCACGGCCGACTTGCGCACCGGCATATAGCCCGTGTTCTGCGTGAAGTACGCCGTGTTGGCCGCGTTGGTGATGAACTCGATGAACTTGAGCGCGTTGACCTTTCGCGTGTCGGAGATCCGCGACGGAATCGCCAGACCGGCGCCGCCGGTGGTGACGCCGGGACCGTTCGGGTGCGGCAGGAACGCGGTGCCGACCTCGAACTTGCCGTCGGCGTTCTTCTTGATGCCCTTGAGGTCGCCGGTGGAGGCGATGGTCGAGGCCGCGACGCCGGTGCCGAAGTCGACCGCGATCTGCGGGCGGATCGCGGCGTACTTCTTGACGTTGATCGAGTCGCGCAGGTAGGTGGCCGCGGCGATCGAACCCGGATCGGTGAACTTCAGCTTCCACTGATCGGAGTAGGCGCCGCCGAAGGTCCAGTTCGGGCCCTGGAAGGTCCAGCCCAGGTAGTTCTTCGCGTCACCCCAGGCGTGCGCGAACTTGTCGGCGCCGACGAGCGACTGCAGCTTCGGGCC
This sequence comes from Nocardia sp. NPDC055002, assembly GCF_053608825.1. Lineage (NCBI taxonomy): Bacteria > Bacillati > Actinomycetota > Actinomycetes > Mycobacteriales > Nocardiaceae > Nocardia > Nocardia sp. NPDC055002. Next base: position 655,762 of record NZ_JBSGWE010000004.1, read on the forward strand.
CCACTCGTCGAATTCCTGCCAGGAGTTCGGGCCGCGGTCGGGCAGTCCGGCCTTCGCCCAGACGTCCTTGTTGTAGTAGAACAGCGGCGTCGAGCGGGCGTAGGGCAGCGCGTAGTGCTTGCCGTCGAACAGGTAGTCGGCGGCGAGGGAGTCGACGTAGTCGCTCAGCTGCACACCCGCGGCGCCGAAGTGCCCGTCGAGCGGTTCGATGGCCTTGCTCAGCGCGTAGTTGAACCACCAGACGTCCGACAGCACCACAACATCGGGCAGGTCACCACCGGTGAGCGCGGCGTTGAACTTCTGCGCCACCTCCTCGTAGTTCTTGCCCGCGTCGACCAGGTTCACCTTCAGGTCGGGGTTCTTCGCCTGGAACCGGTTGATCAGCTCCAGCTCCAGCTCCTTGGAGGTACCGGGGTGGTTGGACCAGAAGGTGATGGTGTTGGCGTCACCGGAATCACCGGATCCGCCGCCGGTGCCCGCGCACGCGGACAGCGCCGCGGCAGCGGCGACGCCGCCGGTCAGGCCGAGGAAGCCACGGCGACTCAACGCCGGGAATCGTGAGTTGGACACTGGCGAACTCCTGTTCGAGATCTATCCCTTGACCGCACCGGAGGTGAGGCCCTTGATCATGTGACGTTGCAGGGCAAGGAAGACGATGAGGATCGGCAGCATCGTGAGCACGGTGCCCGCCATCACCGGCCCCCAGTTGGTGACGCTGGGGTTCTCGGTGTTCTGCAGCAGGGTCAGGCCCACCGGCAGCGTCGCGACATCGGCGGAATCGGCCATCAGGAACGGCCAGAGGTACTCGTTCCACTCGTTGACCAGCGTGACCACCGCGAACGCCACCATCGTCGGTCCCGACATGGGCAGCACCACGCGGGTGAGCAGCCGCCACCAGTTCGCCCCGTCCATCCGCGCCGCCTCGATCACCTCGGCGGGCAGCGACAGGAAGTGGTTGCGCATCAGGAAGGTGCCGAAGGCGACCCCGCAGAGCGGAATGATGATGCCCTGGAAGGTGTTGCGCCAGCCGAGCTGTGCGATGAACGCGTAGTTGGAGATCACCGTGATCTGGTTGGGCACCATCAGTGCCGCGATGATCACCAGGAACACGATGTTCTTGCCGGGGAAGCGCAGGAACACCAGGCCGTACGCGCTGAACACCCCGAGCGCGAACTTCACCACCGACACCACGCCGGTGACGATCAGCGAGTTCCGCAGGAACGTCCAGAACGGCACCGTGGTGGTGGCGTGGCTGTAGTTCTCCGGGTGCCAGCTGTGCGGCCAGTAGACCGCGGGCTGGGTGTAGATGTCGGAGCGGTCCTTGAGCGAAGTGATCAGGATCCAGAACAGCGGAACTCCGACGATGATCAGCACACACACCATCGCCGCGTAGCCGAGGAGCGTCACGGCACGTTCGCGCCGCTTGTACGACAGTGTTTGCGGGCCTATATGTTTCATCGTTCGCCTCGGTCCATCACGCGTACCTGGATCAACGTGACCACCAGCAGCACCACGAACATGATCGTGGCCACAGTGGCGCCGTAGCCGGCCCGGAAATTGCGGAACGACTCCTCGTACACCTGGAACACCATCGTCGTCGTGCCGTTGCCGAGCGGTCCGCCGCGCGTCATCACATTGATGATGTCGAAGACTTGCAGCGAGTTCAGCAACACGGTGATCGACAGAAAGAAGGTTGTCGGACGCAGTTGTGGCAGAAGAACTTTCGTGAATCGGGTCCAGCTGCTCGCACCATCCATTTCGGCTGCTTCGAGCAATTCGGCGCGCACACCTTGCAGCGCGGCCAGATAGATCACGAAGGCATAGCCGAGGTTCTTCCAGATGTAGGTGAGCGTCACCATGAACAGGGCCCAATCCGGGTCCTGATAGAAATCCGGTACATTGTCGACGCCGAGCCGGTGCAGGACGTCTTGTACCAGACCGAAACTCGGATCGAAGATGAATTGAAAAGCCACGCCGATCGCCGCGCCCGAAATCACGAACGGCGCGAAAATCGCCGAGCGGACTACATTGCGCCCGAACAGTTTTCGATCGAGCAGCATGGCCAGCGCGAGACCGAGCGCCATACTCACCCCAACGGCCGCCACGGTGAAGATCACCGTATTGCTGACGACCTTCCATGAGTCGTCGCGCTGCCACCACTCGATGTAGTTGTCGAACCCGACCGAATTCGCTACCGGGTCAGCGATATTCCAGTCGGTGAACGATAGCCGGATGTTATCGGCAAGCGGTCGGTAAACGAACAGGGTGAGCAGCGCCAGGTTCGGCACCACTAGTACCGCGAACAGCGCGTAGTCCTGCCACGGACGGCTCCTCCCGGGGAGTACCCGCTCTGGACTCTTTCGCACCGCGGCAGCTTTACGGCGCATGGCGAACCGTTGGTTAACCCTGCCCGCCGATTTTCTGAACATCGGGCACACAGTGCCGATTACAGCAAAAACCCGAACAACACGACCTCGATTGATCGTATTGTTCGGGTTTTGTTCAGCGCATCGCGCTCAGTACATCAGTTCCAGTCGCCGAGACCGTCGCCCGCACTGAGGGTTCCGCCCTGGGTGCCGGTGATGACCACGGCGTCACCACGGCGCGAGTTCTCCAGGAACCACTTCGCGTCCTCGGTGCTCACGTTGAGGCAGCCGTGGCTGGCGTTCGAATAGCCCTGCTGCGCAACCGACCACGGCGCGGCATGCACGAAGATGCCGCTGTTGGAGATGCGGGTGGCGTATTCGACCTCGAGCTTGTAGCCCTCGGGATCGGTGACCGGCACGCCGTAGGTGGACGAGTCCATGGTCATCTTCTCGAGCCGCTCACCCACGATGTAGGTGCCGTTGGGGGTCTCGTGGCCGGTCTTGCCGAGCGAGGTCGGCATCTCGCGCACGACTTCACCGTTGATCGTCACGACGATCATCTTGGTGGCGTCGTCGACGGTGGCGACGAACGCGTCACCGATGTGGAACGCGCTGGAGGTGCCACCCGCGACCACGGTCACGTTGGTGTTGGCCGGCCAGAACTCGGCGGGCTTCCAGCGGACCTGCTTGCTGGAGGTCCAGTAGAAGTAGCCGGGCGCGTTGGTGCTCGAGGTGACCTTGATGGCCCGCTCGGCGGCCGCGCGGTCCTCGACCGGCTCCTGGAAGGTGATGATGATCGGCTGCGCGACGCCGACGGTCTCGCCGTCGGCGATGTTGATGTTCGGCGGCGCGAAGGGCGCCTGCTGCGCGGGCTCGTTCACCGCGGGCTGGCTCGAACCGGCGCCGAAGCCCGGCAGAGTCGGCTGAGCCTGCGCGGGCACGGCGATCAACGCGCCGGTCGCTGCGATCGCTGCCGACAGCAGCAGACCCCGGCGGAGCCAGTGCGATTGCCGCATATTTGCCTCGTAGTGCATAGGTTTCTCGTCCATTCCATCTCTCGTACCGCGTGCGGCGGCGCGAGATCTACTCAGTGACGCTCGTTCTCATGTGCCGTAGAGGCCGCAACGGGTCTCTACGGGGTAACGACTTCCCCGACCCTGACCCTCCATTACTACCCGCACCAGGTGACACGGTGCCAGCCGCGCAGAGCGGTGATAACAGGCCCGCAACTATGTGCCGTGGGTCACATAACATGCTGTTATTCATCGGCTTTCGTCAAACGCCGCGCTCACAGCGGCGAGTCGGCGGCGGTGCGTGCGAACAGCGGGGAAACACACCGGTGTGACTCTCAAACGTCACGTGAGGCAGATCACCCGGTGCGTGTGAAGTGGATCGCCCGATCCGGTGCGGTCGCGAGATTGCGGGGCACGGTGCGCGGTCGCCCACCGAGCGCCAGCGCGGGATCCAGGGTCAACCGGACCTCGGTCAGTAGCGTGGCCAGCACGATCCGCAGCTCGTAGTCGGCCAGTGTCGCGCCGATACAGCGCCGGTGACCACCGCCGAACGGCGCGAACTCGAATGGCGTGACGGTGCGGTCGAGGAACCGGTCGGGGTGGAACAGGTGCGGTGCGGGCCAGGTGGACGGTTGGCTGTGCAGCACGCCGACGGCAAGGCCGATGGTGGCGCCCGCCGCCACGTCGACCCCGAGCCAGCGCAGCGGCTCCTTCACCGTGCGCAGCACGATCGGCACCGGTGGATGCAGGCGCAGGGTTTCCTGGCAGACGGCGTCGAGCAGCGGGAGCCGGGCCTGCTCGGCCGGGTCGTCGCCCGCGGCGGGTAGCTCGGTGAGCAGTCGGGCGAGCAGGCCGGGTTCACGGTGCAGGTGGTAGAGCGCCCAGGTGAGCGTGGTCGCGGTGGTTTCGTGGCCCGCGACGAGCAGGGTGCGCAGCTGCTCGCACAGTTCGGCGTCGGTGAGGGTGGTGCCGTCGTCGTAGCGGGTGGCGAGGAGGAGATCGAGCAGGTCACCGTCGGCGGGGCCGGTGCGGCGCCGGCGGGTGATGTCGGCCAGGATCAGCTCGTCGAGCCGCTCCCGAGCCGCGGTGAACCGCTCCCACGGACCGAACCCGCCTATGCCACGGCGCAATACGGGCGCCACCAGGAGCGGGGTGGTGAAGGCGGTGAGGAAATCGGTGACCACGCCGCCGTATTCGGCCGCGCGATCGGAATCGGCGCCGAACACCGCGGCGAGGATGACGCGCAGGGTGATGGCGCGCGCTGCCGCCAGCGAATCGATGCGCGTGCCGAGCTGCCAGGGACCTCGTGCACCGTGATGGATCTCGTTCAGTGTCGCCTCGCGAATCACCTTGCCCAGCAGTCGCACCCGCGCGCCGTGCAGTGCGGGTGCCAGCAGCGCGCGGTCGGTGCGATGCCGCGTCCCGGAACTCAGAATCAGCGACGCGGCCCCGACCATCGGCTCGATCGGATTCGGCCGCGGCGGCTCGAGCAGCGCCACCGGCGCCCGGAACAACGCGCGCGCGCCCTCGGCCGTTCCGGTGAACAGCACCGGCGGAAACCCGGGGAACCCGACCGCGAACGGATCACTGCGCGCGGCGCGTCGTCGCAGGTAGCCCTCGAAATCCCGCCCCGCGGCCACGCCGTGCAGCAGGGACAACCGCGGCGCGGTGGGCGCAGGGCTCGGCGAACTCATGCCCAGTACTACGTGGCACCCCTTCGAGAGGTTCGATCGCCGCGCACCGTCCCCTGCGCCATCGCCGCCAGCTTGGCCAACCGCGCGTCACCGAGCGCCGTCACGGCCCCGCCCAGCCGATTGGTGACGAACGCGATCGACATCCCCAGATCGGGATCGGCATAGGCACCGGAGCCGCCGACACCGTAGTGGCCGAAGGCATGTCGTGGTTGCTGCTTGGTCATCAGTACCGGCCGGTGGTAGCCGAGGGTGAACCGCAGCGGCAGTCCGAGGACATAGTCGCGGCTGCTCGTCTGCTGGGTGCGGTTGATCGTCTCGATCGTCTCCGGCCGCAGGAACCGCACGTCGCCCACCTGCCCACCGTTGGCGAGGGCCCCGTACATCCTGGCCAGTGCCCGCGCCGAGAACACCCCGTTCCAGCCGGGCATCACCGCGTCGTGCACCCGTGGGTCGCGGACCAGTTCGTCGAAGCTCTCCGGCATACCCGCCTCGGCCAGACCACGCGCCGGTCGCACCCACGACAGCACCGACGACGCGGTGTTCCAGCGGATCCCCGGTGGCGCCAGATGCGGAAAGATCTTCGCGATCCGATGCCGCTCGCCCGGCGGTACCTGGAACCAGAACTCCTCGATTCCCAAGGGCTGGGCCACTTCTCGGCGCAATACCGCCGTGAACGGATCGCCGGTGACCCGCTGCACGATCTCGGCGACCAGCCAGCCGAAGGTGATCGCGTGATAGCCCGAGGTGCGGATGCGGCGCGGGTCGGCGGGGCTCTCGGCCAGGGCGGTCACCACCGCGTCGTAGTCGAGAATGCCCTCGCGACCCGGCACCAGCCCGCGCACGCGGTGCAGGCCCGCGCGATGGGACAGCACATCACGCACGGTGATGTCGTCCTTGCCGTGCGACCCGAACTCCGGCCAGTAGGTGGCCACCGGCTCCTCGTAATCGATGAGCCCGCGCTCGGCCAGCCGATGCAGCACGGTGGCGGCGACACCCTTGCCGGTGGAGAAGGTGAGCGCGATGTTCTCGCCGGTCCAGCGCTGATCCTTGGCCGCCCAGCCGGCCCAGATGTCGACGACCGGGCGTCCGTCCAGGTAGATGGCCAGCGCACCGCCGCCACGACTGGGCTGGGCGAACATCCCGAAGAAATGATCCGCGAGCCGGATGAAGCGCGGATCGACCACCATTTGCCGTGGCGCCGCGAAGTCGTCGACCGGTGCTGACACGATGGATACCTCCTGATACACGCGATCGGGGGCCCCGCGCCGCACACGGCGACCGGAATCCCAAGGGTATCGCAGGGACAGACCCGCCGGTTGGAGTCGACGGGGGTGGCTCCGGTGGTGTATTCACAATGGGTGTTTGCAGATTTGCCAATCGGCCGGCTCGTCGGCGCGATCGCCATCACCGTGACCGCGTTCGTCTCGACCGGTTGCGGAGGCACCATCGACGGCCACGCCCAGCCGGCGATCGATGTCGTCCCCGCGACCAGCACCGCGACGCCGACCACCAAGCCGGGCAAATCGACCACCGGCAAACCCACCGCGAGCAAGCCCGCGCCGACCTCGAGCAAGGGCGGCAAGACCGACTTCCAGGCCAACGTCGGCGACTGCGTCGCGCTCGGCGGCACGGTCAACGACGCGACCATCGAGAAGGCCGCGTGCGGTAGCCGTTCGTCGAACTACAAGGTCATCGGCAAGGCCAAGACCAGCAACGGCTGCGTCGGCGACCGCGACAACTTCTACGCCGAGACGCTCAACGGCATCGAGACCGGCGCCCTGTGCCTCGACATCGACTGGGTCGTCGGCGGCTGCATCGACGTGGGCGGCGACGAACCCAAGCGCATCGAGTGCGGCGAGGGCGGGACCGAACCGGTCAAGGTCATCACGATCAACAAGAACTCCGACAGCGTCGACGACTGCCCCGATGCCGCCGATTCCGGCTTCAAGTACGCCGAGCGCCACGTCGTCGTCTGCGTGGAGAGCCTGTAGTCCCTACGAAAGACGTGGGTGGCGGCTAGTTTGGAGTAGTGCCACAGACGGTTCGGCTGAACTCGGCCACGGGCCGGTGGATTCTGCTCGCCACCATCCTCGGCTCGTCGATGGCGTCGCTGGACGCCACCGTCGTCTCCGTCGCGCTGCCACGGATCGGCGAATCGCTGCACACCGATGTCGCCGGGTTGCAGTGGACCGTGAACGGTTACACGCTCACGCTGGCCTCCTTCATCCTGCTCGGCGGTTCGCTCGGCGACCGGCTCGGCCGTCGGCGCGTCTTCGTCTGGGGCATTGTCGGATTCGCGATCACCTCGCTGCTGTGCGCGGCCGCGGTGAACATCGAGATGCTCGTGGCCGCGCGCTTGCTGCAAGGCGTGGCGGGCGCATTGCTCACCCCGGGCAGCTTGGCGCTGATCTCGGCGTCGATCGATCGACGCGACCAGGGCAGTGCGATCGGACTGTGGTCCGGTCTCGGCGGGGTGGCCGGTGCGTTCGGGCCACTGCTCGGTGGTGGCTTGATCGATCTGGTCGGCTGGCGGGCGATCTTCCTGCTCAATGTGCCGCTCGCGCTGGTAGTCGCCGTCGTCACGCTCAAATATGTCCCGGAGAGCCGTGATCCGGAGGCGCCCGCGCGGATCGACATACCGGGCGCGGTGATCGTCGCGCTCGCGCTCGGTGCGCTCACACTGGGACTCATCGATTCCCGGGTGGTGCTGGTGGCGGTCGGGCTGGCCGCGCTGGCGTGTTTCGTGCTGGTGGAGCTGCGCAGCCCCAATCCGCTGGTACCGCCGTCGCTGTTCCGGTCGCGGGTGTTCACGGTGGCGAATCTGGTGACGTTGCTCGTGTACGCCGCGCTCGGCGGCGTCTTCTTCCTGCTGGTGCTGCAATTGCAGCTGGTGGCCGGGTACTCGCCGATGGCCTCGGGCGCCGCCGGACTGCCCGTCACTCTGCTGATGCTGGTGCTCTCGGCGCCCGCGGGCCGATGGGCGCAGCAGCACGGGCCGCGGATTCCGATGACGTTCGGTCCGCTGCTGGCCGCGGGCGGCGTGTTCGCGTTGCAGCGGATCGGACCGGGCGCGGACTATCTCACCGATGTGCTGCCCGGCGTGTTCGTCTTCGGGCTCGGACTGTCGGTGCTGGTAGCGCCGTTGACCGGCGCGGTGCTCGCCGCGGTGCGTGAGGGCGAGGCCGGCATCGCGTCCGGGGTGAACAATGCCGTGGCGCGAACGGCACAGCTACTCGCCGTGGCGGCGTTGCCAGGGGTGGCCGGGTTGTCCGGTGCGTTCGACGACCCGGTCGCCTTCGCCGCCGGCTTCGACACCGCGATGCGCTGGTGCGCGTTGTTGCTGCTGATCGGCGCGGGGGTCGCGGCGGTCCTGCTCCGCGTGCCGCGTCAGCCTCCGCAGCCCGAACGCGTCGACTGCCTGCCGCATTGCGCGGGCGCCGACGGACCCGCGCTGGCGCCGAAATCGCTTGCCACATAGCGAGAGCGGGCCGCGTGGACAACCACGCGACCCGCTCGACATCCAGGGAGTACGGGCGAGGGACTAGATCGGGTGATAGCCCGAACCCACGCCGCCGCGGGCGTTGATGTCGTCCATGATCGAATTCATGTTCGTCCCGACCTCGGGCCCGAAGCAGGCCAGCGCGAGATAGGCGTTGACCATGCCGACCAGTGTCGAGCCGACGACGACCGGCGCGCCGGAATCGCCCTCGACCACGCACATCTGCGACCAGGTCTCGGTATTGGTCGCGAACACGTCGCCCCAGGTGATGCCGCAGGTATTGCCGGTGGTCCGGCCTTCCTTACAGACGATCGTCGGGAACTGCGCCGGTCCGCCGACGCCGGTGATGGTGACGTTGCCGATCCGGTTGACCGGGATGATCCGGCCCGGCGTGAACTCGATGACCGCGTAGTCGAGTTCGGAGTTGCTGTACACGAAACGGCCGATCTCGCCGTAGCCTCGATCCACCTCGGCGCTGACCGGCGCGCCCGCGTCGCCGCAGTGGCCCGCGGTCAGTCCGACCAGCCTGCCCGCGCCGTCGTGTCCCACCGTGGTGACGGTGCACTCGAACGCGTTGTCGATCACGATGCCGGAGCCGCCGCCGATCACCGGGGGGCCTGCTTGCGCGTTGGCCGCACCGGTGCCCAGCAGAGCTGCACCGAGGGCGAGGGCGAAGGCGGTGTTGGCCACCTTGGCGAGTTTGCTGAACATGTCCCTCCAGATGTCGGAAGTTCGCACAGTATCAATACGGTCTGTCTATCGTGCCTGTATTCGGTCCCGGGCGCGCCCCCGGACCGGTGCGTTTGCCGCCGTGTCGTGCGGGTCTTCCCGAAGTGGTTGTCATAGCGATTCCCTATTGCAATCGCGGAGCGGCGCGTCGTTCGTGATTCTCGCGTGAAGTGTTCGGATAATTCGACGAGGACTTCGTTATGAATGACAAAGTTCCGCAATATTCCTTTACCGCGACCGCTGGTACTGGGAAACCATGTAGGAAAAGGACTTCGCGGGTAATCCCAGGAATCCCCGAATTGCGGGCTGTAGGGTCCGGCATGGCCGGTCTCATAGCCGTTTCGGACAGTGACCTCTATCTATGACAGCGCTCACATGTCGGTGATGTGTTCTGCGCTACTCCGTAGTAAGGTGCGTCAAGCAAACAAGTCGCCGGGGCGTTGAGGGCCCGGCGTCGAGAGGGGTTATGCAGTGCAGTCGACCGAGAGTCCGCCCACACGTTCACGAGTCAGCGAGGCTGTCGACTGGACGAAGGGCCTTTGGGACGACCACCCGAAGAAGTCGCTGGAAACCTTCGGTCGACAGATCACGATGGGTATCGAAGCGATCACGGAGTTGATCGTCGCGATCTTCCGTCGGCGTTTTCCTTTCGACGAGTTCGTCCGGCAGTCCGCGTTCATGGCCAGTGTCGCCGCGGCGCCGACGCTGCTGGTCGCCATCCCGATCGCGGTGATCGTCTCGATCCAGGTCGGCGCGGTCGCGGGCCAGGTCGGTGCTACGTCGTTCATCGGCGCGGCCAACGGCCTCGGCATCATCCAGCAGGGCGCCCCGCTGGTCACCGCGCTGATGATCGCCGGTGCCGTCGGTTCGGCCATCTGCGCCGACCTCGGTTCCCGCACCATCCGTGAAGAGATCGACGCGATGAAGGTCATGGGTGTCGACCCGCTGCGCCGCCTGGTGGCTCCCCGCCTCGGCGCCGCGATGCTGGTCAGCTTCCTGCTCTGCGGTTTCGTCGTCTTCGTCGGCTTCCTGACCGGCTACATGTTCAACATCTTCGCCCAGGGCGGTACGCCCGGCTCCTACATGAGCACCTTCGCGTCGTTCGCGGTCACCCGCGACCTCGCGGTGGCGCTGTTGAAGTCGGTCCTGTTCGGTCTGATCGCCTCGATCATCGCCTGCGACTGCGGCCTGAACGCTCGCGGTGGTCCCGGTGGTGTCGCCAACGCGGTGAACTCCGCGGTGGTCAGCTCCACCGTCATGCTGCTCGGTGTCAACGTGGCGATCACCCAGATCTACGCCGCCGTCTTCCCCCCACAGGTGGTCTGAGCCATGTCATCTACGTACGTACCTCCGCTACTGCGACCGATCCGGTCGCTGCAGAAGGCCAGCAAGGCGCCCGGCGACATGCTCGCCCGCCTCGGCCACCAGGTCTTCTTCTTCCTGCGTTCGGTCGGGTCCATCCCGCTGGCGTTCAAGCAGTACCCGAAGGAGGTCTGGCGTCTGCTCTCCGACGTCACCTGGGGTAACGGCAACATCGTCGTCGGTGGTGGCACCATCGGCGTCATCCTGATCATCAGCGCCTTCGGCGGGATGACGGTGGCCATTCAGGGCCACACCTCGCTGAACCTGCTCGGATTGAGCCCCATCACGGGCGCGATCTCGGCCTTCGCCACCACCCGCGAGCTCGGCCCGCTGCTGGCGGCCTTGGCCTTCGCGGCCCAGGCGGGCTGTCGATTCACCGCACAGCTGGGCGCCATGCGCATCTCCGAGGAGATCGACGCGCTCGAGTCGGTGGCGATTCGCCCGCTGCCCTACCTGGTGAGCACCCGGATGATGGCCGCGGTGATGGCGATCGTGCCGCTGTACTGCCTCGGTCTGACCATGGCCTACCTGGCCTGCTCGGTCACCGTGCAATTGATCGGCGGTACGGCGTCGGGCACCTACTCGCACTACTTCTTCCAATTCCTGGTGCCGACGGACGTCCTCTACTCCCTGCTCAAGGCGATCATCTTCGTCATGATCACGACGTTCATCCAGTGCTACTACGGCTTCTTCGCCTCGGGCGGTCCCGAAGGCGTCGGCGTGGCGGCCGGCCGCGCGATCAAGATGTGCATCATCCTGGTCGTGTTCGCCGACCTCCTCATGACATTGGCGATCTGGGGCATCAACCCCGGTATCAGGATCTCGGGGTAGGCGCGCGATGATCATCGATCCCAGTGGGCGCGGTCCCACCATGAAGCAGTTGTACGTGGCCGGTACCGCCGGTCTGATCGTCTTCGGCGTCATCCTGGCCTTCCTCACGGCCCGCTACCAGGGCTACTTCGTTCCCAAGGTCAACGTGGTCGCGAACCTGTCGACCACCGGTGACGGCCTGCCCTCCGATGCCGACGTGAAGTTCCGCGGCGTGCTCGTGGGCGTGGTGAAGAACGTCGAGATCGGCAAGAGCGCCGAGCAGAAGGTGAACATCGAGCTCAAGCCCGAGTTCGCCGACGGCATCCCCAACACCGTCACCGCCCGCGTGGTGCCCTCCAACCTCTTCGCGGTCACGTCCGTGGAGCTGGTCTACAACGGTGCGAACAGCCAGCACCTGAAGGAGGGCTCGCAGATCCCCGAGGACCGCAGCCAGGGCACCATCGCGCTGCAGGACACGCTCACCACGGTGCGCGACATCCTCGACGAGGTCGATCCGGTGCAGCTGGGTCGCGTGCTCGGCACGCTCACCCAGGCGCTCGACGGCAGCGGCCGGGTTCCCGGCTCGACCATCCAGCGCCTCGACCACTGGCTGACCACGGTCGCCGACGCGGGCCCGAACGTGGGCGGCATGCTGGACAACTTCTCCAACTCCGCGCACGCGCTGAACCAGTCGGCGCCGGAACTGCTCGACGTGCTCGGCTCTTCGGTGCAGACCGCGAACACCATCGCCACCAAGCGCGAACAGCTGATCGCGCTGCTGGCCGGTGCGAGCGCCACCACCGACCGGGTGAACGACCTGTTCGCGTCGAATCCCGATGTGGGCAAGGAAGTCACGGTCGGTATGAACGCCACCCTGGGTGCGCTGGCCGCCGACCCCGCGTCGATCACCAAGACCTTCCAGGTCTTCGGTCCCTCGCTGGCCCAGCTCAACACCACCTTCCACGGTGGACCGAGCGGCAAGCAGATGGTGTGGAACGCCGGCCTGACCTTCACGCCGTACCAGCCCAACACCGTTGCCGACTGCCCGCGCTACGGCGACCTGCTCGGACCGAGCTGCTTCACCGCACCGGCCGAGGCCTCGCTGCCGGCGATCCCGGACAACCTGCGTCCGCGCAAGCTCGACTCGGCCGCGGGTCTCCCGCCGCTGGTGTCGATCCCGGGCATGCCCGACATCCCGGGTCTCACCAGTCCCGGTGTCGCGCCGATGCACACGGCCAACGGCACCGAGATCAAGCCGTTCCAGGGCACGCCGCTCGAGGGTCTCGTCCCCTCGATCCAGATTCCGGGCCTGCCCGGTGTGCTGGGTGGCGCTCCCGCTCCCGCGGCCGCTCCGGCCGCGGCGCCCGCTCCGGCGAGCGTGCCCACCGCGACACCGATCTCCTACTCCGGTGACGCGGCGATGACTCAGCTGCTCGGTCGCAAGCCGAACGCGTCCGAATATCTGCTGCTCGGTCCGATTTTGAAGGGCGGAACCCTGCAAGTGTCCGAAAACGGGGGTGGCGCATGAGTATCCGTAAGCCACTGATCGGGTTCAGTATCTTCGCGCTCGTGTCACTGCTCGTCACCGTGGTCGTGTGGAACACACTGGCTCGCACGGTCGACGGTGACACCCGCAAGTACACCGCGATCTTCACCGACGTCCTCGGGCTGCGGCCCGGCGACGATGTCCGGATGGCCGGCGTACGCGTCGGCAAGGTCGAGAAAATCGAGCTCGACGGCAAGAACGACGCCAAGGTGTCGTTCATCGTGCAGAGCGACCAGACCCTGTTCAACGACACCAAGGCGCTGGTCAGGTACCAGAACCTGATCGGTCAGCGCTATGTGGCGCTGACCCCGGGCGCGACGCCGAGCCCGGAGGCGCTCAAGAGCGGCTCCACCATTCCGCTCGACCGCACCGAGCCCTCGTTCGATATCTCGGCCCTGCTCAACGGTTTCCAGCCGCTGTTCCAGGCGCTCGAGCCCGCCGAGGTCAACGCGATGTCGGAGACCCTGATCCAGGCGCTGCAGGGCGACGGGGTTTCGCTGTCGGCGTTCATCGTTCAGGCGGCCCAGCTGGCTACCGATTTCCAGCGTCGCGACGCGATCCTGTCCGACGTGATCACCAACCTGTCCGGTGTGATGGCCGGGTTGGCAAAGCGAGGGGATGAATTGGAGACCCTGATTACCCAGACCAGGGCGTTGATCGGCGGACTCTACGACCAGGGTCAGTCGCTGCAGGCGTCCACGGTCACCCTCGCCGATTCCACGACCGCGCTGGTCGGGATGATGACCAAGATCCAGCCGAAGCTGGCTGCGACCCAGAACTCGACCACCGCGGCGCTGAATCTGCTGCTGGCCAACGGCGCCAAGCTCGACCAGGTCGCGATCGACATGCCTTCCATGCTCGCCGACCTCGGCCGGATGACATCGGAAGGCACCCACGCCAACGCCTACCTGTGTGGTCTGGACATCTCGCTCTACGGGGTTCTGTTCCCGCGCGGTCTGGTCAGCCAGATCGGTGGCACCGGCCATTCCGAGGTGTGCAGATGAGCAAGATCAAGTCAGCCTTCGTCGGTAACCGCAACTTCTGGCTGGGTGTGATCGGTGCGCTGTGCATCGTGTTGCTGCTGGTCGGTTCGAGCATCTACCAGTTCATCGGGCTCGGAAAACAGTCCATCGACGCGGAATTCGTGCAGGCCGCGGGCATCAAGACCGGTGACAAGGTCGCGGTCTCGGGTGTGCAGGTCGGCACGGTCTCCGGCGCCAAGATCGAGGGCGATCACGTGGTGGTCACCCTCGACGTGGACAGCTCGCTCAAGCTCGGTCCCGATGCGCACGCCGCGATCAAGATGGCGACCCTGCTCGGCGCGCGCTACGTGGACCTGCAGCCGGGCGACGGCACGGGTCTGAAGAACAAGACGATCCCGCGCAACAACACCGACGTGCCGTACAACATCGCCGATGTGGTGCAGGTCGGTACGCCCAAGTTCGAGGCGCTCGACACCAAGAAGCTCGCCGCCTCGCTCAACACCATCAACTCCCAGCTCGGCGATTCGCCGGAGCTGGTCGCCCAGGCGCTCGACAGCGTCGGCGCGGTCGCGAAGGTCGTCGACCAGCGCAAGGGTGAGGTCGACAGTCTGATCAAGGACCTCAACCGGGTCACCCAGCTGCTCGCCGACAACCGCAACTCGATCCTGCTCGTCATCACCCAGGGCGAGGCCATCGCCAACCGGGTGATGGAACGGCAGAGTCTGCTGCGCCAGCTGCTGGACAATGTCGCCACGCTGACCCGTCAGCTGGAGGAGATCGGCGCCCAGAACGGCGATCAGTTCGGCGGCACCATCAGCCAGCTCAACACCATGGCCGAGGGCCTGCAGAAGAACAAGGACAATCTCGACAAGCTGCTGCAGATCGGTCAGCCCACGGCGCGGTACTTCAACAACGCGCTCGGCAACGGTAACTACGGTTCGGTCGCACTGCCGTGGATTTTCCCGGACAACTGGCTGTGCTTCGTTCAGGTGATCCAGGGGTGCCAAGGATGAAACTGACCAACAAGCTCCGCATCGCGCGGACCATGATGATCGCCACCACCGCGCTGGCCCTCGGCAGCTGCTCGCTGATGCCGAGCCAGTTCGACGACGCGCTCGGCCGCTCGACCAAGATCACCGCCGACTTCGAGAACATCGCCGGCATGTACGAGGGCAACGAGATCATGGTCCTCGGCCTCGCGGTGGGCAAGGTCGACAAGATCGTGCCCAAGGGCACCTACGTCGAGGTCCACATGACCGTCGACGCCGGCGTCAAGATCCCGAAAGACGCGATCGCGGCGATCATCTCGCCCTCGATCGTCACCGACCGCCACATCGAGGTGAGCCCGCCGTTCACCGGCGGTGAAGCGCTGAAGTCCGGCGATCACCTGCCCAAGGCGCGCACCAGGACCCCGGTCGAGCTGGACACGATGATCAAGACCATCGACCAGTTCGCCGCCGCCCTCAAGCCCGAACCCGGCCAGGAGGGTCTCGGCCCGCTGTCGGGCCGGGTGCTCTACCCGGTGCTCAACGGCAACGGCCAGAAGATCCGCGAAACCCTCGACGCGCTCTCGGGTGCGTTGAAGGTCGGTGTCGACAACAAGGACGCCATCGCCAACATCATCATCAAGCTCAACGAGCTCACGACGATGCTGGCCGACAACGATCAGTCCGTGCGCGACTTCAGCGACCGGGTGACCGCCATGTCGGGGCTGCTCGCCGACCAGGCGCCCGGTCTGCAGGCCACCCTCGATCAGCTCAACCAGTTCCTGAACAACACCTCGACGACCTTCGCCGGGCATCAGGAAGAACTGGCCGCCTCGCTGACCGGCCTGACCACCGTGACCAACCAATTGCGCGCCAACTCGGGCGCGATGGTCGAGATCGTCGACATCGTGCCGCTGCTCATGCAGAACATCGACGGTGCGATCAACAAGGAAAAGGGCTTCGTCCGCCTGCAGGCGCTGATCGGCACCGCCCTCTCGGGCGAGATCGTCAGCGCGTTCTGTGAGCGGATCCAGATGCGTCCCGATGGTTGCCGCACCACCGGCAACGTCCAGGACTTCGGCCCCGACTACGGGCTCACCGCCGCACTGCTCGGACTGACGAAATGAACCGACGAATGACGATGAAGGCCCGCCGCGCGCTGCTCTCCGCGGCCGCACTGGCCACGGTCACGATCACGACCGGCTGTGGCTTCACCGTGGAGGACCTGCCGCTGCCCAAGCCGGGCACCGGCGGCGAGACCTACACCCTGCACGCGAAGTTCGAGAACGCGCTGAACCTGCCCGACCAGGCCAAGGTGAAGGTCGGTGGTTCTGATGTCGGCGTCGTGTCGGCGATCACGACCAAGAACTTCGAAGCCGTGGTCGACATGGAGATCAACACCGACTTCAAGCTGCCGAAGGGCAGTACGGCGGAGTTGCGCCAGGCCACTCCCCTCGGTGACGTCTTCATCGCGCTGAGCAGCCCGAAGAATGTGGCGGGCGCGCCCGACATGGCCGCGGGCGACACGTTCACCTTGGAGTCCACCTCGGCCGGCGCCACGGTGGAAGAGCTGCTGGTCTCGGTGTCGATGCTGTTCAACGGCGGCGGTGTCGCCAGTCTGAGCCGGCTCGGCACCGAACTCGGCTCGATCCTCAACGGGCACGGCACCGAACTCGGCCATCTGATCTACGAGATGACCGGCGTGATCGGCGAACTGAACGCCAACAGCACCAAGGTCGACTCGGTGCTGACGGAGTTCAACACCCTCGCCAACACCATCGAGGCCAACAAGGGCCAGCTCGGCCAGGTGGCCGACACGCTGCCCCAGGCCATCGGCGCGATCGCCGAGAACAACCGGGCGATC
This sequence comes from Nocardia sp. NPDC055002, assembly GCF_053608825.1. Lineage (NCBI taxonomy): Bacteria > Bacillati > Actinomycetota > Actinomycetes > Mycobacteriales > Nocardiaceae > Nocardia > Nocardia sp. NPDC055002. Next base: position 672,614 of record NZ_JBSGWE010000004.1, read on the forward strand.
GGCGACCTGCTCAGCAAGCTGGCCACGGCCACCGCCGCCATCGGTGACTACTCCAACACCACCGGTGATCAGCTCTCCGACCTGCTCACCAATCTCGACAACCTGATGAACGCGCTGGCCGCGACCGGTAACGACTTCGGCTACGTGATGGATCAGCTGCACGCGATCCGCCCCGGCGCCAACCAGACGTTCAAGGGCAAGAGCCTGGCGCCGTACGCGACGCTGACCAACCTCGACGTGGGCCTGTTGACCGACCCGGCGAACAGCAAGCTCTGGGACTTGAAAGATGTGAACGATTTCGTCGGCAGCTTCATCCAGGTGCTGCAGATCGTTCAGGGCCGAGTGGGAGGCCACCGATGAGCAGGCTGAAGAAGTTCGCGAGCAGCAAGATCTTGCTGGCGAACAGCGCGCTCGTAGTCGTGCTGTTGCTCGGTGGGACGTATCTGCTGGTGAACGTGATGCGGGTCAATCCGCTGCGGTCCGAGTACGACGTCACCGTCAACCTGGATCGCTCCGGCGGTCTGCAGCCGGGCAACGACGTGACCATGCGCGGATTCCGGATCGGCAAGGTCACCTCGATCGAGCTGATCAACGACGGTGACGCGATCGCCGCCAAGACCCGGATCGACAAGGACTTCAAGATCCCGGTCGACACCATGATCCAGGTGGCGGCGCTGTCGGCGGCGGGCGAGCAGTACATCGACTTCCGTCCGAAGAGCGATGTCGGCCCGTTCCTCAGTGACGGCGCGGTGATCAAGTACAGCCCGGAGCAGATCCAGACGCCGGTTCCGGTGTGGGCGGTGCTCGACGACACGAGCGCGCTGATCGCCCAGGTGAATCCGAAGCAGTTCGACGTGATCCTCGACGAGCTCGACATCGCGCTCGGCGCCGGTCCCGACCAGCTGCGCGGCCTGATCAACGGCGTCAGCCTGGTGGTCGCGGGTCTGGACAACCTGCTCCCGCAGACGGTGAATCTCATCGCCAACCTGCGGGTGATCGCCGAGACCACCTCGAACGCCCAGCCTGATCTGCAGACGCTCACCCAGAATTCGGGTGCGCTGCTCACGCAGTTCAACAACGCCAACGCAGAGCTGCAGGGCGTGCTCGACAACGCGCCCGGTCAGTTCGAAACGCTCGGCGCGGTGCTCGACGCGACCGCCGACCCGATCAGTTCGCTGGCGGCCAACTTCGTGGCGATCACCAAGGCGGCGCAGCTGCGTCAGCCCGCCCTGCGGCTGCTGTTCCCGTCGCTGGCACTGGGCCTCGGGTCGATCAGCGCCCCGGCGCACGACGGCGAGTTCCACACCATCCTCGACATCTGGCCGCGGCCGACGTGTAACTACGACACCCAGTACCGGCGCAACGAAGAGGTGCAGGACGGCAGTATTCCGAAGTGGAACTACTGCACCAATCCGACCTCTGACCTGCAGATCCGTGGTTCGGCCAATGCCCCGCGGCCGAACGTGCCCAACAACGGCGCGCAGATGCCGCCGGGTGTCGACCCGAATGAGCGCACGCCCATTCCCGCCAAGTAAGGCTTGTGGATGCCCGGCCAGGTTGTTCACAGCTTGACCGGGCATACTCGCGGGGAGACGTGTGGCCCGGCTCACGGGCCACACACAGGAAATCGGTGCGTTATGTGCGCCGGGAAAGAGCAGGATTGATTCGATGACCAGCGACGATGCCCAGAGCAAGTCCGATGCTGCCGCGGCAGACAAGCCCGATCTGGCGAAGACCGACGACACCGTGAAGGGTGCGGCGGCGACTCCCGAGGTCGATCAGCCGACTGTCACAGCACAGACCGTGACCGAGGCGCCGGCTCCGGCCGCTGCCCCGAGCGCGGCATCGAGCTCGAAGGGCTGGATCGCCGCAGGTGTGGCCGGTGTGGTCGCGGTCGGCGCGATCACCGCGGGCGTGGTGTTCTTCCTGCAGAACAGCAACAAGGCCGAGAAGCTCGACGCGATCGCCGAGTCCACCAAGGCCGCCTGTGATTACGGCGCCATCCTGGCCAACTACGACTACTCCAAGGATCTCGACGGCTACATCGCGTCGATGAAGGCGGGCGCCACCGGCGACTACCTCAAGGAGTTCAGCGACGCCAGCGATGCGCTCAAGGGCGCGATGGTGCAGGCCCAGGTCAAGTCGACCGGTGAAGACGTGCAGTGCGCCTACATCTCGGGCAGCACCGACGACGTCAAGGCCATGGTCACCATGACCCAGTACCGCACCAACTTCACCCAGACCCAGCCCGACCGGATGATGTTCGCGATCGAGATGAGCCTCGAGCGCTCGGGCGACAAGTGGCTGGTCAGCAAGCTGGACTCGCCGTTGCTCAAGAACGGCGGCGGCGACGCCACCGGTGGTACGGCGCCCGGTCAGGCCGTTCCCTCTCCGGCTCCCGCGCCTGTCCCGACACCCGGGAACTGAGCGCACGGGAAACCGAGCCAATCGAAACGCCGCGGGCAGATTCATCGCCCGCGGCGTTTCGTTGTGCGGTCCCACTCCGGTCGCACCGCACCTAGAACAGGGTCAGAGTCCCTGCTACCGGTACATCAGCTGCGACCGACTTCCCTGTGGAGACCGAGTTCGTGGGGACAGGCGCCGCGGGTTCCCGGCGCCGAAGCCTTGCTGGTTCCGGCGCGACCGGGGCTGACTCGCGGCCGAGAGCCGGGTTCTCGCGGACAGCTCGGGCCGCTTCGCCTGCGAGTTTGTCGGCTTGTTCGTTGAAGTAGTTGCCCACGTGACCGCGCACCCAGCGGAACCGCACCGGTCCTTCGCGGCCGGTGATGGCCCGGTCGATCTGCTTGATGATCTCGACGTTCTTCACCGCGCCGCCGGTGGAGGTGCGCCAGCCGTTGCGTCGCCAGCTGGTGATCCATTCCGAGGCGCACTTGATGGCGTACTGGGAGTCGCTCTCGATGAGCATCGGTTCGGCGCCGGGGTGGGCGAGGATGGCTTCCAGCACTCCGCGCAGTTCCGCGATCTGGTTGGTGCCGCTGGCCGCGCCACCACTGTCGGCGGGCCCGGAATGATTCACCCATGCCCAGCCGATGGCACCACCGGGATTGCGCAGGCAGGACCCGTCGGTGCTCACGATGATCATGACCGCCACCCTAGGCGATGCGGCCGACAAGATCGGTACCGTGGAATGCCTCTATCTCCCTTCGCAACCGCGATTCCGTTCGGCGCAGTGCCGATTTCGCGGCCGCGTCGACGAGGCCGTGGCACAGGCGGCCGAACATGCCGCGTGGTGGTGGATAGTCGGCTTCGGAGGTCAGCACCGACCGTTCGTAGCCGAGTGGATCGAATCGCAGGGTAACGGTTCCGTATACCCGCCCACGCAGGGTATACCCGATGACGGCATTGCGCCGATATTCGGTGATCTCCACCGATGATCGCAGCGGGATCACGCCGAACAACCGGACTTTCACCGCGAACGCGGCGCCCAATCCCTGATCCGGTTCGCCCAGCGGCGCGACGTCGGTGACGCCGAACAGCCACTGCGGCGCGTGGCGGAAATCCTCGGTGTAGGCGAAGGCGGCATCGACCGGTGCGCCGACGTCACTCGCAAACCTGATGTGGCCCATCGGCCCTCCCTGCTCCGGATGGGTTTCCTCGCCCACGCGTACAGGAGCCAAAAGTACTACAAATCTCCTCTTTATTTAGCGGAATGGAGTTGTTCGACCAGGTATTCCGCGATCGGCATCGCCGACGTGGCGGCCGGGGACGGTGCGTTGAGCACGTGGATGGAGCGCGGCGTGCGTTCGATGAGGAAGTCGTGCACCAGCGTGCCGTCGCGCAGCACCGCCTGGGCCCGGATTCCCGCGCGGTGCGGGAGCAGATCGCCGGTGCCGAGTTCGGGGCAATATTTGCGGCACTCGGCGAGGTAGCCGCGCTTGAACACCGAATTGCGGAGCTCGCGGACCCCGGTGGCGAGATGGTCGCGGGCCACCCGGCGCACGCCGGCGAAGCTCAGCACGTCGATGGCGTCACGACGGTTCACGCTGCCCTTGCGATAACCCTCCCGCGACAGCCCGAGCACCGCGTTCGGGCCGACGGTGAGTTCACCGTCGATGGTGGGACTCAGGTGAACGCCGAGGAACGGCAGCGCGGGGTCGGGCACCGGATAGATCAGGGTGCGTACCAGATCCGATCGCTCGGCGGGGAGCCGGTAGTACTCGCCACGGAACGGAACGATACGAAAGTCGGTGTCGATACCGGCCTTTCGTGCCATCCGGTCGGCCTGCAGGCCCGCGCACACGATCAGCGTGCCCGCGGTGACCGAACCGCCCGGACCCGAAACCGTGACGGCGGAGACGCTCTCGGTGATCGCCTCGACAGCAGTGCCGAGCAGAATTTTGCCGCCCATCGACTCGACCTCGGCGGCGAGCGCGGCGGTGACCAACGTGTAGTCGATGATCCCCGTGGCGGGCACGAACAGCGCGCCGACCCCGCTGATCCGTGGTTCGCGCCGCCGCAGTTCGGCCGCGTCGATCGCCTCGACCTCCACGCCGTTGGCGATCGAACGCTCGTACAGCGCCAGCATCCGCGCGTGCTCGGCGGAATCGGTGGCTACCAGCAACTTTCCGCATTCACGGAACGGAATGTCGTGGGCCGCGGCGAATTCCTTCGTCCATCGCGCACCGGCCCGGCACAGCCGTGCCTTCAAACTGTCCGGGGGGTAATAGATCCCGGAGTGGATGACGCCGCTGTTGTGCCCGGTCTGATGCGCGCCGAGGGTGTCTTCCTTCTCGATGAGCACCAGGCTCGCCTCGGGATACTGGGTCAGCAACCGATGCGCGGTGGCCACGCCGACGATGCCGCCGCCGACCACACAGAAGTCGTACGCACCGTTCGAGGTGCCGCGAGGAGTCACACGCCGACGGTAGTCGGCAGTTCCTCGGTCGAGGATCGCGGTGTCTCGGCGTCGCCCTCGCCTTCGTGCGATTCCGTGGCGGTGCCGGGGGTCTCGGCCGGTTCGGCGCCGGTGCCCTCGACCCGCAACGTATGGCTGCCGAGGCCGGGATCCGACAGCACGAAAACCAACTCGCCACGGCGCGCGTCGAATTCGGTGTGCAGCGCGGTGACCGCGGCCGGATCCACGGCCAGACCGAGGTATTTCGCCGCCACCGTCACCAGATTGGTGTCGACGGTGAACGCCACGGTGTCGCTGCGCGGCGGTGTCACCTGCGCGCCGACATAGGTGCCGCCGATCCCGACCCGCCCGGTCAGCGGTGAATTGCCAGGTCGTGCACCGACTCCGGACTGCTGCGCGGTGATCGGCGTGCGCGTGGCGGCGGGGTCGGAGCGCTCGGTGGACAGCGTCGGCGCGCCGAAGGACATGGCCAGCTCCACGCCGCCGACGCGGGGTGCGGAGTCCTCGGTCGAGAAGGGGCGGTGGTGGCCGGGATTCGGCGTCGCGGCCGGTCCCGCGAATTCGGTGGGCGGCGGTGCCAGTTCCGGCATGTGATTGACGATGTAGGCACCCGCGGCCACGGTGAGGCAGAGGCTGGCGGCGCCGGAGAAGATGATCGCGGACAGGCGCACGATCTGAGCAGGTCGATGTGCGGTCACGATGCGGTTCCCTCCTGTGGCTGTGGGTATACCCGAGTAGAGCGGGCCCGCATCGTTGAAAGCCACGTGCTGATACCTACGGTACCGAGTACCGCGCGCGGTGACCGCCTCCCACGGCTGAGATCAGAGCCACATCCGAAACGGTGCCGTATCAGTCCTAGTCGGGGCGGGTTTTCGGCTGGGCAAGTGTTTCTCACACCCTGTATCGGGTATCTGAAGGGAGCAGGCGAGCGTCATTCACGACTGCCACGGTGGTCACCCCCGGCCAACGAAGTCCGGGGCAGTCGGCACGAATGGCGCTCTGGGAAGGCGCTCGCCTGTTCTTGTTCCGGCCCTCAGGCGAACTGGCCTGCGCGGCGGCCCGGTCCGGGCGGGCCCGCGAAGGCTTGGGCGATGCCCAGCCAGTGGTCGGCGTCCGGGCCCTCGGTGGTCAGGGCGGTGTCTTCGCGGTGGCGGCGTTGGGTCGCCACGAGGCAGAAGTCGATGGCGGGGCCGGTGACGCGCTGTGGTGCGTCCTCGGGGCCCCAGGTCCAGACAGTGCCGTCGGGGGCGGTCAGTTCCACGCGGAATTCATCGGTGGGGCCGGATTCGCCGTTGACCAGGTAGGCGTAGTTCCTGGCGCGGACGCTGATGTGGGCGACCGTGCGCAGGCGGGCGGTGGGCACGCGGGTGACGTCGAGCGCGTCGGCGACGTCCTGGCCGTGGGCCCAGGTTTCCATGATGCGGGCCGAGATCATCGACGCGGCACTCATCGGCGGGCCGAACCAGGGCAGTTTGGTGCCCGCGGGGACGGCGGCCAGCGCGGCGATCAGCTGCTCGCGTCCGGTCTGCCAGCGAACCAGCAGGTCGGCGGGTGGGGTCTGGGCGATTTCCTCGGCGCCGTCGTCGACGATGGTCAGGCCGCGCGGGGCCGCTTCGGCGAGGAAGGCCGCGAAGCCCTCGGCGTCGGTGGCGGCGATCAGCGATACCTCGTCGGTCCAGGTCAGGTGGGCGATCTGGGTGGCGATGTCCCAGCGTGGCGCGGGTGTCGGCGTCTGCCACTGCTCGGGGGTCAGCGGTGCGACCAGGTTTTCCAGATCCGCGCATTCGGCGGCGTAATCGTCGAGCAGCGCTGCGAGGTCAGCCATGGAGTTCCCTTGCCGATCATGGCGCGACCCGGTACCGGTGCGCCGTCGTCACCAAGAGTCGCAGCGACCGTCAAAAAATGCAAGCATGCGTGCTTGTTATTACCAGCCGAAGGTCAGCAGGTGGAGCGCGCCGACGCCGATGCCGAGCGCTCCGCCGTGTAGATACAGCAACCACGCGTCCTGTTCGACCGACGCGTAGAACATCTCCATGAACTCCCCGGGCGTCAAGGTCCGCAGCTTGCGCGCCGCGAAGTCGTCGATCTTCTTCGCCTGTTCCAGCACGAACTGCTCGTCCTCGATCATCGTGCGCGCCGAGACCAGCCCGGCGCCCGCACCCGAGACCGCCAGATTCTCGAACTGTTTCTTACCGAGTGCGGCTCGCACCATGAACGCGGTCGCGCCGAGCTGTTTGTGGATCTCCTCCGACACCACCCGCTCGATGAGCTGACGAGTCTTGTCCCCGTTCGGCCCTTCCAAGAGCTCGACGGACAGGTTCTCCACGGTCAGCACCTGGTAGGCCAGGATGTGGGCGAGGTCGGTGGCGGCCTGTGGCTGACGCTTGGCCAGCAGCGCCTGACGCCACAGATACTTGTAGCGCGGCTGCGGATCACCGGGTTCGAACACCATCTTGATCGCGATCACGTTCACCGTCACGCCGATCATGGCCGACGCGAACAGCACGATCACCCAGGCCGGGATCGCGCCGAAGTACGGGATCTTCGAGTGCACATGCAGGTAGAGCGCCAGAATCAGGCCGAACGGCGCGCCGAGCAGACCGATCCGCGCCATGAACTTGAGCTCGGGCGCGGCGATGGTGGTGGTTAGGTCCTTCAGGATGGCCGGGTTCTTCTCCAGGTACCGGATCACGAAGTTCTTCACGTCGAGCAGCTGGTCGATATTGTCGCCCAGGCTCTCGAACGCGCGCCGGCACAGCGCGGGCAGCTGCCGGTCGACCCGCTGGTAGATGGCCTGTTTCACGGGTCTGGGTAGCGAGCGCCACAGGTCGGGGTTCTCCCGGTACATGATCTCGTCGACGATCGGCTGCACCTGGTCGCGCGCCCGTTCGGCGAGATAGTCGCCGATCCCGTCGAGGTCGAGTTCATGGATGAAGTCGCGTGGGCTGCCGATCCGCAACAGCGCCGAGTCGACGCAGATGCTCGCCATCTTCTCCGCGCGTGCCGGGATGAAGCCCTGGAAGCCGAGCATGCGCCCGTCACCGGAGAACGTGGGCAGCACTTGCACGCGCCGCGGTAGGTACGGGTACAGCACGTGCAGCAGCGGCACCCGGAAGCCCTTGAAGTACAGCGGCCAGAACAGCATCAGCACGCCGGTCCAGTTGGTGAGCCAACCGGCGAGCGCGCTGAAGATGGGGAAACTGATCAGCTCGACGACGAACTTCGACTGCCCCGTCAGCTCTTCCCAATCGATGAAGAGTCCGGAGGCCAGTGTGGTCATCGAGGAGCCCCCTAGTGCTGACGCGCGAAATACGTGAAGAACGTGAGGATAAGGCAATCACATTCTGACCGGTCGTGACGGGGTGTCAACGCAAGTCGGCGCTACGCTGACAAGGCTGTTGTCTGCGTCACTGAGTTCTTCCCCGTCGCCTGTGCAAAGGGAGTCGCTGTGAGCAATGTTCCGAAGAATCATTTCGAGCGTCCGGTCGCGGTGATCGGTGGTGGCACCCTGGGCAGACGGATCGCCCTGATGTTCGCCACCAGGGGCGGCGAGGTGCGCATCATCGATCCCGCCGGCGAGGTCGGCAACGCGGCTGTGGCCTTCGTGGAGAAACAGCTGCCCGAGGTGGCCGCCACGGTGCCCGACGGCAAGCCGGGCACCGCGGAGTATGTGCCCGATCAGGCGATCGGCGTGAAGGGCGCGTGGCTGGTGGTCGAGGCGGTGCCGGAGATCCTCGACCTGAAGAAGAAGGTCTTCGCCCAGCTCGATGCCGATGCCGATGCCGATGCGATCGTCGCCTCGAACTCGTCGTCGTACGCGAGCCGGTTGTTCACCGAGGGTTTGAAGACCAACGACCGGATGCTCAACACCCACTTCTATATGCCGCCGCAGTCGACGGTGCTCGACGTGATGTCGGACGGTCACACGTCCCGAGACGTCCTCGACTTCGTCCTGAAGACCTTCCCGGAGTACGGCCTGCACCCGTACCTGGTGCGCAAGGAGTCGACCGGCTTCATCTTCAACCGCATCTGGGCCGCCATCAAGCGCGAGTCGCTCGAGGTGGTTCACGAGGGTGTGTCGATTCCCCATGATGTCGACGAGATGTTCATGCGGAATTTCGGCACCAAGGCGGGTCCGTTCCGGATGATGGACCAGGTGGGCCTGGATGTGGTGCTCGATATCGAGAAGCACTACGAGCAGGAGAACCCGAACCTGCCGAAGGGGCCGGTCGAGCTGCTGAAGAAATATGTCGACGCGGGCAAACTCGGAGTGAAGTCGGGTGAGGGTTTCTACGACGACTACCCGAAGCCGAAGCAGGACTGAGCCCGTGACCGAGATAGTGGCGTTGGACCTCAAAGCAGGTGCGATGCACGCCATTTCGCTGGACGGCAAACACGTGCGCACCGTGGTCGACGGCCTCGATCGATTTCCCGACGGTGTCGTCGTCGACAAATTGCGTGGCCATATCTATTGGACCAACATGGGCACCCCCGACGCGCGGCCGGAGCCGGGCATCGAACCGGAGTTCTTCTCCCGCAACGGTTCCATCGAACGGGTCGACCTCGACGGCGGCAACCGCACCACGATCGTCCCGATCGGCGCCTTCACCACCGGTAAACAGCTCGCCGCCGATTTCGAAGGGGGCAGGCTGTATTGGTGTGATCGCGAGGGCATGCAGGTTCTCACCTGTGATCTGAACGGTGACGACCTGCACGCCCTCGTGGTGACCGGCGAGGGCGATGCCGACGCCTACCTCCCGCGCAACTGGTGCGTCGGCATCTGCCTCGACCTCGACCGCCGCCTGCTCTACTGGACTCAGAAGGGCGCGGCCAAGGGCGGCGAGGGCCGGATCTTCCGCACTCGGATGGATCTGCCCCCCGGCGCGGATCCGGCCGCCCGCACCGATATCGAGCTGCTCTGGGAGAACCTGCCCGAGCCGATCGATGTCGAACTCCACGGTGTCGGCGATCTCGTCTGGACCGACCGCGGTGCCGCCCCCCACGGCAACGCGCTGTACGAGGCCAAGGTCCAGCCGGAGGTCGGCACCCCGGCGATCATCTCCACCGGCTACCGCGAGGCGATCGGCGTCACCGGTTTCGATTCCCGCTTCTATGTGAGCGATCTCGGCGGCACGATCCGCCTGGTCGACGTCGGCACCGGTACCGATACCGACCTGGTCCGGATCGGCAGCCCGCTCACCGGTATCGCGCTGGCCGACCTGTAGCGCCGCGGTTTCTGCTCGGGGGCGGGAACCGCCGGCCGCAGGACGGCTTGCACGGCGAGGCCGACACACCGGCCGACGGGCATCCGGCTGCCCAGCAGGATCAGGTTCATGACACTGCCGCCCTGGCGTAGATGGCGGCCCGGTCGCGGTGGGTGAGTACCGGGCAGATCTCCACCTGGTCGGGGCCGGGCAGCAGCGCGGGGTCCTCCCCCGGCAGCAGTTCGGTGGCCAGGATCGCCTCGCGCACCGCGTGCAGGGCTTCCTCGGTCTCGGCGATGCCGATCACGATTCCGGAGCCGTCGGCGCGGCGCAGTTCGTAGAAGTCGAGCAGCCCCGGCACTCCCGCGACGGCGGGCTCGATGCGGTTGGCATTGGCGAAGTCGACGGCGGCGAGTTCGGTCGCCGTGCGTGGCTGGTCGAACCAGACGACATGTGCGTACATGATTTCATCTCCTGAACTGGGGGAATCGGATAGATCAAGCGTCGCGCCGAACGGCGTCGCGCGGATCAGTGCCGGTACGTATTCGCAGTACTGAACTCGCGCCCGCGCGAGATACTGATGCGGTGCAGACTCCGGCCGTCGGACGGCATGAGGAGATCGCCCGCCTGCGCGCCGCCGTCATGGCCGCGGCCTCGGGTGCGGGCAGATTCGTGCTGGTCAGCGGCACGGCGGGGATCGGCAAATCGTGGTTGGCCGAGCATGTCGGCACGCTGGCCGCCGAGGCGGGATTGCGGGTTGCCCGCGGCAGTGCCCTCGACGACGCGGGGATGCCGCCGCTGTGGCCGTGGCGCCGGGCCGCGCGCGAGCTCCCCGAACTGGCCGCCGCCCTCGATACTGTCACCGAACCCGGTGGCGGGCCCGCCGCCCAGCGCTTCCGGATGTTCACCGAGGTCGCTGATGTCCTCGTCGCGGCCGCCGCGCCGTCGGGTTTGCTGCTGGTGCTCGAGGATCTGCACTGGTCCGATCCCACGTCGCTGGCGCTGCTCACCCACGTGGCGACCGAAACGCCGCGCACCAAGGTGCTCATCGTCGCCACCGCCCGCGAACCGATGGGCGAAACCCTGCTCGCCGACCAGCCCGACTGGCTGCGGCTGCCGCACTTCCAATCCCTGCCGGTACCAGGACTTTCCGAACACGAGGTCCGCTACTGGCTCGAACAGCGCGGCCTCACCCCGGATCTCGCGCACCGCGTGCACGAGCGCACCGGCGGTACTCCCCTGCTGGTCCGCCTGGTCATCGATGCCGACATGGGCACCGGCGAGGACCCACTCCTGTCGGTCCCCGGAATCCGTCGCCTGATCCTCGCCCAGCTCGACCGTATCGATCCCATGGCCATCGAGGTTCTCGGTGCGGCGAGCGTGCTCGGCGAACGCATCGATACCGAATTGCTGGCGCAGGTCTACGGATCGGTGCTGCTGCCGGAGGCCGTTCCGGCTTCCGATGCGGTGACGGTGGCCCTCGATGCGGCATCCGCGGCCGGAATCGTCCGTCGTTTCGCCGACGACACAACGGGTTTCACACACGCTTTGGTACGCGATGCCGTGTACGCCGACCTCGCCCCCTCGCGGCGAGCGGCCTGTCACCGTGCGGCAGCTGAGGTACTGAGTGGGCGAGGTGGCCCGGATTCGGCGGTGGCGGGGGCGATCGCGACCCACTGGCGGCAGGCGAGCGGCTGTGCGGACTCGCCGTCAGGTCGCCATTGGTCTCGCCGGGCCGCACGATCGGCCCGCGCGAGTGCCGCCTATGCCGAGGCAATCCGATTCGGGCAGTGGGCCATCGATGCCGCGGGCGTCACCGCGTCCGATGCCGAGCGCGCCGAGCTGCTGATCGAGCTGGCGCGCGACGAGTTCGCCGCCGGTTGGGTGGCCACGAGCCTCGACCACTGCGTCGAGGCGGGCGCGTCGGCCGAACGAGCAGACCGCCCCGACCTGCTCGCGGAAGCCGGCCTGGTGGTGCAGGGCGTCACCACCCCGACCGTGATGACGCGACTGGATACGCTCTGCGGCAAGGCATTACGACTGCTCGAACCCGAGAAGCATCCCGACCTGATCGCCCGCATCCTCGCGCAGCGCGCCCTGTCGGCCGCCGACCGCGGCGCGGGTGCGCGGGCAAGGGAACTCTCCGACCGGGCCATGCGCGCCGCCGAACGGTCCACCGATCCCGACGTCGTCCTCGACGCGATCCACGCCCGCCACCTCTCTCTCGCGGCCGTGGACTTCCTGGCGGAGCGAACGGCGCTCGCGGCCAAGGCGATCGAGATCGCGGCCGACGCCGAGCAGCCGCTGGCACAACTCTGGGGATACGTGTGGACAGCTGACGCGGCCCTGCAACGCGGCGACCTGCTCGCCTTCGACAACGCCCTCGACCACATCGAACTCCTCGCCGACCGCCGCCGCCTCCCGATCGCCCGCTGGCACCTGTTGCGCCTGCGGGCCACCCGCGCGGCCCTGGTCGGCGACTTCCCCGCCGCCCTCGCCTTCGACACCGCCGCCCACGAACTGGCGGTCGGCATCGGCGACTACTCCCTCGCCGGCCTGCACCACGCCTTCCGTGGCATGTACGCCGTGATCGTCGGTCATATCGACCGCGACGAGCTCACCGCGGCGCTGGCTTCGCTGGCCTTCGCCCCGAAGATCACGATCGCCCAGCTGTTCGCCCCGATGCTGCACGCGATGGCAGGCGATCTCGAGGAGGCGAAGGCCCTGTTCGCGCCGTTCCGCCTGCTGCCCGACACCCTCGAGATCGGCCCGCGCTGGTCCGGCACGGTGTATTCGGTGGGCATCGTGGCCGAATTCCTCGACGACGCCGAGACGGCCGACCGCGTCTTCCGGGCCTTCCGCGGCCGCGAACACCACTACGCCGCCGACGGCACGGGTGCGCTCATCTGTGTGGGTTCGATCGCGCGGATCCGCGCCGACAACGCCCGCGTCGCAGGCCATCTCGACGCCGCCGTCGACCTCTACCACCAGGGCCTGACGATGGACACCGCGATCGGGGCCCGCCCCTTCGTCGCCCTCGGCCACCTCGGCCTGGCCCGCACTCTCCTCGCCCGTGGCGACCTCCCCGCCGCCCGCGAAGCCGCCGACCGGGCCGCCGCCGCCTTCCGCCGCCTCGACATGCCACACCGCCTGCGCGCGGCCGACGCCCTGCTCGCCGGCATCGCCACCGCCACCCGCACCGCCGACCCACTGACCCGCCGCGAACGCGAAGTGCACGACCTCGTCGCCACCGGCCTCACCAACCGGGAAATCGCGACCCACCTGGTCCTTTCCGAGCGCACGGTGGAAACCCACGTCCGCAACATTCTCGCCAAACTCGCCGTCACCAACCGCACCGAGCTCACCCGAGGTTCCCACTGACCGCACCCCGGCCGCCGGGTTCCCGGCGCAGCAGAGCGCGAAGAACTGCGGCGCCAGCCGCCGGAGATCCAGTTACAGTGACCCAGCGGATGGTCAGCGTTTTGGGAGGGAACCCCGGTGGAGCAGGTATTCCAGGTCGACTTGCGGGGCATCGTCGACCTGCTCAGCCATCACCTATACGGCAGTCCACGGGTCTACGTCCGCGAGTTGCTGCAGAACGCGGTCGACGCCATCACCGCCCGCCACGCCCTCGACCCACAGGCTCGCGCGCAGGTGAGGATCGAGACGCCCGCGAGCACCGGTGACGGCACCATCCGTGTCCATGACAGCGGTGTCGGCCTGACCGAGGCCGAGGTGCACACCTTCCTCGCCACGATCGGCCGCAGCGGCAAGCGCGACGACCTCGGCTTCGCCCGGCACGAGTTCCTCGGCCAGTTCGGCATCGGCCTGCTGTCGTGCTTCCTGGTCGCGGACGAGGCCGAGGTTCTCACCCGGTCCGCGCGCGGCGGCCCGACCGTGCGCTGGACCGGTTTCGCCGACGGCCGCTACCGCGTCGAGCCCGCCGCGCGGGAACGCGACGAACCCGGCACCACCGTGATCCTCGCGCCCCGCCGCGGCGCCGAGCAGTGGCTCACCCCGACGACCGTCGTCGAGCTGGCGCGGCTGTTCGGTAGCCTGCTGCCGTTCGAGGTCACCGTCGACGGTCAGCCGATCACCGAGCCCGAAGTCCCGTGGCGCGCAACCCACCCCACCCCTTCGGACCGCACGAACGCGCTCGCCGCGTACGCGGAGGACACCTTCGGTTTCACCCCGTTCGCCACCTTCGATCTCGCGTGCGCCGAATCCGGTGTCAGCGGTGTGGCTTTCGTGCTTCCGCAGCCGGTCAACCCGGCGGCGAAGGTCGGACACCGCGTGTATCTGAAGCGAATGCTGCTGGCGGAGAGCGTCACCGGCCTGCTGCCCGACTGGGCCTTCTTCGTCCGCTGCGTGGTCGACACCACCGAGCTGCGCCCCACCGCGAGCCGCGAAGCCCTCTACGAGGACGACCTGCTGGAGAGCACGAGGGAAGCGCTCGGCGGCCGGATCAGGGACTGGCTGGTGGAACTGTCCACCTCCGACCCGTCCGCGCTGCACCGGTTCCTGCGTATTCACGATCTCGGCGTGAAGGCCCTCGCCCTGCACGACGACGACATGTTGCGCCTGGTCGACCGCTGGTTGCCGGTGGAGACCAACGCGGGCCAGATCCCGCTCGCCGAATTCCGCCGCCGTTTCGGCGAGGTCCGCTACACCCCGTCGGTGGAGGAGTTCCGCCAGCTCGCCGCGGTGGCGAGCGCCGCGGGCATCGGCCTGGTGAACGGCGGCTACTCCTACATCACCGATATTCTCGAGCGCTTGCCCGCGATCGATCCCGAGATCCGGGTGCGCCGTTTGGATCCCGCCGAACTGGCCACCCATTTCGACCTCGTCGATCCGGCGACCGAGCTGGCGCTTCGGCCCTTCCTGACCACCGCCCAGCGGGTGCTCGACCGCCTCGAATGTGAAGTGGTACTGCGCACTTTCGATCCGCCGTCGCTGGCCGCGCTGTATCTGCTCGACCGCGATGCCCAGCATCGCGCCGAACTGCGCGCCACCCGCGAGGTCGCCGACGAACTGTGGGCCGATGTTCTGGGCGCCTTCGATACCGACCAGGCGGGCGACCGTCCGCAGCTCGTGCTCAACTACCGGAATCCGCTGGTACGCCGCATCACCGGGCTCGCCGACGCCCGTTTGGTCACCACGGCGGTCGAGGCGCTCTACAGTCAGGCGCTGCTGCTGGGCCAGCACCCGATGCGGCCGGTCGACACCGCGCTGCTGAACAAATCATTCGTCGGGTTGCTCGACTGGGCGGTTCACGATCCCCGGGGAGAGCTCTGATGTCCGACGCCAACACCCCCGACGACCTGCAACGGCTGCTGTTCCAGGCCTACGACATGCCCTACGGTGACGCTAAAGACGCACTGCTGGAACAGGTGCTGCGGCACGCGGAGGCGGGCGCGCACACCGAGCTCGCGTTCCACGTGCGCATGGCGATGGTCGACGCGTACGGCCACGGGATGAGCCCGGCCAAATTGTTCGTCCCGTTCGCCCGCTGCCTGGCCGAATACGATCGCGACCCCGGCGCCCACGAGTCGTGGGTGGCGCCGTCGCTGCGATGGAAGTTCAAGACCGCGGTGGGCGCGATGACGAAATTCCCCGAGGTACCGATGGATCGGGCGCTGGCCGCTCTCGATCAGATGGAACGGCGCTATCGGGTCGAGGGTCAGAGCCTGAACGCGGTGTACGGCCGTCGGCATCGGGTGGCGGTTCACATCGGCGATCTCGACGCGGCCGCCGAGTGGTACGAAAGGTGGTGCACCACACCTCGTGACGAGAACTCCGATTGTGAAGGCTGTGACCCCACCAACCGGGTCGCCTGGCTGGCGAGCCAGGGCCGCGACATCGAAGCCGTCGAGCTGGCCGCTCCGGTCCTCGCTGGTGAACTCGGCTGTTCCGAGCAACCGCAGCTCATCCTGACCGAACTGCTGCTGCCCTACCTGCGCACCGGTCAGCTCGACGAGGCGCGCAGCGCGCACCGCCGCTCCTACCGCCTGCTGCGCACCAAGCCGCAGGACCTCGCCGCGATCGGCGACCACCTCGAGTTCTGCGCGCTGTCGGGCAATCAGGTGCGCGGCCTGGAACTGCTCGACCGCCATTTCTCCTGGCTCGATCGCGCGCCGAGCCCGAAGGACGCGCTCGCCTTCCTGACCTGCGCGGCGCTGCTCCTGCGCACCCTCGTCGATGCGGGCAACGGTGATACGTTGCTCCGCCGCCCGGCCGCCGCCGATCGCCCCGCCGCCGAATCCACCGCGCGCGCGATGCTGGTGGAGCTCACCGACGAGGCACTGGCCATCGCCGCCCGCTTCGATCACCGCAACGGCACCGACCACCAGACGGCATCGGTCCACCAGAAGCTGGCGAGCCGGCCGATCGTCGACTACCTGCCGCTGTCCGCGGCCGCCGCGCACCGGGTGCCGGTCGAGCGGGGTCCGGCGGCCGCGGCGGTCGAGATCCCCGAGCTCACCACCCTCGAACTGATCGAGCGCGCGGAACAGGCGACCACACAGTACGCGCACGCCGAGATATGGGCCCTGGCAGAGCGGTTGGCGG
Organism: Nocardia sp. NPDC055002; assembly: GCF_053608825.1. NCBI lineage: Bacteria > Bacillati > Actinomycetota > Actinomycetes > Mycobacteriales > Nocardiaceae > Nocardia > Nocardia sp. NPDC055002. The sequence continues at coordinate 689,261 of NZ_JBSGWE010000004.1, forward strand.
CCGAGCCGGAGCCTGGCGATCCGAGTCTGGCCGGGCGACGCGCCTCCGTGCTGGCCGGCGCGGCCTTGCGGACGACCGATCACGATCATGCCGAATCGCTGTTACGCCGGGCGGCAGAGTTATTCGCCGCGACAGGCGAGCAGGATCGCCGTCAATCCGACCTGGGCCGGCTCGGCCTGCTCCTCAGTAGACACGGCGACGTGGCGGAAGCTCTCGAGCTGCTGCGCGATTCCCTGTCGCACCTGGCGAATTCGCCGGAACCGCGGACGAGAGCGGCTGCGACGCTGAGGCTTTCCGGCGGCATGTTCGCACTGTTCGATCGCGGCGAGCTGTCCGATGGCGATGCCGCCGAGCTACCGGCGTTGCTCGACCGGGCCGCGGCCGACGCCGCCGAGGCGGGCGAGGACATCCTGCTCGGTGATGTCGCCCGGCACCGAATGTATTTGCACCAGAACAATGCTGAACTCGCCGACGCGGCAGCGGCGGGACAGGAAGCCGTCGCGGCGTATCGCCGGACCGGTCAGGCGTGGCGGGTAGCCGATGTGGCCCAGTACCTTTCCGGAATTCACCTCGACGCGGGCGATTCGACCGCGGCGCTGGAGATGATCGATGAGGCGGTTCGGCTGGTCGACGCCGACTTCCCCGACAGCGTGCGCCTCATCGTGCACGCCCGGCGCGGTGCCCTGCTCATCCACCTGAACAGGCACGAGGAGGCAGTCAGCGAGCTGTTGACCGCCATCGCGGTCGGTATCGCGGCAGGTAGTTCGCAGGTGCCGTACGTGCACTGGGATCTGGCTGTCGCCTACCGCGCCGTCGGCCAGTTGCTCGACGCCGCCGACCAGGCCGAAGAGGCGATCGCCGGGCTGGAGCGCGCCGGGGCCGTCGAGCAGGCCAGGACCTGCCGCTTCCTGCTGGTCGATCTGCATCGCCGGCTGGATGAGGACGAACAGGCACTCACCGTCCTCGACGAGATCATCGAATTCGACCGTGCCACCGGCAATCTCGGCGGCGAATCCCATGCCCTCGTCGAGACCGCCGATCTGCTCGACGTGCTCGATCGCGATGCCGAGGCCGCCGAACGCTACGCGCTGGCCGCCGAGGTCGCCGAGAGATTCGGTGATCCGGTGCGCGTCGCGTACTGCCGCTACAGCGCCGCGCTGTCGCTGCACTGGACCGGCGACTCCGCCGCCGCGATCACGGCCGTCACGGCCTCCGACGAAGCGATCGCGAAGCTCGCCACCGCCCACCCGGACACCGAACTGCTCACCTGGCACACAGCCCGGCACAACCACAACGCCGCCCGGATCCTGCGTCGCGCGCAACGCCCCGACGAGGCACTTCCGCGCGCAGACGCCGCCGCGGCGGGCTTCCGCGCCATCGAGGCAGGCGACCAGGCCATCCGTTCCGACTACGAGCGCGCCGTACTCCTCATCGAGCTGAACCGCCCCACCGAAGCCGAGAAGATCCTCACCGAGGCCGTCGCGGAATTGGCCGACGACCACGCCGCCAAGCCGATGCTGTCGGAACTGCTGGCCGAGACCCGAGCCCAGCTCGCCTGACGCGCCCCTGATCCGAAGGAACCACCCGCGATGCAACCGCTCGACCCGAACGATCCTCGGCGGATCGGCGACTACCGACTGCTGGGCGTGCTGGGTGCCGGGGGCATGGGCAAGGTGTATCTGGGCCGGAATCCGGGCGGGCGCACGGTCGCCGTGAAGGTGATCCGCCCGGATCTGATCGATGCGGAGTTCCGTGCGAGGTTCCGTCGTGAGGTCGCGGCGGCTCAGCGCGTCGGCGGCGCCTACACCGCGCCGGTGCTCGACGCCGATGTCGATGCGCGGGCGCCGTGGCTGGCCACTGGCTATGTCGCCGGGATCTCGTTGACCGACGCGGTAACCCAGTTCGGGCCGTTCGCCGAGCCCACGCTGCTGGCGTTGGCACACGGGCTCGCCGAAGCGCTCGTGGCGGTGCACGCGGCAGGCATCGTGCACCGCGACCTGAAGCCCTCGAACGTGATGCTCGCGATCGACGGCCCCAAGGTGATCGATTTCGGCATTGCCAGGGTGATCGCGGATTCCGCCCTCACCACCACCGGAAAGTTCCTCGGCTCACCGGGTTTCATGTGCCCCGAGCAGGTGAGCGGCGAAACCCTCAGTCCCGCCTGCGATGTCTTCGCCCTCGGCGGCGTCCTCACCTTCGCCGCCGCGGGTCACGGCCCCTTCGGCACGGCCGAGGTGATGCAGATGCTCTGGCGCATCGTGTACGAGGAACCCCGTCTCGAGGCTCTTCCTTCCGCCCTGCGACCGCTCGTCTCGTCCTGCTTGGCCAAAGACCCCGCTGCCAGACCGACCCCGGAACAGGTCCTTTCGGAACTGGCCCACATCGGCACTGCCGAACGAACCGGTTGGCTGCCGCCACAAGTCGTCGCGCACATCAGTACCAGCGCCGTCCGGCTGCTCGACCTGGATTTCGATCCTGCCGACCCACCCGGCGCATCGCAGCTCGATGCCGCCGCGATTTCCGCACCAGGCTGGTCGACCGGCACTTCGGTACCGAACCTGCCGGCCGCGAACCCGGCGCAGGTCTCTCCGACCGGCTCCTCGAGACCGCACGGACCGACCGTCACCAGCGGATCGCCGCCGACTCCCTATGGACAGCCCGGCGAATTCACCCCGCCGCCCTTTGTGGTCGCGCACAATTCCGCCGACACGTTCACCGGTCGCCCGCCGCCCGCGCCGGCACGTGCCACCGCGTCGCGACGAACCCGGACTCTGCTGATCGCCGCGTCCGCGATGGTGGCGGTGGCGGTGGCGGGTGGCGCCTATCTGATCGGGACCCAACTGAATGCCGGGTCCACCGGCGGCACCGGATCGAGCACCACCGCCGCCTCGACCTCCGTCGCTTCGAGCTCGACCGAGACCGCCCCCAGCTCGACCGAGACCGCACCCAGCTCGACTGCCACCGGATCGGGCGCGGCCTCCGTCCCGGCCGAGTTCGTCGGCACCTGGAAGGGCCGTGCCGCCGACGGCCCGGTCCAGTTCGACATCGAACTCACCATCGCCGCGGGTGCGGTCGGTCAGGAACTCGCGACCTCGGCCAACACCGGCGCCGTGTCCCGCGACCGCTGTGGCCGTGCGGAAACCCTCACCGAGGCCACCGCGCAGCGCCTCACCTTCCGGGCCAGACTCACCGCTGGTAGCGGATGCTTCGACGAGGGGGCTACCTCGACGGTCACTCTGCAACCCGACGGCACGCTGGCCTATCGAACCCCGGGTGTCCTCGGCGGCACCATCGCCGGCACCCTGCGGAAGGGCTGACGATGCGCTCCGACCGAACTGGAACAGGTTGCTACCGGATAGCCCGCGATGCCCGCGGCGCAGGTGCACCCGGTCGTTCGTCCAGTAGCAAACCTCTACGTGAAACGCGGTGTCGCGCCGCTGACGGGCTGCGCTGTCAATCCATACCCGCAGGTAACGTCGGTCTCGCAAACTCTCCCGTTGCGATCTGGGTCACTAATATGTCAAACTCTCGCCCACACTGTGAAGCCAGTCGGTCTCACAATGTCGGGAAAGGGAGTCGATTGAGCGGGCGGCAGGTGAGCAGAGTTGCCACCGCCTCGAAGGCTGCCCTGATGTCAGTCGAACGTGACCAGCGCCAGGGCCGCGCCGGTGAGCAGATCGACCAGCTCGTCGACGGGCGGACGCGACTCGCGCAGCAGCCATTCGTGCGCCACGCCGGTGACCGCGCCCGTGATCAGCGCGGTGGTCAGCTCGGCGTCGCCGCGCAGGCGCACCCCCACTCGCTCCAGCGCCCCCTCGATCAGTGCGGACCAGGCGTGCCTGCGGGTCCGGCGATGGGTCTCCATCCGATCGCTCACCCCGACCACCTCGATCAGCGCCACCTGCGCGCGATACGGGTCGGACCCGAGCGACTCCAGGTACGCGCCGAAGCCGGCCCGCAACGCGAGCTGCGGATCGGTCGAGCCGAGCGCGACCAGCGCGGTGCCGACCGCGGCCGCCGCGTCGTCCTGGATCCGGTCGTAGGCCGCTACCAGCACGTCTTCACGAGTTTCGAACTCCTCGTAGAACTGCCGCTTGGACAGCCCGGCTGCCGCGCACACCTCGGCGAGCGAGCACGTGGCGTAGCCACGTTCCGCGAAGATTTGCGTCGCTGCTTCCAGGAATCGCAGTCGTCGTTCGGCTTTTCGCGCGACGACCGTACGACCCCCATACCGCCTGTCCGCTGTAGTCACCTCTCCAAAGTATCTGAAACCCGGGATAACACTGACCTTTCCGGGTCGCTTCATCTATCCACCGAACAAAGGACGGCCGACCAGTGCTGAGCACCCGAGCATCGCGGACCGCATTGTCCGCCCTCGTACTAGCGGCGGGTGCGGCACTCGTGGCACCCACGCCCACGATGGCTGCCCCGCAGTCCGCCGCGACGCAGCCGAGCGTCCCCGCCATCGCCGAGAACGTCCCCTCCGAGACGCTCGCCGCGCTGGCTCCGACGATCGTAGGCGCGATCTCCGCCCCCGGCCCCATCGCCGACGGCGGACAGGCCGCGATCCTGGCCCAGGCGCGCGTGCTGCTGGCCACCCCCGGCATCCCGGCGCAGGTCAAGGCCACCCTCGAAAAGGTCATCACCTTCCTCGACGGCAGTGGCGGCGGCGGTCCCGAATTGCCGCCTTCGGACGGTCCGCGCATCGCGCAGTTCCTCTACCCGACCATCGGCAAGGGCTGCATCGGCCCGACGTCGGATTCCGTCGGCACCGCGCTGGCGGTCCCCGGCCCGGCGACGCTGCCGCCGCCCGGACCGGCCGCGGGCCAGACCGGCTTCGTCTTCACCGCGCTCGGCACGAAGACCGCCACGGTCGTGCAGAATCCGCCGATGACGGTGCAGTGGGTCAACCTCGACAACCGTCGCACCGGTACCCAGCCGCTCACCACCGAGGCGGGCATCAACGCCGACGGCCCGGCCACTCTCACCGCTATCGCCGACACCGGTCCCGGCCGGGTCGCGGCAGTGATCACCGGCTCGCTCACCACGGCCACCGCCGACGGTGACCGCACCTGCTCGTTCGCCCCGACCCTCGGTTTCTTCTCCGTCGGCTGAGTCCTCGCACCACGCAATTGGAGTTCGATCTATGAAGTTTGTCGTCCCCGGCCTGGTCAGCGGCCTGGCCGGCGCGGTCATCGGGGTGATTGCCGTACTCGGCATCACCGCGGGCGCGCAACAGAATTCGATCCCCGCGCCCGAGGAGTCCGGTGACCCGGGCTCGTCGCTGCTCGGCAACGTGCAGTACGGCTCGCGATGAGCAACGTACGCAGGCTCATCGCCTGCATCCTCGTCGGTCTCGGCGCGCTGCTGCTCGCGGCCGCGGTCATGATTCCTACCTACACGGTCGGCAAGGTCGCCAAGACCCCGCTCGACCTGCGCATCACCACGGTCGCCAAGAGCGTGCCCGGCGAGGAAAGCCTCGTGCTGGACGCGAAGTCGCTCACCGCGACCGAGGGCGCGGCCAAGGTGAACACCAATGTGCCGCTCGTTTCCCAGCGCTTCCTGACGGTCGAGGAGCCCTCCGACGCCGACGAGATGACCGTCCAGGCCGGCCAGACCCTGCGTCGCGACGACCAGGATCCCAAGGACGGCCTGCTCACCGCCTCGGTCGACCGCGTCACCATCGACCGCGTCACCGGCGCGCCGATCGACGCCTCGCCCAACGGTTCGATCGCCGTGGCTCAAGACCCCAAGTCGGGCGCCGCGATCCCCACCGAGTCGCAGCGGCGCGGCCTGCAGTACCGCTTCCCGATCGGCACCGAGAAGAAGTCGTACCCGTACTTCGACCTCAACGCCCGCGCCACCTACGACATCGATTTCATCGAGGAGTCGGAGATCAACGGCGTGCCGGTCTACCACTTCCGGCAGACCATCCCGGTGACGAACATGTGGGACGTCGTCAAGCACCCGTCCCACCAGCTCGCCCTGCCCGCCGCCAAGTGGGGCCTCGAGGGCACCGAGCCGGTCACCATGACGCGCTTCTACACCAACACCCGCGACGTGTGGGTGGAGCCGAGGACCGGCGCGGTTCTCAAGGGTGGCGAGAACCTCCACATGTACTACGGCCGTAGCGCCGGGCAGGTGGACGTCAACATCCTGAAGTCGCACCTCGTCTTCGACGAAGAGACCATCGAAGCCCAGATGGCCGTCACCCAGGAGAGCCTCGACAAGCTCGACCTGTACGGCAAGACCCTGCCGATCATCCTGGGCATCCTCGCCGCCATCTTCCTCATCGGCGGCGCGGTCCTCGGATTCCTGAGCTCGGGCTCCACCTCGGGCCGTCCGTTCGATCCCCCGACCGAGCGGATTCGTTCCTCGAACCTGTAAGCCACCTGTCCACAACTCGGCCTCCCCCGGTCCTCAACCCGGGGGAGGCCGAGCTGTTTTGCGGGCCGGTTTCCCCGGTGCGACCGCGCGGCAATCGGATTCAGGGTCGCGGTAACTGCCGAACCCGGGCCGCCTCGCGAGTGAGATGGTCGCGCTCGAGAACTGTGGTGGCCGCGCGGGCCGCCGCGGCGTACAGGGTCGCGGCCTCGTCGAGTTCGCCCGCCCGTTCGAGGAGGTAGGCCCGGGATGCGCTGTGGCGCGGTAGTTCCGGGTCGAGATCGGCGAGAGCGGCCAGGCCGGCTCGGGGGCCGTCGGCCTCGCCGACCGCGACCGCGCGATTCAGGCGCACCACCGGGCTGTCGGTGAGAAGCAGTAGTTCGTCGTACCACTCCACGATCTGTATCCAGTCCGTTTCGGCGGTGCTCGGCGCGTCCGCGTGCAGGGCCGCGATCGCGGCTTGGGCCTGGTATTCGCCGAGGCGGTCACGGGCCAGCGCGGCTTGCAGGATCGTCACGCCCTCGGCGATAAGGTGTGTGTCCCACCGGGATCGGTCCTGTTCGGCGAGCGGAATCAAGCGCCCGCCCTCGGTGCGCGACGCCCGGCGGGCGTGGTGCAGCAGCATCAGCGCGAGCAGCCCCGAGACCTCGGGTTCGCCGGTCGAGGTGGCGAGCTGGCGGGTGAGGCGGATGGCTTCGGCGGCCAGGTCGATGTCGCCGCTGTAGCCCTCGTTGAAGACGAGGTAGAGCACCCGCAGCACCGTTGCCGGATCGCTGGGACGGTCGAGCGGTAAGCCCGTGATCCGCTTCTTGGCCCGGCTGATCCGTTGCGCCATAGTCGATTCCGGAACCAGGTAGGCCGTCGCGATCTGCCGGGTCGTCAGGCCGCCGACCGCACGCAAGGTCAGCGCGACGGCCGAGCCCGGCGACAACGCGGGATGCGCGCACAGGAAATACAGCCACAGCGTGTCGTCCGTGGCGGGCACCGGGCCGGCTTCGGGCTCGGCGTCGACCGCGAATTCACGCCCACGCCGGGACGTTTCGGCGCGCGTCGCGTCGATGAATTTTCGCCAGGCGACGGCGACGAGCCAGCCTTTCGCATCGCGCGGTGGATCGTCGGGCCAGGTTTCCAGCGCCCGGATCAGCGCTTCCTGTACCGCGTCCTCCGCCGCGGCGAACTCGGCCCCGCGGCGGACGAGGATCCCGATCACCGCGGGGACGAGTTCGCGCACCAGCGCTTCGTTCATTCGGTCACCGTGGGCAATTCCGCGTAGAACGGCCGCAGTTCGAGCCACTCCTGCACCGGCTTCCCGCCCGCCCCCGGTGCCGCGGACAGCTCCCCTGCCAGCTCGAGCGCCCGGTCGTAGGTGTCGACGTCGATGATCATCCAGCCGGCGATCAGGTCCTTGGTCTCCGCGAACGGCCCGTCGGTGACCGGCGGGCGCCCCTCGCCGTCGGAGCGGACGAACGTGCCCTGCGTGGTCAGCGCCTGACTGTCGACGTACTCGCCGGTCGATTGCAGCCGTGTCGCGAAATCCTGCATGTACCGCACGTGCGCGGTCACCTCCTCGGGCGTCCACTGATCCATCGGCACGTCGTTGACGGACGCGGGAGCGCCACGGTAGTGCTTGAGCAGCAGGTACTTGGCCATGATGTTCTCCTCGGTTCGTGTGCTGTGTGGGTTGTACCCCTGGGACGGAGCCACCCACGCGTTCTCGACATCGGCCGCACAAGAATCTCGGCCGATTATTTTCGCCGTGAGTGAACGGCGCCACCTGCAGGAACAAACCGCCGGGGGTCCATGTTGAGTCAGCAAAGCTCAACTTTGGAAGGGTCGACATGACTTCAGCTCAGAACCTGCCGGTGCTGTTCCTGACCGATCCGATCGTGCTGCCGGGCATGGTCGTGCCCATCGAATTGGACGAATCCGCGCAGGCCGCCATCGACGCCGCCCAGGCGGCCAAAACCGGTTCGGTGCTGGTCGCGCCGCGCCTCGACGAGGGCTACGCGTCCTACGGCGTCGTCGCCACCATCGAACAGGTCGGCCGGATGCGCGGCGGCGCGCCCGCCGCCGTGTTGAAGGCCGAGCGCCGCGCCCGGATCGGGCACGGCGTCACCGGGCCGGGCGCCGCGCTGTGGGTGGAGGCCGAACTCGTCGAAGCGGTCGAGCCCGACGAGCGGACCACCGAGCTCGCCGCCGAGTACAAGAAGCTGGTCGTCGCCGTGCTGCAGCGGCGTGAGGCCTGGCAGATCATCGACATCGTCAACCAGCTCGACGACGTAGAGGCCATCGCCGACACCGCGGGCTACGCGCCGTACCTGTCCGATGACCAGAAGCGCGAACTGCTCGAGACCCCCGATGTCGCGGTGCGGCTGACCAAGCAGATCGACTGGATCAAGGACCACATCGCCGAGGTGGAGGTCACCGACAAGATCTCCGAGGACGTCCGCGACGGCATGGAGAAGAGTCAGCGCGAGTTCCTGCTGCGTCAGCAGCTCAACGCCATCCGCAAGGAACTCGGTGAGGACGAACCCGACGGCGCCGACGACTACCGCACCCGCGTGGAGAACGCGGACCTGCCCGAGAACGTGCGCGCCGAGGCGCTGCGCGAGGTCGGCCGGCTGGAGCGCGCCAGCGACCAGAGCCCGGAATCGGGCTGGATCCGTACCTGGCTCGACACCGTGCTCGATCTGCCGTGGACGGTGAAAACCGAGGACAGCACCGATGTCTCGGCCGCTCGTGCGGTGCTCGACGCCGATCACCACGGCCTCGACGAGGTGAAGGACCGGATGGTCGAGTACCTGGCGGTGCGAACGCGGCGGGCCGCGCGCGGTCTCGAGGTCGTGGGTGGACGCGGGTCCGGCGCGGTGCTCGTGCTGGTGGGTCCCCCCGGTGTCGGCAAGACCTCGCTGGGTGAATCGGTCGCAAAGGCTCTGGGCCGCAAGTTCGTTCGTGTCGCCCTCGGCGGCGTGCGCGACGAGGCCGAGATCCGTGGCCACCGTCGCACCTACGTCGGCGCGCTGCCGGGCCGGATCGTGCGTGCGGTGAAGGAGGCGGGTTCGATGAATCCCGTTGTCCTGCTGGACGAGATCGACAAGGTCGGCTCCGACTTCCGTGGTGATCCGGCGGCGGCCCTGCTCGAGGTCCTCGACCCCGCGCAGAACCACACCTTCCGCGACCACTACCTGGACCTGGACCTGGACCTGTCGAATGTCCTCTTCATCGCGACCGCCAACGTCATGGACACCATTCCCGGCCCCCTGCTGGACCGTATGGAGCTCATCACCGTCGACGGCTACACCGAGGCAGACAAGGTGGCGATCGCGCGCGACTTCCTGGTTCCCCGCCAGCTCGAGCGCAACGCGCTGACCGCGGAAGAGGTGTCGATCACCGACGCGGCCTTGCGCGAGATCGCGGCGAACTACACCCGGGAGGCGGGTGTGCGTCAAATGGAGCGCCTGGTGGCAAAAGCCCTGCGCAAGGCGGCGACTCGTCTGGTGACGGGCGACGCCGCGAGCGTCGGCGACGCTGCCGTGGACGCCCCGCTCGTCGACAAGGGCGCGCTGGGCGAGGGCGCGGTGCTCGGGTACGACCCCGGACTCGGCTACGACAACGTCATCGACATCGACATCGCCGCCGGTCCGCAGCCGGTCGGTCAGGTGACGAGCCTGGTGGTCGACCTCGACAACCTCACCGACTACCTCGGGCGTCCCCGCTTCACCCCGGACTCGATGGAGCGCACCTCCGTCCCGGGCGTGGCGACGGGCCTCGCGGTGACCGGTGCGGGCGGCGATGTCCTCTACATCGAGGCCAACGGCGCCGAGGGCGAGCGTTCTCTCACCCTCACCGGCCAGCTCGGTGACGTGATGAAGGAATCCGCTCAGATCGCGCTCACCTACGTCCGTTCGCACCTGGAGGAGATCGGTATCGAGCCGAAGGTCCTCGACCGCAACATCCACATCCACTTCCCCGCGGGTGCGGTCCCCAAGGACGGACCTTCGGCAGGCGTCACCATGGTCACCGCCCTGGTGTCGCTGGCCCTCGGTCGCCCGGTTCGCGGCGATGTCGGGATGACCGGCGAGGTCACCCTCAACGGCAGCGTCCTGCCGATCGGCGGGGTGAAGCAGAAGCTGCTCGCCGCTCAGCGAGCCGGCCTGAAGACCGTCTTCATCCCGGCCCGCAACGAACCGGACCTGGACGAAGTCCCGGCGGAAGTGCTGTCCGCTTTGAACGTCCGCCCCGTCGCCGACGTGGCAGACATCCTGGCCTACGCGATCGAGCCGATCGCCGAACCCGCCGCCGACGGCAAGACCTTCGCCGTCAGCGCCTGATCCCCGCCGTCAACGGGCCGTGCACAGCTGTGTACGGCCCGTTACCGTGTCCGGCTAGCGGCTGACGGTCGGCGGCAGCATCGGGCCTGCGACGGTGACCACGGCGAGTTGGTCGGTGTCGTAGTTGTCCTGGTCGTCGAGGTCGTCGTCGAGGTCATCGTCGAGGTCGTCGTCGTCGAAACCGTCCGCGTCTTCCTCGGTGGCGGGGGCGAGGTCCTTCTCGACGCGGCGGGTGGTGCCCTGGGCGACCGCGCAGAGGACAGGTTCCTCGCCCTCGGTCTCGGCGTACACGTCGCAGTGGGTGACGGCCTGGCGGCGGGTGGCGCCGAGGACGGTGGCGTGCACGCGCAGGCGCTCGCCCTGGGCGGGGCGCAGGTAGGTGATGGTGAAGCCGCCGGTGAGGACGTTGGGGCCCAGGACGGTGCCCGCGGCGAAGGTGAGGGCGTTGTCGGCGGCGTAGGCGAGTACCCCGCCGTGCACGAAGCCGAACTGCTGGCCGTGTTCGGGCTGGATGTCGATGATGAGAGTGGCTGCGCCATCACCGAATTCGGTGAGCTCGGTGCCGACCAGACGGGCGAACGGCTGCGCGGCTAGTACCTGGCGCGCCAGGTCGAGGTCGAGGGTGGAAGCTTCGGTCGGCATCGGGTGTTCCGTTCTTCGAGTTGCGTGGCCCTGCATGGTGACTATTCGGTGCCGTCGGCCCGCAGTGTCGCCCACGCGGCGGCGGCGAGCTCGGGGGCGACATCGGTTGGCGCGGTACGGATATTGCCACCAAGCCATTGGCGGGAGTATTCCTGTGCCGCACCGAGCCACAGCGCGTAGACGAGATCGAGTTCCAGGTCACGCACCGCGCCGTATCCCGCGTGCGTGCGCCACCACCGCCGGACGGCCGTGAGGAACTCCACATTGCGCTCGCTCTCCCGTACACCGGGCGGCCGCGAACCCATGAGAACCGTTGCGCGATATTGATATTCGTGCACCCACCGCAGGTGCGCACGCACCCCGGATTCGACGCCGGCGCGCGCGTCGGGACTGTCGGCGACGGCATTCCAGAAGTGTTGCTGGTAGTCGGTGAGCGCGGCCACCCAGACCTGTCGATAGAGGTCGGACTTGTCCGGAAAGTGGTGGTACAGCGCGCCGACGCTGGCATCGGCTGCGGCGCGGATATCGCTCAGGGTGGCATCGAGGACACCGCGTTCGGCGAACTGCCGCTCCGCGGCCAGCAGCAGCCGATCTCGCATCTCCATATACAGAATTTAGTTCGGTCCGGCTGGCGTGGCAAGAGTCGATGTGTCGGTGCGATGCGGTAAGACGGACCTGTGCCCCGGTGGCTCCTGCATGTGGATCTCGACCAGTTCCAGGCGGCGGTGGAATTCCGGCGTCGCCCTGAGCTGCGCGGCCGGCCGGTGATCGTCGGCGGCGAGGGTGATCCCGCGCAGCCACGCAAGGTCGTGACCTGCGCTTCTTATCCCGCGAGGGCCTACGGTGTGCGTGCGGGGATGGCGTTGAGAATGGCGCAGCGCAAGTGTCCGGAGGGTGTTTTCCTGCCGGTCGACATGGCCGCCTACGAGGTGGCCTCCGAAGAGATCATGGCGACGCTGGGCCGGGTGGCCGGCGCGGTCGAGGTCTGGGGGATGGACGAGGCGTTCGTCGCCACCGACGGCGATCCGTGGCAGCTGGCCGCCGAAATCCGTACCGCCATCATCGAACTCGGCCTCACGTGCGCGGTCGGCATCGGCGACAACAAGCTCACCGCGAAGCTGGCCACCGGTTTCGCCAAGTCCACCGGCAAGACCTCCGCCGAACCCGAGCACGACCCCGGCGCCGCCACCGGCATCTTCGAGCTCACCGCCGCCAACTGGACCGAACTCATGGGCCACCGCCCCACCGACGCGCTCTGGGGCGTCGGTGCCCGCATCGCCCACCGCCTGGCCGACCTCGACATCACCACGGTCGCCGATCTCATGTCCGCCGACCGCGCGCGCCTGGCCGCCGAGTTCGGCCCGAGCACCGGCCCCTACCTGTGGGTCCTCGGCCACGGCAAGGGTGACACCGAACTCTCCACCACCCCGCGAATCCCCGTGGGCCGCAGCAGATCCGAGACCTTCCCGCACGACCTCACCGACCCAGGGGAAATCCGCCGCGAGGTCGCCCGCATCGCCACCGAGGTCGCCGAGGAGATGCGCGAACACCACCGCGTCAGCACCCGGGTCTCGGTCACCGTCCGCACGAAAACCTTCTATACCCGCAGCAAACAGCAAAAACTCCCCACCCCCACCGACGACATCACCACCATCACCGACACCGCCCTGGCGATCATCGACCGCTTCGACCTGGACCGCCCGATCCGCCTCCTCGGCGTCCGCCTGGAACTCCTCCCACCGTGACGTGGGTCCTCCCCCGCGGGCTCGCGAACTCGTATGCTCGGGCAATGGAGTTCTCTGCGATGGTGGCTCGTGAGTCCGATGGTGGGATCGTTCTTGCCCGTGAAACGGTGGGAGACGACTTCCTCGGTAGCGGCGAGGTGACGATCAAGGTTCATTACTCGAGCGCGAACTACAAAGATCTGCTGGCGATCACGCCGCGCGGTGGGGTGGTGCGCAATTATCCGATCGTGCCGGGCATCGACCTCACCGGTGAGGTGATCGCCTCGGAGACCGATGACTTCGCCCCCGGCGACCAGGTCATCGCCCATGGCTACGACCTGGGTGTTTCCCGCAACGGCGGCTTCGCTGAGTACACCAGGGTGCCTGCCGAATGGGTGGTGAAGCTCGACGGCCTCGACACCCGCGACGCCGCCACCATCGGTACCGCGGGCTTCACCGCCGCCATGAGCGTGCAGGCCCTGCTCGACCACGGCCTGACCCCCGACGACGGCGCCGTCCTGGTCACCGGCGCGACCGGCGGTGTCGGCACCGTGGCCATCGACATCCTGTCCGGCCTCGGCTTCGAGGTGATCGCTTCCACCGGCAAGACCGACGCGAACGACCTGCTCGCCGAGCTCGGCGCCAACGAGGTGATCGGCCGGCTTCCCCTCGACCCCGACGCCAGGCCGCGCCCGCTCAACAAGGCCAACTGGGCGTCGGCGGTCGACAGCGTCGGCGGCGCCTCGCTGGCGCACGTCCTCAGCGCCATCGGTTACGGCGGGGCGGTGGCGGCCAGCGGCCTCACCGGCGGCGCCGAGCTTCCCACCACCGTGCTCCCGTTCATCCTGCGCGGCGTCAGCCTGCTCGGCATCGACTCGGTGCAGCTTCCGATCGAGAAGCGCCGCGCCCTGTGGACCGCACTGGGCAAGCAGCTTCGGCCCCAGCATCTGTCGACGATCGAGTCCTTCACGCCGATCACCGAGGTCGGCACGGTCCTGCAGTCGATCAAGGACGGCACCCACTCCGGGCGCACCGTGATCGGCGTGGCCAACGAGTTCTGAGCCCTCCAGAAGTTCGCCACACGACGACGTTACGGAGACTGTAATACTGTAACGAGCATGATGCTCCGCCCGAACGGCACCACGATCACCGACGAGTCCGCGATCGCGCTGGCCGCGTCCATTCGCGCCCGCGAGGTCAGCGTCCGCGCGGTGATCGATGCCCACATCGCTGTGCTGGAACGTTTCGCCCCCGCCACGAACGCGGTGGTGGTGGCTTGCTACGACACCGCGCGGGCACAGGCCGACGCCGCCGACGCCCACCTCGCGACCGGGCCGGAGCACCTGCCACCGCTGTTCGGCGTTCCGATCACCGTCAAGGAATCTCTGGCGGTCGCCGGCTTGCCCAACACGGCGGGCGTCGTGGCTCGTCGGCACCTGCGGCCCACCGCGAATGCCACCGTGGTGCAACGAGTTCTGGACGCGGGTGCGATCGTGCTCGGGCTGACCAACACCGCCGAGGGGTGCATGTGGCTTGAGTCGACGAACCGGGTCTACGGGCGAACCAGCAACGTGCACGACCGGGCACGGACGGCGGGCGGGTCCTCGGGCGGTGAGGGCGCCGCCGTCGGCAGCGGCGGCTCCCCGCTCGGCCTGGCCACCGATACCCTCGGCTCGATCCGGGTTCCCGCCTTCTGCAACGGCGTCTTCGGACACCGCCCGTCGACCGGCCTGCTCCCCACCACCGGCGCGTGGCCACCACCGTTCGGCGTGGCCGCCCTGTGCTCCAACGGGGTCATCGCCCTCCGCGCGGCCGACCTCATGCCCCTGCTGCGGATCATGGCCGGCCCCGACGGGACCGATCCCCTGGTCCGCGCGGCCACCCTCGGCGATCCGGCGACGACCTCGATGCGAGGTGTGCCCGTCGTGCTGCTCGACGGAACCTTCGCCCCCGGCTTCGGCCGTGAGGTGCTGGCCGCGCGCGACCGCGCCGCCGCCGCCCTCATCGAGGCAGGCGCCGAGGTCACCCGGGTACCGATGCGTTCGCTGCGGACGATCGGGCTCTTCGCCACGATCGTGCTGGCCGAGGAGACCGGGATCAGCTTCGCCGAGATCATGCGCGGCGAGGGCGCCGACATCCTCGCACCCGGACAACTCACCGCCCTGCGCGGCGACCACACCCTCGCCACCCGCCTCCTCGCGCTCGGCGAGCTGATCGCGGCCCGGCTACCCACCCGGGTGGCCCGGCGCATCACCGCCGCCGCACACCGCACGGCCGCCGAGATCACCGAGATCATCGGTGACGGTTTGCTCCTGCATCCGACACTGAGCACGGTCGCGCCGCGTCACGGCCGCACCACCGGCCGCCTGTGGCGCACGAACACGGTCGCACCGTTCAGCCTCGCCGGGCTGCCCGTCACCCAGGTGCCGCTCGGCCGCGGCACCCACGGTCTGCCACTCGGGGTACAGGTGGTCGCGGGACACAACCGCGATCACCTCTCGATCGCCGCGGCCCTCACTCTCGAGAAGGCGTTCGGCGGCTGGGTCCGCCCGCGGGGCTGACCACTCCCCTTCCGGGTGTGGTCACGTGCTCGGGAGCTACGCGATCGCCGCGCGGTATCGACGGCTCGGCCGGAAAGGACGCCGGGAACAGTTCGCCGGCGGGACGGCGTAGGTAGTCGCGCTCGGTGTAGGCCGCACGCATCCGGTCGAACAGTGACTGCGCCCGCCGGGTCATCGCAGGCAGGTCGATGCCGGGAATTACCCCGTCGCGCAACGTGATCCGCCCGGCGACCATGGAGAAATCCGCCGCGCGCCCGGTGCTGTTCATGCACAGGGTGCGGATCGGATCGTCGAGGACGCCGTCGCGCGGGTCGTCGAGGCGGAAGGCGACCAGGTCGGCGGTCGCCCCCACCGCGATCGTGCCCAGGTCCGGTCGGTGCAGCGCTTCGGCACCGCCGAGCGTCGCCGCCGAGACGTAGTCGCCGTAGGTGGCCGCGTCGAGCCGCGATGCCAGCACCTTGGCCAGGGTGACGCCGATGTCGATGCCGCGCACCAGATCCGGCGGAAAAGAGTCGGTGCCGAGGGCGATGCGCACGCCCGCTGCCCGGTACCGATCGAAGCTGTCGAGCGCCGATCCGTGTCTGGCCGAGGTGAGCGGGCAGTGCACGATCGACGCTCCCGACGCCGAAAGCGTGCCGAGATCGTCATCGGTATCGGCGTCCACGTGCGGGTTCGAGTCGATGTAGATCCCGTGGGGGATGAGCAGATTCGGCCCGAGGAGACCGGTCCGCTCGAGCACGGCCAGCGGTGACATACCGAACCGCTCGATCACGAACGCGCGTTCGTGTAGCCCTTGGAGCGCGTGCAGACGGACCAGCGCGCCGGTCGCCGCGGCCAGCGCGGAGGTCCGGTGCAGCAGATCCTCGGACAGCGTCTCGATCCGGCACGGGAGCAGTGTCCCGTGGATCAGATCGGTGTCCTGCGCCGAGGCCCACTCCAGGAACCGCGCCGCACCGTCGAACCCGTCGAGCCCGAGTTCTTCGTTCCAGTAGATGGACCGCGAGCCGTCGTCGTCGACCACGTTGACCCCGGATCGGTACGCGGGCCCGAGGTACACCCGCAGGCCGAGACGCCGTGCGGACTCGGCCATCGCCACGGCGTCGGCGTAGGTCTCCGCCCAATCGCTGTGCACCTCCGACGCGATCGGCATCGCCGTCGTCACCCCGTGCAGCAGCAGCTGGACGAACCCGTACTCACGGATGAACGCCCGCTCCTCGGCGTCGAACACCGCGCGCCGCCGCTGCGTGGCGTACTCGCGCGACCATTGCAGACCGAGGCCGAGCTCGCGCGACTGCCACGAATCCAGGATCGTGTGGTCGATGTCGGTGAGCGCGTCGAGGTCGATGAGCCCGGGCATCAAGATCGCGTCCCCGAGCTCGATCACCTCGTCGACGGTCTCCAGACCGCGCGGACCGGCGGCGACGATGCGCGAATCCTCCACCACCACTTCGCCATCGGTGAGCATCACGTGGCCACCGACGATCCCCGACGCGAGTACATGGCGTGCTCGAATACCGCGCCGCATCTCAGCTCCTCCCCCTGCCCCAACGACCGGGAATCTCGAATCCGTCCAGTGCCGTATCGACGGAAATGACACTCCCCCGATGGATTACAGTGCGCTCGGCCGGGCGGTCCATCACAGCCGAAGTCGGGCTGGCCGCGTCGACCAGGAAGAACTCGGCTGGATCACCGACCTCGAAACCTGGATGTGGCTCGCTCCGGCCGAGCGGGCGCAGACTGCGGTCGAGCACGCTCGCTCCACCCCAACTAGCGACGGCGAGAGCGTGTTCCACGTGCTCGTCGGATCCGAACCCGTTGACGAACGCGAGTTGCCAGGCGCGGTCGAGCATGTCGCCGTTGCCGTAGGGCGACCAGTAGTCCCGCTGACCGTCCATCCCGACCCCGACGCGCACACCGGCCGCGGCCAGGTCGAGCAACGGCAACGCCCAACCCTGCGCGCCCGCCGCGTGGGTGAGGGCGATGTCGAGCTCCGCCAGCTGCTCGATCGCCGCAGGCACAGCGGGCAGCCCACCGGCCAGGCACCGGGCATGGGAGATGGTCGCCAGACCGGTCATCCCGAGCGCCCGCACCCGTTCGATGATCAGCGACAGGGTGAACAGCCCCAGCTCACCCGCTTCGTGCAGGTGGATGTCGACGCCGACCTGATGCTTGTCGGCCAGCCCGAACACCGCGTCGAGATGTCGCACCGGATCGCGGTCGAGTTCGCACGGATCCATCCCGCCGACCAGGTCGGCCCCGGCCGACAGTGCCGCGTCCATGAGGTCGACGACGCCGGGTTCGAGCAGGATTCCGACCTGCGGGAACGCCACGATCTCCACATCGCACACGTCGTCGTAGCGTTCCCGCGCCGCGAGTTCGCCTTCGAGCTTGGTGAGCCCGGAATCGGCGTCCACCTGGGCGTGACTGCGAATCCTGGTGGCCCCGTTGGCCACTGCCACCGCGAGGGTGAACGAGGCGCGTTCGGCCACGGAACGTTCCGCCGACCGCCAGTGCTCGCGATCGTTCATGATCCGGCCCCACCGTCCCGGCATCCCGGTCTGGGCACGGAACGGCAGTCCGAGCCTGCTCGAGTCGAGATGCAGGTGCACATCCGACAGTGCGGGCAGGATCAACCGGCCCGCGCCGTCGACGAGCTCGCCGGCGGGCACCGGCGAACCGGTGGCCGCGGATACCGCGGCCACCGTGCCGTTCTCGATCAGCAGGTCCACCGGCGGGCCGCCCCAGGGGCGAACATCGGTGATCAACAGCGAATCACCCACGCGCTCAGTCCTTGCCGAAGGTCGCGGCGTCGACGGTGATCATCCCGTCCGCCCGCGGCTTCCAGTTCAGCGCCGGGTCCACCGCGTAGCTGGCATCGGGGGTGTAGAGGCCGAGCAGCAGCGCCTTGGAATCGTTGAGGGTGAACAGATCTCGGTAGACATCGATCCTGGCCTGTCCGGCGACGGTCCGGGTCTTGGCGACCAGGGCCTGGGTTTCCGGCAGCATCGCGTAGTCGTTCCACTGCCCGCCGAACATCGAGGCGATCGGGGCGTCGCCGTCCATGGTGGACGGCGCGTAGGTGTTGAGGTAGATGCCGGTGGCGGCCTTCTTCGTGTAGATCATCTGGGAATGGCTGCTCTGGTCGGTGCCGTGCAGGGTGATGGTGATGCCGACTTCGGCAAGGTTCGCCTGGATCGACTGGGCGATCTCGGAGCTCAGCGGGATGCGTCCGTTCGTCGCGTACTGGAAGGGGATCGGCGTGCCGTTGTAGCCCGCCGCGGCCAGCAGCTGTTTGGCCTTGGCCGTATCACGCACCGGCGCAGGATATTTCGGGTCGTAGCCGCCGACGTTCTTGGCGACCAGCTGGTTGTCGACCGTCGCGCGGCCCGCGAGCAGACTCTTGACGATGGCGTCCCGGTCGATCGACAGTGCGATCGCCTCGCGTACCCGCTGGTCGGCCAGCGGACCCGCCGTGGCGTTCATGCCGAGGAAGGTGACGCCGTTGGAGACCCGCGACTCGATGTGCACACTCTTCGAACCATCTACGGCGGCAACCTGATTAGGCGCGATCAAGGCCACATCGAGACTGCCGGACTGAACACCGTTGAGCCGGGCGTCGGCGTCGGCCACCGTCTTGAAGGTCACGGTCTCCAGTGCGGCCTTGTCGCCCCAGTAGTTCGGATTGCGCTTGACGACGTATTCGACGCCGCGCGTGTAGTGGTCGAACACGAACGGCCCCGAGCCGACCGGTGCGGCCGCGAATCCCGCGGAACCGAGCTTGGTGTAAACACTTTCGGGCACGATCGAGACGCCGGTGGTGATGGTCGGCCACGCGGAGAAGGGGGCGTTGAGGCTGAACACCACGGTATTGCCGGGACCGGCGGCGGCGGAGGTGAACATCTCCATATAGGTGGCCGGATCGCCGTTGGGTGTCGCCTTGATCTGGTTGTAGGTGAACGCGACATCGGAGGCTTTCACCGGTTCGCCGTTGTGGAACTTCGCGTCCTCCCGAATCGTGAACGTCCACTGGGTGAAATCGGCGTTGTGCTCCCACGAGGTTGCGAGCTTCGGGCCGATCACGCCTTCCGCGTCGAAGCGGGCGAGCTGGTCGAAGGTCGCGAAGTAGTAGTTGTAGCCTGCCAGCGAACCGTCGCTGATCGGGTCGGGCACGTCCGTCGGTTCGGTGACCGCGCCGACCACGAGGGTCTTCGTCGACGCGGTGTCGGTGCCCGCGGGTGCGCAGGCACTCAGGGTGACGGTGGAGAACGCGAGGATCGCGAGTCCGGTAGCCACACTGCGGGTGATCGGTCTCATGGGTTTCCTAATCTTTCGTGGAGCGGGGAAGTGGGTGCAGGCACGCCGCGACATGCCCGGCGGGGCCGAGCGGCTCGAGTTCCGGTATGCGCGTGGCGCATTCGTCGGTGGCCTGTGGGCAGCGGGTGCGGAAGGTGCAGCCGCTCGGCGGATTCGCGGCATCGGGGAGCTCGCCGCGGATCAGCGTCGAGGTGTCGCGGTGGCGTTGATGGGGGTCGGGAACGGGAGCCGAGGCGATCAGCGCGCGTGTGTACGGATGCCGGGGACTGGTGAACACGTCCTCGGTGGCGCCGATCTCGACGAGCTTGCCCAGATGCATCACCGCGACCCGGTCCGACAGGTGCCGCACGACCGAGAGATCGTGGGCGATGAACAGATACGACAGGCCGAGTTGTTCTTGTAGGTCTTGGAGCAGGTTGATCACCTGGGCCTGCACCGAGGCGTCGAGCGCGGACACCGGTTCGTCGAGCACCAGCACCTCCGGTCTCGGCGCGAGCGCCCTGGCGATCCCGAGCCGTTGCCGCTGTCCGCCGGAGAACTCGGCCGGACGCCGGTGGAGCGCGTCCGGTCCGAGCCCGACCTGGTCGAGCAGTTCGAGCACGCGGGCGCGGGAGTAGCCGCCCGCGATCCGGAGCGGTTCGGCGATGATGTCGTGCGCGCTCATCCGCGGGTCGAGGGAGGAGTACGGGTCCTGGAACACCAGCTGCACCCGGTTGCGCAGCGCCCTGCGCGCGGCCGGTCGCAGGGCGGCCAGGTCGTGGCCGAGGATGCGCACCGAACCCGCGGTCGGGGTGTTGATGCCGAAGATCGTGCGGACCAGCGTGGACTTCCCGCCACCGGATTCGCCGACCAGGCCGAAGGTTTCACCGCGTACGACCCCGAAGCTCACGCCGTCGAGGGCTCGCAGTCTGCGCTTGCCGGTGAGGCCGCGCCTGCTGGTGAAGCTCACCTCGAGGCCGTCGACCCGGATCACTTCCTCTGCGGTATCGATCACGGTCATGCCGAAATGTCCTCTCGGAGAGGGGCGGCGAGCGCGGGCGGGCAGGCGAGCGCGCGACCGTCGCCGATGGCGACGAGAGGTGGTGGGGCTGTGTCGCATTCGCGGCTCTTGCGCGCGAACTCGCAACGCGGGGCGAACCCGCACCCGGCCGGACGTTTCGTCGGTGACGGTGGCGAGCCAGGGATGGCGTAGGCGCGGCCCGCGCCCGCCTGCCCGAGCAGACTGCCCTGCAGGCCACGGGTGTACGGGTGGGCGGCGTCGTCGAAGATCTGCCACACCGTGCCGGTCTCGACCACCCGGCCCGCGTACATGATCGCCACCCGATCGGCGTACTGGGCGACCAACCCGAGATCATGGGTGATCAACACCATCGCCGCGCCGCTGCGGGCGCGAGCCTGTGCCAGCACCTCCATGAGCTGGGCCTGGATGGTCACGTCGAGCGCGGTGGTCGGCTCGTCGGCGATGAGCAACGCCGGATCGTTGGCCATCGCCATGGCGATCACCGCGCGCTGGCGCATACCGCCCGACCACTGGTGGGGATAGGCGCGCGCCCGCTCGGCCGGTTGTGGGATACCGACGGAGGCGAGGAGTTCGACTACGCGCTGCTTGCGTTTCCTTGCGTCGAGCCGCTGATGCACCGCCAGCGCGCGACCGATCTGCGTGCCGACCCGGCGCACCGGATTGAGGGTGGTCATCGGGTCCTGGAAGACCATGCCGAGTTCGGCGCCCCGCAGGCGCCGCAGGGTTTCGTCGTCGGCGCCGACGAGTTCGTCGCCGCGGAAACGCACGCTGCCCGAGAAGATCGTCAATGCCGGGGGGAGCAGGCCGAGGGCGGCGAGCATCGTCACCGACTTGCCCGATCCGGATTCGCCGACGAGACAGAGCACTTCGCCCTCCTCCAGGCGCAGGCTCACCCCGTCGACGAGCACCACACGGTCGCCCGCGGCGGTCTCGTAGCCGACGGTGAGATCGGTGATCTCCAGCAATGGGCTCATGCCACAACCTCTTTCGCGAGAGCGCCGCGACGAGCGCGTGGCGCCCGCCGAACTCGGCGCAACCCCTGGCCTTCGTCGGTGAATCGCCGGCTGGCCAGCAGGGTTCCGCCGATCACCAGCAGCAGTGCCACCGCCGGAACGATCGTCAGATAGGGCGCCTGGCGCAGGTACTTCTGTCCGTCGGTGATCATCAATCCCCAACTGGGAGTGGGTGGTTGCACGCCGAGGCCGAGATAGTCGAACGACGAGATCATGATCAGCACATTGCCGAGATCGGCGGTCGCCAGAATCAGCACAGGGACCGTGACGTGCCCGACTATGTGCTTGCGCATCACCCAGCCAGAGCGCGCGCCGAGCAGTTTCGGCGCGATCACGAAATCGCGACCGGACAGCCCGAGCGCGACCGAGCGCGCCACCCTGGCATAGCCGACCCAGAAGGTGACGCCGAGGATCGTCGCCATCAGCGCGGTACTCGGCCCGCGAATCGCCGACACCGCCATGATCACCAGCGTCATCGGGACCGCGAGCTGCACATCGGCGACACCCATCAGCACGCTGTCTGTGACACCGCGGAAGTAGCCCGACACCGTGCCGATCGTCATGCCGATCACCGCGTTGACCAGCACGATCACCAGGACCAACCCGAGCGTGATCCGTCCGGCCAGCGCCAGCCTGCTCGCCAGATCGCGACCGAGCGAATCGGTTCCGAGCGGGTAGTTCCCGGTGGTGAACGGCGCGGAGAACGCGGCCGCGAGGTCCTGCCCGTAGGGGTCGTAACCGGGGGAGAGGGGATACAGCAGGGAGAACAGCACGACTGCGAGGATCATGGCGACGCCCGCGATCGTGGCGTAGTCGCGGGGACGGATCATCGGACTCTCGCTCTCGGATCGATGACGCCGTAGAGGACGTCGATCCCGAAGTTGACGATCACGAAGATGGTCGCGATCACCACCAGCCCGGACTGGACCACCGGAAAGTCCCGGTTGAACACCGCGTCGAGCATCAATGTGCCCAAACCGGGCCAGGCGAAGACGTTTTCGACGATCACCAGACCACCGAGCAGCGTGCCGAGCGTGATTCCGGAGATGGTGAGCACCGGCAGCAGCGCGTTCGGCAGCACATCGCGCAGGAGCACCGAGGATCTGCGCTCGCCGCGCGCGTACGCGGTGCGCACGTAGTCCTGGGAGCTCTCGGCGACCAGCGAATTGTCCAGCAGCCGTGAGTAGACGACGAACTGTGCGGTGGCGATGGTGAGGGCGGGCATGATGATCGCGAGCGGGTCGGCACCGGCGAGCGAGGGCAACCAGCCGAGCGTCACCGAGAACACCAGCACCAGCAGCAGCCCGAACAGGAAGTCCGGCACCGCCAGTCGCGCCGCGCCGACACCGAGCGCTACCCCGCGCAGCGACCAGCGGCCGCTCAGGTGGATGGCGAGCACCACGGCGAAGGCGAGTGCGAGACCGATCGCGAAGCCCGCGACACCGAGTTGGAGCGAAGCGGGCAGGCGTTGCAGGACCAATGTCATCGACGAGGTGCCGGTCTGCTGGTACGAGTCACCGAAATCGCCGGACAGCACGCCGGTCACGTAGTCGAAGTACTGGGTCAGTGGCGGTTTGTCGAAGCCGAGTTCGGCTTCCAGCGCCGCGATGTCGGCCTCGCTCGCCGTTTCCGGCAGGAGAGAGGCCACGGGACTTCCGGTCGATCTGCCGAGCAGGAACGCCAGCGAGATGACGGCGAACACGGTGATCACCGCCTGGATGAGGCGGCGGATCAGATAGACGGCCAACACTGATCCTCTCTGTGTGCCGAGAATGTCATTCGGTATACAGAATTGGATTCCCGTGTATCCCCATTGTGTTCCGAAAGTTTCGGGTCCGTGAATGATTTCGATGCTGCCAACCGGCAGAAATGCCCTCGTCAAGGCTCATAGCCGACCCACGGAGCAGGCTTGGTTGCAGGTGGTCTGAGGTGGACAAAGATATTTTGGTCTACCGGATTGAATTCGGTAGGTCCGCCGCTAGACTGCGCGATCGCCGGCCGTCACCATCGGCGCGGCTTCGTAGACTGTTCGGGTGGCCCGAAACCTACGTCCGCCGGTAGAAGTCGTCGACGACACTTCGCAGACGCGACGGATATACGACGATCTGCGCCGCGCGATCATCACGGGGGAGTACCGCGAAGGCGAGAAACTGCCGGAGGCGCGCCTGGCCGCCATGCTCGGCACCTCGCGCCTGCCGGTGCGAGAAGCCCTGGCATTACTCGAATTCGACGGCATCGTCAGCGCGTTGCCGCGTCGCAGCGCGGTCGTGCGGTCCTGGGATACCACCGCGGTGGAGGAACTCTTCGATGTCCGCATCGGCTTGGAACCGCTGGCGGCCCGACTCGCCGCTGCCCGGATCAGGCAGGGGCACGACAGCTCACCCCTGCGGGCCGCGTTGCGAGAAGCGCAGGAGGCCACCGATTCTGGTGATCCGCTCCGCATCGCCGAGACGAACGCGAAGCTGCACGGCGCCATCGTGGAACTGTCCGGCAACTCGCTGCTCACTCAGCTGATGCGCACCATCCTCGCCCGGATGGCCTGGCTGTTCTTCCTCACCACCGAACGCAACACCGAGGAACAGCGCGACGAACACCAGCACCTCATCGACGCGATCTCCTCGGGCGACGAACGCCTGGCCGAATACGCCATGCTCAGCCACACCGAAGCAGGTCGCACCCCCACCCTCACGATCGTCACCGCGCTACGGCATGCCGACCATGACAATGCTCCTGGCGACGACCGCTAGCCCAGACCTTTCGCTCAGACGGTGGCAGGGGCCACCGGGTCGTCGGCGAACTGGGTTCGGTAGAGCTCGGCGTACCGGCCGTCGGCGTTGAGGAGGGTGGCGTGGGTGCCACGCTCGACGACGCGGCCGTCCTCGAGGACCAGGATCTGGTCGGCGGCGCGGATGGTGGACAGGCGGTGGGCGATGACCAGTGCGGTACGGCCGGTCAGCGCTTCGGTGAGGGCTTCCTGAACCGCGGCCTCCGAGGTGGAGTCGAGGGACGCGGTCGCCTCGTCGAGGATGACGACCCTCGGCTGCTTGAGAAGCAGGCGGGCGATGGTGAGACGTTGGCGTTCACCGCCGGAGAGTCGGTAACCGCGTTCGCCGACCACCGTGTCCAGACCGTCGGAAAGCGACTTGACCAGGTCGCCGAGCCGGGCGCGACCGAGCGCGTCCCACAGTTCGTCCTCCGTGGCCTCCGGCCGGGCCAGCAGGAGATTCGCGCGGATGGTGTCGTGGAAGAGGTGCCCGTCCTGGGTGACCAGGCCGACGGTGCGCTGGATGGATTCGGTGGTCAGGTCGCGCACGTCGGAGCCGTTGAGGCGGACCGCGCCGGAGTCGACGTCGTAGAGACGCGAAACCAGCTGGGCGATAGTCGATTTGCCCGCGCCCGAGGAACCGACCAGCGCGATGAGCTGTCCGGGTTCGGCGCGCAGCGACACCTGGTGCAGCACTTCGACACCGCCACGCCGGTCCAGCGTCGCGACATCTTCCAGCGAGGCGAGCGAGACCTTGTCGGCCGAGGGGTACCCGAAGTTCACCGCGTCCAGTTCCACCGCCACCGGGCCGTCGGGCACCGGGGCGGCGTGCGGGGCGTCCTCGATCAGCGGCTTCAGGTCGAGCACCTCGAAGACACGCTCGAAACTCACCAGCGCGGACATGATCTCCAGGCGGGCGCTCGCCAGGGCGGTGAGCGGGGTGTAGAGGCGGGTGAGCAGCAGCGAGAGGGCCACGACCGACCCCGCGTCGAGGCTGCCGGTCAGCGCGTACCAGCCGCCGAGGCCGTAGACCAGGGCGAGGGCGAGGGCGGAGACCAGGGTGAGCGAGGTGACGAACGTGGTCTGCAGCATGGCGGTGCGTACGCCGATGTCGCGCACGCGGGTGGCGCGCTCCGCGAACTCCGACGATTCCTGCTTCGGCCTGCCGAACAGCTTCACCAGGGTGGCGCCCGGCGCGGAGAAGCGCTCGGTCATCTGGGTGCTCATGGCGGCATTGAGCTGGGCCGCCTCACGCTGCATGGCGGCGAGTTTGTTGCCGGCGCGCCGGGCGGGAATCACGAACACGGGGAGAAGGACAAGGGCGAGCAGGGTGATCTGCCAGGAGATGCTGAGCATCACGGCGAGCGTGAGGACCAGGGTGACGAGGTTGGTGATCACCCCGGACAGGGTGTCGCTGAACGCGCGCTGCGCGCCGATCACATCGCTGTTCAGCCGGCTCACCAGCGCGCCGGTGCGGGTCCGGGTGAAGAACGCGACGGGCATCTTCTGCACGTGATCGAACACCGCGGTGCGCAGATCGAGGATCAGACCCTCGCCGATCCTTGCCGACAGCCAGCGGATGGCGATGCCGAGGGCCGCGTCGAGGACGGCCAGACCCGCGATGGCGAGCGCGAGCAGCACCACGGTGCGCGGCGCCGCACCGTCGACGATCCCGTTGACAACCCGCCCCGCCAGCACCGGGGTGGCCACACCGAGCACCGCCGCCACCACGCTGAGCAGCAGGAACCCGCTGATCCGGCGCCGGTGGTGCTCGGCGAAGCGCAGGATCCGCCGTGCTGTCACCATGCTGAACGGGCGCTGTTCCTCCGGTGCGTTCACGCGCCGGTACATCTGGCTGTAGGCCACTGATTCGATACTCACTGCCACTCTCCTCGAGGCTCCCCACCCATTGAACTCCTGCCCACCGACACTAAAACCTCAACAAAGGTTGACCGCAAATACTTTCCGCGCGCACCGGGTTCAGCGCACAGCGAAACCGGCGGCCGATCACCGCCGGGTGACCGGAATAGGCTGGTCGGGTGGACGACGACCGGAGCTCGGAAAAGCTGGCCGACGCACTGCGCACGCGGACCGGCTGCCCGGTCGACGCGTCGGTGCGCAGACGCGTCGAGTACTCCGCCGACGCCTCCAACTACCGCGTCCGGCCCGCCATGGTCGTGTTTCCCCGTGGCGAGGACGACGTCGCCGCCACCGTGAACTTCGCCCGGGAGAACGGGCTGCCGATCACCGCTCGCGGCGCGGGCACCTCGGTCGCGGGCAATGCCATCGGACGCGGCATCGTGCTGGATTTCAGCAGGCAGATGAATGCCGTGCGCGCGGTCGACCTCGAGGCGCGAACAGCGATCGTGCAGCCGGGGCTGGTGCTGTCGGATCTGCAACGGCGGCTGCGGCCGCACGGGTTGCGGTTCGGGCCCGATCCGTCGACGCAGGACCGGTGCACCCTAGGCGGGATGATCGGCAACAACGCGTGCGGACCGCATGCGCTGGCCTGGGGTCGCACCTCCGATACCGTGCGTGAGCTGCGCATTCTCGACGGCACAGGGGAGCGGCGGACGCTCGGTTCCGACCTGGCGGCGGTGCCCGGCTTGGCGAAGTTCACCACCTCGAATCTCGCGGTGCTGCGTACCGAACTGGGACGGTTCGATCGTCAGGCCTCCGGCTACGGTCTGGAACACCTGCTGCCGGAACGTGGTTCGTCGGCGGCGAAGGCGTTCGTCGGTTCCGAAGGGACCTGTGGACTGCTCCTGGAAGCGGAGGTCGCGCTCACGCCTGTTCCCGCCGCGACCGTGCTCACGGTGCTCGGATACCCCGATATCGCCTCGGCGGCGGACGATATCGCCGCGGTGACCAGCTGCGCGCCGATCGCGGTCGAAGGCATCGATGCCGGACTGGTCGACGTGGTCCGCGCGCATCGGGGGACGGTGCCGGAGTTGCCGCGAGGTCGCGGCTGGTTGTTCGTCGAAACGGCGGGGGCGAGCCTGGCCGAGGCGCTGGCCGCGGCCCGGCGGCTGTGCGCGGCGAGCCACGCCGATGATCACCTGATCGTCACCGATCCGGTTGCCACAGCGGCACTCTGGCGCATTCGTGCCGACGGCGCCGGTCTGGCCGGACGAACTCCCGACGGGAAGCCCGCCTGGCCCGGGTGGGAGGACGCCGCTGTCCCGCCGGAGAATCTGGGGGCGTACCTGCGCGAATTCGCCACGCTCACCGCCGAATACGACGTGGGTGGTCTGCTGTACGGACACATCGGCGACGGTTGCATCCACGTGCGCCTCGACTTCCCGATCACCGACGCACCCCGGCGTTTTCGCACCTTCCTCTTCGACGCCGCCGAACTCGTCGTGGGCCACGGTGGATCACTCTCGGGCGAACACGGTGACGGTCGCGCCAGATCCGAACTGCTCGAAGTGATGTACTCACCGGCCGCTCGCGCGGCCTTCGCGGGCTTCAAGTCCCTGTTCGATCCCGGTGACCTCCTCAACCCCGGCGTCCTCGTCGCCCCGAGCCCCGTCGACGCCGACCTGCGGGTAGCCGGGCTCGCGCCGGTCCCCTCACGGGGGTTCGCCCTTTTCGCAGACTCCGGCGATTTATCCACAGCTGTGCACAGATGTGTAGGAATCGGCAAGTGCCGCGCGGACACCGGCGGTTCCGGCGGCTTCATGTGTCCCTCGTATCTGGCCACCGCCGACGAGAAGGACACCACCCGGGCCAGGGCCAGAGTTCTCCAGGAAGTCGTCCGAGGCGAACTCGACTGGCGTGCACCGGCAGTCGAGCAATCCCTCGACCTCTGCCTCTCGTGCAAGGCCTGCGCCGCCGACTGCCCCGCGGGCGTCGACATGGCCACTTACAAATCCGAGGCGCTGTATCGGCGCTACCGCGGACGCTTACGGCCGGTGGATCACTACGTTCTCGGCCGGCTCCCGCGCTGGCTCGCCATCGCCCAGCACTTCCCACGCCTGGCCAATGCCATCGCGGCCCGTCCGCGCCTGCGCCGGGCCGGCCTGCGCCTGGCCGGAATCGACCCGCGGCGAGCAGCGCCGCGACTCGCCCCGAAGTCGTTTCGCCGATCGCTGGGCAGCGACGACCGCACAGGTCCCAGCGAGACCGCGGCTACCGAGGTCATGCTGTGGATCGACACCTTCACCGACACCTTCGACCCGGAAAACGCGGCAGCCGCGACGCAACTGATCGAGCAACTCGGCTACCGCGTGCGCATCCCCAGCCACCGGGTGTGCTGTGGCCTGACCTGGATCAGCACCGGTCAACTGGACGGCGCCCGCGCCCGGCTGCGCGCCACCGTGGACGCACTGGACACCCACGTAGCTGCCGGTGGCCTGATCGTCGGTCTCGAACCGTCCTGCACCGCCACCCTGCGCGCCGACCTCCCCGAACTGCTCCCCGGCGATCCACGAGCGAAACAGGTCGCCGCCTCGGTCCGCACCCTCGCCGAGTTCCTGCTGGAACACCCCGGCTGGCAACCACCCCGCCGACCACACGACACCGTGATCGTCCAACCGCACTGTCACCAGCACGCGGTCGGCGGCTTCGACGCCGAACGCCGAATCCTTGCCGCGATGGGCGTCACCGTCGGGGAACTGGCGGGCTGCTGCGGCCTGGCCGGCAACTTCGGCATGCAACGCGGCCACTACGACATCTCGGTCGCGGTCGCCGAGAACGCCCTGCTCCCGGCGCTGAGAAACGCCCCGGCGAACGCCGTCTTCCTGGCCGACGGCTTCTCCTGCCGCACCCAGGCCGACCAACTCGCCCATACCCCCGGCGTGCATCTGGCCAGGTACCTGCTCGATTGTTCGAGCGCACCGGCTGCCGGTTGACGCCGATCACAGGCGCACAATGGTCGGATGCGTGACCAGACCCTGGACCCGGAGCCGGCCTCGGCCTGCCTGTCCAGGACCGTCCGGTCGAGCAGGCCCTTCGACGTCGGCATCACCGTGTCGCCGCTGCGCCGCGGCGGCGGCGATCCCTGCCACCACGTCGACCCCGACGGCAGCCACTGGCACGCTTCGCGAATGCCGACCGGCGTGGTCACCTACCGGCTGACCCAGCACGGCCGTGACGGCGCCGCCGCCCGCGCCTGGGGGCCGGGAGCCGAGGAATTCCTGGCGGGTCTCGACCGCATGCTCTGCCTCGAGGAAGACCTCGACGACTTCGCCCCCGCACACCCCAAGCTGATCGAAGCCCACCGCACGGTCCCCGGTCTGCGCATGCTGAAGACCGGCCTGGTGATGGAGTCGCTCATCCCGGCCATCCTCGAACAGAAGGTGCACACGAAGTCGTCGTTCGCCGCCTGGCGCACCCTGGTCCGCGAGTTCGGGACCAGAGCCCCCGGCCCGGCGCCGACCGGCCTGATGGTGGCGCCGGACGCCGAGACCTGGCGGTTGATCCCGTCGTGGAAGTACCACCGGGCCAATGTCGGGCCGCAGCGCGCACAGACCATCGTGCGCGCGGCCAGAGTCGCCGACTCGATCGAACGCACCGCCACGCTCGACCCGGCCGAGGCCGCGCGACGTCTGCGCAGCCTGCCCGGTATCGGGGTGTGGACGGTGGCCGAGACCGCGCAACGCGCGTTCGGCGACGCTGATGCCCTCTCGGTCGGCGACTACCACCTCGCCGCCGTGGTCGGCTGGAGTCTGCTCGGCCACCCGATCGACGACGACGCGATGATCGAATACCTGCGACCGCTACAACCCCACCGCTACCGCGCGGTGCGACTGCTGGGGCTCAGCGGGCAGGCGCGCAAACCGAAGTTCGGCCCGCGCGACCCGATCACCGACCATCGCCATCACTAGCGGGTCGCGCGCGCGTCCAGGACGCAGCGGCCCGCTTCGACGAGGGTGTTGCGCGCCCGTCGGCGCACCCGGCACTCTTCGACTGTGCAGTCGAGGTGTAGTTGCATTGCGGCGTGGGCTTGTTCGGGCTCCATCGGGCCCGGATCGATGGAGCAACTCAGCAGTGCTGTGGCGACGCGCATGTTCACTTCGCTCAATTGCATGAAAACAGCACAGCACGCAAACCCCCGGCTAACGGTGAGTACACGCGCGAAAGATGGGATTTACCGCGAATTCCCAGCACGACATCCAACGGGGAGTGCAGGATTCCCCAGACTGGACGAATCCACCGCCGCAGCGGGGCATGGCGGGGGTGACGGTATGCGACGGAAGGAGTGGGGCTGTGGCAGCGAACGCATCGAACGGAACAGCGGGGCAGGCGGGCGTCTCCTCGACGTTGCCGCGCCGCCAGCTCGGTCGCTACCTGCGTGACTGGCGCACCCAGGCCGGGCTCACCATCGCCGAGGCGGCACGGCTGATGGAGTGGGGCGCCAGCACCCTCCAGCGACTGGAAAAGGGTCAGGCCGATCGCATTCGCACCATCGACATCCACGAGCTGTGCCGGATCTACGGCATTCCCGACGATCTCGCCGAAGGCTTCGCCGGTCTGGCGCAGCAGGCCGCCGTCAAGAGCTGGTGGCACGCCTACGGCGATTTGATTCCCGAAAACTTCGATATCTATGTGGGTTTGGAGGCATCGGCGCAACGGCTACGCGCCTACCAGTCCGAGCTGGTCCCCGGTCTGCTGCAGACCGCGGAATACGCTCGCGCGCTGAATCATCTGGGCTTCCCGCAGGATTCGGTCGACGAGCTCGACCGGCGAGTCGCATTGCGGCTGCAACGCCAGGCGTTGATCACCCGCAAGCATTCACCCGCCGAGATCGACGTGGTTCTGCACGAATCGGTATTGCGTAGCGTCGTCGGTGATGCAAAGGTGATGGCTGCGCAGTTGCGACACCTCGCCGACGCGAGTACCCGAAGTAATGTGGCATTGCGCATCCTGCCGTTTGCCGCCGGTGTTCCACTCGGAGTCTCTACCGGACCTTTCACGGTTCTCGAGTTCGGTACCGACAGCAAAGGGCAACCGGTCGAACCACCAGTGGTGTACGCCGAAGGCTTTACCGGTGACCTCTACCTGGAACGACGCGCGGATGTTCGAAGGTACGACCGGGCTCACGAATGCCTCCAGCGTCATGCGCTGGATATCCAACCGAGTAGACACCTGCTGCGGCAGGTCGCGAAGGAGTATGTGGCATGAGTTTCGATCTCGTCGACGCACACTGGTTCAAGAGCACCCGCAGTGGTGCGGGCAAGGATTGCGTCGAAGTTGCTTTCCTGTTCGGCGGGCACGTCGGGGTGCGCGACAGCAAGAATCCCGCCGGTCCCGCTCTGGTCTTCGACGGCGCGAGCTGGGACGCCTTCACCCGCGGCATCGACACCGGCGCGTTCGCGTGAACACCAAGCGCGACATCGACACCTCCGGTGCCACCTGGCTACGCGCGGGCACCGACGACGGCAGCGTGGAGGTCGCCA
This sequence comes from Nocardia sp. NPDC055002, assembly GCF_053608825.1. Lineage (NCBI taxonomy): Bacteria > Bacillati > Actinomycetota > Actinomycetes > Mycobacteriales > Nocardiaceae > Nocardia > Nocardia sp. NPDC055002. The sequence continues at coordinate 721,415 of NZ_JBSGWE010000004.1, forward strand.
TGCTGGCAGACGGGTACGTCGCGCTACGCGACAGCAAGAATCCCGGCGGTCCGGTGCTGATCTTCACCCCGAGTGAATGGACCGCCTTCACCGCGGGCGTACACGACGGCGAGTTCGATCGTCCTTGATCACGCTAGATCACAGAACGATAGATATTCGGCATAGGCCGAGGTTTGGTGCGGCGTCGGGACGGGTAACCCGGGTATATGGACCGAGGGTTGAAGAAAATGCCACCCCGGTACCGGAGGCTAGCGCCTGAGGACGGTGTGGAGCGCCTGATCGTGGTACTGCTGTTCGCGGTATCGGCGATCGGAATCTACGTACTCACCGCCTCTTTGCTGTCGGCGCTGTTCATCGGATTACTGGTCGGATTAGTCGCTGTAGGGACTGTCGCTGTCTTGTAGACAGCCGTCGCTGCGGGGTTTCGCACCCCGCAGCGACAACAGTTTCCTACCGCCGGAACAATTTATTGCCGAGCCAGACAATCGGGTCATATCGCCGATCCACGACCCGTTCTTTCAAGGGAATCAACGCGTTGTCGGTGATCTTGATGTGCTCGGGGCACACATCGGTGCAGCACTTGGTGATATTGCAATAGCCCAAACCTGCTTCCTCCTGGGCCATTTCGCGTCGGTCACGAGTGTCGAGCGGGTGCATCTCCAACTCCGTGATACGCATCAGATAACGCGGGCCCGCGAAGGAGGTCTTGTTCTCCTCGTGATCACGCACCACATGGCAGGTGTCCTGACACAGGAAGCACTCGATGCACTTGCGGAACTCCTGTGAACGCTCGACGTCGACCTGCTTCATTCGGTAGTCGCCCGGAGCGAGACCCGGCGGCGGCGCGAAAGACGGTATCTCCCTGGCCTTCTCGTAGTTGAACGAGACGTCGGTGACCAGATCCTTGATGATCGGGAACGTCCGCATCGGGGTGACGGTGATGACCTCGTCCGGGGTGAACGTCGACATCCGCGTCATACACAGCAGGCGCGGGCGCCCGTTCACCTCCGCCGAACACGAACCACACTTGCCCGCTTTGCAATTCCAGCGCACAGCGAGATCGGGGGTCTGGGTGGCCTGGAGCCGGTGGATGATGTCGAGCACCACTTCGCCCTCGTTCACCGCCACCGTGTAGTCCTCGAGGCTGCCGCCGTCGATGTCGCCGCGCCAGACCCGGAACCGGGCGTCGTATCCCATGGTTACGCCTTTCCCTCGGCTGCCGGGTGCGCAGCCAATTCTTGCTCGGTGTAGTACTTTTCGAGCTCGCTCAGTTCGAACAGGGCGAGTAGGTCATCACGCATCGGCGTCTGATCGGCCGGGGTGACGGTGACGGCGGGGATCTGCGCGTCCGAAGCCGGATCGACGGCGCAGACCAGCAGTGTGTTGCGCCAGTCCGGGTTCATGCCAGGATGATCGTCGCGGGTGTGGCCGCCGCGGCTCTCGGTACGCAACAGCGCAGCCCGCGCGACACATTCGCTCACGATCAGCATGTTGGCCAGGTCCAGCGCCAGGTGCCAGCCGGGGTTGAACGGTCGCTTACCCTCCACCGCCACGTTGGCGTAGCGGGCACGCAGCTCGCCGAGTTTGTCGATCGCCGCACGGACCTCGTGTTCCTTGCGGATGATGCCGACCAGGTCGTTCATCGTCTGCTGGAGTTCGGCGTGCAGGGTGTACGGGTTCTCGCCGGGGCCGTCCGCGGGCGAATCGAACGGCGCCAGCGCGGTTTTCGCGGCTTCTTCGATATCGGTTTCGGAGGGGGTCGGTTTGCCGGTGAGCTGCTGCACGTAGGCCGACGTGCCGAGCCCGGCCCGGCGACCGAACACCAGCAGATCCGACAGCGAGTTGCCGCCGAGCCGGTTCGAGCCGTGCATGCCACCGGAACACTCACCGGCAGCGAACAATCCGGGCACGACCGCCGCACCGGAATCGGGGTCCACCTCGATCCCGCCCATCACGTAGTGGCAGGTGGGGCCGACTTCCATCGGCTCGGCCGTGATGTCGACATCGGCCAGTTCCTTGAACTGATGGTGCATCGAGGGCAGCCTGCGCACGATCTCGTCGGCCGGCATGCGGGAGGCGATGTCGAGATACACGCCGCCGTGCTCGGTGCCGCGGCCCGCCTTCACCTCCTCGTTGATCGCCCGCGCGACCTCGTCGCGGGGGAGCAGATCGGGAGTGCGGCGCGCGGAATCGTTGTCGCGCAACCACTGATCGGCTTCTTCCTCGGTTTCTGCGTACTGGCCCTTGAAGACCGGCGGGATGTAGTCGAACATGAACCGCTTGCCGTCGGAGTTCTTCAGCACGCCGCCGTCGCCGCGCACGCCCTCGGTGACGAGGATGCCCTTCACGCTCGGAGGCCAGACCATGCCCGTGGGGTGGAACTGGAGGAACTCCATATTGATCAGCGTCGCGCCGGAGCGCAGCGCCAGCGCGTGGCCGTCGCCGGTGTACTCCCAGGAGTTCGATGTCACCGTGTAGGACTTGCCGATTCCGCCGGTGGCCAGCACGATGGCCGGTGCCTTGAACAGCACGAAGCCGCCGGATTCGCGCCAGTAGCCGAACGCGCCCGCGACAGCGCCCGCGTCGGTGAGCAATTCGGTGATCGTGCACTCGGCGAAGACCTTGATCCTGGCCTCGTAGTCGCCCGTCGCCGCGTAGTCCTCCTGCTGCAACGAGACGATCTTCTGCTGCATCGTGCGGATCAGCTCGAGGCCGGTCCGGTCACCGACATGGGCGAGGCGCGGGTAGGTGTGGCCACCGAAGTTGCGCTGGCTGATCCGGCCGTCGGGCGTCCGATCGAACAGCGCGCCATAGGTTTCCAGTTCCCACACCCGGTCGGCGGCCTCCTGGGCATGCAGTTCGGCCATGCGCCAGTTGTTGAGGAACTTGCCGCCGCGCATGGTGTCCTTGAAGTGCGTCTGCCAGTTGTCCTTCTCGTTGGCATTGCCCATCGAGGCCGCGCAGCCGCCCTCGGCCATTACGGTATGCGCCTTGCCGAACAGCGACTTACACACCACCGCCACCGAAAGCCCTTGTTCGCGTGCCTCGATCACGGCTCGCAGACCCGCGCCGCCCGCCCCGATCACCACGACGTCGTAGTCGTGCCGTTCCACGTCTGGCATTGAAATTCAAGCTCCTCGCGTTGTCGCAGCTCAGTTGACGAACCGCAGGTCCGAAATGGTGTGGCTCGCAACCAACATCACGTAGAAGTCGGTGAGCACGAGGGTGCCGAGGGTGGTCCAGGCCAGCGCCATGTGGCGGGTGTTGAGCTTGGAGATCTGGGTCCAGTACCAGTACCGCACCGGATGGGCGGAGAAGTTCTTGAGCCGCCCGCCCGCGATGTGCCTGCACGAATGACACGACAGGGTGTAGGCCCACAGCAGGATCACGTTCACCAGCAGCACGATGTTGCCGAGGCCGAAGCCGAAACTGCCACTGCTGCCGTGGAACGCGGTGATCGCGTCGTAGGTGTTGACCAGCGAGACCACCAGCGCCACGTAGAAGAAGTAGCGGTGCGCGTTCTGGATGATCAACGGCAGCCGCGACTCTCCGGTGTAGCGCGCGTGCGGCTCGGCCACCGCGCAGGCCGGGGGCGAGAACCACACCGAGCGGTAGTAGGCCTTGCGGTAGTAGTAGCAGGTCAGCCGGAAGCCGAGCAGGAACGGCAGCACCACGAAACCCAGCGGAATCCACATCGGCAGCTCGGGGAACGGGGTACCGAAGTGCGCCGATCCCGGTGCGCACGAGTCGCTCAGGCACGGCGAGTAGAACGGCGTCAGATAGTGGAACTCGGGGACCCAGTAGGCCGTCCGCACAAAGGATCTGATCGTCGCGTAGATGACGAACGCGGCGAGCCCGAGCGCGGTGAACAGCGGTGGTAGCCACCAGCGGTCGGTGCGGAGGGTGCGCGCGGAAATGCGGGCACGCGTTCTGCTGAAGACGCCGGTGCCCGCGGAGTGTGACGCGGGGGAGGCGGTCGGTGCGGCACTCACGGTGGATGCCTCGCTGATCCTCGGGTCTGCGGCAGTGATCATTACCCACCGCGATGGATTGTGATGTGGAGCACCATACGCCTGTGTTCGCGCCGCTCGCGGTGGGTCTCACCCACTCGGTTGTCACACATGCCGGTGATCTCGATCACAGCCGTGACGTCCGTGACGACCCGTCATGCCCGTGCAACAAACCTGTGGTGCCCTGTGACAGGTATTCCCCGCACCGGGGAGAGGAGCGTGACGCGTAATGAGAAGAGCCGCGATCGTGGCACCCGTCCGCACGCCCAGTGGCGTCGAGGGTGGCGCGCTGTCGGGTATGCCCGCCGAGTGGCTGGCGACCACGGTGTTGTCCGCCGTGATCGAACGCTCGGGCATCGACCCGCTACGCATCGACGATGTGGCCATGGCCTGTATCGACGGCGGCCTCTCCGACGTACCCGCGGTGGGCTCGCTCGCCGCGCGCGGTGCCGGATTACCTTTCGCAGTACCCGGTTTCGTGACCGACAAACACGGCGGCAGCGGCCTGCAGGCGGTGATCACCGCGGCGATGATGGTGCAGACCGGCGCCGCCGACGTGGTGGTCGCGGGCGGGGTGGAATGCGCGGCGACACCGGCCGGGCTGCCCGGCGGGACCGCGGGTTTGCACAATGCCGAGCGGTTGGCGCACTACTACGGGATCGACCGCAGTGCCGCCGACGAGTTCGCCGTGGCCAGTCATCGCAAGGCTGCCCGCGCCTGGCGGCAGGGTGCGTTCGCGGCCGAGGTCGTCGGGGTGGCCGCCGGTTACGGCGATCACCAGATCACCCGGGACGAGGGTGTGCGCGACGACCTGTCGACCCACACGCTGGCCGGTTTGCGCCCGCTGCTGCGCGAGGGCGTGGTGACGGTCGGGAACATGAGTTCGCATCGGCTCGGGGCGTCGGCGTGCCTGGTCGTGGCCGAGGATCGGCTCGGCGAGCTCGGGCTGACGCCGATGGCGTTTCTCGCGGGCTGGGCCGCGGCCGGGTGTGACAACGCGGGGCCGGGACTCGGGGCGGCGCCGGCGGTGTCGAAGCTGCTCGGGCGTACCGGCTGCTCGCTGGACGAGATCGATCTGCTCGAAATCAACGAGGGCTACGCGGTGGAGGTGCTCGCGCTGGCCACCGAGTGGGAACTCGACCCACTCGACCGGCTCAACGTGAACGGCTCCGACATCGCACTCGGGCACCCGGTCGGCGCCACGGGCCTGCGAATCATGACCACGATGCTGCACGAACTGGGCCGCACCGGCGGCCGCTACGGCCTGGAGGCCATCGCCCTCGGCCACGACCACGGCATCGCCGCCCTGTTCGAATCCGCCGAAATCGACGAACCGGCCGAAGTCCCCCGAGGCGCCCGCTTCCACGGCTCCCGAACCCGCAAGCTGGGCCGGCACCGAGCCGGGTAATCCCCCGTATGTCCCGCGCACCAGCGCTCCAAAAACACAGGTCGGCGCGACGACCCTGTTCGCAGGGCCGTCGCGCCGGTGATCAGGTCTTACTTTGTTCTGGGGCGCGAGTGGAACCCGAGGCCTTCGTCCTGGGCGCCCATCCATGCCGCTTCGTCGGACTTGCTGTCGGGGACGTAGATCGGCTCCGACCTGCGGGGGACGGCGAGTTCCGGCGGTGGTGCCTGCTCGAAGTCCTCGGCGTCGATGACGAGCCGCTCGAGGTCGTTCTCCAGACGACGGATGGTGGCCGCGTCGCCGTAGTTGGAGCGCAGTGCGCCTATTGATTGCCGGAGTTGGCCGACCGCGTAGCGCAGTTCCGCGATATCGCTGCGTGTCATCGTTACCTCCTGTGTATATGGCGGGCATACCGACTCGCCGGATCACGGGCACGCCCGAAAAGCCTCGGGCCGCACTGCACCGAGCCGTGTGACTCACCACACAACGTGATCTCCACCACAATAACGGATCTTTTCGGTTTACGCCCGATGTTGTCGGGGATCACAGGATTGCCATCCGGTAACTGTTGCGTTCACCCAGCGACGGCGTAGCGCGCGCGGGCGTCGATGCTCGCTCGCTCGACCAACGCGATGATCGACCGGGCGACCTCCTCCGCGCGTTCGAGGATGACGCTGTGACCCGCGCCCTCGATCCGCACCAGTTCGGCGCCCGACAGCTGCGAGGCCAGCACCACCGAGTGCGCGAACGGCACCATGAGGTCGGCCGAGCCCGACAGTACGAGGGCGGGCAGATCGCCGAAGTGGGGCAGGGTATGGGCCTCGTCGAAGTCGAGCAGCGAGCTCAGGAAGCCGGACATGGTCAGCAGCGCGGTCTCGTTGAGCACCGCCGTGGCGATGGCCGCGACGCGCGGATTCACCCGCCGGGTACCCGTGCTGGCCTCGCGGATCAGGGGCGCGAAGATCCAGCGGGACAAGCGCTTCGACGCCTGCATCACCCGCGGCGCGTGCACGACGGCGCGCTGCAGCGAGGCGACGGCGTGCCGGTTGAGCAGCCTGCCGAGGCCGGCCTCGGTGAGGCCGCCCGCGGCGCCGGCGATCAGGCCGATCCCGGCGACCCGGTGACCGATGGCCGCCGGATAGAGGCGGGCGTAGGCGAGCACCACCATCGCGCCCATCGAATGACCGACGAGCACCAGGGGCCCGGTCGGTGCGACCGCGCGCAGCACCGCGTCGAGATCGGTGGCGAGCTGGTCGATCGTGTAGGTGGTGTGATGGGCGTGCCCGGACTCGCCGTGGCCGCGGTGGTCGTAGAAGACCATGCGGGCGTCGGCGTCCCACTCCCGCAGCAGATGTTCGCGCAGGAACGACCAGGATTCGGTGTGCAGGCAGTGGCCGTGCACGAAAACCACGGTCAGGGCCGCGTCCGTGGCGCCGAAGCTGCGGACCGCGATCGGCACACCGTCATCGGCGACGACGGTGCAGCGACGGCCGTCGGTGTCGGTGATAGGGAAGGTCTTCGACATTGGAGCCTCCTCCGCCTCCGGCGGGACGCACCTCCTGCGGCGGGTCCTGCTGGTGTTTCGGAGAAGGTTTCCAGCGTGTTAGCCGGTCAACCCTCGCGTTATCCACCCGATGCGCAACCGATCCCGGGCGGGCTCATACCGTTACCCAGGAAAATCTTCGGATATCTAGTGGTTGAACTAGAAAAATGTAGATAGTTGTCGAGTAGTCGTTCGGCAGAGCTTTCTTCGACTCTCTAGGTGATTCCCTAGAAGCCCGAAGATTTTCATACGCTCCGGAGGTAGCGGCCGAAGTGGGGAACGGTGAAGCCGATGGTGCCGCGTTCGGCCGAGTAGATGAGGCCCTTCTTGATCAGGCCGTCGCGCGCGGGGGATACCGAGGCGGGTTTGCGGCCGAGCTCGGCGGCCACCGCCGACGTGGCGACCGGGGCGTCGTCGCCCGCGAGGTCGGCCATCGCGCGCATGTACTCGCGTTCGGCGGGGGTCGCGCGTTCGTAGCGGGAGCCGAAGAAGCCGACCGCGAGTTCCTCCTCGGCGGCCGGGGAGGCAACTGCGACGTCCTCGGCGGTGATCGGGCTCTCGGGTGCCTGATCCCAGGCTGCCTTGCCGTAGGCCTGCACGAAATACGGGTAGCCGTCAGCTCTTTGGTAGAGCGAATCGAGTGCGGTTTCGGTGAACTTCACGTCTTCGCGTTCGGCGGGTGCGATGAGCGCGAGGTCGGCCGATTCGCGGTCGAGGCGATCGATGCGGTGGTAGCTGAACAGTCGCTCCGAGTAGCTTTTCGAGGCCGAGAGCACCGCGGGGAGGTGGGGCAGGCCCGCGCCGACGACGATCAGCGGGGCGCCGTCCTGGCTCAGTTCGTGGCAGGCGCCGCAGATCGCGGACACGTCGGCGGGTCCGAGGTCTTGCATTTCGTCGATGAAGATGGCAATGCCGACGCCGATGTCGGAGGCAAGGGCCGCGGCCTCTTTGAACAGTTCGATCAGATCGATCTCGATATCGCCCGAGTCGGCGCGGCCGGTCACGGCGGGCACGTCGATGCCGGGCTGCCACCGTTCGCGCATGCCCTTGTCCGCGGTGGCGCGCAACGCGAAGGCCTTGAGAATGCCGAGGAAATCGTCGACCTGTTCGGCATTGCGGGCCGACATCGCGATCGCGCGCACCGCCATGTGCAGCGCCGAGGACAGCGGTCTGCGCAGATCCTGGTCGGGTCTGGCTTCGATCTTGCCGGTGCCCCAGCCGCGCGAGATGGCGGCCGAGCGGAGCTGGTTGAGCAGCACGGTCTTCCCGACTCCGCGCAGGCCGGTGAGCATCACGCTGCGTTCCGGCCGACCGCGGGCGATGCGCTCGAGCACGATGTCGAACGCCGCGAGTTGTTTGTCGCGCCCGGCCAATTCGGGCGGACGCTGGCCGGCGCCGGGTGCATACGGATTGCGCACGGGGTCCATGCCGGATAACCGTAGCGCGTGCGCACGGGAGAATCTCGGTAACTCTGGGCTGTGTCCTAGATACTGCTAGCGAACACGAGACTGTCCTTGGGTCCGAGATGGAGGGTGATGTCCGAGCAACCTGTGTCCGCCGCCGAAATGGTCGCCGCATGGCCGCTGCCGCCGGAAGCGCACCTGGCCGACGCGGTCCGGCGCAACCTGCTGGCGACGCTCGAGGCAACGCTGGAGGGGGGCTACGGCGAACTGCCGCCGGAGTCGCTCGCCCACTTGGCGCTCGGACCGATGATGATCATGCTGGGCAGGCTCGAGGTCGACCTGGCCGACGCCCGAACGCGCATCGACGAACTCGAGCGCGCCCTGCGCGAGCGGCGCACGGGGTAACGCGCCGCGCGGCGCGGACGATGAAATCGTTACTCGCGCCGACACGCCGGTGCCGTGGCCTCTGTTCTGGGCTTTTCCGGTCGCAGGAAAACAACTTGCGTGCTTCGCTGGACAGCGCTCATCACAGGCCGTAATCTTCTCGTGACTTAGTGGAGTCTGTCGGTTCGTCAGAGAAGCGGCGCCATTGGGTCACCGCCGAAAAGTCGTTGTCGCCAAGCGATTCGCGACCAGCGGCGGGAGAGTAGCAAGATCGGAGACTCGTCTCGGTGGGTAAACACAGCTTGCAGCGGGATTCTCGACTGCCGAATTCCGTCAAGGGTGCCCTCGTCATGGGCGCGGTGGCCGCTACAACCGGTGCGATGCCCGCGATTTCGCAGGCCGCCACGATCAACATTCCCGGTCTCGGTAACTTCGATCTGCCGCCAGAGCTCGAGCAGCCGGCGCAGCAGGTCGAGAAGCAGCTCCAGGCGATGGTCGCCCCGCAGGGCCAGGCCGCACCGCAGCTCCCGAGTGTCCAGTTCGACAACCCGTTCCAGCAGCAGCAGCAGACCGCGGGCAACATCGCCCTCGATGCCGCCCGTGGCAAGCTGGGCGCCCAGTACAACTGGGGTGCCGCAGGCCCGCAGAGCTTCGACTGCTCCGGCCTCGTGCAGTGGGCATACCGCCAGGCCGGTGTCGAACTGCCGCGCACCAGCTTCGAGCAGTCGCACGTCGGCGCTCCCGTCTCGTTCGACAACCTGCAGGCCGGTGACATCGTCATCACCAACGGTGGTGGCCACGTCGGTATCTACGCGGGCAACGGTCAGCTCCTCAACGCCGTGCAGTCGGGCACCCCGGTGTCCTACACCCACCTCAGCGCAGACGACGTCGTCACGGCTCGCCGTATCGTCTAAGGGGTGACCCCCCAGCACTCCGATACCCAGGCCCGCGTCGACGCGTGGACCTGGTCGGTGCGCCTGTTCAAAACACGCTCGGCCGCGGCAGAAGCCTGTCGCGCCGGGCATGTGCGCGTTAATGGGGTTACCGCGAAACCGGCGCTGACCGTCCGCCCCGGTGACGAGATCAGGATCCGCCACGCAGGGCTCGAACGCATCGTCGTGGTCGAGCGGATCATTCACAAGCGAGTCGGCCCGCCCGTCGCCGCCCAGTGCCTGATCGATCGCAGCCCCCCGCCGCCGCCGAAGGAAGTCCTCGCCACGCTGCCGCAGCGCGAGCGTGGTGCCGGGCGGCCTACGAAACGTGAACGGCGCGAAACGGATCGGCTCATGGGTCGCACCGACTAGGTGCTGGATGTAATCGGGCGTTAGCGATGAACAGCGGCGGCTCGACCGGGTCTGGTGGTCGCGGTGTGGGCGATCGCCTACGGTGGCACGTATGGGTGAGCGCACGACGATGTTATCGACTGTTCTCGCCTGCTGTATCGCCGTCGCCACCACGGGGCCGCGGCTGCTCTGGCCGCGCGGCGCCGATACCGCATTTCTCGACGGACTGGAGTGCGCTCCTGTTCCTCCCGCGCACAACACCGTTGTGCTGACCGCGCTCACGCAGGCGGAGCTGTCCGCGCCGACGACGATCGTCGCCGAGGGCGTGCGGACCCTGCGGTCGACGCCGCTGACCATGTCGACCTTCCTGATCCGCCACCCGGAAGCCACCTTCCTGGTCGACCCGGCGATCTGCGCGGGCGTGCACCAGCGGGTGCTGCCCGAGCTGCCCTTCCCGGTGCCGCTGCTGGTCGGGCCCGACAGCCCGGTGCGCGGACTGAGCGAGGTACTGGCCGCCCACGACCTCACCGGCAACGACATCGACTTCGTGCTGCCGACACATCTGCACTGGGACCACGTCGCCGGGCTGTACGAACTACCCGGCCTGGTCCCGATCCGGGTGCCCACCGTCGAATACAGCTGGGCCATGACCGGTGCGCACGCTCCGCTCGGCGTCGCCCGTGGGCCGCTGCGCGGTCGCGCGTTCGATCTCTACGAACTCGACGGCCCGCCGGTTCTGACCTTCGCCCGCAGTCACGACCTGTTCGGCGACGGATCCGTGCTGATCGTCGACCTGGCGGGGCACACCCCCGGCAGCGTCGGGATCCTGCTCGCGGTCGACGACGGCTCCCGCGTCCTGCTCGCGGGCGACGCGGTCTGGAGCACCCTGCAGATCGACCTCCTGCGCGAGAAAGCGCCGCTCCTCGGCGAACTCCTCGACACCGACCGCAACCGGGCGTTCGAGACCATCCACCGCCTGCACGCGCTCCCCGCCGAGATCGAAGTGATCCCCGGGCACGACCGCGCCGCCGTCACCGCCCGCACCGCACCCTGATCGCCGACCGGAAGGTCAGTCCGCGAGACCGGCGGCGACATCGGCGTACCTCGGCCGCCAACCCAGTTCATCGTGGGCGAGCCGACTCGAGATCCGCATCGAGGTGTCGGACATGAGGGCGCCGATATAGGGGACCGCCCACCGGATCATCCAGGCGGGCAGCCGGATCGGGCGTGGGGTCCGCTGAGCTCGGGAGACCTCCGTGAAGAACTCCCGCCAGGTGATCGGATGGTCATCGGCGATGTTGTAGGCGCGACCGGGTGTGCCGCGCTCGAGTGCGGCCACAGTCGCGGCGGCCGCGTCGTCGACATGGACCCAGGTGTTGACCCCGCCGGAACCGAGCGGCCCGACCGGGCTGTGCTTGCGCATCATGTCCGCGAACAGGTCGCTGAACGCGCCGGGACCGTAGAAGAGCCCGTACCGCAACGCGATCGCGTCGACACCGGGCGCGTCGAAGACCTGGCTCTCGCCGGCCACGCACGCGCGGACCACCTCGTCGGCCACCCCACCGTCGTACACCCCGAACTGATCGCGCTCGGTGATCAGCCGGTCGCCGTGGTCGTGGTACCCGTAGCCGAGGATCAGCGACTGGGTGACGAACCGGCCGGCGCCCACCACCGCCGCGGCGTCGAGCAGGTTGGCGGTGCCGACCGTGCGCAGCAGCCCGGTCGGATCGTCGGCCGGAATCCGGCGCTGCACCTTCGCATCGCGCAGGGCGGTGGCCTGATGGACGACGGCCTCGGCGCGCAGACCCTCGACGGCGCGCAACAGGCCGTCGCGGTCGAGCACATCGGCGGTGACCGGGGTGGCGCCGAGCTCGCGCACGAGCGGGTGCGCACCCGGATTTCGGACGAGCGCCCACACCGTATGACCGTTCGCGGCCAACGCGCGGATCAGAGGGCGGCCGATGGCGCCGGTGGCGCCCGCGAGCAGAACCTGCATGATCGTTCCTTCCGGCTGAGTGAGTGTTTCCCTGCTTCCTGGACGGGGTGACGCCAGTGTTTGTGACGGCCTGTGATCGGCTTCACGGCACGCGGGAACGGCCGTGCCGATTGGGTGATGTCACGGCGGGTCTGCGGCGTGTCGGTGTGTATCGTGCGGCTCATGCGAGTCGACGGTCGGGAGATCCCGGTCACGGGGAAACTCCTGCAGCCGATGATCCGTCGTACCAGCGACATCGTCCGGGTGGTGCTGGCGGGAATCGGCGTCGCCGTGGTGATCGCGGGCTCGCTGATCACCCGGCCGGAGTGGCTGGCGCTGGAACGCTCGGTCGCCAAGATCGTGGACTTCCTCAGCCAGGACCAGGCGACCATGGTCTACCTGATCTACGGAATGCTCATCCTGGCACTGCCGTTCGCCATCTTCATCGAACTCGTATTGCGCAGGCAGTGGAAGCTGCTGTTCGGGTACGGGGCGGCGGGCCTGCTCGCGGTGCTGGCCCTGTCGATCACCGGGGCGGGCATCTCCACGCCGAAATGGCACATGCCGGTCCCGGACCGCTTCGATACCTTCCTGTCCCAATTCCTCGACGATCCACGCTGGATCGCGATGCTCGCGGCGATGCTCACCGTGTCGAGCCCGTGGCTGCCGGTGCGGCCGCGACGCTGGATGTGGTTCCTGCTGTTGATGTTCGCGCCGATCCACCTGGTGGTCAGCTCGGTGGTGCCCGCGCGGGCGATGCTCGGCCTGGTGGTCGGCTGGCTGGTCGGCGCCGTGATCGTCTGGGTGGTCGGCACGCCCGCGCTCGAGGTGCCGCTCGACGGCGCGGTCCGGGTGCTCGCGGGGCGCGGCCACACCGTGAAAGCCTTCCGGGTCGATCGACCGGCCGGGCGCGGACCGCTGCTGCTCGCCACCGAGGTCGACGGGCCCGAAGACGAGATCATGGTCGAGCTGTACGGCAAGAACCAGCGCAGCTTCGGCGCGATCCGGCAGGTGTGGCGCTGGATCACGTTCCGCTCCAGTGAGACCGCGCCGCTGCACGGATCGATGCACCGGGCGGTGGAACATCGCGCGCTGCTCGGCATCGCGATCGGTGACCTCGGGATGGCCGACAGCCACCAGGTGGCGGTGGCCGGCCTGAGTCGCGGCTGGATGCTGTACGCGCACACCATGCCTCGCGGTACCCAGATCGCGACGTTGTCCGCGCAGGTGCTGCCCGGGGTGTGGCGGTCGCTGCTGCGGCTGCACGAGAACCAGATCAGCCTCGGCGATCTGCAACCCGACTTCGTGCGAGTCAGCCAGGGCGACACCCTGTTCGGCGGCTTCTCGGCGGCCGAATTCGGCGCGGCCGAGGCGCAACGGCAGACCGATATCGCCCAGCTGCTGGTGACCACCACCTCGCTCTACGGCAAACACGAGGCTGTCTCGGCGGCGATCGAGGTGCTCGGCGAGGACAAGGTCGCCTACGCGGCCCGGCGGCTGACGAAATCGGCCATGTCTATCGGCATCCGGAAGTCGGTGCCGCAGTGGACCAAAGTGATGGCCACCGCCCGCGAGGAGGTGCGCAGGCAGACCGGCCACGACCGCATCCAGTCCGAACAGATCACGCGATTCTCCCGCAACCAGATCATCCAGCTCGTCCTGCTGGTCGCGCTGGTCTATGTGGCGTATCCGTTCTTCAGCCAGGTGCCGACGTTCTTCAGTCAGCTGCGCACGCTCAACTGGTGGTGGGCGCTCGCGGGACTGGCCGTATCGGGGCTGACCTATGTCGGCGCCGCCGCCGCGCTCGGCGCCTGCGCGGACGGGCTGGTGAAGATGCGCTATCTGCTCGTGGAGCAGCTGGCCAACACCTTCGTGGCGACGACCACCCCCGCCGGCGTCGGCGGGCTGGCGCTGAGTGTGCGGTTCCTGCAGAAGGCGGGCATGACGACCCTGCGCGCGACCGCCGCGGTGGCGATGCAGCAGTCGATGCAGGTGCTCACCCACCTGGTGCTGCTCGTGGTGTTCAGCGTGGTGGCGGGCACCTCGACCAACCTGGCCCACATCGTGCCCGACGCGACCGTGCTGTATCTGATCGCCGGCGTCGGCGTGGGGCTGATCGGCGCGTTCATGTTCGTGCCGACGCTGCGACGCTGGGTCAATCACTCGGTGCGTCCGCAGGTCACCGAAGTACTGGGTGAACTCGCCGACCTCGCCAAGGACCCGATGCGATTCGTGGTCATCGTCGGCGGCTGTGGCGCGATCACGCTCGGCCAGGCGCTGGCCCTGTGGACGAGCGTCGAGGCTTTCGGTGGCGGCACGGATTTCGTGGCAGTCACCATCGTCACCATGATCGGTGGCACGCTGGCCTCGGCCGCGCCGACACCCGGTGGCGTCGGCGCGGTCGAGGCGGCCCTGATCGGTGGTCTCGCGGCGTTCGGCGTCCCGGCCGAGATCGCGGTCCCAGCCGTCCTGCTCTACCGCGTGCTGACCTGCTGGATCCCGGTGGGTCTCGGCTGGCCGGTCATGCGCTGGCTGGACAAGAAAGACATGATCTGAATACTTGGCGCGCTCGAGTCGCGGCCCTTCGGGCCCCGATTCTTCCTTCCCTACGGGCACTCCTTCGTCGCACCCTTCGGTCAGTCCAGAATCGGGCGGGCCGCGAAGACAAGATTCCGGGGTGACCCTGACCGGCCGGGTCAGCTCGCTCGTAGTGCGATCACGAGGCCGTCTTTCGAGCACACCTGCGGCACCTGGGTATCGGGCTGGGAGTTGCACTGCCAGCCCAGGACCACCACCGAATCCGACGGGTCGACCGTGCTCGCGGCGAGCCGAATTGTTGTCACAAGTTCCTCCCGAGATGTTTAGCTGCCCCGTTGCCTGCGTATTCAATCACGGTGTCGCACAGCGCTGTCTGATCCAGCTGAACGGCACGCCAGAAGGAAAGCCCGCTGATCGGGGACCTGGCGTCGCATCGATAGCGATGCGATCGCTGAAAGTCTCGATTCGAGCGCGCCAGCGCTCCGAGGACAGAGCGCCTAAACTGTCTGGGACGTAGCCCGATCATGACCGAGAGGTGTTGTTTCGATGGGATCCCGGACGGTGGTCGCCGACGTCGCCGATGAGTTGGCGCGCCGCGTAGCCACCGGCGAGTACCGGCCCGGCGAGCTGATGCCGTCGGTGCGCCAGGTCGCCGACGAGTTCGGGATGAACCGCGCTACCGCCCAGCTCATCCTCGGCCGCCTCGAGTCCTACGGATTCGTCGAGGCCAGGCGAGGTAAGGGCTTCACCATCCGCGATGTCCGCGTCGAGGGCGGTATGGACGTCTACCGGCACCTGTTCCGGTTCTCGATCACCGCGCCCGCGGTCGCCGCCGAGATGTTCACCGATATCGTCGAGGTCGAACGCGGCATCGTGGGTGAGGCGCTGCTGGCCTACACCGCGGGGGAGAAGGTGCTCGATCCGGCCGAGCTCGCCGCCGCCGTCGACGAGCTGGAGGCGATGGCACGCCAGGCCGTGCCCGACCACGCGCGCATCATCGCCGCCGAGATCGCGCTGGTGCGTAAGCTACTCGGCGTGCTCGAGATGAGTATGCAACGCGCGGTGCTGAATTCGATCGCCGATATGGTCGTCGAGGTGCCGGAGGCGGTCGCCGCCTATTTCGCCGTCGCGCCCGATCTGCACGTGCTCGTCTGGCGCGCGCTGCTCGCGGTGTGGGATGCCGAATCCGCGCCGAGCGAGGCACAACTCGCGCTGTTCGGGGACCTGTTCGCGCTGTACCACGAGAAGGTGATCGCCCGCTTCGGTCAGCTCGTCGGCGAGACTCCGGTCCACACCGTGCCGCTGAGCTCGGCCGTCTGAACCACCCCGGCTAGCTGTCTGAGTCGGATTTCTTCGTCGTCTGCGCGGTGTGCACCCACGGCAGATGGTGTGGCACCACCGTGTCGATGATGGTGCTCACGCGCGGTGTGTGCGCGGTGGCCAGACCCGAGCCGACCATCACGCCCAGCGCGATCGACATCACCGACAGCAGCGCCGAGACCAGCACCTCCAGCCCGCCGGTCGACACCCCCGACAGCGAATGCGTGACGAGGTCGGAGATCCCGGTGAGGCTGATCCCGCCGGGCACCAGCATCCAGAACGCGGGCAGGAACGCCACCTGGGTCGGTGGCGCGTGCTTGCGGCCCTGGATCAGATACGCGGCGTTCACGGCGACCAGCCCGCCGAGGAACGTGCCGGTCAGCGGACCGGACACGTGCTTGCCGAGGACCTGCGCCGCGTAGGTGATGTAGAGGACGAGCAGCAGCCAGCCCACCGTGTTCTGTGGTGCGCTCGATCGCCACGAATGCCCGTACCCGATCAGCAGCACCCCGACTATCGGTGCCCACCACCCCAATTGGGCACTGCTCACCGGCGGATCCGACAGCGGTCCGAGCACACTGATCCCCACGTAGGACCCCAGCGCGAGCAGGAACAGCATGTTGATGCCGTAGACGACCCGGCTGGCACCGGCCACCATCGATCCGGTCGCCAACTCGATCGTGCCGTTGGTGAGCATCGCGCCGGGCAGCAGCGTCGCGACCGCGGGAATCAGCAGTTGCTGCGGCTGTCCACCGGCGAGCGCGCCGGGAAAGCCGTACGCGAGCACCGCGACCACCGCCGACGCGACCACCGGCAACGCCATCGACAGCAGCCGCACCTTGTCGGCGAGCTGGGTCAGCACGCCGACGACCAGCCCGAGCACCACATAGCCGACCAGCGCCCGCGCGCCGGGGTTGAGCATCATGCCGATGCCGACGGTCAGCACGACCTGCCCGAGCAGGATCAGCCACGGCGGGCTGCCGGGCTTCTGGGTCAGGATCTTGTCGAGATCCCTCGATGCCCGGCTCGGCGGCGGCGCGTCCTGCTCGATCTGGTCGATCAGCCGGTAGAGGCCGTCGATCTGGTCGAGCGGCAGGGTGCCGACGCGGGCGTCGAGCATGTCGATGGCGGAGCTGTTGTCGGTGCGCACCCGGACGAACACCGCGGTGGGCAACACCATGAAGTGGATATTGGCGGTGCCGTAGCGCCGCGACAGCTTGTCGAGGATGACCTGCACTCGTGCGGAGGTCTCGCCGGCGCCGACCAGCGCCACACCGATGCGGCACAGCAGATTCAGCAGATCGGCGGGTACGGGCGGGTCGACGGGTTCGTGCTCGGTGGGTCGCGGCGCGGCCTTCGCATATTGCTCGCGGATCTCGGCGATGGCCTGGGTAACTCGGGTCCTGGCCGCTTTCCAGGTCTTGCTCGCGTACTGCTCCGAAGCCATGTCACCGCCGTCCGCAACCTTTTGGCAATGGTGCGGGGCGGTGTGCTGAACACCGCCCCGCAGGTCAGATACGCCGAGTGTAGTGGTAGCCGGCACAGTGCGCGGTCCCAGCAATCGCACCGGTTACCGCGATTTCGCAAGCACATGGGTAACTCATCGGGCACGGGCTGACCGATTCGGCTCCCGGAGCTTGCCGCGTCGCCGCCTTTCCCCGCACCTGAGCCTGGCTGCAGTTCGCGGGGAGGCGGAAGAGCTCAGCCGTTCAGTCGGGTGAGGCGGTCGTAGGCGGTGACGTACTCCTCGACGAGGCGGTTGACCACGTCGGCGCTGCGTTCGACCTTGTTCATCATGCCGACCACCTGGCCGACCGGGTTGAAGTTCACGTCCTTGGCGGCCTCGGGGTAGCGGTGTCCGCGCTTGACGCCGTCGAGGGCCACCATCATCTGCAGCGGCATCGGCAGCGGGTCGGGGGTCTCGGTGGACTCCCAGGCGTCGGTCCAGTCGTTGCGCAGCATGCGGCACGGCTTGCCGGTCCAGGAACGCGAGCGGATGGTGTCGTGGCTGGTCGCCTCGAGGTAGGTGTCCATCTGGGCGGGCGGCACATTGGCCTCCTCGACCGTGAGCCACAGCGACCCGGTCCACGCGCCCGCCGCGCCCATCGCCAGCGCCGCCGCGACCTGCGCGCCGTTGCCGATGCCACCGGCGGCCAGCACCGGCACGTCGCCGATCGCGTCGATCACCTGCGGCCACAGCACCAGCGAGGACACCTCGCCGCAGTGCCCGCCGCCCTCGGTGCCCTGGCACACCACGAAGTCGAGGCCGGCCGCCTTGTGGTTCATCGCGTGCTTGACCGAACCGCACAGCGCGCCGATCACCCGGCCGGAGTCCTGGATGCGCTTGACCACGTCGTCGGGCGGGGTGCCGAGCGCGTTGGCGACGAGCTTGGCCTTGGGGTGGTTCAGGATGACGTCGACCTGCGGTCCCGCGGTGGTCGCGGTCCAGCCGAGCAGCTCGTTGTGGTGCTCACCGTCGGGCAGTGCGGGCACGTTGTGGTCGGTGAGGATCTGCTGGGCGAAGTCGCGATGGCCCTGCGGAACCATCTGCGCCAGCTGCTTTTCCAGCTGTTCGGGGGTGAGGCCGTCGACGCCCTTGCCCTCGTATTTCGACGGAATCACCAGGTCGACGCCGTAGATCCCGGTGACGTGCTCGTCGAGCCAGGCCAGCTCCACCTCGAGCTGTTCGGCGGTGAAGCCGACCGCGCCGAGCACCCCCAATCCGCCCGCGTTGCTCACCGCCGCCACGACGTCGCGGCAGTGGGTGAAGGCGAAGATGGGGAACTCGATGCCGAGCTGTTCGCAGAATTCGGTACGCATACCGAACTGTAACACGTTCTAGTTTGGTCGAGAACGGTTAATTTCTACAGCGCGGCATCCTCGAGCGCGGCCAGTGAATCCTCGAGGTGATCGAGCAGTCGATGCAGGTCGGGCAGCGTGCGACGGCAGCCGACCAGACCGAAATCGAGGTTGTCACCGCTGGAGGTGAGCGTGATGTTCACGGCCTGCCCGTCGAGCGGGATCGACAGCGGGTAGGTGGCGTCCAGGCGCGAACCGTTCCAGTACAGCGGCTCGCGCGCACCGGGCACATTCGAGATGACGATATTGAACGGCGGCGTCGCCACCGAGGCGAACCCGGGCAGCAGCATCGCCGCCATCGGACTCAGCATCACCCCGGCCATCGCCAGCGTCTGCGCCGGGGTGAGCGAGTGGTACACCTCCTTGTTGCGACGCGTCGACTCGCTCACCACCCGCAGGCGTTCCAGCGGGTCCGCGATATCGGTGCCCAGATTGCACAGCAGCGCCGCGACTTTCACGCCCTGGCTGTCGACGTCGTCTTCCTCGCGCAACGACATCGGCACCATCGCGATCATCGGCTTGTCCGGCAAGGCGTCGCGCTCGAGCAGGTAGGCCCGCAGCGCACCCGCCGACATCGCCAGCACCACATCGTTCACGGTGGCCCCGGTCGCCTTCTTCACCTGCTTGACCCGATCCATCGACCAGCTGCGCACCGCGCACTTGCGGGCACCGCCGATCGGTACGTTGAACAGCGTGCGCGGCGCCTCGAACGGCAGGGTGAGCTGCTGCTGCACCAGACCGGTGCGGGTGGCCTTCATCAACGCGGTGGTCGACGAGCGCGCCGATGTGACGGTATCGATCAGGCTGCCGAGCCGGGATTTGCCGGGGCGCGGCGGGCCGGGCTTGCGCGGCAGGTTCCACGGCCGCATGAGCTCGGTCGCGAACGGGTCGGTGGTCAGCGTGCGCCGCATGAGGCGCTGGGCCGAAACACCGTCCACCAGTGCGTGATGCATCTTCGAGTAGAGCGCGAAGCGCCCGTCGGCCAGACCTTCGACGAAGTGCAGCTCCCACATCGGGCGGTGCCGGTCGAGCAGAGCGCTGTGCAAGGTCGACGCGTGGTCGAGCAGCTGGTCGATATGGCCGGGCCCGGGCAGGGCGCTGCGCTGCACGTGATAGTCCAGGTCGACGTCGTCGTCCTGGGTCCACGCCATCTGCGGTGCGCCCAGCCAGGTGGCGGGCCGCTTGCTGAACGTGGGCCGAACTGTTTTGTCGGCCAGCAAGGCCGCGCGGAACTCGCGCAGATAGTCGGGCCCGGCGTCCTCGGGCGGTTCGAACAATTGCAGTGAGCCGACGTGCATCGGGTGCTCGCGGGATTCCGCGAGCAAGAACAGCGCATCCAACGGCGCGATGAGATCCATGAGAGATCGCCCCCTGACGAGAGTGGATCGGTGCAAAGTCTTCAGACGATCGACCACGCTGTCGGGTTCGGCACCCCTGCGTGCCGTATATCCAAGTTACCCGTCCGTCCGGGGTCGCGTCAGCTGAACGCTCGGACCATCACGAACTCCATGGTGTTCACCGGATGTTCAGCTCGCGGAAGAGTACTGGATGCTCGAGCTGAGTGAACACGGCGGTCAGACTTTGACGGTCTGCGCTTCGCGGGTGTCGACGGCGTCGCGCGGATCATCTTCCTGCGGTGTCTCGTTCACGTGCTGCGGCTCGACCAGCTGCGGTGCCTCGGTGGGCTGTTGCGGCTCGGTGAGCGGCTCGGCCGCCTGCTCGGGCTCGGTGGGCTGTTCCTCGGCGACTTCCTCGAATGCGACTTCTTCCGACGGGGTTTCGGCGACCACCGGCTGCGGCGCCGGAACCGGATCTACACCGACCCCCTTCGAGGCGATCTCGATACCGAGCTCGATGCGCGTCGTCTCGACCAGCGCTCGCTCCTGTTCGGCGGCATGGCGCATCGCCTTCTGCCACAGCGACGCCATCTGCTCCAGCTCCTCGACCGTCGCCTCCACGTCGATGTGCAGCTTCAGCCGCTGCATCGTGATGTGCTGGGCAGCGGTGAGGGTGCGCAGCAGGTCTTCGCACTTGTTGGGAATCCGGCGATGCGCCACCACCCGAAGGCGAGTCAGCGTGCCGCCCGGGCGATCCCAGATCACCTTGTGGATCTGCGCGCTGACGCTGTCGATCTCGTCGGTGGTGACCAGATCCCATTCGCCGCAGGTGGTCAGGTCGGCGCGCACCGAGGCCGACATCTCCAGGATCGAGGCGACCGCGGCGAGCACCGCCTCGCGGCGCCACGCCTCGTGATCGCGCTGGTCACCCACCATGTTCGACAGTTCGACATTGCGCTGCGCGGCGTCGAGGGCCTGCCTGCCGCGCTCGTCGGCGGCCGCGATTCCTTCACGGTGGGTTCGGTTGTTGGCGATGACGCCGACCAGAACTGCGCCGGCGACGGGGAGCGAGCCGAGGAGTGGGAGCCACTGAGTCACCCAGCGATCATTGCACCGGTGCTCGCAACAGTCACCATGATCGGCGCGTTGGTATCGATGTCGCGTGTCAGCTCGGCGCCGGAACCCGGTGCAGAAAACCGACCAGGGGCGCGAGTTCCGGGATCTGCTCCGCGTCGGCGAGTGCCTTCTCGAGTGCTCGATCGTGGGTCGGTTTCGCCTTTTCGTAGGCGGCCCTGCCGGTTTCGGTGAGTTCGGTGTAGATGCCGCGGCGGTCGTCGGCGCACAGTACGCGCACCAGGAAGCCCCGGTCTTCCAGCCGGTTGACCAGCCGGGTGGTCGCGCTCGCCGACAGTGCGGCCGCGCGGGCCAGCTGGGAGATCCGCATGTGCCAGCCGTCCTGCCGGGCCAGTGCGTCGAGCACGGTGAACTCGACGATCGACAGCTCGTGTTCGCGCACCAGCTCGCGTTCGAGCGCGGTCTCGATGTGCCCGTGCAGCGCGGCCAGGGTGCGCCAGCCGGTCGCCCGTACCTCGATGGCGTCATCAGCAATACCCATGCGACGAGTATAGCTGGCGGTTGCAATATAGCGCGTGTGCAACTATCGTCGGTCAGCGTTAGTTGCACACGCGGGTAATCGGCCCCTGATGGAAAGAAGCGTTCACATGCCACTCGGTCTCATCGCTCTCGCGCTCGGGGGCTTCGGCATCGGACTCACCGAGTTCGTCATCGCGGGGCTGCTCTCCCCGGTGGCGGCCGACCTGGGCGTCTCGGTGCCCACCGCCGGCTACCTCATCTCCGGGTACGCGCTGGCCGTCGTCATCGGCGCGCTCG
Organism: Nocardia sp. NPDC055002; assembly: GCF_053608825.1. Lineage (NCBI taxonomy): Bacteria > Bacillati > Actinomycetota > Actinomycetes > Mycobacteriales > Nocardiaceae > Nocardia > Nocardia sp. NPDC055002. The sequence goes on from NZ_JBSGWE010000004.1 coordinate 743,362, forward strand.
CGCTGACCCCACTGGTCAACCGGTGGCAGCCCAAGCGGGCATTGCAGCTGCTCATGGTCCTGTTCACCGTCGGCAACGCGGCCTCGGCGCTGGCTCCCGGCTACGCCGCGCTGCTCGGCGGGAGAGTGCTCGCGGCCCTCGCCCACGGCGCGTTCTTCGGCATCGGGGCCGTGCTGGCGTCCTCGCTCGTCGCGCCCGAGAAGAAGGCGGGAGCCATCTCGATCATGTTCGGCGGACTCACCGTCGCCAATGTTCTCGGCGTTCCGCTGGGGACGTTCATCGGCCAGCAGTGGGGCTGGCGGGCCACGTTCGTGGTGATCACCGTGGTCGGGCTGGTCGCGCTGGCCGGCATCACCGCGCTCGTCCCCGACGCGCCCGCCACCCGCGAACGCCCGAACCTACGGGCCGAGTTGTCGGTCTTCCGCAACACACAGGTCTGGTACTCGCTGGTCATGACCGTGCTGGTGTTCGGCGGGATGTTCGGTGCGTTCATGTACATCGAACCGCTGCTCACCCGCGTCACCGGCTTCTCCGAAGCGATGGTGCCCTGGCTGCTGGTGCTGTTCGGTGTCGGCCTGTTCTTCGGCAATCTGCTCGGCGGTCGCTGGGCCGACCGCGCACTCACCCGCACCCTGCTCGCGCTCACGCTGGCCCTCGCGCTCTCGCTGGCGGCATTCGCACTACTCGCCGACTACCGGATCGCGGCACTGCTGTTGCTGCCCGCCATGGGATTCTTCGGCTTCGGCGCCACCCCTGGTCTCCAGATGCGGGTGCTCGACAATGCCGGTGCCGCACCGACTCTCGCCTCGTCGGCCAATATCGCGGCCTTCAATGTGGGCAACTTCCTCGGCGTGTGGCTGTCCGGGCTGGCGATCAGCGCCGGGTTCGGCTGGGTGTCGCCGCTGTGGGTCGGAATGGGATTCGCGGTCACCGGGCTGCTGGTGTTGATCGCCGCGACACGCGGTGAACGCGCCGTTCGGCCTTCGGTCCCCGAACCCGTCTCGGTCTAGACAGACGAAAATCCCCGGTGCGCAGCGGATATCGCTGCCCACCGGGGATTTCGTTGTTCGTGACTAGTTGGCCGACGGGGTGGTCGTCGGGGCAACGGTGGTGGTCGGCTCGACCGTCGTGGTGGGAGCCACCGTCGTGGTCGGGGCGACCGTCGTGGTGGGGGCCACCGTGGTCGTCGGGGCCGGAGCGGCCGCCTGGTTGGTCGCCGGTTCCGGAGTGGTCGTCGACGGGGCCACTGTCGTGGACGGTGCCGTGGTGCTGGTGCCCGTCTTGGACGTGGTGGTCGGCTTGGGGCTGGTCGTCGTCGACTTCGCGGAGGCCTTGGACGTGCTGGTCGGCGCGGTGGTGGTCGTCGCCGGCTTCGTCGGAGCCGCCAGCGCGGCGGTCACCGAGGCGTCGTCCGGCGCGGCCTTCGTATCGATGGTCTCGCCCGCCTGCGCCTGCTTGGCCAGGTGCGTCAGCCAGGCTGCCGCGTACTCCGCCGAGGTCAGCGGCTTGCCGTTCGCGGCGTCGGAGTCACGCCAGTAGTCGAAGTGGTGACCGGTGCCGTTCGGGCCGAGAGTCAGCTGGTACGGATCGTTCATCACCACCGGGATCGTGTTCTGGTTCGTCACGATCAGCCCCACGATCTCGTTGAAGATCTTCTGCGGCAGGTACGCCAGCGGCGAGAGCTGCTCACCGGCGATCACGTCGGCCTTCGCGGGCGTGGTGGTCTGCCCCGGCTTGTAGTCCGGGTCCGACACCTTCAGCAGCACATCGAGGAAGGTCTCGTCGCTGGCCATCCAGTTCGGGTTCGACCCGATATCGGAGAACGCGGCCATCGCGATCCGGCCCAGCGTGAACGCCATGTCCTGGCCCATCGCCGGGGTGATTGCGGTGACGCCGTTGCGCTCGAGGTCGGCGCGCTGCAGTTCGTCGATATTGATCTGACGACCCACATTGGCGGCCAGCTGCAGCAGGGAGATGTTGTCCGGCGCCGCGCAGGTGAGGTCGCCCTCGGAGCAGAAGGAGGCGATCTTGCCGTCGAGCGCGCCGAAACCAGCGCCCGTGGTGACGCCCTGGCCCGAGATCGGCGTCTTGCCGTCCTGGTACTTCTGGTCGAAGTTGTCGGGGCGCGCGAACGGGTCGTCCGCACCGAGGAAGGTGCCGTCGCCGGCCTTGCGACCAGGATCGGCGAACATCACCACACCGAGCACGTCGTCCGGGTTCACGGTCGCGTACCCGTCGGCGGGGTCGTCGTTGCCGATGCCCTCTGCCACGCGACGCACCACATCGGCGCCCTCGCTGTAGCCGACGATCGAGAACTTGGTGTCCGGGCAGGCCGCCGAGATCTCGCGCATCACCTGCTGGGTGTTCTCCACACCCCGGTTGACCGCGTCCTCGTAGCTCGCCAGATCGGCCGGGTAGGCGATGTACACCGCCGCGTAGTCGCCCTCGGCCACGTCATCACGCGGGGCGTTCACCACCGGATCCACCCACACACTGCTGTGGTCGCCCGACAGCGCGGCGGGCAGCGGATTCCCGTTGGCATCGAGCAGCATCGCCGTCGTGCCCTCGACCGGGGTGTCGTTGCGTCCGGCCACCGAGATGGTCACCATCTCGCGGCACTCCGTCACCGACGTCGTCAGCTCGTAGCTGGGTGATTCCGGCTGCGACGTCACCGCGAAGGAAGCGGCGACAATCGCCGCGACGCCCAACGCCGCAGGCGCGGCAACAGCCGAAGCAATGCGATGTTTCGCAAGAAACTCACGCAGATTCATATGTGATCCCGTTCGAATGACCTACAGGTGGGCAGGCCCCCCGACGGGCCGCATGTCACGAACAATGTCGCGCCCACCAGCAAGATCGTTACTGACGCAAACGGGAACCCCTGCCCCCATTTCCTGGGTCATGCGCGATCGCTCTCACCGAGAAGGTCCGGCGGACGGCGTCGCGAAGCCAATGGTGGGCGCCGTCGGCGGTGTGACGGGGGTGCCAGGCCATGCCGATCGTGAGGGGCGGAAGGTCCAGGGGGATGTCGAGCAGCTGCAGGCCGAGGGCGGTCGCGTCGTCGGTGAGGGGCGACGGGTCGGCGCCGGGGAGCGCGGCGGGGACCAGGCAGACGATGTCGGAGCGGGCGGCGAGGGTCATGGCGGCCAGGTGGCTGGGCAGGACGACGCTGACCCGCCGTCGGAGGTTCTGCTCGGCCAGCGCCGCGTCGAGCGGGCCGGTGAATCGGCCACGGCGGCTGACCGCGACGTGTTGGGCGGCAGCGAGCCGGGCCGGGGTCAAGGGTTCTTCGGTCAGGGGGTGGCCCGGCCGGACGGCCGCCACCATGCGCAGCGTCACCAATTCCTCGACCTGGGTTTCGGGGTCGACGTGATCGATGGACCCGACTTCCAGATCGATCCGGCCGTCGCGCAGCGCGGATCCGGCCTCCCATTCTTCGGCCAGCAGCCGGAACGAGACCCCCGGCGCCTCCCGCGCGGCCAGCGCCAGTAATCGGGGTGCCAACGCCGCGCCGACCAGGTCGGCGGTTTGGAGGGTGAAGGTGCTGTTCAGACCGGCCGGGTCGACCCCCGTGCCGGGACTGAGCAGCGCTCCGAGGCTGCGCACCACCGCGGCGGCTTCCTCGCGCAGAGCCTCGGCGCGCGGGGTGGGCACCATGGTCTGTCCGGCCCGGACCAGCAGGGGATCTTGGAGGATGCGGCGCAGCCGGGCGAGGGTGCGGCTCATCGCCGCGGGCGAGGTGTGCAGGCGGGCGGCGGCGCGGGTGACGCTGTTCTCGGCCAGCAGGGCGTCCAGCGCGAGGGCGAGATTGGCGTCGACGACCGGATCAGGGCTGTTCACCAGCATCATTCCATTTCAGTCAATAATTCCGTGCTGAAATTCCTATTGTGGCAATACGTGGTTCTCCGCAGGATGACGGGTGTACCGATTCACCACAACCTGCGAGGCGAACATGATCGTTATTACCGCTCCCACCGGGAACATCGGCCGTCCCCTGCTCGCCCAGCTCCTGGATTCGGAGGAGGAATTACGGGTGATCGTGCGTGATCCCGCTCGCCTGCCCGACACCCCACGCGGACGCGTCGAGGTGATCACCGGCTCGCACGCGGACGCCCACGTCCTCGATCGAGCCTTCGACGGCGCGGACGCCGTGTTCTGGCTCGTCCCTCCTGATTCCTCCCGACCCCCGCACGACGGCTGGAGCGGTTTCACCAGCCCCGCCACACGGGCGCTCGCAGCCCACGGTGTCGGCCGGGTCGTCGCGGTGTCGGCACTCGGCCGCGGCACCCCGCTCGCCGACCACGCCGGCTTGGTCACCGCGTCCCTCGCCATGGACGACCTCATCGCCGAGAGCGGCGTCGCCTACCGGGCGTTGGCCAATCCGTCCTTCTTCGAGAACCTCCTGGAGGACGTCGACTCGATCCGCGACAAGGGCGTGTTCGTCGATGTCGTCGACGCCGACCGCAAGGCACCGATGGTCGCGGTCGCCGACATCGCGGCCGTCGCCGCCGACCTGCTGCTCGACCGCTCATGGACCGGTACCGACAACGTCCCAGTCCTCGGCCCGCAGGACCTGTCACCCAACGACCAGGCCCGCATCATGACCGAACAGCTCGGCCGCCCCGTCCGTTACGAACGTCAATCCCTCGACGAACTACACACCACCCTCGTGGGCTACGGCCTCGATCCGGCGTTCGCCCAGGGTGTCGTCGACATGAAGCGAGCCAAGGACCAGGGCCTCGACGCCGGGGTCACCCGTACTCCGGAAACGGCGTCTCCCACCAGCTTCGAGCAGTGGTGCGCCACAACCCTGAAGTCCGCTGTCTTCTCCTGAACCCACATCCGACCCGTACCACCAAGACCTTTGGAGACATCCTCATGCCCGCTGCGCACACCGAACCACCGGTCACGGCATTCATGCTCGTCAAGACCACACCCGAATGGCTCGCCCTGACCGTCCAGGAACGTGTGGACGCCTTCACCACCCAGGTCCTGCCCGCCATCGAAGCCGAGACCACCGGTGTGCGGTCACGCTTCTACGACACCGAGTTCTACTCCGCCCGTGTCACCGATGTCTGGGTATGGGAAGCGGAAAGTCACCACGCCTACCAACTGCTCATCGACGCCCTGCGCGAAACCCCGTTCTGGGATCGCTATTTCGAGGTCGTCGACCTCCTCGTCGGCACCGAGAACGGTTACGCGCGAACCTACGGTCTCGATACCGTGGCCACTGTCAGCACGTGAAACCGACGGCCCGAATTCGGGTTCGGGTGCGCGATGCCCTCGATGCGGTGTTGCGTCACCCGTCCGGGTGCTCGTCGCGGCTCACGGACCGGTCGGCGTCGCCGGCGCTTTCGCCGCGAGTCGTCCGGCCGCTACCGTCGCCGCCGCGATGGTGCACAGCGCCGCCAGCATGATCGCCGATCCCTCACCCGGTACGAGCACCCCCAGCTGACTGCCGACGGTCACCGCCGCGACCGGCACCCCGATCTGGGCCGCGGCGAGTGCGCCGTAGGCGACCGGCTGGCCGAGCAGTCGCGCCGCACAGTGCACGCCGAGGGCCCCGAGGCCGAGCACCAAGCCGAGCAGGATGAACCGCGGGTGCTCCCCGAACTCGCGCAGATCGAGCCGGGCGCCGAGCCAGACGAAGAACAGCGGAGCGAGCAGCCCATCGCTGATCGCGAACACCTGCTTGGCCACCCGACGCGGTTCGCCGACCCCGGCCACCGCCAACCCCGCCGCGAACCCGCCGAGCATGATCGACACGTGCATCGCGCTGGCCACCCCGCACAGCGCGAACACCAGCACCAGACTCACCCGTAGTTCCAGCGTGAATTTCCGGTCCTCGGACACCTCGTGCACCTGACGCTGCGCACCCGTCTGCTGGAGATAGCGCAGCACGAAGAACATCACGGTCGCGCAGAGCGCCACGACCACCGCGCCGATCGCGGCTCGAACCGCGTTCGCCGGATCGATCACCAGCGGCAGCGCGACGATGCAGGCAGTATCGGCGATGGCCACCTGCGCGGTGAGCGCGAGCACCGGCGGCCCACTCAACCGCATCGAGTCGATGATCGGCAACGCCATCGCCGCGGACGACGACGCCATCAGCACCGCGTAGACCGCCGCGTGCCCGACATCGAACGCCTGCGCCACCGCCCAGCCCGCCACCGCCGCCACCACACCCACCAGCACGGCCCGCGCCACCCCGATACCGAGCGCGGTACGGACCCGCGGATCACGCACCGGCACATGGGTACCCGCGGCGAACATCACCAGCGCGAAGCCCATGTCGGCGAGGAAGACGAAGATCGGATCGGTGGGGTCGAGGATGCGAAGACCGGTGGTGCCGAAGATGATTCCCGCGAGGAGCTCGCCGAGCAGCACCGGCAGGTACAGCTGTCTCGGCAGGGCGAGCAGCGGCCCGATCAACCCGAGCGCCACCACCAGCGCCAGGGTCGCGAACGTCATGGCATCGCGGCGATCTTGGCGGGGATCTCGACGTTCTCGTCGGCCCAGTACAGCGCGCACACACGGTGATAACCGTCGGCGATCAGCATCGGCACATGCGCGCGGCAGTCACCCCGCACCAGCAGGATCGGCGAGAGCCTCCTACCCTCGTTCACCTTGAGCAGGTCTCTGCGCACATGCGGGTTGTCCGGGGTGAGGGCTTCGAGCTGCGACGCCCGCAGAATATCCTTCGCCTTCTTGACCACCACCGGCGCGGCCCTGAGCTCGGCCACGATCGCATCGACCATCGCCTTGTCGCCCAGCAGATCGAGATAGTCGGCGGCAGCGGGATAGTCGTGATCTTCCGGTGCGGACTTCCACTTCACCTGCAGAATCTGGTCAGCCATCGACCCATCATCCGCCGCACCCGACCGATTCCCCGGGAGGTCGCCGGATGTCGCCGATCGGTTTCGCGATCGGTATCGGCGTCAGCGAACTCGGGCGGGAAGGTCGGCTTCCGCGTTCACCAGAGGTCGACCCAGTGCGGGCGCAGCGCCAGATCGGATCCCGCGGCCCGTCGCCGCGCGGATTCGCACCCGAGCGTATCGGCTCGGGCTCGACCGAAGTGCGTTGTGTCTCAGCCACGGTGAAGCGTCCGTGGCTCCCTTGACCTGAACCACTGTTGAGGGTCGAGAGTTTCTCTCATGAGCACGAACATGATTCTGCCCCCGGCCGTCGCAGACGACACTGTGGACCACACCGCCGACATCGCCGCGATTCGCCGGATCATCACCGACACGCAGACCGCGTACAACACCAACGACGCGGAACTCATGACCGCACAGTTCACCGCGAACGCGGTGGTCGGCAATGCCGTCGGCATGCTGATCAGCGGACACGACGCGCTGCTCGACGCGAACCGGCGTGGGCTGGCCGGATTCCTGAAGGACGAATACGTCCGATACGACGTCGTCGACGTGATCTTTCTGCGCCCGGATGTGGCCATCGCCCACAAGACCGCACGCGCCACCACCGCCGACGGCACCCTGATCGACACCGAACCGGCGATGGTCGCGCTGTACGTACTGGTCAAGCAGGACGGACAGTGGTGGACCGCCGCCCGGCAGAACACTCTGGTCCCGTCAGCGGGGTGATCCCGCTGTGGCGCGGCAGCTGGTCAGCCGCGGGCCATATCGACGAAACGGCTGAGGTGCAGCTGGTGGGCGACGGTGATCGTGGCGGTCGGACCATTACGGTGTTTGCCGACGATGAGGTCGGCCTCGCCGCCACGGGGGTCGTCGCGTTCGATGGCGTCGGGGCGGTGCAACAGGATGACCATGTCGGCGTCCTGCTCGAGGCTGTTATGGGCTGAAATGCCTTGTGCCACAAAGTTATGCGTGCCCGGGACGGTTCCGTCGTAGACGTCTTGTTCGCCGAGGCTGGTGATTTCGACGATCTTGTCCCAGAACACATCGTTCGTGGCGAGCATGTCGATATCCGCGTCATCCAGCACCGCGGCGACACGAGCAAGGCGGGAACGGCTGGGGGAGCGCTTCCACATGGTGCTGCCGCAGAAGCGAGAACCCATGGCGGCGGAGAACTCTCGGTGCGTCATCTGCTTGTCGGCCAGCAGAGTTCTGACGCGGCTCCAGACCTCGGTGGGGATAGTGTCGACATTCGTGTTGCGGGCCATCGGGGCCAGCTCGACTAGAGCGGTCTCGGCGGACTTGCCGCGGGCGCCGTGGACGCCGACGTCGCGAAGGAATGTCGTCTGGTTCTCGCCGCCGTCGATTGTCAGGTGATAGCAGTCGCGGTAGTCCGTCTTACGGACGGTTTTGATGCGACCGTGTATACCGAGGCGCAACAGCAACTGGTTCACGTCGTCGACAAGGCGTCGGCTGGTCGAGGCATAGGACACGCGAGCCTGTCGAGCTTTCGCGTCCCAGCGCACCGAGCCATCGGTTGCCCACAGGTGACGCAGGAACAGCGCGATCTGATCGTTGGGCAGCGCGAAAACCGTTTCGGGGACGAACTTTTCGTTGCTCCGCAGACCGAAAAGGCCGAGGGTGTCCAACCAGGCAGCGATCGGGTTGCGCTTGCCGTGGGTGAGTCGGTAAGGCGCAGGCAGGCGGAGAGTGGTGACGCGGGCAGCCGCGTACTCGTCACGGACCGCACTGACACCGAAGTGCTCGGCGGCGGTGGTGACGGCAGCGAGATTCTCTTCGTCGACGCTGGCATAGCGGATCGGCTGGCGCTTCACACACGAGCCGTCCCCGATCATGTGCGCGAGCATCACGATCTCGGCCTCGGGCAGCCGTGTGGTGTGTACGGGTTCCGGAACGAGTCGCGGCGTGGCGAGGCGGTCGCCGATCGCGAGCTTGTCGAGGGCGATCCAGCCGTCGACCGTCAGGAAGGGGTGGTTGCCAGTGGCTTCGACCTCGCGGCCGGAGGCTAGCTTCAGCCGGAACACTTCCTTGTGTCCGCTCGGGAACACCTTCACCATCGGGCGCGCGACCATCCGCATCCGCTCGTCGAGCGACCACACGAGCGGCTGCTCACCGCTGGCCATCAGTTCACCGAGGGTGACCTCGGCGCCGTTGTCAGCGCGCAGGATTCGCGTCGATGCGGGCATGCAGCCCGATTCGCGAAGGTCGGAGACCATCGGTCGCTTGTCGGTTCGCTGTTCCGGACCACGGTTCAGCTGGGAGATCGCGATCACGGGAACTTCGAGTTCCTTGGCGAGTAGCTTCAGATGTCGCGAGAACTCCGAGACTTCCTGCTGTCGGGATTCGACCTTCTTGCCCGAGCTCATCAGCTGGAGATAGTCCACCACAACGAGTTTCAGGTCGTGGCGCTGCTTGAGGCGTCGAGCCTTGGCTCGAATCTCCATCATGGTCAGGTTCGGCGAATCATCGACGAACAGCGGCGCCTCACTGATCTCGCTCATCCGGCGAGCCAGTTTGGTCCAGTCGTCGTCGCTCATCCGGCCGGAGCGCATGTCGCCGAGCTTGATCTTCGCCTCGGCCGAGAGCAGACGCATGACGATCTCGGTGCGGCTCATTTCGAGCGAGAAGATGACGCTGGCCATGCCGTGCTTGATCGAGCAGCTGCGCATGAAGTCCATGCCGAGCGTGGAGTTGTGTGTGGGCACCATGGTGCGGCCGGCCAGGTACATGTGATCGGCGTTGTCGACCTCGACGCAGCGAACGAGCACGGGGTCGACCTTGCGGACGTCGACGATCTGACGTGCCGCTGAACGAGCGGACCGGGGCACCATGTGGGCGAAATTGTCCCGCGGTGTGCGCAGGCTGTGCGCGATCTCGCCGGTGGTCCGGACAACCGGATGCGGTGCCAGGGTCGGGGCGAGCGTGGTCCACAGGTGCTCTTCGTCAGCGGTGATCACGGTGCCATCAGAGAATTCGACCTCGTAGCAAGGCCGGTCGGCCATCTCCTCGGTGGCTGCGAGCACCCTGGTAGGCCTGCCATCGGCCCCCAGCAGCTCGTCACCGACACGAACCTCACCCATGGTGGTCCAACCACCAGGCGTCGGCAGCGGAGTGTCCAGCGCCAGCGCCTTACCCACGCCGGGTCGGGCCGCCACGATGATCATCTGCCCGGGATGCAACCCGTTGGTGAGTTCGTCGAGTTCGGTGAAGCCGGTGGGGACGCCGAGGGAGATGCCGCCTCGGGAGGCGATGGAGTCGATTTCGTCCATGGTGGGCTGGAGGAGTTCTTCCAGCGGGGTGAAGTCCTCGGTGGTGCGGCGTTCGGTGACTTCGTAGATTTCGGCTTGGGCGCGGTCGACCACTTCCGCGACGTCCTGGCCGTCGGCGCCGGCGTAGCCGAACTGGACGATGCGGGTGCCCGCCTCCACGAGGCGGCGCAGGATGGCCTTTTCGGCGACGATCTCGGCGTAGAAGCCGGCGTTGGCCGCGGTGGGGACGGTCTGGGTGAGGGTGACCAGGTAGGGCGGGCCACCGATGCGCTTGAGTTCGCCGCGGCGGTCGAGGCCTGCCGAGACGGTGACGGGGTCGGCGGGTTCGCCGCGGCCGTAGAGGTCGAGGATGGTGTCGTAGATCGCCTGGTGCGCGGGGCGGTAGAAGTCGCCGGGGCGCAGCACCTCCACCACATCGGCGATGGCGTCCTTGCTCAGCAGCATGCCGCCGAGGACGGACTGCTCAGCGGCCATATCGTGCGGAGGCTGACGACCGAAGTCCTCGCCGGGGGGTTCAGGCGTGAACTCGGTTTGCGCGCGGTCACCGGTGGTTGTCACCAGGGGAGTCCTCTCTGCCCGCAGAACCGGGGTTTCACATCGATGTTCTCGTTGTACTCCCGGACACCGACACGGATGTCAGCAATCGGTTGCCTGCGTGATTCCCGGGGCCGCGCGCAGGGCGATGCGACGAACCTAGGCGACGTTTTCGGGACTCGCCAACCCGACATGTGCACACAACTGTGGATAACTTGGGGGTAGTTCACCCGTTGTTGTGCACCGCCTGTGGAAAACATGGGGAAAACCCAGGTCAGTACGGTAAAACGCCCTGCTAGACCCCGGTTTGCCCAACTTCGTCCCTGTGGATGAAAGAAGTTCCGGCGTGTCGGTCGAGGTGAACAGCCGGGCGTGTTGGGTTAACAGCGATGGTGCAGGCTATGACCGGAGTCACAAATCTGCCGGTCGGTTTCCGCAGTCATCCACAGGGTGAATAACCGGAGGCCAAGCAATTACCGACCGTGAGCCGCGCAACACCACCCATACCGGCCGCGACATCGGCTACCGATCAGTTATCGCAAAATCACCCTGAAAAAGGCAAGCGGAAACCACCCCTGTGCACGCACAGGGGTGGTTTCCGGCGAACTCAGTTCGCAGCAACCTCGAGGTTGAACTTCGCGGCCACGTCGGGGTGCAGGTGCACCACGATGCCGTGCTTGCCGGTCGCCTTGATGTGCGACTTCGGCAGCTCGATGCTGCGCTTGTCGACCACGGGGCCACCGGCCGCCTTGATGGCCGAAGCCACGTCGGTGGTGGTGACCGAACCGAACAGCTTGCCGCTGTCGGCGGTCTTCACGGTCAGCGAAACCGCGGCGAGGCCCTCGATGGCCTGCTTCAGCTCGTTGGCGTGATCCAGGTCGCGCACCTTGCGGGCGTCCTGGGCGCGACGGATACCGTCGACCTGCTTCTGGGCGCCACGGGTGGCCTGGATGGCCAGACCGCGGGGCAGCAGGAAGTTACGGCCGTAGCCGTCCTTGACCTCGACAAGGTCGCCGGGGGCGCCGAGGTTGTCGACATCAGCGGTGAGGATGAGCTTCATCTGTGTGACTCCCTTTCTCAGCGAGCGGTCGACACGTAAGGAAGCAGAGCCACCTCACGCGAGTTCTTGACGGCGACAGCGATGTCACGCTGGTGCTGCACGCAGTTGCCGGTGACGCGGCGAGCGCGGATCTTGCCGCGATCGCTGACGTACTTACGCAGCAGCGTGGTGTCCTTGTAATCGATATTGACGATTCCGGACTTTGCTTCCTTGCAGAAAGCACAGGCCTTCTTCTTCAGTACCTTTTCGCGCGCGGGCGCTTTAGGCATGGTTTTCTCTCCGTACTATGAGTGCCGTTCGATCAGAACGGCGGTTCGTCATCCATGCGGCCGCCGCCCCCGAAGGAGCCGGCCGCGGGCGCGCTACCCCACGGATCGTCTTCGCCACCGGCATTGCTGCCGCCGGCCGGACGTCCGCCGCCGTTGTTGGCGTTGTAGCCGCCTGCGCTAGATCCACCACCGGCATTGCCGGAACCACCACCACTGAAGCCGCCACCGCCGCCTCCGCCACCGCGACCGGCCTTGGAGACCTTCGCGGTCGCGTAACGCAGCGAGGGACCGACTTCGTCGACCTCGAGCTCGACCACAGTGCGCTTCTCACCCTCGCGGGTTTCGTAGGAGCGCTGCTTGAGCCGACCACTCACGATGACGCGAGCGCCTCGGGTCAGACTTTCGGCGACGTTCTCCGCTGCTTCACGCCAGATGTTGCAGCGCAGGAACAGAGCCTCGCCGTCTTTCCATTCGTTCGAATTGCGATCGAACACACGGGGAGTCGACGCGACGGTGAAATTTGCCACCGCCGCACCTGCGGGCGTGAAACGAAGCTCCGGGTCCGCCGTCAAGTTTCCGATGACGGTAATGACCGTGTCGCCTGCCATGGGGTTCCTCCTGCTCGGGGTGCAGTCCGCATCTCGGGGATTTGCGCTCGAGCCTAAAGCTAGGCTCTGACATCAAATTCGAGAAGGGTGCGGACTACTTGTCGTTGCGCAGAACCTTGGTGCGCAGCACCGTCTCGTTCAGGCCCAGCTGGCGGTCGAGTTCGCTCACGGTGGCCGGGGTCGCGGTCAGGTTGACGATCGCGTAAATGCCTTCGGCCTGCTTGGCGATTTCGTAGGCGAGCCGGCGGCGGCCCCAGATGTCGACCTTGTCGACGTTGCCGCCCTCGGTCTTGACGACCGTGAGCAGGGTATCCAGGGACTGCCCGACGATGCGCTCGTCCAGGCTCGGGTCGAGGATGACCATTACTTCATATTGACGCACGGACCAATCACCTCCTGTGGACTAGGAAACGGCCATGGACTCTCCATGGCAGGAGGGTTCGTTGCGTCAGCAACCCGCCAAGGCTACATGAGCGGGTAGTGACCAGCGAAATCGATGCCTGCCGTGGGTGTACCCGGGTGTTCGGGACACCGCCGCATAATGTGGTCGCCATGACCACAGTCGGCCCGCGGCAGCGCGCAGCACGACGCGGCGCGACGTGGGCCGCTGCCTTGAGCATCCTGGTGATGCTGCTGTGTGGCCTCACTCTCGCGCTGGCCTATGCCAACAAGGCCCGGTGCGCGGGCGGCGCGATCGATGAATCCGGTCGCAGTCTGGTATTCGAGGAGCGCAAGGATTCGGATGTCTGCTATTCCGACATCCAATTCCTGTGGCTCGGCCGCGATATCGACAATCACGTCTTTCCGTACGTGGACGGCGCGATCACCGAAGACGGTGCGCTGACCGGCGGTGCGGTGGAATACCCGGTGCTCAGCGGTGTGCTGATGTGGGCGGGCGCCATCGGGGTGGACAACGACGCCGACTTCCTGTGGCACTCCGCGCTGTTGCTCGCGCCGTTCGCCCTGCTCACAGCGTGGATGCTGGCCAGGCTCGCCGGCCCGGCGGCGCTGCTGTGGGCGATCGGCCCGCCGCTGGTGTTCTACGCCTTCCACAACTGGGAACTGCCGGTGGTGTGCACGGCGGTGGCGGCGGTCTACGTGATGACGATGCTGACCGGCCTGTCTGTGCGCACCCGCGGAATCATCGCCGCGGTGCTGCTCGCGCTGGGTTTCTGTCTCAAGCTCTATCCGGGAATCTTCGTGCTCCCGCTCGCGGTGTTCGTGCTCACCGAGGGCGCACCGCGCGGTCGTCGCCCGATCGGTGAGCTGGACGTGGCGGGTGCCGCGCAGACCCTGCTGGCCGCGATGGGCACGGTGGCGGCCGTGAATCTGCCGTTCGTGCTGGCCGGGGTGGAGGGCTGGCGCGCCTCGATCACGTTCCAGCAGCTGCGGCAGGCCGACATCACCACCAACTCGATCTGGTACTGGGGCCACCAGCTGATCTTCGGCCGCGCGGCGGAAACGACACAGACCTGGCACGACGCGGTGGCGATCGCCTCGCCCGCCTTGATCTTCGGCGGATTCGCGCTGGCCCTGTGGCTGGGTTGGCGGCGCTGGACCCCCACTTCGGTGTATCCGTGGGTCGGCGTGAGCGCGGCGATGCTGGCCGCTTTCATGCTGTTCCACAAGGTGCATTCACCCCAGTACACCCTGTGGATAATCCCGTTCCTGGTGTTGCTCGAGGTGCCGTGGTCGCTGGTCGCGGCCTACCTGTTGGCCGACGCGGCGGTGGGCGTCGGGGTGTTCCGGTACTTCGCCGCGCTGGGCGAGGGCGAGGGCGTCGAGTTGATGGAAGGGATCGTCCAGTTCGGCGTGTGGTTGCGCACCGCCCTGTTGATCACCCTGTTCTTCCTCTTCCTGCGGGCGAGGGTGCGCGGCCCGCGCGTCGAACCGAGCACCGCGCCCGGCCGTCAACTGCAACCCGCGTGAACGACAACGGCGGCGAATCCCCGAGGGGACTCGCCGCCGCTGTTGATCTTCGGCGGTGGATCAGCTGACCGGAGCGGACTCCTTGGCGTCCTCCACAGCGTCCGGCTCCGCCTTGCGGTTGCGCAGGACACTGGAAACGAGCGCCGCGCCGATGAACGCCACGCCGATCAAGCCCGTGATGAGCTCGTTGACGTGCACGCCGATCGAGACGAGCAGGATCGCCGCCAGCGCACCGATGGCCCAGTGGGCGCCGTGCTCGAGGTACACGTAGTCCGACAGCGTGCCCTGGCGAACCAGGTACACCGTGATCGACCGGACGAACATCGCACCGATCAGGCCGAGGCCCAGCGCGATGATGATCGGGTCGGAGGTGATGGCGAACGCGCCGATGACACCGTCGAAGGAGAACGACGCGTCGAGCACTTCCAGGTAGAGGAACAGGAAGAACGCGGCCTTACCGGTCGCCTTGACCAGCGTGGACGGGCCACCCTGGGGTCCCTCTTCGAACTCCTCGGTGTGGAACATCGAACCGAGTCCGTCGACCAGGATGTAGACGATCATGCCGAGCAGGCCGGAGACCAGCACGGTGGAGCGATCGTCGGCGTCGGCCAGGAACTCCGCGACCAGCACCAGACCGGTACCGGCGACGACCACCGACAGCATGTCGAGCTTGCCCGCTTTGGCCAGCGGCTTCTCGAGCCAGCTGAGCCAGGTGATGTCACGCTCTTCGAAGATGAAGTTCAGGAACAGCAGCGCCAGGAACATGCCACCGAACGCCGCGATCTGCGGGTGCGCGTCGGTGAGCAGGGTCTCGTAGCTCGGGCTGCCGTCAGGGAAGTAGGCGGCGTCGTCCGCCGGCGGGTTGAGCGCCAGGTCGAAGGCCTCGACCGGGTTCAGTCCCGCGGTGACCCACACGATGGCCAGCGGGAAGATCAGACGCATACCGAACACGGCGATCAGCACGCCGACGGTCAGGAAGATCCGCTGCCAGAATTCGCTCATCCGTTCCAGGACGGTGGCGTTGATGACGGCGTTGTCGAACGACAGCGACACCTCGAGAATGCCGAGGATGGCGCACAGTGCGAGAGCGGTCAAGCCACCGTAGAGGTAGGCCACGACCAGCGAGAACACCGTGATGACGATGGACAGGCCGAAGATGCGCGTTATCACGCGGAGGGACCTTTCTGTTTCGCACGAACAGGGGGCCCGATGTGCCGAGCCCCCTGTTCGCGAGGATGACTAGACGTTGACGCCGTAGTCGCGAGCGATACCGGACAGGCCGGAGGCGTAGCCCTGACCGACAGCGCGGAACTTCCATTCTGCACCGTTGCGGTACAGCTCGCCGAAGACCATGGCGGTCTCGGTCGAGGCGTCTTCGGACAGGTCGTAGCGGGCGAGCTCAGTGCCGTTGGCCTTGTTGACCACGCGGATGTAGGCGTTGCGTACCTGACCGAACGACTGCGAGCGAGTCTCGGCATCGTAGATCGATACCGGGAAGAAGATGCTCTCGATGGTCGGCGGGGTGTTGGCGAGGTCGACGTCGATGACCTCGTCGTCGCCTTCGCCCTCACCCGTGGTGTTGTCGCCCTTGTGCTCGATGGCGCCCTCGGGGGACTTCAGGTTGTTGAAGAAGACGAAGTGCTTGTCGGAGACGACCTTCTTGTCGGCGCCGGTCGCGATGGCGCTCGCGTCGAGGTCGAAGTCGGTGCCGGTGGTAGTGCGCACGTCCCAGCCGAGGCCGACCGAGACCGCGGTCAAGCCCGGAGCCTCTTTGCTCAGCGAAACGTTGCCGCCCTTGGACAGACTGACACCCATGCGGGAATCCCTTCGATTAGTCCGGTGTGTCGTTTCCCAGCATGTCCGAATCGCCGGGTACCGCTACGACAGTAATAGGTTTCGCAGATCTTGCGTAGGAACCGTCTGCAGCCCAGGTTAACGGGGTGAATCTCCTACCATCGACGGCAGTGAGTGGGCGAACCGCGGCCGTGGTTCGGAAAGGGGATGTGCCGGTGACACCTCGCAGACGCGGATGGTTCAGATCGGGGGCGGATCATGAGTGGATCAGCGGGGCGCGGGCCGCGGCGTCGACCGCCTTTCTGGATATGGATCGCAGGCAGACGGCGGCGGAGGCGGGCGTGGTGGCCAGTGAGCAGGTCTTCCCCGACCGCCGGATCGGCGCGGTCTGGGAGCCGGTGCGCGCGCGGTGCTACGCCGCGGCGGGCGCGTATCTGAGTTTCACCGAGGAGCTCGACGCCGCCGAGGCCGCGGGCACCCCGATCGCGGACGGTCAGGCCAGGGCGGACGCGTTGGTCCGGCAGCTGAACGAGGCCGCGCGTGGGGTCGACGACTTCTACAACGCGCACCGCGCCGGCCTCGCCGAAGCCGCGACCGTGCGCGCGTCGGTGCCGCAGTTGCTGACACACGTGCGGGCCGAGGGCGAGCAGGTGCTGGCCGCCGCCGCGTCGTCCGGATTCACGAATTACCCCTCGATCTCCGCGGGTGTAAGGAGGCTGAATGAGGCTCTGCTCACAGCCTCTTCCAGCGATCCCGGCACCTCGGTCGCGGCCGCGCGCGAGGCGGCGAACACCGTGCAACAGGCGACGGCGGAACTGTCGAATGCGTTGGCGCAAGCCCCTTCTCGTGCCTCGGCTGCCGCGAACGCGATCGCGTCGGTGACCACCCGCCTCGCTGCCGTCGGCAACCGCGCCGGCGCGCTCGGACCGGCCTATTCCGCGCTGCTGCGTGAGTTCAGTGCTGCGAGTTCGGCGGACTTGACCAACAATGAGCGGGAAAGCCGTCGTGGCATGGACGCCGCCGACGAAGCGCTGGTCGGCGCGCGCGTCGCGGCAGCCGATCGTGATCCGGAGACCGCCCTTGATTTGACCGCCACCGCACGCGAGTACCTCGCCGAGGCCGAGCAGTTGGTCGACGCCGTCACCCGGCGCCTCGAATTGTTACGTGAGGTACGTACCGACCCCGAGGCTCAGGCCCGCACCGTACGATTCCGGCTGCGGGACGCGCAGATGCTCGCGGTCGACCGAGGACTGGTCGCCGAGTGGGGCTCGGTTCTCGATGCACAAGCAGAGCGCCTCGATCGCATCACCGCTGGACTGACGGGTCGTCATCCAGACTATTGGGCGTATGTGACCGAACTGGGTACCGTCGCAGAGTTCATCGCCGGTGTGGTCGAGCGCATCAGAAAACACGCTTCCGAAAAGTAGAAATGACATGGGTCGACAGATGAGGTGGGGGGAATGACCGCGGGCTACGCCATCGCACCGGAAGTTTGCTTGCGTAAGCAGGTACCGCTGCGCCATTTCCAGCAGTTGCAGGGTCCCCGCCGCCGGGAATTGTTCCTGGTCGAACCGGAGCCGATTCAGGGCCACGACGACCGGGAACTGCTGGCGACCGCGCTCGGCGCGACCCTGTATGTGCCCGCGACCCGCCCCGATCTCGCCGCGACGATTCGCCGACGGGCCGCGCGCGGGGTGTGCTCGATGGTGATCGACCTCGAGGACGCGGTCGCCGATCACCAGGTGGAGGCCGCCAAACAGCACGCGGTGGACACCCTGGATCTGCTCGCACGCGGCGAACACGCGAATCCGATGTTGTTCATCCGGGTCCGCGACGCGGACTCGGTCGGCGAACTGGTCGGCGCGCTCGGACCGGGCGCCGACGTGCTCACCGGATTCGTCTTCCCCAAGTTCGACGCCGTCAGCGGGCCCGCTTACCTGGCCGCGCTCGACGACGCCAACCGCAGCCTCGGCCGTCCCGTCTACGCGATGCCGGTGCTCGAATCGTCGAACCTGGTGCACCGCCAGACCCGGGACGAGCAGCTCTCGCGCATCGCCGATCTGCTCGCCGGACACCGTGAGCAGCTGCTGGCGGTGCGGATCGGCGCCACCGACATGTGCTCGACCTTCGGCATCCGCCGCGACCGTGACCTCACGATCTACGACGTGCGGGTGGTCGCCGACGTGATCGCCGACATCGTCAACTACCTCGGTCGCGTCGACGGCACCGGCTTCATCATCACCGGACCGGTGTGGGAGTACTTCGCCGATCACGAGCGGATGTTCCGGCCGCAGCTGCGCAGCGCGCCGTTCGAAGAGTCCGACGCGGTGAAGTTCCGCCAGTACCTGGTGAGCCGTGACCTCGACGGCCTGCTGCGCGAGATCACCCTCGACCGCGCCAACGGCATCCAGGGCAAAACGGTGATCCACCCCTCGCACGTGGCCGTGGTGCACGCGCTGTCGGTGGTGACCCACGAGGAGTACGCCGACGCGCTCGACATCATGGCGGCCGATGTCGGTGGCGTCGCGGCCTCGGAATACCGCAACAAGATGAACGAGATGCGCCCGCACCGCAGTTGGGCCCGCCAGACGCTGGTTCGGGCCCGTGCGTTCGGGGTCGCGAACAAGGGAGTGTCTTTCGTGGACTTGCTGACAGCGATGATCGCCGAATGAGTACGTTCGAAACACCGTGGGCGACAGTGAATCTCGGCATCGAGCTGCACCACGGCGAGTCCTTCGCCGCGCGCTCGGCCGAGGGCGTGACCGGTGAGAGCGTCGATGTCGCCGCGACCTCGGCCGAGAGGTTCGTGGCGTTGTCCGCCGAGAGCGTGCTGACGGGTGAGCTCGCGATCGGTGCGCTGGTGCAGCCGGGTCTGCGCCGCAATCCGCGGCGGGCCCATCTGCTGGTTTCCACGGTGCTGGGCAAGCACCTGCCGACCGATCCGCGCATCGTGATCGGTGCGGGTAACCGCTTGGCCGATCTGGTGCGCGAGGTGCTGGGTGATCGTGAAGCCGTGGTGCTCGGATTCGCCGAGACCGCTACCGGTCTCGGTCACTGCGTGGCCGCGCGGATCGACGCGGGCTGCTACCTGCACTCCACCCGCAGGCACGAGTCACGGGCCACCACACTGACCGGCTTCGAAGAGGGTCATTCGCACGCCACCTCGCACCTGCTCCAGCCCGCCCCCGCAGCGATCTTCGCCAACGATCTGCCGCTGGTGCTCGTCGACGACGAGATCTCCACCGGCGACACCGCCATCGACGCGGTCCGCGCACTGCACGCGTTCGCTCCCCGCTCGCATTACGTCCTCGCCTCACTGGTCGACATGCGCACACCTGCTGATCGGATCAAATTCGAAGCCGCCGCAGCCGAACTCGGTGCGCGCATCGACACGGTCTGCCTGGCATCCGGTCGCACCGAGCTACCGGCCGGGCTGATCGACACGGTGACCGCACTGTCCGAACCGCGGCTGAATCCGATCGCCACCGAGCGGGGTTCGTACGGACGCATCGAATTGACCTGGCCCGCCGACGTTCCCGAGGGCGGTCGGCACGGCACCCTTCGCTCGGACAACGCCGCCTTCGACGTCGCGGTGAAATCCATCGCCGACGAGGTGAACTCCCGCCTCGACGCCGAGTTCGCCGGCCGTCCGGTCATCGTCATCGGCCACGAAGAACTCATGTACCTCCCCTTGCGCCTGGCCGCCGACCTGGCCGACGCAGGCATCCCCGCCCGCTTCCAAACCACCACCCGTTCACCGGCATACGTCCTCGACGAACCCGGCTACCCCCTGCGCCGCGGCTTCCGGTTCACCGCCCCGGAACCCGACCCCACCGCCCAGCGCTACCTCTACAACGCCCAGTGGCCCGACGCGGACCCGGTCCTGCTGGTCGTCATCGATCCGCCCGCCGATACGCCGGAACTCGTCGCCCCTGGCGGCCTGGTCGACGTCCTCACCGCGTCGGGCGCCGATGTCCTGATCGCAGTCGTGCCAGGTGCGGATCCTCGTGCGCTGCACGCGGGCCGGACCGCTGAGCGAGTGGCCGGGACTGCGTCACTGTCGGTGTCGTACAACGATTCCGCCACCAGCGCGAACGCGCCGAGTCGCAAGGAATCGACCGTGGCGACCGATTCCGCGGGCCGTGCGGAACACGGTGGCGGCTCGAGCTCTGCCGCGGCCCCGAAGGAGCCGGGTGCGGGGCCGTTCCCCGAAGCCCTGCACGGCCCCGCGTTCGGTTCGTATGCGCCCGAGGATGTTTCGTGGCTGCTGAAAGATCTCTCGGACGCCGATCTGGAAGCCGATGTGACGGAACGCGAACGGCGCATCCAAGCCGGTGTGGCCCATTACGCCGAGTCGTTGCCCGTGGAGTTCCAGCCCGACGCCGAATATCGCGAGCTCTTCGATCGCGTGCTGGCCGACAGCGCCGAGCGACTGGCGCTGGCCGTCGCGACCGTGGCCGAACTCGTTGTCGCCGAACGTGGTGCGAACGTGGTCCTGGTGTCGCTGGCCAGGGCGGGCACGCCCGTCGGCGTGCTCATGCGGCGTTGGCTCGTCAGCGGGATCGGCCGCGAGCCCCTGACCGTGCCGCATTACGCGGTCTCGATCGTTCGTGATCGCGGTATCGACGCCGTGGCGCTGGACTACCTCGCCCGCCATCACGATCCGTCCTCGATCGTCTTCGTCGACGGCTGGACCGGCAAGGGCGCCATCACCCACGAACTCACCGCCGCCCTGGACGACTATCACGCCGCCGGTGGCGCCCGCTTCAACGACGAGCTCGTGGTCCTGGCCGATCCCGCCAACTGTGTGCGCACCTACGGCACCCGCGACGACTTCCTCATCGCCTCGGCCTGCCTCAATTCGACGGTGTCCGGCCTGGTTTCACGGACGGTCCTCAACGACAGCCTGATCGGCCCCGGCGAGTTCCACGGCGCCAAGTTCTACCGCGACCTGATCGACGCCGATGTCTCGAACCAGCTGATCGACACCGTCACAGCGGCTTTCGACGCGATCAGCGACAAGGTTCCGGCCGCCGTCGCCGCGATCCGGGATTCCGACCGCACCCCGGACTGGTCCGGTTGGGCCTCGGTGGAGAAGGTTCGCGCCGAATACGGCATCAGCACAGTCAATTACGTGAAGCCCGGCGTCGGCGAGACCACTCGCGTGCTGTTGCGCCGGGTACCGTGGCGGGTGCTGGTCCGCGAGGCAGACGCACCGGAGCACGCCCACATCCGCCTGCTCGCCGCGGCGCGCAATGTCCCGGTGGAAGTGGTCCCCGACCTGGCCTACTCCTGCATGGGCCTGATCAAGGAGCTACCCCGGTGACCGCCGAGTCCCTCTTCGCGACCGATCTGGATCGCACGATGATCTTCTCCCGCAACGGCTTCGGTGGCGCCGAAGCCGTTGCGAAGGAATGTGTCGAGTACTACGAGGGTGAACCGCTCTCCTACATGACCAGCACCGCGATCGCGGCCTTGCGCGAGCTCGCCGCCATCGCCCCGGTGATCCCCACGACCACCCGCACGATCGAACAGTTCCAGCGCATCACCCTGCCGGGCGCCCCCTGGCGCTACGCGATCACCAGCAACGGCGGCAACATCCTCGTCGACGGCATCCCGGACCCGGCCTGGCGCGTCGCCATCGATGACCAGGTCAACGCCTCCGGCGCTACCCTCGCTGATGTGGGCGCCGAATTACGTTCCCGCATAGACGATTCCTGGGTCACCAAGTACCGCGAGGCCGACGAGCTGTTCTGCTACCTGGTGGTCCGCCCCGACGAGGTCCCCGCCGGTTTCCTCGCCGAATGGGACACCTGGTGCCGCGCCAACGGCTGGTCGGCGTCCCAGCAGGGGCGCAAGATCTACACGATGCCCGACGCCGTCTGCAAGAGTCTCGCCGTCGCCGAGGTCCGTCGCAGGTTGACGGAATCCGGCGAATTATCCGACGGGGCGACGCTGTTCACCGCGGGCGACGGCGCGCTGGACGCCGAGATGCTCACGGTGGCCGACGCCGCGATCCGCCCCCGCCACGGCGAACTGGAAGAACTGAACTTCACCGCCCCCAACCTCACGATCACCACCTCGTCGGGAATCCTGGCGGGCGAGGAAATCCTCGAATGGTTCCACGCGGCGGCAGAGCGCACCACGGTGCCGGCGTAGGCAGCCGAAAACCCGGGCGCCGCAACGGCACCCGGGTTCGACGTGCTCAGTAGTGCTGCTGCTGACCGGCCAGCTGCTGGGCGATCACACCTTGAATGCGCTGGAGCCCACCCACCGTGACGCCGCTCTGGAGCTGCCCCTCGATGGTGCGGACCAGGGCGTTGTCGCTCATGATCTTCTCGGTCGACTGGATCAGCACCGTGCCCGCGCCGGTGAAGTCGAACTGCCGTTCCTCGCCGGAGTTGGCGCCCATCCTGGCCGCGCCCGCCGCGAGGAAACTGCCGATCCAGCCCTGGTCGTAGTGGTGACTGGGCGACGGGCAATCAGCCCAGCCCACCAGGGACTCGGGGTCGACGCGCAGCGGCGGTTCGGCGAACATCACCGGCCCGTTCGACGACGCGAGGAACTTGCCGGTGCCGATCAGCGTGAGGAACCCGGGCACGATCGACTGCTTGAGCGCCAGTCGGGGCTCGAAGGCCAGCAGGTTCGCACCACGGATGGTGAGGTTGCCTTCTTCGAGGTCATAGGAATTGATGTCGTAACCGCGGTCGCCGATGATCAGCTTGCCGTGACCCTGCGCCACCACGTAGTCGCCCGCGAACAGCGGCGCGGAGAACTGGCTGCTCACCATGTGCATCAGGCCGCCCTGCAGCCCGTGCGTGAGCATCTGGAACTCGATCTGCCCGTAGTAGGCGATCATCGCGCCCTTGCGCATGAACCAGGGTCCGGTCAGGTCGATGCAGTAGGCGTAGCTGTTGCCCGGAATGTTGTCGCTGGCACCGAGATTCATCGGCGAGAGGATTTCGCTCATCGGTTCACAACTTCTCTTCGGAGGCCTGCACGTACACCACACCCTGTCCGTGGCAATGCAGTTGCATCGCCTCGCCCGCGCCGCGACCCACCGCGTCGCGCCAGCTCATCGCCGACTTCAGCTCGGTCTGCACGTTGCCGTACGCGGCGACGAACGCCTGCGGGTCGACGACGATCGGATTCGGTCCGCCCACTTGCAGTTCCAGGAAGCCGCCGTGCGCGAGCAGCACCGCCGAACCCTGTCCGCTGAGCTGGGTGGTGAACATGCCCTGCCCGGTCGCGACGCCCGCCGCGGCACCGCGCAGCGCGCCCATCAGACCGCCGCCGCCACCACCGCTACCGCCCGAACTGGCGACCGACACCACGGAAGCCTGCAAACCGGCCGACTGCGCGAGCAGGCGTGAAGCCTCGGCCCGCAACACCGCGCCCGGCTGCATCTGCACCACGTGCACCTCGAGCCCGGCGAATCCGTAATGGACCTCACCGTTGCCCTGCGCCAGCATGGTCCGCTCGTGCTCACCGGCCATCATCTGCCCGGCCATCCGCATCAGACCGCCGCCGCCCATGCCCTGACCGGCGCCGGGAATCTGATGCGGTGCGAACGCGACCTGACCCGTGTAGAACAGCATCGCGCCGGACCGGGCGACGACGCCGCCCGCCTGGCCGACGTTGACTTTGACGACCTTGCTGTTGACCTTCTCGAACATCGCCCGCCCCTACCGTTCCGCCGGCTGGATCAGCACGACACCCTGGCCGTCGAACCGCAGCGAGAACGCCTCGCCCGCATCCTGTCCGACCATCGACCGCCACGAAACGTCGGTGATGAACGACTGGTTGAGATTGCCGCGCGAGGCGACGAACGCGTCGGGATCCACGATCAGCGGAAACTGCGGCGACACCTCGAGGTGGATCAGCGGCCCACCGGCCGACAGCAGCGCCACCTGGCCCTGCCCGCTGACCGTGGTGGTGAACAGCCCGCTGCCCGCCGACATCCCGCCGACCCCGGCGAACCGCACATCGGTGCGCAGATTGCCCGCGAAGGCCAGCAGCTGCTGCGACTCGACCTGGAGCGTCTCGTTGTTCAGGTTCACCACGGTGACGTTCTGGCCGTTCACCGCCAGGAACACGCGCCCGTTGCCGTTGCACTCCATCAGTGACAGTTTCTCGCCGGTGGCGCGGCGCTTGAGGCCGTTGAGTACGCCCTCGCCGCCGCCGAATCCGGCCGATTTGAACTGGACATTGCCTTCGTAGGCCACCATCGAGCCGGAGATCGCGCGGATACTCGTCCCCGCGAGCTGCGCCTCGATCACCTTCTTCGACTGTTCGAACAATTGCGCCATGACAGGTGTGTGCCCGTCCCCTCTACGAAGGCGGTCCTACCGCCCGTTCCGACTGCGACGTCACCCTAACCGATCAGGGGAAAGTACGCCCGGGCCACAGAGCACGGACGCGTGCGGCCGGTTTCTCGTAGAGTGACAAGCACTGCCGTGGAACACCCACCAAACGACAAGCTCCATTTCACGACAAGAAGGGTCGAACTTGTCTGCAACACTCGCCAAGGGCCAGAACGGCCCGCTGGCCGTCAGTGACGTGGTGATCTCGCTCCAGGTCACCGCGCCGGCCGACCTCTCCGCGCTGCTCGTGACCGAGCAGGGCAAGGTCCGCACCGACGCTGATTTCGTCTTCTACAACCAGCCGAGTGGGCCGGGTGTCGATCTGCGCCCCGGACCGGCGGGTCAGCCTGCCTCACTTGCTGTTTCGCTGTCCGCGGTGCCCGCCGACATCGATCAGATCCGCGCGGTGATCACCCTCGACGACGCGACCAGCAATTTCGGCCGCTTCGCGCCGCCCACCGCGCTGGTCTCCGATGCTTCGGGAAACCAGCTGTTCAGCTACCAGATCGACGGCCTGAACGCCGAGTCGATCGTGATCGCGCTCGAGCTGTACCGCCGTCAGGGCAGCTGGAAGGTGCGCGCGGTCGGCCAGGGCTACGCCGGCGGTTTCGCCGCGCTGGTCACCGATCACGGTGTGCAGGTGGATGATTCACCCGCCCAGGCCGCCCCGCAGCAGGCCGCGCCCCCGCCGCCTCCGCCGCAGCAGGCCCCGCCCGCCTACCCGGCGCAGTCCGCGCCCAGCTACCCGCAGCAGGCCGCACCCGCCTACGCCCCGCCCGGCGGTGGCTACCCGCCGCCCCCCGGCCCGGCCCAGCAGCCGCCCGGTGGCGGCTACCCGCCGCCGCCCGGACAGGGTTACCCGCCGCCCGCGCAGGGCGCGCCGCAGCAGCCCGCGGGCGAGATCAGTTTGAGCAAGGATCGCCCGGTCAGCCTGCAGAAGGGCCAGCGGGTCACGCTGCGCAAGGAGGGCGGCGCCGCGCTGACCTTCGTCAAGATGGGCCTCGGCTGGGACCCGGTGCGCACGCGCGGGATGTTCGGCAACCGCACCGTCGACATCGACCTCGACGCTTCGGTCTGCCTGTTCGCCGACCAGAACCTCGTCGACGTGGCCTACTACGGCCAGCTGTCGTCGAAGGACGGTTCGGTGCGCCACCAGGGTGACAACCTCACCGGTGAGGGCGACGGCGACGACGAGATGATCCTCGTCGACCTCACCAGGATCCCGGCGCACATCACCACGCTGCTGTTCATCGTCACCTCGTACAAGGGCCACTCCTTCGAGCAGGTGCAGAACGCGTTCAGCCGCCTGATCGACGGCACCACCAACGGTGAGCTGGCCCGCTACACCCTCGCGGGCGGCATGCCGTTCACCGCGATGGCGATGGCGAAGGTGTACCGCGTCGGCGGCGACTGGAAGATGCAGGCGCTGGGCGAGGGCTTCAACGCCAAGCACCCCGGTGAAGCGGTGCCGCAGCTGGGCCGATTCCTCGGCGGTAATTGAACCAAGACAGGGCAGACACACCGTGATTCACCTGAAGGCGGGGCAGAACACTGCTCTGACTGCTGATTCCGTGCGCTTCACCGCGCAGACCGCAGGCACCGTGGAACTCGGGGCGCTGGTGGTCGGCGAGGATCTGCGGGTTCGCGACGAGCACGATCATGTGTGCGCGTCGCGGCCCGCGGCCCCTGGCGTGAGCTTCGCGGGGACGGCGGTGGATCTGACGCTGTCGCAGATCAGGTCCGACGCGCATGCCGTGCTGCTGTTCATCGCGGGCGGGCACGCGCTCGGACCGGTCACCGCGTCGCTGTACGAAAACGGTAGCCCTGCCGCGGAATTCGTCATCTCGCCGACCGCGGGCGAGCGGGCGCTGATCTGCCTCGAGGTGTACCGGCGCGGTGGTGGGTGGAAGTTGCGGGCGCTCGGTCAGGGTTACGCCGGTGGCTCCCCGCAGCTGCTCACCGCGCACGGCGTCACCGCGCCGGAGCCCGCACCCGCCCAAGCCTGGCAGGCGGCGCCGCTCGCGCCGCCAACTGCTCCCACCGAGACGGTCGCGAGACCCGCACCCACCTCGGGCATTCCACTCGAAGTCGACCACGGACTGCAACGCATGTGGATGATCTTCGAAGACGCCGCCCGCTCCGCCGCCGCCCTGGTCTCGGCGCGCGACTACGCGACCAAGCGCCTGGATCAGGAACTCTCCGAAGCGGTGTCGAACCCGGCGACCCGCAACACTCCCGCGGCCGACGCGGCCCGCGCGCAAGCGCAACGCCGGCACGACGAACTGGTAGCGCTCGCCGACGCCGACCATCGCCGCGACAGCGACCAACTCGGCCTAGAGATCGCCGAAGCCGACGCCGCCATGCCCGCCGCGCTGGCCTCCTGGCTCGCTCCCGCATGGACCACCCGCGCCGCTCGCAGCGACGGCATCCGGCTCGGCGAGCTGTACGCGCTCGACCGCGGTGGCCTGCGGGTGCCGTATTGCGTTCCGGTGCCGCTGAATCGGCCGCTCTGGGTCGATACCGAATCCACCGCCGCGGCCTCGCGCGTGGTGGGCGCCCTGGTGGCCCGGCTGGTCGCCGCGATCCCCGACAAGCCGACCAAGGTCGACCTGATCGACCTCACCGGCGGTCTGCGCACCCTCGCCGCCCCGCTCGCCCCGCTGCTGGCAGGCCCGGTGATCGCCGACCACGGCGACATCTCCGCCCGCCTCGCCGAGCTCGCCCACGCCGCCGAGCTCGCCGACATCGCCTACAACAGCGGACAAGCCGTACCTCCCACCGAACATCGCATCCTCGTCGCCGCCGACTTCCCCCACGGCTACCAGAGCAGCGACGTCGTGCGCCTGGGCCAACTGATGGTCCGCGGCGACCTGATCGGCCTGTCCCTGGTCATCGTCGGCGGCAACGGCGAATTCGGCGACGGCCCGGTCGATCTCCTCGCCCAGTCGTGCCGGCACCTCCCGACAATCCCCGGCACCCCCTTGTTCGACCCCTGGACCGGCAACGCCTGGGAGCTCGACCTCGACATGCTCCCCGCCGAACCCGAACTCCAGGCCCGCTACCTGCGGATGTAGACCGGCACGTCTCGTCACCGCGCCTGCTCGGATCAGTTCAGCACCGATATCGGCCGTGCGCTGATCGTGGCCTGTTTCGGGCGCAGGAATTCCGGGAGCCAGGGGAGTAGCGGGTCGAGGGCTCGGTCGAGGACGCCGCCCGCCGGGTCGTCGACGAAGTCACGGCGGACCACGTCGTTCTGGGGGCGCAGGATCTCGTAGACGATCAGCGCGCACAGGCCGAGCACAGCCAGGTCGCGCAGGACGACGGTGCCGGTGAACCACTGTTCGGGCAGGCCCTTGTTGTCCTCGCCGAGGTAGTAGTACATGCGTGGCGCCCAGACGAGTGCGTCGATCGTCATCCAGGCCAGCAGAATTCGTCGATGCGGCAGCGCCAGGACGGCCAGCGGCACCAGCCAGAGCGAATACTGCGGGCTCCACACCTTGTTCGTCAGCAGGAAGGCCGCGACGACGAGGAAGCACAGCTGGGTCAGGCGCGGCCGCCGCGGCGCGGTGAGCGCCAGGTAGGCGATGCCCGCGCAGGCGGCGACGAAGGCCAGCAGCGAGACCGTGTTCAGGATGGTCGGCGGTTCACCGTGCCCGATCGGCCCGTCGAAGCCGGTCCAGCCGGTGAACGAGGTGATCACGTTGTAGATCGAATCGGGGTCGGCGTGCCGAGTGGTGTTGAGCCGGAAGAACTCTCGCCAACCCTGCGGGTACAGCGCCGCGATCGGCAGATTCACGGCCGCCCACGTGCCCACCGCGGCGAATACCGTGAGGGTGGCCGCGCCCAGTGGCCGCAACGCGAAAAGGTGCGTCCTCGCCGGTGTTTCACGCAACCAGGTACGGGCGGAATCGAGACTGTCGACATCGCGCAACCGCAGCCCGGCCCGCGCGGCGGGCTGACGCTGCATCGGATCCACGCGCAGACACAGCACCACGATCGGCCCGAGTAGCAACAAGGGATACAGCTTCGACGCCCCGCCCAGCCCGAGCAGGATGCCCGCGAGCACCGGCTTACGGCGCGCCCACGCCAACAGCCCGGTGGCCGCGAAAGCGGTGGCGAGCGCATCGAAATTCGTGAACATGTGCACGATCACCAGCGGCGACACCGCGACCAGCGCGGCATCCCATACCCGTCGCCCGGCTAATCGCGACGAGGCCCACACCGTGATCAGCCACCCGACCGAAAGGCCGAGTGCGACAACGTTGAAGTACACCACCACCGACATCGCGCCGGGCAGCGGCAGGTGATCCCAGACATTGCCGATCTGCATCGCCGCGTACTGGTACAGGCCCGAAAGCACCGGATACTCCATGTATCTGGTCTCGGTGCCACCGTCGGGCGTCGATTCGGTCCAGGACTTCTTGTACGGGAACGCGCCCTCGTTGAGCCGTTCGGCGCCGTAGAGCGGCACGGTGTCGGAGTAGCACATGGCCACGTACTGGCGGCCGTTGTTCCAGTCCAGCATCAGACCGCCGTCGCCGTCGCTGGTCTGCTGGATGCAGCCGGCCTTCGCCGACCAGCCCAGCGCCAGGAAGATCACCGTGAAGGCGAACATCACCCGCAGCGGCGTCCAGAACCGCACCCGCCCGATCAGCGCGTGATCGCCGACCGGGCCGCCGACCACGGTGGACAGCTGCGCGGTCAGCGAGTCGTTGCGGCTCGGCCGGTCACGGGCATCGATCGAGCGGAGATCGGGCGCCAGCCGGGCGGGCGCAACATACCCCGCCTCGCGGCCCGGCCGGGTACCACTCGACGCCGGCTGGTCCGCGAGTTGCTGATCGGTCACGACATCCGAGGCTACCGGTGGTTACCGGGATCGGGTCGGCGTGGTTCCCGCGCCGCTGCTCTCGTTGTCGTTGCCGTTGGCTCCGTTGGTCGGTCTGGTCGACCCGCCGTTGCCGTTCCCCGGTGTCGCGGGCGAGCCCTCCGGCCCCGCCGTCGGCTGGCCGGGCAGCGGGCCCGCGCCGGTCTCGGGCGTGGCCTGCGACTGCGGCACCGCGGGCTGCTGCTGCACCCCGGGCACCGGAATCCGGATGCCGGGCAGGATCTCGACCTGCGAGGGCACGATCACCGGCGGCACGATCGCGGGCACGGTGGTCGACGGCGCGGTGTAGGGCGCCGACCACTCCGGCACACCGGCCTGGCCCTTGATCGGGGCGGGCTTGGGGAACGACTCGTTCGGCGTACCCGACAGCGCGCCGTCCATCGTCGCCTTCCAGATGTCGGAAGGCAGACCGGAACCGTAGATGCTGCCGCCGCCGTAGTTCTTGAGCGGGTCGCCCTGCTCGGTACCGACCCACACCGCGGTCGACAGCGACGGGGTGTAGCCGACCATCCAGGCGTCCCGGTTGTTGCCGGTGTCGCCGAGCTGGTGGGTACCGGTCTTGGCGGCGGACTCGCGGCCACCGGCCAGGTTGTGGTTGCGCGAGTAGGCCGCGATCGGCTTCATCGCCGCGGTGACGTTGTCGGCCACGGCCGCGCTCACCCGCTGCTCACCGGCGGGCTCGCCACGATCGAGCAGCACCTCACCCTTGGCGGTGACGACCTTCTGCACGAAGTGCGGTGCGTGGTAGACGCCCGAGGCCGCCAAGGTGGCGTAGGCCGAGGCCATGTCGAGCGGGCGCGACTGGTACTGGCCGAGCACGATGCCGTTGTTGGGGCCGACGCCACCGGGCTCGGTCAGCGTTTCGCCGACGCCGGGCAGTTCCTTGGCGATACCGAGCTTGTGGCCCATGTCGGCGATCTTCTGCGGACCGTTCTGCATGTCCAGCTGCATGCGGTAGAAGCTGGTGTTCAGCGAACGCTTGAGCGCCTCGGCGATGGTGCACATGCCGCAGCCCTCACCCTCGACGTTGCCGATCTGGATGCCGTTGACGGTGATCGGCGAGCTGTCGTAGAGCTGCGAAAGCGGAACGCCCTGTTCGAGATTCGCGGCCAGACCGATCGCCTTGAACGAGGAGCCCGTCGGCAGACCGGCATTGGCGAAGTCGTAGCCCTGGCCGTCGCTGCCGCCGTAGTAGGCGCGCACCGCACCGGTGCGCGGGTCGACGGAGACCACCGCGGTGCGCAGGTTCTCCGGCTCACCCTCCAGCTTGCCCTGCGCTGCCTTGATCGCGGCGTCCTGCGCCTTCTGATCGATCGTGGTGGTGATCTGCAGACCCTCGGTGTTCAGCTGCTGCTCGCTGATGCCCGCGGTCGAGAGCTCCTGGAGCACCTGGTTCTTCACCAGACCGGACGGGCCCTCGTCGTTGTTCTTGTCGCCGAGCGAAGCCAGTGACACCACCTGGGGGTACTGCATCCCCTGACGTTCCGTCGCGGGCAGGTTGTTCTCCGCGACCATGCCGTCGAGCACGTAGCTCCAGCGAGTCTTGGCGCCCTCGGGGTTCTTCTCCGGATCCAGCATCGAGGGCAGCTGGATGGTCGCGGCCAGGACAGCGCCCTCGGCCACGGTCAGCTCCTGCACCGGCTTGCCGAAGTAGGCCTTGGCCGCGGCGTCGATGCCGTAGGCGCCACGACCGAAGTAGATCGTGTTCAGGTAGGCGGCGAGGATGTCTTCCTTGCTCCACTGCCGCGCCATCTTGGCCGAGATCACCAGCTCGTGCATCTTGCGCGTCATCGACCGCTCGTCACCGACCAGCGCGTTCTTCACGTACTGCTGGGTGATCGTGGAACCACCACCGGCGCTTTCCTTGCCGAGGATGTTGTCGCGGGCGGCGCGGGCGAAGCCCGAGACCGAGAAGCCGGGGTTGGTGTAGAAGTCGCGGTCCTCGGCGGCGATCACAGCGTTGCGCACGTGCGGCGGGATCTGATCGATCGAGACCTCGGTGCGGTTGCCCTGCGGCGGAACCACCTTGCTGATCTCGGTGGTGCCGTCGCTGGCGAAGATCGTCGCCACCTGGTTGGTCTCGAGGTCGCCCGGCTTGGGCACCGACACCGCCGTGTAGGCGACCAGGAACACCGCGCTCGGCACGACGATGGCCAGGGCCATCAGGACATAGAGTGTCCGGCGCACGATCCGCCACGGCGATTTCTTCACCGCACCATCACTACCCGAGCCGTCGTCGCCCCCGCCACCGTCGCGGCGGTTGCGCGGACCGGTCGGCGGCGGGGTGCCGCCCACGCCTGCGGCGCGACGTTCACCGGTGGTGGGGCCACCCGGCACGGTGGCGCGACGTTCACCGGAAGTGGGCCCACCGGGGCGCCGGCCCGCGCCGGCCCGTGCGGCCGCGGCGGCACCGCCCGCGCGAGCCGTCCTGGCTACGTCGTCGTTCGCGCCGCGCACGGTCCGCCCCGGCTGGTTCGCCCGCACGGTCGACTCGTCGGGGCTGCCGGGACGCGGCAACTTCTGTGTGGCGCCCGCCGCGGGCGGCACGGCACGACCCGGCTGCGGGGGCCTGCCCTGCGGCGGCCTGCCCTGACCGGGCACACCTTGCGGAGGCGGTCCACCCTGCGGACCACCGGGACGCTGAGGCGGCTGACCCGGCCTGCGCGGCGGCATCCCACCGGGCGGCGGCCCCTGCTGACGATTCGGCGGCGGTCCCTGCGGACCGCGTCCACCAGGCACCGGACCACCCTGCGGGCGCCCGCCCTGCGCGGGAGCGCCGGGCGCACCCTGCGGGCGCGGACCGGCGGGCGGCACGGGCCGGCGCGGCGGGGGACCACCGGGCCGATCACCCGACTGCGGGGGGAGACCTGATTGCGCACCCCGAGCCGGACGGCCGCCGCGCGGATCATCGCCGTGGGGGGAGGACTCGTAGGGCGAACTCACTGACCAGATCTCCATAACTTGTAAGGTTCGGGCACACGACATCCGCGCCGGAGTACCGGCGCGGAGAGGGTGCACCCCGAACAGTGGCGCATCACGCGGTGGCCACCATCACTTGTTCGGGCCGCCCGTCACTGCGCAGCCGCGTCGCTCCACACGCCATCATTCGGCAGCAGAGCGCCGGGCTCGCGAACTCGTCCGTCGCCGGGCGGGGGCGGGCGCCGTGCCGAGCACGTACGACTGCACCAGGTGGTTCCAGCTGCACGAGCGACATACCTCGACGACATGCACCGAGAATTCTTCGTTCGACTCGGCCATCCGAATCAGTTCCTCGGGCGTTCGCGCCGACCCGGCCGCTTGGCCGAGCCCATCGCCGAACACCCACGAAACCAACGTCAGCTGCTCTTTCCGGCAGATCGGGCAGGTCGCCTCACTGCCCCGGCCGTGAAACTTCGCGGCCCGGAGCAGATACGGATTCGCGTCGCACACCTCGGCGACGCCGACCCGCCCCGCGTAGACATCGGCCAGCAGGGACCGGCGCCGGAGCGCATAGTCCACCACCTGCCGCTGAATTCGCACGATCACCAGAGTAGCGGGGTTCGGATACGCGTGCCCACGGCATCGTTTGATCCGATCTCCCGGACTAAACTCCCGATACCGGGGTTCATCCGGGTGTTTTCGCAGGTGAGGTGACCCACGGCCATGGCTGAATCCGGGCAGCGACGGGCAGCCGTCGATTCGGTGCTGCGCGCACGTGACATCGATCGCGCACAGGCGTCGACCGTGCTTGACGCGGCCTACGCCGAGGGACAACTCGGCGCGCAGGAGTACCACGATCGCGTGTTGTCAGCGAACGGCGCGCGCACGGTCGGTGAGCTCGCTCGCTTGGTCGCGGACCTGCAATCACCTGCGGTTTTCGGCGAGGATTCCGCTGTCGAACGTCCCCGTCGGCGCGCCCCCGATCGGTATCCCGCCCGCACGAGGGCGAGATCGGCAGACCGCGCGTCGACGGTCGCCGCACTCGACACAGCCCATGCCGACGGCCAACTCGACGCCGACGAACACGCCGCAATGGTCGAATTGGCCGCAGAAGCACGAACACTGGGCGATTTGTCCACCTTGGTGGCCGACCTGCAACAGCGACCGGCCGCGCCGAACAAGCCGCGCGTCCGCCGCGACCGCACTCGGTTGGTGGTCATCGCACTGGCAACGGTCACCGCCGTCGCCGGATTCGTGTGGACGGTCCGCGACGACAAGCCCGAGCCCGCGGCGGCCGTGGCCGCGACAGTCGACTACGACGCGGCATCACCGCTGGTGATTCCGACGCCGATGCTCAACACTCTCGCCGGATTCGTGCAGTTCCGTGACGAC
This sequence comes from Nocardia sp. NPDC055002, assembly GCF_053608825.1. Lineage (NCBI taxonomy): Bacteria > Bacillati > Actinomycetota > Actinomycetes > Mycobacteriales > Nocardiaceae > Nocardia > Nocardia sp. NPDC055002. Next base: position 777,280 of record NZ_JBSGWE010000004.1, read on the forward strand.
TACCGCGTCAGCTTCGGCGACACCCTTGTCGACGAGGCGGTCATGCACGACGAACACGCCTCCGCCGTGCGGCGCGCACCCGGCAACGGGAACTCCACCGTCGACTACACCTATCGCGGCGGCTTCGCCCGAACGAGTTCGCAGGTCAGCAGCCGCAAGCGCGACGCCGTCACCATCGATTTGGCACAGGTGAACGCCGAGGCGCTCGGTGTGGCACTCGCGAAGGCCGCGGCCACCGTGCGGGTACCGAACGGCGCGGTCACTCATTTCCGGATAGCGAATGACAGCTGGGCGGGAGGGCCGGGGATCACCATCTTCGTCCGGAACGAGGTCGCCCAATCAGGCCATTTCGTCCTCACGCTGTCGGGCGACGTGCTGAAGACCTACCCGTACGAAGGATGACCCAGCGATGAAGCCTCCGTCTCCGGCGCGCAACCTGCGCGCCCGCGACACCGACCGCGCCGACGTGTGCTCGGTGCTCGATGCCGCCCTCGCCGACGGCCAGCTCACTGCTGCCGAGCACGAAACCCGCACCGCGACCGCCATGCACGCCGAGAACTTCGGCGCTCTCGACCGTCTGGTCGACGATCTACAGGTCCCGGCTGACCTCGCCGCGACTCCGGTGGCACGTGGCGTTCCCCGCGCACCCCGGCGCTGGTGGGTTCCGGTCGGCGCGATCGTGCTCGCCGGACTGCTCGGCGCGGGGGTCGGCCTGCTCGGTCGCACCGTCGGCGACGCCGTCCTCGGCGCTCCGCTACCCGACCTCACCACCGGCAACGGGCTCGCCCATTTCGTCGCGGACTATCGCGCCGAATACGGCACCACCCTCGCCGACGAGCTGACCGTGTATCCGGAATACGCCCTGGTCGAACGAGATTTCGGAAAACCTGGCAAGCAAGACGAGTTGCAGTACCGCGGCGACTTCGAAAAGTGGGGTTCACAGGGCTCCCGTCCCCCCGACACTCGCTCGTTCGACCTCGCCGACATCGACCTGGCCCGCTATGCCCGCCTCATGTCCGGCGCCTCCCAGACGACCCGCGTCCCCAATGGCTGGGTCTCGCACGTTCTGGTCAGGTTCCCGCCCGGTGGCGGCAAAGACGCCGAGCTGGAAATCAGCATCTACGTCAAGAACGAGGCCGAGCAGAGCGGATACCTGAAAATCCGGCCCAACGGCGAACCGCTCGCGGTGTACCCCGCCGAGCGCTAATCGCTCCATCTCCATGACCTGCGTCGATGACGCATGCGTCACATTCGACTGTGCGTAGATGTATCGCTCCGATATAGTTGGAACTCGCATCCACGGTTAGGTCTGTTCGGCCTTTCAGGTCGTCATAGTCAGGGAGTGAGGTCGGCAGTGCTCGAATTGGCGATTCTCGGCCTGCTCCTCGACGCGCCCATGCACGGTTACGAGCTGCGCAAGCGGTTGACGGGCCTGCTCGGAGCGTTCCGGGCCTTCTCCTACGGTTCGCTCTACCCGACGCTGCGCAGAATGCAGGCCGACGGGTTGATCGCCGAGGAGCTTCCGGACGGCGCGCTCGCGCGCCGTGCGCGCCGCGTCTACCGGCTCACGCCGGTCGGCCGGGAACGGTTCTCCGAACTCCTTGCCGACACCGGTCCGCAGAACTACACCGATGACGGCTTCGGCGTTCACCTTGCCTTCTTCAGCCGCACTCCCGCCGAGGCGAGAATGCGGATTCTGGAGGGCAGACGTCGTCAGGTCGAGGAGCGCCGAGAGGGTCTGCGGGAAGCGATCAAGAAGGCCAGCGGGTCACTGGATCGCTACACCAAGCAGCTCCACCAGCTCGGATTGGAATCAAGCGAGCGCGAAGTGCGCTGGCTCAACGAGTTGATTGCGGCGGAGCAATCGACGAAGGCGGCACCACAGAAAGAGGGAAAGAGCGGCCATGAGTGATGTCAACAAGGTTGGATCCGGCGAAGTTCGCGTCGCGATCGTCGGTGTGGGCAACTGCGCATCGTCGCTGGTGCAGGGCGTGCAGTACTACAAGGATGCCGACGAGAACCAGGTCGTTCCCGGCCTCATGCACGTCAAGTTCGGCACCTACCACGTCCGTGACGTGAAGTTCGTGGCCGCGTTCGATGTCGACGCCAAGAAGGTCGGCTTCGACCTGGCCGAGGCCATCTTCGCCAGCGAGAACAACACCATCAAGATCTCCGATGTGCCGCCGACCGACGTGACGGTCCTGCGTGGCCCGACCCTCGACGGCATCGGCAAGTACTACGCCGAGACCATCGAGCAGTCCGAGGCTCCGGCCGTGGACGTCGTCAAGGCACTGAAGGACGCCAAGGTCGACGTGCTGGTCTCCTACCTCCCGGTGGGTTCGGAAGAGGCCGACAAGTTCTACGCGCAGTGTGCGATCGACGCGAATGTCGCTTTCGTCAACGCGCTGCCGGTCTTCATCGCCTCCGACCCGGTCTGGGCGCAGAAGTTCGTCGACGCCGGTGTCCCGATCGTCGGCGACGACATCAAGTCGCAGGTCGGCGCGACCATCACCCACCGCGTGATGGCCAAGCTGTTCGAAGACCGCGGCGTGGTGCTCGATCGCACCTACCAGCTCAATGTCGGCGGCAACATGGACTTCAAGAACATGCTCGAGCGTGAGCGTCTGGAGTCGAAGAAGGTCTCCAAGACCCAGGCCGTCACCTCGAACCTCACCGGGGCGCTCGCGGGCAAGGTCCACGACCGCAACGTCCACATCGGTCCCTCGGACTACGTGGAGTGGCTCGACGACCGCAAGTGGGCCTACGTCCGCCTCGAGGGTCGTGCGTTCGGCGATGCCCCGCTGAACCTGGAGTACAAGCTCGAGGTGTGGGACTCGCCGAACTCGGCGGGCATCATCATCGACGCTGTCCGCGCGGCGAAGATCGCCAAGGACCGCGGCATCGGCGGACCCGTCATCCCGGCTTCGGCCTACCTGATGAAGTCCCCGCCGGTGCAGATCGCCGACGATGTGGCGCGCACTCAGCTCGAGGCGTTCATCATCGGTGCCGATTAGTCACTGAACGAAAAGAGCCGGTGCGCACGAACTTTCGTGCACACCGGCTCTTGCCGTCTTCAGTCCAGGGAGACGTACACCTCGACCGAGGTCGGACCGGTGTAGCGCTCCAGCTCGGCCGTGTGCGAGCGGGTGATGGTGCCGGCGTTCTCGGCCTTGATCACCTGCGCCCACGCGGTGCGCAGCAGATCGTAGGGCTTGTCCGAGACCACGAACTTGGCGTAGCGACCCGCGGGGATGCGGGTGAGCACGTCGCCTTCGTCGATGTCGTCCAAGCCGGCGACCTCGTAGCCGAGCACGGCCACCGCATGATCGTTCTGACCGATGTAGGCGGCCGCGCGGGGCACCGTCTTCTCCCGCGACAGGTACCGATCCCAGGTGAAGTTCACCAGGTCGAGATCACGCGCGGTCACCTCACGCCCGGCCAACGGCACGGTGAGACCCGCGATCAAACCGTCGTCGAGGGTGACGATTTCGAAATCCACGGCCATCAGCTGTCCTTCTCCTCGGTCAGCGAAACGAAGATCTCGACCGTGCGTTCGTCGGGATACTGCTCGCAATCGCCGGTGTAGGCACGCACGAATTCACCCGCGGCCTCCGCGTCCCATACCTGGCGCCAGAGCCCGACGATGGTGTCGCCGAGGTTGTCGCCGCTGGCCACGAATCGCGCGTAGCGGCCCGCCGGAATCCGGCCGAGCACGTCGCCTACCTCCAGGTCGGCGAGAGTCTTGCACTCGTAGCCGACGATGTGGGTGAGGTAGGAGTTGATCTCCGGCGCGAAATCGACATAGCCCGTCGCGACCGGCCCCGGTAACGTCCTCGCCCGCAGGTTCGCCCACGCCTCGACCACTTTGGCGCGGCGCGGCCCCTCCACGGCGAGCGCCGGACTGCGAAGCACCGTGCCCGCGATCAGCGTCTCGGGACGGTCAACGACATTGAAATCCACCTGCGTAGCCCCTATGTCTAGTGTCGTCGCATGTCGGTACCGACCGCACATCCTCCCGTATCGGTCCGACAGGTTCCGCGCCGGGATCATTCGACCCCTGGTCGGGCGGTTCGCGCTCTGGGCAACGATGTTGCCATGTCCTCAGGGTAGTCGGGTCCGGCTGCGCCAACTCGTGATCTATCGCGGCCCTTCACCACCGAGCCCGGGGAACAGTTCACCGGGGGCAGCAGGCGTCGGTGCGGGCGGGATGATGATCAGCGGCGGCGGCGCGGGGCGCGGTGAGTTCGTCGGCGGACCGAAGATGTCGAAGCCGCCGCCCGGTGTCGGCGCCGGTCCGGTGCCCGGCGAGGGCACCAGCGGCGGGTTCGGCACCGGCTGCACTTCGAACTGTTCGACCGGCGTTCCGGCCAGCGCGGCGTCCATCGACTGCTTCCAGATGTCGGCGGGCAGCCCTGAACCCCAGATGGCCCCACCGCGACCGTTGCGCAGCGGTTGTGGGTTCTCGGTGCCCACCCAGACCGCGGTGGACAGTGAGGGCGTGTACCCCACCATCCACGCGTCCTTGTTGTCCTTGGTCTCGCCGAGCTGGGTGGTTCCGGTCTTGCTCGCCGACTGCCTGCCGTCGGCGAGGCCGTGGCCGTTGGAGTAGTTGGCGATCGGCAGCATCGCGGCGGTGGTGGCATCGGCGATCGCCGCGGTGATCCGCTGTTCGGGCTCTGAATGTCTCTTGCCTGTCGCGGTTTCCCAGCTGCGGTCGAGCAGCACCCGCCCGTCCCCGGTGCTCACCTTCTGCACGAAGTACGGCTGGTGATAGACCCCCGAGGCAGCCAGCGTCGCGTACGCCGACGCCATGTCGATGGGGCGCACCAGGTACTGGCCGAGCACGATCCCGTTGAGCGGGTAACCGTCCGGCTCCGACAGGCTCACGCCCTCGACGCCGGGAATGTACTCGGGAATGCCCGCCAGGTGCGCGGCCTCGGCGATCGAGCGCGGGCCGTCGGCCATCGTCATGGTGAGCCGGTAGAAGCTGGTGTTCAGCGAGCGTTTGAGCGCCTCGGCGAGCGAGCAGCGTCCGCACGAGTCGCCCTCGACGTTGGTGATCTCGGTACCGCGGTCGGTGATGGGCGAGCTGTCCATCGCCCGTGTCACCGGGATGCCTTGCCGCTGGGCGGCGACGAGCGCGAAAACCTTGAACGCGGAACCGGTTTGGAGCGGCGCCTGCGCGAAATCGAACCCGGTCCCGTCCTCGCCGCCGTAATAGGCCCGCACCGCCCCGCTGCGCGGATCGATCGACACCACGGCCGAGCGCAGCTCCGCTGGTTGCCACGACAGCCGCTCACGCACCGAATCGACCGCGCCTGCCTGCGCCGCGGCGTCGATGGTGGTGGTGATCTGCAGTGCGCCCGTGTTGATGTCGGCGTCGTCGAGGCCGGCGGCCCGCAGTTCGCGCAGCACCTGGGTGCGGATATGGCCCTCCGGTCCGAGCGCAGCCGACTCCGTCGGCACGTCGTCGAGCGGGATGATCGGCGGGAACACCGTCGCGTCCCGGTCGCCGGGCGCGAGCACTTTCATCTCGACCATCCCGTCGAGCACGTACTGCCAGCGCGCCCGCAGCTGATCGAGATGGTTCTCCGGGTCCAGCACCGAGGGCGAGCGGATCACCGCCGCCAAGACGGCCCCCTCCGCGAGAGTCAGCTCCGGCACCGGCTTGTCGAAGTAGGCCTTCGCCGCGGACGCGATCCCGTACGCCCCGCGCCCGAAGTAGATGGTGTTGAGGTAGGCGGACAGGATCTCGTCCTTGCTCCACTGCCGCGCCATCTTGGCCGCGATGATCAACTCCCGCATCTTGCGGGTGACGGTGCGCTCGGAGCTGAGGAAGGCGTTCTTCACGTACTGCTGGGTGATCGTCGAGCCGCCACCCGCGTTGTCCTGACCCGTCACATTGTCGCGAGCGGCGCGCAGGAAGCCGCTCGTCGAGTAACCGGCGTTCGTGTAGAAGGTGCGGTCTTCGGCCGCCAGCACGGCGTCCCGCACCGGGAACGGCACATCGGTGAGCGGGATGGGAATCCGATTACCCTGTGGCGGAATGAATTTGGTCAGCACGGTGGTGCCGTCGGCGGCGAGGACGGTCGCGGGCTGTTCGACCGCGACCTCGGCTGGTTCGGGGATCTCCGAACTCCAGTACACCGCGACGAACAGCAGCGCGGGCACACACACGAAGATCACGAAGAGCGCGAGCAGCAACCGCCGGATGCGCTGACCCCTGGTGCGTGGCTTGCGTTCCGGGGGTGGGTCGCCGGACCCGTCGGTGGCGGCCAGCCGTGCGGCCTGTGCCCGTCGCGCCGCGCCCTTGGCCGGCTTCTGCTCTTTCGCCAGCGGATCGCGGAACCCGGCAATCGAGGTATACGGAACGTCCCCATCGGAACGCCCGCGCCCGCGCTGGGAGGCCACACCATCTCCTTTCGGAGCGAGCAGAAGAACTCACCTGCACCGACGTCGATATCGGTGCAGGCGACTCTACCCGGCGATGGCGGCAGAACCCGGCAGGTCAGCTCTTGACGCCGCCCGCGGTGAGACCGGAGATGATGCGACGCTGGAAAATCAGCACCATGATCACCAGCGGCACGGTGACGATCACGCCCGCCGCCATGATGGCCGCATACGGCTGTACCAGCGGGTCGTTGCCCGAGAAGCTCGCGATGGCGACCGTCACCGGCTTGGTGTCGTCGCCCGAGAGCAACCGGGCCAGCAGGTACTCGTTGATCGAGGCGATGAACGCCAGGATCGCGGTGGTGAACACCGCGGGCGCGGCCAGCGGCAGCATGATCAACCGGAAGGCCTGGAACTTGCTCGCGCCGTCGATGCGCGCGGCCTCTTCGAGCTCCCACGGCAGTTCGGCGAAGAACGAGGCCAGGATGTAGACCGTCATCGGCAGCACGAAGGAGATGTTCGGGATGATCATCGCCTGGTACTGGCCGATCCAGCCGATATCGGTGAACAGCTGGAACAGCGGCGTCACCAAGACGACGGCCGGGAACATCGACGCCGACAGGATCAGTCCCGAGACCAGGTACTTGCCCGCGAAGGTCATCCGGGCCAGCGCGTAGGCCGCGAGCACACCGAGGATCAGCGCCACGGCGGTGGTCGCCGATCCGATGATCACACTGTTGAGCAGTGCCTTGCCGAAGTTGTTGCCGCGGCTGGTGTCGAAGGCGTTGCGGAAGTTCTCCAGCGTCACGTGAGTGGGCCACGGGGTGCTGTCGAAGGTGTGGGCCGGGTCGCGGAACGCCACCACGGCCATCCAGTAGAACGGGCCGAGGCCCCACACCAGCACGATGGCGACACCGAGATAGAGCCGCACCGTGCCGAGTCGCTTGCGCCACGACACCGGCTGCACCGGCAGCGTCTTCGCCTCCGCGACAGGTTCTTTCGTCATCGACATGCTCATCAGTTCGCCTTCCGCTGGTCTTCCTGAGTGCGAACAGCGTTGGCGCCCAGCACCTTCACCAGGATGAACGCGATCGCGAAGACGAGCAGGAAGGTGATCACCGACAGTGCCGCGGCGCTGTTGGGGCCTTGGCGTACCTGCTCGACCACCAGGATCGACAGCGTGTTCGTCGACGGGTTGCCCAGCGTCATGATCGCGGGCAGGTCGTAGATGCGCAGCGTGTCCATGGTGCGGAACAGGACCGCGACCAGCAGTGCGGGCTTGAGCAGCGGCAGTGTGATGTGGACGAACCGCTGCCAGGCAGTCGCGCCGTCGACTTTGGCCGCCTCGTACACGTCGGCCGGAATCACTTGCAGCCCAGCCAGAATCAGCAAGGCCATGAACGGCGTCGTCTTCCACACATCGGCCGCGACCACCGCGAACCGCGACGCCCACATGTCCGAGGTCCACAGGATGTGCGTGCCGAGCACCCGGTTCACCACGCCGTCGTACTGGAACATGAACTCCCACAGTCGCGCTGTGACCGCGGTGGGAATCGCCCACGGAATCAGCACGGCGGCGCGCAACAGCGCCCGGCCGCGGAAGGTCTTGCCCATCACCATGGCCATGCCGAGCCCGAGCAGGGCTTCGATCGACACCATCACCACGGTGAAGAACAGGGTGATCCCGACCGCCGACCAGAACTGCGAGCCGAGCGTGCCGGTGGGGCACGACACCGTGCCGTTCAGCGACCCACACTGCTGCAGCAGCCAATGCGTGTAGTTGCTGAATCCGGCGCTGCCGCCCTCGACGAACATCCCGGTGGCCGGGTCGATGCCGGAGTCCTTCGAGAAGGACATCCAGATCGCCTCGACCACCGGATATCCGATGACCACGGCCAGCGCGACAAGCACGGGCGCGACGAACAGCCACGCCTTGCCGGATTGTCGCAGTTGCAGCGCTAGCCCGCGCTGCTTGGCTCCCGAAGGATCCGACACCGTTACTACTCTCCTACGGTCTGGTCGGGTCCGCTGCGCGTACCGCTACGAACCGGCGGTCTCGATGCCCTTTTGCATGCCGGCGACCGCGTCGTCGACGGACTTCGTGCCGTTGAGGGCAGCATAGGCGTTGTCCTGGATGGCCTTCGACACCGCGGGATAGAACGGGGTCACCGGACGCGGCACGGCGCTGGCGATGGATTCCTTCAGCGTGGGCAGGTACGGCATCTTCGCGATCAGGGCCGGGTCGTCGTAGAGCGAGGAGCGCACCGAGGGCAGCGAGCCCGAGGCGATGATCTGCTGCGCCTCTTCGCTGATCAGGTAGCGAACGAAGTCGGCGGCGGTGGCCTTGTTCTTGGAGAACGCGCTGATCGCGGCGTTGTAGCCGCCCAGGGTGGAGGCGCCGACGCCGGTGTTGCCCGGCAGCGGGGCGACACCGAACTTGTCCTTCACCGCGGAGCCCTCGGCGGATGCCTGGGCGAACAGGTAGGGCCAGTTGCGCAGGAACAGCAGCTTGCCCGACTCGAACGCGCTGGCGCTCTCGCCTTCCTTGAAGGTGATGGCTTCCTTGGGGATGTCACCGTTCTTGTAGGCGTCGACGAGGACCTTCAGGCCCGCCTTCGACTCCGGGCTGTTCACGGTGGGGGTCTTGCCGTCGGCACCGACGAAGCTGCCGCCGAAGGCGTTGATGACCTCGGAGGTGTTCACGGTCAGGCCCTCGTAGGGGGCGAGCTGACCGGCGTAGCAGCCGATGTTGTTGTCGCGAGCCACCTGGCACTGGCCGAGCATCTCGGTCCAGGTCTTGGGCGGGTTGGGCACCAGGTCCTTGCGGTAGTACAGCAGGCCGCCGTTGGTGTTCTTCGGCGCCGCGTACAGCTTGCCGTTGTAGGTGGCGCTGGCCACGGTCGGCGCGAGCAGGGGCGCGGTGTCGATCGCGAAGCTGTCCTCGAGCGGCTGGATCCAGCCCTTGGCCGCGAACTCGGCGGTGTTCGGCACGTCGAGGGCGACCACGTCGTAGCCGTCCTGCTTGGCGCGGAAGTGCTCGGCTAGGTCGTCGTGCTGCTGGGTGCCGTCGGCCGACTGCTCCTTGAACGTCACCTGCTCGTTCGGGTGCGCGGCGTTCCAGCGGTCGATGAGCTGCTTGACCACACCGGTTTCGGTGGTGTCCTTGCCCTCGACGTAGGTGATCGGGCCGCGGCCCGTCAGGTTCTGGTCGAGTGCGTTGCCCCCGTCGTCACTGGAACAACCGCTGGCGAACGTCGCGGTGAGCAACGCGATCGAGGCAGCAGCCATCGTCGCTCTGGGGACAAACTTCAAGGCCATCGCAGACACTCCAGGGTCAAGACGTGAGCAGCAGCACACCGTGCGGTGCAACAGGCAACATACAGGATTCTCGGCGGCGCGGGCGCCGCGTGTTCTCGGCCTGGGAGGCCTCGATCTTCCCTTCCTGCGGGCACTCCTTCGTCGCACCCTTCGGTCGGTCCGGATCGAGGCGGCCGAGAACGGGCACAGACTTACACAGTTTTTCTGTCAGTGTGGTGGCTTAGGGTCATTGCTTGTGACAAGTCCCTCGCCGGCCGCTACGCCCGATCGGATGCTCACCCGCATCGGCGGTTTGCTGCGCAAGGCCGAGTCCACCGACAACGCGCACGAGGCCGAGGCCTTCCTCGCCGCGGCTCAGCGACTGGCGACGAAATCCTCGATCGATCTCGCGGTGGCGCGCTCGCATGTAGCGTCGCGTGAGCGCAGGTCGGCGCCGGTGCAGCGGATCATCCCGATCGGCGAACCGGGCCGAAAAGGTCTGCGTACCTACGTCCAGCTGTTCGTGGCGATCGCTTCGGCCAACGACGTTCGCTGCGATGTCGCCCGTACTTCCGCCCAGGTCTACGCCTACGGCTTCGCCGCCGACATCGACACCTGCGAAGCGCTGTACGCGAGTCTGCTCGTCCAGATGGTCCGCGCGTCGGACCACTACATCAAATCCGGCGCCTACCGCGAGGCGACCGTGGTCAAGATCGTCACCGAGAAGCGCCTCGGCCGTACCGTCCGTCGCAAGGTGCAGGCGCCGGTGGCGGGAGTCACCGCGCGGCTGAACTTCCAGATGGCCTTCGCCGCCCGCATCGGCGCACGGTTGGCCGAGGTGAAAGCCGAAGTCGTCGCCGAGGAATCGGTGGTCGAATCGACGGGGACGGCCCTGGCTTTGCGGGACAAAGAAGTAGCCCTCACAGACTTCTACACGGCTACCTCGGAGGCGCGCGGAACCTGGCGTGGGCCGCAGACCTCCACCGGGCACTCCGCCGCGGCCCGTCGCGCGGGCGACCGAGCGGGCCGTACCGCCCGCCTCGGCGGCTCCTCGCCGGAACTCCCTGCCGCACGGGGAAAGCTGTCGGGCCGATGAGATCGACCGGGGTATCGGCACTCGACCGGGCCGTCGGCAACCCGCTCGGCGGTGCGTTCCCGGTGCGCAGCGGCGGGCAGGGCTGTGTCGCCGGGTAGTTCGCCGCGGCCGCAGCGCGACAGCCAGCGCGCCAAGGTCTACGACGGTGAGCAGTTGGTGCGTGGGGTATTCGATCGTGCGGATGAGTTCGGCCATCGGACGGTCGACGTCTACGGCTCGCAACTGACGTTGCCGGTGGAGCGGCGCTTCGCCTCCGTGGAGTCGGTACAGAGCTACGCGGACAAGGTGCTGGCGCTGAATTGGGTTCGCGCGCAATGGGAGCGAGCCACAGTATCGATCAGGGTCCGGGCCAGGGGTGGTGCCGCGGCCGCTCACTACGAGCCGGAGAGCGCGGTCCTCGCCGTCCCGCTGCACACCGGCTCCACCGCTTGGGCGCTTCGCGAACTGGTGGTCCTGCACGAACTCGCCCATCACTTGGCGCCCGATTCGGCGCAGGCACCACACGGACCCGAATTCTGTAGCCGCTATGTCGAATTGGTGGACGGTGTGATCGGTCCGGAAGCCGCATTGCTGATCCGGACGACCTTCGCCGGGTGCGGTGTCCGGTTCGGCTAGAGATTTCTCGCTCAGCGGTCCTCGAGCAAGGCGCTGACTCGCTCGTAGCGTCGCAACCACCAGTCGACACGGTCGGGATCGGGGTGTCGGTATTTGTCCAGCAGTGCGGGGTCGGGCTCCGGTGGCGAGGCCGGGACCGGCAACCATCCGTCGACCGGCAGCAACGACTCTGTGACGAGATCGCCTTCGAACAGTGCGAGAGTGCCCAACCCGCAGGCGAATTCGAGCTCGGGCAGCGCGCCCGCCAATGCCAGCTGCGCCGACAAGCCGACGCTGGTCTCGAGCGCCGACGAGACGACGGTCGGCAGCCCGGCCGCCTCGGCAACCGCCAATGCTCGTCGGACCCCGCCCAGCGGCGTGCACTTGAGTACCGCCACGTCAGCGGCACCGGCCACCGCCACCCGCATCGGGTCCTCGGCCCGGCGAATCGACTCGTCCGCCGCGATCGGCACCGAAACCCGCCGACGCACCTCGGCCAGTTCCGCCACGGTCCGGCACGGCTGTTCTACGTATTCCAAACCCCCGGCGGCTTTGTCGATCTCTCCGATATGCCGGACGGCGGTTTCCACGTCCCACACCGCGTTCGCATCGATCCGAACGGCCCCTGATTCCCCGATCGCTTCGCGTACCGCCGCCACCCGAGCCACGTCCTCGGCCAGCGAGTCGGGGTGGTCCGCCACTTTCACTTTCGCGGTCGCACAACCGGATTCCCGAACAATCCGGCGGGCTCGCACGGGATCCACTGCGGGCACAGTGCAATTCACCGGAATTCGATCACGCACCGGGGCCGGCCACCCCGTTGTCACCTGTTCGACAGCGGTAGCCAACCACCCGGCCGCTTCGCGATCGTCGTATTCGGGAAACGCGCAGAACTCGCCCCACCCCAGCTCGCCCCGGATCAGCATCCCCTCGCGCACAGTGATCCCCCGAAACCGTGTCCGCAACGGAATCGCATAAACAAACAGTTCGGTGCTCACCCGACCGATCGTAGATCTCGCTACGCGGGTCGAGACGAACGGCGGCGCTCACGGTGAGCGCCGCCGTCCGATGTCACAGGCGTTCGATGATCGTGGCGTTGGCCAGGCCACCCGCTTCGCACATGGTCTGCAACCCATAGCGCGCTCCACGCTGCTGCATCGCGTGTACCAGCGTGGTCATCAACCGCGCCCCGGAAGCGCCCAGCGGATGCCCGAGCGCGATCGCCCCACCGTTGACGTTGACCCGGCTCATATCCACCCCGGTCTCTTTCGCCCACGCGAGCACGACCGGCGAGAATGCCTCGTTGATCTCGAACAGGTCGATGTCGCCGATGTCCAGACCGGCCCGGCGCAGCACCTTCTCGGTGGCCGGAATGACCGCGGTGAGCATCAGCAACGGGTCGTCGCCCGCGACCGAGAAGCTGTGCAGGCGGGCCAGCGGCCGCAGGCCGAGCTGCTCGGCGCGTTCGCCGGACATGATCAGAACCGCGGAACTCCCGTCGCTGACCTGGCTGGCGGAGGCGGCGGTGATCTCCCAGCCGATCTGCGGGAACCGCGCCGCCATCGCGGGGTCGTAGTAGGCGGGCTTCAGTTTCGCGAGGGTGTCGATGGTGCTGCCGACCCGGATTCCCTCATCCGTGGTCAGCCCGTTGATCGGTGCGAGTTCGGCGGTGAAGAGTCCGTCTTTGGTTGCCCGAGCGGCCTTTTCATGACTGCCGAGGGCGAATTCGTCGAGCTGGGTTCGCGTCAGGCCCCATTTCGCGGCGATCAGTTCGGCGCTGATTCCCTGCGGGACGAGGTCCTCGGGATAACGCTGCGAGAAGGCGATGCCCGACAGGTCGGTGGCGCCGATCAGGTTGGCGCCCATGGGGACTCGCCCCATCGATTCCACTCCGGCCGCGACCACGATGTCGTACGCCCCCGCGATGACTCCCTGTGCGGCGAAGTGAATCGCCTGCTGACTGCTGCCGCACTGCCGGTCCACTGTCGTGGCAGGCACGGATTCCGGATATCCGGCGGCCAGCGCGGCTCGCCGGGTCATATTCGATCCTTGTTCCCCGACCTGGGTGACGATGCCGCCGATCACATCGTCGATGAGCGCGGGATCGATCCCGCTGCGCTCGACCACCGCCCGCAGGCTGTGTGCCAGCAGATCGACCGGATGAACGTCGTGAAGTGCGCCGTTCGGCTTGCCCCGCCCGATCGGGGTGCGTACCGCTTCGACGATGACCGCGTCTCGCATGAAGTCCTCTTTCGCCAACGCTGGCTCTATCTGACAATAGCCAGCTTAGATCCTAACTATCATCGACTCAAGTCAGATTGGCTATGATGTCTCTCATGGCAGCCGTGATGGAAGGACCCCTGGCCGATCTCAGTAAATGGGAAACGGCGGGCTGTTCGATCGCCAGAGCCATGGACCTCATCGGCACCCGCTCCGCGATGCTCATCCTGCGCGAGGCCTACTACGGCACCCGCCGCTTCGACGGCTTCGCCCACCGAGTGGGCATCACCGACGCCGCCGCGGCGGCCCAACTCCGCAAACTCACCGCCGCCGGCCTCCTGGAAAAACGCCCCTACCAGGAGGAAGGAAAGCGCACCCGGCACGAATACGCCCTCACCCAGATGGGCCGGGACTTGCTTCCCGCGGTCGTGGCCCTCTGGCAATGGGGCGACGCCTACCTCCAGCCGGGCCCCCCGCCGCTCCTGCGGGTGGACGCGGAAACCGGCGAACCGGTCCGCGTCGACCTGCGCACCTCCGACGGCACCGAGATCCCCCTGGAACGCCTGGCGGTCCGAGTCAACGAGGACTACCTCCGCGACCGCGCCGAACGCCGAAAGAAGAACCTGGACAGCTAGGCGCTGAACACGCCGATCGTCACGTCCTCCGTGCCGAGGGCCTGGAACAGGCTGACCCACAGCAGGACGACCGGTTCGGTGCTGCGGGCCGTGTTGAGCGCGCCGAGGTCGATCAGCTGTTCGTCGGCCCAGCCGAAGGAGTTCAGCAGCCGCGCCACCTGGGTCTTGGCATCGGCGTCGTCACCGCTGAGGAAGACGGTGTGCTGTCCGGGAATTCGGGCCGGGTCGACCATCACCTGGTTGTTGGTGGTGTTGAGCGTCTTCACCACGCGGGTGGCCGGAAAGGCCTGCTGGATTTCCTCGGCGACGCTGCCCGCTTCGGGCACAACGAGTTTGGGCGGAAAGCCCTGCGAGAAGTCGAGGGCGTTGGAGACGTCGACGATGATCTTGCCCGCGAGGTTGTCCGCCCCGGCCGCGGTGAGCGCGGCCACCGACACCGTGCCCGACGTGGCATTCACGATCAGTTCGGCCGCCGCCGTCGCGTCGGCGAAAGTGCCGTGTGCCCCACCGGTTTCGGCTGCCCACGCGGTGGCGTCGGCATTGTCGGCGGTTCGCGACCCCATCGTCACCGTGTGCCCTACCTCGACCAGCTTGCTCGCCAGCCGTCGACCGACCTGGCCGGTGCCGAGTACTGCTATGCGCATGTCACTACCCCATGTCGACAGACCTGCCCGGCGATCACCGGAACCGAGCATCAGCATAGGGCCGGACCAGGTATCGAGCCGAGCGTCTACGCGCACAGCGCAATCGTGCGCGGGCGACTCGATCCACGAGCCGCCCGCGCATCCGGATCAGCGCAGGCGCCGGCCGTCCACGCTGAAGAAGTACACGTGTTCGGGGTCGGCGGTCAGGCAGAGGCGATCGCCCTTGCGTGGCGGGTTGCGCCAATCCACGCGCGCCACAATCGTTTCCCCGGTCTGGCCGCCGGCACCCGCCGCGAGGGCGCGACCGTAGACGTAGGCGTCGGAGCCCAGCTCCTCCACGACGTCGACCTCCAATTCGAGGCCGCCGTCGCCGACCTCGAGATGTTCGGGGCGGATGCCGAGGACCACGGAGCCCTCACCCGCGTCGGCCACCGCGCGCGGCACCCGTACCGGGTAGCCGCCGATGGTCACGGCGCCGTCGTCGACGGGGAGGGTGAACAGGTTCATCGCGGGCGAACCCATGAATCCGGCGACGAACATGTTCGCCGGATCGCGGTAGAGGTCGCGCGGCGAGGCGCACTGCTGGAGCAGTCCGTCCTTGAGAACCGCCACACGGTCGCCCATCGTCATCGCCTCGACCTGGTCGTGCGTGACGTAGACGGTGGTGGTGCCGAGCCGGCGCTGCAACTGGGCGATCTGGGTACGGGTCTGCACGCGCAGCTTCGCGTCGAGGTTCGACAGCGGCTCGTCCATCAGGAACACCCGCGGCTGCCGCACGATCGCGCGCCCCATCGCCACGCGCTGGCGCTGTCCGCCCGACAGCGCCTTCGGCTTACGGTCGAGGTACTGCTCGAGGTCGAGGAGCTTGGCTGCCTCGAGCACCCGCTCGTCGCGCTCGGCCTTGGAGACCTTGGCCAGCTTCAGCGCGAAGCCCATGTTCTCCGCGACCGACATGTGCGGGTAGAGCGCGTAGTTCTGGAACACCATCGCGATATCGCGATCCTTGGGTTCGGCGTTGGTCACGTCCTTGTCGCCGATCCGGATGCACCCGGCGTTGACCTCCTCGAGGCCGGCCAGCATGCGCAGCGAGGTCGATTTGCCACACCCGGAGGGTCCGACGAGTACGAGGAATTCGCCGTCGGCGATCTCCAGGTCGAGTGCGTCGACCGCGGGTTTGGTGGCACCGGCGTAGAGCCGGGTAGCGCGGTCGAAAGTCACGGTAGCCATGCGTAGATCAACATCCCATCCCGGCAGGAACGTGCCGGACGATCCGAGTAGTGGGTCGCTGGGATCGTAGCGGCCCACAACAGCGCCGGGTAGCCTCGGTCGCGGTGCCAACCCGAGCCGTCGAGGAGCCAGCGAGATGAGTCGTCCGGTCCGTATCGGAGTCCAGCTTCAACCGCAGCACGCGCCCGATTACGGTCTGATCCGCGACGCGGTGTTGCGGGCCGAGGACGCCGGAGTCGACATCGTCTTCAACTGGGATCACTTCTTCCCGCTCACCGGCGACCCGGCGGGCGCGCATTTCGAATGCTGGACGATGCTCGGCGCGTGGGCGGAGCAGACCGAGCGGGTCGAACTCGGCGCGCTGGTCACCGGTGGCGGCTACCGCAATCCCGACCTGCTCGCGGATATGGCGCGCACGGTGGACAACATCAGCGGCGGCAGGCTGATCCTCGGCATCGGCGCGGGCTGGTTCGAGCGTGACTACGACGAGTACGGCTACGAGTTCGGTACGCCGGGCAGCAGGCTGACCCTGTTGAAGGAAAGCATGGCGCGCATCACCGCCAGGCTCGGGAAGCTGAACCCGCCGCCGGTCCGCGACATCCCGATCCTGATCGGCGGCGGTGGTGAGCGCAAGACGCTGCGCCTGGTCGCCGAGTACGCCGACATCTGGCACTCCTTCGCCGACGCGGCGACTCTCGGCCGCAAGAACAAGGTGCTGGCCGAGCACGCGGCCGTCGTCGGTACCGACGACTCGCGGATCGAGCGTTCGGTGCAGTGGCAGGGTCGCGACGAGGCGAAGGCGCTGCACGATGCGGGCGTCACCCTGTTCACCGTGGGTGTTTCCGGCCCCGGCTACGACCTCACCGAAGTCCGGCGCGCCATCGAATGGCGTGACGAGACGAACCCGGCCGTCCTGGAGGGCCTCGCGTAATTTCGATCACGCTGCGGCAAACCCGCTTCCGGGACTCGACCGGCTGTCGTCGTGGATCGACACCGTGAGCCGCAGCCCTGCGTAACCTTCGCTGTGCAAGGTTGCGGCTAGGGTCTATCGGCATGGCAGGTGTACGAACTCGGGCGCGGATCGCTGCCCTCTTGCTCCTCGTCGGCGTCGCGGCGACCGGTTGTGGCGGCTCCGAGAGCAGCTCCGCGCGTGACCTCTGTTCGCCACCGGGACCGAGCGCCGCAGCTGCCGCGCCGACCAATCTGGCCGCGGGCGAAACCGCGGGCGCCGATCGCTACACCACCGCGACAACCGCGCCGGTCGACTCGATCGACACCACGAAACTCGGTCTGCTCAACCCGGGCACCCTGAGCGTCGGCACCCTGTCCGACGCGCCGCCCAGCATCTGCGTCAACAGCGAGGGCGCCTTCACCGGCTTCGACAACGAACTCCTCACCGCGATCGGCGCGAAACTCGGCTTGCGCGTGGAGTTCTCCGGCACCGAGTTCGCCGGTCTGCTCGCCCAGGTGTCGGGCAAGCGTTTCGACGTCGGCTCGTCCAACATCACCACCACCGATGCCCGGCGCGAACTGGTCGGCTTCACCAACGGCTACGACTTCGGCTACTTCTCCCTGGTCGTTCCGCAGGGCAGCGCGGTGAAGGGCTTCGGTGACCTGAACCAGAGCTCGCGCATCGCGGTGGTGCAGGGGACCGTGCAGGACGAATTCGTGGTGAACCAGCTGAAGCTGGATCCGGTGAAGTTCCCCGACTACAACACCGCCTACGCGAACCTGAAGTCCGGCCAGGTCGACGCCTGGGTCGCACCATCGGCGCAGGCCGAGGGCGCGATCAAACCGGGCGACGGAATCGTGGTCTCGCAGAACACCTTCAGCCTCGACAACTTCGTCGGCTACGCGGTGGCCAAGAACAACCAGCCGCTGATCGACGCGCTCAACTCCGGCTTGGACGCGGTGATCGCGGACGGCACCTATGCCCGCCTGTACGCCGATTGGGTGCCGCGTGAACTCCCGCCGGGGTGGAAGCCGGGCTCCAAAGCGGCTCCCACACCCCAGCTCCCGGACTTCAAAGCGCTCGCGGCCGAGAACCAGCCGGGGGAGACCGAACAGGTCGCGCAGAAGTCGACGCTGCAACAGTTGAAGGACACGTTCTTCGATTGGTCGTTGTACCGCAAGGCTTTTCCCGATCTGATCAAGACCGGTCTGCCGAATACCCTGATCCTGGCGTTGGTCTCGGGTGTCCTCGGCACCGTGATCGGCATGTTGCTCGCGGTGATGGGCATTTCCCGCACCCGCTGGTTGCGCTGGCCCGCCCGCGTCTACACCGACATCTTCCGTGGCCTGCCCGCCGTGGTGATCATCCTGCTCATCGGTCTCGGCATCGGCCCGGTGGTCCGCAATATCACCGGCGGCAACCCGTACTGGCTCGGCGCGGTGGCGCTGGCTCTGCTCTCGTCGGCCTATATCGGCGAGATCTTCCGCTCCGGTATCCAGTCGGTGGAGCCCGGTCAGCTCGAAGCCGCGCGCGCGATCGGCTTCGGGTACCGGCAGTCGATGACGCTGGTGGTGATTCCGCAGGGTGTGCGCCGGGTGCTGCCCGCGCTGATGAACCAGTTCATCGCGCTGATCAAGGACTCGTCGCTGATCTATTTCCTCGGTCTGCTCGCCTCGCAGCGCGAACTGTTCGCCGTCGGCCGCGACCTCAACGCCCAGACCGGCAACCTCTCCCCACTGGTCGCGGCGGGCCTGATGTACCTGGTGCTCACCATCCCGCTCACCCACCTGGTCAACTACATCGACCAGCGCATGCGCACCGGCAAACCCACTCCCGCCGACCCGATCGAGCAGGCAGTCATCACAGAAGGGCGAGGCGCATGAGCGCATCGTTGACCGGCACCGGGCTCAATCTGACGCTCGGCAACAACCACATCCTGCGCGGTGTCGACATCCATGTCGAGGCGGGCCACGCCACCACCGTCATCGGCCCATCCGGCTCGGGTAAGTCGACGCTGCTGCGCGTGCTCAACCGCCTGCACGAACCCGATTCCGGCGACGTACTGCTCGACGGCAAGTCGGTGCTGAAGGACAACCCCGACAAGCTGCGCCAGCGCATCGGCATGGTCTTCCAGCAGTTCAACCTGTTCCCCCACAAGACCGTCGCCGACAACATCGTGCTCGGCCCCCGCAAACTGCGTGGCCTGTCCGCCGACGAGGCCCGTGCCCTGGCGATCGAACAGCTCGAGATCGTTGGCCTGGCCGACAAGGCCGACGCCCGGCCCGCCTCGCTGTCGGGCGGCCAGCAGCAGCGCGTCGCCATCGCCCGCGCGCTGGCCATGAAACCGGAGCTGATGTTCTTCGACGAGGCCACCTCGGCGCTGGACCCCGAGCTGGTGAAGGGCGTGCTGGCGCTGATGGCCGACCTCGCCTCGGGCGGCATGTCGATGATCGTGGTGACCCACGAGATGGGGTTCGCCCGCGAGGTCTCCGACAGCGTCGTGTTCATGGATCAGGGCGTCGTCGTGGAGACCGGCAGCCCCGACGCCCTGTTCGACGACGCCAAGACGCCACGCCTGCGCCGCTTCCTCGATCAGGTCCTCTGACCAGGTAAGGGGCCTCGCAGCAACGCATGCGCAACTGCTAATGTCGGAAGTGCTTCAGCTCCATTCGATCAGTACCGGACCGAGTTCCGGGAAACCGGAAAGAGAGAGCCGATGACCACCACGCACGCCGAACACCCGCAGCACACCCATGTCCACGGCCCCACCTGCGGCCACGTCGCCGTTCCGCACGAGGATCACGTCGACTACGTCCACGACGGCCACCTGCACCGCGAACACGACGGCCATTTCGACGAGTGCGAGACCTCAGCACACGTCGAGCACACCGCCCACACCCACGAGCACGGCCCCGGTTGTGGTCATGTCGCGGTCCCGCACGGCGACCACGTCGACTACATCCACGACGGCCACCGCCACGCCGCCCACGCGGACCATTACGACGATCACTGACCACCAGGCCGACCCCGCCCCGGTGGGGTCGGCTGCCCGTACTACCTCTGGCTCGACGATCGATCGGTTCCCCGGATACTGTCTGTGCCTGCGGCCTGCGTCATGCCTGCCGATTCACGAATGGGGATTCTCGGTCGATGGGCAGAACAATCAGGCGCACAATGGCTTTCGGTGTCGTCGGCAGCGTGCTGGCAGCATGCGTCGCCACCTTCGGCGCGGGCAACGGCCTGGCCGACGGGCGCGATCCGATCATCGAAGCCAAGAAGCTCCTCGCGACGCCGACCACCGCGAACGGCTCGAACATCATCTCGAGCAGGGTCGATGATCGAAATCTGACCATGCTGGTCTTCTCCGCCGCGATGAACAAGGGCATCACCGTGAAGGTGCAGCGTCCGAAAGACGCCTCTGTGCCGCGCCCGGCGCTCTACCTCCTCAACGGCGCCGGGGGCGGCGAGGACCGCGCGACCTGGTGGCAGAACACCGATGTCGGCGATTTCCTCGCCACCAAGGACGTCAATGTGGTGATGCCGATCGGCGGCGCCTGGGCGTACTACACCGACTGGCAGCAAGACGACCCCGCGCTCGGCCGCAACAAGTGGCGCACCTTCCTCCTCGACGAACTCCCACCCCTGGTCGACGCGGCACTGGGCACCAACGGCGTCAACGCCATCGCCGCCAACTCGATGACCGCGACGGCCGTCCTGCAATTGGCCGAGGCCAAGCCGGGCTTCTACCAGTCCGTCGCCGGCTACAGCGGCTGCGCGCAGATCTCCGACCCGATCGGCAAGCAGTTCACCAAGCTGGTCGTGCAGACCTACGGCGGCGGTGACGTCGGCAATATGTACGGTGCCGACGACGACCCGGCCTGGGTCGCCAACGACCCGGTCGTCCACGCCGAGAAGCTGCGCGGCACCAGGCTGTTCGTCTCGGACGCCTCCGGCCTGCCGGGCCCGCACGACCGCATCGACGACCCGTACATGATGAATCCGACGCCGTTCGGCCTGGCCAACCAGCTCGTCGTCGGCGGGATCATCGAGGCCGCGGTCAACTGGTGCACCCGCAACCTCGAGTCCCGGCTCGACGAGTTGGGGATTCCCGCCACCTTCGATCGTCAAGCGAGCGGCACGCACTCCTGGGGCTATTGGCGTGATGCCTTCTATCGGTCGTGGCCGGTGCTGGCCGCGGGTCTGGGATTGCCCGAATAGCCGTTCAGTCGGTGACGGTGGCGAAGGCGGCCCAGAGCAGGGGCGAGTTCTCGGCCGCCGGAGCGTCGCGCCATGCGGACAACTGTGACCGCTGCCAGGTCAGCAGGGTGGGGACGGGTGTGGAGGAATCGTGAGCGGTGTCCACGGCGCAGATCGCGGCCTGCAGCGGGTGGCCCGTGGTGGGGGTGAGGGTGTGGAAGGCGTGGTCGGTGGGCAGCGGCCAGCGGGTGGCGGTGACGAGCTCGGCGCCCGCCGACAGGGCCGCGGTGGTGAGGCCGAGGGCCTCGGTGAAACGCAGGTCGCC
The DNA here is from genome assembly GCF_053608825.1 of Nocardia sp. NPDC055002. Classification (NCBI taxonomy): domain Bacteria; kingdom Bacillati; phylum Actinomycetota; class Actinomycetes; order Mycobacteriales; family Nocardiaceae; genus Nocardia; species Nocardia sp. NPDC055002. Next base: position 798,857 of record NZ_JBSGWE010000004.1, read on the forward strand.
GCCGCTTTCACAGGCGATGAGGGCGACGCGGCTCGGCATCGGCCACCGGTCACGTCCGGGGACGGGGGTGGGGTCGAGCGTATGGGTGCCGAGGAGGAGGTCTTTCGCCGAGAGCGGGCGATGGGTGCGGTTCGTCGCCGCGAAGCCCCGGGTGTCGGCGGTGCAGCTCAGGTGGAGCTCGGCGTGTTCGCTCCGGCCCGATTCCGGTGCGGGAGCGGTGACATGGCCGACGTAGACGAGTCGGCTCGCGCCTGCCCGCAGCACCTCGGACAACCAGTCGCGGTCGGTGTCGGCGCGCCGGAAGAGTTCGACCGCGTCGTCGACACGGGGAACCACGCGATATCCGTAGCGGCCGAAGTGTTGTGCCACCAGGGTTTCCGCCGACGGCCTGCCGAGCACCGAGCCGAGTTCGGAGTCCGCGCGAAACCCGGGCACGCGCGGATCGAGCACCGCGACCACGGGTAACTCGCGAGTATCGTTCCAGCGGTGCGCGATTCGATCCGGCGCGTGCACCACCGAGACCGGTGCGAGCAGGCTGATGTCGGCGATGTCCAGCAGCCGGATCCCCGCGTCGGGGGCGAGGATCTCCCACGGCACCTGCGCCAGCCTGGGTGAAGGCTGGATCCGCAGATGCGGCCGAATCCCACGCTGCGACAGTTCGTACAGCTGCACGGCGAGCCCATAGGGCAGCAGGGTGCGTGACAAAGCCTGTGCCAGCGCGCTTTCCGCCTCGGGATCGACCAGTGCCCCCGTGGTCATGACCCGCCGCAGATCGTCGGGTCGCGCGGGGTCGGGTACCGCGTCGGTCAGCAGTCGCAGTGTCTCGCGCACATGGTCTCGGGGCAGTACCGCTACGCCACGCGCCAACGCGTCGCCGGCCCATCGCCACGAGACGTACACGTCGCCCGCGTCGGCCAGCCTGATGAAGGCTGTCGGCACACTGCTGAGTTCGGCAGCCGAAGGCGTTCCCGTCGCCGGCTCGTTCACAGCGCGATCACCCGGCGGTCGCGGACGGGGCGTCCGTAGCGCTGCTCGGCGTGGGAGATGAAGTCCGCCAGGACGATGCGGCCGTGGTCGGTCAGCCGGGGTGGTGGCGCGACGGGGATGCCCGCGGCGGCGGCGACATCGGCGAGCGCGGCGCCGAGTTGCAGGGCCGGTGTGGTGATCTGCTCGGCGGGCTCGGGATCGAACAGCTGGAATTCGAGGGTAGGCGCCGTGACGTCGGTGTACGCGGTGGTATCGAGAGTGGTTCCAGCGCACTGCGTCTCGATCAGATCGCTCACCAGTTGACCGTTTCCGGCGAGGGCGGCGCATCGGAAGGCGACGCGCATGGCGGGTTCGGCGACGGTGCGGTGCCAGTGTTCACGTTGGTTGCCGTTGGGGAGGGTGTGGCGGACGGCATCGATGGCGAGGGCGGCGGGGACCGCCAGGGACACCGCGCGGGCCACCAGGTCCGGATCGGGTTGTGCCGCTTGCTCGATCGAGGCATGGAGGAGTTCGGCGTGCCAGTAGTCGAGCTGGGCGCAGTGCATCCCGAGGCCCTGGGCGGCGTAGGCCGCGAACGAGGTGTCCAGTAGCTGCTCGGCGCCAGCGAGATCGCCTTCCGCACAGGCGACGGTGGCCAGGCGCAGCCGCACGTCCGCCGCGTCCACCACCGCGCCGGTGGCGTCGAACCGATCCAGTGCCCGCTCGTAATACGCACGTGCCGTGGTGAAGTCACCCCGGCGTTCGGCGAGGAAACCCATCGTCTTCGACCCGATCCCGGACCAGTGGCCCAGGTCACCGGCCTCGAAGAACTCCTGACTGGCCAGTAACGGCTCCTCGGCCTCGTCGAAATGCCCGGCCCGCACCAGCATCGTGGCCAGATTCTGCTGCGACTCCGCGACCGAGGCGGCCTCGCCCGCCGCGGCGAAAGCGGCCACCCCCTGGCGCGCGAAGTCGATAGCCAGTTCCCAGCGGCCGGTCTCGAACGAACAGGCCGCCAGGTTCATCAACGGGTGACCGGCCAGCTCCGGTGCGAAACGCTCTGTCACACCGAGAGATTCGACCGCCAGCTCACCGGCGCGCGCCCACTGCTGCCGATGCAGCGCGACCGCCGTCAGCGACAACAGGCACGCCACCCGCAGCAGCCCCTGATCGGTGCTGTCGGCGAGCAGCGCACGCGCCTCCTCGAGCACATCCTGCGCGGCATCGAACTCGCCCAGATGCTGGAAGGCCTGCGACAGATTCACCAACGCCGCAGGTCGCTGATGTGCGGCATCGTCGGGCATTTCCGCAAGAGCCGTTCGGAACAGCACCACCGAGCGCCGATGCTCCCCGAGCTCGTCGGCCATACTCGCGGCGTTGATCAGCGCGGCACTGCGCAATCGCGGCGTCGCACCGTCGGCCGCCCGCTCGAAGATCTCCAGTGCCGCGATCACATCGCCACGCTGATAGGCCGCGTACCCCGCGGTGAGCTGGGCGTCGTCGCGATCGGATGTCCTGCCCGTGGCTGCCATCAGAAGTCCTCGTCTGTTTCAGCGGCCGCTGTTTCGGCGCTCAGGCGCTGGTCGCCGGTGTGTTCGGTGAGCCGGGCGCGGGCGAATCGGCGGATCCGATCCCGGGCGGCCGACTCGTCTTCCGGCGGATCGGCAGGGCCGACGCCGGGCACGAAAACGGTGATCTCCGGCGAGCTTTCCGGTGTACCGGGGATTCGCGCCGCGCCGGTCCAGGCATCGCCCCGCAGATGCAAGGGCATCTCGACATCGGGCCCCGGTGGGGCGTGCTCAGTGCCGTCGGGCAGCCGCACTCGTACGCGCGCGTGCGGGCGAAGGTGTTCGGGGACGAGTCGCCGGCAATCCGGCGCGGCGACCACGCTGACCCGCACCGTCGACACCCCGCCCGCGCGGGATACCTGCCACGACACGGCGTGCTCGCCCGCGTCGAGAATGCCGGGCGGGCAACGTCGCCAGTCCCAGCCGCCACTGCCGCGCGCCACGATCAGCCCGTCGGACGAGTCGGCGCCGCCGGCCGCCAAGGCGTAGTCCTGCGCGCGACCCCGTGATCCTGTCGACTCGCCCAGCGGCCTTCGCTCGTCGGTGGAGTCGGACAACCCGAAGTCTTCCTGCGTGCCCGGTATCGACGAGCCGGTGCCGGGCTCGTCGTCGCCGTCGACCGCCATTTCGCATTTCGCGGTGAGCAACCCGATTTCCTCGACCAGCAGCCGCGGATCCAGGGCGGGAATGCCGTCGATAGTCGACGCGGGCCACCACCGGCTCGCCCAGTGCGCGTAGGCAAGTCGCCGCAGGGCCGCCGCCGAAGCGCGTCGGGCGGGCGCGGCTGTCAGCTCTCCGGGCCGGTTGTCCGCGAGCGCCGAGGCGACCTCTTCGCCGTACACCGCCCACACCCAATCCTGTGCGGCATCGACGTCGTCGAGTACTGCGGCGGGCACCGACTCGTCGTCGAACAGGCTCCAGCTCAGATGCCCTCCCACGACCTCGAGAACCAGCACATCGAGCCCTGGCGCGGCATCGGTGACCAGTGGCGCCCGCTCCGGAGCGATCACCAGCAAGCCCGGCTCCGCATGGCGAAGGTGCACGACTGTCATCAGCTGGCCCTCGCTTCCACATCGGCCACGGTGTCGGCGGTCAGCGCCTGTTTCACCCGCGTGCGGTGGTCCAGGATCACCGACCGGGCGACACCGTCGAGGAGATCCCACAGCTCACCGGGATCGAACACCGGCAGCTCGCGCACATCCCGGCCGTGCAAACGCACCCACAACCTGCGCGAATACGGCCGCCACGGCGCGTGTAACTCGGCGGCCACCGCCGCGAGCGGTCCCGTCTGCCCGTCGACCACGTGCACCGCGTACCGGCGCGCCTGCAGCACATACCCTTCCCGCCGCCAGCGACCGTTGACCACCTCGTGCGCACGCGACGAAGGAGCCGGGTCGACCGCCGCCGGGGTACCGAAGGGGGAGAGACCCAGCGCCAGTTCGGAACCCGCCGCCGCGGCGACCCGCAGCGATTCGTCGAGCAGTCCCCATGGCGAACAACTGCGCGAGATCTCCCGCGTGACCAGCTCCGGAATCTCGGGGAGGTCGGTCCGATCGATGCTGCCCTGCAACACCGTGAAGACCCGCTCGTACACGGTCCGGTCGAAGGGCAGACCGAGACTCGCGGTCGACGCGGACGCGCCGAGCTCGGGTCGCTGTGGGCTGGCGCAGATGGTGAGCCCCAGGTCGTCGGCGCCCGCGTCGGGATGCGCGAGCCACAGGGCGATCCCGCGTCGGGTGCCGGCACCGCTGTCGACGATGTCGTCGAACAGCGGCCCCGCATCGGCCGGATCCCCCGAGCGGGCGAGCGTGCAGGCTTCGAGCAGCTCGGTCAGCTCGGCCGCCAGATCTCTTGCGCCGTAGGGGGCGAGCGGGCGGCGTGCCCAGGCGATGTCCAACAGCTCGGCCAGCCCGGGTGCTCGAGCCGGGTCGGTCACATGGCGTTTCAGCGCGGCGGTGGTGCGCCCGCCGGTGCTGTCGTGGACTTCGCGCAGCGTCGCCTCGGCCCTCGCGTGCGCGCGGTCGCCCTCCGGCGCACCGTCTACGGTCGCCAGCTCGAAGCAGCGCTGGAAGTACAGATCCTGGGCGTTCCCCTCGGTGATCCGCAGCCTGCGCCGCACCTGCTTCAGGACGACGAACCACGCCGCACACGCCCGCAGCGCATCGGACTGCGCGTGCAGCAGTGCCGTGAGCAGCGCGATCCCGTCCTCGTCGAGCATGCTCGACGCCAGCCCGGGATGCTGCATCGGCCGCAGTACCAGCGGATCGAGAATCAACTTCACCGTCCGCCGCAACGGCCCACCGTCGGCCCCGCTCAGCGCGTCGACGCCGTCGAGCCCCCGCCACACCTCATCGAGCACCATGGCGCGCGGTCTCCGCATCCGACCAGGTTATAGGTATTTTCGGCGGCCGGTGCGGCGGTTGCCGAGCACGAAAGTTGGGATCGGTAGGCGGGAAAAGATTTCTACCTTTCTCTCAACGGGTTACCAGCCCGGTCACACCGAGAGAAACGGAAACCACCATGAACACCAAGCTGATCGCCGCCCTCGCCGCTTCCGCCGCCGCCACCGCGCTGTTCGTCACCGGTTGCAGCGACGATGCCGGCACCACCTCCCCGAGCACCGCCGGATCGGCCGCTCCGGCCCCGGCCGCGGGCAAGTCCACCGCCACTGTCGACGGCAAGGAATTCACCGCGAAGTTCGACACCACCTGCGCCAAGCAGGCAGGCACCCTCGCGCTGGCGCTCACCGATACGGCCAACGCCACCTACGGCAGCCTCTCGGTGAGCGCGTCGGTCGAAGGCGAGAAGGTCCAGGCGGTCGCCATCGGCGGTAGCCAGGGCGGCGCCAACGGCCTGCCCTACGCCGTCGGCTACGGCAACGGCCAGCCCGGCGGTTCCGCGACCCTGGCCAAGGACGGCAACACCTACCGCATCACCGGCGAGGGCATCAGCGCCGACATGACCAACCCGCTGGCGGGCCCGTCGACGGTGAAGTTCGACATCACCTTCGCCTGCTCCACCATCGTCGGCGCCTGATCGACACAGGCGCGCAGCGCTCCTCAGCCGCACATGGCCGGAGCGAATGCGGAGGTACGCCTGATCGTTCGCGACCCGGTCGCATCCATCCAAGGAGAAATCATGAAATCCAAACTGCGTGCGGCCGCGGTCGCCTTCGGAATCCTCGCCATCGGCTACTACCTCTTCTACGGCCTCACCTACACCCCCGACGAATACACCGGCGCGATGCTCGGCTGGGTCGGTCCCCAGATGGCCCTGCCGATCATCGCGCTCACCATCGTCCCGATCGTCTTCGCCTTCACCGGCGACGGCATTCTCGAAGCCTTCACCGGCCGCAACAGCAGCGAGTTCCGCGACGCCGCGGTCGGTATCGGCACCATCACCTCGTTTCGGCAGACCGGCGTCTCGGTGAACGACCAACCACAGGTCAAGATCGCTTTCCGGGTCGAGGGGTCCGACGGAAAGGTCTTCGACTCGCACGCCAAGATGATCGTGCCGCTCACCGAGCTGGCCCTGCTGCAGCCGGGCGTCGTCCTGCCGGTCCGGTATCTGCCGGGCCGCACCGACAAGGTCGAGGTCGACCGCTCCGGCGACAACGGCGCCGCCCAGCGCGCGATGAACGAATCGCTCATCCGCAAGGGCATCACCACCCGGGGCAAGCTCGACATCGCTGAACGCGGGCTGGCTGCCCAGGCCGTGGTCCGCAGCCTGGACGTCCCCGGCCGCATCCGCGGCGGCTACACCGAGATCGCGCTCGGTCTGGTGGTCACCCGCCCGGACGGCACCACGTTCGAGACCCGCGCCGAGAAGTACCTGCCGCCCACCGCGGTCGGACACGTGCAGGTCGGCCGGATCGTGCAGGTGCACTATCTCCCGGGCAACGAGCAGGAAGTGGTGATCTCCCTTCCGGTCAACGCCTGATGACAACGTCCTGCGCACTCGGCGCGCGCTGTGGCTGATCCATCCGCGATCGGTCACAGCGCGCGCCGAGTTTTGGTCGTCCGTTCATCTACGCGTTCCCGATGGCTCGCTTGGGCTGCTTACGGTGCCCGGAGTCCGTTCTACTCAGGAGTCACCGTGAGTCCGAAACCGCTCGCCCTGTTCGTCAAGCATGACGGTCAGTCGGCACGCGCCGCCCTGACCTGTGAATACAAGTGCGGCAACGCCTGCTTTCACGAGCCCCCGAACACCTCGGAGGGTGCCTACTTCGGTGACATCGTCAGCGGCCTCAACCGCCGTGGCCTGATCAAGGGCGGCGCGGCCGCGGTGCTGGCTGTCGGCGCCGCGAGTGCGCTGGCCGCCTGTGGTGACGACTCCGAGGCCGCGAAGACCCCGGCCCCGACTCCGGCCGGAACGCCCGGCACCGGAACGGCGTTCACCGCGGTGGCGCCGAACAAGGAAGACGCGCTGACCATTCCGGAGGGCTACGACCAGCAGGTCGTCATCCGCTGGGGTGACCCCATCTTCGCCGACGCCCCCGCGTTCGACTTCGACAAGCAGACCGCCGCGGCGCAGCTGAAGCAGTTCGGCTACAACAACGACTTCGCCGCGCTGATGCCGATCGAGGGCCAGGCCAACAGCTACCTGCTCGTGGTCAACCACGAATACACCACCGGCCCGATGATGTTCCGCGGGTACAACAAAGACGCGCCGACCGACGAGCAGATCGCGATCACCAAGGCCGCCCACGGCATGGCCGTGGTCGAGGTCAAGGGCGAAGCGGGCTCCGGCAAGCTCACCCCGGTCTTCGGTAAGTACAACCGCCGCATCACCGCCGACACCGAGTTCCTGCTCACCGGTCCCGCCGCGGGCAGCGCGTTCACCGTCACCGGTGCCGACCCCTCGGGCAAGAAGGTCCTCGGCACCTTCGCCAACTGCGCCGGTGGTGTGACTCCTTGGGGCACAGTGCTTTCCGGTGAGGAGAACTTCAACGGCTACTTCGCCAACGGCGACAAGGCCTCCGACCCGCAGGGGCGCGTCAAGCGCTACGGCTTCCCCAAGGGCGGCACGCCGAACCAGTGGGAGCGCACCGACAAGCGCTTCGACCTGAGCCAGGAACCCAACGAGGCCAACCGTTTCGGCTATGTCGTCGAGGTCAACCCGTGGGATGCCGCCGCCACGCCGATCAAGCACTCCGCGATGGGTCGCCTCAAGCACGAGGGCGCGTCGATCTACGTCACCGACTCCGGTGATGTCGTCTCCTACACCGGCGACGACGAGAAGTTCGACTACATGTACAAGTTCGTGTCCTCGCGCAAGATCCAGTCCGGCACCGGCGCTTCCGCGATGCGGCACAACCTGACCATCCTCGACGCGGGCACCCTCTACGTCGCCAAGCTCACCGGCGACCACGCCGACAAGATCGACGGCAGCGGCGCGGTCCCCTCCGACAAGGGCTTCACCGGCAAGGGCCAGTGGATTCCGCTGCTCGAGACCGGCGACGACGGCAAGGGCAAGTCCCTGGTCGACGGCATGTCCGCCGCGGAGGTGGCGGTGTTCACCCGCCTGGCCGCCGACAAGGTCGGCGCCACCAAGATGGACCGCCCGGAAGACTTCGAGGCCAACCCGTTCACCGGCAAGGTCTACGTGGCGCTGACCAACAACGACAACCGCGCCAAGGACGACAAGCCGGGTGTCGACGAGGCCAACCCGCGCAAGCTGAACAAGAACGGCCAGGTCCTCGAGCTCACCGACAACCACACCGGCACCGACTTCACCTGGTCGCTGCTGCTGGTCTGCGGTGACCCCGCCGCCGCCGACACCTATTTCGCCGGCTTCGACAAGACCAAGGTCAGCCCGATCTCCTGCCCGGACAACCTGGCCTTCGACCCGTACGGCAACCTGTGGATCTCCACCGACGGCAACGCCCTCAAGACCAACGACGGCCTGTTCTCGGTGATCCTCGACGGCCCCAACCGCGGTGAGACCAAGCAGTTCCTGACCGTGCCCAAGGGCGCCGAGACCTGCGGCCCGATCGTCACCGAATCCCACGTCATCGTGTCGGTCCAGCACCCCGGCGAGGCCGATGACGCCACCCCCGACAACCCGCAGTCCCACTGGCCCGACGGCGGCACCTCTCAGCCGCGTCCCGCCGTGGCGGTCGTCTGGAAGAAGAACGGCGGACGAATCGGCGTCTAGCCGACCCCCGATCCGCTGACGAAACCGCTACTCGGCTGGGCGAGTGGCGGTTTTGTCATGTCTGTCCTCAGCTGCTGCCGAACATTCCCGACATGTTGGCGAAGTGGGCGAGGTCGCCTTGCGCGCCGCTGTAGATGTTGACGTCGGTGCCGCCGTGGATGCCGGGGACCGTGCCGCGGTCGGTGGTTTGCCAGAAGGTCCAGGTGGGCCAGTTGCCGGGGACCTCGGGCTGGTCGTTGCCGCTGTAGTCGGCGATCCAGAGCGGGTATCGGGTGAAGGCGCTGGTGTCGGCCATCGCGGTCTTCCAGAAGTGCGGGTAGGTGTAGATGATGGGCGTGCGGCCGGTGAGGGTTTGCAGCGCGTTGAGGTAGCGGTGGGTCCAGTCGATGAGGGCGGCGGGGGCCAGGCCACCCGCGGTCTCCAGGTCGAGCACCGGGGGCAGGTCGAGGGGCCCGTTCTGGCCGAGGACCGTCGCGGCGTACATCGCGGCCTGCGGTTCGGGCGGCAGTTCGGGGCGTGCGAAATGGTAGGTGCCGCGCGCCACCCCGGCGGTGCGCATGAGAATGCTGTCCTGCACGAAGAACGGATTGATGTAGTGCAGTCCCTCGGTGGCCTTCACCATCGCGAACTGGTGTCCGGCCGCGCGCACCGCGTGCCAGTCGATCATCCGGCCGTCCACATGCTGCCAGGACGACACATCCGGCCCGCTGGGCTCCGCCTGCGCGGTAGCGGGTAGCGCGCAGGCCAGGGCGATGAGCGCAACACAACCACGAACCGTCGAACTCCACCGCTTGGTGTCCATGGCCGTCGACCGTAGTGACTTGTTGCCTGTGTGACCAGTGGTGTTGGTGAGTGTCTGTGAATAGTTACGGAAAGCCTGTCGGCCCGTGCCCGTATCTTGGTGCGGACATCGGCTGACAGAAAGTGGTGGGCATGGCGCGCAAGCGTGAGGTGTGGTTCGAACCGGCGGTCGCGAAGCCGGGGGCGCTGCGACCCGCGGTCTCGCCCGGCGACGACCCGATCGACGAACTGACCGTCACCGACGTCGAATATCGCGACGCGGATTTCGCCGAGCGTCACGTCTCCGGCATCAGCGTCGAGGCCTGCGTGTTCGACAGCGTTCGGTTTCCGAGCACCCTGCGGCACAGCACCATCGCCGAGTCCACGCTGCGGGTCTGCGATCTGGCCAACGTTCAGGCCGATGACTCGTCGATGATCGAATCCCTGATCGAGCACGGTCGTCTCACCGGATTGTCGTGGACCGCGGGTGTGCTCCGCGACGTCCTGATCGACTCCACGCGCGCCGACCTGTCCTCCTTCGCTCAATCCCGTCTGCGCACAGTGGTGTTCCGCGACTGTGATCTACGTCAAGCCGACTTCCAGAGCGCCGAGTTCCGCAACGTCCGCTTCGAACGCTGCAATCTCGTCGGAGCCCGCTTCGCCGGCGCGCGCCTCCAGCAGAACCTGCGCTTCGAAGACTGCGACCTCACCGGCATCTACGGCATCACCGCCCTGCGCGGCGCCACCATCAACGGCGGCGACCCGGAGGGATTGGCGTCGACTCTCGCGCGCGAACTCGGCATCACCGTCGAATGGCACACCGACATCGCGGAGAGTTAGCCGAGCCAATCGAGAACCGAAGCGGCAGTCCAGGATTGCTGCATGCTCCCCAGCGGAGCGCCGGTGTACGGCTCGTAGTACTCGGCGAAGCTGCCGTCACTGGCCTGGCGCAGACCTTCGGCGCGGAGCATGTAGGAGCGCTCGGCCCAGCCACGGCGGGCGAAGGCCCAGGAGAACAGCCAGCTCATCACCGGCCAGACGGGGCCGCGCCAGTATTCGCGGGAGCGGAAGTCCTTGGAGACCGGCGAGGTGGACGGTGGCAGGGCGTAGCGCAAATCGGGGTGGCCGCAGAAGCGTGGGCCTTCGAAAGTGTTGAGCAGGGCGCGCTCGGCGTGGCGGGGCAGGCCGCCCGAGATCAGCGGGGCGAACATGGCGAGGGTCTCGGTACTGATCCAGCGTTGCAGGCGGACGTCGTAGTCCTTTGCGGCGCCGGTCCGTTCGTCGGTGGTGGCGACCACGCCCTTGCGGAAACGTTCGGCCCAGCCGTGCAGTTCGCGGACGTCGGCGTGCGGTTGCTTGTACTCCTCGCCGATATCGGCGAGCACCTCGCAGGCCAGTGCGAAGATCGCCGACACGAACACGTCCTCCACGGCGAAACTCATCACCGAGGTGAGCTGGAAATCGTCGTAGTTCGCGCGGCGCATCTGCTCGACCAGCCACAGGTAGCGGTCGTACTCACGGTCGCTCGGCCGCTGGGTGGGGTCGGAGATGATCGAGGTGTCCGCGCGCCGGTACGGCGGAAGATCCGTCCCCGGAACGACATTGGCGTAGGCGCGGTCCCAGCGCGGGGAGTTGTCCATGCCGGATTCCCAGCCGTGGTACAGCGTGATGCGCCCGGTTTCCTTGGGGTCGCGGGCATGTGCGAGCCAGCGGTGCCAGCGCACCAGATCGGGCCAGCGGCGGTTCAGGAATTCCTCGGCGACCGCGCGGGTGGAGCGGCCGTGCCTGCGGGAATGGTCGAGGATCCGCTGCACGGCGATGGCGTGCACCGGCGGCTGGGTGATGCCGGAGGTGTCGGGGCCGTCGGGGGCGTTGCTCGCCAGCTTGCGACATTCCCACCGCGCGGGCCCGGGAAAGTATCCGTCGACGCCGTTGGCGAACACGATGTGCGGGATCATCCCGTTCTTCCACTGCGCCGACAGCAGCGTGTCGAGCTCGACCACCGCCCGCTCCACGCTCAACGGCGCCAGCCCCACCGCCACGAACGCCGCGTCCCAGCTCCACATGTGCGGGTAGAGGCGGGGCGCGGCACTGGTCATCGTGCCCAGGTCGTTGCCCCGCAGGAGGTAGGCGGCGCGGGCCGCGAGCTGCGTCGAGGTGAAACCTGGGTCGGTCATCTATCTATTCTGCGGTGGAGCAGGGCCTATGGCATCTCGACGGCACTGTGACGATCAGTACCCGGCTTGACGCGGCGTGTTCTGCGCCGCCGACCCGACCGAGCTGAGCATGGTGGTGATGCACAGCCCGACCAGCAGGTTGATCGCCGCGGTCGCGATCTTGGCGTCCAGGTCGGCGACCAGCGTGAACGGCAGAATCACCGCGACGGCCGTCAGGAGCAGGCAGATCCAGGTGAAGAAGGTGAGCGGGCTCGGCATCGCCAGCAACAGCACCATCAACAGTGCCGTGGCCAGCAGCGCGGCGGCCGCGGCGGCGATGGCGTAGGAGGTGGTGGAGACGGTGCCGTACGCGCCCGCGCCCTCGGGCGAGAGGATCGCGATACCGAGCACCCCGCGGATGAGCATGATCGCGACGACCACCAGCAACGCGGCCACGACGGCCGTGCCGATACCGCCTGCCCACAGCTTGCCCACATTGACCTTGGGCTCCGGTTCGCCCTGGGGATAGTGGGGCTGGCCCTGGCCGTACTGGGGCTGGCCCTGGTGCTGGGGATACTGCGGGTCCGCTGGTCCGTAGTTGTACCGGGGATCGGTCATAGTCCGACGGTACTAGTCGGTGCTGTCATCCGCGCGCGGAAACGGCCAGGGTGTCGAGATCTGCCTGCCCGCTAGCGTGGGATGTATGACGGTGACCAGTACTCCCGCCCAGACCGCTCTCATCACCGGCGCGAGCCGTGGACTCGGTGCCGCGATCGCCCGCGAACTCGCGCCCACCCACGACCTGCTGCTCGGTGCCAGATCCGCCGATGCGCTGAAGCCGATTCTCACCGAGCTGCCCGAGGCGACGGGCTGGCCGGTCGCGCTCACCGACTACGCGGCGGTGGCCGCGGCCGCCGAGCCGATCTCGCGACTCGATGTCCTCGTGCACAACGCGGGTATCGCCGACCTCGGAACGGTCGCCGAGTCCTCGGTCGAGCAGTGGCGCGAAACCCTCGAGGTCAACCTGATCGCGGTTGTCGAGCTGACAAGGGTGTTGCTGCCCGCACTGCGCGCCGCGAACGGGCACGTGGTGCTCATCAATTCGGGCGCGGGATTGCGCGCGCATCCCGGCTGGGGCTCCTATGCGGCCAGCAAGTTCGGGCTGCGCGCCTTCGCCGACGCACTGCGTCAGGAGGAGCCCGCGCTGCGGGTGACCTCGCTGTTCCCCGGTCGCATCGACACCGATATGCAGCGGGCGATCGTCGCCGACGAGGGTCGCGAGTACCGGCCGGAGGAGTTCCTCACCGCCGAGACGGTGGCCGGTGCCGTGCGAACGGCCGTCGACACCCCTCGCGACGGACATCCGACCGAGATCGTGTTGCGGCCGCGCTGACCGCGACGAGGCGATTCGGTATGGTCGCCGATAGCTGCGTCCAGGGGGTCGGCGCTGGAATTCGCACAGAGGTATCCGCTGGTTCAGGCGCGCGATGGATTCGGTGGGTACCGTGCCGCTGATTTGATCGTGCCCTGGCTCGTGGCGAGGTGCACCCGGCTCGAGTAGGGGTTTCGTAAGTGGATAGACGTCGAATGCTGGCGATGTTGGCCGCGGGTACCGCTGTGGCGCTGACAGGCTGCGCGACCGCCGAGGGCGAGACCGTCGAGGCGGGTTCCGGCGGCGAGATCCCCACGCCGCCGCCCGTTCCGACCCCCGTCCAGCCCCTGCTCCCGCCCCCGCCGGGCGGTCCGAAGTCGATCATTCCCCCGAAGCCCATCACCGCGCTGCCGGGCCAGGGGCTCACCATGGCACTGACGGTCGACGACGGCGCCAGCGCCGAAGTCGTCGGCGCGTATGTGAAATGGGCGAAGGACACCGGCGCCCGCTTCACCTTCTTCGTCACCGGCTATTACGACTCCTGGACCATCCACCGCGACGCGCTGCGCCCGCTGGTGGAGTCGGGCCAGATCCAGCTCGGCAACCACACCTGGGACCACGCCGCCCTGACCAAGATCAGCACCACCGAGGTGGCCGACCAGCTCGGTCGCACGAAAACGTTCCTGCGCAACAACTTCGGCGTCGACGGCACCCCGTTCTATCGACCGCCGTTCGGATACCACAACGCCACCGTCGACAAAGTAGCCGCCGACCTCGGCTACACCGTCCCCACCATGTGGTACGGATCCCTGTCCGACTCGGGCCTCATCACCGAGGAATACCTGATCGAGTGCGCGCACAAATACTTCGCCGCCCAGTCGATCGTCATCGGCCACGCCAACTTCCCCCCGGTCACCCACTGCTACGGCCGGCTGGTCGACATCATCCGCGAGCGCAACCTGTCGATGGTCACGCTGAACGACGTCCTGGAAGTACGAATCTGATCTCGCAAGAACATGGGTAACTCACCGGGCACGAGCTGACCCGCCCACCTCACAAAGCTTGCCGCGTACCCAACTCTCCCCGTACCCGGGTCTGGCCAAAAGACCCGGGGAGGCGGCTACGGCACGATGTTGACCATCTTCCCCGGCACCACGATGATCTTGCGGGGCGCCTGACCGTCGAGCAGGGCGATGACCTTCTCGTCGGCCAGGGCGGCGGCCTCGATCGACGCCGGGTCGGCGTCGGCGGGGACCTGGATTCGGCTGCGGACCTTGCCCTTCACCTGGATCGGGTATTCCACCGAGTCCGCCACCAGCAGTGCGGGGTCGGCGGCAGGGAAGGGACCGTGGGCCAGGGAGGTGGTGTGGCCCAGGCGTTCCCACAGTTCCTCGGCGATGTGCGGAGCCAGCGGAGCGAGCATCAGCACCAGCGGTTCCACGGCGGCGCGGGGGGCGCCGGTGGGGTAGTTCTTGGTGAGGTGGTTGGTCAGCTCGATCAGCTTGGCGCCCGCGGTGTTGTCGCGCAGCGCGGCCAGATCCTCGTCGACGCCGGCGATGGTGCGGTGCACCAGGCGCAGGGTCTCGTCCGACGGGGCGGTGTCGGTGGCCTTCACCGTGCCGGTTTCCTCGTCGACCACCAGGCGCCAGACGCGCTGCAGGAAGCGGTGCGCGCCGACGACGTCCTTGGTCGCCCACGGACGTGAGGTGTCCAGCGGACCCATCGACATCTCGTAGAAGCGGAAGGTGTCGGCGCCGTAGAGGTCGCACATCTCGTCGGGCGAGATGGCGTTCTTCAGCGACTTGCCGATCTTGCCGTACTCCTGGGAGACCTCGATCTCGACGCCGTCGGCGGCGGTCCAGAAGAACTTCGCGTCACGTTCGACGACCTCGGCGGCGGGCACGTACGCGCCACGCTCGTCGGTGTACGCGTAACCCTGCACGTAACCCTGGTTGTACAGGCGGCGGTAGGGCTCGCTGCCCGACACATCGCCCAGGTCGAAGAGCACTTTCTGCCAGAACCGCGCGTACAGCAGGTGCAGCACCGCGTGCTCCACACCGCCGACGTACAGGTCGACACCGCCCGGGTCGTTCGGGCCGTGCTCGGCCGTGCGCGGGCCCAGCCAGTACTTCTCGTTCTCCTCGGCGCAGAACGTCTCGGCGTTGGTCGGGTCGGCGTAGCGCAGCTGGTACCACGACGATCCGGCCCAGTTGGGCATGACGTTGGTGTCGCGGCGGTACTGCTTGGGTCCGTCGCCCAGATCCAGCTCCACGTTCACCCAGTCGGTGGCCTTGGCCAGCGGCGGGGATGGCTCGGAGCCGGCGTCGTCGGCGTCGAAGGTGACCGGCGCGAAGTCTTCCATCTCCGGAAGTTCCACGGGCAGCATGGATTCCGGCAGCGCGTGGGCCACGCCGTCGGCGTCGTAGACGATCGGGAACGGCTCGCCCCAGTACCGCTGACGCGCGAACAGCCAGTCGCGCAGCTTGTACTGGACGGTGCCGGTGCCGTGACCCTCGGCTTCGAGGTGACCGATCATCGTTGCCTTGGCCTCGTCGACCGAAAGCCCGTTCAGGAAGCCGGAATTCACCAGCTTGCCCTCGCCCGAGTGGACCGCTTCGGCCACGTTCCCGCCGTCGATCACCTCGATGATCGGCAGGTTCAGCGCGGTCGCGAAATCCCAGTCGCGGCTGTCGTGGCCGGGCACCGCCATGATGGCGCCGGTGCCGTAGCCGCTCAGCACGTAGTCGGCGATGAAGATCGGCACCTGCGAGCCGTCGGCCGGGTTGGTGGCGTAGGAGCCGAGGAAGACGCCGGTCTTCTCCTTGTTCTCCTGACGTTCCAGATCCGACTTCGCCGCGATCGACTTGCGGTATGCGGCAACAGCTTCCGCGGGGGTGGCGCTGTCGTTGGTCCAGCGGGCATCCGTATCGGCGGGCCAGGCGGCGGCGGTCAGCTTGTCGACCAGCTCGTGCTCGGGGGCCAGCACCACATACGTCGCGCCGAACAGGGTGTCGGGACGGGTGGTGAACACCTCGATGGTCTCGCCGTCCGCGTCGAACCGCACCTGGGCACCACGCGAGCGCCCGATCCAGTTGCGCTGCATGGACTTCACATTGTCGGGCCAGTCCAGGGTGTCCAGGTCGTCGACCAGGCGGTCGGAGTAGGCGGTGATGCGCATCATCCACTGCCACATGCGCTTACGGAACACGGGGAAGTTCCCGCGCTCGCTGCGCCCGTCGGTGGTGACCTCTTCGTTCGACAGCACGGTGCCGAGTCCCGGGCACCAATTGACGATCGAATCCGATTGGTACACCAGGCGATACGAGTCGATCAGCGCACCGCGCTCAGCGGCCGGCATGGTGTTCCAGTCGCCGTCGGGAACCGGACGCGCGCCGGTGGCGAACTGCTCTTCCAGCTCCGCGATCGGCCGGGCCCGACCGGCTTCCTGGTCGTACCAGGCGTTGTAGATGCGCAGGAAGATCCACTGCGTCCACCGGTAGTACTCGGGGTCGGTGGTGGCGAACGAACGCCGCGGGTCGTGGCCGAGGCCCAGCCGGTCCAGCTGACGCTGCATGGTCGCGATGTTGGCTTCGGTGGTCACCCGCGGGTGCGCGCCGGTCTGCACCGCGTACTGCTCGGCGGGCAGGCCGAAGGCGTCGTAGCCGAGCGCGTGCAGCACGTTGCGCCCACGCATGCGGTGGTAGCGGCCGAAGACGTCGGTGGCGATATAGCCCAGCGGGTGGCCGACGTGCAGGCCCGCGCCCGAGGGGAACGGGAACATGTCCTGGATGAACAGCTTGTCGGGCGGCGTCTCCCCGGCGAGCGGCCCGACCGGGTTGGGCGCGTTGAAGGTGCCGCGCTCGGTCCAGTTCTGCTGCCAGCGGCGTTCGATCCGCCCAGCCAGCTCGGCGTTGTACCGGTGCTGAGGTAC
This sequence comes from Nocardia sp. NPDC055002, assembly GCF_053608825.1. NCBI lineage: Bacteria > Bacillati > Actinomycetota > Actinomycetes > Mycobacteriales > Nocardiaceae > Nocardia > Nocardia sp. NPDC055002. The sequence goes on from NZ_JBSGWE010000004.1 coordinate 815,786, forward strand.
GTCAGTCTCGGTTGCACGAGTGTCCTGCACGGTCCTGCCTTCTTGTTCTCGCCGATCCCCGGTAAACATCGTCTAACAGCGTAGAACGTGGACGCGAGGCGATTTCCCAAGGGCCGAGAACATGCCGCGCGGCCACGACGGCACGCACGGGCGGTGTGTGGCCGGTCACGCTCGGCGGGGAGCCCTGATTTCGGGCCTTTACGGGTGCGCTAGCCTGCATGAATGGTCGTCGTCGCTCTCCTGTTGTTCGCGCTGGCCGCGGTCGCGATTGTGACCGGCGTGCTCGGACTGCTCGGCAAACTGCCCCGCAACCGCTTCCTCGGTGTCACCACGGAAGCCGCGCTGCACAGTGACGACAATTTCCGCATCGCCAACCGCATCGCCGCCCCCACCTCCGTCGGCGCGGGCGCCCTGCTGTTCGCCGGCGGACTGGTCGTGCTGGTCGCCGGTGGTCTCGCGAGCGTCGGCGTAGCCGCCCTCGTCGCCGTCATCGCCGTCTTCACCCTCGGCGCAGGCGCCAACGCCGCCGCCCGCACAGTAGAGCCGCTCCTCCCGCCCGCCCCCGTCGGCGGCTGCGGCTCCTCCTGCGGCGGCTGCTCGCTCCGCGACACCTGCGCCCCCGCCAACTAACCCTCTAGCGGCAGGGTCCTGCGTTCCGGTACAACGGGAGCAGGACCTTGATCGGGGGGAATTGTGAAGGTTGTCGGGGCTGGGCTTGTTCTTGCGTTGATCGGGGCGATCGCTACCGGCTATTCGGTGATCGCGGGGGTCGTGCTGATCGTCATCGGGGCGGTCGCTGTCGTGGTCGGGGGCGTTCTCGCCTTTCGCGATCCCGGGGGTTCGCGGAAGTCGAAGCGGTGGTGGGCCGCGGGCTCGTCCGCGGGCGGGGTCAGCTGGTTCGGTGACGGTGGCGGGCAGTCACACGGCGGCGGTGGCGGAAACAGCGGCAGCGGTGGGCACGGTGGCGGCGGCTGTAGTGGTGGCTGCGGCGGTGGCGGCTGTGGGGGTGGCGGCGGCGAGTGATCGCTGAGCGCATCCTCGGCAGTGGTTGAGCCACAAGGGGATTGCAAGAACGCGCGGTTATGGTCGGCCTCGGATGGCCATGACCGGCACGGTCACGATTCCCACCACGCCGAACACTCCGACAATCATCGGCGGAAGGCCATCGGGCAGATCATTCAGGCAATTCGGTGTCGACGTAATGCGGCGACGCTCATCTCGGGGGAGGAACCATGGTCTTTGTCGTGGCGTTCATCGTCGCTGTCGTCGGGCTGTTGCTCGGCGGCGGAATCGGAGCAGTGCTGCTGGCGACCACGATCGTGCTGGTGCTGTTCGGGCTCGTCATGCTCGGTGCCACACCGGAAGCCAGAAACGAACGGGACGCGGCCGCGGTTCGCCGGGCGCGTCGGCGTGCGTCGTCGGGGCAGGCGCGGCAGGCGAAGAGCCGGCGAGGGTCGGCGTCGTCGAGGGGTGCTGGCGACGGGGGCTGCTGACCGGGCGGTTCTCACCGCTAGTCGGCCGCAAGGGGATTGCAAGTGCGCGCGGTTACGGTCGGTCTCGACACACCGGTCCAGGTAGGGGGTCCCCATGAACTTCATCGATGTGATCGCCACACTGCTCGCGATCGTCGTAGTCGCGGTATTTCTCGTTGTGCTCATCGGAGGTCCGGTGATGATCATCGGGATGATCATTCGGGCGACCGATACCCCGGCCGACAGGACCAGGCGCGCGCAGCGGGCCGCGAACTTACAGCGGGCACGCACGCACCAGCGGGCACGCACGCACCAGCGGGCAAGGCGCTCGGGCTCGAGTGGCTGGAGCTCCACTGACAGCAGCTGGTCCAGCGGCAGTGCCTGGTCGGCGAGCAGCGACTCCGGATCCAGCAGCGGCAGCAGTTGCGGCGGCGGTAGCAGCAGCTGCGGTGGGGGAAGTAGCAGTAGTTGCGGCGGCGGCAGCAGTAGCTGCTGACATCTGAACGGACAATCTTCATGATCTACGGTGCGGGAATTCTGGTAGCTCTGGTCGGGCTGATCGCCACCAGCCATTCGCTGCTGATCGGCCTCGGCCTGCTCGGCTTCGCGGTGACACTGCTGACGATCGGTGGTGTGCTGAGTTTCCGGAATTCGCGCCGCCTGCGGTCGAAATACCAGCGTCTGCGGATCGACACCGGCGGCAAGGCCGGTCGACGCGGGATCGACGACGCGGACTCGCTGAACGAAACCTACGGCGGCGGTTTCGGTGGCGGCGGCGGGGACTGAGGACTGGTCGCCGCGTCGGGCCGGCTGAAAGCGAATTGCAAGGACCAGCGATTACGGTCGGTCCAGACATACCCGATCGCACCACGCGTTCGACATTCGCAGGAGGTTTCCGATGGCCGCTACGCGTTCTGACCTGCGGGGGAGCAGGGAATACATGGCCGGGGCGCTGGTGCTGCTGGTTGTCGGGCTGATCTCCGCGGCGTACGGATGGATGTTCACGGCGGCGATCCTGTTCGGCTCGCTGGTGTTCTTCATCATGGGCGTCACCCGGATCGTGCTGCGGCCGAAGCGGGGTGCGGGCGGTGCTGCGCGCAGGTCGGGATGGCTTGCCGCGGGAAGCGCCGGTGCCGGGTTCGCCGGGACCGGTGACGGTGGCAGCGGTGACGGTGGCAGCGGGGGGAGCTGCGGTGGCGGCAGTGGGTGCGGCGGCGGGGGCGGTTGCGGCGGCGGGGGCGGGTGCTGAACCACGGATGACCGGGACCTGGCGGAGGGGGCCGGGTCCCGGTCGTGGTGACCCGGCCGGTGGCCGGGTCCCGGTCGTGGTGACCCGGCCGGTGGCCGGGTCGGGTTCCGTTGCCGAAGGGGCTACCGCAGGTCGACGAGGGCAGCGTGGACGGCGTGCCCTGCTGCGGGGTCGCCGACCGTGATGCGCGCGCTACCGTCCGGGTAGGCCTTCGCTTTGATACCGGCGCGGCGCAGGGCGGTGGCCACGCCGGGTCCGGGTAGGTAGAGGAAGTTCGCGTGACTGGGCGGTACGTCGATTCCGCAGGCACGCAGAGTGATTCGCAGGCTGTCGCGTTCGAGGTTGATGCGCTCGACCCGGTCGCGCAGTTCCGTGCCCGCCGCGTAGGCGGCACGCACCGCGGCGACGGACGCGGTGGGTGTGCCGAAGGGCAACTGCTGGTGGCGGATTCGTTCGATCAGTTTTCCGCGGCCCACGCAGTAGCCGATCCGCAGCCCGGCCAGTCCGTACGCCTTCGAGAAGGTGCGCAGGATCAACAGATTCGGGTGACGGTGCAGCAGGCTGTGGATATCGAGACGGTCCGCCGGATCGAGGAATTCGACATAGGCCTCGTCGAGGAGCACCGGTACGCGGTGCGGGATCGCGGCGAGGAAGGAGCGCACCGCCGCCGCGTCGAGGACGGTGCCGGTGGGATTGTGCGGGCGGCACAGCACGACCAGGCAGGTGCGCCGGTTCACCGAGCGGCGCATGGCAGTCAGGTCCTGATTGCCGCCGGAATCGAGGGGGATCGGGACAAGGGTCATCCCGGCCATCTCGGCCATGATCGGGTAGCCGTCGAAAGTGGGTGTGCCGGTGACTAGTTCACCGGCGCCGAGCGTCCGCATCACCTGCAGGGCGACACCGGTGGCCCCCGCGCCGACCACCACGTCGTCGGGCGAGACCCCGAGGTGATCGGCGATCACCCGCGGCAGTTCCTCCGGCAGGAACTCCGGATACCGGTTGGCCTGGGTGAGGGCGGCAGTCACCGCCGTCAGCACGGAGGGCAGTGGGGGAAAGGGGTTCTCGCTGAGACCGAGGTCGAACAGCGTGGGTGTCGCCGTGGTGTGGAACCGACGGGAGGGGATCGTCGGTTCCACCAGCCGCACAGTCATCGCGCGGCGCCCCAGCGAATAGCCGCGGCACCGGCGAAATCACCCGCGTGCGCGAATGCCGACAGGAGAACCACCGACCCGTTGCACAATCGGCCTGCACGGTTCTCCGCATCGAGAGTGACGGGAATGCCCGCAGCGAACAGGTTTCCGCACTGGTCGAAGGTATCGGGATGACGTTCGGCGGGCAGCTCCAGCGCGTCGTGCCAGTTGCGCAGGAACAGCCGGTTCGGCTGATTGGTGACGAAGGTGTCGATATCGCTGCTCTTCACCCCGATCCGCTTGCAGACCTCCAGCGCCACCTCCGGCACCAGCCGGTTGCCACGCGCGAACACCTTGGTGATCTTGGATTCGGAGAAGGTCACACAGCCCTGACCCTCGCCCGGCTCCCAGTACTTGCGCGGACCGTTCGTGGAGAAGTCCATGTCACCGGCGAATTCGGGATAGGTGCGGGTTTCGATATCGAGGATCGGTCCCGAATCATCCTTGCGCAGCAGGCCGATTCCGCACCCGTCGCCCGGCACCGGCGCCTGCGCCAGTTTCCGGATATCGGGCTGGGTGAACACCGGGCCCGCACAGTTCTGCGCGGCGACGATCAGCGCGGTCTTCGCCTCGCTGGTGGCCATCATCATCCGGGCTATCGCCATCATCTGGACGAACGCGGCGCACCCGCTGTTGTGCACGTCGAGTACCTGCGCCGGACGAGCGCCCAGCCGGCGAGCCAGTTCGGGGCCCGCGCCGAGCACGGGATTGTCGGGCAGCTGGGTGTGGGTGATGATGATGTCGATCTCGGACGCGAGGTCGGCGCCGTGGCGTTCACGCAGGACGGCGAACGCCTGCTCGGCCATGTCCACGGCGGTCTCGTCGCGGCCGATGTGATGACGGCCGGTCGGCGATCGGAACATCACGTTCTTCGCCATCCGCTCCGAGCGGGAGAACTGGGTGAAGTAGTCGGTCGGGACGGGGTCGCCGGGCAGATAGCTCGCGACGTCGACCAGACTCACCTGCGGCATGTTCACTGCATCCACTCCGGCTTGATCGGCAGCCCGTTGGCCGCGCGGTATTCACAAATGGCTTTGAGGTTGTCCAGCTCGAGCTGGTGTCCGGCGGAGAACATCTCCCAGAAGTCGCCCACCCAGACGGGGCGCTTCGGCGGCGCGGTTTCGGGGTAGCCGTTCTCGTCGTAGAAGGGGTGCTTGCAGTTGATCCACGTCACCACCGAGCCGGGCTTGTTGAACACCACCTGGGCGTCGACCACCCGCATCAGGTAGATCATCCAGAGGTGCTCGGACTGGTCCCACGCGCAGTGATAGTCGACGGTCATCGCGTCGGGATGGGCGACGGTGCGGGTGAAACACTTGGTCGCGTCACCGAGACGGTCGTAGGACAGCCACAGGCCGGGCTCCTCGGTTTCGGTGAATCCGCGCAGGCTGTAGGTCCATTCCTCGAGCGAGCGGGTGTCGGCGAGGTATTCGTAGACCTCGCGCGGTGGGGCCGCGATGTAGGTCTGCACGGGGCAGTAGTCGCCGAAGATCTGGTCGTGCGGATACACCGACCGCAGCATGTCCATGATGATCGGCGTTGTGGTCTCCCGGTCGGAGTTCTCGATGCGGATGACGCCGGGCACCACCTCCTCGGGGATGTCGGACAGGGCCGGCAGGGCGCTGATGGTCACGGGGTGCTCCTGGATGATTCGAGGGCTGACAGAAAGGGGAGGAACGGCGGGACTTCGTCGGGGTCGCAGAGGATTTCGAGGAACGACGGCCCGGTGGCGGCGAAGCTGAGGTCCAGTGCGCCGGACAATCGGGGGGCGTCGGAGACGGTGCGGGCGGGCAGCCCGGGGAACATGGCGGCGATGCCCGCTCCCAGGTGTGACGGTTGAAAACGGTTGAAGCTGTAGCGATCCCGGTAGTAGAGCTGTTCACGGGTGACGCACATGGCGTGCGCGTTGTTGTTGAACACCACGAAGGTGATGGGCAGGTCGTGTTCGATCGCGGTGTGGATTTCCATGCCGTGCATGAAGAACGCGCCGTCGCCGGCGATGACGACGGTGCGATGCGGGCCGTCGGGCGCGGCGCGGCGGGCGAACGCGGATCCGATACCCGCACCGAACGCGTAACCCATTCCGCCCATCCCGAGTGCGACCGTGAAACGTCCGCGCTCGGGTACCCGTAGGTAATGCACCACCGAGGCGCCGGTGTTACCCGCGTCGGCGAAAATGTCGGCGCCATCGGGCAGCGCGCGCTGAATCGCCTCGATGACGGTGCGATAGCGCAGGCCGGGTCCCGCCGCCGCGGGAACGGGCATCGGCGTGAGCTCGGCGGAACGCTGACTTGTTGTGGCCCCCGCCCCGATCTCGGCCAGCAGCGTGGCGATGGTTTCCGCGAGATCCGCGCTGGTGGCGTAGGTCGCCGCGAGGTAGGGAGCGTGCGCGCCGATGCTGAGCACCGGCAGGTCGGCCAGGGCCGCGTCGAGCCCGGCGCGGGCAGTGACCGGCAGGCGGGTGCCGACGAGTAGGCAGGCGCTCGCGGCCGACAGGGCTTCGGCCAGCTCGGCATGACCCATGCTGCCCGCGACACCGCAGTAGCCGGGGCCGGTGTTGGAGTACACGTCCTTGGCGTCGGGGGCCACGCCGATGGCGGCGTCGAGCGTGGCCACCAGTTCGGCGAGCTCAGCGCGGGCATCGTCGCGGGCGACCTGATCACCGGCGATGATCACCACCTTCCCGGTGCGCCGGGCGTTGGTGAGTTCGGTGGCGATGGTGTGTGGGGAAGTCGCTTCCGGGGAGGCGCGATCCAGCCGTACTCCGTCGGAGGGGGCCGCGACGGTGTCGAACTGTTGAGCGACGACGGCCTCCGGCATCAGTTGCTGCTGAACATCTTTCGGGATCAACAGCACCGCAGGCCCACCACTCTCCGCGGCGGTGATCGCCGCGGCGAGCTGTGCGGGCAGCTCGAGCGGATCGGTCACCCGAGCGCAGTACTTGCTGATCGTCGCGAACAACGCTGCCGCGTCGATGGATTCGGACAAGCCGCTCGAATCCTGGAACGCGCCGAGACCTTCCAGGCTGGTCGGCGGCTGTCCGATCAGCGCCAGCACCGGAACCCGTGACGTGAACGATTCGGCGAGTCCGGCAACGAGATTCACCGCACCACCGCCGGACGTGGCGGCCACGACACCCAGCCCGCCGGTGCTGCGCGCATACCCGTCGGCCATGGTCGCCGCGGAGAACTCGTGCTTGGCGACGATCCCGGCCGGTGCGCCCCCCGCATCGAAGATCGCGTCGTAGAGGTCCTCGATATTGGCGCCGTCGACGCCGAAGATCTGGGTGATTCCCCGGTCGGCTACCGTTCGTACCAGGTAGTCCACCACTCTGTCCGGCATCGGCACTCCTTCTCCGCGACGAAATGTGACGCCGTTGTGCACCGCGTCTGATGGGGTTACGAGGCGCGCCAAGGGGGAGTTCAGAGGGTGGGTGAAAACCACCCCTTGTGTGTACGTACACATATACGTATAGTGGGTTCATGCCCAACAAGACGATCTACGTAGCCGACGACGATCTCCCCGTGTTCCAGCGGGCGCAGGAGCTCGTCGGCGGAAACCTCTCCAGCACCGTGGTCAGCGCGCTGCGCAGGCTCATCGAACTGGAGGAAGGTCGTGAGGCCGGCTTCGAGGAGGTCGTCCTGCAGGTGGGTCGCGACGGTGTCCGGCAGGTGCGCTTCCAGGGCGTGCTGCTGGGTGAATGGCGCGAGGTCGGCGACAAGCGGGTGCTGCACCAGCAGGTCTACCGCAGCCGCAAGGGCAAGCTCGTGCTCCACACGCACTCGGCGCTGTGGTCGGAATACCCGACCGGGGACGCCGCGGGCGACATGAAGGACTGGAAATACTGGCGCCGCATGTTCGGCATCGGCGATCGGGCGTGGGACTGGGGTGACTACGAGTACGAGATCCTCGACGACCTGAAGGACCTGAAGGATCGCGTGCCCGACAAGCTCTATCGCAAGGTCGAGGACATCACCGCGCACCCGCAGATCGAGGAACTCGACATCTAGCTCCGTCCTCGGACGAACAACCACACACCGCACACACCGACCGCAGCCCCTGGGGGCTGTGTCGATAACTCATGCACATATTCGCAGCAATGAATGCAATCCTCTGGAAAGGGACGACCATGGTCAACTCGGCCATCACCGCACGCGGTCTCCACAAGGCCTACGGCGACAAAACAGTTCTCGACGGCATCGACATCACCGTCGCCGAGGGCACCGTGTTCTCGTTGCTCGGCCCCAACGGCGCGGGCAAGACCACCACCGTGCAGATCCTCACCACACTGATCGCCGCCGACGGCGGCGAATGCACCGTGGGCGGCCACGATGTGGCGACCGACCGGGGCGGGGTGCGTGAGCTGATCGGCGTCACCGGGCAGTTCGCCGCGGTCGACGAGCTACTGACCGGTCGGGAGAACCTGCACATGATGGGGGACCTCAACCATCTGCCGCGCCGCGAAACCCGCGTTCTGGCCGACGAATTGCTGGCACGGTTCGACCTGGTCGAGGCAGCCGACAAGCCCGCGAGCACCTACTCCGGCGGCATGACCCGCAGGCTCGATCTGGCGATGACGCTGGTCGGCAATCCGCGGGTGATCTTCCTCGACGAACCGACCACCGGCCTCGATCCGCGCAGCCGCCGCTCCATCTGGGAGATCATCCGCGGCCTGGTCGACGATCTCGGCGTCACTGTCTTCCTCACCACGCAGTACCTCGAGGAGGCCGACCAGCTGGCCGATCGCATCGCGGTGCTCGACAACGGCCGGATCGTCGCGGAAGGCACTGCGGCAGAACTGAAGCGCCTGATCCCCGGCGGCCATATCCGCATCGATTTCACCGATCAGCCCGATGTCGACGCAGCTCAGCGCGCGTTCGGCTCGACGGCGAAGGTGGTCGAGGGCACCGACGGGCTGACCCTCGCCGTGCCCAGCGACGGCGGCGTGCGATCACTGCGTGCCGTCCTCGACCTCCTGGATGCCGAGAACATCGAAGCGGGCGGCATTTCCGTGCACACCCCCAACCTCGACGACGTCTTCCTCACCCTCACCGGCATGAGCGGTCAGCGGCCGGAGGCGGAAGCGGAGCGTGACCACGCAGGCCGCCCGAGCATGCCCATTGTCAACAGCCGCGCCACCATCGAGCAGGAGACTCTGCGATGACCACTCAGACCAAGTCCAAGTCCAAGTCCAAGTCCTACGCCGTCGCCGACACCATGACGATGCTGCGGCGCAACATGATTCACGTCAAGCGCTATCCCAGCATGACGTTCAGCATCATCATCATGCCGATCGTGCTGATGCTGGTGTTCAAGTACGTCTTCGGCGGAGCACTCGAGAAGTCCTCGGGCGGCAGCTATATCGACTATCTGGCGCCCGGCATGATGCTGCTGTTGCCCGCCTACCTGACGGTGTCGGTAGCGGTCTCGATCGCCACCGACGCGAGCAAGGGCATCGTGAATCGCTTTCGGGTGATGGCGATCTCGCAGTCGTCGGTGCTCACCGGGCATGTGCTCGGCGCGCTCATCCAGGCGATGGCGGGCGTTGTCGCGATGACCGCCGTCGCGATGCTGGTCGGCTTCCGGCCCAACGCGAACGTCGTGGAGTGGGTCGGCGCGTTCGGGCTGCTCGCCCTGGTGACCTTCGCCTTCACCTGGCTCGCCATCGCGCTCGGCCTGCTCTCGCCCACCCCCGAAAGTGCCAGCAACGCACCGTTTCCCATCGTGCTGCTGCCCTTCCTCGGCAGTGGCCTGGTCGCTACCGACACCATGCCGGTCGGCATGCGTCAGTTCGCCGAATACCAGCCCTTCACCCCGATCACCGAGACGCTGCGCGGACTGCTGATGGGTACCGAGATCGGCGCCAACGGCTGGGTCTCGCTGGTCTGGTGCGCGGTCATCGCGGGCGGCGGCTTCCTGTGGTCGAAGTCGATCTTCCGCAAGCAAGCGAAGTAGCCTGTCGCGCACACGGTCCGGTCTCCCCCGCGGAGACCGGACCGTTTCGCGTTCAGACCTGGGCGACCAGGACCGTCCGGCCGGAATCGATGGACGTGATCTCCACTGTGCTGATCGAATCCGGCGGGGCGTCGATGGTGCGATCCACCGTCAGCTCGGTGCCGGGACCCGCGGGCCACTGGTCGAGTTCGAAGCGCTGCTCACCCGCGGTCACCACGAGCCCGTAGGTGCGGGTGTAGCCGGAGCCGTAGGCGCTCGGCGCGTAGCTGCAGGTCATCACCAGGCGCGTGCGGTCGCCGTCGCGCACCAGCTTCACCTGCGCGCTCACCGGCGTCTGCTCCACCGCCCGCATCTGCTGCTCCGCGACGATCTGCTCGGTCGGCGTCTCCGAGCGCGCCACGGTGACGGTCACCGGAATCGCGATCGCCACCGCTGCCGCGGCGGCCGCCACCGCGCTGCCGACGCCCGTCCAGCGTCGCCGCCGCCTGCGCCGTTCGGCCGCCGCGGCCAGCGACGGGAGCAGATCGGGGATCTGTGACGGAACCGGCTCGGGCGAGGCGATCATCGACAGTGCGGTGTCGCGGTCGACCAGGGCGAGCATGCCCGGCATCCCGGACAGCTCGGCGACGGCCTGCTGGCAGTGCGCGCAGCCGAGCAGATGCGCCTCGTATTCACGCCGCTCGGCGGCGCCGAGCGAACCGAGGACATAGGCCGCGTCCCAGGTGCTGTACTCGTCGGCGAGGTCGGTCATCGGTTCGTCACCCCCATCTCCTGTAGCGCCAGTCGCATGGCGCGCATGCCGTAGTGCAAGCGCGATTTCACCGTCCCCGGCGGGATGCCCAGCTCGTCGGCGATCTGGGCCATGCCGAGGCCGCGATAGTAGGCCCGCACGATCACCTCGCGATGATCCGGGCTCAGCGTGCTCAGCGCGTCGGCGACCAGCCAGCCGTCGAGCGCCCGATCCGATTGATCGGGGCTCACCTGCTCCGGTGGGTTGTCGGTGCCGAACTCGCGGCGGTGCCTGGCACTGCGATGCTCGTCGACCGCGAGATTACGTGCCACGGTGAACAACCATGCGCGCGGTGAGGTTTCGGTCTGCTCCAGCACGGCCGGGCGTTGCCAGGCGCGCAGCAGAGTCTCCTGCACGATGTCCTCGGCCCGGCCGGGATCGCGTACCAGGCCGAGGGTGAAACGCCACAGCGCGGGTGCGTGCTCGGCGTAGAGCGCGCGCATCAGTTCGTCGCGACCATCGTTCATCGGCGGCCCTGGTCACTGCTCGTCGAAATTCATATGTCACTCCTGCTCGTGTGAAGGAGTAACGGGATCAGTTGCGTTCGAGTTCAATCGGGTGTGTCGCCAGCAGGGCCAGCGGCAACGGCTGACGGCGCAAGACCGCGGACCACAGGTCGTGGCGGTCGGTGGCGATCGGATCCGACGGCAGCGCCGAGACCACGATCCAATCGTCGTTGTCGAGTTCGCCGTCGAGCTGGCCCATCGACCAGCCCGCGTAGCCGGCGAAGATCCGGATCTTCTCGAGAAGCGGTCCGATCTCGGCGGGGTCGGCGTCCAGATCGACCAGCACCACCCGGCCGTCGACCCGGCGCAAGCCGCGGATGTCGGAGATGTCGACGCCGGCGCGCAGCACCCCCAGGCACAGCGCCGCATCGCGTTTGACCGGTCCGCCGATGTAGAGATCGGTCGGGGTGGCGGCCAGGTCCGCCCAGGCGGGCAGCACATCCACGACCGGGGTCTCACTCGGCCGGTTCAGCACCACGCCGAGGCTGCCCGCGTCGTTGTGCTCGATCACATACACGACGGTGCGCCGGAAAGTAGGTTCCACCAGGTCTGTCGCGGACACCAGCAGATTGCCCGCGCGGACGTTCACCGCCGGCTGACCGCGCCGCCGATCGTCGCCGTGCCCGTCGCGAGTCCGGCGCTCGTCCGGGTCGTCTCCGCCTGCCACCGAGCCATCATCGCATTGGAGCGGCGGTGCGCGCTTCCCGCGCAGCGGATCGGAACCGGAATTTCTTCGTGCGTGGACCCCGCGATCGCCCGGTAGGGTCGCGCTATGCACTCGCCCGAAGTCCTGCTCGACGACAACGACGCTGTGTACGACTACTACCTGCGGCATCAGCAGAACAGGTGGAAGGCGCTTGCCTCGTACGCGGTGCTGGCCCGGCGGTTCCGGCCGCGCGTGACGTTCGCCGAGGGCGCGAAACAGCAGTTGAAGGCGCTGATCCGCAGCGGTCGGCCGGTGATCTACGCGATCAACCACCTCTCGACCAGCGATCCGTACACGGTCGCGGCGACGGCGTGGCGCTCACCGCTGCGCTCGAAGATCGGGCGGGTGCGGGTGCTGGCGAAGGACGAGCTCTTCCTCGACCCCGAGCAGCGGCGCAAGGTGGACATGATGGGCGGGATCCCGGTGTTCCGCGGCAAGGACCACGGCATTCGCGCGGTCAATGCCGCAGGTCAGCGGATGATGGATGTGTGCGCGCAGCGGTTGGCCGCCGGTGATCACCTCGCGATCTTCCCCGAGGGGACGTGCAATGAGGTAGATCACACCAAGGTGCAGGCGGTCGGCAGCGGAATCGGGCATATCGCGTTCCGGGCGGCCAAACTGGACGCCGCGCCCGCGCTGGTCGCCATGGGGATGAACTACGGCTCCTATGCGGCCGGTGTCGAGCCGACCGCGGCGGAGGTGGTGTCGGGGAGCGCCTACTTCCGGGCGCCGATTCTCGAGTTGCCGCAGCGGCCCGCCGACATCGCCAGGCTGGTCAAAGACGAGCTGCAACTGGCTGTCGACGGGGCCGTCGCGCGCTACTGAGGTAGACCGAACAACTCTCTGGCTCGTTGCGGGACGTAGGCGATGTAGTCGGGGCGGGTGGTGATGAAATGCAGGACGACCGGGCACATCGGCAGGACGCTGAAACCTTGGTCTCTGCTGGTGTCCAGCGCGGCTTTGACCAGGGTGTTCGCCAGTCCTCGGCCTTCGAATCGGGGGTAGATCTCGGTGTGCACGAGGGCGCGTTCGTCCCCGGTGTCCTGGTATTCGATGTAGCCGGCGGGTTGACCGTCGGCGGTGAGTTCGAACCGCTCGAGCGCGGTGTTGTTGCGGACCTCGGTCGCCATAGGTCGACGCTACCGTGTTCGGGAGGACAACCCACTGAGCAAATGAGAACATGGGTCACTCCCCGACCACCTCCGAGCCGTCGCGCGCCTGATGAAAGGCAGAGAGCGAACGGTCGAGCTCGGAAACGACACTATGAATACACGGAGAGGCGGAACAGATGGCCGGCGAACCGCTTGTCGTGCTCGCTCCCGACAAGTTCAAGGGGTCGTTGACCGCGCCGGAGGTGGCCAGGGCTCTGGCCAGGGGAATCGCTCGGCGTGCGCCGAAGGCGCAGGTGCGGTGTGTGCCGGTGGCCGACGGTGGTGACGGGATGGTCGACGCTTTCGTGGCGTCGGGGTGGAAGCGGGTGGAGGTCGCCGCGCCCGGGCCGACGGGGGAGCAATCGACGGCGGTGTACGCGGTGCGGGGGGATACTGCGGTGGTGGAGCTGGCGGCTGCCGTGGGGCTGGTGAAGTTGCCCGGTGGGCGGCTGGATCCGCTGCGGGCCGATACATTCGGGTTGGGTGTTGCCATCGTGCACGCGCTCGACGGCGGCGCGCGGGAGATCGTGCTCGGGCTCGGCGGAAGCGCTTCGACGGACGGTGGGTCGGGGTTGTTGCGGGCGCTCGGATTGCGGTTGCTCGATCAGGAGGGGCGGGAACTGGCGGGCCGCGGGGACGTGGCCGCGTTGCTCGAGCAGGTCGCCTCGGTGGATCGAGGTGGGCTGCATCCGGCGGTCGCGACGACGCTGTTCACGCTGGCCTGCGATGTGGACAATCCGTTGCTCGGGCCGGCTGGTGCGGTAGCGGTGTACGCGCCACAGAAGGGTGCCACTGCTCGGCAGATGCTGAAACTCGAAGCGGGGCTTACCAACTGGGCGGCCGTGCTGGGCAGGGGCTACGCCGAGATCGGTGGCGCGGGCGCGGCGGGCGGCACCGGGTTCGGGGCGCTCGCGGTGCTGGGTGCGCAGGTGCGCAGCGGGATCGATGTACTGCTCGAGCTGCTGGAATTCCCGGCCCTCATCGACGGGGCCAGGCTGGTCGTCACCGGTGAGGGCTCACTGGATCACCAGAGCATGCACGGGAAGGCGCCGGTCGGGGTCGCGGCGGCGGCGAAGAAGGCGGGCGTGCCGGTGATCGCGGCGGTAGGGCGAACCCTGTTGTCGTCCGGGGAGATTCGAGCCGCGGGATTCGCCGCGTGTTATCCGCTCAGCGACCTCGAGCCCGATCCCGCGCGCTCGATCATCGCGGCGGCCGACCTGCTCGAACGCATCGGCGAGCGGATCGCCATGGAGCACCTGTGCCGGATGCGCTGACGGTTACAGCGCGATCCGGGAGGGCGAGGGCTGCGGGGCAGTCGGCCGGGTAGCGGTGGCCAGCGCCTCGCGATTCTCATCGCCCCAGGTCTCGAGCGGTTCCAGCGCGAGGCGAAGGGCTTCGCCCAGCGGGGTGAGCGAGTACTCCACCCGCGGCGGGATCTCGGGATAGATCTCGCGGTGCACCACGCCGGTGCTCTCCAGGTGCCGCAGGTTCTCGGCGAGCACCTTCTCGCTCACACCCTCGAGCAGCCGCCGGATCTGACCGAATCGCTGCGGCCCGGCGCCGAGCACCCACATCAGGTGCAGCTTCCATTTACCGCCGACGACGTCGATGGCCAGGCTCATACCGCACACATCGTGATCTGCGTCACTGCTCAACGTCGCCACACCCTTCTGACCGTATTTCGAACCTCTGGGTAAGCAACCACACCCGAACGTTCGGTCTTCCCGACGATACTCGCGCCGACCACCATGGAAAGCGGCGCCGAACCAACCAGTATCGAGAATCGAAGGGCCACACCATGTCCGAGCAGACCGCTCCCCGTTCCGTTTCCGTTCTCGGCCTCGGCCCGATGGGCCAGGCCATGGTCAGGGCTTTCCTCGAGGCAGGCGTCGAGGTGACGGTGTGGAATCGCAGCACCGCCAAGGTCGATGCCATGGTGGCGCTGGGTGCCAAGCGCGCAGGCACCGTCGCCGAGGCGCTCGATGCCAACGAGGTCTCCGTGCTCAGCCTCACCCATTACGACGCCATGTACGACGTGCTCGGTCAGGCGATCGACCACCTGCCCGGCAAGGTGATCGCCAACCTGTCCTCCGATTCACCGGACAAGGCGCGAGCGGGCGCGCGGTGGGTTCGTGAGCGGGGCGCCGAATTCCTCTCCGGCGGCGTGATGTCGGCGGGCGACAACATCGTCCATCCCTCGTCCTACATCTTCTACAGCGGCCCGAAGGCGGTCTTCGACGCGCACGCCGAGCTGCTGCGCCCGCTCAGCCCGCAGGAATACCTGGGTGCCGACGACGGCTTGGCCCAGATCTTCTACCAGGCCCTGCTGATCACCTTCCACCCGTGGTTGCTGGCGTTCGACCAGGCGTCGGCGATGATCGCGAACTCCGGCCACAGCATCGACCAGTTCGTACCGTTCGCCGTCCGCTCCGCCGGCGCCTACCCGTTCTTCATCGAACAGTTCGCCGAGGCGAACAAGGCGGGCGGCTTCGCGGAGCTCTCGCACCTGAAGATGATGGACGCGGGCGCTCAGCACATCATCGACGCCAGCGAAGAGGCAGGCGTCGACGCGAGCCTGTCCCACCTCGCCCAGTCGTTCTGGCGCAAGGCCGTCGCCGCGTCCGAGGCGACAGGCAGGCAGATCTCGCCGTACGCGTTGTTCCGCGGCGAGGCGTCCTGATGTCGGCTTCCGGCCGAGCGGCCGAGGCGGTCACCGTCATCGGCCTCGGCCCGATGGGGCAGCAGATCGTGCGCACCTACCGCGCCGCGGGTTTCACGGTGACGGTCTGGAACCGCACCCCCGGCAAGGCCGACGGTCTGGGTGCCCATCGCGCCGAGACGGTCGCCGACGCGGTGGCGGCGGCGGAGCTCATCGTGCTCAGCCTGACCCACTACGACGCGATGGACGAGATTCTCGGCGGCGCCGATCTGACCGGCAAGGTTGTGGTCAACCTGTCCTCGGATTCGCCGCAGCGGACTCGGCAGGGGGCGGCGTTCGTCCGGGCTCGCGGTGGCGAATTTCTCGTCGGTGGGGTGATGGCTCAGCCGCACGAGCTGGCCGGGCCTGCGGCGTACATCTTCTACAGCGGCCGACCGGCGGTATTCGAAGCACAACGAGAGTTGTTGCGGCCCTTGGCGGCCATGGAATATCTGGGTGCCGATGACGGCGCGGCCCAGGTCTTCTACCAGGCGATGCTCGCTCTGTTCCTGCCTCTGCTGCTCGGCTACGAGCAGGCGCTGGCGATCATCGACCGGTCCGGTTCCGCGATAGCCCGGTTCATGCCCTACGCCCAGCGGTCACTGGGCAGTGTCGGCGAGCTGTACGCCGCGTGGGCGGGAATCGCCGAGGACGGGGGTCCGCCCGATCCGGCGTACCTGCGAATGATGGCGGCCGGCGCGCGACATGTGGTGGCGACCGGTGCCGAGGTCGGCGTGGACACCGTTCTGGCCGAATCGGTTTCGTCATATTGGGAGCGAGCTGCCGGTACGCCCGAATCGACGTTCCAGGTATTTCGCGGATGAAACTCTCGATTCGCTGAAATCGGACTTTTCGGAAACTGTGAGCACTGCTCTTGACTTGGGCGCGCGGATCGCGCATGCTTGTACTCAACAGAGAGCAGTGCTCACAGTTCAGGAGTGATCGACATGGACAACGCGACCCGCCACCTCCCCCCGACCGGTATCGACCCGATCGTCAACAAGATCGCCAACCTGCTGCCCAAACTGGGAATCAGCATCATGGGGTCGCGGCTGCTGGCGGTGCGCGGCCGCAAGAGCGGGGAATGGCGCACCACCATGGTCAACGTGATGACGGCCGCCGACGGCGAGCGCTACCTGGTCGCGCCGCGTGGGCACGTCCAATGGGTGCGCAATCTGCGCGTGGCGGGCGACGGCGAACTACGCCTCGGCCGTAAGACCGAACGGTTCACCGCCACCGAGGTCGCCGACGCCGACAAGGTGCCGCTGCTCCGGCTGTACCTGGAGAAGTGGGGCTGGGAGGTCGGCAAGTTCTTCGAGGGTCTCACCAAAGACGCGACCGATGCCGAATTGATCGCTATCGCACCGGGTTTCCCCGTCTTCCGCCTCAGCTAGGGCTTGCTCAGGTATTCGATCGCGGCGGCATAGCCCTGGATGCCGAGGCCGGCGATGACCGCGGTCGCGATCGGGGAGACGAACGAATGGTGCCGGAACTCCTCGCGCGCGTGCACATTGCTGATGTGCACCTCGACGATCGGCACCTCCGGGATCACCAGGGCGTCGCGCAGCGCCACCGACGTATGGGTGAGGCCGCCGGGGTTGATGACGATGGCCGACACCTCGCCGCGGGCCTGGTGGATCCGGTCGATCAGCGCGCCTTCGTGATTGGACTGGAACGCGATGACCTTGCGCTCGAATCGGGCGGCGGTCTGCTCGCACAGCGCGACGACATCGTCGAGGGTGTCGGCGCCGTAGATCTCGGGCTGACGGGTGCCCAGCATGTTCAGGTTCGGTCCGTTGATGACGAGGATCGGACCGGTGGCCTGCACGGAATCTCCCATGCAGGCCACTGTAAGTCACAAGCCGGTGGGGCCCTCCGAGCGCAGGTCGTCGACCTTGCGCATGGCTTCGCGGAGTTCGGCCAGCCAGGTTTCGGCGTGTTTGCCCGCGAGTTTGACCGTCCAGGCCAGGGCGTCGGCGCGGGAGCGGGCGACGCCCGCGTCGATCAGGGTGTCGAGGACCTGGCGTTCGGGCTGACGCAGACGGGTCATCACGGGGACCGCCAAGTGGGTGAACAGGATCCGTTCGCCGTCTACTCGCACGCCCCAGGCGACACTGCGGCCGTAACGCCGCTGGGCCTCGTCGGCGATCTGCATGCGGGCCGGGCGGGTCGACTCGCGGAAGCGGGCCAGCGCGCCTTCTTTCGTGGCCGCCGGGGTGCTCGCGTCGCCGGGGACGGGCAGTTCGCCGACCACGACGATCTCGTCGCGGTCGATCTCGATGTCCACCGGCCCGGTGAACCAGTCGGCGGGCAATCGTCCGGCGAACCAGTCGGGGGCGTCGGCGGGATCGGGAAGGTCGGCTTGCTGCCAACCGCCGGGTCGGCCGAATCCGCGCTCGCGTCGATCGTTCCGCATGGAAATCACCTGCTATCTGTCTTGCGCACGTTGCGTTGATTACAAGATTACGCCGATATCAGCGCGGTGAATTCCGCTCTGCGTGAACCGGTGCGTATCGACTCGGTAAAGGCGATGCCGTGCGTGTGGACGGAGACGGCCTGGGTACCCTCGCGTTGAATCGCCGGACAAATGCGAGATCCGCACCACCTGGCGCGGCTGTCGGTACGGTTGACGCAGCAGTTGTTGCCGCTTACTGGGCGAGGTTGGAAAACGGACCCTCATCAGGGCGAGATTTCCGGCACAATCGAGGTGTCGAGGTCGGGGAGTATCCCGGCTGACCGGGGCATTGGAGACGGGTCAACTTCCGGTACGGTGGATTTGTTACCGGAGTGGCAAGAGTGAAGAGTGGGCGATATGGATGTGTGGGGATCCCGCCGCTTTCGCGTCCGGGGCGCAATGGCGATCGCGGGGGTTGCGACCCTCGCCATCGCGCTGTGCTCGTGCGGAGTGGGTGGGAAGACGAGCGAGTCGGAGACGGTGGTCCAGCGGTTCACCGAGTACCTCGACGATCAGGACTACGGCAAAGCCGCCGACCTGACCTCGTACCCCGCCGCCGCTTCGGCAACCATGAAGCAAATGTTCGAGGGCCTGCAATCGGGCACTGTCGACTACGAGGCGTCGCAGGTCATCGACCTCGACAAGCAGTCCGCGATCTTCAGCATGGAAGTGGCCTGGAACTTCGGCGAGAAGAAGGACTGGACCTACACACTGCAGGGCACCGTTCGCAAGCTCGCCATCGGCTGGCGGATCTCCTGGGAGCCCGCGGTGGTCATGCCGCAGCTGACGAACAACCGCACCGTCAAGCTCGTGCGTACCACCGCGAAGCCGCCGCCCAAGGTTGTCGACCTGCCCGGCGAAACGCTGATGACCGAGCAGACGCTCAACGTCATCAAGATCGACCCGAGCCGTACCGGCGACCTCGTCGGCACCACCAACGCGCTCGCCGACGCCATCGAGCCGGTCGCGCCCCTGATCACCGGGCCGTCGCTGATGCAGCAACTGGCAGGCTCGCAGGGCAAGCCGATCGTCGCGGTGAACCTGCGCGACGGGGATTTCGCGATCCTGGAACCACGGATGGCCAAGGTGCCGGGTGTGGTGATGGAGAAGCAGCCCAAACTGATCTCGGCCGACCGGCGCACCCGTTCGCCGATGCTCGACGCGCTGCGCGAGGTATGGCAGGACAGCCTCGAGGCCACCGCGGGCTGGGGTGTGCAGATCTTCGAGGCCGACGGCAGGTTCGTCAACCAGGTGGCCGGATACCAGGGACCGGCCGGGCCGGATATCGCCGCGACGATGGATCAGCGACTCCAGCGCGCCGCCGAAGACGCCGTGGTGAGCGCGGGGACCGCGGCGACGGTCGTGGCCATTCAGCCCTCGACCGGCGCGGTTGTCGCGGTGGCGCAGAACTCGTACGCGACGGAGAAGGGGCCGATCGCCTTCACCGGACTGTTCCCGGCGGGCGGCACGATGGAGCTGTTCCGCACCGTGGCCGCGGCGACCAAGAACAAGCCGCCGCAGGACGTCACCGTGCAGGAGGCGGCCGAGGCGGCCACCGCGCTCGGCGTCGGCGTCGACTTCAAGGTGGCCGGGCTCGACGAGGTGACCGGGCGGATCAGCACGCCCGGCCGCAGCACCGAGCAGGTGCGTCAGGGTGCGGGCGCCGATGCGGTGCAGGTGAGCCCCTTCGGGATGGCGATCGCCGCGGCGGCCATTGCGCGTGGGTCGGTGGTGCCGCCGATGATCGAGGCGGGCAAGCCGGGTACCACCGATACCCCGGTTCCCGCGCTGCCCCAGCCCGCGGTCGACCGGCTGCGCGGAATGATGAACGAGGGCATCGGCAAGCCCGAAACCGCTGCGCTGCGCGGATTCCGCGATATCACCGCCTTCGCCGCGACGGGCGGCGCCGACGGTTGGCTGCTGGCGACGATGGGCGACCTGGTCTTCGCGGTGCACATCGCCGATGTCGACAGTGGCGACGCCACTTCACGACTCGCGGCCGTGCTGCTGAAATCGCTGGCGACGCCGGAGCCGTAGAGCGAGGGTTATCACTGCTCAGTGGCTATGAACCCGGTCTCGAAGTCGATCTTGACCGGTTACGCTACGTCCGTGAAGAGATACGCGCCGTTCGGTATCGATGCTCTATTGGTGATCGTCTTCTGCGCGATCGGGAGGCGCAGTCACGACGAAGCCGTCATCGCCGGTCTGCTGAAAACGGTGTGGCCCTTCGGGTCAGGACTGATCCTCGGCTGGGTCCTTGCGGTCTACCTCGCACGGAACACGCGGTTCGACGCAACGGCGTTGTGGCCCACCGGAATCCTGATCTGGGCGAGCACCCTCGTCGGCGGGATGGTGTTGCGCGCCATCAGCGGCCAGGGCGTCGCGTTCAGTTTCATGATTGTCGCGGCCTGCGTCCTCGCGCTGTTTCTCTTGGGGTGGCGCGCCGCGATACGCGCGCTGCGGTGACACCGTTCGATAATCGGCACATGGGTAACTCATCGGGGACGGGCTAACCCGACTCCATCGTTCCGCCGGCCGCGTCCCCGGATTCCCCGCGCCTACGTCTGGCTTGAATACGCGGGGAGGCGGAATAGAACTCTTGCTCGTACTCTTCGTCGTCGGCCTGTGGTGTGCGGAACAGGAACGCGAAGACGATCCAGCCGACCACGGCGACCAGGATGAAGCTGACCAGCCGGTACACGAACGCGGCCGCGACGGCCTGTGCGGCGGGCAGTCCCGCGGCCGCGGTGAGACTGTAGATCAGCGTCGCGTCCACATAGACGATGCCGCCCGGCGCGAACGGAATCGACCCCACCGCCTTGCCCGCCGCGAAGGCGATGAGCAGCCCGGACAACTTGGGATCGGCGCCGATCGCGTAACAGGCGGTGCCCAGACACGCCACGTCGGCGAACCGGTGCACCAGCGCCCACACCCCGACGAGCGCCGCGTCCTTCTTCCCCAGATCGACCGACTCGAGTTGCGCCCGGATCTCGGCCAGCTTGGCGATGCCGTGATCGGCGGGCTTCTTCCGCAGCCGATTGACCAGCGCGAGTACCCGCCGCAGCATGGCCTCGAGCGTGCCGGGATGGCGGGCGAGATAGTTGCCGGCGAACAGGACCAGGGCGAGGACCACCAGCGAGACGACGAATTTGAAGCCGATCCCCTGTCCGACCAGCGCGGCGCCGGCGATCCCGAGCAGCGCCAGCCCCGCGGCGGCGACCACGCCGGAGAAGACCAGCTGCCAGGAGGCGACGATCGGGCTCGCGCCCCAGCGCCGAGTCTGGCGGTAGGTGAACGCGGTGGAGAAGACCTGTCCGGCGGGCAGCGTCAGCGACATCGCGGTCGCGCCGTAGACCACCGATACCGATTTCCCCTGGCTGACGTCCACCCCACCGGCGTGCAGCAGTTGTTTCTGCACCCGCCCGAAACCGCTCATCGACATCGCCTGCAACACGATGCACAGGAACAGCCAGCCCCAGTGGATCTCGGTGAGCGTGCGCCAGGATTCGTGCAGGCGGGGCCACAGATACACGCCTTCGCCGACGAGCAGCGCGAGGATCACCGCGCCGAGCACCCACTTGACCCACCGAAAGCGGCGGCGGCGCTCGGCCGGTGCGCCTGCTAGGTCGCCGTCGGCCGTCACGGTCTCAGCCTAACGAACGCATCTGTTCTTCCTCGTCCCCGCGCGGCGCGGCGATCGCGGACTTCGGCCAGGCCAGGCGGGTTTTTCTGCGTCTGCCGCGCAATTGGACCTCGTCTCCGGTTATCCAATGTTCTTGCTCGCTTTCGTCGGCGAAGTAGAGCGCGCTGCCCGAAGCGAGAACGCGGCCGGGATGATCTTTGGCCAATTCGGTGAGCCGCGACGCCTCGTTGACGGGGTCGCCGATCACGGTGTATTCGAAACGATTTGCGGCGCCGATGTTTCCGGCCACCGCCAGGCCCGCCGAGACGCCGATGCCGATGTCGAGGCTGGTCACCTCGCGCAGGGCCTCGCGCAAGTCACGGGCCGCGGCGAGGGCGGCGCTCGGTGCGTCGGGGCGATCCAGCGGGGCGCCGAAGATGGCGAGCGCCGCGTCGCCGACGAACTTGTTGACGAAACCGTGGTGGCTGTCGATCACGTCGACCACCACCCGGAAGAACTCGTTGAGCAGGCTCACCACCTCGGTCGGCGGGCGTTCGGCCGCGGCGGCGGTGGAACCGACCATGTCCACGAACAGCACCGCGACGAATCGGGTCTCACCACCGAGTTCGGTGCCGTAGTCCAGTGCCCGCTGCGCCACATCCTCGCCGACGTGCTGACCGAACAGTTCCTGCAGCTTGCGGCGTTTGGCCGCCTCGTCCATCATCCGGTTGAAGCCGACCTGCAACAGCCCGATCTCGCTGCCGTCGTAGACCTCCACCTGCACGTCACGCGAGCCGGCCTGCACCCTGTTGATGGCTTGGGACAACTGCCGCACCGGGTCGGAGATCGAGGAACCGGTCAGCATCGACAGCGCCAGCGCCTGCAGGATCACCACGCCACACAGCAGCAGGATCGAGATCGCGAGCGACTTCGCCGAGAACTTCACGTCCGAGGAGATCTGGGTGACGCACAGCAGCACGATCGCGATGGTGGGCGCGAAGGTGCCCATGCCCCAGGTCATCGCCATCCGGGTGCCGACGCCGGGGGTCAGCGTGTGGTCGAAAGTACCCTCGGTCAGCGCCTCCGCGGCGACCGGGCGCAGGATGCGTTCGCCGAGCATGTAGGTGAAGCCGAACACGATGGTGGCGGCCATGCACTCGGTGACGATCACCGCACCCGCCAGCTCGGGCGATTCGGTGATGATCAGTGCGGCCAGGATCCCGCCGCCGATGATCCACAGCACCAGGTGCACGATCGACTGCCGCAGCGGCACGTGCAGGGCCGCCATCTGCTCGCGTCTGCTCGGTGGCCCGCCGCGCATCTGCCAGCGCATCACCGGCCGCAGCATGAGGGCCGCGGCGAAGATGCTCAGCACGGCGGCCACCCCGAAAACGAGCAGCGGCGCGAGCAGACCGGTCTGGCGCACCCCACCCGGATCGCCCTCCGGAACCGGCAGGCCGTATTGGATGAAGGCCCACACCAGCACCGCGCCGAAGGCGTTCGCCAGCAGCACAGACGTCAGATACAGCGGCCAGCGCGTTCGCATGGTCTGTTTGACCGCTTCCAGGGGCGCCGACACGTCTGCCAATCTATCTGACCACCTAGCCAGGTGATCAGGACAGGCGACAGGGTGGGCATTATCGCACCGACATTCGCCCATTACCGGGTGGAAACCGAGGAAACCCCGTCGCCATTCCGCAGTAATTCATTCTGGCTATGTGTGAAAGATACTGACTGACAACATAATTCGCCGAATGGTGGCCTCGCTTCCGCTGCCGATGGCACCACGACCAGCGGCTCGGCCGAGAGCATCTTCCCGGCACTGAACAGCGGTAGTGCCAAGCCCAGCGGCGCCTCCCCCGAGGCTGTCGGGCCGCCGGAAGGCACGCCGCCGAGCTACACCGTGCCCGGCTTGGCCGGACACTGACATGCGGTTCTGTCGATAGGCAGGCGAACGCCCGGTTCCGTCGACCGGGCGTTCACCCGTAGCGGGACTGTGGTCAGAACCTCTTCCCGAGGCGCCGGCACGAGCACCGATCCGGCGTTCGGACCGATAGGCTCTCTCGAGTGACCGACCAGAAGGTAGATTCCGGGACCGCGTCAACGCCGTGGCGCTCGGACGCCGAGGCAGTTCATCCCCTGGTCCGCAAAGCCGCCGCGTGGAGTTGGCGGCTGCTGATCATCTTCGGCGCGTTGCTCGCGGTCGGAATGCTCGTGCAGAAGTTCGCCACGGTGGTGATCCCGCTGGCCATCGCGCTGCTCGCCGCCGCGCTGCTCGCGCCGATGGTCGATTGGATGCAGCGGGTGGGGATTCCGCGCTCGCTCGGCGTGTTCGTCGCGCTGCTTGGGTCGATCGGTCTGCTGGCGGGGGTGCTGACCTTCGTCGTCGAACAGTTTGTCGACGGTGTGCCGGGGCTGTCCAACGAGGTCACCAACAGCGTGCACAAGGTGCAGGACTGGTTGATCAACGGTCCGCCGCATCTGAGCGATCAGCAGATCCGCAGCGCGGGCGACACCATCGTGCGCACCATTCAGGACAACCGCGAGAGCCTGACCAGCGGCGCGCTGACCACCGCCACCGCCATCGGCCACATTCTCACCGGCGCCTTCCTGATCCTGTTCATTCTCATCTTCTTCCTCTACGGCGGAGATCAGATCTGGAACTTCGTCACCCGGATCATCCCCACCGCCCACCGCGAAAAGGTCCGCACCGCCGGTGAACTGGGCTTCGGAACGCTGGTCGGGTTCGTGCGTGCCACCGTCGCGGTGGCCGCCGTCGACGCGATCGGTATAGGAGCCGGGCTGGCGATTCTGCATGTGCCGCTGGCCTTGCCGCTGGCCTCGCTGGTGTTCATCAGCGCGTTCATCCCGATCATCGGCGCGTTCTTCGCCGGGTTCGTCGCCGTGTTCATCGCCCTGGTCACCAAGGGTCTGGTGACCGCGCTGATCGTGCTCGGCATCATCATCGCGGTGATGCAGCTGGAAGGCCATGTGCTGCAACCGCTGCTGCTCGGGCGCGCCGTGAGCATCCATCCGCTGGCCGTGGTGCTGGCCATCACCGCCGGCTTGGTGGTCGGCGGGATCGCGGGGGCACTGCTCGCCGTGCCGTTGATCGCGGTGGGCAACACGGCGATTCGCTATCTGCTCGCCGACAGTCCGGAGGAGGCCTTCGGCGAATTGGTCGCCACCGAGGAGCGAAAACGGTTCAGCGCCGAGCCGGACAAACCGGAGCCGCCGGGCCGCTTCGACGTGGCGAAGCGGCTGCGCATGGAAGAAGCCGAGTCCGGCGATGCGGACTCACACAGCTGAGCTGAGCTCGGCCGACGCCGCGACCGCGCCGCTGTGGCGGGCGGCGCAGGCGTTTCGGCTGGTCACGCTGCTGTACGCGATCGGTCAGCAGATCGCGTCGGTGTCGTATTACGAGCATCCGCGACTGAGCTGGATGCTGATCGCGGTGATGGCGATCTGGTCGGGCAGTTCGGCGCTGCTGTTGTCGCAGTGGTACTTCCCCGAGGCGACCGGGAAGATCCGCGGCTGGGTGGTGTTCGGCGATCAGGTGGTGACGATCGCGCTGATCGCCTCGACTCGGCTTGTCGCGGACTACGATTGGTACCACGGACATCAGACCCTGCCGACGACGTTGTGGATCGCGAACTCGGTGATCTCGATGGCCATTCTGCGCGGACCTGTCGCGGGTGTTGTCGCGGGACTCGCCATGTCGGCGGTCGTGGTGACCGTACGGGGTCAGTGGGGACAGGACGTCTGGGGCGACGCGACCGCACCGGTACTCGTCTCGGTCGGGTTGGCGCTCGGGTTGGCCGCCAATACCGCTCGACGGGCGCAGGGGCAGCTCGAACGGGCTTTGCGGATCACGGCGGCGGCGCAGGAGCGGGAGCGCTTGGCTCGCGAGGTGCACGACGGGGTGTTGCAGGTGCTGGCGTTCATCAAACGCCGTGGCAGCGAGATAGGCGGGCCCGCAAAGGAACTCGCGCAGCGGGCCGGGGAGCAGGAGGTGGCATTGCGGGTGCTGCTGTCCGAGCAGGCGGAGCTGCCCGATCCGGACTCGGGCGAAGTGGATCTGCGGCCATTGCTGACCGCGCACGCCACGCCGAAGGTATCGGTGGCCACGCCGGGCGATCCGGTGCTCGTAGGACGGATAGTCGCCCAGGAGATCGCGGCGGCGGTGAACACCTCGCTGTCGAATGTCTCGTTGCACGCGGGCGTCGACGCGAAAGCCTATGTGCTGCTGGAGGACACCGGTGACGGGTTGGTGGTGAGCGTGCGTGACGACGGCGTCGGCATCGCGACAGGACGGCTGGAGGCGGCCGAAGCCGAAGGACGGATGGGGGTTTCGCGCTCGATCGTCGGCCGGATCGAGGCACTGGGCGGTACGGCCGAGTTGTTGACCGAGGGTGCGGACCTCGGTACCGAGTGGGAATTCCGGATTCCGCGCCATCCGGCGCGCTGAGAAGAGGAGCTGGGCGATGCCGGCGATTACGGTCATGGTGGTCGACGACCATCCGATGTGGCGTGAGGGTGTTTCTCGCGATCTCGCCGAAGCCGGTTTCGAGGTACTGGCCACCGCGGACGGCGTCGGCACGGCCTCCCGTCGGGCCGCGGCCGTGCAGCCGGACGTGGTGTTGATGGATATGCAGCTCACCGACGGGAACGGGGCCGCGGCGACCGCCGAAGTGCTGCGGGTGTCGCCGCACAGCCGGGTGCTGGTGCTGTCGGCCTCGGCCGAGCGCGACGATGTGCTCGACGCGATCAAGGCCGGGGCCAGCGGATATCTGGTGAAGAGCGCGTCCGCCGCCGAGCTGATCGACGCTGTCAAGGCCACTGCCGCTGGTCAGCCGGTGTTCACGCCCGGGCTGGCCGGGTTGGTGCTCGGCGAGTATCGGCGGATGGCGACCGCACCGGCGGCCGCCGATCAGCCGCATCGGCCGTCGTTGACCGAGCGGGAGACGGAGGTTCTGCGGATGGTGGCCAAAGGGTTGTCGGCCAAGCAGATCGCTACTCGATTGAATCTCTCGCACCGGACCGTGGAGAACCACGTGCAGGCGACGTTGCGCAAGTTGCAGCTCGCGAATCGGGTCGAACTCACCCGCTACGCGATCGAGCAGGGGCTCGAGTAGCCACAGTGATTAGGGGTTTGCCCTGATGTGCTCGGCGGGTGTGTCTGGCTACCCTCGATGACATGGGCGGTCCTGAATCCCTCTTCGTACCCGGCGCCGCGACGGCCGGCCCCGTCGGCGACCGTGAGCTGCGTGTTTCCGATGCCGAACGTGAGCATGTCGGTCAGCTGCTGCAGCGTGCCGTCGGGCTCGGCATGTTGTCGCTCGGGGAGTTCACCGAGCGGATGGACACCGCGCTGGCCGCCAAGACCCGCGGTGAACTCAACGCCGTGCTGGTCGACCTGCCCGGTATGCGGGTGGCGGGCACACCGCAGCCCGCCGCTATGCCGCGCCCACGACACATCCCGGTTCCGGCCGGTGGGTCGAATCCGAGCGCGATCCGCAGCCGTTTGTCGGGGGTGCATCGACGCGGGCCGTGGCAGGTGCCGCCGGTGCTGCATCTCAACAACCTGATGTCGGGTGTGACCTTGGACTTCACCGAGGCGGTGATGCAGACGCAGATCGTGGAGATCCAGGTCGACGACTACTGCACGAGCCTCACGTTGCTCGTCCCCGCGGCGGCCACCGTCGACCTCAACGGTCTCGATCTGGTGGGGTCCTCGGCCAACAACAAGGTGCGTACGGGGCCGCCGATCGGACCTCTGCACCTTGTCGTGCACGGGCGTATCCGGTTCGGGTCGGTGACGGCGAAGTATCCGCTGATGGTGCAGTGGCGACGGTTTCTGGGGTCATGACCCCGGGTAGTCGGGGAGACATCGAGGGCTACCCGGGCTGATTCGGGTAGGAACCGGGGGCTGACGGGGGTTTCTACTCATGTTCGGCGGGTGTCGGGCGCCGACGATGGGGAGATGAGTACCGCTATTGATCCCGCGCTCGTAGCGCGGCTCTCGGGGGAGTTCACCGCGCTGGGCGCCCGGATGGGTCAGCTGGGGGGCGATCTGGACGTGCTTTCCGCGCAGTTGCGGGCTGAAGAAGCGCTGCGCGAAGGCGAGGTGGTGCCCCCGACGTCGAGTGCGGCTGCTGTGGGGCCTGCGCCTGTTGCGGGGCCTGCATCTGTTGCGGGGTCGCCTGCTGCGGGGGCTGCGCCCGTTGCGGGCCCGCCGACTGTCGCGGGCTTCGGGCCTGTTCACGGCGGTCCACCTCGAGGCGCTCCCTTCGGCCAGGCGGGGTGGGCGGGTGGTCGGCACACAGCGACCTACGCGCCGGCGCCGGGAACGGCTGTGCCCGTGGGCGCGGGGCAGGGGCGTCAGGTCGGGTCCGGATGGGGGCAGGGAACTCATCCGGCTGGTCGACCCTTCGCGCCGATGCCGATGCCGATGCCGATGCCGATGCCGATGCGGGGTCCGGCGCGCGAGCCTCGGGTGCCGTGGTGGCAGCGGGAAGGGGTGATTTCGCGGGTGCTGGCGGTGGCCGGGGTCGGGGTGACCTTGGTCGGCGTGCTGATGCTGCTGGTGCTGGCCGCGCAGGCCGGCCTTTTCGGTCCGGTGGCGAGAGTCGGTGCCGGGGCCGGTCTTTCGGTGGTGCTGGTCGGGCTCGGGTGGCGCGTTTTCGGGCGGCCCGGTGGGCGTGTCGGTGGAATCGCCTTGGTGGCCACCGGTATCGCTGGGTTGTATCTCGATGTTGTCGCGATGACCGGGTACTACCGATGGGTTCCGGGTGAGGTCGGGCTCGCGGCGGCGCTGGCGGTGGCGTTGATCGGGGTGGGAGTCGCGGTGCGGTGGCAGTCGCAGCCGTTGGCCGTGGGAGTGGTGGTGGGCGCCGCGGTGTTGTCTCCGGCGTTGACCACCGAGCTGATGTTGCTCGGGTTCCTGGTGGTCTTGCAGGCGGCAGGCGTTCCGGTGCAGATGCGCAGAGCTTGGCCGGTGCTGCACGTGGCGCGCACCTTGCCGGTGGTGCTCGCCGTGCTGGGGATGGCGGCGTTCAGCGGGATCGAACGGGCGATCTCCGGCACTGCGGCCGAGCAGCGGCAGGGTCTGCTGGTTGCCGCGATCGCCTGTGCGGTGGTCGGTCTGGTCGGCGCGCTGCTCGCGGTGCGGCGCAGGCCCGATGACATCACCGCGAGCATCACGATCGCGCTGACCGCACTTCCGGTGCTCGCGGTCGCCGTACTGTTCGACCGAATGGTGAGCGCCTCGATCACCGCGGCTCTGGCCGCTGTCCTGCTCGGCCTCGCGGCCACTGCGGTGATTCCGCGCCTGACGGGAGTGGGCCCCGCCGCGACGACTCCCCGCCCCGCGAATGCTCCCGATGCCGAGGATGTTCGGCCTGTCGCAGTGTGGCGGATCGCGCGGCACACGGCACTGGTGGCGGGACTGACCGGTGCCGTAGCTCTGTCGCAGACCTGCGTGGCGGCGACGAGCGGTCAGCCTCGACTGCTACCGACCACGCTGTTCGCGGCCGGTCTGGGGTTTCTCGCGGTGGCCGCCGTCAGTCGCACCCGGGTGGCCGCCGGGCTCGGTATCGCGTTCGCGGTACTCGGTGGGCTGGTGATGCTGGCGACAGCTACGCCGGAAACACTTGCGCTGCAAGGGCTCGCGGAGCGGGAACTCGATGTCGCGACGGCAGTGGCGGCCATGGTCGGGTTGGGTGTGGCGGCGATGGTGGCGTGGACCGTGCCACGGTTGCCGCGGTGCGACGATCCGGCGCTCGTCACCGGGGTGTGGATCGCGGTGAGTATCGCGGGGCTGTACTACGTGCTGGTCGCCGCGGTGTCCCTCGGCGTATCTCTCGGCGGTGCCGATGGTTTCATCGTCGGGCACAGCCTCGCGACCATCGTGTGGATGGTGGTGGCCACCGGCGCACTGTTCTTCGGTTTGCGTCGTCTCGCCAGTTCACCCGCCGTGGCGAAAGTCTGCCTGGTGTCCGGCCTGCTGGTCGCCGCGGCCGCACTGGCGAAACTGTTCCTGTTCGATCTGGCGACACTGTCCGGCCTGGTCCGCGTCACCGCGTTCCTGGCAGTCGGAATCCTGTTGCTGCTCACCGGAACCCGTTACGCGCGTGCCTTCGCCGAGGCAGCACCACCGCGCCAGGCCTCCTAGAAACAACGAACCGGCGGGGCTCGAAAGCCCCGCCGGTCGTGTGTCAGCACTGCGAACGTCAGTCGTCCTCGCGTCGGCGCAGCAGTTCGTTCACGCTCACCGTCCGGCCCTCGTTGCCGTGGTGGCGACCCTCGTCCGCGGCCGTACCGCGGCGCGACGAGCGCAGCTGAGCCATCCAGTTCTCGATCTCGTTGCGCGTATCGGCGGGGGATTCCGCTGCGGTGGCATCGGTTTCGGCGGCGGGGGTATCCGGGGACGCATCGTCGGAAGGCTCCGCAGGCGATGCGGCCGGCGTCGGAACAGCGGTGAAACCGGAAGGCGCCTGCCACTGACCGGGGCCACCGATCTGGTCGGTCGCCGGTGCCTCGCCGGCCGGTTCCCCACTGGCGGCCGATGTTTCGCCGGTTGCCGAATCCGGCTGCCGGGGTGAAGGCGCGGTCTCGGGTCGGACCTCGGTGAATCCGGGCGGCGCGATCTGCGGACGCACCACGTCTGCCGGTCGAGCCGACGTCGGCCGGTCGCCGGAGGAATCGACGACAGGACGATCACGGTTCGCCTCGTCGGCCGAGGACGGGGTGACCGGTGAGAAGCGAGGTCCGCTGTCCTGGTCGGACGAGGTGAAACCGCGTGGTGTGCCGGGGCCGGTCATGCCGTTGTTCCACGGGGCGCTCGGCTGCGGTTCCACGGGTACCGCGGTGCCGAAGACGCCCTGCGGCGGGATCGGCGACTCGGGTTCCGTTTCCGCGCGAGCCGGACTGCCCTGGTAAGACTCGGCGCGATGCGCGCCGGGCGCCGCTGTGAAGTCAGGGCTCGCGGTATCGACTTCGTGCGGGCGCGAATCCGTCTCGCGCACAGGGAGATCGGCCTGCTCGGTCGGACGGCTCTGTTCGAAGGGACGGCTCTGCTCGGTCGGACGGCTCTGCTCGGTCGGACGGCTCGGCGCGAATGGACGGCTCTGTTCGAACGGATGACTCTGCTCTGACGGACGGCTCGGCTCCGCCGGAGGGGCCGCATCGACCGGATCGGGCGCGGGGGAGTCGGGCGTGACCGGCCTGAGGTTCGACGCGGTCACCGGGCTGAACCCGTTGAAAGTTCCGCTCGACGGAGTCTCGCTCGGCGGCGCGGGGGGCGTCGCGTTCGGGGGCGTGTTCACGATCCTCGGCGCCTGCGGCGGGACGATCCCACGCGGCGGCGGTGTCGCCGTGTTCGGCCTGGCCGGGGGCACAATGCTGGGTCGCGGCGGGGAACCGGCAGGGGGGGTGCCGAATCCGGCGCTGTCGCCGGTCTCGTCGGGGGTCGACACCCGGGGCACCGGCGGAGTCTCGCCGATCACGCCGGAGGTGTTGTAGCCCGAAGGCGGCTGTACGCGTTCGGAGCCACGCGGCGCAACCCCGGTGACGATGCCGGGCAGATCGAGACCGGACCCGTTGTCGACCGGTCCGGGCCGCGAGATCGACGGGCCGGTGGGGGTTTCGGCGGTGCCGTTCGTGCGCCCGCGCCCGTTGGTCGAGCGAGCGGCGCCGCCGGGGCCGGTTCGCGGATCGCCGAGATCGGCGAGGGGGATGGGGGGTGTGCCGAAGCTCGGCCCCGAATAGCCACGGTCTTCGTCCTCGGTGGTATCCGGGGTCGAATCATCAGGTCCCTGAACGGGTTTCGGAGCATCCGGCTTCACGATCGGCAGTACCTGGGTCGGCTCGCCGGAAACGTACTTCGGCAGGTCGGGACCGGAGTCCTCCTGCTTCGCCGTGTCCTCCGGAGCGGCTTTCGCCGGCGTACCCGGCTTGACCACGGGCAACTCCCGGGTCGGCTCACCCGAGGACAACATCGAGGCGCGAGGACGCGTCGGATCGGGCGACATCGGCTGGCGCGAACGGGCGGGTTCGTCGGTGTCGGTGATCTTGTCGATGCGCTGAGTCGGGGCCTCGGCCTCGATCTCGGCGACCGTGCGCGGCCTGCGTGGGGTGCGAGCCAGCTTGGAGTCGGGGACCGCCGTCATCTGCATGGTCGGCGGGTCGGTGATCGGGGTGGTCTTCACCAGGTCGACCACGCCACCGTGTTCCGGGCGCTCGTCGTCGAGGATGGGTTCGCCGAGGCCGATCTTCTCCTGGATGCGCTTCATCCACTTCGGCGCCCACCAGCAGTCGTCGCCGAGCAGCTTCATGATCGCCGGGACGAGCAGCATGCGCAGGATGGTGGCGTCGATGAACAGCGCCGCGATCATGCCGTAGGCGATGTACTGCATCATCACCATGTCGGAGAACGCGAACGCGCCGGTCACCACCAGCAGAATCAGGGCGGCGGCGGTGATGATCCTGCCGGTTTGGGCGGTGCCGATCCGCACGGCTTCGGTGGTCGACGCGCCTTGGGCACGTGCCTCCACCATGCGGGAGAGCAGGAAGACCTCGTAGTCGGTCGACAAGCCGTAGATGATCGCGATAATCAGCATCAAGACCGGCGCGCTGATCGGCTGTGGTGTGAAGTTCAGAAGTGTGGCGCCGTTGCCGTCGACGAAGATCCACGTGAGGATGCCGAGAGTCGCACCGAGACCGAGCGCGCTCATCAACGCGGCCTTGATCGGCAGTACCAGCGAACCGAACGTCAAGAACATCAGGATTGTGGTGGTGACCAAGACGAGCAAGATCATCCACGGCATCAGGTTCAGCAGCGTATCGATACTGTCGGCCATCAGTGCGGGCTGACCGGTGACGTACATCGTGACGCCGTCGGGTACCGCGATCGAGCGCAGGTAGTCGATCGTCGGCTCGGCGTTGTTGGTGGGATCGAGCAGGGTCGCCGAGGTGCGGAACACCTCGGGGTTGGTCGGCGACTTTGTCGGCACCTCGAAGGGGCCGACCAGCCCGGGCGCTTGGTTGGCTTCCTTCCAGACCTTGCCGATCGCGTTGGTGTTGTCCGAGACGAAGACCAGCTGGATCGGGTCGGTCTTCTTCTGCGGGAAGACTTCGTAGAAGTGCTCGAGTGCGGACCGGGTCGGATTGTCCGGCGGGAGGTACTTCTCGTTGATACCGCCGAACGACAGATCCTTGACCGGGATGATCAGCAGGAGCAGGCCGATCGTGATCGGGATGGCGATCTTGAGTGGATGCCGCATGACCCAGCGGGTCATGTTGCCCCAGAAGCCGTTCTCGACCTGCTCGGCGGTCTTGGTCTTGCGGAAGCGCTTGAGACCGAGCATGTCGACGCGCGGGCCGAGCACGGCCAGCATCGCGGGCAGGATCGTCACCGCCGTCAGTGCCGCGAGGGAGACGGTGGCGATGGTGCCGTAGGCGACGGACCGCAGGAAGCCCTGCGGGAAGATCAGGATGCCGCCGAGGCTGGCGATGATCATCGTCGCGGAGAACACGACTGTTCGCCCAGCGGTCATCACCGATCGCCGAACGGCGGCGCGCGTGCTGTAGCCCTCGGCTATTTCTTCACGGAAACGGCTGACGATGAACAGGCCGTAGTCGATCGCGAGACCGAGACCGATCATCGAGACGACACCGGTGACAAAGGAGTTGACCTCGGTGAAGTTGGTCAGCACCATGACGAGGCCGGTTGCGCCGAGGATGGTCAGACCACCGATGATCAGTGGCAGGGCGGCCGCGACGATGCCGCCGAAGATGAAGAACAGCAGGATCGCCACCGCGGGAATGGCCAGTACTTCCATCCGCTTGGAGTCGTGCGTGATGGTGTCGTTGAGCGTGACCGCGATGGCCTGCAGGCCCGAGACCTCCACGTCGACGCCGGGGATGTAGAAGACGTCCGCCACGGTGCGGTAATTGGCCATCATGGTGGTGTCGTTGTCACCGGCGATGGCGATCGACGCGAACGCGTGCTTCTTGTCCTTGGACCCGAACGCAGAGGGCACGGCCTGCGCGTCGCCCACCTTCCAATAGGTGGCGTTGATCTTGGCGATCTGATCGGGATACTTGGCGACGACCCCGGCCAGGCTGTCGACAACCTTCTTCGAGAACTCCGGATCATCGATCGTCTTGCCCTCAGGAGCGTTGTACATGACGATCACGTCCGCCAAGTGGTCGCGCCCGTATGACCCGTCGGCGATCTGCGCGCCCTGCACCGACTCCGAGCCGGGATCGAACCAGCCACTCTGGCTCAGTCGAGGGCCGAGCCCCATGCCGTAGGCGCCCAGCGCCAACATCGCCGCACCGACGACAACGATGACGGCGAAGCGGAAACGGTAGACCAGATCGCCCCAGCGGGTGAACACTTAAGCGACTCCTTGACCAGGGCGAGAAGTGAGTAGCGCAGACAGCGGCCGGAACGGCTGCAGCCAAGCGCCCTCGTCGGGCAGCGACTCGAGACTCACCCGCGGTAGCGGTTCGCGGAACACGCCGGGGATGTCCTCGAGGTCGACGAACCCGAGGGTATCCGAAGTGACCGCCCAACTCGCGTGCTCACGGAATCCGAGCACCTGAGCTGGGATTCCCTTGGCCGCGATGGCTTCCAGCGGTTCACGGAAGGCTTGGCCGTCGGCCGAGGCGACCATGATGCCGGCTAGACCACCGTCGCGTTGCCGGGTCGCGATGTGCGCGAGCATATCGGCGTCGACATCGGAGTCTTCGTCGATCTTGGGCTTGGCGAACACCGCGAAACCGACATTGCGCAGCGCTTCCACCCACGGGCGGACCACGTCGGCGGTGCCGGGCGCGATATTGGTGAAGACGGTGGCCTCGGCCTCGATGCGACCCTTGGAGGCGACCGAGATCTCGGCGGTGCGGGCCAGCAACCAGCGGCCGAGGGCGTCGAAGCGGGGGCGATACGCGGCGGTGGGACGTCCACCGAGGATGGCGCCGAGCCCCATGTCGAGGTTCGGCGCGTCCCAGACCAGTAGGACGCGTCGAACATCGGAACCGCTCAACGCCTCGGAACCGGAGCCTGCCTGGGCGGGCACCGGCATCTCGGGGGCGATCTCACTCACGCTCATCTGTCGATCTTCCCCCATATGAACTCGTTGATGGCGCTACCGGCACGCAGGCCTTTGCCTTCGAACTTGGTGACGGGCCGTTCGAAACCGATCGGCGCGGTAGTGCGGTTGGCGGCGCTGTCGCCGCCGGTGGTGTCGTTCAGGCCGGTGAACAGCGGTTCCTTGGAGCCTACTTCGAGAATATGCTCGGCGTAATCCGCGTGGTCGGTGGCCACGTGCAGCACGCCGCCGGGCTTGAGTCTGCTGGCGATCAGGGCGAAGGTCGGCGCCTGGAGCAGCCTGCGCTTGTGGTGGCGGGCCTTCGGCCACGGGTCGGGGAAGAACACCCGAACACCGATCAGCGACTCCGGGGCAACCATGTTCTCCAGGACGTCCACGGCGTCGCCGCGCAGCAACCGGATGTTCTCGATCTCCTCGCGCTCGATCTGCTGGACCAGCTGGGCAAGCCCGGGCTGATACACCTCGATGCCGATGAGATTCAGGTGCGGTTCGGCCTTCGCCATGGCCGCTGTCGCCGTGCCGGTGCCGGTACCGATCTCGATCACCAGCGGCGCCTCGCGCCCGAACCAGGCGTCGGCCTCGACCGGATCGTTGGACACATCGCGCCCGATCACCGGCCAGGTGCGGTCCCATGAGGTCTGCTGATTCGGCGTCAGCGCGCCTCGCCGCGAGCGGAAGCTCGTGACGCGCGGGTACAGCCGGGAGCCGGTGAGCGAGCGCCTGCCCGCGTCGTTCGGCATCTCCGACAGCTTGTGGCTGGTCGGCTCGGCGTGGTTGGCGGCGTCGTTCACGTCGTCCATTGTCCAGCATGCGCGCAGCTGCGTCGCAGGCGAGTTCGGGGGACCGCTGATCCGCCCAGGTCGGCAGAAGGTTCGCCCCGCCCCGGCTCGGCGCGGATCTGACACAATGCCCTGCGAAAAGGGGGTGCGCGCAATGCCGACAGCCACTGAATTCGCACAGACACGACCCGCGGACCAGCTCGACGCGCTGATCGCGGTTCTAGGTGCAGGTCGCGGGGGTGATCCGGGGATCGCCGAACAGCTCGCCGCGGCGGCTGCGCGCCGTCGTCGTCCGCTGCACATCCAGATCACCGGGCGTGCGCTGAGCGGGCGGACCACCGTGATGGCCGCGCTGGCCTTGTTGTCGGCGCAGGAGACCGCGCCGGTCGATCAGCCCGAGCTGCCCGACCCGGTCCTCGACGGCGATCTGGTCATCTACGTGCTGGCCGGCGCGCCGCAGGCCGCCGACTACCGCCTGCTCGCGACCGTGCCGCAGGGTCGCGGCGTGGTGGTGCTCAACAAGGCCGACGCGGTGGGCGCGCGCTGGGGCGAGGCCGTGGCCGCGGCGCAGCGGCACGCGCAGGAACTCGGCCTGCCGATCGTGCCGATCGTCGCCTCGGTCGCTGCCAGGACCAGGTCGGGAGCGGTGAGCGCCGAGGATCTGAGCGATCTGCGCAGGCTCGCGGTCGGCCCCGATGTGCCGTCGGTGCTCGCCGCCGATCTGTTCATCGGCGTCGGCTCCGACCAGGAAGCGCGCAGACGGCTGATCGCCAACTGGGATCTCTACGGCGTGGACTGCGCGCTGTCGGCCCTGCGCGCTGATCCCGATCTGCCCGCGTCGGCGATCATCCAGATCCTGCACTCCGCGAGCGGGATCGATCCGCTGCACAAGCTGGTCCACCGCCGGTACGAGCAGGTGGAAGCAGTGCGCGGCGGCGAACTGCTCGACGAGCTGACCCGCCTGGCCGCCCGCGCGGTCCCCGGCGACGGTGGCCGCGCGCGAGAACTGATCGAGCAGTATCTCACCGGAGACGAAGCGCTCTGGGCCGGTCTGTGCGCCGGATTGGCCTGTCCGCAGGTCTCCCACCTGGCCGCGGGCTACCCGTCGCCCGCGCCCGGCGACGCCGACGAGGCGCTCGCCCGCGCCACCCGCTGGCGTGCCGTCGTGTCCAGCGACATGCCCCCCGCTGCCAGGCGAGCCGCGCTGCGCGTTCACAACGGCTATGTCAGAGCCTGGGAGCGGATGTCCAGTGCAGGCCTCTGAGGTCCCGCCCGGCCAACGCTCGGCCGTCGACGACCCCGGTGCCCTACCCGAGGCGGTGGACGCGGTGATCGACCGGTGGAATCCACAGGGTGGCGCCCTGCTCCGGGCGATGGCCGCCGCGGGGGAGGGCAGCAGCGTCGACTTCTACGCCCCCGACGACGCCAACACCACCCTGCTGCGCACCGAACTCGCCCGCTTCGAACCCCATATCGACCTGGCCGATCCGACCGTGGGCAACGACCCGGCCGCGGCGCTCATCCTCTTCGACGCGGGCAGTGTCCTCGGCGCCGACATGTTCGCCCTGATCGACCGTCTGCGCGCCGCCGATCAGCGAATCCTGCTCGCCATGAACGGCTTTCACGCCTATCAGGACTGGCGCGCGACCCGCGACCGCAATCTGGAACTGCTCGCCGCGCGTGGCATCACCGACCTCGACATCGTCGCCGTCTCGGCCCGGCTGGCCGCCGCCGCCCGCGCCACCGACGATTCGGCCCTGCTCGATCGCTCCGGCGTGGCCGGACTGCACGCCACCCTGGCCGCGGCCACCGCGAAGGGACCGGCCGACGGTGCCCAGCGCCGCACCGTCGTCCGCACCCGGGTACTCGCCGACACCAGGGCGAGAATCGACGAACAGATCACCGCACTGCGCTCCGGCACGGACACCGCACGGATCAGGGAGGAACGCATCGGACTGGTCGCCGAGCGCGACGGCGGCCGCCAGACCGGCCTCGCCGCCGTGCGGAGCCAGGTGCAGCTCGCTCGCGTCGACCTGACCACCGAGCTCGGCGCGATGGTGCGCGCGCTACACACCCGGTCGCGCGCCGAACTCGACCGCAGCGACCGCGCCGAACTGCGCGCCTACCCACAGCGTGTGCAGCAGGCGGCCGGTGAACTGTCGGTCTCGGTCGACGCCGTCATCGACGCACGGGTCAGTGAAGCGGCGCGCCGGATCGGTACCGCCGCGCCGACCACCCGGCGCCGCGATCCGGCGCCGCGAGTCGGTCCGGATCCCGGTAAGAGACACCGAGGTGTCGAAGATCACCTCATGATCGCCCTCGGCGCGTCGGCCGGCGTCGGCCTCGGCCGATTGATCGTGGCGCCGCTGTCGCTGGTCCCGACACTCGACGTGGCGAGCGTTCCGGTGACGCTGCTGCTCGGCGCGGGCGCGGCCTACTGGGTCGTGCGCGCCCGCGGCCAGCTCGCCGAACGCAACCACATGGCCCAGTGGGTCTCCGAGGCATTGGTGAACGTCAAAGCCCAGCTCGAACAGCGTGTCGCGGGAGTGCTCGTGGACATCGAGGCCGAACTGGCCGAGCACGTGGTGCGGGAATCGACCGCGCGGGCCGTGGCCGTGGATCGGCGTGTCACCGAGCTCGACGCGCTCGCGCGCAGGCTCGTCGCGGAGCGTCCCGCACAGCTGACGGCCTGTGAGCGTGACATCGCCACGCTCGATCGACTGTGAGCGTGGGATTGACCGATACACCTGTGGGTACCTGTTAGGGAGCCCGATGCCATATCGGTCGTCATATCGCGTTAACCTTGAGGCAGGAACCTGGGCGTCCGCTCTTGCCAGTCGATGCGCGGCCACCGTCCGTGTACGGCCTTCCTAGCCGTCTATCGGGGTTGTGCGACGGTTGGTCACTGCGGACGCCTTACCCGCCCATGGTGGCGATCGATGGATCGAACAACCGCCCATCTCAGGAGAGTTTTCATGACCTCAGCGACCATTCCTGGTCTTCGTGGATCCGACGGCACGGCGCCGACCGAGCACAGTGAACTGCTCGCCTGGGTACAGGAAGTCGCAGAGCTCACTCAGCCCGATCGCGTGGTCTGGGCCGACGGCTCCGACGCGGAATGGGATCGCCTGACCACTCAGCTGGTCGAGGCAGGCACCTTCAAGCAGCTCGACGAGAAGAAGAAGCCCAACTCCTTCCTCGCGCTGTCCGATCCTTCCGATGTGGCCCGTGTCGAATCGCGCACCTACATCTGTTCCGCCACCGAGGCCGACGCCGGTCCGACCAACAACTGGGTCGACCCCGCCGAGATGCGCGCCACCATGACCGAGCTGTACCGCGGCTCGATGAAGGGCCGCACCATGTACGTGGTGCCGTTCTGCATGGGCCCGCTCGGCGCCGAGGACCCCAAGCTGGGCGTGGAGATCACCGACTCCGAGTACGTGGTCGTCTCGATGCGCGTGATGACCCGCATGGGCCAGGCCGCGCTCGACAAGCTGGGCGCCGACAAGCCGTTCGTGAAGGCGCTGCACTCCGTGGGCGCGCCGCTGGCCGAGGGCCAGGCCGACGTGCCGTGGCCGTGCAGCGACACCAAGTACATCACCCACTTCCCCGAGGACCGTGAGATCTGGTCCTTCGGTTCGGGCTACGGCGGCAACGCGCTGCTGGGCAAGAAGTGCTACTCGCTGCGCATCGCCTCGGCGATGGCCCACGACGAGGGCTGGCTGGCCGAGCACATGCTGATCCTCAAGCTGATCTCGCCCGAGAACAAGAACTACTACGTCGCCGCCGCGTTCCCGAGCGCCTGTGGCAAGACCAACCTCGCGATGATCCAGCCGACCATCCCCGGCTGGCGCGCGGAGACCCTGGGCGACGACATCGCCTGGATGCGTTTCGGCAAGGATGGTCAGCTCTACGCGGTGAACCCGGAGTTCGGCTTCTTCGGCGTCGCGCCGGGCACCAACCACAGCTCCAACCCCAACGCGATGGCCACCATCGACGCGGGCAACACCGTGTACACCAACGTCGCCCAGACCGACGACAAC
The DNA here is from genome assembly GCF_053608825.1 of Nocardia sp. NPDC055002. Classification (NCBI taxonomy): domain Bacteria; kingdom Bacillati; phylum Actinomycetota; class Actinomycetes; order Mycobacteriales; family Nocardiaceae; genus Nocardia; species Nocardia sp. NPDC055002. Next base: position 855,520 of record NZ_JBSGWE010000004.1, read on the forward strand.
GATGTGTGGTGGGAGGGTCTCGAAGGCGACCCGCAGCACCTGATCGACTGGAAGGGCAACGACTGGACCCCCGAGTCGGAGGGCCACGCCGCGCACCCGAACTCGCGCTACTGCACCCCGATGTCGCAGTGCCCGACCCTCGCGCCGGAGTGGGACGACCCGCAGGGCGTGCCGATCTCGGCCATCCTGTTCGGCGGTCGCCGCAAGACCACCGTTCCGCTGGTGACCGAGTCGTTCGGCTGGGAGCACGGCGTGTTCATGGGCGCCACCATGGGCTCGGAGCAGACCGCCGCCGCCGAGGGCAAGGTCGGCACCGTCCGTCGCGACCCGATGGCGATGCTGCCGTTCCTCGGCTACCACGTGGGCGACTACCTCAACCACTGGATCGACCTCGGCAAGAACGCCGACGCGAACAAGCTGCCGAAGATCTTCTACGTGAACTGGTTCCGTCGTGGCGACGACGGCCGCTTCCTGTGGCCCGGATTCGGTGAGAACTCCCGCGTGCTGGAGTGGATCGTCGGCCGTATCGAGGGCCGCTCGGGCGCCACGGCCACCGCGGTCGGCAACGTGCCCTCCGCCGCCGATCTCGACCTGGACGGCCTCGACGTGGTCGCCGCCGATGTCGACGAGGCACTCGCGGTGAACGCCGACGAGTGGCGCAAGGAGATCCCGTCGATCGAGGAATGGTTCGAGTTCGTCGGCGACAAGCTGCCTTCGGGCGTGCGTGACGAGTTCGAGGCACTCAAGGAGCGCCTGGGCTGATCCCCCGAACACCAAAAACCGCCCGTACCGTTTCGGTACGGGCGGTTTTGCTTGTCCACAGTTCGTCCGACGATTCCCGCGAACTCTTTATGGGTACATCTGTCTGTGATCAGAGCGTCGCTGGTGGTGTCAGCGCAACTGTCGCTTATATTCCTCTCGAGCTGAAACCCCTGCGAGACTCCTGCACCGCCACGCGGTCAACGACGAGATCGACGCTGAGAGGTGGTTTGACGCATGACCGATCTGGTGACCGGATTCGAGTCCGACACCTATTCGAGCACGCCCATGCAGCGCGTGGCGGGCCGACTGGAGCGGGTCCTGCCCCCGGGCTGGCGGGTCGAGGTCGTCGACCTACCTGCCCGGGGTGATGTGGCCGCGCAGCCGGTTCTCCGGGTCCATATGCCGGAAAACTAGGAGGCGGAGTCGGTCCAGCGGAGTGATGCGCACGCGTTGGTGTGAGTGCGCATGTCGGACTACTCGGCGGTCCAGCCCATGGGCATCAGGACCGACTTCTGCTCACAGAACGCGTCGAGGCCCTCGGGGCCGTTCTCGCGGCCGATGCCCGAGTTCTTGTAGCCACCGAACGGTGCGGTCGGGTCGAAGGCGTACCAGTTGATCGCGAAGGTACCGGTGCGGATCCGGGCCGCGACCTCGGCGCCGTGCTCGATATCGGTGGTCCACACCGAACCGGCCAGGCCGTAGTCGGAGTCGTTGGCGATGGCGATGGCCTCGTCCTCGGTCTCGTACGGGATCACCGAGAGCACCGGGCCGAAGATCTCCTCCTGGGCGATGGTGCTCGAGTTGTCGACGTCGGCGAAGATCGTCGGCTCGACGAACCAGCCGCGGTCCACGCCCGCCGGCCTGCCGCCGCCGAGCACCAGCCGCGCACCCTCGGCCTTGCCCTTGGCGATGTAGCCCTCCACGCGGTCACGCTGCTTTTCGCTGATCAGCGGGCCGAGCTGGGTGGCGGGATCGGTCGGATCACCGGTCTGCATGGTCTTGACGTGCGCGACCAGCGCCTCGACGATCTCGTCATAGCGACTGCGCGGCGCGAGGATTCGGGTCTGCGCGACGCAGCCCTGTCCGCTGTTCATCAGCCCGGAGAACGCGAGCACGGGAATGCTCGCGGCGAGGTCGACGTCGGGCAGCACGATGGCGGCCGACTTGCCGCCGAGCTCCAGCGACACGGTCTTGAGCTGCGCACCGGCCAGCGCGGCCAGCTTCCTGCCGACCGGGGTACTGCCGGTGAAGGTCACCTTGTCGACGCCGGGGTGGCCCGCGAGGTATTCACTGGCCTCGGCGTCGGCGGGCAGCACCGAGAGCACGCCGTCGGGCAGGCCCGCCTCGGTGAAGAGGTCGGCGAGGATGTTCGCGGTCAGCGGAGTCAGTGGCGACGGCTTGAGCACCACAGTGCAGCCGGCCAGCAACGCGGGTCCGAGCTTGTTCGCGGCGAGGAACAACGGGACATTCCAGGCGGTGATCGCGGCGACGACACCGCGGGGTTCCCGTGAGACACGCGAGGTTCCGAACAGGCCGACTCGAGTCTCGTTCCAGGCGAACGTCTTCGCGAGCTCGGTGAGTGCGTCGAGTGCCGCGACGGCGGGAATCTGGTTGAGTGTCAAGGCCGCTAACGTCGGCGCGCCCATCTCCGCGGTGAGCGCGGCGAGCAATTCCGGCGAACGCTGCTCGATCAGCCGCGCAACCTTGGTGAGTACCTCCGCTCGTTCCAGTGGAGGTGTGGATGGCCACGGCCCGCTGTCGAACGCGTCGCGCGCCGCGGCGACCGCGGCGTCGACATCGGCATTCGTTACCGCCGGCACGCTGCCGACGGTCTCCTCCGTTGCAGGGGAGACCACCGAAATGCGGTCACTACCGGCCGGGGTGGTCCACTTCCCGCCGATGAACAGACTGTCGTAGTGCATGAGAACACGTTACAGTTTTGCGGGCGAATTGTCTGCAACCTGTTCTAATTCGCTGCGGCGCAACGACTGTGAAGATTGCGAATTCCAACCTGTCGGTTCGCTTTTCGGGGAAACGCACTATTGCGTTCCGGTGGTGAAAAGGGGATGCTTTAGCTACTGATCAGCTCGCTCGATTCATCGGACATTAACAGCGAATTGGGGAGACCGACTCATGGCTGTGCAAGTGATCGGCCGATCGTTGATGACCAGCGACCAGACCGACCATCAAGCGAAAAGTGTGGGCAGTGGCGGATGGGTTGTCTCATTCCTGCCGGGCCGCACGCTCACGATCGAGCAGGCGACTGCCGCTATCCAGGCCGCTGAGGCGGTCGCGATGGTCGGCGCGCTGGCCGATCAGGTCGGCCTGACCACGTTGGAGACCGTAGGCCTGGCGATTCAGGAATCGCCGTGGGTCAGGGTGTTGCCCGAGCCGATGCGGAGGTCGCGGCGCTTGAGCTGGCTGGCGTGATCATGGTTTGGTAGCTACCACGACCAGGTTGCTGACCAGTAGCTCGCGAATGACCGGAACTCGGACGAGCCACCAGGCCCAGTGTGGGTGATAACGCGGAAAAATAGTCCGCACGTCGGCTGAAGTCGTTGCTGCCCAGTGCAACCCATCGGCCGCGGTCACCGCGAACAGTGATCGGCCGAACCTGTTCTTCGGTTCGTGTCCGTTCTTGCGCCGGTACCGGCGGGCCGCGTACTCGCCACCGAGGTAGTGCCAGAGACCGGTCTCGTGCCCACCGAACGGTCCGTGCCACACCGTGTACGAGTACACGATGAGGCCGCCGGGCTTGGTCACCCGCACCATCTCGTCCGCCATCAGCCACGGCTGCGGCACGTGTTCGGCGACGTTGGAGGAGAAGCAGACGTCGAAGGAGTTGTCGAGGAACGGCAGTGCCATCCCCGATCCGCGGACCGAACCCGACACCCGCAGCCCGGCCGCGTGCATCTCCGACGGGTCGGGCTCCACCGAGACGTAGCGCGCGCCCACCGCGGTGAACTCGTCGGCGAAGTAGCCGGGGCCGCCGCCCACGTCGAGGACGACGGTGCCGGTGAGATCGCGGCCGGTGATGTCGGCGTAGAAGTCGCCGATCAGCTCCGCGCTGTCGGTGGCGATGCCGCCGTAGAAGCGGGCCGGGTCGGACTGCTCGAAGCGGAAGCTGGTGAGCAGGCGCAGCGAGCGGCGCAGAGTGGCCCGGCGCGCGAACCTCGATCGGTCGCGTCGATGGACGGGCTGCTCGGTTGTCGGCTGGGTGGCGATCGGCACGGGCAGGAGTTTATGGGCAGACCCTTCGGTCGCGGCTGGTGGTGGGGGCGTTGGGTGGTGGGGGTGGAGATCGGTGGGGTCTTGGCGCAATCACCTGTTTCGGCGTTGTGGAGTCGGAAAAACTGACTGGACGGGGTTCGATTGGGTGATTGCGCCGGGTTCGTCTTCACGGGGTCAGCTCGGGTGCGACGGGCTGATCTGGGCGGGCGGGGTCGATACAGCCGTGTTGCGTGGAGCACACCCGCTAGTGTGGGGGCCGACGTTTGTCTGCCACCGAACCGAATGCGAGCCCCGACCGTGCGTGAAGTCCTCCTACTCTGCTGGCGTGACACCGGGCACCCACAGGGTGGCGGCAGCGAACGGTATCTGGAGCAGGTAGGCGCCCAGCTGGCCGCGCGGGGCATCAAGGTCACCCTGCGTACCGCGGGTTACCCGGGTGCCCCCAAACGGGAGCGGATCGACGGCATCGACATCAGTCGCGCGGGCGGTCGATTCACCGTTTACCCCCGCGCGCTCGCCGCCATCGTGGCCGGTCGGCTCGGTATCGGCCCGCTGCGCGGCCTGCGCCCCGACGTCGTGATCGACACCCAGAACGGCATTCCCTTCTTCGCCACCGCGACGGGTGTGCCCTCGGTGGTGCTGGTGCACCACGGGCACCGTGAGCAGTGGCCGGTCGCCGGTCGCCTGGTCGGGCGGATCGGCTGGTGGATCGAATCCACGCTGTCCCCGCGCGTGCACCGCGACAACCAGTACCTCACCGTGTCGCTGCCGTCGGCCGAGGAGCTGTCGGCGCTCGGTGTGGACCGTGAGCGCATCGCCGTGGTCCGCAACGGGGCCGAACCGGTCCCCGCCGCGGTCGTCCCCGGCGACGACGCCACCCGCGCCACCCACCCGCGCATCGCGGTCCTGTCGCGCCTCGTCCCGCACAAGCAGATCGAAGACGCCCTCACCGCGGTCGCCCACCTGCGCGAACGCTTCCCCGACGTGCACCTCGACGTCATCGGCGACGGCTGGTGGGCCCCCAACCTGCGCGCCTGCGCCGACGCACTCGGCATCGCCGACGCCGTCACCTTCCACGGCCACGTCGACGAACGCCGCAAGCACGAGATCCTCTCGACGGCCTGGGTCCACGTGATGCCCTCGCGCAAGGAAGGCTGGGGCCTGGCCGTCATCGAAGCCGCCCAGCACGGCGTCCCCACCATCGGCTACCGCAGTTCCCGAGGTCTCACCGACTCCATCGTCGACGGCGTCACCGGCCTGCTGGTCGACGACGCCTCCGCCCTGGCCGCGGCCGCCGGCGACCTCCTGGCCGACCCGGATACCCGCCTGGTGATGGGCGAGAAGGCCAGAGCCCGTGCCAACGAGTTCTCCTGGGAACAGACCGGCGCCGGTGTCTTCGAGGTCCTCGCCGCCGCCGCGCGCGGCCGCACCGTCAGCGGATTGGTCTCCCCGGCCCGGGTTTAGTCGACTCGGTGACCCGCTGCCTCTCGATCTGCTCGCCGGGCGCCCGTCCGGTCCGGGCGCACGGCCGCGGCGATCAGTCCGGTGAGTAGCAGGGCCGCCCAGAGCAGGTGGGCCGCGGCGGAGGTTCGGCGCTGGGCCGGGGTGGCGATGTCGAGAAGGGCGGGGGAAGGCACGCGGTAGAGGGCCAGGTCTTTGTCCTGGTACTTCAATTCGGCCGTGGTGAGAGTTTTCTCGGAGGCGCCGAGCGGGCCGGGGGTGGTGCGTTCGATCAGAATCCAGCCGACGCCGAGCGCCGCTAGTTCGGTGGCCGGGGCACCTTCGAGTAGCGCTTGCTCGACGGTGCGGGCGCGGTTGCCCTCGCCGGTCACCGCGTAGCCGCGGACTCGGAGTTCGCCGGTCTGCAGGACATCGTTGGGGAGGATGCGGGGAGCCGGGTCGAGGACGGGAGCTGTTCCGCTGTAGGGGAATCGGCGGAACATCCCGGCGGGAAGTACCGCTATGTCGCCGGGAGCGTCGACGTGGTCGACCACCTGTTGCCAGCCCGCGGGGTAGTGGACGGGGCGCACGGCGCCGCCGACTCCCCAGGCGAGGTCGGCCAGCGGGAGGGTGAGCAGAAGAATGAAAAGGATTGCGGCGGGGCGAAATCCGGTCCGGCCCTCGCGAATTTCCGGGTGTCCTTCGGCGGCAGAAGCTTCCGGGTCGTTGGCCAGAACTCGGCGGACTGCCACGGTGACGGTTCGGCACGCGGCCGCCGCGCACAGCGCGTAGGCGGGCATGGCCAACGCCACGTACTTCTGCGTATCCCGCAGCAGCCCGGCACCGGGAACGTGCACCACCAGCCATTCTCCGGCGGCCAGCCCCCAGCTGGTCGCGCCGAGGGCGGGCAGCACGATCGCCACCGCCGCGATCACCAGCAGCGCTCGCCCGTCACGTCCGAGCGCCCATACCGCCCCCACCCCGCACGCGACGATGCCGAGCAGCAAGAGTGTGCCGAGCAGGGCGAGCGGGGTCGTGCGGCTCGCGGGGACCGCTTCGCCGTTCCAGATCCCGCCGAGCCCGGCGAGGCTGCCGAGCGTGCCGAGCCACGGTTCGGCCCGTGCCGCGAACGCCGAGACGCCGGCCGGGTCCGACGGCTCGGCCCCCGATCCGAGCGCGGTCGCGGTCAGCCAGGGCGCGCAGGTCACGATCCACAGCGCGACGGCGGGGAGGAAGGCCCGCCGCCCGACCAGTGCGAGCCCGATCACCGCGGCCAGCAACGAGCCGGTCGGCGTCAGCCCGGCAGCGGCGAAACTCGCGGTCAGTGCCGCCCATCCACCGACAGACGCGGCGAATCCGAACCGGCTGCCCGCCCCCGCATCTTCGCCGGATTCCGTGTTGCTGGTGGCTGTTCGGATGCGTGCGGCGGCGAGCGCGGTCCACGGGAGGGCGGCGTAACCGGCGAGCAGGCTCCAGTGGCCTTGGAGAAGTCGTTCCGCGACATAGGGATTCCACAGCGCGAGGGTCGCGGCGACCAATTGCGCTCCGGTAGAAGCGGAGACGAATCGTCGCGCGAGTACCGCCGCGCCGTATCCGGCTGACCACAGCGCGACGATCAGGATCGCCTTCACGAGAATTCCGCCATCGATCACCGGCGAGAGCACGGCGAGCACGGCGTCCTGCGGAACGGCGCGGGGTGCGGCCGCGCCCACGCCGAGTGCCGAATCGGTGAGGAAGGAGCGGGGGGTGCTCACCGCGTCGCGCAGCAGCAGGTAGCCCGATCCGGCGAGCGGTCCGACGATGATCATCGTGAGCAGAGCGCAGTATCCGGCCACCAAGGCCCTTGCTCGCCCGCTACTCGTCACGTCCACGCACCTTACGTCCCGTCGGGCTTCGCCGTGGCCGGGGTCGAATAGGCGCTGTTCGGGGCCGAATCGCTCGAAGGTGAGTCCGCTTGGACTCACATTTTCGGGGTAGGCGTGATGGCGAACACAGTGAAGTGCGACCATGAGGCGTGTCCTCAGTCCGCCGCCCGCCTGTCGTTGCCGATCTGACCTGGGTGACGGCCGGCGCCATGACCGCCAACGTCGCCGGGTACCTGCTGCAATTGCTGGCCGCGAGCTGGTTGGGAGTGGAGGGATACAGCGAGTTCGCGAGCCTGCTCGCAGTGCAGTTGCTGTGCGCGGTCCCCGCCCTTGCCATGCAGAACGTGGTGGCGAGGGAGGTGGTGCGCGGGGCGTCGTTACGCGCGGTGCGAGCGATGATGTGGCGGTGTGCCGCGTTGGTCGCCGCCGTCGCGGTGGTGCTGATTCCGGTGGTGGCCGTGGTGCTCGACGTCGGCGTGTGGGCCGCTGCCGCCGCCCTCGGCGCGGCGCCCGCGTTGGTGATCCTCTCGGGTGAACAGGGAATCCTGCAGGGCGGCAATCACTTCCGCGCGCTCGCCACGGTGCTCGCGATGGCGGGTACGGCGCGGGTGGCGCCCGCGCTGCTCGCGCTGGCCTTGGGTGGCGGTGCTGCCGGTGCGTTGTGGGCGGGGGCGGGGGGCATCGTCGGCGCGGCGATCGTCGCCGGTCGCATCGCCCGCTCGACGACCGGGTCGGCGGATCCACCGACCGCTGGCAGCGGCGATGCCGGAAGCAGCCGGGAACCGATGACCAAGACCGTCGGCGTCCTTCCCGTGTTGCGTGCCGTGCAGGTGCAGGCGGCGCTGATGGCGCTGTCCTCGGTCGACCTGATCGTGGTTCGCATCGTCCTCGACGAGGTCGACGCGAGCCGCTACTCGCTGGGCACCATCGCCACCAAGATCGCGTTCTGGCTGCCGCAGGCGGTCGGCGTCGTGCTGTATCCCCGGATGGCCCAGCCCACCCATTCCGCCCGTGCGATTCGCGACGCCCTCTCGGTGCTCTCGGTGATCGGCGTCGTCGCGGTGCTGGGCGCCGCGCTGGCCGCCCCGTTGGCCCCCCTGTTCGCCGGTGCCGATTACGCCCCCATTCAGGGCATGCTGTGGCTGTTCGCCCTGCACGGTGCGATCCTGGCGGTCCTCCAGGGCGCTCTGCTCTCGGCCATCGCGGTCGAACGCACCGCCTTGGCCGCCGTCACCTGGATCGGCCTGGCCGTCGAGGTGACCCTGATGCTCGCCTTCGCCCGCACGATCGAATCCCTGATCGGCACGGCTGTCTCCGTAGCCGCGGTCACCACCACGATCGTCGCCGTCGTCGTTCTTCGCGCGGCCCGCACCCATCCGGCTCCGGCCGACCCGGTCCTGCACTGACCGAACCGGCCGGTTTCGCCCGAGGTGTCCCCGGAAACACAACAGCCCCGGCCGAAGACCGGGGCTGTTGTAGAGCGTTTCCGCCTAGGGACGCTTGTCGATGTCGATCTGCTCGGTAGGCGCGTCGTAGTCCCCACGGGGGAACTGCGTTGTCGGCGCGTCGTCGCCGTCCCACCGAGTAGCCGTGGTGTCATCCGGCGCGGCCGTGGGCGCGGGCGTCGGACGCGATCCCCGCGGACTCGCATGAGCCGCAGTGCCACCGCCGCGCAGTCCGAGGAACAACCCCGCCAGCAGCGCCAGCACGCCCAGCACGCCGAACACGATCGGCACCACACGCCCGAACAGCGAGAGCTTGTCGGTGTTCTCCTTGGCGATGGCGATCTGCGACTCCACGGTCGCCTCGTCGAACACCAGGTGCGACTTCAGTGCGGTGACCTCGGGCTTGTCGCCGGACCGCGCGTAGAACAGGTGGATCGATTCCCCACCCTTGATCACGGTGCCGGTCTGCGGCTCGACCCACAGGTCACGCACGTTGGTGTAGTAGCGCGTCATGGTGACGGGGGTGTCGCCACCCTCCACGCCCCACTTGGCGGCGGGCAGGGTGAGCCGGTTGGTCGGCGACTGCACGACGTCCCAGGTGCTGGTGACCGGCGCCTCCATCTGGAAGTGGTACACCTTCATGTTGTTGATCTCGGTCTCTTCGATGAAGTTCGCGTCGAAGGACTTTCGCACGTTGATGTCGAAGTACGGGTAGGTCTTCTTCTCGGTGCCGATCGGGAACCGGTAGCCGATGCCGGTGTGCTGCACCGGCTCCATGACGCTGCCGTCCTTGTTCACGGTCACCGCGATCGATCCGTTGGGGTCGGTGTCCACCGGCATGCCGGTGGTGCGCGAGATGGTGACGCGGTCGATGGCGGCGGTGAGCAGGCCGGTATCGCCCTGCACGTCGGTGCGCCGCAGTGTCTGGCCTGCCTGCAGCGTCATCTCGTCGGCGTCGGAGGGCTCCTCGACGGTGACGAAACGCTGGGAGATCAGCGGCACATCCTTGTTCACCACGGCGGCACCGTCACCGGAGGTCAACGACTTGGAGTCGAGGACGAGGCTCTCCTCGCCCTTCTGATTCTCCGCGATCGTCGTGATCTCGAGATCGAGTGGAGTCTTGGCGACTTTGCTCACCGTGTAGGTGGGGATCATCAGCGCGGCGACGAGTAACGCCGCGCCCAGACCCACGAGCACGCAGGCGACCGTTCTTCTGGTACCGGCACTCAGTGCCATGCAAACTCTCCTCGTCGTTCGAACACGGATGGCCCGGTGGTCTGGTATTGCACCACAGGCACTCGTGAGCCCCGACACTAACAGCCCAGGCCGCGAAGGTGCGGTGCTGTGCCGTGGAAATCGCCGACACGGCAGACTGGACCCCGATGACGACCGCCACCGCTCCCGTTTCGCGCCCGCGCGCCTTCATTCCCGCCCTCGAAGGGATGCGCGGGATGGCGGCGCTCGGTGTGCTGGTCACCCACGTCGCGTTCCAGACCGGAACGACCGGGATGCCGGTCCTCGGCCCGATCCTGGAACGCTTCGATATGGCGGTCGCGGTGTTCTTCGCGCTGTCGGGTTTCCTGCTGTGGCGCCCACACGCGGCGGCCGCGCACGGGCTCGGCCGCGCACCGCGGACCTCTCGCTACCTGTTGCACCGGGTGGCCAGGGTGATGCCCGCGTACTGGGTCGTCGTGGTGTTCGTGCTGCTGTTGCTGCCCGGCGCGGCGCATTCGGCGAACCTGCGGGTGTGGGTGTCGAATCTGTTCCTGCTGCAGGTGTTCGTGCCGTTGACATTGACCGATGGGCTCACCCAGATGTGGAGCCTGTCGGTGGAGATGGCTTTCTACCTGGTGCTGCCGGTGCTGGCCTGGCTGGTCGTGCTACTGCGCGGCGCTGCGGCGCGGTGGCGGGTGCCGGTGCTGTGCGGGCTGGTCGCGGTGTGTCTGACCTGGAATCTGTGGCCGATCCCGACGCCGGACGCGATCCACGCCGACAACTGGCTGCCCGCCTACCTGCCGTGGTTCGCGGCGGGGATGCTCCTGGCGGAACTGATCCACCTCGTGCGACCCGAGGTCCGGTGGGCGCGAGTGCTGTCGAGTCAGCCGCTGATGTGGGCGGTGGCGCTCGCCGCGTTCCTGCTCTCGGCGACCGAGTTCGGCGGTCCGGCCGGTCTGGAACGCGCGCAACCGTGGCAGTACGCGATGAAGATGGCGCTGGGCATGATCTTCGGGTTCTGCCTGCTCGCACCCCTGGTGCTGCGGCAATCCGGCGCCCCGCACCGCTGGCTGGAATCGCGCACCGCGGCGATGCTCGGCCGCTGGTCCTACGGCATCTTCCTGTGGCACCTGGTGGTGCTCACCGTGGTCTTCCCGGTCTTCGGCATCGTGCCCTTCAACGGTGACTTCCTCTACGTGATCACCCTGACCACCGCGCTCACGCTCCCGTTGGCCGCCGCGAGCTTCGCCCTGATCGAGGAACCGGCCCGCCGCTGGGCGGCCCGGTGGGATCGGCGGGCCGGGTCCGCGCGCGTCGACGAACACCGGCCGGAATCGGCGCAGCGTCCGGCGGTGCGCTGAGCCGCGCTCAGCGACGGCGGGGGAGCGCCGCCACCCCGACTGCGACGACCGCGATGACGGCCGGCGCCTGGGCCAACAGCGATCCGCCCATGTATTCGGTGCCGGAGCGCCAGGTCCCGGTCGACAGGGCCGCGGCCGAGGCCAGCGTCCCGAGGCCCGCGAGCCAGGGCAGGGTCCGCTCCGTCAGCGCGGGGCGGAAATAGTTGCAGCCCAAGGTGATCAGTGTGAACGCCGCACCGAACGGCCCGGAGATCACCGCGATCACGCCGGTCAGCCCGATCGCCGCGACCCAACCGGCACCCCAGGTGCTCGGTGCGGGCCCGGCGTCGGGCACCGCACGTCGGCGCGGAACGGCGAGCAGCACCAGGGGGATCAGCAGCAGCAGCCCGCCGAAGATCGCCAGCCGATACCAGCGGTCGGCCGGGAACGACACCGTGATCTCACCGCTGGTACCCGGCGGAACCAGCCAAGCCTGCTGCCAGCCGTCGACCACAAGTGGCGACAGCTCCCGTCCGTCGGCGGTGTGCGCCTGCCAGCCGACGTTGGTGCTCAGCGGAAGGACCAGCAGCTGAGTGCCAGTCTCCGGCGCTTTCGGATCGGCGGGGTTGTTCCCTGCGTCAGTAGGTGTGGAGCCGGCAGTCTCGCCGGTTTCGGTGGGGTCCGAGGGAGCGCCGGTTTCGCTGGTTTCGCCGGGGTTGCCCGTAGGCGCGCTGGGTGCGCCGGGGTAGGGGTCGGTGCGGGGGAGACGCAGGCGGTCGACGGTGAAGAGTTCCGTGGGGGCCACGGTGAGGTCGGGATGGCCGGGGAGCAGCTCGATATCCGCTGCGTCCTCGGGGCAGGCGCGCGCGGAAACCGGCGCGCCCGAACGGAGTTCGTCGGCGGTGGCGGTGATCGTGGTGTGCACGGCACGTCCACCGATGGCGATCACCGGACCCGCGTCGCAGCCGATGGTGATGAGCCGGTCGCCGGGAGCGTGGGCGGGATACTCGGGACCGAGCACGTCGACCTCGGCCAGGCCGGCGGGCTGGGTGAGGACGAAGCCGAGTGCGGTGCGGTCGAGCACCTCGTTCCAGCTCTGGATGCTGATCTCGATGCGATCGGTTTCGGTGGGGTACAGCGAGATTCGGGCCGGTTCGCCGTGGTCGCGTTCGGGCAGTTCGCGGATCTGCGGGCCGTTGCCCAGGTTCACCGCGACGGAGGTCGCCGTCGCGGGCAAGCCGCCGAGCGCGGTGGTGATGTCGAGTCCGGTCACCAGCGTCGGTTCCGGAAGTTCCAGTACCAGAGTGGGTTTGCCGCCCGCCGGTTCACGCACGGTGGACTCGGGTGCGGTCCAGGTGGTCTTCGGATCGCCGTCGGTAGCGGCGAAGGCGGCGCCGCGCAGGTCGGCGACATCGGCCTGACCGCGTGCCACCGGCCGGGTCGGGTCGGTGAGCAGGGCCTCCAGCGCGGGCCCCGGCCGGGTGCGCACGGTGAGGTCGGTGCCCACGGTGAGTGGTTCCGGCACCGACAGCGTGCGCCCGAAGATGCCCGGCTCCTCGGCGGGCAGCCCGAGCCCCTTGCTGCAGTGCACGCGGTCGGGGCCGTCGAAACAGTTACCGCGGCCGGGGAATTCCTGTCCGAGATCCCACCCGCTGACGATGGTTCCGGCAGCCACATCGGGCAGCACCACCCGGTGCCGGATATCCACGCGCTCCGGCGCTTCCCGGTTGGAGTAGTCGTCGAGCGTGAGTTCGCTGATCCCGAATTGACCACCACGAGTGCCGGTTTCGGTGCGGGCGGCGCTGATCATCACCCAGTCGGATTTGCCCGCGGGCAGCGCGACGGACACGGGCTCTCCGGGTTCGGTGATCCGTGCCGACACCGTTCCGCGTGAGGTGCGGACCTCGACCCACTTCACCGGATCACCCAGCGCCGCCGCCGTGGTGGTGAAGCGCAGCGAGCCGTTGGCGATCGGCTTGTCGAGATCGAGTCGAATCCATTGCCCGAGAGCGGATTCGGAACCGTTGCTGATCCACGCGGTGCTCGGATCGCCGTCCACGGCGGCCGCGGTGGAGCTGCCGGGCGCCGCTCCGCCGATCTGGGTGGCATCGGCGGCCGAGCTGGACGCGGTGACCTTCGCGCCCGACCATTCGCCCTGCACGAGTTCGGCGCCTTCGACCGGGTAGTCGGGGACCAGGTTGTGGGTGCGCCGGGCGTCGTCGGCGGCGCGGACCGCGGAGTTGTGGTTGTCGACCCGGCCGAAATCGGACTCGCGATCCATCGGGGTGTCGGTCAGCAGCACGGGCCGCGGCGGTAATCCGGCGCGGCGCGCGTCGGCGTCGAGAAGCACTGGCGCCGTGGGGTTCCCCCCGTCACGGCGCACACGCTCCAGCACCTCGGGGCCACCCTGGACAACCGGGGTCGACTCCAGCGGGACGGTGTACGCGCCGGGGAACCCGGGCGGCGCGCCGGTGCCGCTGCGTACGTCGACGGGGGTGCCGGGCGGTGGGACGTCGACCCGGTAGATCTCGACGGCCGGGTAGGCGGGCTGGAGATCGTTGTCGACCACCAGTCCCGCATCCGCCGCGCGCGGCCCGATGTTCGCGCCGAACGAGGTCACTCTGGTGAGGCCCGGCGAGCCCTCGATCGCGCGGTGCGCCAGCATCGGACGCGTCGAACGCGAGGTCTCGGGGTCGAGATCGTTGCGCAACACCAGGATTCCGATGCCCTGGTCGGCGAGGGTGGCGGCGAGGCCGGTCGACGGCCTGCCGTCGGCGATCAGCCGCTGCACCGAGTCCATCGCGCGAATCGTGCCCGGCGGGTTCAGGGGAACCGAATCGCGCACGGCCCAGGGGGTACTCGCCAGGGCTTGCAGCGGTTCGTCGCGGGTGAGTCCCCAGATCTGGCTGCCGAACGGCGCACCGGGTACCACCAGCGCGCGGGTGTCGGCGGCGTTGTCGGCCAGCCAGTCGGCGGTGTCGGTCCAGTAGGCGGGCACCCGGTCGTAGGCGCCGCGCGGGGCCAGCCGCCCGGTCCACGCCAGTGAGGTCGCGAGGGTGAGCGCGGCCAGGACCAGCGCGGCGACCGCGACGAGCCGGTCGCGCTCGGGATGGGCGAAAGAGCTGCGCCACACCGGCATCGGCACGGAGGCGGGCAGCGCCACCCGGCCGAGCAGATGCGCCAGTCCCACCACCAGCGGCAGCCGGATCAGCGGTTCGAGCTTGTGCACATTCCGCAGCGGCGCACCGCCCGAGTCGAGGAAGATCCGCACCGATTCGGCGAACGGCCCTCCGAGTGTCCCGACATATCCCGCGCAGATCCCCGCGAGTCCCACGCACAGGATCAAGGCGAACCTGCCCCGATAGGGCATCGTCGACCGCGCGAGTCCGGCCATCCCCGCCGCCGCGAGCAGGCCGGTGGCGAGCACCGCGGCAGGCTGGGTCACCAGCACCGCGCCGGCGATTCGTTCGGGTGAGACGAACGGCGTCCAGCTATCGGTCCCGCGCAGCACCTCGCTCAACGCTGCCCACTGCGTCGTCACCCCGGACGACTCGATGAAGTCGAGGAACGGCGGACTCACCTTGCCGAGCAGCAGCAGCGGCACCACCCACCAGAACGTGGCGAGGACCAGCAGCGGAATCCACGCTCGGGTGAACCGCCACCACTGCCGATTCGGCCGATAGGTTGCCCACCACAGTGCCGCGGGCAGGAACGCCGCCACGGTCGCGACAGCGTTCACCGAACCCATCAACGCCAGCGCCAGCGCGCTGCCCGCCGGTGAGAGCGGGCCGCCGCGCCGTCGTTCGATCGCGGTGCCCAGTGCCGCGGGCGCGAGCAGCACCCACGGAGCCAGCATCATCGGCAGGGTTTCCGAGGAGATCGAGCCGAGCGTGGTCAGTACACGCGGCGACAACGCGAACGCGATGCCCGCGATCACCCGTGACCCGCGCGAGCCGATGCCGAGCGTTTCGCACAGCTTGACGATTCCCCAGAACCCGGCGAGCAGCAGCAGCGCCCACCAGACGCGCTGGGTGACCCACGCGGGCAGGTTCAGCAGGTGCCCCGCGGAGAAGAACGCGCCGTGCGGGAAGAAGTAGCCGTAGGCCTGGTTCTGGACCTGGCCCATCGGGGCCTGGCTGCTCCACAGGTGCGACGCTCGCGCGAGGAAACCGAGGGGATTCTGCGCGAGGTCGTACTTGGTGTCGGCGACGGTGAGGCCGGGCGCCTGCGCGAAGGTCAGTACGAAGGCGGCTACTACCGAGCCGACGAGCCAGCGCCAGCCCAGTGGCGCCTTGTCCGGTTGCCCCGATGCGGGGCGCGACGCGCGGGCGTCGGCCTCAGCGGCTGCCGTATTCAGGGGCGTTGAGCAGCGACGAGTCTTTGTCACCGCTGCGGTCGATCGAGGGCGCCGTGTTCTGCTGCACCGCCGCCGTGATGGCGAAGACGGCGATCGCGCTCAGCAGGGCGCCGCCGACCGCGCTGGCAACAGCCGGAACAGCAAACTTCATCGCGCACTCCAATACGCTCGACGACGGGGCCTGTCTCCGGTCAACCTAGCAGGTGTACCGGGCTCGGTCAGTCGTTGGGCAGCTCGCAACGCAGGGCGCTCAGCAGGGTGCGAAGTTTGACGGTCGTCTCGGCCAGCTCGGCGTGCGGATCCGACGCCGCGACGATCCCGCCGCCCGCGCTCGCCCGCAGCGTCCGCCGATCGGCGGAGAGCTCGCCGCCGCGAATCGCCACGACCCATTCGCCGTCGCCGTCGTCGCCGCACCAGCCCACCGCGCCGCCGTAGAAGCCGCGTCGCGGTTCGTCGGTCGCGATCGCGTCCAGGGACGCGGTGAACGGGGTGCCGTTGACGGCGGGGGTCGGGTGCAGCAGCAGGGCCAGGTCGAGGGCGGTGGTCGACGGGTCACGCAGCACGCCGTGAATGGGAGTGGCCAGGTGCCAGACCTGTTCGGTGCTGAGGAGCTCGGGCGCGTCGGGGATGCGCAGTTCCGTGCAGACAGGGGTCAGTCGCTGCCGGATCCAGTCGATCACGAAGGCGTGCTCGTCGTGGTTCTTCGTGCTGGACAGCAGCTCGCGCGCCTGGGCCGCGTCATCGGCCGGATCGGCGCGGCGAGGCAGGGTTCCCGCCAGCGGATTCAGGCTGACGCGGTCGCCGTGCCGCGCGACCAGTACCTCGGGTGTCGCCCCGATCAGCGTCTCGCCGGATCGACCCGCCGCGGACAGGTCGACCGCGTACACCGCGGCATTCGGATGCCTGGTCAGCAGGTGTGCCGCCAGTACCTCGGGGTCCAGTGGCGCGTCGGCCTCCAGCACGATCGACCGTGCGGCCACTACCTTGCGCAGCTCGTTCGCCGGGTCACCCAGTTGCTCGACCAGCTTCGTCACACGCGCGACATGTTCTGCCGTACTGGGTATTTCGGCCACCACGCGCACGCCGGGCAATTCCGGGAGCGCCGCAGGTCGCCACGGTCCCGCAGTGTGCAGCACCGTCTCCGGTTGCCAGAGCGCCGCGGCTTCGCGCGGATCGAAGGGGAGCGCGCCGACGATCAATGTCGGTGCCGCGCCGGGCGAGTCATGCTGTTTCCCGGCCGAATCGGTGACGTGGCCGGGCCGTTTCCGCCACGCACGCAGCGCCGCCACTGCCTGCCGAGGGTCGGAGTACGCCTGGCGCACCCCTGACGTCCGCAACACCGCGTCGGGTCGAGCGAGCAGGAATTCGTTCATGGTGCTTCGACCATAACGCCGCCGATGTGGCGCCGATCCGGGAGAGCGACGGAACTCTCACCGCGCGACGGCACCACGAAGTTCCGGTGTGGCGAACCGCTACTGCTCCGGTGGCACCAGGAAGACCGGCCGGTGCCCGTGCTTGAGAACGGCCTCGGCGACGCTGCTGTGCAACAGCGCGCGCAACCCCGTGGCACCGCGCGTACCGGCCACGATGATGTCGACGTCGAGCTCATCGGCGCAGTCCACGATGGCGTTCCAGATCGTGGTGGTGCACTCGGCGGTGCGTGGTTCGGCGTCGATTCCGGCCAGTTTCGCCAGGTGCACGCCCTCGGCGTTGATCTTGCGGGCGTCGGAGTAGGCGATGTCCTCCACCTCTTCGTCGGGCACCCAGTCCGGCTGCATCACCCCGGCGAGCCCGGAGATGCGCGCGGCCTGGCGCACCATCGGTTCCCATGCGGTGAGCAGAATCGCGCG
The DNA here is from genome assembly GCF_053608825.1 of Nocardia sp. NPDC055002. NCBI lineage: Bacteria > Bacillati > Actinomycetota > Actinomycetes > Mycobacteriales > Nocardiaceae > Nocardia > Nocardia sp. NPDC055002. The sequence continues at coordinate 873,025 of NZ_JBSGWE010000004.1, forward strand.
GTCGGCGGTCAGGAATCGTCCCGCGTACTCGATGGCGCGTTTGGCGTGTTCGGAACCGTCGTAGGCGATGAGCATCCGATCGCATGCCATGACGACCTCCTGCGCTGGTCGGAGCGGCTTTTCCCTCAGATTACCCCGCGGATGTGTGTATCAATCCGAACCACCGTGGTGGGGTTCGCGCCGGAGGCGGGCTACCGTGGAGCGCATGCGGAAATCGCCTGTGGTCGTGTTCGCAGTCCTCGCCGCCGTTGCCACCGCCTGCTCGGGAGGTTCGTCGAACGAGACGACGCCCGCGGCGAGTAGCAGCGGAGTGGCCGCCCCCTCCGCCGCCGGAGAGTCGAGTTCGCCCGCGTCGGCGACTCCGATCCAAAGCAATTGCGGCGCAGACTATCTCGCCAAGCTCTCCCAGCGGGAGAAGCTGGCCCAGCTGCTGACCGTCGGCATCACCGGTTCGGCGGACGCGTCGAACGTGGTGAGTTCGGAGCAGGTGGGCGGCATCTTCGTCGGCAGCTGGACCGATCCGAGCCTGCTGGACAAGTCGGCGCTCGACGCGGTGAAAGCGCAGGCCAAGGTCCCGCTGATGGTGACCATCGACGAAGAGGGCGGGCGGGTCTCGCGCGCCAAGAACGTGATCGGCGCCGCGCCGTCGGCCCGTGAGATCGCGCAGACCCAGACCCCTGAGCAGTACTACCAGTTCACGCTGACCAGGTCGAAGGCGCTGAAGGATCTGGGCATCACTGTCGATTTCGCTCCCGACGTCGATGTGAGCAGCCAGCCCGACGACAGCGTGATCGGCGACCGCTCCTACAGCGACGACCCGAAGGTCGTCACCGAATTCGCGGGCGCCTACATCCGCGCGGCCAACGAGGTGGGCCTCGGTTCGGTGATCAAGCACTTCCCCGGCCACGGCTCCGGTTCCGGTGACTCGCACACCGGCGCCGTCACCACCCCGCCGCTGGACCAGATGCAGAACACCGACCTGGTGCCGTTCCGCGAGCTGGTGAACTCCGGTGCGGCGGTGATGGTCGGCCACCTCGACGTGCCCGGCCTGACCGAGCCCGATGTGCCCGCCAGCATCAGCCCGGCCGCGATGACGCTGCTGCGCGAGGGCAAGGGCTACGGCGCCGCCCCCTACGACGGCCCGATCTTCACCGACGATCTCAGCGGCATGGCCGCCATCACCGCCCGGATGTCCATCGCCGACGCGGTCGAGGCCACGCTCGTCGCGGGCGCCGACAACGCGCTGTGGATCAGCAGCGATGCGGTGCCGCAGGTACTCGACCGTTTGGAACAGTCGGTCTCGAGTGGCAAACTGCCCGCCGACCGGGTCGACACTTCCGTACTGCGGATGGCGCGCTACAAGGGCGTAGCGCTGGGCTGCTGATCGCACCCGGCGACTGTGCGGCAAATGAGCGCGGGTGAACTTACCTTGGAGTAAGATAGGTGGTTCACCCTGCGGTAGGAGAGTGGATGGCAGGCGGGACCAAGCGACTTCCCCGGGCAGTTCGCGAGCAACAGATGCTCGATGCCGCCGTCGAGGTATTCGCACGCAAAGGCTTCCACGACACGTCGATGGATGCCATCGCCGCCGAGGCGAAGATCTCCAAACCCATGCTCTACCTGTACTACGGATCCAAGGACGAGCTGTTCCGTGCCTGCATCCAGCGCGAGGGTCTACGTTTCATCGAGGCCGTCGCGCCCGCGGGTAACCCGCAGCTGACCCCGCACGAACAGGTCCGCACCGCGCTGGAGGGTTTCCTCGATTTCGTCGATCGCAATCGGCAGTCCTGGCAGGTTCTCTACCGTCAGGCTATCGGTCAGCAAACATTTGCCGCCGAAATCGACAATGCCCGTGAGCGGGTCATCGAGCTCACCGCGAAACTGCTGGAATCCAGCGCCAAGAACGCCGACCCCGGCACCAACTTCGAGGTCGTCGCGGCGGCGGTGATCGGTGCGGGTGAGGCCATCGCCGACCGGGTCGCCAGCGGGCGGATCGAAGTGGCAGAGGCGGTCGACCTGCTCGACGACCTCGCCTGGCGCGGCCTGGCCGGCCGGAAGAAGATCGAGTAGCGGTTGCGCCCGGCCCCGTCGGCTGCGATCGTGCACGGTTGACGTTTCACGACAGACGGGGTGGCAGTGTTCGGTGTGTTGAAGCCGTGTGCGCACGGCGCGGCGAAATATGGCATCGATCCGGGGCAGTGGCAGGCACACATGTGCGGGCTGTGTCTGGGTCTGCGAGACGGGCACGGTCAGCTGGCCCGCGCCGCGACCAACACCGATGCGATCGTGCTCAGTGTGCTCACCGAGGCGCAGTCGGGGGCGGGTGCGCGCACGAGCGCCGGTCCGTGTCCGCTGCGCGGGATGAAGCGCGCGTCGGTGGTCGCCGCGAACGCGCCGGGTGTGCGGTTGGCCGCCACGGCGTCACTGCTGCTGGGCGCGGCCAAGATCGGCGATCACGTGGAGGACGGGGACGCCTCCGTCCTCGCCCGCCGGCCGATGCGGCGGGTGTCGAACGCCTGGGCCGCACGAGCACAGCAGCAGGCTGATCTGATCGGGCTCGATGTGCGGCCCATGCTGAACGCGATCGCCACCCAGTCCTCGATGGAGTCCCGCGCGGCGGTCGAGGTGATCACGCTCGAGGAACTCACCGGGCCGACTCAGCTCTGTGCCGCGACCCTTTTCGGTCACACCGCGACCCTGGCCGGGCGACCGGAAAACGTTGCGGCCCTGCAGGAGATCGGTCGGCACGTCGGCCGCATCGCGCATCTGGCCGACGCCATCGAAGACCTCGAGCGCGACCGCGCCCGTGGCCGTTTCAATCCGCTGGAGGCCACCGGAACGGATATGCCCCGCGCCTACGATCTGTTGCGCGAGAGCGAATCCCGCATCCGGCAGGCCGCGTCCGAGGCCGAACTCGACCAGCTGCCGACGGTGCGCTGGGCGCTGCTCGATCCGCTGGCGAGCCTGCTGCGGAGCCTCGGTCGAGGTCTCGGCATCGCCGTCGGCCATGCCTGCCGCACTCCCGTTACGGCGCAGCAGCATTCGCCGTACGAGTTCCCGTCCCCGCCCGGACGGCGCCCGAGCAGGCCGGGGCCGTTCAAGGCGAGCGGACTCGTGCTCGGCGTCTACTGCACCGGCATGGCCTGCTGTGTCGACCACACCAGTCCCTGCACCGGCGAGCAGAAGGACGCCTGGGCCAAGAACTGTGACTGCGGCAGTTGCTGCGATTGCGGTGAGTGCTGCGGCAACTGCTGCGGCGAGGACTGCTGCTGCGGCGACTGCAGCTGCGATTGCGGCTGCTGACGAAAAAGGCTCGCGCGGTGGCGAATCCGCCTACCGCGCGAGCCTTCCGCTATCGAACCCCTACTCGCACTTGACGATCGGGATGGGGTCGTACTTCACGGTCCGCGTGTGCCGCGACACCTGCGCACCGGACTTGGCGTCGGTGATCACCCGGGTGTCGGAGATGGTGAAGCCGGGCGCGCCCTCGGAGGCGATGCAGTCCTTGCCCTTGGGCAGCACCACCTCATTGGGTTCGGTCGGCTTCGACTTCTCACCCGTAATCGATTCCACGTTCACGGTTTTGGTGCCCCACAGCCGCACGGTGATATCGGAGCCGGTAGCGACCGCCTGAATGTAGACACCGGTGGTGCCGGTATTGCGGAACGCCAGGTCGATCGCACCGTCGAACACCGTCGCCTCGCGCGCGGCCGGGTAGCGCGAGATGTAGTAGCTGTGCTCGGTGTGTCCGCCGTCTTCCATCCCGGCGAAGTAGGCCGCGTTGTAGAGCGTGGTGGCGAACTGGCTGATGCCGCCGCCGACCGCGGTGCTCGGCCTGCCCTTGTCGATGATGCCGGACTCCACATAGCCCTCCGCCGCGGTGCGCGGGCCGGTGAACTCGTTGAGCGAGAACGTATCTCCCGGTTTGACCACCGCGCCGTCGACCTTGGCGGCGACCGTGCGGATATTCACCCCGGAGGGGCCGCTGAATCCGCCGGTGGTGAACTGGCCGATCGTCTCGTTGATCCCGAGCGCGTTCGCGGCCTCGGTGGTGAGCTTGGGCTCGATGCGCTGATAGACCACCGGGCTGGTGCGCGGACCCGGCTGCGTGAGCAGGGCGGGCAGCTTCTCCAGCGTCTTGGGCCAGTCCACCTTCTCGCCGACCACGGCGGGCACCACGGTCGGTTTGCCCGCGCCGACGGTGAAGGTGGCGTCCTTGGGTTCCACCTCGGACTTCGCCAATTGTGGTGCGAGCAAGGCGATGACGGCGTCGCTGTTGAACTGGGGTGCCAGCCCGCCGTTGCCGTCCGGCACGAAACCGAGCACGTCGGCGATCTGGCCCGTGGTCAGCGTGGCCTGAACATCCTTGCCGGACACAGTGATCGGTGACGCGACGGCCGGTGTGGCGATGTCGCGCACCGCCGCCTGCACGGCGTCGGCGCGCACGGCGACCGGCGCGGCCACCACGGGCAGATCCAGTTGGCTGGTCGCCGCCCAGCGGTCGGTGATCGTGGGGCGCGCGGCCTCGGTGTCGAGCACCCGGCCCGGCACCGGCGCGACCGCGACCGGCCTGCCGTTCTCGAACCGCACCGTACCTTCGACGGTCGGATTGTCGTGGACGCGGAAGCTCTCGAGCTGTGCGTCGAGGGCCGCGGTGTCGACGGTGCTCGACACCGGAACCTCGCGGGTGCCGAAGAGGGAGATCAGCCGGCTCACCGGGTTCAGCGGCTGGCTGCCGACGGCGTCCCAGGTGCGGTCGTAGTCCACCGACAGACCGGCTGTGGCGGGCACCATGCTGGCCTGCACATCGCCGATCCGCACGGGCAGGGGTCGCTCGGCTTTGGGGCCGAGTTCGGTGTGCAGCAGCGCGTCGGCTTCGGCCTGGTCCATCCCGCCGATGTCGATACCGGCGACGACGACGCCGCGCGCCACCTCACCCGTGCTCAACGCGAGGTCGGCCAGGTAGGCGGCGGTCCCGACGGCCAGCACGGCGCCGACCGCGATCCCGATCCGCTTGACCAGCTGCTGGTTGCCCGGCGGGGCCGGCGGGGGCGGGCCCGCCGGGCCGGGGGTGGGTGACCAGCGATCGCGGGTCACGGTGTTCAAGGGCTGCGTAAGGGCGGTGGTGTCCGGATCGAAAGTGCGATTTGATTCGAGCAGCTTGCGTAATCCGACCTCGCCCCTTCGGTCGGCCGGTTGTCCGGCGGTCGACTCGCTGGGCACGGAGGTCCTTCCGTTAGGTTGGCCCCGAATGTTTGCGGGGTCCGGCCCGAGGGTAACGCGCTTCGGCGCGCTCGGCAGCTCGGCAACCGGGTGGGGGCAGCAGAAAGGCTCCGCGTAGTTGCCGGGTCGGGGGTCTGGCAACTACACGGAGCCGATCTGTTTATCGGGGCTCGGAGCGGGGCGTTACAGCCCATTCGGAAGAATTTCGGCGCGCGGGCCGACGCCGCCACGAGCGACGACGCGGCGGCGCGAGACAATCGGGGTGAGACTCGACACCACGGACCGGACAACGAGGAGAACTGATGCAGCTGGGAATGATCGGCCTCGGCCGGATGGGTGCCAACATCGTGCGCCGGATCGTGCGCGACGGGCATACCGCCGTCGGTTACGAGCGCCACCCAGGGCCGATCGCCGAGATGGAGTCCGAGCTCGGCGGCAAGTTCCGCGGCACGACCGACCTGGCCGAGTTCATCGGCATGCTCGAGGTGCCTCGCGTGGTGTGGGTGATGATTCCCGCCGGTGCTACCGGCAAGGTGATCGAGGACGTCGCCGAGCTGCTCGAGCCGGGCGACATCATCATCGACGGCGGCAACAGCCGCTACCACGAGGACATCAAGCGTGCGAAGGCGTTGGAGCCCAAGGGTATTCACTACCTGGACATCGGCACCTCGGGCGGCGTGTTCGGCCTACAGCGCGGCTACTGCCTGATGATCGGCGGAAACGCGGCGCAGGTCGATTACCTGGAGCCGCTGCTGGCGACCATCGCCCCCGGTTACGAGTCGGCCCCGCGCACCCCTGGTCGCACCGGTGAGCCGTCGCAGGCCGAGAAGGGCTACCTGCTGTGCGGTCCGCACGGTGCGGGTCACTTCGTGAAGATGGTCCACAACGGCATCGAATACGGCGCTATGGGCGCTTACGCCGAGGGTCTCAACATCCTGAAGCACGCCAACGCGGGCTCGGAGTACCTGCACGGTGAGCACTCCGCCGAGGAGACGCCGATGGAGCACCCCGAGTACTACATGTACGACCTGGATATCCCGGCCATCACCGAGGTGTGGCGTCGCGGCTCGGTCGTGGCCTCCTGGCTCCTCGATCTCACCGCGTCGGCCCTGGTCAGCGACCCCGACCTGGACTCCTACAGCGGCCGCGTCTCCGACTCCGGCGAAGGCCGCTGGACCATCGACGCCGCCATCGACACCGCGGTCCCCGTGCCGGTCCTCTCGGCCGCCCTCTACCAGCGCTTCTCCTCCCGCGGCCAGGCCCTCTACGCCGACAAGATGCTCTCGGCGATGAGAAAGGCGTTCGGCGGCCACAACGAGCTGCCGCAAAAATAGCCCCCTAGACGCCCACAACCGGCCTTTCGTCGCCAGACGGAGGTCGGTTGTCGCGTTTTCGGGTCGGATCGGTAGATCGAAAATCCTCGGATGCTACCCGGACCGGAGAGTAAAACAACGATGTTCCACAAAATAAGAACACGTTCTTCTTTTCCAGGACAAGCGTCCAGTCGGACCTATACCTTGTGGTCAGAGGGGGGAAAGCCCACCTGATGAGGAATTCGCCCCGGTCGTCTCGCCCGGGGCTTTGGAGGAAAAGCATGTTCCGGACTTCGCGTATCGCCGCGGGCGTCGCCACCACCGCCCTGGTCGTCGCCGGTGTCGGTGTCGGCCTTGGATCCGGCGTCGCCGCCGCCGACGCCACCTGCGCGGTGAGCAGTCACGCGCAGAAGAAAGACGCGAGCACCGTGGGCGTCACCCACGTCTACGACAAGATCGCGAGCGCCGAGCAGATCGGCGTCGGCACCTCGGTCACCTACAAGGTGATCGTCGGAACCACCGGGATCGGCAACCCGTACGTCAACACCATCACCGACTTCCCGCCGGTCGGCTTCGGCGCACCGACCAAGACCACCATCACCGCCTATCACGCGATCGGCGGCCAGGTCACCGAGGACGTCACCGCCGAGCCCAACGCGGGCGGCTGGAAGGTCACGAGCACCGGCTGGTTCGTCAACTCGGGCAACCCGGTCACCCTGACCATCACCTACCCGGTGCCGAGCAGCGTCAAGACGGGTCAGATGGTCACCAGCGGTGGTGTCGGGGTCGCGGGCACCGTGGGCGTCAGCAATGAGATGCCCGGTCTCACCGCCTGTTTCACCGCGCGCGGCGCCAACGCCGGCGAGACGGTGATCGGCAGCCTCGGTGACAACGGACTGGGTTCCGATGATGGCCAGCTGAGCTCCACCGGCTCGCTGAGCGACATCATCTCCGACGTGCTGGGCGATCTGATCGGTAGCTGATCGTCTGGCACCTGGTCGCCGGGACGGTCTCGCGCTGCCGTCCCGGCGAACCATTCTCTATGTGGCGCAATCTTTTTCGAATTCTGTGAGGACTCGTGTTCCCCTGTAAGCGGACGGCGCTGACCGCGCTCGCCGTCATCGCGCTGTCGGTCGTCGCCATCGGGACCGCCGGTGCGGACGGATCGCGGCTGGATCGGATCGAGCGGCCCGGCCAGCGGCAGCAGACGCTGCACGTGTACTCCGCGTCCATGGACCGGGTGATTCCGCTGCAGGTCATCACGCCGCACGACACCAGCGCGCCACGTCCGACGCTGTATCTGCTCAACGGCGCGGGCGGCGGCGAGGATATCGCGAACTGGTACAACCAGACCGACATCGTGCAGTTCTTCGCCGACAAGAACGTCAACGTCGTCACGCCGGCGGCGGGCGCGTTCTCGTACTACACCGATTGGCAGCGCGACGATCCGAAGCTCGGCCGCAACAAGTGGCAGACGTTCCTCACCGAGGAACTCCCGCCGATCGTCGACACCACCTTGAACACCACGGGCGTGAATGCCATCGCGGGCCTGTCGATGTCGGCCACCGCGGTGCTCAACCTGGCGATCGCCGCCCCCGACCGCTACCGCGCCGTCGGCTCCTACAGCGGCTGCGCTTCGGTCGACGACCCCGTCAGCCGCGCCTACATCGATTTCGTGCTCGCCCGCGGTGGTGCCGACCCCGCCAACATGTGGGGCCCACCCGGTGACCCCGCCTGGCGGGCGAACGACGCCTATCTCAACGCGGAACGCCTGCGCGGCAAAGCGATCTACCTGTCCAGCGCGAACGGACTCCCCGGCGCCGCCGAAACTCTCCCACCCGGTGCGACGCCAGGAAAGGTCATCGGCATGACCGACCAGATCCTGCTCGGCGGCGCCATCGAAGCCGCCGCCAACCAGTGCACGCAGCGCCTCGCCGCTCGCCTCGCGGAACTGAACATCCCCGCCCACACCGAATTCCGCCCCGCTGGCACGCATACCTGGCGGTACTGGGAACAAGATCTGCACAACTCCTGGCCCCTTCTCGCCGCCGCTATCGAAGCGAGCTGACAGCGTGTCGAGCAACCTGAATGGCTTGTAGCACTGGGCAATTCGAGTCGTCAAGCCCCTGGAAGTTATGGATAACACTCGTATAGAGGCACCCGATGTGGTTATTAGCTTCGCTCAGTTTGTCCCTTGAAAGGCTTGTCATGCATCGTCGAATGATCCGAGTCCTTGTTGCCACCGCGGCTGTCGCCGGAATCGCCGCAGGCGCGCCCACCGCGCTCGCCGCCCCCGCGCAACCGGCTGTAGTGGCCGAATCAGGTTCCGCCGGCACCGGTTCCGCCGCGATCGACATTCCACTCGGCTTCCTCAAGCTCATCCTCTGCGGGCCGTGGGCGTCCTCGGAGCCGCACCCGAACCCGACGTGCCGCTGAGGTCTGACAACGAAACGGCGGGTGGTCTCCGAAGAATCGGAGACCACCCGCCGTCGCTGTGTGTGTGATCAGCGCGGACTAGCGCTCGATGATCGCCACCACGCCCTGGCCGCCCGCGGCGCAGATGGAGACCAGCGCACGGCCGGACCCCTTCTCCGCCAGCATCTTCGCGGTCGAGGCGACGATGCGGCCGCCGGTCGCGGCGAACGGGTGGCCCGCGGCGAGCGAGGAGCCGTTGACGTTGAGCTTGCTGCGGTCGATGGAGCCGAGCGCGCCGTCGAGGCCGAGGCGCTCCTTGCAGTAGGCGTCGGACTCCCACGCGGCCAGGGTGGCCAGCACCACGGAGGCGAACGCCTCGTGGATCTCGTAGTAGTCGAAGTCCTGCAAGGTGAGGCCGTTGCGGGCCAGCAGGCGCGCGACCGCGTAGGTGGGCGCCATCAGCAGGCCGTCGGGGCCGTGGATGTAGTCCACCGCGGCGACCTCGGAGTCGACCAGGTGGGCCAGCACCGGGAGGTTGCGCTCGGCCGCCCACTCGTCGGTGGACAGCAGCACCGCGGACGCGCCGTCGGTGAGCGGGGTCGAGTTACCCGCGGTCATGGTGGCGTCGCCCGCCTTGACGCCGAACACCGGCTTCAGGGTCGACAGCTTTTCCACGGTGGAGCCGGGACGCAGGTTGTCGTCGCGGGTCAGGCCGAGGAACGGGGTGATCAGGTCGTCGAAGAAGCCACGGTCGTAGGCGGCCGCCATGTTCTTGTGCGAGAGGTAGGCCAGCTCGTCCTGCGCTTCGCGGGCGACGCCGAATTCCTTCGCGGTGATGGCGGCGTGCTCACCCATCGACAGGCCGGTGCGCGGCTCGGCGTTGCGCGGGATCTCGATGCCGAGCATCGAGGGGCGCAGCTGGCCGACCAGCTTGACCTTGTCCTTGGTGGTCCGGGCGCGGTTGGCGGTGAGCATCCACTCGCGCATGTCCTCGCTCACGCCGATCGGCGCGTCGGAGGTGGTGTCGGCGCCGCCGCCGATGCCGGACTCGATGCGACCCAGCGCGATCGCGTCACCGACGGTGACGATCGACTGCAGGCCGGTGCCACAGGCGAGCTGCAGGTCGTGGGCCGGGGTGTAGGGCGAGAGCTTCGAGCCGAGCACGCTCTCGCGGATCAGGCTGTGCTCGCCGACCTTCTTGAGCACAGCGCCGCCCACGACCATGCCGAGGCGCTCACCCTGCAGACCGAACCGGCTGACCAGCCCATCGAGGGCGGCGGTGAACATGTCCTGATTGGACGCCTTGGCGTAGGCCTTGTCGGAGCGCGCGAACGGGATGCGGTTGCCGCCAACGATGGCAACCGGGCGCTGAGTCTTGGCGGCCTTGGCAGTGCTGGTCTTAGCAGTGCTGGCCTTGGCCGTCGCCGAGCGGGCTTTGCTAGTCACTCGAGTTCTCCATGGTCTCGTCGGTTCCGGGTAACGCCGGCCGGTGGAATTGGCCCCCGTGCGGTCGCGGCGTCGTATCGGTTTACATTAAACTTACTCCGGAGTAAGTTCGTTGTCGACACCGTACCCGCAAGTGTGCGCTCACACGGGGGACACTGGGCGGAGCACGGTCACACACTCGTCGAGCACAGAGAAGGTAGGAACAGTGGCAGCCAAGAGCAAGGGTGCACCGAACCTCTACGGATCTTTCATCCACTCCGCCCCCGGCGCGTTCCTCGCGAGCAAGCTGGGCCTCCCGCAGCCGGCCGAACTGCGCCGCTACAAGGCAGGCGAACCCGCGCTGCCCGGCCCGGTGCTGCTCGGCGGCAAGGGTCGCCTGGCCGAGCCGGTCCGCGCGCTGCTGTCGGACTACACCGTCGCGGACTCGCTCGAATCGGGCACCAAGTACGGCGCGCTGGTCTTCGACGCCACCGGCATCGATTCGATCGACAAGCTCGCGCAGCTGTTCGAGTTCTTCCAGCCCGCCATGCGCAGCCTCGCGCCGTCGGGCCGTGTCGTGGTTCTCGGCACCACCCCCGAGCTGGCCGGCTCGGTCGACGAGCAGATCGCCCAGCGCGCGCTCGAGGGCTTCACCCGTTCGGTCGCCAAGGAGCTGCTGCGCGGCGCGACCGGTCAGCTCGTCTACGTGCACCCCGAGGCGGGCGCCGCCGCGACCGGCCTCGAGTCGACCCTGCGCTTCCTGCTCTCGGGCAAGTCGGCCTTCGTCGACGGTCAGGTCATCCGGGTCGGTTCCGCCGACTCGGTCGCCCCGGCTTCGTGGGATTCCCCGCTCGCCGGCAAGGTCGCTGTCGTGACCGGCGCCGCGCGCGGTATCGGCGCCACCATCGCCGAGGTGTTCGCCCGTGACGGCGCCACCGTGATCGTCGCCGACATCCCCGCCGCGGGCGAGGCGCTGTCCGACACCGCGAACAAGATCGGCGCCACCGCGCTGGCCCTCGACGTCACCGCGCCCGACGCCGCCGAGCGTCTGGCCGACTTCGCCACCGAGCGTTTCGGCGGCATCGACATCGTCGTCCACAACGCCGGCATCACCCGCGACAAGCTGCTCGCCAACATGGACGAGGGCCGCTGGAACTCGGTGATCAACGTCAACCTCGCCGCCCCGCACCGCATCACCTCCGGCCTCGTCGCCAAGGGCGTGCTCAAGGAAGGCGGCCGCGTGATCGACGTGTCCTCCATCGCGGGCATCGCGGGCAACCGCGGCCAGACCAACTACGGCGCGTCCAAGGCGGGCGTCATCGGCATGGTCGACGCCGAGTCCCCGCTGCTGGCCGAGAAGGGCATCACCATCAACGCGGTGGCGCCCGGTTTCATCGAGACCGCGATGACCGCCGCCATCCCCGTCGGCACCCGTGAGGCCGGTCGCCTGATGAGCTCGCTGCTGCAGGGTGGCCAGACCGTCGACGTCGCCGAGACCATCGCCTACTTCGCGAGCCCCGCGTCGAACGCGGTGAGCGGCAACGTGGTTCGCGTCTGCGGTCAGAGCCTGATCGGCGCCTGATGACTCAGACGATCACCCTCACCGAGGTTCCCAAGAACGGCGGCCTGTACGCCAAGGCGGCGCTGGGCGCCATCCCGCTGCCCGCTCCGCTGTCGGCGCGCAAGCCGACCCTGCCCGACCGTCGAGTAGTCCTCGAGGGCGTGCGGGTCGACCCCGACCATCTCGCGGCGTACTGCCATGCCACCGGCCTGCGTTTCAGCGACACCCTGCCGCTGACGTACCCGTTCATCCTCAGCTTCCCGCTGGCGATGCAACTCGTCGTCGCACGGGACTTCCCGTTCAGCGCGGTCGGTGCGGTGCACTTCGAGAACGTCATCGAACGCACCCGCGAGATCTCGGTCGCCGAGCCCCTCGATTTCTCCACCCATATCGAGAACCTCCGCGAACACCCGAAAGGTCTGCTGGTGGACGCGATCACGGAGATCAGCGTCGGTCGTGAACTCGTCTGGCGGCAGGTGACCACCTTCCTGCACCAGCAGCGCACGTCCCTGTCGGGCGGCCCCAAGCCGGCGCCTCCCGCCGACGAGGTGCCCCCGCCCCCGCTGCGCGTGCAGCGCGTGGATCAGAAGATGATCAACCGCTACGCCGCCGCGTCCGGCGACCACAACCCGATCCACGTCTCCGGGATCGGCGCCAAGGCCATGGGTTTCCCGCAGACCATCGCCCACGGCATGTGGTCGGCCGCCGCGATCCTCAGCACCGTCGAGGGCCGTGTACCCGAAAAGGCCACTTACGCGGTCAAGTTCGGCAAGCCGATCTTCCTTCCGTCCTCGGTGAACATCTACGCCGACCAGGTCGGATCCGGCTGGGATCTCTCCATCCTGCATCCCAAAAAGGGGTACCCACACCTCACCGCAACCTTGCGCTGAGTCTCTACCGGCAAGGGCCGCACACTCCAGGGGGGTGTGCGGCCCTTGCCGGCTTCAGGGCACGGAGAATCGGTCGTCACGGGGGATTGTGTTCGGGGCCTTACGCTTTCGTAAGGTTGGTCGATCGTCATCCCGATAGTCGTCGTTACGGGTAATTGCTGTGACTTTACTCATCGGCCTGAATCGGTTCGCTACACAATTGCCGTAGTGCGAGTTTTCGCCCGTTCTGGTCTACCGTCCGGTGTTTTCTTCTGCGTGCTAAAAAATTGCCCAGCGCGCGGTGGGCGGCCTTTGCAGTGTTGCCGGGCCGCCAATATCGCGTGCTAGCACCACCGGGCAACTATTCGGCATCTGAACACTGTGGTGGCCGAATTTCGAGCATTCCGATTCCTCTGAAACGCGGGTAGAACTTCTCTTGCCCAGCGATCGTTCGGTCGCGCCGGCGGGTTCACCAGATCCAGATCCGTGGCGAGAAGTGTTGTGGAGGAAGCGTTGTGAACAAGATCAGTCTTTCGAATCGGGGGATTCTGCGGGCGGTTGCCGTCGCCGGGGCGGCGCTGTCGCTGGTCGCGAGCGCCGGGGCGGCGGGCGCGGACACCGGCAGCGGTGAGACCGGGAGCGGGGTGATCGACACGGGCAGTGGGATTCTGGGAGATCTGCTCGATACCGGCAGTGGAATCCTCGGCGGTAGCTCGAGCGGCGGGTCGTCCGAGAGCGTGCAGCCGTGCAACCGCTCGACCAAGTCCGGCGGGGCCGGCGTCACCAACACGACGCATCAGCTCGGCGTCACCGGACCGACCTCGTTTGTCCTGACCTACGAAACCCTCAACATCCCCGACCGCATCCAGGTCTTCTACGAAGGCGGGCAGGTCCTCGACACCGGCTACGTCGGCGACAATGCCAACCAGGGCACCGGATCTCGGGTCGTGTCGTTGCCTGCGGGCTCGTCCTCGACGGTGAGTGTTCGGGTCACAGGACCGAATGACACCCAGTGGGAGTACACGGTCAACTGCCCGTCGTAGCGAGACCGGTCCATCCCGGTCGATATCGCACGTGTGGGGGGCCGCATGCCCGAAAAGGCATGCGGCCCTGAGCAAACAGCTATCCGGCAGGAAACTGACAGCACATATTCCGGTCAGCGCAGCGCGCGGCGGGAAACATGAATATGACTGCGCGCCAATCGATTGTGCACCAGAACCTGTTACGGGTTTTCAGGGTGATATCAATCATGGACTGAGCCGAGCAGTAACTGGGTACATAGCAAAGTTCGGCACAAGCGTGATGCGCTGCCTCGATCCTTCGCTGCGGGGATCTTGCCGCCGTTCGCGCGATTGATCGATCGTCCAGCGGTAATGATCTTGTTCGAGTTCCCGTTCGTGATGCCGAACGGTGGTCTTCGAGCAATCGATATGAGATCCCCGAAACGAGCCCTGCCGCCGGGCGCCCGTCGGGCAAACGCGCAGCAATGGTTCGGCGAATGCCCCGAATGTCGCGGGCTAGGGAGGGGTCGCCGACCGTGTTAGAAATTTCAGTCGGCAACAAAGTCGGCAATCATGGTAGCTCTGGTAGCTCACAGTTGTCCGGTCGCCACTAAGATCGCGACCTATGGGTCGAGTTGGCCTTGTTCGAACTATTTGCGGTGTGGTGTGACGAAATCTGATGAAGCAGTGATCGATCCGGTAGCGCGGGTCGAAGAGAAAGTACGCACCCGTGGTGGCCGGTTCGAGTTTCTGGATGCGCTTCGAGGTTTGGCGGCCTCGGCGGTAGTGATCGGTCATTGTGGGGAGCGACTGTGGCCTGAATACGCACGGTTCTCGTCGTCGCATTTCGGGGCCGGCATGTTCGGGGTCTTCGTCTTCTTTATCGTCAGCGGCTTCATCATCCCCGCGTCATTGGAGCGAGGGCGATCGCTTGCCGCCTTCTGGGTAGGCCGGTTCTTCCGGCTGTTCCCGTTGTTCTGGGGCTGTCTGATCGCGGCGATGATCCTCCATTCAGTCGGCCGATTCAGTCTGCAATCGGGCTTTCTGGCCGATCCCGCATGGCACATGATCACGAACGCCACAATGGTGCAGTTCTTCCTCGGCGCGCCGAACACTCAGGTGATCGGGGCCGCGTGGACGCTCTCCTACGAGTTGGTGTTCTACCTGTTCGTGTCGCTGTTGTTTCTCGGTGGGCTCAACCGGCGATCGGTGCCGCTGGTCGTCCTTGCGATCGGCTCGATTGTCGCCGCACTGTTCCTGCCGGTCGCGATGGTCAACGGCCCCGACGCGAACCTTGTCAGTCGCCTGATGGTCGTGGTCGTGACAGTGGCGGTCGCGGTGTTCTTCGCTCGTCGTGCGGCCACCAGGCGCTCGTCCGGCGCAGCGGTTCTACTCGCATCGATCGCCGTCCCGCTGGTCCTCAACCAACCCGGTCCGTCGGCATACTCCGCCACGATCTTCGCGACGATGCTCGTCGGCACGGTGCTCTACCGGATGACGGCGGGCGAGATCGGCACCACGCTCGGCTGGGGGATGTTCGGGTTCGCCGCATGCGTGATCCTCGGGTTCAAGTTCGTCGTCGAGCAGCCCCACCTGGACCCGGCGACCGGCGTGTGGGTCCCCTGGTGGAAGGAAGCGGTCACCATGGTCTGCGCCTACCTGCTGTTCGGTGCCGCGCTGCTACTGCGCCGGTATTCCTTCCCGCGCCCCTTGCTGTTCCTCGGGCGGATCAGTTTCTCGCTATATCTCATGCACGCCCTCGTATTGGGCGCCATAAACCCCTGGACAACATCAGTTCTCGGGATATCCGCGGCCTGGCTCACCTGGTGCACCTGGGTGATCGGCTCGATCGCTCTCGCGACCCTGACCTACCACACGATCGAGAAGCCCTTCCACAACCTCGGTCGCCGTCTGATGGACAAGATGGACGCGGGAGCCCGCCCGGCACCGACCCCGGTCGTCTGATCGACTAGCCAGCAAAAACGAATGCCCCGCCATGAGCGGGGCATTCGTCGTCGGGCTCAGCTGTGCCTGGCCGCGCGAAGCCCGTTGACGTAAGCGGCGACAATCCGCAGATCACCTTCGGACAACCCGGAGAGATCGACGATTCCCTCGGTGGATTGCGGTCGAACGTGCTCCGTCTCGATCGGGTCCAGCCCCGCTTGGGACAGCAGCGGTTCGGCATCGAGCCCGACCGCCGCCGCCATGGCCTGCAAGGTCTCGGCCGTGGTGCTGGCGGGGACCTTCTGTCCGCGCTTGTACTGGGTCCCGTTCTCGACCTGCGTCCACAGGCTCGTACTGATCCGTGCTGCTTTCGCGGCGCGGTCCATCGACATCTCGCGCTCCTTGCGAGCAAGTCGCAGGGTGGCGCTGACCTCGGCGGGGACCACCGCGCTCCGTTGTCTCACCATGCATCGAGGGTAGCAGATTGTTTGCACTGATGTATGAAGTGTATGTAGTCATCGGCTGCGAATTTGCGAATCGAAATCCTGCATCGAATGTAGACCGTAACAGTGAACGGCGAGTTTGTTTGTGGTGGTACGTGACTGGGTACAGCACTCTGCCGCCTCGGCTTGACAGACGCGTTGCAACAACGTTGCATACAACGAGTATCCGATTGTGGGTCCCAGTAGGAGCCACTCCTGGACACAGCCCGGGGGCGCGCCATTCGATTTCGGCCGCGTAGCAGGGTACGACCGGGGCTCCGGCCCGCTATCGACCGAAGGAGCAAGTACATGGGCCCATACGATGCCGTCACGGCGTCGAACCGCATTCGTGAGGACTCATGCGGCGTGACCCCACTGGACAGGTGGGCCGATGACAACCACCTGTACCTGGATCGGGAAGCCGCGCGGGATCTGGCCCGGATGCTCGGGGACATCCCGGACCTGGCCGAGGATCTGTCGGACGCGCGCACGCGCCAGACCCGCTTCGGTGCGGTGGACTACCGCACGCGCAATGGCTCACGGGAACAACGACTTCCGTTCAATCCCGTCGCCGCTCGCGCGGCCGACCATCTCCAGTCGGTCTTGGTGGCCTGGGTTCGGTTGGTCTGCGAACAGCGCGGCGTCGACTACACCGGGGTCGCGACCATCAGTGGAATGGCGGAGTGGTTGCAGCGCAACATCATCGCGCTGGCGATGACGGAAGGTGTGGAGGCCGCGCCCGCTGAGTTCGCGGCGGCGATCGAGGCCGCGGAAGCGGTGGTGTGTCCGCCGGTCGATCTCGCTCCCGCCGATGCGGCTCTGGTTCTGCGCGCCAGGGCGGTTCGCCTTCATGCGGCCGCGATCGGCAAACTCGCCGAAGAGCTGGGTGACGGTTTCCGGAACCTCACCGCTCGGCGGGTCCGCACACTGCGCAAGGCCGGTCTGATCAGCCCGGTCCCGGGGCCCTGGTCGCCGGACTGGCCGGAGCTCTTCATCGTGGGTGAGGTTTTGGATGCGCACCGTGCCCTTCCGGCGCGGCACCGGGCGAAAGATGCATAGCGAACAGAGTGACCCAGCGGGGCGTCGGCAGATTGTTGCCGGCGCCCCGCTGGCGTTGTGGGGCCGCTGCACGGCCGGATTCAGAGGCCCGAAGTGCTTAGGCCGCAACAAGTTCAGCCCGATTGCGCCATCGCTTCATATCGGAATACCTGCTTCTACCTGGGATTTAGCTTCTTGTGAAAGTCGGTGTTGACAAGTTGTGGCCGATGACGCAAACTAGTGCCAGCGGGATTCTTCGTGCCCAAAATCATTTCGGCACACCGCGATTCGATGCCAGCGAGCGCTGTCCCCGCAGATCCTGACCGGGACTCGGTTCACGTCAACGCTAGAATGGGACCGTGCTCTCGACCGAGAGTCTCGACATTTCGGCTGCTGGGTGAGGTTCTACTTGTGTCAGGTGCATTCGATGCATTTACTCCCGATGAATCCGGTAAGCCGACCGGTGAGAGACCTACTCGCGAAGGCGGCGAGCCCCTCTATCGAGTAGACGACTCGATACCAGGTCGAAGGAACCGTGTCGGCCATGTCGACCTCTCCGACATCTGCGTAGAAGACCTCCAAGTCGTCGCTGGTGCGGTGGATCGTTGGCGCTCGCTCCGGGCGCCGACCACGGTGACGCGTAACACCTCTCGGTGACCTGACACACGGCATCTGGCACCGTCTCCGGTGGTGATGATGCGACGGGTCGTGGTCAGTTCCGAGTTGTGAGAGTTGTGTATTGCCATGGGTGATGAAGGTGAGTCGGATGCTTCGATGCCGGACCGACAAGATATCGCGGTGCAGCGCAATGGGTTCAACGCCCAAGAATCTGCGTTCAACCAGGGAATCCGGGTCGATTCGGCCGTGGTCTTCGACTTCGTGTCGTATTGGTCGGTAGTCGACCGCGCAGTCCTCATCCAGGCCGACCTGTCCGGTCATGTACGAAACGAAGTCATCGCACACGCTGTTGCCCACATCGAGATGGCCGAATCACGCGAACTGGCAGCGGCACTCGACGGCGAGCGATGGCGCGGCCGGATCGAAATGCAGGTGCACGATGTGGTGGCACAACGCCTCATCCCCGTCTCCCACCTGCGTGACGCGCTGGAGGTGGGCGACAACCTCACCGATGTCTCCGCGCTCCTCGGGGTCACCGAGTTCCTGCTCGGTTGGCGATTGCAACACCTGGCGAACGAGGAGTTCGCGGTGATACCGGTGCATCTGCTGAACCGCCTGGGCTGGCTGCCCGGGATGCCCTCCGAATACCCCTATCGGTGCTTGTGGCCGACATCCAGCTCGGGCGAGATGCTTCGCCAGCTGGCACCCGGCCGACACCACCGATAACCACAGTCCTACTCAGCCCTCGTTCCGTGAAAACGGCACGGGGGCTTTGTCGTTGGCGCTTGCCGCCGCCGCATGCCCGCCCCTGACGCGCCCGTCTCCCGCAGCTCGCTGTGGTCGAAAGGCGTTGTCGCAGCGCAGGGGCGCATCGGTCCCGCTCCGGCGGAGCACTCCGTCGGAGCGGGACCTCCACTCACGTCCCAGAGAGGTAGGAACATGTCACTGTGGTCTCCGAAAGGATCGCCCCGCACGATCGATGTACTCGTGGTCGGCGGAACCTGGAATCCTGGCGGCGACGGCGTCACCGGTGCCTTCACCGACGCGCTGAACAAGTCGATGTTCACCCCTCGGATGGTCCCCTATCCCGCCGACTACGGGTCGCATGTGAGCTACGCCGAGAGCGTCGCCGAAGGTAAGCGGGCGCTCCTGGCCGCTGTCGATCGATCGCCGAACCCTGTCGTGCTGGCCGGATATTCGCAGGGCGCGGCGGTTGCCGGTGACCTTGCGGCGGAGATCGGCCGCGGTGAACATCCGGGCCGTGAGGTGATCGCCTGCGCGTTGATCGCCGATCCGCGCAGACCAGCGGGCAAGTATCTCGGCGACACCGACCCCGGCGGATACGGCGTGGTCGGCGAGCGGCCCATCGACGGTATCCCCGCCTATTGGGCCGCGGCGCCCGGCGATCCCATCACCGCACTGCCCGCGGGCAACCCCTTGCGGACCATCGCGGATCTGAGCGCCTTCTTCAGCTTCGCCAGCGCGAACTCGGCGGTGCGCTGGGCACAGCGGATGCTCGACACCGCCACCCGAAATCAACTGCAGCGGTGGTGGTCGCCATCCAACTGGAGTCATTGGACCGGCGCTATCGCCTACGCCCGCGGCTACCTGTTCGACGGCAGGCACACCAGTGACTACGTCCGCTACGGCCACGCCCGCGCTCTCGCCCAGGCACTGAACCGCGATGTCGCCGAAGGGCGCATCTGAGACCCGCGAAACCCTGTGGGAAGGAACACATCATGAGATTCAGCAGAACCCCAGAGCCCGCGCTGGTCCGGTCGGTACTCGTCGCTGTGACGGGAGTCCTCGCCTATCTTCTCGGTCGCGAGATCGACACGGCATGGATCGAAACACTGCTCACCCTTTACGGGTTGGCGACGCCGCTGATCGCGGGCGCACTGATCAGGCCCGCCGTTACTCCGGTGACCGGATCGGCGGGTGAACCCGATGACATCGTGGTTGAGCCCTGAATTCGTGCAGGCGACCGGCATGGCACTGGCCACCGTCATCGGCGCGGTGACCGCGTGGCAGGCCCGCGAAGTCGCCAAGTTGCGGGAGCGGGTGGTTGCCCTCGAGGAGCAGGCCGCCGACGATCACCTCCGATTCCGCGACGCGATACGCCTGATCCGCGCACTTCAACGCCATATCGACGAACTGCTCGGCTTCCTGCGCCTGCATGTCCCTGGCATGGAGCCCCCGGTGGCGGACTACAAGATCCCCGCCACCCTCCAAGAAGAAATCTGACGGCGACCCCGCCGTTCCCGAACTGCATGCGGTCGGCCCCCGGAGAACACTCGATACGGTGCGGGATTCGAGCCCGCCGCATGCCGCACTCCTGACGCGCCCGTCTCCCGCAGGTGGTCTGCGGTCGTAGACGTCGCCGCTGCGTCAGGAGTGACGGTCCCGCCCTCGGCGCTTCCCCTCGTCCACGAGGGCGGGACCCCGAACCCTCACTCACACAAGGAGATACCCATGGCCTGGACAGGCGACCCGGTATGGCTGGCCGATGTGCTGCGCGCTGCCGGGCTGGACGTCATCGAACACGAGGGCTGGCGCGACCGGGGCCACGGCGACTTCCGTGACCTGCGCGGCGTGCTCTGCCACCACACCGCGGGAGGGGGCAAGAACGACTGGCGCATCGTCCAGGACGGCCGCGCCGATCTCCCCGGCCCGCTGGCCCAGCTGGTCCTCGAACGCGACGGCACCTTCCGCGTGATCGCCGCCGGCGTGTGCTGGCACGCGGGCCGCGGTTCCTGGCCCGGCTGGCCCACCGACAACGCCAACTACCACGTCATCGGCATCGAAGCCGTCTCCCGCGGCGACGGAACCGACTGGACCCCAGCACAACTCGACGCCTACAAGCGCGGCTGCGCGGCCATCCTGGCCCGCATCGGCCGCGACGCCGAGGACTGCGTGGCCCACCGCGAGTACTCCCACGAAGGAAAAATCGACCCCGCCGGCATCGACATGGACGAGTTCCGTCGCGAAGTGCAGGCATTCATCGACGGAGAGGACGCTCCGATGAGCGCATCCGAAGTGACCCAGATCCAGGATTTCATCACCGCGTTCTGCGGCCCGATCGGCACCGATGTCAAAGACATCCGCGAGCAGCTGTGCGGTAGCCAGCAGCGGGATGCGGGCATGTTCGCCGGCTGGGACCAGCTCGACGGCATGACCGTGGTCGACGCCCTGGCCGACATCCTGGACCGCCTCAAGGCCCTCGAATCACCCCGTCTCTGACGCGCCACGGCCGTCTGCCGCACAGCGAAAGGAGGTGAATTCCATGCTCCCTGTCCTCCTCGAACTGCTTCAGCTGGCCATCGTGCTCGCGCCGGTGGTCCTGCCGCTACTCGGCCTCTGACGAACAACCGACACAAGATATGGAGACGATGATGGCGCCTTCCGACGCCGGAGAAGATGCGGACGACATCGTCGGCGCCGGCATCCTGGCCGTTGAAGTCGAGGTGAAGCAGTGACTTCGCCATATCCCAAACCTGGGGAGTTCCCCGACTTCGAGCAGTTTCTTGTCGACCTGCTCACCCCGATCGAGACCACGCTGACAACCCTGCCCGCCACGGGCGAGCTGGTGGTGGCGCAGTTCCCGTTCTTCTGGGTCCGGCAGATCGGTGGCAGCACCGATATCAACGAGATCACCTATACCGCGAAGGTGCGAGTAACTGCCGCTGCCAGCGACCGGGCCACGGCACAGGCTGCTGCTGCTCGCGCACGTGTGGAGATCCTCGCTGCGCCAGGCAAATCAGTCAACGGGGTCCTCATCGACTGGGCAGAAGAAATGACGCCCGCAGAAGTCAAGTACTTCCCGCCCACGCTAGCTCGGAGTCAGGGCGCGGCTGACCTGCCGAACCTCGACCCAGTCAGTCAACTCGTAGAGCTCGGATTCACAGTCCACGCGCGACGCCAGAGCTAGTGAACAAAGAAACCAACGAAACGGAGAGAAAATGCCCGCAACCAACCTGACCGCGATCAAAGATGCTCAGCACGAGCTGCTCATCAAGCCGCTCGATGCCGCGGTCTTCCTGGCGCCCTGGTACACCCCCGTACCGACTGCCTTCACCGACGCGTCCAGCGTGCTGCAGACCCTGCCCGCCGCCTACAAGTCGGTCGGTTTGATCGACAAGAAGACCGGCATCGCGTTCGCCCGCGGTATCACCGCGTCCCCGATCGAGTCCTACGGTGAGCTTCAGCCGTCGCGCAACGACATCACCAGCGACATCAGCACTATCGAGTTCGAACCCCAGCAGACCAACGCGCTGACGCTCGCACTGACCACCAACGCCAACCTCGACCAGGCCAAGGCGAACGCCCAGTCCGGTGAGGTGTTCTTCGCGCAGCCGACTGCTGAGCAGATCACCTACTACTCGGCAATCGTCATCGCCAAGGACGGCAACGACGCCGCGCCGGTCTACGTGTTCAAGGTGATGCCGAAGGTCGCGGTCAGCAAGTACGGCGGCGAGCAGTGGACCTCGGCCAACCTGATGTCGCAGAAGGTGACCCTCACCGCTTTCAAGGACGACACCGCCGGCTACGCCGTCGCACACGGTTTCGGTGGTCTGGGCTGGAAGCGGCTGCTGACCAAGGCCGGGATCGCTACCGCGACAGCCTGATCGGCTCAGCGGAATCCACGATGGGCGTGCGCAGCGATCCTCCGGCCTGTGCGCAAGCCCAGTACAGCACTGGTACCGGAGGAGATATGCGAGGAAGCAAATGACCCCCACTGAGTACCCGGTCTTCATGACGGATGGAACCAACGAGTACGTCGTCAACGACGCGACCCAGTACATCAACGCGGTCTTCAGCCTGGGCCACCGCCTTGCGGAACCCGCCGAGCAGTCGCTGAAGTCCGACCAGTAACCACCCATATGGGCGGGATCGCTCCCGCCCGATAGATGAACCGGAGATCCCCTATGGCAGCCACCACCGAGAACACTGACCAGCGCGACCAGTCCGGACGAGATGCCGGCCGCTTCTTCGAGATCCAGCAGGAGCTCAGTAGCAAGCGCCGCGGCCCCTATCGGCTCACCGAGGACATCCTCATCCAGCCGATCACGCGTCGACAGATGCGTGCGATCCGCGCCGAGCAGGACGAGGACAAACAGCTGGCGATCGTTCTCGGCCAGGACTACGAAGCCGTAGAGGAACTGTTCGCCGACCGACCGGTCGACGAGTGGCTTGCCTTTCAGGAAGACCTGAACGCCTTCTTCTTCGGCGAAGGCGCCACGGAGCTGCCGGGGGGATCTCAGGGCTCGTAGAGTTCTGGGACCGATTCGGTGCCGCGCTCGAGTTCGACCTGTTCGAGCGCGGCATCGATGTCCGAGACTGCTTCGGGCCCAGTGAAATCCGTACCCGTGATTGGCGCACGATCTGGCGTCTCAAAGATCGACTCCCGCTCGGTTCTCACTACAAGACAGCGTTGTCAACCGATCGCCCACTAGCCGAGCTGTTCCTCCGCGACGAAAGCACAGACACGCAACCTGACGAAGTCAACGGGGACGCCCGAGGGTTCACAGTCGACACCTATCTGCTGATGACGATCGTGGACAACCTGCAAGCCGTTCAAGCAGCCGTCATTGCCGCAGCCGGCGTCGATCCGCCGCCCGTCGTGCCTTTGACGCGACCGACGACAGCATTGGAAGAATTGCGTGAGGAACGCCGACGTCGAGGTCTCGAATTGTTGATCGCGCAATTTTGTCCGATGACTCTCAATTGACGGTGTAATTAGAAATCAGCGTCAGCCTTTGGCGTAGTCGGGAAATTCAAATATCAGCCATTCGTCAAACTCTCTGGCGCGCTCCGGGGAATCTATCCCGGTATTGAAACCTATGGGTTTGCGTAGATACCATCGCATTAATTTTCTCGTTAGTTTGTATTCTCCAATAGTGGCCAGATGTAAGGCAACGCCGCGTACAGTGGTCGGACTGATGTTGAGCCAGAAACGATCGACCCGTTCTCGATGTTTCGCGACCCTGAGCAGTTTTGCGTTGCTGTCACGTTCGGACGCCCATTTTATGGCAAGCGTTGCGAAGGTCTCGGAAAATTCATTGCAGACAGATTCTGCGTCCACGATTTGTGCAACAATAAATCTCTTCCGTTTCTCCTCTGGCGTCCACAAATGTATAGCCGAATCGATCGAGAATCGCTTGATTGGAATCGAATGCGCGAACTCGATGGGCATCGATTGAAATTTTGCTACTACCGGTTCCGAGACGAGATGGATAATCCCATCTAGTTGGATAGCACTGCCGCGACCAACGCCCGATGAAATCACCTCGATCGCAACACTGAGGTTGTGCGGGAGCTGGCGGTCCCATACGAACCATCCTGTATCCGGACCCCGAGGGGCCGATTTCAACGAAAAGCCACGCGCATCCAAACTGGACGTCAGATGTTTGTCGATCGCTCGATCCAGCCGCGATCCCCCTGAGGAACTCATGCGCTCATAGTACTGGATGGCGGGGTCGCATACGCTCAAATATCTATAAATCTAAGGAAGTGTCATGTCCGACAAAGATGCAGGGCTGCTTTCTGATGGTATTCGAATAGCAACTGACGCAGGCGTCGGCGCTCATACCATCGGCGTTATGAGGAATCCATGGCAGCCTATGGTGTACCCGACATTGCGCGGTGAGAATGCGCCCCGCGTGGATCCACGATACCTGCACCCCGTTGCGCCGGGGCAGAACAAACTTCTCGAACGCACATTCAACTCCTTGCCGGCGCAGAACGGACCCAGCGGTAACCCGCTCGAATTTTCCAGACAGGTTAAGGGTGCAGTTGGCGAGCCGCTACTGAATCAATTCAACCATCTTCTGGGAGACAAATTCTTGGTCGGGGGCGGAGCGGGAGCTAAAATTGTACCGCCAGCGGGCGGGGCTGCCTTTGAGCCCGACAGTATAACCGCCCGCCGTCAGAGTCCTTGGTCGCGTATGCGCAATATCGTTATCGGTGATTCTAAGGTCGGACCGAGAGCCGGGTACACGGCCGGGCAACGGCCGGGTTTCAAGACGTACAATGAAGGAGGGCATGCATTAACACCATTCAAGCACCCCACTTCTCCGGCAAAGTCGAACACTTTCTTGCCCGATGAAATCACTAAATTGCAGGACAAAAATATTCTGCAGCGACCTGCGGCCGTGTCGCATGTGGAGATAGCACGATTTGATCGACATGTGAACGCCACGCCTCGGTTGATCAATAGTACGTTGAAAAACTGGGACCGGTGGATTCCTGCTCCCAATCCTACCCAGGTAAAGGCTCGGGAATCGCTGACTGCAATTGCAAAAGCGATGCCGGATACTCGATACGATCGGATAAATAACAATATATTGTGGGCGCAGCAAAATGCGGCAAAGATTCCTGGCGCAGGTGTGGTGCAAAAGGTGACGAGAGCCCCGATCTCGGCCGGGGTCGGTTTTGGTAATCTGCTGCTGAAAAGCAAGCCGGTGGCGGGTGTAACCCAGAAAATAGCCAACTCGAGTCTGGCTTCTGCGACGGCCAATCTCGCAAATTCCAATACGGCCTCAAAGATTTCCAAGGTCGCTTCCTCGCCAGTTGGCAAATTGGGTGGTCGGGCGCTTGGAGTTGTTGGCACTGGTCTGGCAATTGGTTCTGATATCAAGAATGGGGAGTCGGTTAAAAAGGCGGTGGTCACGAATGGGGTGGGACTTGGTGCTTCGATCGCGGCGGGAGCTGCGGTTGGCACTATGATTCCGGTTCCGGTCGTGGGCACTGTCGCGGGGGCGGTAGTAGGCGCAGCTGTCGGTCTGGGAGCCACGAAAGCGGCGAAGAAGGGGTGGGATTGGGCGGCCAATAAATTCAAGAAGAAGATGGCGGATGGTGGTCCGGTTCTGGGTGCTGGTTCATCTGTCGGGGATATCATCCCGGCGATGCTTTCGCATGGCGAGTATGTGGTTAATGCGGCTTCGGCTGGGCGGTTCAAGCCATTGTTGGATTCTATTAATAAGGGGGTCCCTGGGTTTGCTCCAACAGGGATGAATCCGGCGATGTCGTCGGTGCTCGAGAAGGCTTCCGGTGGGTTTGGGGACGCGGCGAAGGCATTTGTGTCCGGGCAATCCGGCGATGTGATGAAGACATTTGGGTTGAAGGACACGCCGGCCGCGATGAAGGCGGGTACTCAGGCCGCTGAGTTGTTGAAATCAGCTGGGCCGCAGCTAGGTGCGATGGTGGGGTCCGCTGCTAAGCAAGCCGTTCCGGCGAAGGCTCTGGTTGCTTCGGCGATGGCCAAGGGGGGTGCGGTGGACCAGTCGATGACGATCAACTTGCAGACCCCGGATCTTGATACTGCATTCCAGAAGTCGAAGACGTTGGAGGCGCAGCGGGCGTTGACCTACGCCGGCCGCTGGTAGGAGTTCGAAACAACTCTCTGGTCTAACTGTTCGCCCGCATCCAATCAGGATGTGGGCGATTTGCTTTCACTATGAAATGAGGTGTATCAGCGTTGTCTACTGCTGCGTTGATTGAAGTCGAAGGGGTCGACGGTTCGCTGTGGACCCTCTCTGGTGCAGGTCAAGGGCGTGAGGGTGTTGAACTCGGCACGTCGCCTACCGGGCTGTACGACGCCCCTGTCAAGACGATCTGGAATTCAT
The DNA here is from genome assembly GCF_053608825.1 of Nocardia sp. NPDC055002. Lineage (NCBI taxonomy): Bacteria > Bacillati > Actinomycetota > Actinomycetes > Mycobacteriales > Nocardiaceae > Nocardia > Nocardia sp. NPDC055002. Next base: position 899,538 of record NZ_JBSGWE010000004.1, read on the forward strand.
CCGCGTTCCAGATCGGTGCCACCTTCGGCGGCGCGACCTGGCAGAAGCGAGACGTCGTATTCGGTGTGAATGTGTTCGGTACGCAATCCTCGAACTGGGAGAGCACCGACTCCGCCTGGCGAAAGGCGTGGGCGTACGACCGGGACTCGAAGCTGATCGTCACAACCGAATACGGTTCGCGGACACTGCGTCTTCGCTTGTCCGAGCAGCCTGAGTTCAAGCCTAAGCGTGACCCTCACTCGAAGGGTTGGAGCCAGGTCACCATGACCTGTACCGCGGGTGTCCCCTGGTGGATCGAAGACGATGTCACTGCGACCGCGGCATCCACGATAGATACCCGCCCAGATGGCGCATCCGAAACCCTCTGGGTGTCTGTATCGAACCCTACTGACCAGCCGATGTGGTTGCGGTGGGTCGCTTCCGCGCCGGGAGTGTGGACGCTGCCGGACTTCTCGTGGAAAGAAGACAACGCTGCCAACCGAGTGATCACTATGCCCACGCTGACGAATGGTCAGGACATCACTGTCGACACCGACCCGATGCAGGAGATGGTGGTCGCGGCGGACAACAGTTCGGTGTGGGCGCGCATGAACGGCCGGATGTTTGTGCATTCGGTCCCGCCGTGGACCCCGGAAGTGCAGGTCCCGGTTACCGTCAAGGGCGCGCCGGCCGGCGCGATCGTGCAGGTTCGCTGTCCCCGCAACTGGTCGCGCCCGTGGGGGCTCCAGTGACTGATCCCTCGACCAGCAGTCGCATCGACGATATCTATGAGAAGGCGCTCGCGGTCCGCACACAACGCCGAGACCTGCGGGTATCTGCGCCGCTGATCCGCCTGTGGGACGGCGACTGGAATCTGCGCGGCATTTCCCACGCCGAGGTCTCCGGCGATTTCAAGTGGTTGTTGAACGAGTCCGGAACGGGGCAGCTGGTTCTCCCAGCCGACCATTACCTGGCGAAGTGGATCATGGATGCGCGCGGGCGGAGCACCCAGAACGTCCATGTGACCGTGGACAAGGACGGCGCGCGGTGGGGCGGCCGCATGAAGACGGCGACGTTGAAGAAGACCGAGACCGGCTTGAAAACTGTGGTCGTTCAGTTCATGCACGATTACGAGGAACTGAAGTACATCCAGGTGTGGAGCAATCCGCTGCTACCCGCCGCGTTTCAGTTCCCGAAGGTCTTCATGCTGGCCGGCCCGTCGGTGTGGTGCCTGAAGCTGTCACTGTTCCTCAACATCCTCCGAAAAGAGGCGAGTCTTTGGGCACTCCCCGATGATCCACTCGACCCGGAGCAATGGTTCAACCTCGATCAGTCGCGCTGGTCGATGGTGGTTGCCCCGAGCGACTTCTTTTCTGACACGTCGATCTGGACGATCATCTCGTCTCGGTGGAAGACCTGGCACGACATGGCGGCGCCCACTCTCGACGACGCGCATCTGATGGTCACTTGCCGTCGATTTCTGGCAGGTGACCCACCGCCTTGGCCGGGCGCGAACCTGCGCCACGGGTGCCTGATATTCGACATCGTCGATAAGTCCGGGTACTACTCGGGTACTTCCGAGGGCGGTACGGTGCTCGACGGTCTCGTGCACACAGTGCAGGAATTTGTCAATGACATGGCCGAGCAGGAGCCGAATTTCCTGCCCGATCCCAATTCTCCCGAGGAATACCGACGGCAGGACTGGCTCGGCACACTCCCGTCGAACCCCTGGGTGGTGTATCGGGAGAATCAGTACACCGGGATCCAGACCTCCGAGTTCACAATCTCCCCAGCGACCGCCGTGCAGATCAACTGCGGCGGCAACAGTATGCCGGGTGTGAACGAAGCCATCTCGGCAATGGTGCAGATGGTCGGCAACCTGACATCGACTGTGACGGTGAGTATTCCGATCGTCGGAGGTGCCGGTGTGAGCTTGCCTCCGATGGGCGGCCCCCTCGACACATTTCTCAAACCGCTGTACAGCGACACGATTCTGGCTTGGATGTCCTTCAAGTCGCCGTTGCGTCCGCCACGGATGGGCTGGTCGCACTATTTCGAGCGGTTCCAGACCGGCGCTGACAAGGCCTACACGCTGTCGTCATTGCTGTCGATCCGAGCAGGACTTTGGGCGACTCGGGCCTTCTCGTCTCACAAGATCACCATTGCCGATGGAGCGCCCTATTTGATCGGCGAAGGCGGCCGCGGTCACTTCTTCCTCGGAGACCGCATCGGTGCAACCGTCGAGGGGATGCCTGCGGGCGAGATCTTTGTCGAGCAGGTGACCGCACTGGACTTGACCTGGTCCCGAGGTGCGACACCGTCCTGGCGGATCACCATCGGAACCGACAAGGCACTCGAAGATCCCGTGGTCAAGTCCTTGCGTCACGTGCAAACCATCATGGGTGACCTGCAGATGCTCGGCGTTATGTAGTTCGTTATCCAGATCCGGAGATATCAATGGCGCTGCCATCACAAGAAGAATGTAATCAGAACGATCCCGAGGACGCCTTCGTATGGGCATTCGTCGGTTTGCCGGGCCCTCGCAACGGCCCCATGCTGGTTCCTCAGCAGGTGCTCGGGAAATGGTCGAAGCATCTGTGGGAACTGGGGTTTCGACATCACCCGGAAGCGCAGCAGTTGGAGTACCACCCTGCAGTAGCGGGTTCGGAGCATTGGATCTCCCAGGCGGGCAACTGGGTCCCGATCGGTACCCCGCGCCCACCGGAAGTCACGCTGGGCTCGGTTGCCGATCTCAGTGTTGACGAACGCCGCGAACTCGTGCGACAGCTCCATGAATCCGGGGAGTTGGCGCATCTGGTCGATGCGCGATCCTTGGAACCGGATTTGGCGCAGGACGGTACCTTCGATGGGCCTCAGCCGTGACCAGCCCTGATCGTGCGATGCCCGCGGGGGCGCTGACCGGACCAGGTGGCAGAACGGTCGGCACCATCGGCAAGCTTTCCCAAGATTCGATGAAGTCGGTCGTCTCAGGGGACATCGTCAAGTCGTTCAGCGGCATCTCGGTGAATCTGGGCTCCGCTGTCGACGCGGGCGTAAAGCGGTTCGCGGCTGATCTCTGCGATGCGGTGACCGGTGCCACCGGGGGGCTGATCAATCTCGGAGGCTGGGCCCGGGACCTGCGCGCCGAAGCCGATCAAGCACTCCAGGATTCGGCACGGGCGCAGCAAACTGCTCAGGGTGCGCAGGTGACCGCGGATGGCCAGACCACGATCATCAAAGCGACGAACTCGCGCGTGCAGGTCGTGATCGACGGGCTTCCGGTCAAGCCCTATTGGGAATCGATGAACCTCACCGAGGAGACCTCGTTTCCGCGCAACTTCCTGCAGCGTGCCGCTTGGGAGCTTTCGGCGAGCAACGGTGCCGTGGTCTCCAACTACGTGCCGAGCTACACGCCGGCGGCGAACTCGCTGGAGGGGGCGTTCATTCGCTGTCTGTACAGCGGCGGGCGGAAGGTGGTCAGCTACATTCCGGATGCTGTTACCTCCCCGTGCGAGTTGTATGTCGTCGTCGGTCGAATGCTGGACAACGGTGACATCAAGATCGAGTGGGTATCGCCGAACCAGACGCCACTCATCACCGGCGCTCGCGGCGAGCAGACCGTCGAGATGCCGGCCGAATTGATGTTCGAGCAGGGTGAGTCGGCATTCGTCGGAATTCATCAGCGCGGCGGCGGAAATCGCAGGCCGCTGCTGGGGATCGAGGCGGTCGACATCCCGCGCCCGGCAACGGTGTGGCCGCCCCAGGTGAACGCGCAGTTCAGCACCTCGTCGCTGTTGTCGGCGGGAGTGACACTCGCCGCGGGAACCCTGTCGTTCGCGTCACGGAGGACGCCCTACATTTCGATTGGAAAGGCCTCTGTCACAGGGGATCCGGTCAAATTGTCGTTCTTCGAGGACTTCGAAAACGGGATGCCGACCGCCTTGGTTCGGATGTCGGCGCGGTTTGCCACCACCGCCGACGGCGTCTTTCAGGTCGATGGCATGGACGACGGTTTGCGTCGGTATCTCTACGGGCAGAAGCTCAATTACGACGACCAGATGGTGACCGGGCGGATTCGAACCCCGTCGGATTTCAGTGCCCGGCTGTTCCTCCGTTCCGATGCGGCCAACAGCAGTTATGTGTCGTTGTCGGTGACGAGTTCGGCGATCGTGATCGTGCGCTGGACCAGCGGTTCCAACGGCACGGCGCTGGCCGCGCTGCAGACTTCGGTCGGTGACAATGTCGAAGTTCGCCTCAGGGCGGTTGGCAATGTCTACACCGCCGAACGCAAGATCGGCGGGGTGTGGACCGCGGTATTGGTGCATACCGATACCGCGAACACGCTGCCATCGGGGCCCGCGTACCGCTATACCGGTCTGGGTACCGAGCGTCAGTCGTGGACCGACGGTGGTGGCTGGGGCGACTGGCAGGCGGAAGACCTGTGACCAGCCCCGACAACAGGTTCCCCGAGGGCGCGTATTCCGGAGTCTCGGGGTCACGCAGCATCGCCAGACTCGGCGGGACCACCCAGCAGTCGATGCAGACAGCGATGCGCGCGCAGGTGATGCGCGCCTATGCCGATATCCCGTTCAACTTCGCCAAGGGGGTACAGGCGGGACTGCACGAACTGGCTGCCGCGCTCTGTGACGCGATCACCGGCTTCACCGGCGGGTTGATCAACCTCGGCGACTGGGCTCGCGCATCACGCGCTCATGCTCAGGAGGCGCGGGAGCAGGCGGCGACCGCGCGTGATTCGGCCGATGTCGCCGAGGAAGCTGTGGTGCAGACCGCCGAGGTGGTCCAGGCGACGAACTCGCAGGTCCAGGTGGTCATCGACGGCCTACCGGTGAAGCCGTACTGGGACTCGATGAATCTCACCGAGGAAGCATCGTTTCCGCGCTGCATGCTGCACCGACGGGTGTGGGACCACGCCACGGTCTCGAAACCTGGATACGTCCCGTACACCTACACATACGTCGCCGGCTACGACGCCAACGGCTATCCGATATATGCCGACCACACGGTCCACGCCCGGTACGAGCCGTCATATACGCCGCAGGCGAACACCCTCGACGGTGCGTTCATCCGATGCCGGTACAGCGGTGGTCGCAAGGTCGTCACGTTCATCGTGGACGCGGTGAGCAATCCGTGTGAGCTGTATGTGGTGGTCGGCCGGATGTCGGTGAACGGTGACATCCGGATCGAATGGGTGTCGCCGAATCAGACGCTGAGCATCACCAACTCACGACTCGAGCGTTCCGTCGAACTGCCGAACGAGCTCGTTTTCGACGTGGGGGAGACCGCATTCGTCGGTATTCACCAACGGGGAGGCGGTAATCCGCGTCCGCTGCTCGGCACCAATTCCACTGATCTGCCGCGAGCACCCGGTGCCTGGCCGCCCCGGCCGAGTGCTCGGTTCGCGGCATCAGGAGCGTTGGTGGCCGGTGCGACTGTGGCGGCGGGGTCGATGAGCTTCACCTCGAACTCGGTGCCGTATGTGGCACTCAGCAAGAGTCTGGTCGCCGGTCCGCCGTCGAAGCTGGTCTTCTACGAGAACTTCGACTCGGGTTCGCTACCAGTGGCTTTGGGTCAGGTATCGAGCTTGCCCGCGACGGTGTCCGGCGGGGTATTCGTGGTGTCCGGTGGTACCGACGGCATTCGGCGCTATCTCTACGGCCAGACACTCAATTACGACGATGTGATGGTGACGGGCCGGATCATCAGCCCCTCGGTGCGTCACGCCTGGCTGATGCTGCGGTCGACGCCGGACAACAAGAGTTTCGTTTCACTCAATGTGACCCAGTCCACTGTGTCGATCTTCAAATACGAAAACGGCGTCTGGACAGCACTTTCCAGCGTCGAGACGGCGATCGCGGGCGGCGATGTGGTGCGGCTACGTGCAACGAACAACCTGTTCACAGCTCAGCGCAAAACCGCTTCGGGATGGGACGACGTGCTCACCTACACCGACACCACCGGCACCCTCCCCAGCGGTCCGCGCACTCGCTACACCGGCCTGGGCAACGAGCGCGCCGACTGGGTGAACGGCGGCGGCTGGGACTACTGGAAAGCAGAGGATCTATGACAACCACCGTGACGGTCGACGGCCAGGAACTGGCCTTCGCCGTGGAGAACAACATGCTCGTCGTGTCGATCGTCGCCGACGGCATCGCGAGCAGGCGCGGCAGCATCTTCATCGGTGCGCTGGAACCTGAGCCAGGGCCGGTCTATATCGAGCCGGATCCTGTTGCGCCACAACCGGAACCATCGTCCTGAAATGGAACCCCATGTCTGAACAGAAGCAATTCGGCTATGACCCGACGAACCTCACCCTCGTGCTCTCCAAGGGTGCCGACTTCGTGCACACCGTGGCACTGGAATCGGGTGCGGTATTTCCAGCCGAAACCAAGGTCCGGATCGTGCTGGTGAATGCGTCGGAAACGGTGCTCGACACCTGGCAAGCGGTAGTCAGCGCGACCGAGGCGAAATTCGTCATCGGATCGGAGCTGGCCGACGCCATCGCCGCGGGCGCGAAATATCGCCTGTACGTGTCTTACCCGACCACGCCGACCACTGAATACCTCTGGTTCTACGGAGCCGTTCGCCGCAAGCAGTAATCGACTCACATTCCACTATCTCTCCAGGAGGAATCCCATGGCTATCGCAGTTGCTACCACTCGCCAGGCGCTCGCCGACGCTTACAAGAACGTCGCGGGTTCGAACACCGTCTACATCAGCGTGCACACCGCTGATCCGGGCACCACCGGTGCCAATGAAGCGAGCGGCGGTTCGCCCGCCTACGCCCGCAAGCAGTCGACCTGGACCTCCGGCACCGGCGGTGTGGTCACCGGTTCGCAGGTCACCCTCGATCTGCCGGCGGGCTCCTATACCTACGTCGGTCTGTGGAAGACGCTCGCCGGTGGTGCCGCTGACTTCATCGACAAGGTCGCGATCAGTGCCACCACTCTGGGTGCTCAGGGCCAGCTGCTGATCACCCCCACCTTTACTCAGAGCTGACGGAGGGCGCCGCATGGCTACGCAACAATCGACGGTGCGGGCCACATTGCCGGCGCCGTCCACAGCTGTCGTGACGCCGCCCGGTACCTCGGTCACCACCTCTCGGTCGCCGGCAGTGCCGATGGTCGTTCTTCGCGATGACGTACCGATTATCGAGCCGTACATCGTCGCCGGGTACATCGGCAGCGGTGCTCTCGTCGCGCGACTCGACACTGTGCGAGCGCAGGTTTCGGCACAGCCGACAGCGGGTGGCCAGGCAACAGCGGCAACCTCGCCGCGCGCCGGTGCATCCAGCACCGCAGGCGGGCTGGGGCGGCTGGTCGCGAAGGTCGTTGTCAAGTCAGGGAAGGTTCTGCTCGATGCGGGTCTGACTGCGGTCGGTGATTCAACTGTACTGCTGAACACCCACCTGCCCAGGGCCTTCGTCGCTGAGGGAGTCGCGTGCGCTGAGATGGTCGTGATCAGCAGCGCTGAAGCATTGTTCGGCGGCGACGGGCGGTTCTCCGGTCTGAAACCGTTTGATCTTGCGTTCGCCGGTGACGGCAGTCTCGCGGTCGCAGCGGCGGCCGCTGGGCCAGTTGTCGTCGCCGGTGGCCAGTCGGGAGAAGGCTCGTTGTCCACTCGGACCGGACAACCGGTCGCTCTTGGTGGCGGCGGGGTGCTCGCAGCAGTGCAAGGTGCGCCTGTCGGTACCGCCGGTTCGGGTGGGCTTGTCGCGGCAAGTAGCGCCAAGGCGGGAGTCGACATGGCACACGCCGGGATCGGACAGTTGTCGATGGTCACGGTGCCGAGCTTTTCGCCTGCCGGAATGACCAAGTCCTCGGCATGGACCCAGATGACAGACAAGCAGACCAATGTGACCGGCTGGGCCGCCGACACCGCGACCTATCCCGGGTCTGCGGTCCAGTCGGACGGCGTTGTCGCTCAGTCCGCGAAAGCTGCTGCAACACTGAGCGCTTCGATCGTCTTCACTGCGGCCGCGGCTGTGAGTGTCAACGTCACGCTGCAGTTGACGGTCAACAACGCTGTTGTCGCGACGGGTACTGCCACGGCAGTCCCCTCCAGCGGGTCGGGCACCGTGAGCGTGTCGACAGTCCGCGCCATCGCGGCCGGCGACGTGGTCCGGGTCCAGGCGATGGGCAATCAGTTCCTCGCGCAGTTCAACCCGACGGCACAGGCGAATCCGGCGTCGTATGTACGAATCACCTGAGGCGTGATCCGAGGGTGCGCTATCGGTCCGATCGACTCAGCGCTGCACAAGAGCGCTGTGTCGAGGAAATCGGTAGCCGAATCAGACTGCCTCATTCGATAGAAAGGAATCGAACAATTTCGAAACTTGTTCGTATCGCAGTGAATTCCAATCCTGAATGGACGACCATTCGGGTGCCTCGGCAGGCTCGGCCGGTTAGGGCGCGACGTGCCGGTGGCGTGGTCATCGGCTGGCCGCCGGGCCCTGAACCTACTTCCGATGTCGTCGTTTACAGCACGTACTGGGAGGTTCCGAGTAACGCTCTGGCGGGTGAGGAGACCTATCTGATTCGTCGCGGTGTTCTGCCCGACCAAGCAGCGGGTCACCCCGGTGAGCCGCCGAGCGACGAGGTGAGCGAATCTGGGATGTCCGGTGCCACTGCGTTTTTCGCGGAGGACTCCGAGTTCTTCTGGATCTATCGTGACTTGTTCCAGTCCGGTACCGGCTACCCGCCCAACCGCGTCTGACAGATCAGAATCGACAGTTTCGCTACGGAACTGGTGTGCACTGGAATCAGTGCTCGGCCCGCACCCCATGACTGGGGTGCGGGCCGTTTCGTCGTTTCCGCACTTGGATTCGGGCGGGATCAAGAGCTGAGGTCGGCGGGAGTGGGGACAACGATGCCGTAGAGGTCGGTGATGGTGGCCAGGGCGCTGGTGTGGAGTTGAGCTGCGGGGACCTCGCCGAGGGGGCGGGTGGCACAGGCTGAGGCGACCACGGTGGGGGTATTGCCTCGGAGGAAGGCGCCTTCGGTGGTGAAGGTGACGCACATGTGGGTCATGAAGCCGGCGATGATGAGGTTGGTGTTGCCTGTGGCGTCGACCAATTCGGCGAGGTCGGTGTTCACGAAGGCGTTGGGGACGGATTTGACGACGGTGGGTTCGTTCGAGGTCGGGGACAGCTGGGGATGGATTCGGCCGATGTCGGTGGTGATGTCGTAGGGGGTGTCTTTGCCGCCGTCGTTGATGACGTGGATGACGGGGGTGCCCGCCGCCCTGGCCGCGGTGAGGAGTTCGGTGGCCGCGTCGAGGGCTTGCTTCCAGCCGGTCAGTTCCATGACGCCCTGGGTGTAGGTGTTCTGGTAGTCGACCAGGACGAGGGTGGAGTTGGTCAGGGAGGCGGGGGTTTCGTCGAAGCCGTTGAGTGCGCGCAGGGTCGTGGAGGTCATGGGATCCACGGTATGGACAGCGCTCTATGTCGGCAATGTCATGTAACCTGCAGATTCGGACACGGAGGTGGTGGGTGACTGAGCGGCTCGTGGTGATCGTGTTGTTCGATCGGGTGGATCTGCTCGACGTCACAGGGCCGCCGGAGGTGTTCTCGCTGTTGCAGCGGGAAATGGACGATCCGACGGGGTATCGGGTGGTGCTGGCCGCCGAGTCGATGGAGGCGGTGACCACCTCGGCGGGGGTGCGGATTCTGCCGGATGTGACGTTCGCCGAGCTGGGACGGGTGGACACGGTGGTGGTGCCGGGGGCGGTGGAGACGGACAGTCATCGGCGGGTCAGCGCGGTGGTCGACCCGGGGGTGGTCGCGGCCGTGTCGCGGTTGGCCGAGGGGGCTCGGCGGGTGGCTTCGGTGTGCGTCGGTGCGCATATTCTGGCGGCCGCGGGGCTGCTCGACGGGAAGCGAGCGACCACGCATTGGTCGACCGCGCAGCAATTGGCCGCCGAGCATCCGGAGGTCATCGTCGATGCGGATCCGATCTACATTCGCGACGAAAATGTCTGGACCGGAGCGGGACTCACCGCGTGCCTGGATCTCACGCTGGCCTTGGTGGCCGACGATTTCGGGGACGAATTGGCGTTGCGGGTTGCTCGCCAGCTGGTGATGTATCTGAAACGGCCGAGCGGGCAGAGTCAGTTCAGTGTGTCGCTCGAGCCGGTATCGACCACGCGCAGGATCGAGGATCTGCGGCACTACATCGCGCGCAATATCGCGAAGCCGCTCACGGTGACCGACCTCGCCGAGCAGGTCCATGTCAGTGAACGCCAGCTCACGCGCATCTTTCGCACCGAACTCGGGATGACGCCCGCGGCCTATATCGAGTCGGCGCGGGTGGAAGTGGCGCGGCATCGGCTCGAGACGAGCGACGAAACGCTCCAACGGATCGCTGCCGCTTGCGGTTTCAACACCATCGACACGCTTGCCCGCGCTTTCCGTCGCCAGCTCGATACGACACCCAACGAGTACCGCCGCCGATTTCGTATCGGGTGACTCACTATGATCTCTGTCGGGACATTTGCCGGTGAGGATATGAGTAACAAGGGGTTTCGAGTATGGGAACGGGTATCGCGGAGGAATGGTCGACGGGCTCGGCTACGCCGGTGTTGTGGGGGTTGACGAACTTGATACGGCTGGTGGCGGGCCTGTTGGCCTCCTGAGGATTTGTCTTGCCCCCCTTTCATCGGTCTTCTGCCGGGGGTTCTTCCGCTGTTAAACATCTTGTGCGGCGGAAATCCGCGGCAAATCTGAACAATGAGGGGTTCACAATGAGCAAGATTCGTGTCTTCGGTGTGGCTATGGCTGCGGCGGCGAGCATCGCCGTGCTCGGTGCGGGTACGGCGTCGGCGGAAGAGCCCGCGCCCAGCACCGGGTCGTCGGAGCAGCTGGCCGCGATCCTGGCCTCGCTGACCTCGGGGTCGGGCGAGGAAGCCGAAGACGTTGTCGAGGAAGAGGCCGAGACCGGGTCGGCCGACGGTCTCGCCGCGCTCCTGGAGCAGCTGACGTCCGGGTCGGGCGAGGCTGCCGAGTAACTCCTGAGGAATCGCGAGTCCCCCGTCGCTGCGGCGACCGGGGGACTCGCTGTGTTTCACCGCACCGGGATCAGGCGGTACAGCCACCACGGGCGGCTCGGGAACGCGGGGTCGTAGATGCGCAGCATCATGCGCCGCTCCAGCCCGGTGCTGCGTTCGCGTAGGCGCAGGTGGCGCCGCGCGATGTCCTGTGAGCGAACCTCGCTGGTCCAGATCTGATCCCAATCGGGGGACTGGCCGCACGATTCGGTGATGGCGGTGACGCGCTGGGTGGGGGCGAGCGGGGCGAGCATGCGGAAGGCGTGGACCAGAAGCTGGGCTTCGGTGGTCCAGTCGAGGTAGACCTTCTTCGCCACGGGGTTGAGGAACATCCACTCGAGCACGTTCACGCCGGCGCCGAGACCGGGGAACAGGCGCTGATAGTCGGAGTTCGCGGCGAGCATGTCCATGGTCGGGAAGCGCGTGAGGCAGGCGGGGTGGGTGAGGCTGGCGAGGTCGGCCAGGTCTTCGGCCGACGGAGCGGTGGGCGCTGCGCCGGATTCGACGGCAGGTAAACCGAGAACCAGGATGGGCTTGCGATACCAGAGTGGCACGTCCAGGCCGTCGAAAAGTCGTTGCAGCATGGCGGGATTCGGCACGAGTGTCCCGGATTCGATCTGGCTGATCAGCAGTGGTGCGAGCTGTGTGCGGTTGGCGAGCTCGGTCCGCGCGAGTCCCGCGGCCAGCCGCCGTTCACGCAAATACACACTGAGCGCCGTGCTGTCAGCCATCCCAACCCCCGAGCCTCACCCCGACCGACGGTAGATCCCAGGGTACGCCGGGTGGGTCACCGAACGGCGGTGAACCGGCGCCCGAAGAAGCCCCGCCCGGCGGCACGACCGCCGAGCACGTCAGCTCGTCGGGTCCGGGTGCTCACCGCGTCGAAAGTGGACTGAGCGGGCATGTTCGCCCGGCGTTCATCTCGTCACGGTTGTCCGTAACCAGCCCGTGATAGGAAGGGCCGACCCACTTCGAAGGAGATTTTTCATGGATGGCCTGATGTACTTCCTCACGACGCTCGCGGCACTCGGTAGCGGCTCCGCATAGAGGCAGAGACAGAAAACGGGCCGGAGCTGAATGCTCCGGCCCGTTCTGCTGATCACGCAAGAACATGGGTAACTCACCGGGAACCGGCTAACTACCTGCGTTCCGTCCCGCCGGCCGCGTCCCGAACCAGACAATCACCTGAGTCTGGCTTGAATACGCGGAGAGGCGGATCAGAAGGCGGCTTCGTCCAGGTCCATGATGTCGTTGTCCAGGTTGGCGAGGATCGCGCGAGTGGCGGTCAGCTCGGGCAGGACGTTGCGGGCGAAGAACTGCGCCGAGGCGACCTTGCCGGTGTAGAAGGCGACATCGGAGCCGGTGGCGCCGTTGTCGAGGGCGGCCAGCGCGATCTCGGCCTGGTTCAGCAGCATCCAGCCGATGAACAGGTCGCCGACGGCCATCAGGAAACGCACCGAACCCAGGCCGACCTTGTACAGCTCGGTCGGCTGCTCCTGCGCGCCCATCAGGTGGCCGGTCAGGGTGGCGGCCATGGTCTGCACGTCCTCGAGCGCGGTGGCGAGCAGCTTGCGCTCACCCTTGAGGCGCTCGTTGGCGGAGTCGGACTCCAGGAACTTCTGGATCTGGCCCGCCACGTGGGCCAGGGCCACACCGCGGTCACGCGCGATCTTGCGGAAGAAGAAGTCCTGCGCCTGGATGGCGGTGGTGCCCTCGTACAGCGAGTCGATCTTGGCGTCGCGGATGTACTGCTCGATGGGGTAGTCCTGCAGGAAGCCGGAGCCACCGAAGGTCTGCAGCGAATCGGTCAGGTACTGGTAGGCGCGCTCGGAGCCGACACCCTTGACGATCGGGAGCAGCAGGTCGTTCACGCGGAACGCGACGTCCTTGTCGGCACCCGAGACGACCTCGGCGATTTCCGGGTTCTGGTGCGCGGCGGTGTAGAGGTAGATCGCGCGCAGGCCCTCGGCGTACGCCTTCTGGGTGGCCAGCGAACGACGCACGTCCGGGTGGTGGGTGATGGTCACGCGGGGCGCGGCCTTGTCGGTCATCTGGGTCAGGTCGGCACCCTGGACGCGGGTCTTGGCGTACTCCAGCGCGTTCAGGTAACCGGTCGACAGGGTGGCGATGGCCTTGGTGCCCACCATCATGCGAGCGTTCTCGATGACGTCGAACATCTGCGCGATGCCGTTGTGCACCTCGCCGACCAGCCAGCCCTTGGCGGGCACGCCGTGGCCGCCGAAGGTGACCTCACAGGTGGTGGAGGCCTTGATGCCCATCTTGTGCTCGACGTTGGTGACGAAGACGCCGTTGCGGTCGCCGTAGGTCTCGGTGTCGAAGTCGAAGTGGGTCTTCGGGACGTAGAACAGCGACAGGCCCTTGGTGCCCGGTCCGGCGCCCTCGGGGCGAGCCAGCACCAGGTGCATGATGTTCTCGAACATGTCGTCGGAGTCGGCCGAGGTGATGAAGCGCTTCACACCCTCGATGTGCCAGGTGCCGTCTTCCTGCTTGATCGCCTTGGTGCGACCGGCGCCGACGTCGGAACCGGCGTCCGGCTCGGTCAGCACCATGGTGGCGCCCCAGTTGCGGTCGGCGATCTTGGCGGCCCACTTCTTCTGCTCATCGGTGCCGTTGTTGTAGAACACCTGGGCGAAACCGGCGCCCGCGGCGTACATCTGGATGGGCGGGTTGGCGCCGAGAACCATTTCCGACAGGGCCCACGCGACGGCGGACGGGGCAGCGAGGCCACCCAGCTCCTCGTTCAGCGGAACCTTGGCCCACTCGCCGTCTTCGAGCGCCTTGTAGGACTTCTTGAAGGCCTCGGGCAGCTTCACGGAGTGGGTGTTCGGGTCGAACACCGGCGGGTTGCGGTCGGCGTCGGCGAAGGACTCGGCCAGCGGGCCCTCGGCCAGGCGGCGGACCTCGGAGAGCATTTCCTTGACGGTGTCGGTGTCCAGGTCGCCGAAGGCGCCTGCGTCGAGCACCTTGTCGATGCCGAGGACCTCGAAGAGGTTGAACTCGAGGTCGCGAACGTTTGCCTTGTAGTGGCCCATGTGAGTACTCACTCTCCATTGAGTTCTGGTGCGGTCGGTGGTGTGCCGTTCCCGCCCGTCGCCGGTTTTCCGCATGCTACTCGCGGGTAACTTATTCACCATATTACCGGTGGGTAATCGTCTCGGCAAAGGGGTGGGCGGCAATGTGATGTGAAAAACACGCGCGGCTGCGGAAACGTTGCTCGCCGCGACCTCGGGGCTACCGTGAGATGTGCGCATCGAGACGACTGTGGGACCGGCCGAGATCGAGCTCGACGAGGTGGGTGATCCGGCGTTCCTGCTGGTGATCACGCACGGGGCCGGTGGCGGTGTCGATGCGAAAGACATTCTGGCCGTGCGTGACTCGGCCATCGAAGCGGGCGGGGCGGTAGCTCGGGTGGTGCAGCCCTATCGGGTTGCCGGGCGGCGAGCACCGGGGAACGCGGAGAAGCAGGACGAGGCATGGCTCGAGATCGTCGCGGCCTCGAGGGCCCGGTTTCCGGGGGTGCCGATTGTTCAGGGGGGTCGCAGCAACGGGGCGCGGGTGGCGTGCCGGACAGCGGTGGAGGTCGGGGCGAGGGGCGTGATCGCGCTGTCGTTCCCGCTCCATCCGCCGGGCAAGCCGGAGAAGAGCAGGCGCGATGAGCTGCTGGCGCCCGGAGAAATCGAGGTGGTGGTGATCAACGGGGGTAGTGACCCGTTCGGGGTGCCCGACGCCGCCGACGCCGCCGAAGTGCGCGTGATCCCCAAGCAGGCGCACTCGTTCCGCACCGGATTCGACGTCATCGCGGCGACCGTTGCCCCCTGGTTCGCCCGCTGGGCGCAGTGATCAGACGGGGGGCTCGGGGATCGGGCGTTCCGCGATGAGCAGGGAATCTATGGCGTCAGGGCCTTCGGTGGGACGGAAGACCTCGTGGGCGACGGTGATGATGACGTCGTCGCGGTCCAGGTCGGCGCGGAGGTCTTCGGGAGAGAACAGGATCTCCGCTTCCTGGGGGCCGCCGTAGCCGTCGGCGATATTGCGGGCGGCGTGACCGAGGACCAGCAGCATGCCGCCGGGGACGAGCATGGCGGACAGCTGGTGCAGCAGAGCGCGGCGCTCGCCGGCGGGGAGGTGGACGAACACCATGAGGATCAGCTCGAACGGGCCGGTGATGTCGGCGGCTTCGAGGTCGGTGATATCGGCCGTCTGCCAGTGCACCCGGGAGCGGACCGATCGCGACAGGCGAGCCGCGACTGTCCTGCCCTTGTCGATCCCCACCTGGGAGAAGTCGACAGCGGTCACCTGCCAGCCGTGAGTAGCCAGCCAGAGTGCGTGGCGGCCTTCGCCACAGGCCAGGTCGAGAGCCCGCGGGAGTGACGGCGCCACCCCCGATTCGTCGGGGAGCAGGGGGATTCTGCGGTCGAGGCCGTACACATGTTCGACGACGGTGCTGTTCGGCGGTGCGCCCCACACCAATTCACTCCGCGCATACCGCGCATCCCAATCCGCCGCATTCATGAGTCGAGTGTAGGACCGGCGAACGCCTTCAGAGGGTGGTGCGCATCAATACCACGTTGTACTGGGTGTGGATGGTGGTCATGAAGTAGAGGTCACGGCCGGTTTGGTACGGGAAGATCGACGGGGCGTACGCGGTGGGGAGTTCGCGGGCGTCGATCAGGACCTCGGGGGCGCTCCACGGGCCGACGGGGGAGGACGCGCGGCGCATCACCACGGAGTTGAACGGGTCGGTGGTGAGGGAGAGGAACTGGCCCAGGTACTCGTTGTACATCACCGAGAGCTCGCCGACGCCGCCCATGATGGGGGCCGCGGCGTTCACGTCGTTGAGCTTCCACTCGTGGCCGTCCCAGTACTCATAGGCGGCGAGGTTCTCGATCTGGGCTTCGGGGACGCGGGCGATGAAGGCCTCGTTGTTACGGCCGGCACGGGTGCCGTACTCGTAGACGAAGCCGCCGTCCTTCACGAAGCTGTTCATCTGGAAGTTGGCGTTGCCGCCCTCGTCGGGACGGCGGGTGTGGCCGAGATCGGCCCAGGTCTCCCCGTTGTCGGCCGACGCGGCCAGGCCGGAGAAGCTCGTGGTCCACTCGCCGGGGGCGTCCCAGGTCTTCACCGACATCAGCGACATGTACTGCACGCCGTTGGCCGAGATGCCCGCGGTGGGGATGCGGCTGATCTCGAGGAAGGGGATCTTGGGGCTGGGGATCAGGTCGCGAGCCTGGCCGATGACATCGCGCACGACACCGTCGAACATGATCCCGTCGGCCGGGTTCTGGTCGTGGCTGCGGACCAGGATGTTCGAGCGCCACGCCCAGGTGCTGCCCGCGAGCAGGTTGGGGAAGCCGATCCCCGCGGTGTCGCCGAAGGCGGTGAGCATCTCGCCACGCCCGTTGTCCCACATGATGCCGAGGTCGGTACCGAGGACGTTGTAGTTCTGGGTGTTGTTGGGGCTGGCCATGCCGGTTACCTGGAACACCGCCTGGGTGCGCCCGTGCAGGACGGGCAGGCCGTGGGTGCCGTTGAGAACGGGAATCGGGTTGATGGCGTTCGGGTTCGCGACGGCGGGAGGCGCTGCGCTCACCAGCAAGGCCGTAGTACCTGCGAGTGCGGAGAGCAGGATGGATCCGGTCTTGTTCACAGGTGTTCGAGCCTCCGGGTCGGGCCGAAATCCGGGAACGTTCCGGGTTTGCCGTCACGTACCACTCTTCGACTGGTCAGCGATCGAAGCGATGCTAACAGCCGCTAACAGTGATGTGCGGTACATCCCGTGGGTAGCTGACATGAATTCGCAGGTCGATTGCTTGTCAGTCGCTACTACTCATGGCTTTGCGCAGCAGCAATGGCAGTTGGGCCATTCGCTCGGCGGCGAAGGTGGCGCGCGAACTCCGGTGCCACGAACGGTCGAACAGGTGCTTGGCGGCGGCCACGGCGTTGCGGTCGCGGGCGGTGACGCGGTCGGCGAGGGCTTGCGCGGCCTTCACCGGGTCGTCGGCGACGTCGGTGATCAGACCGATGCGCAACGCGTAATCGGCGTCGATCGGGTCGGCCGTCATGGCCAGCAGCATGGCCTGGTCGATGCCGATGAGCTGTGACAATGTGGCGGGGCCTGTCATATCGGGAATCAGGCCGTGGGCGGCTTCCATCACCGAGAATTCGGCCGTGGGGGCGGCGATCCGGAAGTCGGCGGCCAGTGCGATCTGGAGGCCGCCACCGAAGCAGCGCCCGTGGACCGCGGCGATCACCGGGACGTCGAGGCGGCGCCAGGCCCAGCAGGCTTCCTGGAAGGTATTGGTGCCGCGCAACGGCCGCGGAAGGAATTCTCGGACGATAGCCACCGGATTGCGGGTGGCGGCCGCGATATCGAGTCCGCTACTGAAACTCGGGCCGTTCCCGGTGATGATGACGGCGCGGGTTGTCTTGTGGTCGGCCACTTTTCGGGCCGCGTCGACAAGATCGCGGAGCATTTCCAATGTGAGCCCGTTGTGTTTGCCGGGCCTGTTCAGCTCGACATAGGCGCGGCTGTTGTCGAAGCGGACGGTGATGTGGTCTCCCATATCGCTATCTTACTCGCGAGTCAGTTCGAGTGGGTGGCCACGCGGACGATGGTGCGGCATGATCCGAACCGCATCGCGCGTCGTCGATGCGCGACGATCGAGAGGACTCACCGAATGCGGATCTGTCTGATGGCCGCGGCGCTGCTCGCGCTGCCCGTGCTGGCGGCCTGTGGCAGTGGCGACGAAGCACCGGCGGTTACTCAGGCCGAGCTGTCGAAATCGTTGCAGGACAAGGGGTTGAGCAACCCCGCGCTGGCCGACTGCGCCGCGCAGGTGTTCCTCGACTCCGGGATGTCGCAGGACGGGCTGCGGGTGATGGTGTCGAACGCGAAGTCCGACGATCCGGCCAAGCTGCTCAGTGAGGGCGACGCGTCCAAGGTGAGCGCGGCCCAGTCGAAGATCGCGGCGGATTGCGTGCGCGTGGGGAGCTGATCGGAGCCCGTATCGATCGCGCCGATTCAAACCCTCGTCGGGGTCGGCTGCCGGTGTTGCACTGGAACAGCCGACGACGAGGAGGAACTGCCCGTGACCACGGAGAGAATCGCCGACCAGGTCTCGTTCGCCTACTGGGTACCCAACGTCAGTGGCGGGCTGGTGACCAGCGATATCGAGCAGCGCACCAGCTGGGACTTCGACTACAACAAGAAGCTCGCCCAGACCGCGGAGCGCAACGGTTTCGACTACGCGCTCACCCAGGTGCGCTACACCGCGTCCTACGGTGCCGAGTTCCAGCACGAGTCGACCTCGTTCAGTCTCGCGCTGCTCGCCGCCACCGAGCGGCTCAAGGTGATCGCCGCCATCCACCCCGGGCTGTGGCATCCGGCTGTGCTGGCCAAGTTCGGTGCCACGGCCGACCATCTGTCCGGTGGCCGGTTCGCGATCAATGTGGTGTCGGGGTGGTTCGCCGGCGAGTTCAAGGCGCTGGGTGAGCCGTGGCTCGAACACGACGAGCGGTACCGGCGCAGCGCCGAGTTCCTCGAGGTGATCCGCAAGATCTGGACCGAGGACGCGGTGAACTTCGGCGGCGACTTCTACCGGATCCGGGACTTCACCTTGAAGCCGAAGCCGCTCAACACCCCCGAACGCCCCAATCCCGAACTGTTCCAAGGCGGTAACTCGACGGCGGCCCGGCGCAACGGCGGCCGCCATGCCGACTGGTACTTCTCCAACGGCAAGGACTTCGACGGCGTCACCGAGCAATTGGACGATCTGCGCGCGGTGGCCAGGGAAAACGAGCGCGAGGTGAAGTTCGGGCTCAACGGGTTCATCATCGCCCGCGATACCGAGAAGGAAGCGCGCGACACCCTGCGCGAGATCGTCGAGAAGGCGAACAAGCCCGCGGTGCAAGGGTTCCGCGACGCGGTGCAGCAGGCAGGCGCGTCCACCGGTGACCGCAAGGGCATGTGGGCCGACTCCACGTTCGAGGACCTGGTCCAGTACAACGACGGGTTCCGGACCGGGCTGATCGGCACGCCCGAACAGATCGCCGAGCGGATCGTGGCCTACCGGGCGCTCGGCGTCGACCTCATCCTGGCCGGCTTCCTGCACTTCCAGGAAGAAGTCGAGTACTTCGGCGCCAAGGTGCTGCCACTGGTGCGTGAACTGGAGGCCGCCGCGACGCCGGTCGCGGCGGGACGCTGATGACGGTGGTGACCGCCGAGCGGATCACCACGGCGGACCAGGCGGTGCGGATCGCGACCGAGCTGGCCGAGGTGTTCGCCGCCGGCGCCGCCGAGCGTGATCTCTCGCGTCGGCTGCCGCACGAAGAGCTCGATCAGCTGTCGGCCAGTGGGTTGCTCGCGATCACGGTGCCCGCCGAGTTCGGCGGGGCGGACCTGCCGCCGAGCGTGGTCGCCGAAGTGGTGCGAGTCCTGGCCGCGGCCGATCCGAACATCGCGCAGGTGCCGCACAGCCACTTCGTGTATCTGAACCTGTTGCGGCTGGCCGGAACCCGGGCCCAGCAACGCGACTACTTCGGCAAGGTGCTCGCGGGTGCGCGGATCGCCAATGCGCAGTCCGAGCGGGGTGGGGCGACGGTCGCCGACATTTCGACGGTGCTGCGGCCGGACGACGATACGAGCGCGGGCGATGCCGAGTCGTCGCGGGCCGATGTCACGGGCGATGCCGATTCAGCGCGTATCGAGGCTCGGCGGTTCGTGGTCGAGGGGACGAAGTATTACTGCACGGGGTCACTGTTCGCCGACGTGCTCGCCGTGCTGACCAGACTCGATGACCCGCAGGGTATTTCGGGGCTGGAGCCCGGGGAGTATGTGGCATTCGTGCCCGCGCTCGAACCGGGGGTGCGGATCGTCGACGACTGGGATGCGCTGGGGCAGCGGACAACCGGCAGTGGGACAGTCGAGTTCGTCGCGGTGACGGTCGGGCACGAGCAGCTGGTCTCGCGGGCGTCCGCGGTGAACGCGCCGACCGGGTACGGGGCGTTCGCGCAGCTCCTGCACGCCGCGATCGACGCGGGTATCGCGCGCGGTGCGCTGGAGGCAGCGGCCGAGTTCGTGCGCACGCGCAGCAGGCCGTGGTTCGAGGCCGAAGTCGCGCACGCGGCTGACGATCCGCTGGTCGTGCAGCGGTTCGGGGAATTGGCTGTCGCCGTCGCGGCCGCGGAATCGACCCTGATCGTCGCGGGTGCGGCGGTGGACGCGGCGGTCCGGCCGAGGGTGGTGGCCGTCGCGGAGGACGCCCATCCGGGTGTTTCCATCGACGGCGGCGCACACGCCTCGATCGCGGTCGCGACGGCCAAGATCCTCGCCGATCGTGCTGCGAACGAGGTATCCGCGGCGATATTCGAAGTAGGCGGCACCCGCAGCGCCGCGGCCGACCATCGACTCGACCACTTCTGGCGCAACGCGCGCACCCACACACTGCACGACCCCGTTCGCTGGAAATACCAGCACATCGGGCGGGCCGTCCTGCACAACCGGCCGCCGCCGTTGCACGGCGTCATCTAGAACCACCACGCGAGACAAGGACAGCCCATGACAGTGACGGTCGTCGTCGGAAACCCGAAACCCGCCTCGCGCACCCTCGCCGCGGCGGTGCAGGTCGCGCGGGCACTTCGCCCTGATGCCGAGCCGCAGGTGATCGACCTGGTCACCCTCGGGCCCGGGCTGCTCGGCTGGGGTGACCCGGCGGTGGCGGCCGCCGCGCGCACCGTCGCGTCGTCCGAGCTCGTCGTGTTCGCCAGCCCGACCTTCAAGGCCACCTACACCGGGCTCCTGAAACTGTTCCTCGAACAGTTCGACGGCGGTACCGGGCTGGCCGGTGTGGTGACCGTGCCGGTGATGCTCGGCGCGGGTCCGGCCCACGCGCTCGCGCCCGATCTGCTGCTCAAGCCCGTGCTGGTGGAAATCGGTGGCACCGCCGCGCTGCCCGGGCTCTATCTGTCCGACCGGACTTTCGGTGAGGACGGCGTCATCGAGGAATACGCCCGGCGATGGGGACCCGTCGTCGCGGCACTGACAGACCCGGCCGTGCGGCCGGTGGAGGCAACGAATCATGCATGAGCTCCTGGACTTTCCCGCCGACGGCAACGGCTTACGCCGCGCCTTCGCCAACTTCCCCAGCGGTGTGGTGGCCGTGTGCGCCGAGATCGACGGCGTCCCACACGGTTTGGCGGTGAGCACCTTCGTGCCCGTCTCCCTCGATCCGCCGCTCGTCTCGTTCTGCGTCCAGAACTCGTCGTCGACCTGGCCGAAGCTGGCCGGTGCAGGCCACCTCGGGCTCAGCCTGCTCGGCACCGATCAGCAGGCCGCGGCCAAGGCGCTCGGCGCCCGCAACGGCGACCGCTTCCGGGAAACCGCGCTGCATCGTGGAACCGGCGAGGCGGTGTTCATCGACGGCGCGACGGCCTGGATCGAAGGGGTGCCGGAAACGCAGGTCAGCGCGGGCGACCATCTCGTGGTGATCCTGCGCGTGAATCGTGTCGCCGCACGGGAGGACATCGATCCACTGGTGTTCCACGGCAGCAAGTTCCGGACTTTGCACACCGGCTAAACCGGCGCGACGACGAAGGCTCCGGATCGAGTGATCCGGAGCCTTCGTCGTACCGCTCAGGACGGGCGCTGATCCGGCACTCGGCCGCGGATGAAGATCACCAGCACGTAACCGCTGATGATCAAGAGCATGGTGAACAGGCCCGCGGCTTGCAGGAGACCACCCGAGGAGGCGTCGGTGGCGACCTCGTCGATGCCGCCGGTGGCGAGCATCGTGGTCGGGTCGGTCAAGCCGTGCATCACCATCGCACCCACCAGAAAACCGGTCACCCGCATCGTGAGGTACATCAGCACGCCGAACGAGAACGTGTAGAGGACAGTGGGGCCGACGACCGTGATCGACTGCCCGCCGAGCAGGTTGGTGCTGTGCGACAGCGCGAAGGCGAGCGCGGTGAGGGCCGCTACCGCCCGCTCGCCATGGCCGGCGTCGCGCAGCATCTTGACCCCGAACCCGCGGAAGATCAGTTCCTCGGCGAACCCGATCAACAATCCGGAGCCGAGCATGAGCGCGACGACGTCGGCCTGATGGCGGCCCCAGTCGATCCCGAGTACGCGCAGGACGATCGGCGTAGCGACGATCACCGGTGCGATCCACATCCACCTCGACCGATAGATGGGCTGTCGGCCGAACATCTCCCGGTTCCAGCCGAGATAGGCGGAGAAAGCCACCAGCACAATGGATCCGACGATCAGCGATGCGGTGACCTGGAAGAACACACTGCCCGAGCTGCTCAGCAGATCATCATCGGCGTAGTGCCCGCCGAGTCGGCTGATCAGCGTGCCCGAGCCGATGTAGATCCCGAGATAGACAGCGACGAAGGCGAGAAATCGCCAGAATCCGCCGCGGTTCATGAAGCCACGCAGCCCGCGCTGTTCCTGCGATACAGACACCGTCGTGGTCATGTCGACTCCATGCTCTATCGGGCAAAAGCTGAGCATGTCCACGCTATGCGATGAGTATTCCGGCAGTGCGGATTTCGCCAGCGCGTCCGGGCTGAGTGCCGACGACCTGCCATCGAAACGGCGAAAGCCCCCGGGTGACCTGGGGGCCGTCTTGTTGAGCGATGACGGGAATCGAACCCGCCATCTGCTTGGGAAGCAGGCGAATAGGCAGGAATGACCGTTTGACCTGGGCTCACGGTAGTGCGTGGGGTACCCGGATTTACCCCTGCTGACCCTGGTTCATGGCATGTATGTGGCACGACGGGGGATCGTTCACATCGGGTCTATTCGGCATCGTTCGTAGCGGGTGGTCCCGTTCTGGTCCCGCTGGTCTTCTTGACTCGAACCTCTAACCTGCCGGTTCTCTCGGCCGTCTGCCGCTGTCCGCCGTTGTTCCTCGAAACCTGCAGCTATCGGCGTTTTTCGTGACGACAGCGACGTCACTGTCGGGCGCAGTATGCTCGAATCGCCGGGCATTTATAGTCGGAAAGTAGTAGAGGGGTCGGCAGGTGAGCGACCCCTATCCCGTGGTCGTGCCCACATGCCCGAACCCGTAGCCAAATGGCCAGCCTGTGCAGGCGTCGCTGTCGGCAGAAGTGAAGCAGAGTGCTACTGGCCAGGCTGACGTACTCGTGCACGGACGCCGAGATCTCCACGAGTCTCGGACGTTGCACTTCACTATGACGAACGCCGCTGTGGCAGCACTCCGTACTCATTGCCCGCGGCGGTGTCAGGACGACCCGTACGCGGCATCACCTTTCCAAAATCCTGATTCCGCCCAAACGTGATGCTCAGCCACAACCAACCTACTGGTACGGAATACGGCATCGGCCGTCAATCACCAGATCATCTACATGCGTTTGGGCACTTGTAGAATTTGCGAAATGTGCTGATACACGCTAGTTTCAAGGAGTGCGTCCAATCACACCTGAGGTGCTCAAGCAGCTGAAGATCGCAGATTCTCTTGCGCGTATAGCAGATGCAGAACGAAACCTTGTCCCTCTGGAACCTGGCTGGGACCATCTCACCCTCAACAACAGAACAATTAAGAATATTGCTATCTACATCGAGTCCCTTTGCAGTACGGGAATTGAGGTCGCGACCGAGCGCGAGCTAATTGCCCGGAAGCCCGGCCATGGCGTACGGCCGGTAGCTTTCTGGGGAATGAAAGAACAAATTCTTTACGATGCACTAACTACCGCCGCCTTGCGAACCCTGCCTAAAATGGATCGAAGTGCAGAAAAATATATAGAGTTCGCCACTGCGCCAGTATCTTATTCTCGTGAAATTCAAGAGAATAAGAACTCAGCTGACACAGATCGACTGCTATTTTCTATTCTTAACTCACAGGTGAAGTATGTCGTAAAGTCTGATTTGACTTCCTTCTATCAATTCATCGACCATGCGCTACTCGCTGACGAGTTAATTGCCCAGGGCGCCAATTTTGAAGTAGTTTCGCATCTAGTGGACTTGCTTTCGGAAGTCACCGGTCGACCATCAGGCCTTCCTCAGCTATACCATGCCTCCGATCGACTGTCGGAGGTTTATGCAGATCTAGTCGAACGTTCACTTCTGCGCCAAGGATTTGCCGTCTGGCGCTTCAATGATGATTTCAGAATAGCCTGCAAAGACTTCGCCGAATCAATCGCGGCCATCGAAGCACTCGACAGTGCTGCAAGATCGGTCGGGCTTGCAATGAATGAGCTGAAAACATTTACGTACCACTTTTCTAACTATGTTTTGGCGACATTGGGCCTTGATGTGCTTCCTGAAAATGGAACAATATCGGCAGAGGAGGTTGAGGCAGTAGCCGGTGACTACACCGACAACTTCGCCGAGAAACCAGATTCTGCCCTTGCTCTGATCAGGTCTGCGAACATATCCGGAAAGGACGGAATCGACCTACGAACCGCTGATCGCGAGGCTGTTCGTAAGATGCGGCGCGCTCTACATGCACTGGCCGGTGACAATAATGTAGGTGCATTCGAATCCATCAGGCTACTGATCGGCTTTGTTCCATCGCTGACTCCAGATCTGATCAAGTATTTGATAACAGCTGGCGTCGGTGAGCATCAGGGGCAAGCAGGAGAAATCCTTGATTCTGTAGTGGAATCCGTCTCGCTGAACACGTGGCAGCGGGTTTGGGTAATTGAGGCTTATCGCTCTCTTGAGCTTCTTTCCGTTGCAGGCCCTAAGCTTGATAGTCGGTTGGCATGGGTTCAGAATTGCTTCTTCACCGGAAAAGAGCCGTTGAGGGCAGTCGCATTTAGAGCGCTGGCATCTGCATCGCATGTCTCAATTATTCAGGCAGTAACGGAAGCAACTGAAGCACCCGAAGCGGTCCGGTCTTTTTACTTTGCTAGCGTGCGCGACCGTGTACCATCCGACCCAACGCCAAGCGAAGAGAATTCTGTCTCTGCTCTAAGGGCCACCGATGCAATCACAAAGGCCCTTCTTGCCTGATGACATCATTGCGAAAAGTCCCATGGGATATCACCGATGAAGCTTTGAGTCTTCTGCACCTGACAGCAGCAGACTTTGCATCTCTCCCGCCAGCCAGCAGGAGGCGATGGTCAGGCTCACCAACTGCGGCCACATGGGCAAGGTTTGACGCACGGCAGGTCAGATCCCAGGGTCAATATCTTCGGATGGTTAGCATCGTAGAAGCCTACGTTGACACGATTTCCGAGGTTCTCTTTGATCGTCGAGTTAAATCACTCGACCCATTTTTTCGCAACCTGACGGCAGTCATCCAGGAAAAATCATCCGTCAGTTGGCATGAACGAAAGAAATGCTTCGATATTCACCACGGTTTCACTATCCACAAGTGCGCGGGGTGGGACGAATTTGATCGAGCGATTGAGGTCCGAAACTCAATTGCGCACGGACTCGGAGTAATTACAAGAAAGCAAATGGGCGAAGATAAAGACTCAAAGATCAGGCAGGCGAAAGTTAAGATATCAGACAAAAGAATCGAGATAACAAGAGAGTCACTCGACCTCTGCTTTACTTCTTGCGTTACGCTAATAAATTCGATTGATAGCCAGCTCCCGCGGCCGTAAGCGTCCGCACATGTGTAACCAGCATGTCTTCGCAGGTGCGGACTCGGCGTCCGGCCGGTTCATTACGAGTCGAAAAGCTGGTGTCTGCTGGCGATCTGCTGACGTTCGTACCCCTGCGTGAAGTGCTGAAATGCTTCCGTGGGGTCTTGCCGTGTCCGGGGTCGTTTGGGTGACATGTGACAACGCCGTGACAACTTCGGGTGCCGGCTTCTTGGCCCTGTTCTAGGGTGGGTTGTACCCACCGGGGCTGGCTCACCGCCTGCCCGATACGGCCTGCCGTTCACGCGCAGAGGCTCACAGGTCCAGGGTTGCTCAGCAATCAGCGAAGCTGACGCCATCGGCGCCCTTGATATGTGAGGGGCGCGGGATCACAATGCAGGCCAACCCAGAGCAGGCGACGCGGCTACCGGTCGCGATACCACCGTCCTCACCGCGGATTCCGTTCAGCAATCAGCGGGACACGTTGATGTTCGAGGGCATGCGAACGATCTGGAACGCGTCGCTGGCGATCGCAGTCGGCGGGAAGCAACGTGGGGTTGGGCTTTCGCAATCGGTGTCGGCAGCAGGATCTAGATTTACTCCATGTACTACACCCCGGGGTGGGCAATGCTGGCCACAAGCGCAGTCGGAATCGTCGGTGTTGGCGGCACACTTGCATCTGCATGGATGACCCAACACAAGACCGACAAACGGTCGGAGAAGGACCAGGAGCATCAGAGTGTTCGGTTCCAGAGCGCGCGGCGCGACCGGCACTACGAACAGCAGCGTCACGCGATCGCCGAGCTGATCGCCCTTGCAACCCGAGTAGCGACCAATTCTCGGTTGATCGCCAGCGCAGTCGAGTCAGGAGAAGTCGGGGTATCGCAGGACACCGCTGAATCCCTCGATGAGGTCGCGAAGAACCTACGTGACAAGCCCGCGCAGCTCGCTCGCGTGAGGCTGATCATCGGAGAGGAAGGCGTTCTGACCGGGGTTTCAGAAGTTGACAAATCGATTGAGAATCTCCGAAGCAGCATGGGGAGCCCGGGCATGTCCGGCATCTCTGAAACGGAATCTAGCCAGTGGATCGCGGGCGTGCGACAGCGAGCAGATGACGTCAACGATCGTTGCGACGATCTGGTTTCCATCGCACGTCAGAAGTTCTGGTCCGAAGCCCCGTAGCACTCAGGGTCACGCGTCTACCAGTCGCGATACCACCGGGCTCACCGCGGCAAGATCTGGGAACAGCATCTAGCCGCCCTGGATGAGGTTGAAGACGCCGAGGAGCAGTAGTCGGCAGATTGGTGCCCTGCCGTCCCGTGTGGGGAAGGCGTCGCCACGCGGGCGGCAGGGGGTCCGGGCTGGGATCGGCTTCGTTGGTGATCCGCTGCCGACGTCGTTGTCGGTGTCCGAAAGGGTGAGAAGGGGGCTTCGGCCCAACCCCACAACGTGCCGATTCGTCGTCAGCTTCGTCCGCTCGGGCCGGACCACAGCCAGTCGACCGGGCAGGGTGCCGGCGGATTCGTCGTCGATTGCGGGAGGTCGGTCGGGGACGGCTGGTGTCGTGCCCAGCGCTGTTCGGTTGACAGAGGAGCTGAGCCAGTGAGGAACGGTCGCCTTCGGTAAGCGCGTGCTCGTCGCCGACGTGCCGACGGGCCGGGCAGTGAGGTACGAGCAAGCCCACTGCGCGTCGTCCGCGCGGCGGCGGCGCGCAGGCGCCGCCGCAGGCGACTTGACTCTATATAGCGAAATTCAGCAACCACTCCGTGAAAGTGACTGGCGTTGAACAACTCGGGACGTTCACCGGCGGCCCTGGGATGTGGTCGACCTCAAGCTGCGACCGCACATTCTGCGGTGGAGCGATGAAATCAGGGTGCGGTCCGACTGGCTGCCCTGGCAGCATGGCCGGAATGTCGGATCTGCTGTGGAAAGAGGTCAAGAACTTCTTCGACCCGAACCTGATGGGTACGCTGCCGGATCTCTGGGTGCCGGACGTCACGGTCGCGGATTGGCAGGTGGTGTTCGACCTCGTCCAGTCCAGCGGGTGGCCATGGGACTACTTGGAAGGTGACACCGTGCGACCGTTGCCGCCTGCTGCGGAGGTGCTGCCGCCCCCTGCAGATGCGGAATACATCCGACTGCGGGTCTGGCCTGCCCCGGGCGTGCAGGTGACCTTTTGGCCGATGTCCGCCACAGAGATCGATTTCGACGTCGACCTTCGTGAGCTGCAAGGCCAGGCGGGAGTGGATACCCTGTGCGACTTCGTATGCGCGATCGGTCGTCGACTGGGCAAGCCAGTGCTTATGAGCGCCGAAGGTCAGTACGGATACCCACTGCTCGGGTTCGACCCGGCAGCCGACCGGGTGGTGCTGCTCGCAGATCCAATAGACCACGGATAGGTCAGCTCGGCGATGAGCTGAAGGTGACGGGCGCTGCTCTACTGCGAGATCGGTTTGCCGCGAACGGCTTCCAGAAGCGCCGACATGCTGGGCCTCGAAGTCGGGGATGTCGACCAAGGATCTGATGTCCCGTATGGGCCACGACGATATGCGGGCCGCGCTGATCTACCAGCGGGCAACCGATGACGCCGAACGCCGCATTGCCAGCGATCTTTCGCAGATGGCCAAGGACTACCGCGACGGACGTTCCAGTGCCTAAGTGGCACGTGTGTGGCACGGCTGCCCCTCGGGAGAACCTTGGCCAGACCGACAGAAACAACAAAACCCCCAGGATGACCTGGGGGTTTTGTCTTTGAGCCGATGACGGGAATCGAACCCGCGCCATCTGCTTGGGAAGCAGAAGTTCTACCATTGAACTACATCGGCACTACGCCGTTGGGCGCGTTCGCGACTCTATCAGAACTCTCGCGCGGTGACGCGGGGGTTGTCGGGGAACGGCTCGTGGGCGGATGAGGGCGCTCGGCGGGGGTGGGCGCAGGGGTGGGGGTCCTACCTGGGCCGTAGCTGCCTACACTGGGCCGGTGCTGCTCTCCGATCGTGACATCAGGGCCGAGATCGCCGCTGGGCGTCTCGGTGTCGAACCGATGCTCGAGTCGATGGTTCAGCCGTCGAGCATCGACGTGCGCCTCGACGGGCTGTTCCGGGTGTTCGACAACAGTCGCTACACCCATATCGATCCGGCGCAGCAGCAGGACGAGCTGACCAGCCTGGTCGAGCCGAAGCCGGGGGAGCCGTTCGTGCTGCATCCGGGGGAATTCGTGCTCGGGTCCACGCTCGAGGTGTGCTCGTTGCCCGACGATCTGGCGGGGCGGCTGGAGGGCAAGTCGAGTCTGGGGCGGCTCGGGCTGCTCACGCATTCGACGGCGGGGTTCATCGATCCGGGGTTCAGTGGGCACATCACCCTGGAGCTGTCGAATGTGGCGAATCTGCCGATCACGCTGTGGCCGGGGATGAAGATCGGGCAGCTGTGCCTGATCCGCCTGTCCAGCCCGGCCGAGCACCCGTACGGCAGCGCCAAGGCTGGGTCGAAGTATCAGGGTCAGCGGGGGCCGACGCCGTCGCGGTCGTACCTCAACTTTCCCCTCTCTCCCGATTCCCTGAGCGCGGTCGAGACCCGCTGAGGGCCCGCCGCCACGGCGATACTCAGCACCAGCGACAGCGCGGGCAGGGTGTCGCCGCCCCCGGACGGCGGCCGCACCCAGTGACAGCCCTCGCGACTCCAGCGGCCCAGGTTGGTCGGCAGCATCACGGCGCTGCCGGTGCCGGGGATATCGATATCGAGCCCCGCGAGCTCGGCGGCCTCTTCCTCGGAGGGCCTGGCGTCGGGTACGGCGAGCACGCTCCAGCGGATCTGACGCGCCAGCACCGGACCCTCACAGCGTTGCTCGCGCAGCGCCATGAGCACCTTCTCGGCGCGCGTGGTCGGTAGATGCACCACGCACAGCCGGTCGGTGATCGGCAGCATCACAAAGCCGCCGCGCTCGCGGACGGGTAGCCGGAATTCACGCTGGTAACACCGCACCCAGTCGTCGACAGTTCTGGCTTCCACGCTTCCAGAATCGCGCACGCACGTGCGCGTGACCACTGCCCCGCACCGCCCTTTCACTGCCTCTGGCAACCGATTCCACGAACTTGTGGCGTGTCTCACTGTGACGCTCGTACTCTGGGGGGAGTTGTCCGTCGGATGAGGTGACGCCGTGGTCGGGGAGTGGACAGGGAGAGAGGCCAGAGCTCTTCGCGATGCCAAACGAATGAGCATCCGGGAGTTCGCGGCTCATCTCGGTGTGCACGAACGATTGGTGTCGAAGTGGGAGGCGGGCGGGGTGCGGGTTCGCCCGCGTCCGGTGAATCAGGCCGCGCTGGATACGTCACTGGCCCGGTCCGATGATGTTGTGCGCGCGCGATTCTCGACCCTGCTGGCGCCCGCGGGTGATGCCGACCTGCTCGCGTTCGTCGATGCGGGAACTGTCAAAGGTGCTGTGCCCGAGGTGTTGTCGGAGAGGGAGTTGATCATGGCGGCTGCGCACGAGGCCAGCGAACACGCGGCCGCCGCGGAGGGCACCAACGTGGGGGCCACGACGCTGGCCCAGCTCGACGCCGACGTGCGGCGCATCGCCAACGAATACGTCCATGCCGCACCGGCACCGATGATGGTGGAGATGCTGCGGGTGCGCAGGCGGGTGTATCGACTACTCGACGGGCAGCAGAAGCCGGTCGACACCAGCCACCTATATCTGCTGGCGGGGACACTGTCCGGGCTGCTGGCCAACGCGAGCACCGACCTCGGCTACCTCGACGCCGCGGGCGAACAGATCAGGGCCGCATGGGCTTACGCGGAACTGAGCGGGCACAACGGGTTGCGCGCGTGGACGCGCGGCATGCACGCGCTGATCGAGAACTGGTCCGACCGGCCGCGCAACGCCGTCCAATTAGCGCGCAGCGGGCAGGAATTCGCCGGGCCGGGACTGGGGCGGGTGCGGCTGCTCAATATCGAGGCGAGGGTGTGGGCGCGGCTCGGCAGCGACGCCGAGACCGACCGGTGCCTGCGCGCGGCCGAGGTGGCGGCCGGTGACCGCCGCGACGAACTGCACGACGAGATCGGCGGGGTGTTCGGCTTCGGCCCGCCCAAGGCCGCCTACTACGCCGGCGCCACCTGCATCCAGCTCGGCCGCGCCGAACAGGCGCTGGCCGCCACCGAACGCGCGATCACTCTCTACACGAGCGGCCCGCCGCTGCAACGTTCCTACGGCGCCGAATCGCTGGCCCGCGTCGACAACGCGGCCGCCCACCTGATCAACGGCAGCATCGACGGCGCCGCCGACGCCCTGCGCCCGGTTCTCGACCTGCCCGAGGACAAGCGCATCGCCCAGCTCGGCGAACGCCTCGTCGGCCTGCGCCGGCGCATTGCCGCCCCGACCTATCGCGACGCGGTGGAAGCGCGCGGCTTGGACGAACGCATCGAAGAATTCTGTGTGGCGACCGCGGCGCTCGGCAGCCACCCCCGACCGTAGCTGATCACCTGGCGCCTGGTTACCCACGAACATGGGGTACAAGCCAGCTGCCCGCCAACCTGCCCGTCAGCGGTCAACGCGCGTCTCACCGGCCTGGGTCCGGCCGATAGCCGCGGGTAAGCGGAAAGAGTTTGCCTCGGATGGCAACATGGACGCGTGAGTCCTCAATCGCCGCATGTGCCCCCGCGCGTTCTCGAGCAGTCGACGAAACTGCAGAACGTGGTCTACGAGATCCGTGGGCCGGTTCACGCACAGGCAGCACGCCTGGAGGCCGAGGGCCACCGCATTCTCAAGCTCAACATCGGCAATCCCGCCCCGTTCGGCTTCGAGGCCCCCGATGTGATCATGCGCGACATCATCGCCGCGCTGCCGTATGCCCAGGGGTATTCCGAGTCCAAGGGGATCCTGTCGGCGCGGCGTGCCATCGTCACCCGGTACGAGCTGGTGCCGGGCTTCCCCGAGCTCGATGTGGACGATGTCTACCTCGGCAACGGGGTGTCCGAGCTGATCACCGTCACCATGCAGGCGCTGCTCGACAACGGCGACGAGGTGCTGATCCCGGCCCCCGACTACCCGCTGTGGACGGCCATGACCAGCCTGGCCGGCGGTACTCCGGTGCACTACCTGTGCGACGAGGAGAACGGCTGGCAGCCCGATATCGCCGATATCGAATCGAAGATCACCGACAAGACCAAGGCCCTGCTGGTGATCAACCCGAACAATCCGACGGGTGCGGTGTACTCGGCGGAGGTGTTGCAGCAGATCGTCGACCTGGCGCGCAAGCACCGGTTGCTGCTGCTGGCCGACGAGATCTACGACAAGATCCTCTACGACGACGCCAAGCACATCTCGCTGGCTTCGCTCGCTCCCGATCTGCTGTGCCTGACGTTCAACGGTCTGTCGAAGGCGTACCGGGTGGCCGGTTACCGCTCGGGCTGGCTGGCGATCACCGGGCCCAAGGAGCACGCGGCCGGTTTCCTGGAGGGCATCGACCTGCTCGCGTCCTCGCGGCTGTGCCCGAACGTGCCTGCCCAGCACGCCATCCAGGTGGCGCTCGGCGGCCATCAGAGCATCGACGATCTGATCCTGCCCGGCGGGCGCTTGCTCGAGCAGCGCGATGTGGCGTGGGAGCGGCTCAACATGATCCCCGGTGTGTCGTGCGTGAAGCCGCGTGGCGCGCTGTACGCGTTCCCGCGGCTGGATCCGAATGTGCACGAGATCCACGACGACGGGAAGCTCGTGCTGGATCTGCTGTTGCAGGAGAAGATCCTGATGGTGCAGGGGACCGGCTTCAACTGGCCCGCGAACGATCATCTGCGAATCGTGACGCTGCCGTGGGCGCGGGATCTGGCCGTGGCGATCGAGCGGTTCGGTAATTTCCTGTCCAGTTACCGGCAGTAGAGTTACAGGCGATGCTCACCTGTCACGGCTTTGACCAGTGAGTTTATGGGCTCTGGGCAGGATGGCCATCCTGGTATGCCAGGTAAAACAGACTGTGAGTTCGGAATGTTGGATGTTTTGAAGATCTACTAGTGCAAAAGTCCATCTTTTGTGTACAGTAGACCTCGGCGCTTCGGCGCCCTGGCCCGGTTGTCTACCCCCCCTGGACAACCGAGAGCCTTAGGTACGCGCGCCTACCCCCCTGGGCGCCTGCCTCCGGCGGCGGAGACACCCCCCTGCTCTCCGCCGCCCACAAACCCGCCTCCCCGGGTCCAGGTCAGACCTGGACCCGGGGAGGCTTTTTTGTGCGGCCAGGGGTACTGGAGTTACCGATGTTGTCGCGAGATCTGGTGTTGCGGGCGTGTTATTGAAAACGAGGTCCTTTAAGCTCTGGTCGTGAGCGAGCATCATCACCATCACGACCATTCCGGGCCCATCGCCATCAGTGACACCGCGGCGAAGGTCGTCGTCGGGTTGCTGGGGATCATCGGGGTGGTGGTGTTGGTCGCGACGGTGATTCTGTGGCCGAGCGCGCAGCACGTCGAGATTCCGCTGCCGATGCAGACCATGTCCGGCGGGGCCGTGGAGACCGAGGCCGGAACCGTTGTCATGCAGGACATCGGGCCCTGCGGGAGTCCATCGAACGGCAAGGTGTTCGCCGACAAGCCGGAACCGCCGCGGACCGCCTCCTACACCTGTCAGCGCAGCATCATCGATATCAGGTCGGGGCCAGACGAGGGCAAGAAGACGCTGTTCGAGATCGCGCCGGGGCCGGGGCAGCCCGATCTGCGGACAGGCGACGACATCCGGGTGGTGCGGGCCGCGGATCCGTCCGGGGTCACCATGTACGCGTTCGAGGACTACTCGCGCGGGCTGCCGCTGACCTTGATCGTGCTCGCTTTCGTCGTGGTGATCTGTGTGGTCGCGCGGTGGCGGGGATTCCGGGCGCTGGTCGGGTTGTGTTTCGCGTTCGGCGTGGTGGTGATGTTCCTGTTGCCCGCGCTGCTCGACGGGAAGTCGGCGATCCCGGTCGCGCTGGTGTCGGGGGCGCTGATTCTCTACGTGGTGCTCTACCTCGCCCACGGGGTGAATCTGCGGACCAGTTCGGCACTGCTCGGCACGCTCGCGTCGATGGTGGTGGCGGCCGTGCTGTCCTGGCTGGCGATCGAGGTCACCCATCTCACGGGGCTGTCCGAAGAACAGAACACCAACGTGGCGACCTACATCCAGCACGTGAGCATCACCGGGTTGCTGCTGGCGGGATTCATCATCGGCTCGCTGGGTGTGCTCAACGACGTGACCATCACGCAGGCCTCGGCGGCCTTCGAACTCGCCGCGCTCGATGAAGGAGCGTCGCGTCGCGAGATCTTCACCGCGGCCATGCGGGTCGGGCGCGACCACATCGCCAGCACGGTCTACACGCTCGTGCTCGCCTACGCCGGCGGGGCGCTGCCGCTGCTGCTGTTGTTCAGCATCGCGGGGCGATCGATCACCGACGTGCTGACCGGCGACGCGGTGGCCATCGAGATCACGCGTTCGGCGGTGGGCGGTATCGCGCTGGCGTTGTCGGTGCCGTTGACGACCGCGATCGCGGTGATGCTGGCCCGGCCGTTCGGTGCGAAGCAGGCCGCGGTGGCGCCCGCGCGGGCCAGGCACGCGCGCAACTGAGACTGATCGAACGCCGGTCCGGCCCGCGGAACTCGGTTCGGCGAACCGGTCCGGCGTTCAGCAGGCAGGACGGCTACTGGCCGGCAGGCGGGAAGCCGGGCAGGACCACCGGGGGCAGGGTGGGCAGCACCACCGGCGGCAGCCCGGGGACGACGGTGAAGGTGTTGGGGCCCTGGGACGGCGGCGCGGCGGTGGTTTCCTCGGCTTGACGCGGATTGACCGGTGGCGCGGCGACGGTTTCGTGCTGAGCCTCGGTGGTCGCGACCGAGGCCGTCGTCGGGCCGACGGCGGTGGGGCGCGGCGCGGTGGTGGCGGGGACGGCTTGCGAACCATCGCTCGACGAACCGCGCTCGAGCACTTCGGGGCCGTAACCGAGGCCGAGGCCGATCGCCGCGACCACCACCAGCGAACTCACCGTCAGCACCGCCACGTTCAGTTCCCGGCGGGAATGCGCGCGGCTGGTGAGTGCGCTGAGCGGGCGACGACCACGGGTCGGCGCGGTGAGCCAGGCGGGGGTGGCGTCGTCGTGGTCGCCCACCGGGATCGGCGCCGGGGCCACGGGAGCCTGCTGGACCTGGGCGGGGCGGGCCAGCAGCGCGGCACCGCGGGCCAGCGCCGTCTCCGGCTCGGCGGGCACGATCACCGGCACGCCGATCGTGCGCTCGAGCACGCGCGCGATCAACGGAATCCGGGCGCCACCACCGAGAACCAGCACCGCCTGCACCGGATGCTGCGCGCGGATGATGACATCGCGGGTCATCCGGGCCGACGACTCGATCGCCAGCATCATCAGCGCTTCGAAATTCTCCTGTGTGAGCAGTACCAAGCCCTGCTCACTGGGCAGGGCTACCGCGTTGCTGTTGGACAGCTGCTCCTTGGCGGCCCGGCACAGACCGTCGAGAGCGGCCAGGCCCGCCGGGTCGGCCGGATGCGCGATCCGGCCCGAGGCGATCTGCTGCTCCCTGATCAGCGAATCCAGGTAGTCGCCACTGATGTCGCTGATCCGCTCGCACTGGTACACATCGCTGGTGCGGGCGTTGATCACGCTCACCGTGAGACCCGAACTGCCCAGGTCGTAGACGGCCAGGGTGGACACTTCCCGCATATCGCTGGTGGCATGGGCGAAGTGCACGGCGGCAACGGCTTCGGGAACGAGCTGGTAGTTCGTGAGCTGGCGTCGCGCCATCGCCGCGCGGACCGCCCTGGCCTGCGGTTCGCTGCGGAAGGTGATGGTGGTGGCGGCGATCTCCGGCGACGCGGCCAGCGTGGCGGCGATCGCGTCGGCGGCGGACTCCTCGGCCTGCTGTTCCGGCATCGAGATCGATTGCACCTCGAACGAATACGGCGGAACGGAACCGTGCGGGCCACCGTGCTGCGGACGCGCGAGGCGCACCGTCCCGGCCCCCACCGATATTCCCAGAACCGAACTCATCCGCTGCCCATCTCGTCCGTGCTGCACGACATGCGAGGGACTGCGATAACGCGGACCGAAATCCGCCCAGCCCCCGCTTGGCTCGTTACTCTACGGGGTGCCGAGTCCGGCGTATACCCACCCGGCCGCACGCCAGGTTGTGCTGTCCAAGCAGTTGCGACCGTCGATGATCGAACGGGACCGTACCACCGGGTCGAGGTCGGCCGGCGTCAAAGCGGTGAATTCGTTCCACTCGGTAAGGACCAGCACCACATCGGCGCGATCACACGCCTCCGAGACCGAGGTGGCGTAGTTCAACGTGGGGAACACCCGGCGCGAATTCTCCACTGCCTTGGGGTCGTACACGGTGACGACGGCGCCGTGCAGCTGGATCATCCCGGCCACGTTCAAGGCGGGCGAATCGCGCACATCATCGGATTCGGGCTTGAAGGCCGCGCCGAGGACCGCCACATTCGCGCCGAGCAGGGAACCCCCGCAGGCGCGGGCGGCCATGTCGACGACCTTCGTGCGGCGGCGCATGTTGATGTTGTCGACCTCACGCAGGAACGCCACGGCGTGATCGGCGCCGAGCTCACCCGAGCGCGCCATGAACGCGCGGATGTCCTTGGGTAAGCAGCCGCCACCGAAACCGAGTCCGGCATTGAGGAACCGGCGGCCGATGCGGGCGTCGTAGCCGAGCGCATCGGCCAGCATCGTCACGTCGGCGCCGGTGGCCTCACACACCTCCGAGACGGCGTTGATGAACGAGATCTTCGTCGCCAGAAAGGCGTTCGCCGAGACCTTCACCAATTCGGCGGTGGCCAGATCGGTGAGCAGGAAGGGGATCTCGGCGGCGATGAGGTCGGCGTAGATCTCGCGGATGTGCTCCTGCACCCACGCCGAGCGTTCGCGGCCGTGATCCAGTCCGAGGACCAGGCGGTCGGGGCGCAGGGTGTCCTGCACCGCGAAACCCTCGCGCAGGAACTCGGGGTTCCAGGCGACCTCGACGTCGACCTTCGCTTGCTCGCGAGCCCGAATGCCGAGGGCGGCGGCGGTTCCCACCGGGACGGTGGACTTGCCGACGATCATCGCCGGGCGTTCCAGCATCGGGGCGAGCGTATCCACCACCGCGTGCACGTATTTCAGATCGGCGCCGTACTCGCCCTTCTTCTGCGGTGTCCCGACCCCGAGGAAGTGGACGTCGGCATGGGCCGCGGCATCGGAGTAATCCGTGGTGAATCGCAGACGGCCGGCGGCGAGGTTGCGTTGCAGCACTTCCTCGAGTCCTGGCTCGTAGAACGGCACCACACCATCGGCCAACTTGGCCACCTTGCCGGGATCGACGTCCACCCCGACCACGTCGTGTCCCAACTCGGCCATACACGCTGCATGCGTGGCTCCGAGGTACCCCGTTCCGAAGACTGTGCATCGCATAGTTCTGTTGGTAAGCGGCGCGCGTGGCTACGCCGCGTCAGCGAGGCAAGAGGGGGCGCAACATCTGGTGTACAGGGGGAAACGCGAGCTGGGGATATCGGCGTGCGGGGCCCTCACCTGCGGAAATGCGATAGCTGCCGGGTGCACGGTTCGGATCGTCGGCCTGCACTCGTGGCGAGCCGCCCGGGTTCGCGGGGATTGGCATAATCGTGCGGGATCGCATGAATACGCCATCGCGGATGGAGCATTGACTGTGCGTCGGGTCCTGTTCGCCACGGGTGGATCACTGGTGGTGATGCTGATCGCGGTGGTCGCGTTGTGGCCGGTGTATGTGCGGCCGCGCACGGACGACCCGCAGGTCGCCGACGCGATTCTCGTTCTCGGTGGGGCGCACGACGGGCGCGAACAACTCGGGCTGCGGTTGGCCGCGCAGGGGTACGCGCCACGCGTCCTGATCTCCAACCCCTACGAACACAGCCCGATGGTGAATCGAATCTGCCACGGGGGCTACAGCTTCGAGGTGATCTGCTTCGACCCGAGTCCGCGCACGACCCTCGGTGAAGGTCGAGAACTGGCGCGCCTGGGGGCCGACTGGGACCGCGTCATCGTGGTCACCTTCACCCCGCACATCTCCCGGGCCCGCTACATCCTCGGTGAATGCTGGGATGGTGAGCTGCTGTTCGCCGACCCGGAACCGCACCTCTCGCCCGCTCGCTGGGCTTGGGATTACGCGTATCAGTCGGCGGGATTCGTGAAGGCCTGGTTCGCCGACTGCTGAACGCGTAAGGCCCCGCTCCGAAGCGGAGCGGGGCCTTACGCGGGAAAACTGGTGGGGGTGAGCCCGATCAGTTGGCCGGAGCGAGCTCGGGAGCCGGAGCCGCGACTGCCTTCGGCTTGTCGGCCCACACGGTGGTGCCGTCCGCAGCCTGCATGACGTTGAGCAGCTCGAAGCCGGCGACCAGCATGGTCGGACCACCGATGGCGATCATGCCGAGCACTCCACCGACTGCGGCACCGGTGCCGAAGCCGGGGACGCAACCAACAACCGGAAGAACGAAGAAGCCGATAGCGCAGCCCGCGATGGCGCCGATGGCCGTACCGACGAACGTGCCGATGGCGGTGCCGATGCTGAACTTGCCGGCGAAGTCGTTGATCGCCTTCTGGTTCTCCTGAGCCGAGGCGATCTCCTGCCCCTTCAGGACGGGCTTGACCGCGACCGGGTTGGCCGCCACGTCCACGCCGGCCGGCTTCTCCGGGGTCAGCGAGAGCACGGTGGAGTCCTCGGCGACCTTGACAGCGGTCGGGATCTCGGTGCCGTTGATCGCGAAGGCGATCGGCAGCGCTACAACGACGCCACCTCGGGAGTCCTTGATCTCGGCGACCTTGGTCTTGGGCGCTTCAGGGGTCTCGCCAGCCTGCTCGACGACCGAGAAGGTGCCGTTCTTCACGGTGGCGACAACGGTCTTGTCAACCAGCTTGACCGAGTATTTGATGTCCTGCG
This sequence comes from Nocardia sp. NPDC055002, assembly GCF_053608825.1. Classification (NCBI taxonomy): domain Bacteria; kingdom Bacillati; phylum Actinomycetota; class Actinomycetes; order Mycobacteriales; family Nocardiaceae; genus Nocardia; species Nocardia sp. NPDC055002. The sequence continues at coordinate 938,079 of NZ_JBSGWE010000004.1, forward strand.
GTGCCTCTTCGGCATGAGCGGTGCCCATGGCCACGGTCATCGCCCCGATAACCAGCGCGGCAGCCGCAGTGGTCCTACGGAAGTTCATTCAGGTTCCAATCCATCAGGTGTGGTGCGGTGTGCGATCCAGCGACACGCGAGACTCGTCAAGTAGGCATCCCTATGAGATGTCCCCTACTTCTCCCCGAGCAGTGTGAAGACCGGCACAGCATGCAGAACAGCTGGAGCCTAATGTACTGAATCCCCTGAGGCCAGAAGGAATTTCGATGGGCTTAGTAAGCCTGACCTTAGCTTCGCCGCAGTTCACGCACGGTTTACGGTGTTCAACAGTCGTTACGGAAACCCCGTGGCAAACTTTTTTGTGATATTGCTCACAGGCAAACCACAGGTCAAGTCCCAGTAAACAAGGTCAGAGCGCAAATGCCGATCCTACGGTGGACACCGGTAGTTACTGGCCGGTAACTTAGTGGCGGTTACGATACGAGCAACCGGGTGAGGTCTCCTCGCTCAGACCCTCGTGTTGCCTCGAAAGAAAGGTCGCGACATGAATGCCCTGACTATCACGTTGGGCACGATTGGAGCTGTGCTCAGCCTGTTCTGTTGGGCGTCGTTTATCGGCGGCGCATGGAACATCGGCAAGGCCATCACCATCGGCCAGACGGCCCCCGATCGTTGGCGACCGTTCTTCCCACGGTTCAAGAACATGTTCGTCGAGGTCGCGGCCCACACGCGGATGAACAAGTTCCGCACGGTCGGCTGGGCGCACTGGCTGGTGATGACCGGCTTCATCCTCGGCGCGATCCTGTGGTTCGAGGCCTACGGCCAGACCTTCGACGGCTCGTTCCACTGGCCGATCATCGGCAACTGGGCGATCTACCACCTGGTCGACGAGATCCTCGGCATCGGCACCGTGGTCGGCATCGGCGCGCTGATCATCATCCGTCAGCTGAACCACCCCCGGATCCCCGCGCGCCTGTCGCGGTTCAGCGGCTCCAAGATGGCGCCCGCCTATGTCATCGAGACGATCGTCTTGATGGAGGGCCTCGGCATGATCTTCGTCAAGGCGGGCAAGATCGCCACCTACGGCCACGGCCACGCCTCGACCGACTTCTTCACCATGCAGATCGCCAAGCTGCTGCCCGCGAGCCCGACCATGGTGTCGATCTTCGCGTTCATCAAGCTGATGTCGGGCATGGCCTTCCTGTACCTGGTCGGCCGCAACATCACCTGGGGCGTCGCCTGGCACCGCTTCTCGGCCTTCTTCAACATCTACTTCAAGCGCGAGGCCGACGGCAGCGTCGCCCTCGGCGCGGCCTCGCCGATGATCTCCAACGGCAAGGTTCTCGACATGGAGAACGTCGACCCCGAGGTCGACACCCTGGGCGCGGGCCGCATGGAGGATTTCTCCTGGAAGGGCTGGCTCGACTTCACCACCTGCACCGAGTGCGGTCGCTGCCAGTCGCAGTGCCCCGCCTGGAACACCGGTAAGCCGCTCTCGCCGAAGCTGCTGATCATGTCGCTGCGCGACCACGGTTACGCCGCCGCCCCGTACCTGCTGGCCGGTGGCCGCAAGGACGCCGGTGGCGACGAGGTCGGTCTGGTCGACGCCGACGGCAAGCCCGACGAGGCCGCGCTGGCCAAGATCCCCGAGGCCGCGCGTGCGGAGGCGGATCGTCCGCTGGTCGGGGGCGAGGACGTCCACGGCATCATCGATCCCGAGGTGTTGTGGTCGTGCACGACCTGTGGTGCCTGTGTCGAGCAGTGCCCGGTCGATATCGAGCACGTCGATCACATCATCGATATGCGCCGCTACCAGGTATTGATCGAGTCGGAGTTCCCCTCCGAGCTCGCGGGTCTGTTCAAGAACCTGGAGAACAAGGGCAACCCGTGGGGGCAGAACTCCAAGGACCGCCTCAACTGGATCAAGGAAGTCGATTTCGACATCCCGGTCTTCGGTAAGGACGCCGACAGCTTCGACGGCTACGAGTACCTGTTCTGGGTCGGGTGCGCCGGTGCCTACGAGGACCGGGCCAAGAAGACCACCAAGGCCGTGGCCGAGCTGCTGGCGACCGCGGGCACGAAGTTCATGGTGCTGGGTGCGGAGGAGACCTGCACCGGTGACTCGGCGCGTCGTGCGGGTAACGAGTTCTTGTTCCAGCAGCTGGCGTTGCAGAACATCGAGGTCATCAACTCGGTGTTCGAGGGTGTCGAGCAGTCCAAGAAGAAGATCGTTGTCACGTGCGCGCATTGCTTCAACACGCTCAACAACGAGTACCCGCAGGTCGGTGGTCGCTACGAGGTCGTGCACCACACCCAGTTGCTGAACCGGCTGGTGCGCCAGAAGCAGCTGGTTCCGGTCGCGACGGTTTCGCAGAACATCACCTATCACGATCCGTGCTATCTGGGTCGGCACAACAAGGTCTACGACGCGCCGCGTGAGTTGATGGAGGCCTCGGGGTCGAATCTGATCGAGATGCCGCGCCATGGCGAGCGGTCGATGTGCTGTGGTGCCGGTGGTGCCCGGATGTGGATGGAAGAGCAGCTCGGTAAGCGGATCAATGTCGATCGGGTCGATGAGGCGTTGTCGACGAATCCGACCAAGATCGCGACGGGTTGCCCGTTCTGCCGGGTGATGCTCAACGATGGTGTGACCGCGCGTCAGGAGCAGGGTCAGGGCGAGGGTGTCGAGGTTGTCGATGTCTCGCAGTTGATGCTGGACTCGATCACCCGTATCGATTCCGCCGCGCTGTCGGCGAACCTGCTTGTCGTGCAGGAGCCCAAGGCTGAACCGGAACCCGAGGTGGAACCGGAGCCGGTGGCCGAGGTCGCGACCGCGACCACCGCCGCGCCGAAGGCCGCTCCCGCCGGTGGCGGACTGGGCATGAAGGGTGCTGCCAAGGCTCCCGGCGGTGGACTCGGGATGAAGGGCGCTGCCAAGGCGCCGGGTGCGAAGGCATCCGCTGAAGCGCCTGCGGCTCCGGCCGCAGCTGCTCCGGCCAAGGGTCTGGGCATGAAGGGTGGAGCGAAGGCTCCCGGTGGCGGCCTCGGTATGAAGGGTGGCGCCAAGGCTCCTGGTGCCAAGGCTCCCGCGGCTGACGCGGCTCCGGCCGATGCGGCTCCGGCCGCTGAGACCGCGGCTCCTGCCGCTCCGGTCAAGGGGCTGGGTATGAAGGGTGCTGCCAAGGCTCCTGGCGGGCTCGGGATGAAGGGTGGGGTCAAGGCTCCGGGGGCGAAGGCTGCGGCTGCTCCTGCCGCGGAGGCTCCTGCCGCCGAGGCCGCTCCTGCCGAAGCTGCTCCTGCTGCGGCGCCCGCCGCGCCGGTCAAGGGACTTGGGATGAAGGGCAAGGCCAAGGCTCCTGGTGCCAAGGCGGCCGCTCCTGCGGCTCCGGCAGCCGAAGCGTCAGTGGCGGAGGCGGCTCCCGCTGAAGCTTCTGCCGCTGAAGCGCCTGCCGCCGCTGCGGTTTCGGCTCCTGCCGAATCGAAGCCGTCGGTTCCCGCCAAGGGTCTGGCTATGAAGTCCGGGTTGAAGCGTCCGGGGCCGAAGGCGCCCGGTGCTGCGGCTCCGGCAGCTGCGCCGGTTCCGGCTGCGGAGGCTTCGGCTGCTGCTCCGGTCGAGGCGGCTCCGGTTGAGTCGTCGGCTGCGGCCGAAACCGAAACTGCTGCGGCGGAACCGGCTGCTCAGGCCGAGCCTGCCAATGGCAATGGCAATGGCACCTCGGTGGTGCCGCCGACTGCCAAGCCGGGAGGTCTCGGGTTCAAGTCCGGTGCGAAGTCGCCGGGGCGCAAGAGCTGACAGCTGAAGATGGACTACCAGTGAGGCGCGGATTCTTCGGAATCCGCGCCTCACTGGGTTTCTGCGGAGGTACTCGGGTGTGCCGGGTGGGTGGTTCTGTGGACAGTTGTTCGGTAGTCCCAGACGGTTTGACGCTGTGTTTATTGGCGCGCTGGCGCGCGCGTGTCCGCGGCCCTGAGGGGCCGCGCGGCAGGGGGGGCCGGAAGGCGGGCTGAGGCGCGAGAGCCGGCGGCCGGAC
>NZ_JBSGWE010000005.1:0-492825 GCF_053608825.1 Nocardia sp. NPDC055002
GAATCGCTCCTTCGTCGCATCTCCGCGGCGCCTGACCGGCGACCCGGCCGCGGACCGGCCACTTCGTGGCCGCCGCTCCCTAGGGGTCGCGGGCGCGGGGTTGGGAGGGCGGTCATGGCGGACCTGGGGTGCACGGTAAGGCTGGTGCGGTATTGCGGCCGCTTCTGGGGGGAGGGTGTGGCTGGGGGTGCGGTAGTGCGGCGGTCTTTGGATGGAGGCCGAGGGCTGGCGGTCGAGCTACCGGACGACACGCTGAAGACTCGGGAGGGGGGAGGTGGGGCAGACAGCCAAAAGGCCGGTAGCGGGAGTGCTACCGGCCTTTTTGGGGCTGCTCTGTGCCTACATGGTGGTGATCAGTTGGTGCGGACCGACAGACCGGGGTTGTCCGAGAGGACGACGGTCAGGGGCTGGGCGAACAGCTGGGGGGTGTCGCCGGTGATGGCGCCGATGATGTTCGGGATCTCGCAGATCGGGAAATCCGCGACCGAGGAGGCGCTGGAGATGCCGAGGGCCAGGCGGCCGGTGACGATGGCGCCGCCGGAGTCGCCGGGGAGGGCGCAGATGTTGGCCGAGAAGCTCTGGGTGAGCTGGCGGTCGCCGACCTGGACGGTCTGGTCGACACCGTTGATCACGCCGCAGCTGAAGCCGGTGCGGGCACCGGACTTGCAGACGGGGGCGCCGACCACGGGGGTGGCCACGCCGTCGACGGCGATGGGGGCCTGCCCGGGGATGCGGACCAGGTTGTTCTCGAAGCGGGCGCGCGCGTTGTCGTTGACGCGGATGATCGAGTAGTCCTGCTCGCCGAGCACCGACTTCTGGAAGGTGCCGAGCTGAGCGCCCGCCCGGTCGCCGTTGACCTCGTACACGGCGGCGGCGTTACCGGTGCCCGCCGACTCGATGTCGGGGTTGCAGTGGCCCGCCGAGATGTTGACGACGTTGCCCGAGCGGTCGGTGCCGTTGAAGCCGAGCGAGCAGCGCAGCGAGCTGCGGCCGATCACGGAGGCGTAGCCGTCGCCGCCTGCCAGGGCACCGTTGCCGTCACCGGCGACGGGGGTGGCGGTCAGGTCGACGCGCTCGCCGGCCACCGGCGGTGCGGTGACGATGACGCGGGAGGGGTCGATGAAGCTGGGCAGCGGGAGCCCGGCCTGCTGCACGCGGACGGCGATGGAGTTGTTCACGGTGTCGACGACGACACCACGCACCAGCGCGGAGATCTCCGGCGGTGCGGCGGCGAGCCAGTTCTCGAAGGCGGTCTTCTCGCCGCGCAGGGTGGACTCGCTCTTGGCGACGTTGCGGACCTCGAAACCGGCCGACTGGGCGGCTTCCCGGGCCTGGTCGGCGCCGGGGCCGTGCGACAGCGCGACGACGGCGTTGCCCTGGTCGCTCAGCCAGGAACCGGCGAAGACCTGCGGGAACTGACGCTGCGCGGTGGTGGAGAACGCGGCGACCTGCTGCGCGACATCGGCGCGGCGCAGGTATTCGTCAGGGGAGATCTTCAGATCCCGGGTGACCGCCTCGATGAGCTGGGCGGGCAGATCCGCGGGCGCGGGCTGCGCGTCGGCAACCGCCATCGTGGGGCCGAACAGCAGAAACGCCGCCGAAGCGGCGATTATCGATTTCCGAGCTCTTCTCGAGCTTCGCGCGGACGGGGTACGACCCATACGTGGCAGGAGCATGGTCCGAACTATATGGGCTCGAGCGACTTATGCCTACTCGGACCGGGCAAGAGATTTCGCTCACCCGGTCCGGTCGGTGATTTGTCCCCGCTCAGCCCGCGTTGGGCTTGGTGCGCACCATGATTCCGCTGCCGAGGCCGCCGCCCGATGTCGCCTCGATGTCGGCCAGGATGGGCCGGATCGGGACGCCGAGCGACGCGGTGCCGCCGTAGGGGGCGAGCTGGGTGTTGGCCTCGGTGCAGTTGGGCGCACCGGAGGCGTTCGAGCCGCTGGTGATGCCGAGGGCGAGCGTGCCGGACACGATGGCGCCGCCGCTGTCGCCGCCGAGGGTGCAGGCGGTGCTGGCGAAGCCGCGGATCGTCTTGCTGACGCCCGCCTCGGTGAACAGCTGGGTCTCGACGTGATCGGCCGAGACGAACCCGCAGGTGAAGGTGGAGGACTGGCCGGTCTTGCAGACCGGTGCGCCGGTGACGGGTTCGGCGGTGCCGGTGACCGTCAGGGTGGTGCCCTCGGCGCCGCGCACGCGAGGCTGGTCCATGCCCGCGTTCACCGCCCGCTCGTTGAGCTTGATCACCGAGTAGTCCAGCGAGGCGGGGCCGCCGAGCACCGCGCGGGCGAAGGTGCCGACTTCGGGACTGTTGGGGATGTCGCGCACGTTCGGGACGTAGACCGAGGCCGTGCCGCCGTTGTCGACGTTGGGGTTGCAGTGGCCCGCGGAGATATTGAGCGCGTTGCCCGCGGCGTCGGTGCTGTTGAACCCGAACGAGCAGACGTCGACTCCGCGCAGGTCGGCGTCGTGCAGGTCCTTGGTCGCGGTGATGTAGGTGTCGCCGCCCATCGGCTTGTACTCCACCGGACCGCCGCCGCCGGGCGAGAGCACCACCTTGATGGTGGCGATCAGGGTGGGCAGGTTGAGCATGTGGCCGGTGCCGGTGTTGGCCACGTTGAGTACGAGCTGGCTGTTGAGCGCGTCGATCGCGATCGAGCTGATCGGCGCGGAGATCGCGGGCGGCAGGCTCGCGACCCACCGACTCAGCTGCACCAGCGCGCCTTCCAGCCCTCCGGCCGAGATCGGCGCGAGATGGGTCTGGTAGCCGGCGGCGGTGACGAGCTTGCCCGCCTCGGCATCGGTGGTGGCGACGACGGCCTTGCCCTCGGGCGTGAGCCAGGCACCGGCGAAGGTGTCGGGGTTCGCGGCACGGAAGTCGGTCGCGTAGTCGCGCAACTGCTGGGCGCGCGCGGCACGATCGAGGTACTCGGTGGGGGTCATCCCGAGGTCACGCGACAGTGCCGTCACCAATTCGCCGGGTAACGCATCGGCCGAAAGTTGTAGTGGCGCAGCAGGTTCCGATGACGCGATGCCGGATCCGAGCAGGGGTGCGAGAAGAACAGTCGCGGCGAACCCGGCGGAGGCTGCCTTGACCGCGGCGCGACGCGCCACCAACTTGCGCATGAAATCCCTTCGTCGACAACCAGTGACCGAGAACACCGCCGGCGGCGATCATGTCGGTCAGCGCATCACTCTAGGGCACGCTCGCCCAGCTGGCGCGGTTACCGTCCGGCTGCTGGATTCAGCGCTGCCCCGGGATGGTCAGGGGCGCCGGGAGATAGCCGGGCGGGTAGGTCCCGAAGGGAGACCGGGGCCGGGTGGTGGTGGGGCTCGGTGTGGTCGTCGGCGGTGTGGTGGTCGGCTCCGGGGTGGTCGTCGGCGGCGCCTCGGTGGTCGTCGGCACCGGTTCGTCGGTCGTGGTGACCGGCGGGGGCGTGGTCGACTCGACGACCGGCGGCGGAGGCGGCGCGGGCGCCGAGGTCGGTGACAGCGTTTCCGGGCTGGCGTCGGAAATCGTCGGCGGTGGGACGGTTTCGGAATCGCGGATCAGGACCGAGACCGCGACCCCGCCGAGCAGCAGGCCGATGAGCGCGGCCGCGGCGATCAGCAGCGGGGTCTTGCTGCGCGCGGGTTCGCGGGCGGGCACCACCGCGGGCTCCGCGATCGGGGCGGGCGCGATCGGCGCCATCGCCTTCGTCGGCAGCGGCGAGACCGGCAGCGCCGCCGAGTACGCCTGCGCGGTCACCGAGGGCGGCGGCAGCGCGGGCATCACATCGGTGGCGACCATGGCGTTCTCGGTGACGATCGGGTCGGGCGGGGTCGAGCCGGCCGGGGTCGCCAGCACCGCGACCAGCGCGGCCTGGGCGGCGGCGTTGGCGAAGGTTTTGCCGGGATCGGCGCCGTCCGCGGGCTGGGGCAGCTCGTCCTCGCCGAGCAGGGCCACCGACTTCAAGCCCAGATAGTCCAAAGCCTCGCGCACGCCGCGCACGACCTCGGTCGACCAGGCCGCGGGATGGGTGGCGTAGAACTCGGCCGGGCCGCTGAGGTGCTCGGTGGTGAGATCGATCAGGCAGAACATCGCCGTCGCGAGGAGGTCTTCGGCGCGATATGCCTCGCCGCCGTCGACATCGACACCGGCCGGATCCCCGATCGCGCGCACGAAACCGGCGATCGAGTGGGCATGCCCGGTGGGAGCCGGTCCGCCGAGGGCGGCGTCACCGTCGTCGGACATGTGCAGAACCGAAGCACGCTCGATCACCTGAACCGTGCCGTCCTCGGTGACCACCGCGGCGATGCATTCGTCATCGGCGATACGCAGGCCGACCCCAGTGGCCATCGGCGGAACACCCCTCACTTCGGCGTCGACATCGTCCGCGCGAGTCACACCAGCAGTTGGCCGTGTCCCATCGCGCGCAGCATTGACAGTAATTCCGATCGTGAGCGCGCGCCTATTCGACGTCGGATCCGCGCGACGTGATGCTCTACGGTCTTCGCGGAAATGTACAGCCTCGCGCCGATCTCGCGATAGGTCAGACCGAGCAGGACCAGCTCGGCCACCTCGCGTTCGCGGTCGCTCAGCGCGCCGGACTCGCCGGTCAGCGGCACGGGACCGGCTGCGGGCGGCTGCGGTTGTGCGGTCGGTCGCAGCGGCTCGACCGGCTGGGCTTGCGTGCGCACCGAACGCGCGAGCTTGAGCAAGGCGGTGGCGGTGGTCGAGTCGCTCGCCGCGAGGGCGGCCTCGCTGGCCAGGCGGGCGGCATCCCAGGTGAGCCCGAGCTCGGCCAGTGCCGAGACCGCGGCCTCCACATCGGCCGCGGCGACCTGCCCGCGCAGCACGAGCACCCAGGTGCGCCCGGCATCGGCCAGCACGGTGGCCTGCCGGTCACCCGCTTCCGCCGCCGTCTTCAGCGCGTGGGCGTGGGGCAGCAGCGCCCGGGGCGACTCGTCGGCCAGCGCGGCCTGCACGCCGTACCAGTGGAAGGAATTGGTCCAGGCGGGTGCGCGGCCCACTTTGCGGACCAGCGCCCTGGCGGCATCGACGAGCGGTTCGATCCGGCGCGCGTCGCCCAGGCGGATGCCGGCCAGCCACAGTTCGCCGATCGGCAACAGGCTCAACAGGTCGGCTTCCAGCTCGTCGAACAGTGGGCAGGCCGCGTGCCACGCGCGAGCCAGGGCGGCGTGATCGCCGCCGCGACGGGCCAGTCCCACAGCCAGGGCATGGGCGAGGAGTTGATCGCGGGGCGCGAGGGCGGGGATGTCGATTTCGGCGAGGGTGCTCGCGGCACGGCGTTCGTCGCCGCCGAGCAGTGCGGTCCAGGCCGTCAGCACCGGAAGCTGCCGGCCACCGCCCATGCCCGCCGCCCGGCGCAGCGCGTCGCCGGCGCGACGGGGCTCGCCGCTGCCGAGGCACAGCAGCGTGGCGATCGAGACCGCGGAGCAGGGCAGATAGCGATCGTCGCCGGTGTCGGTGTTGCCCGCCTGGATCAGGGCCGAAATCGCCGCGGCCGTTCCGGTTCCGTGCGGGTCGAGCGATTCGTCGAGCGCGCCCGCGATCAGCCGAGCGCCCGCGTCGGCCTCGGTCGGCGGCCAGTGCTGTGCCGCTTCGGACATCCGCGCGGCGCCGGCCTGTTCACCGGCCAGGGTGAGGACTATCGCCGCGGGCGCCCAGTCGGCGCCGATCCGGTCGGGTCCGAGCCAGTTGTACAGTCCGGCCGCGCGACTCACCAGTCCTCGGCGGATGAGCACGCTCGCGCAGATGCGTACCGCGGCGACCAGGTCGGCGCGTGCGACGTTCTCGGCGGTCAGCAGCGGTTCGGCCAGGCGTAGCGCGGTGTCGGTATCACCCGCGTGCGCGGCGGCCTCGGCCCAGCGCAGCGCGATCGACTCCGCCGCCGCGCCCGCCGCGGCCGCCGCCGCGTAGCAGCGGGTCGCCTCGTCGGATTTCTCGGCTGTGCGGCAGAGGAACTCGGCGAGCCGGGCATCGACGACGCCGGACTCGGCCAGGATCAGCGCGGTGCGATCGCGGAGCAGACCCGCGTCGAGGCGCGCGGTGAGCAGCCTGCGCTGCACATCGACATAGCGGCGATCGCCGAGCAGCGTCCGCAGCGGACCGACGGCGGGCGCGAGGAGCAGGTCGGCATCGGTGACCAGGGCACCCGACCTGGCCCGGTCGATCAGGTCGTGGGCGGTGGCGGTGTCGACACCGAGCACCTCGGTGAGTTCTGTCGCGTCCAGCCCGGTTCCGGTCGCCGCGATGACCAGCGTTTCGAGCAACTCGGGTTCGACCGCTTCCAGCAGTGTCCGCGTCCAGACGGTGACGGCTTCGTCGACCGCTGCCTCGCAGGTCTCCAGCGACGCGGCGTGGGCGCCCTTCAACGCCGCGACGACACCGCCGGGGATGCCCGCCGTCAGCTGATGGATACGCGCCGCGAGCGGCTGGGACACAGCCACGCCGAGTTCCCTGGCGAACGAGGTGATGTGCGCGCTTCCCAGCGCTCGCAGATCCACCGTGCGGCCGTTGCGCGCCACCGCGTCGGCCAGCGCGCGCAGCTGGGGATCGTGTGGCCGAGGCTGGGTGGTCAGCACGACCGAGCGTTGCCCGGTTTCGATGGCCTCGCAGAGCGCGCGAAGCTCGGCGTCGCTGTAGCTGTGGACATTGTCGGCGACGAGCACTGCCCGGTCGGGAACCCCGTTCTCGACATCGTCGGCGGCGGATTCGACCACCGGTATGCCGCGGCGACGCAGGCGTGCGCGAACGGCGTCGAGCAGGAACGTTTTTCCGGTCCCGGCTCGGCCACGGATCAAGAGCAGCACTGTCTGCTGGTCGGCGTTGTCGAGATCGCGGAAAACGGAGCGGGCATTCGGGAAGGTGTCGTGGGCGATCTCAGCCACCATTTCCTCCGAGGACCTTGCCGGGCAGTTGCGTACCCGATTCGAGGGTTTCGCCGACCGCGCCGCCCACGTCGTCGAGCAGGCCGCCGGGGTCGACCTTGACAGTGGGGACCTGCGGCCGGGTCGGTGCGGGCGCCGGAGCCGGGGCGGGTGCGGGTGCCGGCGCGGGGGCAGGCGCCGGCGCCGGGGCGGGCGCCGGGGACTGCCCTGCGGGCGGCGCCTGGGCCGGTTGCTGCTCGGCGGGGCCTGGCTGGCCCGCGGCCGCCGGTGTTCCGTCGGCGGGTGCTCCACCGGTGGGTGTTCCGGCGGGTGCCGGAGTTCCCGCCGCGGGCGTGCCGCCAGGTGCTCCGGCGTCGGTCGTGCCGACCGGGATCGCACCCGATGGCGCTGTTGTACCGACCGCGCCCGGCTTGGCCGGGTCGGTGACCACGGAGTTCGTGGCATTCGCCGTCCCGGCCGCGCCGCCGGCGCCGGTCGCCGCGGGGGCGCCGGGGACCGAAGGGCCGACGGTGGTCTCGGCGGGGCCGGTGGGTGAGAACTGGGTGGCGCCACCGAGGGCGAGGGTGCCGGTGGCGAGCGCGGCCATGGTCAAGGCCGCCGCCGCGACGATCGCCGAGCGTTTGGCCGTGAACATCTTGGTCCGTACCGGCTCGGACGGTGGCAGCGCGAGTCCCTCGACGGCCGGTGCCGCCGCAGCCGCTGCCGGTGCTACCGGCACCACCGGGATGGCCTCGGTGGGCACGCTGATCGCGGCGACGTCGAGGGCGATCTCGGCCGCGCCGCGTGCCGTGCAGGTCGCCGGGTCGGCGCAGGCGATCACCGGCAGGCCGAATTCGGTGGAGATCAGCTCGGCGACCAGCGGAATCGCGCCACCGGCACCGGTGAGCAGCACCCGGCCGACATCGCCGAGGGTGAGTTCGGCGCGGCGCACCGCGTCCTGGAGCAGGCTCATCGAGTCGAGCAGGATCGGGCGCAGCAGATCTTCGAGTTCGCCCCGGGTCAACCGGACCTGTTCGGTGTGGATCGAGGGGTTGAGCATGCCGACCGGAATCGCCGTGGCGGTAATTCTGGAGAGTTCTTCTTTCGCAATTCCGCAGCGCTCTCGCAATGCCGACAATTCTTCTTCGACAACGGGATCGAATGGATCGATGTCGTTTCCGTTCAGAACATTTGCCAGCACGTAGCGCATGGTCAGTAGATCGAATTCGGAACCGGCGATCGCGGTGCTGTGCACCGGGGTGCCGAGCAGTCCGGCCTGCTCGCCGGTGCGCAGGACCGACACGGTCGAGCCGCTCGCGCCGAGGTCGTACACGACCAGCGCGCCGTCTTCGAGCTGTCCGTACTCGATCTCGTATCGGCGCACCGCGGCCAGCGGCTCGGGCACCAGCGTCACTTCGGGCAGGCCGGCGCGTGCGAGCGCGGACCTGGCGGCCTCGACGGTGTGCTCCGGCCACCATGCCGGGTAGCACGCGACGGTGGTAGGCACATCGGTGGCGACACCGGAGAGTTCGGCGATCAGCGCACGGGTCGCGGCAGCGACCAAATCGGCTGCGTCGTGGGCGGAACCGTCCTCTGCCAGCAGATCCACCGGATCGCCGACCCTGGACACGTAGTCGTCGACGACAACTCCGCGATGGTGGCGCGCGGTGTCGGCGAAGCTCACCGATCCGTCGGCGCCGAGCATCAGTGCGCTGCGATGGGTGAGAACGGTGGCACCGGTCCCGTCGGCTGTCGTGGCCGCGGCGGCCGAATTCGCCGCTCCGACAGTGATGCCGAGCGCCAGACGCTCTGTCATTGGACAACCCCGTTCGCAGGACTTCCGGTGGGCCGGTAAACGCTTGATGTACAGCGAGATCGCCGATGGCAGCGTCCCACTCGATCTGTCGGTTGCTAGGGGACAGCTGTTACCTGCGATGGGGCAAGTACGGGGAAATTCCCCTAATCGGTGGTCGGCCCCTAATGGGGCACGCCCGGCGGGACTAGGTATTCGCCCCGTTACCTGTAACGACGGGCCCGCCTAGCGTGAAAGACATTCCAACGACAAACAGATCGGGCATCACCGCCCATGATCTGGAGGAGCTGATCTCGATGACACCGAACGCGATTCTGGAGTTCATCCTCAATCTGCTGCGCGACCCCGAGGCCGCCGCCGGTTACTGCGCCAACCCGTGCCTCGCGCTGGCTGAGGCAGGCCTCGTGGTGACCCCGGAGGACATTTCCGCCGTCGCCCCGATGGTGGCGGAATCCGCGCTGGTCAGCGGCGGCTCCCAGTTGCAGGCGATCGTAGCCGCGGGCGCCGCGGCGAGCACGAGCGCGGCCCTGGCAGGCACGGCCACCGCTGCCGCCGCCGTCACGGCGGCCGCGGCGGCCGATGCCGAACTCGACCTCGGTCTCGACGTCGGCCTCGGCGCTGTGGCCTCGGTAGTCGCCGACGCCGCCGCCCAGGTAGGCGCCGGCCTCGATGTGGCACTCGACGCCGTCACCGGCGCGAACGTCGATGTGAACGCCGGCCTCGGCGCCGACCTGGCCGCCGGTGTGACCGGTGCCCTCGGCGCGGGCCTCGGCCTGAACGGCGCGATCGACAGCGCCCTCGACCTCGGTGCGAACCTCGGTGGTGCTGTGAATGGTGCACTGGGTGTTGGTGGTGATTTGGCCGCTGGTCTCGGTGGTGCTGTGAACGGTGCGCTGGGTGTTGGTGGTGACTTGGCTGCTGGTCTCGGTGGTGCGGTCGACGTGGGTGGCGATCTTGCCGCCGGTCTTGGTGGCGCACTGAATGGTGCGCTGGGTGTTGGTGGTGACTTGGCTGCTGGTCTCGGTGGTGCGGTCGACGTGGGTGGCGATCTTGCCGCCGGTCTCGGTGGTGCGCTGAATGGCGCGGCTGGAGTCGGTGGCGCGCTGGGGGGTGCGGCCGGTGTCGGCGCGGATCTCGGTGCGGGTCTCGACACCACGCTGACCGGTGGAATCGGCACCGGTCTCGACGGTGCCCTGTCGGGTGCGGTCGGCGCGGGAACGGACCTGGCCGCTGGTCTCGGCGGCAGCCTGGCCGGGACGGTCGGCGCGGGCGCTGGTCTCGGTGAGGCGCTCACGGGCGTGGTCGGGGCGGGGGCCGAACTCGAGACCGGGCTGGATGCTGCGCTGGGCGGCGCGGCCGGTGCGGGTGTGGGTCTGGGCGGTGTGCTCACGGGTGCGGCAGGCGCGGGCGCGGATCTTGCCGCTGGTCTCGACGGTGCGGTGGGTACCGGAGTCGGTCTCGGTGGCGAGCTGACCGGCGCGGCCGGTGCCGGTCTCGGTGGCGCGTTGTCGAGTGCGGTCGGTGCGGGCGCCGGTCTCGACGGGGCGTTGGCCGTGGGTGGCGATATCGCCGCCGACTTGGATGGCGCGGTCGATGTCGCCGCTGGTCTCGGCGGTGGCCTCGATGCCGGTCTGAGCGGTGCGACCACGGCCGCGGGAGGTCTCGGGGCCGGCGTCGGCGCTGTCGCCAACGCGGGCGCGCAGGCTGCCGGTGGGCTCGGCGCCGCAGCCAACGTGGGGGCGCAGGCCGCCGGCGGGCTGGGCGCGGTCGCCACCACGTCGGCGATCACTGGTCTCGACGGTGTGGTCGGCGCGGGCGCGGACCTGGGCACCGGTCTCGAAACCGGGTTGGGTGGCGCAGTGTCGGCGGGTACGGATCTGACCGGTGGCTTCACGGGTGGGGCGGGGACCGGGTTCGGTGTCGACGAACTACTCACCGGCGGCGGCACCGGACAGATCACGACCGGAGTGGAATCAGCGCTGTCCACCACGTCGGGTATCGGGCTGAGCACCGGTCTCGAGACCGCGACGACTGCCGGCGCCGACGTGACCGGTTCTCTCGCCTCGGGTGCGCAGGCAGGAGTGAACGGCGCCGTCGGGTCCGGTGTCGATCTGGCCGGTGGCGCCCAAGCGGGCCTGACCGGTGTCGCCGGCGCGGGCGCTGGGCTCGCGGGTTCCGCAGTCGGCGGCGCCCAGACCGGGTTGACCGGTGCCGTGGAGACCGGCCTGACAGGATCCGCGACCGGCGGCGCCGAAACGGGAACCGGCCTCGAGACCGGCCTCGGCGGCCTCGGCGATGCGGGACTGTCGGGCGCGATCACCGGCGGCACCCAGGTGACCGGCGGCTTCACCTCCGCCGTCGACGGCGCGGCGCAGGGCGGCACCGCCGCGGCCGGCGGCCTCTCCGGTCAGACCACGTCGACCTCGACCACCCAGATCGACACTTCCGGCACCGCCGGTGCGACGACGCAGGGCGCGGTCACCACCGCGGCCGACACCTGGTCCGGCGTCGACGTATCGAGTGCGTTCGGTTCGGGCCTGCACGGTTCCGGCCTCGGTGGTGGCGAGGCGTCGCTGTTCGGTGAATCGAGCACCGTCGCCGACACCGGTGCCGACGTGCACACCGACGGACTGTTCCACTGAGCGAAACGGGCGAAGGGATGACAGTTCTCGCACAGAACGTGGTGCCGCTGACGACGGTGTTGGCCGACACCGTCGCGGCGGCCCACGCCGCGGGCCGTGACGACCTGGTCGGACGTCTGGAGAAGGTGGCCGTGCGGGTGCGCGACCCGCGGCACCGGATCGTCGTCACCGGTCAGCTCGGTCAGGGCAAGAGCAGGTTCGTGAACGCACTGCTCGGGCTGGATGTGTGCCGGGTCGGCGACGACGCGACCACCGTGTTGCCCCTGCAGCTGTCCTACGGCGCGCAGCAGCGGGCGTATCTGGTGCTCACCGCGCCGGGTACCGACGAATCGCGGGTCGAGATCCCGTTCGACGAGATCGGCGCCGTCGATACCCGCACCCCACTGGCACAGGGCAGACAGGTCGTGCGGATCGAAGCCGAGCTGCCCAGTCAGCTGCTGGCCGACGGCATCGTCCTGATCGATACCCCCGGTGTCGGCGGCCACGGA
The DNA here is from genome assembly GCF_053608825.1 of Nocardia sp. NPDC055002. Lineage (NCBI taxonomy): Bacteria > Bacillati > Actinomycetota > Actinomycetes > Mycobacteriales > Nocardiaceae > Nocardia > Nocardia sp. NPDC055002. Next base: position 11,820 of record NZ_JBSGWE010000005.1, read on the forward strand.
AGTGCTTGCGCCGCGGGCGTGCTCAGCCTGGCGGCGGCCGCCGACGCCGTACTCGTGCTCTCCGATGCCTCCACCGAGCTCACCGAACCCGAACTCACGTTCGTCCGGCAGATCCGCGAAATGTGTCCCGCGGTCGCCGTTCTGCTCACCAAGACCGACCTCTACCCACACTGGCGGCAGGTGCTGGAGGCCGACCGGGCCCATCTGACGCGCGCGGAAGCCGATGTCGCCCTGATCCCGGTATCGGCGCTGCTGCGTGCGCACGCCCTGCGCTTGCAGGACGCGCAGCTGGGCCTGGAGTCCGGTTTCGGCGTGCTGTTCGGTTTCCTACGCGATCGGGTCGTCGCCCGTGATCAGGCGGTCACGCGGCAGGCGGTGGCTCGTGAATTACATTCGGCGGCGGAGCATCTGGCGCTGGCGCTGGGCAGCGAGCTGGTCGCGCTGCGCGATCCGGCCGGTGGCGCGGCGGCGGTCAACGAATTGCAGTCGGCGCGTGCGGCCGCCGAGGAGTTGCAGCGGCGCACCGCGAGCTGGCAGCAGACCCTCACCGACGGCATCACCGACCTCGTCGGCGATGTGGATCACGACCTGCGCGACCGGCTGCGCGGTATCGCCCGTACGGGCCAGGAGTGGATCGACGAGAACGACCCGGGCAGGCATTGGGGCGCGATCACGGAATGGCTGACCGGCTCCGTCGACACCGCCCTCGGCGACAATCTCCTGCTGACCCACCGCCGAGCCGAGCTGCTCGCCGAACGGATCGCGGGCCATTTCGCCGAGGTCGGCGCGGTCGATCTGCCGGAGGTGCACTCCGGGATGGACGATGAGAGCGGCCTGGCCAGTTCGGGTTCCCTGGCCGATCTCGAGCCGGATATCGGCTTCACGAGCAAGGTTCTGGTCGGTATGCGCGGCTCCTACGGCGGCGTGCTGATGATCGGGCTCGCCACGACCTTCGCCGGCCTGGCGATGCTGAACCCGATCTCGCTCGGCGCGGGCCTGATCGTGGGCGGCAAGGCCTATCGCGACGACAAGTCCGCCCGGCTGGCGCGACGCCGCGTCGAGGCCAACGGTGAGGTGCGCCGATTCCTCGACGACGTGGCGTTCCAGGCGGCCAAGGACACCAAGGACCGGCTGCACCGCATCCACCGTGCGCTGCGCGACCACTTCGCCGGGGTGGCCGAGCGCAGCCTGCGGTCGATCGACGCTTCCCTGCGGGCCGCACAGGAGGCGGCGGCGATGGCTGCCACACACCGCGCCGAGCGCACCGTCGTGCTGGAACGCCAGCTGCACGCGGTGGCCGAGCTGCGCCGCTACGCGGAATCGATGCAGATCGAACTGAGACGGGCCGACGGTACGGTATCTGGGTGACCCACCGTTTCGACACCGCCGCGCCCGGCGACCGGACCACACCGAGGATCCTGGCCGAAGCGCACGAGCTGATCGGCGCGGCGGCGCGGGCGTTCGGGCGCGACGAGTACGCGCGCACGCTGCTGGCCGAATGCGAATACCGCTTGCGTGAGCCGCTGCGGGTGGCGCTGGCCGGTTCGATCAAGGCGGGCAAGTCGACGTTGCTGAACGCGCTGGTCGGCCAGGCCGTCGCCCCGACCGACGCCACCGAGTGCACCCGCGTCGTCACCTGGTACCGCGACGCCGCAACCCCCACGGTCACCGCGCACGCGGTGGACGGATCGCGCGCGAATGTGATCGTGCGACGCGGCAGTGGCGCGCACGGACTGACCTTCGACCTGAACGGTCTGAGCTGGGATGCGCGCGGTCCCCGTGCGGTGGACCATCTCGAGGTCGGGTGGCCGTCGGCCGCGTTGTCGCAGACCACGATCATCGACACCCCTGGCACGTCGTCGCTGTCGCGTGAGGTGTCGCTGCGCACCGCACGGCTGCTCACTCCCGCCGATGTCGAGGACGATGCGCGAGCCGCGCCGCTGTCGGTGTCCGGCGCCGACGCCGTCGTCTACCTGTTGCGCCGTCTCGATGCCGCCGACGTGCGCTTTCTCGAGCAGATCGGTGCGGGCGCCGGTGGTGCGGGGCCGCTCGGTGTGATCGGGGTGGTGTCGCGCGCCGACGAGATCGGCTCCGGTCGCATCGACGCGCTGCATTCGGCCCGCGATGTCGCCGCCCGGTTCGCGGACGAGCTGGAGCGAACCGGCCTGTGCCAGTCGGTGATTCCGGTGGCGGGGCTGCTCGCTTTCGCCGCGGCGACCCTGCGACAGCCGGAGTTCGCGGCGTTCGAGGCGCTGTCCACAGTGCCCGCGGAGGACCTCGGGATCGCGTTGCTCTCGGCGGACCGATTCGCTCGCGCCGACATCACGCTGCCGGTCGCCCCGGAACTGCGCGCGCAGCTCGTTGATCGTTTCGGCCTGTTCGGTATTCGCATGGCCACCATGCTGATTCGGCTCGGTGCCCGCGATTCTTCCGCGCTGGCAGCGGAATTGGCGGCTCGCAGCGGCATCGAAGAACTGCGTTCGGTGTTGGAGGTCCAATTCGGCCAGCGCGCTGAGGAATTGAAGGCCCATTCGGCGCTGAGCACGCTGGACCGGATCCTGGCCGCCTACCCCGGTACCGAAGCCGATCGCCTGCGGCCCCGCGTGCGTGCTCGGCTCGCCGATGTGCACGGTTTCACCGAACTCCGACTGCTCGGGCGCCTGCGTACCGACGAATTGCCGTTGCCGCCACCGGTACTCGCCGACCTGTACCGCATGCTCGGCGGCGCGGGCGTGGCGGCGCATCTACGCCTCGGACTGCCCGCGGAATCCGACCCGGATTCCCTGCGTGCCACGGCTTTCGCCGCCGTCCGTACCTGGCGGGCCCGCGCGGCCCATCCTCTCGCCGACCGATCGACCGCCACCGCCTGCCGAGCCGCGGCCCGCAGCGCTGAGGGAATACTGGCTGAACTCCCTCCGCCGCGGACCGCCTAGCCGGTCAGATGAAGTAAGCGGTCCCCGAGGAACTTCCGGTCCCGTACCCCAGGCTCTTCGCGAACTCCCGAACCGCGATCAATGCGTGCCCCACCGGCCCCGGATCGCTGCACGACCCCCCGACCGACGAGAACGTGCATCCGTCATCGGCAACGGCAACGCCGCTGTCGGCCACGGCGCTCCCGGCGGACGCGACCATCCCGCCTCCGGCCAGGGCGGCGATCACGGCCACTCCGCCGAACGCCCGTTTCCACTGAACCTTGCCCATCGATGCACGCATACTTCCGAAACTAGTGTCCGACAGGATTGTTCGCACCCCTATCGTTGCCCCGAATAATCAGGGCAACGATCAGGCGGGAGGCCGATCACTCACCCAGGGCCGGCACAACCTCCTCCGCGAGGTACTGCTCGATCCCGCGCCCGGCCCGCTCCGCCTGGATCACGGTGGCGCCGTGCTCTTGGGCCGCGGCCGTCAACTCCTTCCGGGACTCGGCTTCGACTCCACCTCCGATCACCAGCAGGCGAACTCGTTCACGCTCGAGGATCGCGAGCGCCTCCTCGTCGGTGGTCGACCCGAGGACGCGGTATCCGAGCCCGCCCACATAGCCGAGCGCGGTATCGACAACTTCGCGCCCGCGCCCGACGGTCAGCAGATCAACGGTGTACATGTGCTTCCACCCTTCGTGTTTCATACTGTGACGATTTCCGGATCATCATCGAGTACGCGCTGTTCCAGCTTGGCCTCCTTCGGCAGTGCGAAGAATCCGAGACACACCACCAGTAGCATCCCGGCGCCGTAGAACAGCGTGTACCGGAACGTCTCAGCGAAGTTCACCGCGTTGGCCTCGGTCCCTGCCTCGGCGAGTACGCGCGAAACCGCCGAGTCGCCACCAGAATTCGACTGACAACTAGCGGGTGTCACGGCCGGATCATCCTCCGCCGACCGATCGTGCACGCATGCCGCGAACCCGGCCAGGATCTGATCCTGGACCTGTATCGGCATTCCCTCGAGCGCCAGCTCGGCCCGGATCTCGGGCGTCACGGCGGCCACTCCGAGATCGGAATCCCGGTCGAGCGCGGTGAAGAACAGCACGCCGACCAACGCGACGCCCAGCGCGGTCCCCAACTGCTGCCCCGTGTTCAGCAGCCCGGAAGCCGACCCCGCCTCCCGTACCGGCACCTGCCCGAGCAGCAGGTCCAGCGTCGGCGCCACCACCATCCCGAACCCCGCACCGGTGATCACCAGCGGCAGCGCCATCTGCCAGGAAGTGAACTCGCTCCCGTATCGCACACCCATCGCGCCGTAGAGCGCGAACCCCGTCGCATTCACCAGCGCCCCGACCATCAACACCCGCCGCCCGTACCTTGCGGCCAGCACGCCGACCGAAAGACCGGCTCCCACACCGGCACCCACCGCGAACAGTGCCGAGGTGAGCCCGGCCCGCAACGGCGACCACCCGAGTCCGCCCTGCATGAACAACGTCCACACCAGGAAGAACCCACCCATGGCGATCCAGAAGAGCAACCAGGTCCCCAGCCCGATCGCGAACGGCCGCGACCGGAACAGCCCGAGATCGACCAGCGGCGAACGTCCCTTCCGTGCTAGGCCGCGCTCGTAGAACAGGAACCCGGCGAACACCGCGAGAGCCACACCCATCATCACGAAAGTCCATGCGGGCCAGTCGAGTCGACGTCCCTCGGTCAACGGGTAGACCAGCAGCAGTACAGCGGATACCGCCAGTGCCATCCCGACCGGGTCCAGCCGGGGCGGTCTGGCCGACTTCGAATCGCTCATCACGAACCACGCCGCGATGAACCCCGCGATGCCGACCGGAATGTTCACCAGGAAGATCGGCCGCCAGGCCAACCCGAACAGGTCGGCCTGCACCAGCACTCCGCCTAGCGCGAGACCGACCGCTGAGGCCGACCCGCCGACACCGCTGTAGACGGCAATCGCTTTGGCCCGCTCCTCTTTCGGGAAGGTCGTCTGAATGATGGCCAGGATCTGGGGCACCATCAGCGCTCCCATCGCACCCTGCGCGAAGCGGGAGCCGATGAGCACGGTGGGATCGGTGGCCAGCCCGCACGCCGCCGAGGCGATCGTGAAACCGGCCATGCCGGTGAGGAACACGCGTTTGCGACCGTAGATGTCGCCGAGCCGTCCGCCGGTGATCAGCACCGCGGCGAAGGCGAGAACGTAAGCGGCGATGATCCATTCGAGCTGCGAGTACTCGGCGTGCAGGTCGTTCCGGATGCTCGGTACGGCCACATTGACGATGGTCACGTCGAGTAGATCCATGAAGCCGGCGGCCAGCACCACCGCGAACGCGATCCAGCGCCGCGGATCCGGGGCGGGGGGAGTGGGGGAGGTAGTCACGAGAGTCTCTCTTCGAGTAGGGGACCTCTCAAACTATGCACCTCGAGTGATTATCAATCAATAGGGCAATCATGAATGGTGCGTTAATCGGCGTATCGTAGGGGTGTGACCGACCCGACGCAGCTGTCGACCCACGCCGGATTCCTCCTCGGCCAACTGGGCTTCCATACGGCCTATCGCTTCAGCGATCTACTGGCGCCGCTGGGCATCAAGCCCCGCCACTTCGGCATGCTGAAACTCCTGAGCGCCCACGACGGCCGCACTCAGCAGGAGCTCGGCGAGGCGTTGGAGATCCACCGCAATGTCATGGTCGGCCTGGTGGACGACCTGGAGAAACGCAACCTCGTGGAACGCCGCCGCCACCCCAGCGATCGGCGCGCGCACGCCCTCCACCTCCTGCCCGCCGCCCATGCTCTCCTAGCCGAAGCCGAGCAGCGGGTAGCCGAGCTGGACGCTGAACTCCTGTCTCCCCTGCCTCCCGAAGACCGCGCGGTCTTCCTTGATCTCCTGCGCCGCACCGCCGAGGGCAACGGCCTTCGCCCCGGCATCCATCCCGGCCTCACCCGATAGCCCGCCGATGGTCTCCGGACCGTCACGATCGCGCATCAGGGGCTGCAGTTGAGCGCACCCGTGGCAAGAATGGCTCGGGGGTCGGGAAATTTTTTCGGGTGGCGGGAATGAATCGCCGCAGCTACTGGTTGTGCTGATCAACAACATGAGCGGACCTGACTCAACTTCGGGTTGACTCACGGTGGATCTCGAAGGCAGGATTGAGCCCACTGCGCTCAGCGTTGCAATAACCGAACGTCAAACAGGAGGAAACCACTATGGCTCGTGCGGTCGGAATCGACCTCGGGACCACGAACTCCGTCGTCGCCGTGCTCGAAGGCGGCGAGCCGGTCGTCGTCGCGAACTCGGAAGGCTCGCGCACCACCCCCTCGATCGTCGCCTTCGCGAAGAACGGCGAGGTTCTCGTCGGTCAGCCCGCGAAGAACCAGGCGGTCACCAACGTCGACCGCACCATCCGCTCGGTCAAACGCCACATCGGCACCGACTGGAACGTCGAGATCGACGACAAGAAGTACACGCCGCAGGAGATCTCCGCGCGCACGCTGATGAAGCTGAAGCGCGACGCCGAGGCCTACCTGGGCGAGGAGATCACCGACGCCGTGATCACCGTCCCGGCCTACTTCGAAGACGCCCAGCGTCAGGCCACCAAGGAAGCCGGCCAGATCGCCGGTCTCAACGTGCTGCGCATCGTCAACGAGCCCACCGCGGCCGCGCTCGCGTACGGCCTGGACAAGGGCGACAAAGAGCAGACCATCCTGGTCTTCGACCTCGGTGGCGGCACCTTCGACGTCTCGCTGCTGGAAATCGGCGAGGGCGTCGTCGAGGTCCGCGCGACCTCCGGTGACAACCACCTCGGTGGCGACGACTGGGACGAGCGCGTCGTGACCTGGCTGGTCGACAAGTTCAAGGCGTCCTCGGGCATCGACCTGACCAAGGACAAGATGGCCATGCAGCGTCTGCGCGAGGCTGCCGAGAAGGCCAAGATCGAACTGTCCTCGGGCCAGAGCACCTCGATCAACCTGCCCTACATCACCGTCGACGCGGACAAGAACCCGCTGTTCCTCGACGAGCAGCTCACCCGCTCGGAGTTCCAGAAGATCACCTCTGATCTGCTGGATCGCACCCGCGCGCCGTTCCAGTCCGTGATCAAGGACTCGGGCCTGAACGTGGCCGACATCGACCACGTCGTGCTCGTCGGTGGCTCCACCCGGATGCCCGCCGTCTCCGAGCTGGTCAAGGAACTGACCGGCGGCCGTGAGCCCAACAAGGGCGTGAACCCGGACGAGGTCGTCGCCGTCGGCGCCGCGCTGCAGGCCGGTGTCCTCAAGGGCGAGGTCAAGGACGTTCTGCTCCTCGACGTCACCCCGCTGAGCCTTGGCATCGAGACCAAGGGTGGCGTGATGACCAAGCTCATCGAGCGCAACACCACCATCCCCACCAAGCGCTCGGAAACCTTCACCACCGCTGACGACAACCAGCCTTCGGTGCAGATCCAGGTGTTCCAGGGTGAGCGCGAGATCGCCTCGCACAACAAGCTGCTGGGCTCCTTCGAGCTCACCGGCCTGCCCCCGGCCCCGCGCGGCGTGCCGCAGATCGAGGTCACCTTCGACATCGATGCCAACGGCATCGTGCACGTCACCGCGAAGGACAAGGGCACCGGCAAGGAAAACAAGATCAAGATCCAGGACGGCTCCGGTCTGTCCAAGGAAGAGATCGACCGCATGGTCGCCGACGCCGAGGCGCACGCCGCCGACGACAAGGCGCGCCGTGAAGAGGCCGAGACCCGCAACCAGGCCGAGTCGCTGGTGCACCAGACCGAGAAGTTCATCAACGAGCAGAAGCTGAGCGAAGGTGGCGCACAGGTCTCCGCCGATCAGCTGGCGAAGGTGGAGAACGCGGTCGCCGAGGCCAAGCAGGCGCTCGAGGGCACCGATATCTCCGCGGTGAAGTCGGCCGTGGAGAAGCTGGCCACCGAGTCGCAGGCCCTGGGCCAGGCGATCTACGAGGCCAGTGCCGCCGCCGACGCGCAGTCCGGCAACGGCGCGGGCCCCAGCCAGGCCGATGACGATCAGGTCGTCGACGCGGAGGTCGTGGACGAGCCGGTCGACACGGACAAGAAGTGACCGAGGCGAACTCCTCGGAGCAGGAGTTGGTCGAGGAAATCCTGGACGACACTGCGGACGAGAACGCGGAGGCCGCCACGGCGGACTCCGCCCTCGACGCCGAAGTTGTCGAGCCGGAGCACGACGAGCTGGCCGAGCGCACGGCCGACCTGCAGCGGTTGACCGCGGAATACGCGAACTACCGCCGCCGCGTCGAGCGTGACCGTCAGGCCAACATCGACGCCGCCAAGGCGTCGGTGGTCACCGAATTGCTCGCGGTGCTGGACGATCTGGATCGGGCGAGGGCGCACGGCGACCTCGATTCCGGCCCGCTGAAGTCCGTCGCCGACAAGCTCGAGACCGCGCTCACCAAGCAGGGTCTGGTCGAATTCGGTGCCACCGGTGACCCGTTCGACCCCACGCTGCACGAGGCCGTGCAGCACGAGGGTTCGGGCGCCGACCCGGTGATCGGCATCGTCATGCGCAAGGGCTATCGGTTCGGCGACCGGGTGCTTCGGCACGCGCTGGTCGGGGTAACCGATGCCGAGGCCGCGGGGGCATCGGATCCGGATGCCGGCGACAGTCAATAAGAACGCGAAAGGAGGAGATGCCCGGTGAGCCAACGGGAGTGGATCGAAAAGGACTTCTACAAGGAGCTGGGTGTCTCCTCCGGCGCCTCGCAGGACGAGATCAAGAAGGCATACCGCAAGCTCGCCCGCGACCTGCACCCGGACTCCAACCCGGGTGACACCAAGGCCGAGGAGCGGTTCAAGTCCGTGAGCGAAGCCAATGCGGTGTTGTCGGATCCTGCCAAGCGCAAGGAGTACGACGAGACGCGCCGCATGTTCGCGGGCGGCGGCGGTGGCGGACGAGCCTACGGCGGCGGCGGGTTCAATCCCGGTGCCGGCGGCGGCTTCTCGCAGGACTTCAACATCGGTGACATCTTCGGTCAGGCCGGTGGTACCGGCGCCGCGGGCGACGGCGGGCTCGGCGATCTGCTGGGCGGGCTGTTCAACCGGGGTGGCGGCGGTGGCCGGGCGGCGGCTCGTCCGCGCCGCGGCTCCGACGTGGAGACCGAGACGACCCTGGGTTTCCGTGAGGCCGCCCAGGGCGTCACCGTTCCGCTGCGGATGACGAGTCCCTCGCCGTGCACCACCTGTCACGGCAGCGGTGCCAAGCCGGGCACCAGCCCGCGCGTGTGCCCGCACTGCAACGGTGCGGGCGTGGTCAGCCGCAATCAGGGCGCGTTCGGTTTCAGCGAGCCCTGCGACGACTGCCGCGGCACCGGGTCGATCATCGACGACCCGTGCACCGACTGCTCGGGCACCGGTATCCAGAACCGCACCCGCACCATCACCGTCCGGATCCCACCGGGCGTCAGTGACGGTCAGAAGATCCGGCTGGCCGGTCAGGGCGAGGCGGGTCTGCGCGGTGCGCCTTCGGGCGACCTGTATGTCACCGTGCACGTCAGCCAGGACAAGGTCTTCGGCCGTCAAGGCGACGACCTCACCCTGGTGCTCCCGGTGAGCTACAGCGAATTGGTTCTGGGGACAACAGTTTCCGTGCCGACGCTGGACGGCCGGGTCGGTGTGAAGGTGCCCGCGGGTACCGCCGACGGGCGTATCCTGCGAGTCCGTGGTCGTGGCGTGCCCAAGCGCGGCGCGGCGGGCGGCGCCGGTGACCTGCTGGTCACGGTGAAGGTCGCGGTGCCGCAATCGCTCGACTCTGACGCCACCGATGCGCTCAAGCGCTATCAGGAGGCGGAGAAGGCCAGTGGCTTCGAACCGCGTGCAGGATGGGCGGGTGCTTGATGATGTCCGATGATCCGAAGTCTGTTTCGGGTGCGACCGCGCGTGCCGAGTTCTTCATGATCTCGGTGGCGGCTCAGCTGGCGGGGATGCACGCGCAGACGCTGCGTACCTACGACCGGCTGGGTTTGGTCACCCCGCAACGGACCTCGGGTGGCGGACGCCGTTATTCGGCCCGCGACGTCGAGGTGCTGCGTGAGGTGCAGCGCCTGTCGCAGGACGAGGGCGTCAATCTCGCCGGCATCAAGCGCATCATCGAGCTCACCAATCAGGTGGAGGCGTTGCAGCAGCGCGTCGAGGAGATGAGCGCGGAGATGGAGCGGTTGCGGGCGGGCTACCGGCCCGATCTGTCGCCGCCCGCACGCAGTACCGCGCTCGTGGTGTGGCAGCCACGGCATCGGCGCTGAGTCGTCTTCGATTCGACGAGCCTCCGGTTCGCCCATCCGCTGTGGTGGATGCGAGCCGGGGGCTCGTTCGTCTCCGGTCAACCCCCGGCGACCGGCTGGTGACTCTCCAGCAACTCACTTATTCGTGATCTTGCTGATCGGAAGTAGCGTCGCGGCGCGCTGAGGTGGGGATTTATCACCGTGGACGTCCAAAAGTTTGCTGCCCGGATGCTGAATTCGGATCAATCGGAAGGCAATTCGCTGCCCGCGACCAGCCACTCCGGTGCGCCGACCCCGCGTGTCATGGCTCGGCGCGTCGGATCGCCACCTGCGGGCGACGTTGCGGAAGGGTCGCTCTACCAGGGCCATTGGTCACCAATTGCCTGATACGCCCGGTGGTTTCGAGAATCGTGAGCGGCTGTTCACCCTCAATTAACGGGCTTCAGGTATGTTTTCATGAGAAACTACTGGGAACCGCCTGGTATTTCGCGAATTACATGCGTGATGTTTAAGAGTACGATTCCTAAGCTGGCAAACCTCGCCTAGACTTCTCGCATCGGCTGCTGACGAGTGTCCTCCCAGCCCGTCACTCGCCGGCGCGGCTAGCGTTCGATGGCGAAACGAGGTTGTGACACATATGGATTCGCGGACTGTCGCTTTGATCCGTACTACGTTCAAGGCGGTTGCTGCGGAAGAAGGTGGGCCCGAGAAGCTGTCGAGGTCGTTCTACTCGATCCTCTTCACGGACTACCCCGGTGTCCGCGACTACTTCCCGGCTGCCATGGATTCCCAGCGCGACCGACTCGTCACGGCGATCTCCTACGCCCTCGACCGGCTGGAGGAGCCCGACAAGCTGCTGCCGTTCCTGGCCCAGCTCGGGCGCGACCATCGCAAATACGGCGTGCAACCGGCGCACTATGTGGCCGTGGCCAACTCGCTGAAATCCGCCATGCGGTTGTTCGCCGGTGCGGAGATGTGGACCGACGAGGTCGCCAGCGCATGGGACGAAGGTCTGGCCACCATCAGCGGCGCGATGATCAGCGCCGCCGACAAGGAGACCACCCCGGCTACCTGGACGGGCACCGTCGTCGAACATCGCGAGGTGCTGCGCAATCTCTCGATCGTCCGGGTCCAGCTCGACGTGCCGATGCAGTACGCCGCCGGTCAGTATCTCAGCGTGCAGATTCCCTCGCGGCCGCGGATGTGGCGCTATCTCTCACCCGCGAACCCGGCCAATCCCAACGGCGAGATCGAGTTCCACGTTCGCGGCGTGCTCGGCGGCTGGGTCAGCCCCGCCATGGTCGCGCACACCGCCGTCGGTGATCAGTGGGCGCTCGGCTCGCCTCTCGGCGGCCTGGGCGTGCCGCGCAACACCAAACGCAAGATGCTGATGGTCGGTTGTGGCACCGGCATCGCCCCCCTGCGCGCGCAGATCATGGCGATGGCCCAGCGCCGGGTCAACCCGAAGGTCCACCTGTTCGTCGGCGGCCACCACCCCTGCGATCTCTACGACCTCCAAGTCCTGAGCCAACTCGCCATCGCCAACAAATGGCTCACCGTCACCCCCGTCACCGAGAGTGACGAAAACCCCTGGTGGTACTACGACTCCGGCGAACCCCAGCCGGATCTACCCGGCCTGGAACCCCGCATGACCGGTCAAATCGGCAAGGTCGTCGCCAGCTACGGACCGTGGGCAGACCGCGACGTCCAGATCGTCGGCTCCCCCTCGATGGTCCAGACCACCAAGTTCCGCCTCATGGCGGCAGGCACCCAGGCCCAGTCGATCCGCCACGACCCCTTGTTCTGAGAGTCAGCCACCAGCGGGCTTCGACTTCCGGAAGCTCGCTGAACCTGGCGCGCCGGTGGGTAGTGATTTCCGTCCGACCGGTAGCCCGCGCAGTGGCCGCGATGATCAGGTTGTGCGCACCATGTGGTGTGCCTACGGCCCGGACGTAGGAGAAGTAGTACCGCGTGGTGTTCAGCGATCGCGTCGTCGTCACGATTGCTGGGCACGATGGCGCGGAACTCGGCGAGGAACGCTCGCGCGCTCGCTTGTTTCGCCGGGTCGGTCTGGTCGGCGAGTCCGGTGAGGTACTCCGCAAGCACCACAGCAGCGACGGCGACTATCGCTGTTATCGATAGATGCTTCGACGGCAGCCGATAAGCCTAGTCGGATTGGCAATCTGATGAGATCGAGATGTCATCGCCTTCCTTTACTTCTCGGGCCAGCGGGCCGGAAATAGAGATGGACAGCTGTTCAGGCGACGGTCTATGAAACTCGATTCGTCGAACGGTGCCCACATAGGGCGCTTCACCTTTTCGATGCAGCAACGCTTGGTCTCCAACTCGTATTTCCCCAGTGGGAATCCCGATTAGAAATGGATCCGGCCAGAAGCTGACTGGAAATACTCCAACAACGCGAAATTCTGTCACCCTATACCTCGCTGATTCTTGTATTTTTCCCACCCAGCTTCATCGGCAGCGTATGCTTCGTCCTCCAATTGCTTGGTAGCGCTGCTTCCGGTTCGCCCGTCGCGAAATTGTTCGACGTGCGCTCTCTCGTGTATCAAATTTCGAACTAGCGACTCTTCGTCCGCAAAGGCGCTTGGGGCAAGATTGACCGAGTTTTCATGAGTACTCGCGCTCGCGCCCATCGAGTCATAGTACCGGACGTCGTCCGGCGCCTTTGCTACAATTATTTCGACACCATCCAGATCGACCCCTGCCTGCCTGGCGATCTGCTGTATGTACTCCGGAGTCATCGGCAGGTGATCGCCGCTATCCAGGACTTCCTGATTAGTTCGGGCCCCTATTCGAGAAAACAGCCGTTTGCTGCGCTGGGTGTTCCCAAACGGATTTGCGAGCCGATTGAATAGACTCTCGGCGGCCTTCCATGCCTTCTGCGCCGCAGCTACAACGTCGTCCGCTAATCCTTTGAGCTGAACTAATTTTCGTGCTCGCCATGCCGTTACGGCATCTTGTATTATGCCCGCCCATTTCCGCGCCGACTCGACCGCCTTAGCGCCAGCGATCAAGCCGCCGATACCGGCGGTAAGACAGGATGCGGCGATTGTAATTGCAAAGTTGAGTGCTGCTTCTTTGACGATCGATTCGATAAATCCCTTAATCTGTTGACGCAGCTCAATTATGGAATCTCGATAATCTGAGCAGGCTTTACTGAGCTGGTTGCACAGGTTGAGTAACTCGCTGATGGAGGCTTCGATCGTTTTCAGGTCGAAGCGGACCTGTTTGGCATCGTCGGAAGTGACACCGTCGAATAGATTCACAGAGATCGTGATCTTGTCTTTGGCGTTGGTATTCACATACACCTTGCCGAGCCGGTCCCAGGCGTCGGCGGCTCTGGCGAGGGTGTCGGTATTGCCGTCGGGGAGCGGGCAGTTGATCGCGTCGAGGACGTCGATGGCGGTTTGTGCGAGACCTTCGGGGATTCCGCCTGCCGCTGATGCAGGCAGTCGGTAGGGCCCCAGAGTGGCGGTCGATGCGGCGTCTGCCGGTCGTTCCGGCTGGGACGTGCGGTGGATCGTGGCGTCGGATTTGGCGTGCTCGAAGCCGACGTCGTTGAGTGCGGTGCCGTAGGCGCGCAGAGTTTGATACGTCTGTGTGAAGAACGAGACGGCGTCTTGGGCTGATCTGTCGTACGAACTCGCCCATGCTCGACCGTCTTCGTCTTTTCCGGCCATCATGCCGTAACCACCGAGTTCGCTGAAGACCGGTGTAAAGCTGCTGAACAAGGCGGCCGCGGCGTCGAAGCAGTTGGTCGCGGCCTGGTAGTAGACCTTGGGATCGACCTCGAGGACCGTCATACGCCCAGAATCTTCAGCGTCGTGGTGCCAGCCTCGGTGTAGCTCTGGTGCGCGATCGTCGCGGCCGATTCCAGCGCGGCCAAACCCTCCTGCATGTCAGTGACTCCGGCTCGCCACTCCGTGTGCGCTTCGTTGTAGGCAGTGGCTACCGCTCCTGACCAGTTGTCGTCGACTTCGTTGGCCTTGGCATCGAGTGCGCTCAGCACATCGGCGACGGCGGCCAAGTATCCCCGCATACGAGCAGTCAGTTGTTCGAGTTGGTCGAGATCGACAGAGAAGGCGGGTGTGTCGTCAGTCATCGAGCGTCCTGCTTCGAAATCCGGGGGCCGGTCAGGGGAGGTCTAATGAGCTGAGCCCGGAGGCGTTCGACTGGTCGGTCGCGACGAGCGTCTCGGCGGTGATCCCTAGTTTTTCGGCTAGCTCGAACAGCGCGTCCCACACCTGGTCGGCACCGGAGTGGAACTCCTCCCACCCAGCTGTGAAGGCTGTGGCGTTGTTGCCCTTCCATCTATCGATCGTTATCCGCGCGTCGGTCGCCAGCGACCTGTAGCCGCTTTGGCACTCTGACGCGATCTGGAAAGCCAGTCGCCCCAGGGCTTTTACCTCGTCAGGTACGACTGACAGATTGAACGGATCGTCCCCCACCATCATTCCCCCTCGAGCCTTCCACGCCCATCTGCGCGAACGCAGGCTCCTTGTAGCCTACCGGAGAGTAACCGCTACTGATTTCGGCACCAGGAAGAGGAGGAGGCAGGTGAAATCACCTTCGCCCCCCAGGGCGCGATGGGTTCGTAGCGGACGGCGCGTTGCGGGGTGCCGCCGACCAGCCGGTCTCGAGATGGCATCGGCTGGCAGGCGATGCTCAGGCGCCTTCGGAGATGATGTTGGCCGGGGGGGTTCCCGCTTCGATCAGGCGGTCGACGGTGGTGCGGACCATCGCGGGCGAACCGCAGACCAGGACCTGGTGCTTGGTGAAGGGGCCGTGCGCGGCGGCGACATCGGCGAGGGTGCCGTGGAGCATTTCCTCGGGGCTGAAACCCACATCGGAGCGGGTCTGTTCGTGCCATTCATCGCGTACCGCGGGGTCATCCGGGCTCTCGACAACCGGAATGACGGAAAGCCATGGCAATTCGCCCGACAGCAGGAACAACATGTCGTTGGCGTAGAGGTCGCGGGGCGAGCGGCCACCGAAGAACAGATAGGTGCGCGGCGGAGTGTCGCGACGGGCCAGGTCCAGGATCTGGGCGCGCATCGGCGCAAGCCCGGTACCGCCGGCGATCATCACCACCTCGACAGCGTCGGGATCGACCGCGAGAACCCCGTGGGGCGCGTTGATTCGCCACTGATCACCGGGTTTGGTGTCGGTGACGATGGAACTCGAACACCACCCACCGGGCACCGTGCGCACATGGAACTCGAGCTTGCCGTCCAGCGAGGGCGGCAGCGCGGGGGAGAACCGCCGCCGCACGCCCGGATGCTGCGGCACCTCGACCTCCACCGAACCGCCCGCTTCGAACGGCACGAAATCGCCGATCAGCCGGATCACGGCGAGGTCGTGGCGCAAGCGGTGGTGACCGACGACGGTCGCCGTCCAGGCGGGGTCAGGAAAAGCGTTGCTCATCAGCCTCTTTCGCGATGTCGCGGGCGGGTTCAGACGGGGTCGGCGGCGATGATCTCGGTCGGTGTACCGGCCCGCTGGAGCGCGTAACGGGTGTTGGCGATCATCGACGGCGATCCCGCGATCTGGATCTGACGGTCCGACCACGCGCCGAAGCTGGTCACCACCGCTCCCAGATTACCGACCAGGCGGCGCGGCATGCCCATCGGCGTCTCACCCGAATCCTGGGGATACCACCAGGGATTGGTGTGTTCCTCGCAGACCGGCACCACGGTCAGCCACGGGTTGGACTGCGAGAGCTGCCACATGTTGTCCACGTCGTAGAGGTCGCCGGGATAGCGCCCGCCGATGAAGAAGTGCACGCGCGGATTGATCCCGCGCTGGCTCATCTCGATCAGCTGCGCGCGCAACGGCGCGATGCCCGTGCCGGAGCCGATCATCAGCACGTCGCGGCCCGACTCCCGGTCCACGTGCAACCCACCGAGCGGTCCGGCGATCTTCCACCGGTCCCCGACCTTGGTGTCGTTGACGATCGCCGGACTCACCCAGCCGCCACTGATCCGCCGCACATGGAATTCGATCTCGCCATACGGGTTCGCGGGGATGGCGGGGGAGAAGTAGCGCCACATATTCGGCCGCTGCGGCACCGCGACCGGCACATACTGTCCGGCCTTGAACGGTATGGGCCCGTCGGCCTGTAATCGCACGATCGCCAGATCGTCGAGGACTCGACGGTGACCCACCACGGTCGCGTCCCAGTACGGCTGCGAGGTGTCCTCGTTGGCGCCGATCGCCATCGACGCCGAGATCAGCAGCGTGATGTCACGCCAGCCCTCGTCGAGCTCTCTGGTCCAGCGATTGCCGTGAAAGGTTCGCAGTGCCGCGAGCAGCGCGCGTCCGGCCATGTCGTAGTGGTCGGCTTCGACCCCGTATTTGCGATGGTCGCGGGCAAGTTGCTCGAGGAAGCGTTGCGCGCGTTCGAAGTCCTCGAGATGGTCGAGGACGAACTGCACCGCCGTCGTGATCCGCTTGGCCTGCATGTCCATGGCAGGCGGAAACAGCTCACGCAACCTCGGATCCTGCGCGAACAGGTGACCGTAGAAAGCGCTGATCAGCCGCTCGGACCCACCGGGTGTCTCCGACACCCCGCGGAAATCGGCGCGGACCAGCGCAAGCGAACGCGCATCCACGTCGTCAAGCTCCATTTCTCTGCAATTGCCGCAATGTGGCTCACCCGTCGGTGCCGCCCTCCCCAGTATCCCCCGAAACCGTCGTCTCGGTGCAGGGATGCTCGTCACGCCGTTCCCAGCCGCACGGATCGTAAACCCCCCGTCGCCGATCAGCATGATCTCCCCATCATCGATACGCGTCGGTGATCTTGCGGGTCGTGCGCGCAGGTGCGTGAGAATCGAGGGATGGCGAGCGACAACTTCATGGAGATTCACGATCCCGAACTTCTGGCCAGGGGTGAACGGGTTCTGGGGGCCGAGTTCACGGCGATGCACGAGCGAGTTCTGCAGGTCAGCGCGTTGACTTCCCGTCTCAACGGTTTGCCCTTCGACGACGAGGCCGGAAAGGCGGCGCTGCTGGGGGAGATCCTCGGCCGCCCGCTCCCGGCGGGTCTCACGGTCTACCCGCCGTTCTATACCGATCACGGACTGAACCTGGACCTGGCCGAGCGCGTGTTCATCAATCAGGGCTGCACGTTCCTCGACTACGCCGGAATCCGGTTGGGCCGGGGCGTGATGGTCGGCCCGAAGGCCACCTTCATCACCATGGGCCATCCCGTCGATCCGGAGGAACGGCGCCGATTCCTCACCGGTGCGCCGATCGACGTGGCGGACAACGTGTGGATCGGCGCGGGCGCGATGATTCTGCCCGGCGTCAGCATCGGTCGCGACGCCGTGATCGCCGCGGGTGCGGTCGTCGCTGACGACGTCCCGGCGAACAGCTTGGTGACCGGTTCCAAGGCGGCGGTGCGTCGAAGCTGGTAGCGCGTAACTCGGCCCGTTGTGCTGCGCGCGGAACAGCGGAAGGCTCCGACTCGCCGGCCTGCTTCACGCGTAAGGGTCGGTGACTTCCCGGAGCACGGTGAGCGTTTTCCGTAGCTCGGCAGCGGCTCGTTTGCCCAGGTGGGAGATCCATTCGGCCTGAACCTCATCGGCGGTGCGGTTGGCGAGGTCGGCGGCGGCCCGACCGGTGGGGGTGAGGCGGAGAAGGCGGGCGCGGCCGTCGGTGGGATCGGGGACGCGCTCGAGGTAGCCGGCGCGGACCAGCTGGTCGGCGAGGGTGCTCGCGGTCTGTTTGGTGACCTGGGCCTGGGCGGCGAGGTCGGTGAGACGGGAACCGTTGGTACCGATCCGCGCGACCAGGCGGGCCTTGGCCGGGGTGAGATCGGCGTGACCGCCCGCGGTGAGCGCCGCGAACACCCGGCGTTCCATCTCGCGGTAGGGGACGAACAGGAGTAGGCCCAGGTTCGGTTCGTCCACGCTCTCCTCCTTGTTTCGGTCAGTGTATCTGACTATATTGGTCAGATAGGCTGACTAAATCCGGAGGTCGATCATGGATCGTGAGCAGCAGTGGCAGGTCATCGAACAGCAGCGCCGTGCCGTAGCCGACCTACTCGACGACCTGACCCCGGCCGAATGGGAGTCGCCGTCGCTGTGCGCGGGCTGGCGGGTGCGCGACGTGGCCGCGCATCTGGCGATGGCGCCGCAGCCACCCGGCCCGGCCGCGATGATCCGGATGGGAATCCGCGCGGGCGGCCGCTTCCACCGAATGAATCACGACGCCGCGGTGCGCTGTTCGGATCGCCCCGACCTGGCCGGCGAGATCCGCGCCCACGCGGCATCGCGCCGATTGCCTGCCGTGACCAACTACCGCAACATCTTCTTCGACGTGATCGTCCACGCCCAGGACATCGCCCGCCCACTCGGCCGCACCATCGACGTGACCCCGCGCGCGGCCGCTGTCGCGGCACAGCGGGTGTGGACGATGGGCTGGCCCTTCTGGGCGAAACGTCACCTCCGCGGCCTGCACCTCGCCGCCGACGACATCGAATGGTCAACGGGCGCAGGCACTCCGGTACACGGCCCCATCCTCGACCTCCTGCTGCTGATGACCGGCAGGTCGGCCGCCGTGGCGAACCTGCGTGGCCCCGGCCTGGAAGCGCTGCCACGCAGCCTGAGCTGAAACCGCGTCAGCCGGTGACCCTCCGCACCGCCGCCTGCCGTGCCCCTTCGTCGACCTCCCCGATCTCGAACCCCTTGCCCACGATGTGCTGGACCAGCGCGGCCTCCGGCGGCAGCCCGTACTTGCGCAGGTAGTAGGGAACAGCGCCCGGCCAGACGAACGTGCCGTCGGTGTGGAAGTTCAACGGCACGTCGCGCCGGGTGGGGTCGAACTCGTCGGCGTCGTGGCCGCGGGCGCTCAGAATCACCGGCGCGTGCTCGAGGTAGGACAGCACCCGATCCTGGATATCGGAGTCCACCGCCGACCGGTTCACCACCGGTTTGCCCTCGGGACTACGCCCGTCGAACGGCGCCGAAAGTCGAAGTTCGCTCATGCTCCGACAACCTACGCGGCCCCGGCTCTGGTCGGTTGACCGTGCTAATGTGCCTGGTCAAGGCAGTACTCGGCCGGAAGGGGTGGGGATGAAACGCGCAGGTACGGCGATGGTGGTTGCCGGTTTGGCGGTTGTCGGGCTGGTCGGGTGCGACTCGGGGGAGTCGACGTCGAAGGGGGCGACGACCACGGCCAAACCGGTGTTGTGGAATCCGTGCACGGAGATTTCGGATGCTGCGTTGAGTGAGGCTGGGGTTGATCCGGCTACGGAGGAGAAGGGTGTCGCGGGGGTTCCGCAGTCGGGGTGGGAGATCTGTGGATGGGGTGGACCCGATTATTCGATCACCGTTTACACGACGGACAAGGCTGTAAACGAGTTCGAGCAGAAGCCAGGCAATGTCGACTTCCGGGACGTGACTATCGCGGGCCGTGCGGGACGCGAGTTCAAGGTCGCGGGTGCGTCGAAGGATCTCGGTTGTGACGTGGTCTTCCCCGCAAATCGGGGCGTCGTCCAATTGCAGATCTTCAACTCGGCGCTGAAGACGGGGCTGGATGACCCCTGCATGTACCTCGAGCGCGTGGGCGAAGTGCTTGTTCCGATCTTTCCGAACTGAACCGGGGAGGGTTCATGAGTGAGAACACCGCATACAGCGCGTTGCTTGCGCAAGCCAAGGCGGGCGAGGTCTATCTGAACGACGAAGCTGCGGCTTTCCACATGTTCAAGGCGTGCGACGACCGACTTGCCGATCTGCAAGAGATCCTGGTTGTCACCCGTCGGGTCCAGAGCGTCACCGGGTTCGGTGACTTCCAGATCGGCAAAGATCTCGAGAAGAAGTTCCTCCTTCAGGCGACTGGCGACCAGAACTCGATCGATGCTGTGGTGAGGAAAGACATCGAGGCTGTGCAACAGCTGCGTGAGGTCTTCTCCATCTCCTTCAAACGCATTGCAGGCAAAGACATCGAAAACGCCAATGCCCTCGACTACGTCACGGGGCAGGTGAGCTGAATTGACCGGCATGCAGAGCATCGGCGGCATCGACCTACTCGGCAACCTCCGCGACTTCGTCATGTCGCCGTTCTCCGGTGACGACGGCGAACTCGACAGTTCAGAAATCGCTGACATCCAGAACCGGTACAACGCTCAGCGAGACGGCAACCGGCGGAAGGCAGGCGACCTCGGGTTCGACGGTGATTACCGCCCCTCAATGGTGGCGAAGAACGATGCTTTCCCTGGGACCGTCGCGGAGCTACGCGATCGGGTCGACAAGATCGATCTCGACGCCGTAAACGGCCTGATCGGCGCCTGGAACGAAATCTCTACGCGCAACAGCACATCCCTCGACGAGTTCCGCAAGCAGATCGCCCGCGGCATGTCCCCCGACGTCTGGGCAGGTTCCGCAGCGAGCGCGGCCGCGCAGACAGTTGCGGCATACGACACCACGGGAAAAAAGGTCACCACCGCCGCCGCGCTCACCAGCACCAAACTGGACGAACTCCGCACCGGCCTCGAGCCGACAAAACGTCTCGTCCCCCACGAGCCCGAGCACCGCAGCGGTCTCGACAATGTCGGCGCCCTGCTCACCGGACGTGGGTGGCGCAATGACGATGTCGCGCAAGAGAACGCGCGCGTCGAAGCCGTTCGTATCCTCCAAACCGTCTACGCCCCTGTGATTTACGAATCCGACAACAAGGTCCCGGTGATCCCCATCCCGAAGACCATCGAAGACGGCGGCGGCCAACCCGAAACAAAGGTCAGCACAACACAATCCACGACGCAGGGTTCGACAACGCAGCCGACCACCCAGTCCACGACGACGCAGCCCACCACTCCGGCGTCGACCACTCCCACCACCGACCCGGACGACACCGACGACTCGACCGACGATTCGACCACTCCCGAATCGACCACTCCCGAGTCGACGGAGCCGGGCTCGACGACTCCCGCCTCGACCACCCCGAGCGCGACCGTCCCCGGTTCGGGCTCGCCGTCCGGATCACCGAGTGGTGCGGGCTCGCCCGGCGGTGGGTCGCCGGGTGCGGGCACACCGGGCGCGGGAACGCCGGGTGGTGCGGTGGCCGGCAGTCCGACGTCTGCCGGCGGCGCCGGGGGCCGTGGAACCGGCACGGGCACAGCGGGCCGTTCCGGCATGCCCGGCATGATGAGCCCCGGAGCGGGCAAGGGCGGCGGCAAGGACGACGAATCGACCAAGGGAATCCCCGACTACCTCATCACTCAGGAGAACGGTGACGAACTCACCGGTCTGGACACCCTGCCCAAGATGGTCCCGCCGGTCATCGGCGCCGACTAGTCGCCAATCCTGATGGAACAGAGTAGATCTCCCGTGCGTACCTGGCATTTCACCGCGTTAGATTTCCGCACCCTGTGGGAAGCCGCGGGCCGCGACGTCCTCCCGTACCCCTTGCATCACCGCCATACCGACGTCGACACCCACGCCGAGGTCCTGCGTCTGCGCAGCAAGGCCGCGGAGAACTTGATGGCCGAGTTCGACAGTGATCTCGACCGCGCCATGGCCGCCCTGCTCGCCCCGCACGCCCGCGTCGAAGTGGCGGGAGCGTCCAAGGGCGTCAAAACGATCCGGGCCCACGGCGGCACCCGCGACACCTACGCCTCCCTCGCCGTCCAAGCTCCCGGCGACGAGACCAACCCCGGCGACATCACCCTCCACCTTTGCGACCCCGACGCCCTGGCCGCCGCCGTCCTGTCCACCCTCCCCAAAGTCGCGCCCGGCAAGGGCCGCGAAATCCGGGTCACCGCGGCAGAACTCGCGGCCCCTCGCCCGCACGTCCGCGACCGCTGGAACCCCACCCCCCGGGAACAACTCGAATCCTTCCTGGCCAAACCCACCACCACCCTCACCCACATCGGCGTCTACGCCCACGGCAGCGTCGACAACCGCCACACCGAAGGCCGCGACGACTTCCAACTCCACGACATCCCCGGCGACGGCCGCTACGTCTTCTACGGCGAAACCACCTTCATCGCCAAACCCACCACCCCCACCCGAATCCAATCCACCCTCGCCACCATCCTCACCACCACAGCCACCAAGGCCCGCACCGGCACCTACCTCCTCCATTGAACGGGGCACGCTCTAGAGAGGAGGTAATCATGGCTGGAATCCGAGCCGAGCGGATCGAGCCGGGCGAGATCGATGCTGAGGTAGCCGATCGTGCGTTGCGCCGCGTCAGGGGACTACCTGGCGAGCTATCCAACCGACCAGATCATTCAGGTCACGGGCGAAACCGGCGCGGAGAACGCTCGACGAAATGACGTTCAACCTGGCAGCGAATCGGCCGGATATCGAGCCGGCGAAGGTGCGTCGGTGGCTCGTATGCGTTGCACAACCCGGGGGCCGATTCACGTGTCCTGCACCGGACCGGGTATCACTGCTTCTGCGGTCATGAATGTGCGGATCCTCTGATTCAGAAGAATAAATCCTTCGCCCGAAGGATCTCCCTGACCCGCTTGTTGTGGGCGCCGACGCGCTCCCGCTCCTGCCGGGCCTGTTCGGGATCGTCGAAGTGCCGGTGCACCAAGATGAGATTCTCCAGCGGCGTAACCGAGCCATCCTCACGAATCCGGTAGTGAGAGGAGGTTTCCCCGTCGTTACCCTCTTTGTAGAAGTCGAGGAAGTAGCCGGTCTCGTCGTGCTCGGCGCGGACGACGATCCGCTCGCGGGACGACCCTTCTGGTGCGATCAACCCGATCCCGATCCCCATCGGCAGTGGATCCGGGAGTGCGGCGATGTGGGTCGTCCCCGGTTTCAGAGTTGTGACGAAGATGTCCCGCACCCGAGCTGGCACCATCTCCTCCGACGTCATGTACCTCTCCTACTGTTCCTGGTTACTAGTCATGGCGTCGCCGTGCTCGTCGGCCACGCTGATCCGACGACCTGGAGCTCGATAACGTAGCCCGTCGTTCCGTCCGGCAACACGTGCGGGGTCACACTCTCGACCCGCACAACCCTGCCGGCTGGCAACAGCAGCTCCCGGCCACTATTTGGAGGATCCAGATAGTGGCCGGAAGCGAAGTCGGAGATGTCGGACGAACGGCACCTCCGCATCGGCGAGTTCGCTTATCCCATAACGGATTCCGAAATCGCGCACGGACTGCGCGAGCCCGGTGGCCGAATCCGGGTAGTCGGCCGGGTTACCCCACGCCCACAACCAGGACTGCGGTCCCGGCGCGGCCGAGATGCAGTTGATGCTCGAAGGAGTACAGAGCAGCATCGTCGAGCAGGTTCGCCAAAGTCACGTCAGACATGACGACGACCCTATCGGCCGGGAATCAGATGGCGAGGACGGTCTTTCCGCGTGCACTGCCCTGACCGAGCACGGCAGGAGCAGCCTCCAGTGGCACTGTCATCTGCACCGGAACAACCACATCACCGGCGGCCACGCGAGAAAGCAGGCGGCTCAATTCCGGTGAGCGGCCTTTGGATTCGAAGTTCCCGCCGGTGATGTCGCGGTCGCGCAGCACGGCTTCGTCGGCTGCCCAGATCGTAGAGTAGGCGTGTCCGCCGCGCCGGACGAGCGTGGCGTGCGAGGCGAAATCGCCCGCGGAGCTGACCAGGTCGAACAGGACGTCGATGCCGTCGGGGTGGGTGAACCGGACGGCGTCGGTGATGCTCGAGTCCTGGCGGGTGGCCGGGTCGGGGTCGACGACATTCGGGTCGGCGGGGCGGATCTGGGTGTAGTCGACGGTCTCGGCGGCGCCGAGGCGCGCGACCTGGTCGGTGGCGTCGCCGCGGGCGGTCGCGATCACATGGCCGCCGGCGATATTGGCGAGCTGGACGAGGAAGGAACCCACACCGCCGGTCGCGCCCACGATCAGTACCGTCTGGCCGGGCTGGATATGCGCGGCGTCCACCAGATCCTGGGCCGTCACCCCGGCGACCGGCAGCGCCGCCGCGGCCACCGTGGTGACGCCGTCGGGGATGGGGACGAGGGTCGCGTCCTCGGGGACCGTGGCGTACTGCGCCCAACTGCCGTGTCCCGCCGGCGCGGTCAGGAATTTGCCGACCACCTTGTCGCCGACCTTGAACTTGGTGACGCCCGTGCCGATCGCCGAGACGGTGCCCGCGCCGTCGACGCCGAGGATCATCGGGAAGTCGGTGGGCATCTTGCCCTCCAGGATGCCGTCGGCCATTTTCAGGTCGAACGGGTTGACCCCGGCCGCGTCGAGCGCCACTTGAACCTCACCGGGACCCGCGTCGGGAACCGGGACATCGGCGAGCTCGGGTGTGGCGCCGAACTTCTGAACCACGATCGCGCGCATGGGGGTGAACTCCTCGCATCGGGGGTGAGCCGGGCATCGCAATCCTAGGCGGATAGCCGTTCGACATGCGGTGATTGGTCGTCTTCGGTGGTGTCGCGGCGTACCGTGAAGCGCGGATTCGAAGTCCGTGAAAATTTTTAGAGTTGAGCGGAACAGACTCAACTTTGTGAGCGTTGAACAAGTCGATACCGGACACACACAAGGAGATTCGTGGACTCGTTCAATCCCACCACCAAGACGCAGGCGGCGCTGACCGCCGCTCTGCAGGCCGCTTCCGCCGCAGGCAATCCGGAGATCCGTCCGGCGCACTTGCTGGTGGCGTTGCTCGACCAGACCGACGGCATCGCCGCACCGCTGCTCAAAGCCATCGGTGTCGACCCGGCGACCGTCGAACGCGAGGCGGGCGACATCGCCGACAAACTGCCGCGGGCCACCGGCGCCACCACCACACCCCAGCTCGGCCGGGAGTCCCTGGCCGCGATCACGGCCGCTCAGCGACTGGCCACCGAACTCGGCGACGAGTACGTCTCCACCGAGAACCTGCTGGTCGGACTGGCCGACGGCGATTCCGACGTGGCGAAGCTGCTGCGCAAGCACGGCGCCACCCCGGAGGCATTGCGCGACGCGTTCGCCACGGTCCGCGGCAGCGCCCGCGTCACCAGCCCCGACCCGGAAGCCAGCTACCAGGCTCTGGAGAAGTACTCCACCGACCTCACCGAAGCGGCCCGCGCGGGCAAACTCGATCCGGTCATCGGGCGCGATACCGAGATCCGTCGCGTGGTCCAGGTGCTGAGCAGGCGCACCAAGAACAACCCTGTCCTCATCGGCGAACCCGGCGTCGGCAAGACCGCCATCGTCGAAGGTCTGGCGCGGCGCATCATCGAAGGCGATGTGCCGGAGTCGTTGCGCAACAAGAAGGTTGTCTCGCTCGACCTCGGTGCGATGGTGGCGGGCGCGAAGTATCGCGGTGAATTCGAGGAGCGGCTCAAGGCCGTGCTCGACGACATCAAGAACAGCGCGGGCGAGATCATCACCTTCATCGACGAGCTGCACACCATCGTCGGCGCGGGCGGCACCGGCGACTCGGCGATGGACGCGGGCAACATGATCAAGCCGCTGCTGGCCCGCGGCGAGCTGCGCCTGGTCGGCGCGACCACCCTCGACGAGTACCGCAAGTACATCGAGAAGGACGCCGCGCTCGAACGGCGATTCCAGCAGGTGCTGGTCGGCGAGCCGTCGGTGGCCGACACCATCGGCATCCTGCGCGGCATCAAGGAGCGCTACGAGGTGCACCACGGCGTGCGGATCACCGACTCCGCGCTGGTGGCGGCGGCGACGCTCTCGGACCGCTACATCACCTCACGATTCCTGCCCGACAAGGCGATCGACCTGATCGACGAATCGGCTTCGCGGCTGCGCATGGAAATCGACTCGCGGCCGGTCGAGATCGACGAGGTGGAACGGGCGGTGCGCCGCCTCGAGATCGAGGAGGTGGCGCTCGAGAAGGAGACCGACGCCGCGTCGAAGCAGCGCCTGGAGAAGCTGCGTCAGGAACTCGCCGACGACCGGGAGAAGCTTGGCCAGCTCACCACGCGCTGGCAGAACGAGAAGAACGCGATCGACTCGGTGCGCGGGGTCAAGGAGCAGCTCGAGGCGCTGCGCGGGGAGTCCGAGCGGGCCGAGCGTGACGGCGATCTGGGCAAGGCCGCCGAGCTGCGCTACGGCAAGATCCCGGCGCTGGAGAAGGAACTCGCCGCCGCCGAAGCCGCCAGTGGCACCGCCGCCAGCGGCGAGATGATGCTCAACGAGGAGGTCACTCCCGACGACATCGCCGACGTCGTCTCGGCGTGGACAGGGGTGCCGGTCGGGCGCATGCTCGAGGGCGAGACCGCCAAGTTGCTGCGGATGGAAAGCGAGGTCGCGGGGCGCGTCGTGGGGCAGGAGGAAGCGGTGCAGGCCGTGTCGGACGCGGTCCGTAGGGCGCGCGCCGGCGTCGCTGATCCGAATCGCCCGACGGGCTCGTTCCTGTTCGTCGGCCCGACCGGTGTCGGCAAGACGGAGCTGGCGAAGTCGCTGGCCGACTTCCTGTTCGCCGACGAACGCGCCATGGTCCGCATCGACATGAGCGAGTACAGCGAGAAGCACTCGGTGGCTCGCCTCGTCGGCGCGCCGCCCGGATATGTCGGCTACGACCAGGGCGGCCAGCTCACCGAAGCGGTGCGCAGGCGACCGTATTCGGTGGTGCTGTTCGACGAGATCGAGAAGGCGCACCCGGACGTCTTCGACATTTTGCTGCAAGTTCTCGACGAAGGCAGGCTCACCGACAGCCAGGGGCGCACGGTCGACTTCCGCAATACGATCCTCATTCTCACCTCCAATCTCGGCGCCGGTGGCGACCGCGATCAGGTGATGGAGGCGGTGCGGCGCGCGTTCAAGCCGGAGTTCATCAACCGGCTCGACGACGTGGTGATGTTCCACGCGCTCGACGCCAAGCAACTGGAGTCGATTGTCGACATCAACCTGCGTCAGCTGCAGAAACGGCTCTCGCAGCGCAGGCTGACCCTCGATGTCACCGAGGAGGCCAAGCAGTGGCTGGCGGTGCGCGGCTACGACCCGGCCTACGGCGCGCGACCGCTGCGCAGGCTGATCCAGCAGGCCATCGGCGACAGCCTGGCCAAGGAACTCCTGTCCGGTTCGGTCGCCGACGGCGACACGGTGAAGGTGAGTGTGGACGACGCCACCGACAAGCTCGTCGTAGAGCGCGAAGTTGTCCACAGCCCGTGATTTGTTCACAGCCCGGTGCGTAGGGACCTCCCAAACGCACCGGGCTGTCCTACCCTGGAGCCCATGACGAACCCGAACGATCCGTGGGGGCAACGCCCGGAGGATTCGCCGACCGAACGGCTGGGTTCGCCGGGCACCGACTCGACCACGCCGTACGGAGGCAATTCGTTCGACGAGTGGGGGCAACCGTCGAACCCGACGCAGGCGTTGCCGCCGCACGACGCGCAATGGGGTGACTACGAAAGTGGTTATCCGGCAGCTCAACCCCCGCCGCAGCAGGCGCCGCCGGGGTACGACCAGGGTTACCAGGCGCCGCCGCCCGGGTATGGCCAGGGCTATCCCGCCGCGCCGCCGCCGGGGTATCCACCGCGGCCGCAGGACGGTGACCAGGAGGAACCTCCCAAACGTCACATCGGTTTGTGGATCGCGCTCGGCTTGGGCGTACTGGCGTTGATCGCGGTCGGCGGGGTGCTCGCCGGTCTGGTCCTCAGCGGTAACGACTCGGGCGCCAACACCGCATCGGCGCCGACGACGAGCCAGCTGCTCGTCCCGCCGACACCGAAACAAACCACGCCGGGCTCTCCGCCGAGCGCGAGCGGGCTCCCCGGCTTGCCCGGTCTCGGCGGCGGCGAAGATCTCGGCGCCACCATGGGCAGTATCACCGCCAATACCGGTACCGAGATCACCATGAGCACCCTCGGTGGATCCGATGTGCGGGTGCTGATCGACGATGCCACCCAGGTGATCTCGCTGACCAGCACGAAGGCGAGCGAGCTTCCCGTGGGCGACATGGTTATGGTGCAGGGCGACAAGAACCCAGACGGGTCGATCCACGCCAAGATCATTATCAGTACGGCGTTGCCGGGCGGCCCCCGATGAGCGACCCGCGCGTCGAATCCCCGGTGCTACCGGGCAATCACGGCGACGGCTGGATAGGCTAGGCGACGATGACGGCTATGTGGTTCGGGTTAGCAGCGATCGCACTCGTGGGTGCGGTCGTCCTGTTGTATTTCGATCGGGTCCAGCGGCAGCGCACCGGACACGCGAGACAGGTGTGGGCGAAGTCCCAGGGCTACACCTACGTGTCGGTGGAGCCCGCGCTCGCCTCGACGTGGCGACGTGGCGCGCTGGCCAAGCTCGGCTATCTCTCGGCGGTCGACGTGGTCTCCGGTATTCGCAAGGGCGAGAAGTTCGTGCTCTTCGACCTGGAGGACGCCGCGACCCTGGTGGCCGTGCGACGCCAGATCGGCTCCGAGATCGATGTCGACATGCGGCTCAAGACCGCCGCGCCGCCGAAGGACCACGATCTGGAACTGCTCGGTGCCATCGGCGACCGGGTCGTGTTCGCCACCGACCCCGAGATCGCGCGCCACGCGGTGGATCAGCGGATGGTCGGCTTCATCGAGTCGCTGTCCGACACCGTGCAGATGCTGTGGAGTGAGGGCAACTGGACCCTCGGCATGCTCCCCGTCGGCAGCGGATCCAAGGACTGGGAGACCGCCATCGACGTGGTGCTCCGACTGTCCGGCCTGCTGCACGTGCTGCCTCCGGTGGCCGAGCCGAACGAGTTCACCCGGCCGCGGTCGAGTGCCAATCTCGCACCCGGTTTCCGCCCCGAGTACGACGACGAAGACGACGATCGCGAATTCGCCGCGGGCCGTGCGGAATACGCCGATGTGGAAGAACGTGGCCGCGCCCGTTTCCCGGGCCCCGACGAACTCGACTCCGATGACGAGCCCTTCGCCCCCCGTGGCTCCGCGGCCCGCCTGCCCGATGACGACGAGCCCTATCGTGGCGCCCGCTTCCCCGAAGTCGACGCGCCCTCCGCGGCGCGTGGCGCCGCGACCCGCGACGTCGACGATCGCGCCCCGATCGGCGGCCGCGCCCCCGCCCTGCCCGCCGACTACGACCCCGATCTCGACGACCCCGAGTTCGAAGACCAGCCCGCGCCCGGCCGCCGCCCGCTGGGCGAACCGCCGAAGCGCCCGTCGCTGGCCGTCGTCCCCGAGCCGCGTCCGCGCACCGAGCCATCGCTCGACGACGCGGAATCGGGTCAGCCGGGCGGACCGTTCCACCCCGGTTTCCGCCCTTACCAGGGCCCTGTTCCGAAGTGATCCACCTGCCGCGGTAGTCGTCGCGGCACCCCGTCGACCGGAATCGACCAGCGATGTCTGATAGTCCTTCACGTCTGCCCGGCGTGCACCGCCCCGTCGCGATGATCACCGGACCGACGTCCGGCATCGGGCGGGGTTTCGCCCACCGTCTCGCCGCCCTCGGCTACGACCTGGTCCTCGTCGCCAGGAACGAGGAACGCCTGCGCGCACTCGCCGACGATGTTGCCCGCCGTTTCGCCACGTCGGCCGAAGTCGTCGTCGCCGACCTGGCCGATGACGACGATCGTGCTCGCGTCGCGGCCAGAGCCGCCCAAGGCATCGAATTCCTCGTGAACAACGCGGGTTTCGCGCATTCGGGTGAGTTCTGGACCCTCGAGCCCGCGGAGCTGCAGGCCCAGCTCGACGTCAACGTCACCTCGGTCCTGCAACTCACCAGGGCGGCCCTGCCGCCGATGGTCGCGGCGGGCGCGGGTTCGATCGTGAATGTGGCGAGTGTGGCCGGGTTGATCCCCGGACGGGGGTCGACCTACTCGGCCTCCAAGGCCTACGTCGTATCCTTCACGGAGGGTTTAGCGGGTGGATTGGTGGGCACCGGTGTCCGCATCCAAGCGCTGTGCCCCGGATTCGTGCGCACCGAGTTCCACGAGCGCGCGGGCATCGAGATGAGTTCGCTGCCCGAGCGCCTGTGGCTCGACGTCGACCAGGTCGTCGACGGGTGCCTGCAGGATCTGGACTCCGGCCGGGTGATCAGCGTGCCCGGCGTGCAGTACAAGGTGCTCACCGCGGTAGCGGGCTTCGTCCCGCGCACCCTGGTGGCCCGCATGAATCGCGGACTCTTCAACGCACGCGGAAGGACATGACTTAGATGATCGACCAAGCACGTCAGGCGCTCACGAAGGCCGATCGCGACCAGCTGGCCGCCCTCGTGCGCGAGCTCGCGGTCGTGCACGGCAAGGTGACGCTGTCCTCGGGCAAGGAAGCCGACTACTACGTCGACCTGCGCCGCGCGACCCTGCATCACCAGGCGGCGCCGCTGATCGGCACGCTGCTGCGTGAGCTCGTCGCCGACTGGGACTTCGACGCTGTCGGCGGGCTCACCATGGGCGCCGATCCGGTCGCGATGGCCGTGATGCACGCGCCGGGCCGTCCGATCGACGCCTTCGTGGTCCGTAAGGCCGCCAAGGCGCACGGCATGCAGCGCCAGATCGAGGGCCCCAACATCGTCGGCAAGCGCGTGCTCGTCGTCGAGGACACCACCACCACCGGCAACTCGCCGCTCACCGCGGTGCGCGCACTGCGCGACGCGGGCGCGATCGTGGTCGGCGTTGCCACCGTTGTCGACCGGGAAACCGGTGCTGACCAGGTGATTGCCGAGGAGGGGCTGGAATATCGATCCATCCTCGGTCTCGACGATCTCGCCCTGGGATAGCCTGAACAACGCCGAACCCGGACGACGACGTGGTCTGTCCGGAAAGTCTGAAGGACGTGTGAGTCACCTGTGGTGAGCATTGCAGTAAACAAAGGTCGCGACAACGTTGCGATGCTCGGGATCGGTGCCTACCGTCCGCAGCGCATCGTCACCAACGCCGAAGTGTGCGAGACCCTCGACTCGACGCCCGACTGGATCTTCGAGCGCACCGGTATCCACAACCGGCGCTGGATCAGTGGCGACGAGACGATCCGGTCGATCGCCGCGGCCGCCGGTGAGCGTGCGCTGAACAACACCCCGATCGATCGATCCAAGATCGGCGCGGTCGTCCTGTGCACCTCGAGCTGGCTCAAGCTCACCCCGCACGGCGCTCCCTCGGTGGCTTTCGACCTCGGGCTCAACGGGGTCGCCGCCTTCGATTTAACGTCCGGCTGCGGTGGCTTCTGTTACGGACTCGGTGTCGCCGCCGACCTGATCCGCGCGGGCTCGTTCGACTATGTGCTGGTGATCGGCGCCGAGACGATGACCGTCGGCCTCGACCCCACCGACCGCGGCACCGCGATGATCTTCGGTGACGGCGCGGGCGCTGTGGTCGTCGGCCCGGCCGAGGACAACGGCATCTCCCCGACGGTCTGGGGCAGCGACGGTGAGAACGCTGAAGCCATCGCCCAGGACGTCGATTTCCTGGAGTACATGAACAAGGCGCAGGCCCTGCAGGGCACCGATCCGGCGGTCGAGGCCGTCGGCCGGATGTCGCTGCACATGGAGGGCCCGAAGGTCTTCCGGTGGGCCGCGGTCACGCTGCCGCGCGCGCTCTCCGCGGCGCTTGAGACCTCCGGCGTGGCCAAGGAGGACATCGAGGTCTTCGTCCCGCATCAGGCCAACGCCCGGATCAACGAGCTGATGAAGAAGAACCTCGGCCTGGCCGAGAGTGTCCCGATCGCCAACGACATCGAGAACACCGGCAACACCTCCGCTGCCTCGGTGCCACTGGCGATCGAGGAAATGCTGGTCACCGGCAAGGCGAAGGGTGGTCAGCTCGCGCTGCTGCTCGGCTTCGGCGCGGGTCTGAGTTACGCGGGCCAGGTAGTGACCCTGCCGCCCGCCCCGAAGGAACCGAGCTTCTGACATGCGAGGGTTGCGCGCCGCTTATCTGGGGGCGGCGGCGGTCACTGTGTTCGGTGCCGTCACCGGTCGCGACCGCCTGCAATGGGTCGCCAAGCCGCTGTTGATGCCGCTGCTCGCCGCCGACACGGTGACCAGCGGCGTCGATCTCGATCCGGCCGAACGCCGGCTCCTGCTCGGCTCGCTGGCCGCCGCGACGGTCGGCGATGTGCTGCTGCTCGACCCCGACGACGACCGCCGCCTCATCGCGGGCGCGTCGTCCTTCGCGGTCATGCAAACCGGCTACTCCCTGCTGTGGTGGAAGCGCGGTGCCCGGCCGCGCCCCGAGATCGCCCTCCCGCGTGTGGTGGCCTGGGTCGGCGCGGCGGGCTTGCTGCGCGCCAAAGCCCCGAACCTCGTTCTGCCGCTCACCGCCTACGGCGCGACATTGGGCACGGCCGCGACCCTCGCTTCGGACCCGGCTCTCGCCCCGGATGCGAAAAACATCGCGGGCCTGAACATTCCGAACTCCGACCCGCGCAGTCGCTACGGCGTCGGGGCCCTGCTGTTCACGATCTCGGATGCGCTGATCGTCGTGCGCCGCCTCTTCGCCCGCGACGACCGCACCCGCCGGATCACCGAGGGCGTCATCCTGGCGACGTACGCCTCCGCGCAATACCTGCTCACTGTCCCGCCTCCCCGTGATCTGGGCCGGACGTAGGATCTCGCACCTGGAGCGTCTCGGCGCTCCGCACTCCCCGCTCGCCGGTGAGTTCGTGATACTCGGTGTCACACGGCGCTAACTCAGGTGTCGTCGGGGCGCAACACCTCGCGCGCACGCTTCGTAGATGAGTGGGGAAGCGCAGTTCATCGAGGTGCACGGGTATCGCCGGGCGTTCCGGATGGCCGGAACCGGTCCGCCGCTGCTGCTCATCCACGGCATCACCGACAGCTCGGGGACATGGGCGCCGGTCTTCGACGCGCTCGCCGAGCACTACACCGTGATCGCACCTGACCTGCTGGGCCACGGCGAATCGGACAAACCGCGCGGCGATTACGCCGTGGCGGCCTACGCCAACGGCATGCGCGATCTGCTCAGCATCCTCGGCATCGAGCGGATCACCGTCGTCGGGCACTCGCTCGGCGGCGGTGTCGCGATGCAGTTCGCCTACCAGTTTCCGGAGAAGGTGGAGCGGATCGCACTGGTGTGCCCGGCGGGAATGGGTGCGGGGGTGCACCCCGCGTTCCGGCTCGCGACACTGGCAGGCGCGGGCCCGGCGCTGATGGCGATCACCAGCTGGCCGGTCCGCACCGCGGTGACGGCCGCGGTGCCGATCGTCACCGCGCTGGGTGGCCTCGGCCTCGGTCCCGACGCCGAATACGTGCTCCGCCTCTACGGCCACCTCTCCGACTCCGGCGCTCGCAACGCCTTCCTGCGCACCATCCGCGCGGCCGCCGACCGCCGCGGCCAGACGATCACCATGCTCGACCGCGGCTATCTCGCCGCCCACCTGCCCACCCTGGTCGTCGGCGGCACCCGCGACACCGTCATCCCGTCTGGTCACGCGGATCGCGCACATCGTGCCTTCCCCGGCAGTCGTATCGAAATCTTCGCGGGCGCAGGCCATTTCCCGCATCATTTCGATCCCGACCGCTTCGTCGCACTGATCCGCTCGTTCATCGAGGAGACCGACCCGGCCGTCTTCGACCCCCTGCGCTGGCAGCGCACCCTCCGCCGCGGTCGCCCGATCGTCGGCCTCCCGTCGCCCGCGCCGTCGAACATCCCCGCGCCCGCCGACGACCCGGCGCGGTCGAACGGACACGCGCCGCTCACAGCGCCAGGATGATCCGATCCCGGTCCTGCGGGTCCACCCGAATCGGAACTGTCTGTCCGACAACCATTCTGGGCTTGTGTACCGGCATCACGTCCACCACGATCGTCCCGTGGTAACTCTCGGAGCCGGGCACGGTGAGCTCCACATCGAACTCGGTGAGCTCACTCGCGTGATCGGTCAGGCTCAGCGGATGCACCCCGTCGATGCGCGCCCACCCCTCGAGCCCGTGCCTGAGCAACCGCCGATCCGCCCGTGTCGGCATCGAAGCCCACGTCATCGCGATCCCGCACGCCGAACCGAACAGCCCGACCATGATCATCACCTGAAACGGTGCGGTGCCCGGCGGCGCGTGCGGAGCCAGCCACCCCAACCACACCGCGAGCGCGATCAGATACCCCGCCACGACGCCGATCAGCGCCCGCGACACTCGCGCATGATCCATCACGCTCACCACCGAAAAGACTCTGTCCCTCCAGGATAAACGGCGATTCGGGGCGGTCGCGATTACGCTTCGGTCATGAGTTACCCGGACAACGGGCCCCAGGGCTACCCGCAGGGCTATCCCCAGGGCTATTACGGCCCGCCGCCCGAGCATCCGCAGGCCACCACGGTCCTCGTCCTCGGTGTGCTCGGCATGTCGCTGTGCGGACTCTGCGCTCCGTTCGCCTGGCTCAAGGGTCGCGGCGTGCTCGCTGAAATCGATGGCTCCGGTGGGCAGATCGGTGGTCGCACGCAGGTATACGCCGGGTACATCCTCGGCATCGTCGGTACGTGCTTGCTGGCCTTCACCGTCCTGATCGTCGGTGTCGCCGTGGTGCTGATGATCGTCGGCGCGATGGCCGATTCCTCGTCGTAGCGAGCCCCCGCCTAGCATTGCCGGGTGAATGAAGCAGAGGTCGCGGGCCCGACCGAGTGGGGCGAGCACCCGCACGGCCTCGGTCCGTGGGAGCAGGAATACGACACCCCCGTCCCCACCGGCGCGCGCTACGACCCTGTTCTGCTGGCCGAGGGCGACCGCCGCAACGTCGTCGACGCCTACCGCTATTGGACCCGCGAGGCGATCGTCGCCGACATCGACGCCCGCCGTTTCCCCTTCCATGTGGCCATCGAGAACTTCGGCCACGACGCCAACATCGGCACCGTGGTTCGTACCGCCAACGCCTTCGCCGCCGCCGCGGTGCACATCGTCGGCAGACGGCGCTGGAACCGGCGTGGCGCCATGGTCACCGACCGCTACCAGCACCTCGTCCACCACAGCGACCTCGCCGAGCTGCGTGAATTCGCCGCGCGCGAGGGTTTGACGGTGGTCGCCGTCGACAATGTGCCCGGCGCGGTCCCGCTCGAGACCGCCGAACTGCCACGCGACTGCCTGCTGCTGTTCGGCCAGGAGGGCCCCGGGGTCAGCGACGACGCGAAAAACGCAGCGGCCCTGACCGTTTCGATCGCCCAGTTCGGCTCGACCCGCAGCATCAACGCCGGTGTCGCCGCGGGCATCGCCATGCACGCCTGGATCCGCCAACACGCCGACCTGTCTGCGGCCTGGTAACGGAATGGGCACGGAATGTCGGTACCACCTGGCACCATGGAGCCATGACCTCGCGCAGCGGCCGGCGCCCCCAGCCCTCTGATCGCGCCGGATCCGTGCCCACCCCGGCGTTGTGGTCCGAGCGTGCCGACATGGCCGAGTCCGCGATCGTCTCGCGGCACCTGCGGACGCTGTGGGGTTGTCCCGGAACGGAATTGGGTGTTGTCGGCTGGCCGGCGACTCGTCGTGAACGAGCCTTCGCGGGCTGGCACTACTGGTGGCAGGCACACCTGCTCGACGTCGCGGTCGACGCCGCCAATCGTGTCCCCACCCCCGCCCGCCGCAGGCGCATCGGCGCGATCGCCCGCGGCATCCGGCTACGCAACATCACTGGCTGGACCAATCGTTACTACGACGACATGGCCTGGCTGGCCATTGCCCTGGAACGCGCCGAGCGCACGCAGGAACTCACCTCGGCGCGCAGCGGCCTGATCGCCCTCGAGCAGAAGCTCTATGGCGCCTGGGAACCCGAGGTCGGCGGCGGTATTCCGTGGCGGATCAAATCGGACTTCTTCAACGCCCCCGCCAACGGCCCGGCCGGCATCGCGCTCTTACGCCTCGGCCGGGTGGAGCGCGCGCGAGAGATGGCCGACTGGCTCGACACCACCCTCCGCGACCCCGAATCCGGCCTGATCCTCGACGGGATCCACCTACCCTCGGGCGAGGTCGAACGCCCGGTGTTCAGCTACTGCCAGGGAGTCGTGCTCGGTCTGGAAACCGAGCTGGCCGTGCACACCGACGACGACGAACGTCACATCGAACGAGTCAGCGGCTTGCTGGCCGCGGTGGAAGAACACATGACCACCCGCCTGGTGATCAACGGTGGCGGCGGCGGTGACGGTGGGCTGTTCAACGGCGTCCTGGCGCGCTACCTGGCGGTGGTCGCCCTGATGTTGCCCGGCGAGGGCAAGCAGGCCGAAACCGATCGGCGCACCGCCGCGGCCATCGTCAAAGCCTCGGCCACCGCCGCCTGGGCCAATCGGCTCGAGTTCGAAGGCGAGCCGCTGTTCGGATTCGACTGGAGCAAACCGGCCAGGCTGCCGGGCGGCACCGCGGGCGCGGGCAGATTCACCGCGGGCGGTTCGGTGACGGCCTCGGCGGTGCCCGAACGCGACCTGTCCGTGCAGCTGTCCGGCTGGATGTTGATGGAAGCGGCCTACCAGGTCACCGCGGCCGGGCTGTAGCTCAGCGCTCGGACTCGACCGCGACGCTCGGCTCGAGGTCGTAATCCTCGACCGGCCTCGCCATCTCCTGGCGATAGTGCCGGATACCGAGAACAGTGCCGACGATCAGACCGACGATCAGCGTGCCGATCACCGCGGGCATCAGCCACGGAACCTGCTCGAGGAACTCGCCCGCGTAGTACCCGATCAACAACAGCACGGGCGCCCAGATGATCGCGCCGAGCGTGCTGGCCACGGTGTAGCGCCGATGATCCATCCCGGCCGCACCCGCGACCATCGGGCACAGCGTGCGCACCCACGGAATCCAGCGGGCCACCAGCACCGCGAGGAACCCGTGCCGTTCGAGCAGATCGGTGACCTTGGCCAGATTCTTGGTGTTGATATATCGGCCGTTCTTGCGCGCGACCAGGCGATGCCCGGTCCGCGCCCCGACGACATAACCCACCTGATTACCCGCGATCGCGGCGAGCATGGTGCCCACCGACAATGCCCAGACCTGCGCCTCGCCATTGGCGTGCGAGGCGAGCACGATGCCCGCGGTGATCAGCATGGAATCACCGGGCAGGAACAGCCCGATGATGAACGCGCATTCGAGAAAGACGAAAACTAGCACCACCGTGCAGACCACAGCGGGGCCTGCTGAGATCAGCGGATCGAAGCTGCCCATAGCGAGGGTCGACGGTACTGCGGTCACAGGGATCAGTGCGTCTCGTTCGTCGAAGCAGCCAGCTCGCCGCTCTGCGCCGGCGCGGCCGGTGCGTTGCGGCGCTCGAGCACCTTCTTACCGACCGTGATGATCGCGGGCAGGATCGAGACGAACACGATCAGCAGGAAGATTCCCTCGATGTGATCGCGGATGAAGGGCACGTTGCCGAGGAAGTAGCCGAGGATCGTGACGCCGCCACCCCACAGCACCGCGCCGACGATGTCGAACGCCACGTACTTGCGGTAGCTCATCTTCGACACACCGGCCAGCACCGGCATGAACGTGCGCACGATCGGCACGAACCTGGCCAGGATGATGGTCTTGGGGCCGTGCTTCTCGAAGAACTCGTGCGTCTCGGTGACGTAGTGCTTCTTGAAGAAGCGGCTGTCTTCCTTCTTGAAGATGGCCGGACCGATCTTGCGGCCGATCCAATACGCACACTGGTCGCCGGCGAAGGCTGTGAGAATCACCAACGGCACGAGCACCCAGATCGAGAGGGTCGAGCCCGGCTGCGCCGCGAGCATGCCGCCGGTGAACAGCAGCGAGTCACCGGGCAGCAACGGGAACAGCAGACCCGTCTCGATGAACACAATCGCCAGGATGGCCGGTAGCACCGCGTTCTTGAGCCAGGTTTCCTGGAGCAGATACATCGGGTCCAGCAACTGGGTCAACGCAAGGTTGTTCGTCACCGCATCGGATACCGCCAGCAAAGTCACGGCCCCCACAGTACCGGTCCGATCTGTGACATGAGTGCCCTGCGGGTGAACCTCGCCCCACCGGGTGATCTCGCGTTCGCCTTCCTAATTTAGGGTGTGGCCTGACAGAATTGGTTTTTGCTCCCCACAAGACGGAGGTCACTGCTGTGCCTATCGCGACCCCGGAGGTCTACGCCGAGATGCTCGGCCGGGCCAAGGCGCACTCGTTCGCGTTCCCGGCTATCAACTGCACGTCGTCGGAGACGATCAACGCCGCCATCAAGGGCTTCGCCGACGCGGGCAGTGACGGCATCATCCAGTTCTCCACCGGTGGTGCCGAGTTCGGCTCCGGTCTCGGCGTGAAGGACATGGTCACCGGCGCGGTGGCACTGGCCGAGTTCGCGCACATCGTCGCCGCGAAGTACGACGTGACGATCGCGCTGCACACCGACCACTGCCCCAAGGACAAGCTGGACACCTACGTGCGTCCGCTGATCGCGATCTCGCAGGACCGCGTGAACGCCGGTCTGAACCCGCTGTTCCAGTCGCACATGTGGGACGGATCGGCCATCCCGATCGACGAGAACCTCGAGATCGCCCAGGAGCTGCTGAAGGCCTGCAAGTCGGCCAACATCATCCTCGAGGTCGAGATCGGTGTGGTCGGCGGCGAGGAAGACGGCGTCGAGGCCGAGATCAACGACAAGCTCTACACCTCGCCCGAGGACTTCGAGAAGACCATCGCCGCGCTCGGCGCGGGCGAGAACGGGCAGTACCTGCTGGCCGCCACCTTCGGCAACGTGCACGGTGTGTACAAGCCGGGCAACGTGGTGCTCAAGCCCGAGGTGCTGGCCGAGGGCCAGCGCGTCGCGGCCGAGAAGCTGGGCCTCGAGTCCGGTGCGCAGCCGTTCGACTTCGTGTTCCACGGTGGTTCGGGCTCGCTGAAGTCCGAGATCGAGGACTCGCTGCGCTACGGCGTGGTGAAGATGAACGTCGACACCGACACCCAGTACGCCTTCACCCGCCCGGTCGCCGGTCACATGCTCGCCAACTACGACGGTGTGCTGAAGATCGACGGTGAGGTCGGCAACAAGAAGGTCTACGACCCGCGCAGCTACCTGAAGAAGGCCGAGACCTCGATGGCCGCGCGCGTGACCGAGGCCTGCAACGACCTGAAGTCGGCCGGACGCTCCGTGAGCAGTTTCTGATTTTCGTACCAACCAACGGGGCCCGAGCTCATGAGTCTTGATGTCCGTGTGCTCGGGCCCGTTCGACTGCTCGTCGGCGGCGAGCCGGTAGCGGTCGGCGGGCCCAAGCCGCGCGCTCTCCTTGCCGCGCTCACCGTCAATCGGCGGCGCGCGGTGTCTTCTGCTGTGCTCGCCGAGATGGTCTGGAACGAGGATCCGCCGGATTCATACGCGGCCAGCCTGCAGGTGTTCGTGTCGAACATCCGTAAAGCGCTGCGCAACGCGGGGATCGACTCCGCGCAGGTGCTGCGGACCGAGGGCGCGGGCTATCGGCTCGAAATCCCCGATACCGCGTGCGATCTCGGACGTTTCGAGAGCGCGCGCGAAGCGGGTTCGCGGTGTTTGGATGTCGGTGACCACCCGGGTGCCGCCAACCTTTTCGGTGCGGCACTGCGGGAATGGACCGGGCGGGCGCTGGCCGACCTGGCCGGATTGCAATTCGCCGACGGGTTCGCCACCGCGATGAACGAGGAGCGGCTACTCGCCGTCTCCGCGCGCGTCGACGCGGAAATCGCCTGTGGCCGGGCGTCTTCGGTGATCGGCGAGTTGGTGTCGATGACCAACGAGCATCCGCTGCGTGAGCCGCTGTGGGGGCAGTTGATCACCGCGCTGTATCTGTCCGGGCGGCAGGCGGACGCGCTGGAGGCGTGCCGCCGGGTGCGCAGCGTGCTGGCCGAGGAGCTGGGAATCGACCCGGGGGCCGCGCTGATCGAGCTGGAGCGGCAGGTGCTGCGCCAGGAGCCGTTGAATGTGCTGGCGTCCAGGCGATCTGATCAGGTGGCCGCGGCGATGACCGAGACGGTCACCGAAGTGCCGCAGTCGATTCGCAACGGCAATCTGCGGTTCGCCGATGGGCGCACGCTGCCGATTCCCCATGGGGGGATCAGGATCGGCCGGATGACGGACAACGAACTCGTTCTCGATGATCCGAAGGCGAGCCGGTATCACGCGCACATCATGCCCAGCCGTGCCGGGCTGCTGATCAAGGATCTGCACTCGGCCAACGGGGTTTATGTCAACGAGGTGCCGATCGACAACGGGGCACTGCTGGCCGATGGGGACGTAATCCGTATCGGCGGAACTGTTCTGGTGTTCATCGCGGTGAAGTAGTCCCAGGTCCGCCACGGTAGTGCGGTCGTGGCCGACCTGGGGTGGCAGGTACTACGTCAGGCGGATTTCGGCTGCGGCTCGGCCGAAGAGCTTGCGGCCCTCGGAGACTCCGCTCAGCAGCACGGTTGCCGCGCGGCGATCGGGATCGATCGACTTGATCTTTCCGGAGAATTCGATGACGCCCGCCTCGGCCGGGGGAACCGGAACGAATCCCGAGAAGCGCACGCTCAGCTTCTCGATGGCGGTCGGGTCGCCCAGCCAGTCGGTCAGGTACTGCGCGGCCAGGCCCATGGTGAGCAGGCCGTGCGCGACCACGGTGGGGAGTCCGGCCAGTTCGGCGGCGCGGTCGCTGAAGTGGATCGGGTTGGGGTCGCCGGAGACGCCCGCGTAGTTGGCCAGGTCGCCGCGGGTCAGGCGGGCGGTGGCGGGGGGAAGTTCGGTTCCCTTTGTCAGAGAGTCGAATTCGGGGGTGGTGTTGACCGCGACGGTTTCGCGCGGGGGGAGCGCGGGGGCAATGCCGGTGTGGCGGATCAGGAGATCGCCCGCGCCGACACCGCCGATGGTGTCGGGGCGCGGGTGCATGCTGATGTTCTCGACGGCCTCGACGATATTAGGGTCGACCTCGATGCCGCGGCGGGCCACGATCGTGGTGGTGCCCTGCACGGCGACCTGGTCGTGCTGGTTGCGCAGCTTGAAGCCGACGTTGATGAAGTCGTTGTCGCCGAACTGGCGGATCGACTCGATCTCGATCTCGGTGCTGATCCGGTCGCCCGCCAGCATCGGGTGGAACAGCTCGAAGACCTGGTCGGTCTGCAGCACCTGCGACAGGTCGTACTCGGTGAGCACGCTGTCGAGCAGGGCGCGGGTGGCGGTCATGCCGATCACCGACGCGAAGGTCGGCGGGGCGATCACCCCGTCGTAGCCGAGCTTGCGCGCGTCGACTTCCTGCTGATGGGCGGGGTGCAGATTCTGCACCGCGCGAGCGAATTCCCGGATCTTCTCGCGGCCGACTTCGTAGTGATCGCGGAACGCGAAGCGCTGACCGACCAGCGTCGCATCCGGGACCACAGCATCGATGTCCGGCTGCTCCACTGTCTGTTCCCTGCTCATGATCCGGAAAACTTTACTTGTTCACCCATCTGGATCACCAGTTATGTGTGACCCGTCATAGCAGGCAGAAGTGCCCACTACGACGGGTCGACGCACGATCAGGGAGTGCCCGCGGGGTCGCACACCTTCCAGCTACCGTCGGTGCGCTGCAGGTCGAACGTGCGCGCGGTCCGCTTCGTCGGATCCGCCGTGGTGTACACCGTGGCCTGGGCCAGGGCGGTGTCACCGGTGATCCGGACCGCGTCCAC
The DNA here is from genome assembly GCF_053608825.1 of Nocardia sp. NPDC055002. Taxonomy (NCBI): domain Bacteria; kingdom Bacillati; phylum Actinomycetota; class Actinomycetes; order Mycobacteriales; family Nocardiaceae; genus Nocardia; species Nocardia sp. NPDC055002. The sequence goes on from NZ_JBSGWE010000005.1 coordinate 53,449, forward strand.
GCTGTCCACGACCGGAATGGAACCGCGCTCGGTCGAGACCTCGTGCACGCCCTTGAACTGCTCGGGAGTGATGCCCTGATAGAACGTGTGCAGCTCGCCACATGTGCTCGCCCGCAGGTCCTCCAGGTCACCGCTGCGCAGCGCGTCGGTGTAGTCCCCGATCACCGCCTTCACCTGTCCTTCGGGCGAATCGTCCGCACCGCTCATGAGTGCCACTACCGTCGCGATCAAGGCGACGACCAGCACCGCGGCGCCACCGGCAGCCAGCAGCCACTTCTTCGACCGCTCGGCGCCGGGCGCACCGGCCTTCTCGCCCTGCTCGACCCCGACCCGCTGCGGCGGCGCCACCTGCCGCTGACCCTCGGCCAACTGCTGGGCCGGTCGAGTCGGCTGGATATCCGCGGGCGAAGGCGCCGATCCCCCTGTCCGCTGTGGCACACCCGGCCCGCGCGGCGGCGACGGCTGAGTCTCCTCGATTCCCTGCTGGTCGGAATCGGTCGGGGCGGCGCCACCAGGGGACTGGTTGCCCGCGGCCGCGAGTCCCGACAGACCGGCCGCAGCGGGCCCGAACTGCTTGGGACCGGCGGGTCCTTGCTCGCCGGGCGCCGCAGGGCCCTGCTGACCCGATCCTTGCTGACCGGCGGGCCCGTGCTGGCCTCTGCCCTGTTGGCCTGGACCGACAGGCCCGGGGCCGCCGGGCCGCGAGCCGGCAGGCCCTTGCTGAGCTGGGCCTTGCTGACCGCGTACGGGTCCCTGAGGTCCCTGTCCGTATTGGCCGGGACCCGCCGGTCCCTGCTGTCCCGGACCCGCGGGGTGCTGTCCGGGACCGGCAGGACCGCCGAGCCCGGACTGACCGGCCTGTCGGGGACCGGCGGGACCGCGCGGCGTATTCGGCGGCGGCGTCATCGCGGGCCGCCCACCGGCGGGTGGCACCACCCGGTCGGTCGCGCCCGGCCCGGCGGTCTTCGCCCGCTGCACCGGCATCGCGGTGGTCGGCGCATCCGCCGAACTCACCGTCCGCATCGCCACGGTCCGATCCTCGGATCCGGAGCCTGCGTCCTTGGGCCCACTGGTCTGGAACTTCTCGGTCGCGTCGACATCAACCGGCTTGTCGCCCCGCGAGTCACCCTGTCCCGCAGCACCGGACCCTGTGGCCGCGGACCCTGTGGCCGCGGACCCGGCGGCTGCGGACCCGGCGGCTGCGGACCCGGCGGCTGCGGACCCGGCGGCTGCGGACCCGGCGGCTGCGGACCCGGCGGCTGCGGACCCTGTGGCTGCGGACCCTGTGGCTGCGGCGTCGGAGGCTGCGGGCCCTGTTGCCGCGGGCTGTGCGGCTGCGGAGCCTGCTGCCTCGGCGTCCGACGCTTGCTCGGCAGGCGAGGGCGCGGTCTTTGCGGGCCTTGAAGCGGTGGACCCGGTGGGCGTGACCGACTTGGCCTCGGTGTTCGTCTTCGCAGCGGCAGTCGGGTCGTCCTGCTGCTCTGCGGTGGCGGACGCACTCGAATCAGCTTTGGTCGCGGCGTCTTCCGTGGAGCTGTCGCCGTCCCGCGCCTGCGTGCCGGAGCTGTCATCGGCGGTCGACGTCGAGCCCCGCGCATCCGACGCCTCGTCGGATCCGCCGCTCGCGGTCGCCGCTGCGGCACCTGCGGCGACAGCACCTGCCGCCGCTGCTCCGGCAACCGCGCCACGTGTGGTGGTGTCGTCCGGCGCGGAGTCGTCGCCGAACTCCGCATCCGACGCCGCTGCCAGATCGGCCCTGTTCATCGCGGCAGTCGGCACATCGGCCTGAGCTGACTTCGACTGGGCGCCACCCATTTTCACGGTGCGGTCATCCGCCGAACCCCCGCGCCCCGCCGTCGGATTCCGTCCGGGAATCGACATCGCGGTCGTCGGCGCGTCCGGTCCGGCGATGTCGGATCCCTGCTCGTCCCGAGCCGCTGGGCCCGAAACATTCGCGTGGTCGCCCCGGCTCTCGCCGGGCAATCCCTTCGACAATCCTGCCAGCGGCGAGCCACCGTCAGCCGAATCCTGTTCCGGCCCTTGCGCACCTGGTCGGCCATTCGAACCCGAGGGCACGTTCCCTTGCCGTCCGGCGGAAGGTGAGCCACCACCGGGAGCGCCGACTCGCGAATCGACACCCGGTCCGGCGGGCTGCGATCCACCGCTCACATTGCCCGGCCCGCTCACCTGCCGAGCACCGGGCGAACCGGCATTTCCACCCTCGACACGGGGTCCACCGGCCTGCTGCGAACCTGGGCCACCACCCGGTCCGTATCCCGCGTTCGGTCCACCACCTTGCTGAGAACTGGGCCCGCGCCCCGCTTGCGGCGAACCCAGGCCACCCGGCCCGCGGCCCGCGGGTCGTCCACCTGCTTGCTGGGAACCCGGGCCACTCGGCCCGCGACCTGCTTGCGGCGAGGCCGGGCCACTCGGCCCGCGGCCCGCCGGCGGTCCACCTGGCTGTTGCGAACCGGGACGACCGCTCGGCCCGAAACTCGCCTGGGGTCCACCGCTCGGTCCGTGTCCCACTTGTGGTCCACCGCCCTGCGGCGAACCCGGCCCGCCGGCCGGACCGGCGGCGCGTGGCCCGCCCTGACCCGCATGCGGTTGTGCACCAGGCGCATTGCCCGGACGACCTAAAGGTTGTTGAGCACCAGCACCATTGCCGGGCTGTCCCGCTGCTGGCCGCGCCCCGCCGGGCGTGAACCCTGGACGGCCCCAGGACTGCTGTGCACCCGGTCCCGAAGACTGTTGTCCGCCGGCCACGGTGCCTTGTCGCGCGGGGCCCTGTCCCGCGCCGGGCGCAGTGCCACCCGGTCGTCCACCGGCGGCGTTGCCCTGCGGTGCGCGCGGTCCATCTTGGGCAGACCCACCCTGCACCCGAGATCCGCCGGGACCACCCGGGCGCTGAGCACCACCGGGCTGATCGCCCGGTCCCGCGGTGGGCTGCGTCCCACCGGAACGTGTGTCCTGCACGCGCGCACCGTCATCGGGCCGACCCGGCAGATCTCCTCGCCGGATCACCACGGTCTCATCAGGACCCACCGGCGGGCTCGTCGCCCGGTCCGGCTCGGTGACCGACTCCGGTGCGCCGGGAGGGGACGCGGACGAATCGTCACGCTGGCCGGGCGCGCCGGGACCGGCAGACTCTGCTGCCGGGTTGTTCTCGTCGGTCGGGTCGGACACCTCTGTACCCCTCGCTCAGGCTCGAACGTTGCACTCTGCGCTCAGCCTAATAGGCACAGCGGCGAAGCGGTCCCAAGTCTCTCGCGCACGGCCGCGGCGAAAGGACAGGCAGGCCCGGAGCGAGGCTGAAGGCACGCTTGACGGGCGCTGCGTGGGGGAGACCGCCGACGGCTCAGCGGCGGGCCGGTCGGCGACTGCCACAGCCTCGGTGCACAATGAACCCATGACCTCCTTCGGTGACCTGCTCGGACCGCAGCCGGTCCTCCTTCCCGAACTGATCGACGCCGAAGACGCCATTGCCGCGGGCACCGACCCGGTCGATGTCGCCGCGCAGTTCCCGGCCGCATCGATCGCGTGGGCCCAGCTCGCGGAAGCCGCTCTGCAGCGCGCCGGCGGCGAGGTGAACCACGACACCGTCGCGGCATACGCCTTCGCCCGCACCGGCTACCACCGCGGCCTCGACCTGCTGCGGCGCAACGGCTGGAAGGGCTTCGGCCCCGTCCCGTGGAGTCACGAACCCAACCAGGGCTTCCTGCGCAGCGTCGGTGCGCTGGCGAGCGCCGCGAAGACGATCGGCGAGACCGAAGAGTACGCGCGCTGCCTGGACCTGCTCGAAGATTGCGACCCGCGCGCGGCGAACGAACTCGGCCTGGACTGAGCCAGCGGTCGGGTCCGAGTCGTAGGTGAGCGAACACAAGCCTTTCGTCGCCGTTGCCACTCCGGTTGTCGCTGCCGCCAAGGTCAGCACCGTCGGCCGGTACCGGGCGTCGATCGAGCGCCTGCGGCTCTCGGCGATCCCGATCATCCAGTGCGCGCTCGGCGCCGCGCTGGCGTGGTTCATCGCCCACAATCTCGTCGGCCACATCGAACCGTTCTTCGCCCCCACCGCCGCGGTGGTCTCCATCGGGATCTCGTTCGGTGCGCGAGTGCGCCGGTCGGTGGAACTGGTGGTGGGCGTCGCGGTCGGCATCGGCATCGGCGACCTGTTCATCGCCCAGGTCGGGACCGGCGTCTGGCAGGTGGCGCTGGTGGTCGGCGGCGCCATGTCGGTGTCGGTCTTTCTCGGCAGCGGCGCGCTCATGACCATCCAGGCGGCGGGTTCGGCCGTGCTGGTCTCGACCTTGAACCAGGCGCCCGGCGCGGGTCCGAACCGCATGATCGACGCCTTGATCGGCGGACTCGTCGGGGTGGTGATGGTCGCGCTGATCCCACTGCACCCGGTGCGCCGCGCCCGCGAACACGCTGCCGACGTGCTGTCGGTGATGAGTAAATCGATGATCACCTGCGCCGAGGGCCTGCTCGAACAGAACTCGACGAAGGTGTCCGACTCGCTGTCGGCGGTGCGCGACACCCAGCCCCAGATCGACGCCCTGCGCGACGCGCTCGCGGGCGGCCGGGAGATCAGCCGCATCTCACCGCTGTACTGGAATTCCCGAAAACGTCTGGAACGCATCCACAACGCGGCCGACCCGCTCGACAACGCGGTCCGCAATACCCGTGTGCTGCTTCGCCGTTCGCTCACCCTGGTCCGCGACGACGAGGTTCTCGATCCGCGCTTGATCGACCTGGTCGACCAGCTGGGCCATGCCACCGATGTGGTCCGCAAGATGATGCTGGCCGATCCGGGCGAGCAGCCCGATCAGGCCGAAGCCCTCACGTCGTTGCGCAGCGTCGCCAAGGCTGCCCGCCCCGAACTCGTTGTCGGGGCGGGATTGTCGGCGCATGTGGTGTTCGCGCAGCTGCGCTCGATCGTGGTGGATCTGATGGTGGTGTGCGGCATGCAGCGCATCTCGGCGATCGCCCTGCTTCCGCCCACCGTGCCCAATCCGTATGTGACGCCGGAGGAGTAGCTTCAGTCGCCGACGGGCGAAACACGCGGGCGCCCCGGTCGCAGCGAGAAACGCTTGCGATCGAAATCCCACGCCCGGTAGATCGGCCACTGCGAGGTGTGCATGATCCAGGCGCCGGTGATCACCGCGCGATGGAACGGCACGATGGCGTAGCCCTGATTGGCGATGGTCTGCAGGCCACGCAACTGGTACTTCCACCACACGTCCGGCGGGGTCTTGCGACGGCGCGCGGAGATCTCGGCCCGCAGCGTCGGCAGCTGGTCGATCCGCAGCTTCGCCTTCGACAGGCACAGCGCCAGGTCGAGGTCTTCGTGCAGGTCGCGACGGGTGGTGGTGGCGGAACGCACCTGGTCCCACGCCGAGCGCCGGATCGCCATATTGGCGCCGTGCACATTGCCGACGGGCTGGGTCTTGATCATCCCCAGCCGTTCCTGGCCGCCGATCGCGGCCGCGAGGAAGATGCCGATCGGGGAGTCGTGATAGGTGCTGATGCCGGTCACCGCCATGGTGTCCGAGTAGGAGTCGAGGTGGGCGCGCACGGTGGCGCCCCAGTCGGGGGAGACGAGGGTGTCGGCGTCGATGCGGCCGAGGTAGTCGCCGCGAGCCTTGTCGAAGCCGGTGTTGCGAGCGAACGCGACGCCGGGCTGCGGCTCGGAGATCAGCTCGATCTTGGGATGTCGGGCGGCGAGTTCGGCGACGATCTCGCGGGTGTTGTCGGTGCTGCCGTTGTCGACGACGACGATCTCATCGATCGTGTCCTGGCCGACGAGGCGCTCGAGGCATGCGGTGATGCCCGCTGCTTCGTCGAGCGCCGGAATGACGACGGACAGGACAGCGGACGATCCGGTGGAGCTCATACGCAATTTCCGTTCCAGGGTCGATTCTGACCCGAGGCTATCAACGCCAGAATCGGGTCAACTGGCCACCGTAGGCGGCCCACACCTCAGGTACCCCCGACAGTTCGAACAATGCGTAAACACCGTTGAAGAACACCTGGCTCAGCGGGGTGAAGAAGATGACAGCGAACAGGATCAACATGCCGTAGGGCTTGAACTGATCGAGCGAGCGCCGGGTCTGGTAACTCAGCGACGGCTCGATGATCCCGTAGCCGTCCAGCCCCGGCACCGGCAGAATGTTCAGCAGAAACGCTGTGATCTGCAGAAACGCCAGGAAGCTGAGCCCGCACCAGAACGCGGGATGCTCGGCGACCGAACCGAAAGCCCGGATCACGATCAGCAGCACCACCGCACACAGCGCGTTCGACGCGGGGCCGACCGCGCTCACCAGGCGCTGCACACTCGTCTTGAACCGCGTCGTGTCCACATACACCGCGCCGCCGGGCAACCCGATCCCACCGAGCGCGATGAACACCAGCGGCAGACCGATCGACAGCACGGGGTGGCTGTACTTCAGCGGATTCAGCGTGAGATACCCACGCACCTCCACCTCGTGATCGCCTGCCCGCCACGCCACGTACGCGTGGGAGAACTCGTGCAGGCACAAGCTGATGATCCAGCCGAACACCACGAGCACGAATACGCCGACCTTGGCGCGCACCGAATCGATGTCGGCGTCCCAGGCGAGTGCACCGCCGCCCACGGTGATCAGGACGATCAGCAGGAAAACCGGGCTCGGCCGGACCGCGCTGTGCCCGGACCGCCGATCCGAGGGGAAGGAGTAGGTCATCGCACCAAGAGCCAGGGTTGTTCGAATCGATAGAAGGTCGAGCGGGGGACGGTGCGTTCGGCGGTGATCCCGTCGCGGGTGACGACCGCCCCCGGCGTCCCGAGCTGGGCGGCGCGGCCGGACACCCAGGTGCGCTTGCGCAGGCCTTTGCGTACTCGCGCGCGGACACCGGGCATGGTCATCGTCGGCGAGATCAGCATCGTGGTGACCTTGCCGGTGAACAGCAGCGTGTCGTCGACATAGGCTTCGCCCTCGAGCTTCGCGCCGTCCACGCCGGTGATGCTCGCGCGGCCGACCAGCACGGTGCCGGTGTCGTCGCGGATCAGCGGGGTCTCGATCGCCCGGCCCTCCACCGCTCGCTTCGCGGCGCCGTTGCCGGTTCCGGTCTGATAGACCCGCGAGGCGTAGGTGGTGTCGACCGGGACGAAACCGACTTCGACGTGCAATCGCTCGGTGCGCATCAGATGGGTGAGCACGGCCGCGAGCGAGGCATCGGCGCCGAGCACGATCAGGCGCGGCAGGCTGTCGGCGGCCAGCACCGGAAGCAGCTCGTCGATCACCGCGACATCGGGGACCCGCCCGGTCTGGGTGTTGGGTAACGACGAGAGCGCGATCGGGACCGGCATTTCACCGCATCGGAGAACGTGGGTACTCAAACTGCGGTACACCCTCCTCGGTCACGCAAACTCACTGCCGACTGGTAACCGTAACCGATCAGGGCAGGTGCGGTAGGGCGGGGTCGAACCGCTCCGGCGGGGCAGGTCGACGGGACCTGATCAGGCGTCGGCTAGACTGTGTCTCCGGCCACCGCCTCAGTACGGCAGGTAGCTGCAGTGCCGCGTGTGCTGCCGTCGATCTGTAGGAGACTCCGAAATGCCGGCAATCGTCCTCATCGGTGCCCAATGGGGCGACGAGGGTAAGGGCAAAGCTACAGACCTGCTCGGTGAGCGGTTGCAGTGGGTGGTCCGATACCAGGGCGGCAACAATGCCGGCCACACGGTGGTTCTCCCCAATGGCGACAAGTTCGCGCTGCACCTGATTCCGTCCGGCATCCTCACCCCCGGTGTGAAGAACGTCATCGGTAACGGTGTCGTCGTCGACCCGGGCGTGCTGCTCGACGAACTGGCCGGTCTGGAAGAGCGCGGAGTCGACACCTCCGGCCTGCTGCTCTCCGCTGACGCGCACCTGATCATGCCGTATCACGTGGCCATCGATAAGGTCACCGAACGCTTCCTCGGCAACCGCAAGATCGGCACCACCGGTCGCGGTATCGGTCCCTGCTACCAGGACAAGGTCGCCCGCGTCGGCGTCCGGGTGGCAGACGTGCTCGACGAGAAGATCCTCACCCAGAAGGTCGAAGCCGCCCTGGAGTTCAAGAACCAGGTGCTGGTCAAGATCTACAACCGCCGCGCGCTCGACCCGCAGCAGGTGGTGGACGAGGTGCTCGAGCAGGCCGAATCGTTCAAGCACCGCATCTCCGACACCCGGCTCGAGCTGAACCTGGCGCTCGAGCGCGGCGACACCGTGCTGCTCGAAGGCTCGCAGGGCACGCTGCTCGACGTCGACCACGGCACCTACCCGTTCGTCACCTCGTCGAACCCGACCGCGGGTGGCGCGGCGGTGGGTTCGGGTATCGGACCGAACAAGATCGACACGGTGCTCGGCATTCTCAAGTGCTACACCACCCGCGTCGGCTCCGGCCCGTTCCCGACCGAGCTGTTCGACAACTTCGGTGAGTTCCTGGCCAAGAACGGCGGCGAGGTCGGTGTCACCACAGGTCGTGCGCGGCGTTGTGGCTGGTTCGACGCGGTGATCAGCCGGTACGCCACGCGCGTCAACGGGGTCACCGATTACTTCCTCACCAAGCTGGACGTGCTGTCCGGGCTGGATACGGTGCCGATCTGCGTGGCGTACGAGATCGACGGCAAGCGGGTCGAGCAGATGCCGACCACGCAGACCGAGTTCCACCACGCCAAGCCGATCTACGAGGAGCTGCCGGGTTGGTGGGAGGACATCTCCCAGGCCCGCACCTTCGAGGAGCTGCCCGCCAACGCCCAGGCGTACGTGCTGCGGCTGGAAGAGCTGTCGGGTGCGCGGATCTCGTGCATCGGTGTGGGTCCGGGTCGCGACCAGACGATCGTCCGGCACGACGTGCTCGCGTGATGTGAGACTGGGAAACCAGTCGGAGGTCCGGTGCCGGTTACGGCACCGGACCTTCCTTTTGGGCGGGGTTCCGGATATCCGCCCTGTTCAGGGCGACGTGCGCGAATTATGTGGACTCGCTATCGATTTGTGGCATCCAGCTGGCTAACGCTATCGTCGCGGGGCGGCACGCGGGGACGTGCCGTTCTCCTCGAGTGTCAGTGGGTGTCGGCGTGATCCGTCGGTCTGTGAATGTGAACTCTTCGACGGTGCGGCGGGTCGCTCGGCCGGTGATCGGGGTGGTGCCCATGGCGTTGGCGGTCGCCTGTGCGGGTGTCGCGATCGCGGTGCCGCAGCCGGGTGTGAATGTTCCGGTGCAGCCGGGTGTCACCACCGAGTCGCCCGCCGACGAAGGCGGTCGCTCGGATCTGGCGAAGTTCGACGGTCCGGATTCGCTTGGGCATCTCACGCCCGAGCGTCCGGAGTCGCGCCCGGTGCCGGAGTACACCACCCCGGCCCCGCCGATCGTCATCGAGGAACTCCACCTTCCGGAGCCGGTCGAGCCGGTGGCGCCGATCGCCCCGCCCGAGCGGACACTGCGCATCGGTGACTTCACCAGCCCGGTCCCGGACGAGGTTCCGAACGACGTCCTCGATGGTGTGAACGGCACCGCGGCCGACGCCGAAGCCGCGATCGCCACCCAGGGCCGTTCGGTCGGCATCAACCCGAGCCGGTCCGACAAGATCGCCGCGGCGACCGTCGGCGGCGCGCTGGCCGGTGCCGCGATCGCGGGTGTTCCGGCCGCTGCCGTCGGCGCGGTCGGCGGCGGCCTCATCGGCGCCGGCATCGGTGCCGGTGTCGGCTTCGCGGTGGGCGCCGCGGGCACCGCGGGTGCGGCCGCGATTCTCGGTGCCGCGGCGGCGGTCCCGACGGCGGGCGCGAGCGCCCTGGCGGCGATCCCCGCAGGCTTCGCCCTGGCGTGGCCGATCGCAGCCGCCAGCACCGGTGCGGGCGCCGCCATCGGCGCCGCGGCGGGTGCGGCTACCGGTGCCGCCGTGCTCGGCGTTCCCGCGGCCGCGGCGGGTGCCGTCGCGGGCGGCGTGCTCGGCAGCGGTTACGGCGCGACCCTCTGACCCGTCCCCCGACGGCACGGCCACAGTCCCGCGATCCGGTGGGAATCGGCTCGGGCGACCTCGTCGTCCGACTGCCCGCCGGGGTAGCGTCGAGAAGGGTTTCGGGATGGAGGTGGACGATGGCTCTGCGACGTGGGTCAGCCGCGGCGGCTCTGCTCGCGCTGGCGGTCCTGCCGGGGTGCGCCGCCCAGGACGCGCCGGCTCCCTCGCCCAGCGTCTCCCCGGTGAGTTCGGCGCCGCCGCCCGCCCAGACTCTCGCCCCCTCGCAGCAGCGCAACGAACGCATTCGCGGGATGCTCTATACCGTCGGTTGCACGAGTAACAGCTGCGTCCAGGTCTACTTCGCGTGTCTGGACGGCTACCTCACCGGTGAGCCGTGCCAGTTCTTCCGCGATCACCCGCCGCCGCCCTGATTACTTTGTGCGGGTGAGGAATTCGCCGACAGCGGGGGCGAGGATCGAGATCTTGGGGTTGTGACCCACGCCGGAAAGTTCGGCGAATTCCGCGTTCGGGAGCACCTCGGCGGCGGCCTTCGAACCCTTGATGAGCAGCGCCGCGGTCCGGTCGCCCGCGAGCACGAGCACCGGCACCTCGACACCCTGCCAGTCGGCGCGGTCCAGCTTCTTACCCTGCATGTACGGCTTCATCACGGCCCAGTCGTGCGCGGTCGAGTTCGACGTCGCCGTCAGCGTCTTCCAGAAGGGCGTCACTCGCATCACCGCCACCATGAGCGACGGCACCCCCATCGCCTTGGTCATGTAGTACCGCACGGTTTTACCGCGATCGCCGGCCGCGATCATCGGGTGCAGCTTGGCTTCCAGATTCTTCGGCGGCACATGGCCTTTCGTGTCGACCACGAACGGCGGCTCGAACGCCACCACCTCGGTGACGCCGGGCACGGACCGCGCTGCCAGCAGCGCCAGCGCGGCACCGGAGGACCAGCCGAACAGCGCCGCTTTCCCACCCGCGGCCTCGACCAGCGCCGCGATATCGGCGATCTCGTTGGCGGCGTCGTACACGCCGGGGGAGTCGGTGCTGTCACCGCGCCCGCGCCGGTCGTAGTTGAGCACCGTGAGCCCGTAGTCGTCGGCCAGCGCCTGCGCGAGTTCGACCATCGTGGGGAACGCGCGGTAGCTGAACGCGCCACCGATCAGGATGACGGTTCCGGCGGTCCCCTCACCGATCCGGTCGTAGGCGATCGTGGTGCCGTCGGCCGACGTCACAGTCTGCATGGGGAATTCCTCTCGATAACGGGCCGCCGCGCTCGACGGTACGCGATCACCTCGACCGCAGGTCCGCGCGGGTTTCACGGATCCGGCAGCCGGCACGAGCCGGGCGAGTCCGATCTTGTTCGTTGAGACGGGACGCGTCGCGGGAATTCATCGGTGCTCCGCCGAACGAGTTGGGCGATCAGAACAACATCGGTTCGCCGAAGCCCGGCGTCCGTTCGATCTCCAGCAGCCGCGCCTTGGTGCCGATCCCGCCCGGCGCCGAGAATCCGTGCAGCGCGTGATCGGCCGCGAGCACCCGATGGCAGGGAATGATGAGCGGCACCGGGTTGCGCCCCAGCGCTTGTCCGACGGCCTGCGCAGAGCCGGGAGCTCCGATCCGACTGGCGATATCGCCGTAGCTGAGCGTGTGACCCGGGTCGATCTCGCGGGTCACCGCGTACACCGCGCGATGGAATTCCGGCGCACCCCGCAGGTCCACCTCGATCCAGCGCAGTGCGTCGACCGCCCCGTCGAGGTGGGCGCGAATTCCCGCGATCGCCTCGACGATCACGGGCCCCGGTGCGCTCTCCGGCACCGGTGCCCCGGCGAACGGCCGGGTGATCCGGGCGAGGGTTTCCTCCTCGCTCGCCTCGGGCAGCTGGAACCGGACAACGGCGTCACCGTGCCAGGCGATCGCGCACAGCCCGATAGCGGTGTCGAACAGTGCCGAGACCACCGTCTCGGTCTGCGTCGAGTCACTCATGATCACAGTGTGCGCCGACCCACCGACAAAGACGTACTCACGCGGCGAGCGACCCTCGCTGCGGGTCTGTCGACTGGACTTCAAGGCCAGTTTGGGGCGACTGGACTGCATCGTCGCCTACCTCGTGTGAGCGCATCGCATCGAGATCTCGGTAGAGGCGCTGCTCGTCATAGGTGCCGAAGGCCCGGTCATGCGGCAGATATTGGAAGGGCCAGAAGGGTAGTTCGCCTTTCTTGGGTGAAAAGTGGTAGACCGCCAACCCGAAGGCAACGGCAACGGTGAGGGCTAGGAAAGTGGTCATGCCAGTAAGAATCCACCCACTGGCCTTGCTTAGAAATATCCACTTAGGGAATACTGGACTTTATGGCGACAAGAGTGATCGGCGCAGCAGGCTTGGCTCGCGACCTCGGCCGGTGGCGTGACCCCGAAACCGACGGCGATGCCGAACGCCGCCCGCACCGGCCCGCCTACCTGGCCCTGGCCGAAGCCATTCGCCTGCTGATCCACGACGGCCGCGCCCCACTCGGCGTGGCCCTGCCCAGCGAGCGCGATCTGGCGGGAACTCTCGGCGTCAGCCGCACCACCATCACCTCCACTTATTCGCTGCTGCGCGAACACGGCTACCTGATCAGCCGCCAGGGTTCTCGCAGCACTGTCGCGCTCCCGCCCGCGATCCAGCACGACGGCGCCAAGCCCAGCCGCGGCATCATGGCCCTGATGGCGCAGCCGGAGCTGCCGACCATCGACATGACCTATGCCGCGATGCCCGCGTCCCCCGAACTCCACGACGCGTATTCGACCGCGCTGCAAGGAATCCCGTCCTACCTCGGCACCCACGGTATGGACCCGGTCGGCATCCTCGCGCTGCGCGAAGCACTGGCCCGCCGCTACACCGCGCGCGGTCTGCCGACGGAACCGGACCAGATCCTGGTGACCCTCGGTGCGCAACACGGACTTCGGCTGCTCCTCAACGTGCTCGCCTCACCCGGCGCCCGGGTCCTGATCGAGCACCCGTCCTACCCGAACGCCATCGAAGCCATCCGCGATGTCGGCGCCCGTCCCATCCCGATCCCACTACGCCCCGAATTCCCTGACGCCGGTTGGGATCTCGAAGGTCTGCGCAGTACAGCGCGGCAGACCGCGGCCACCCTGGCCTACCTGGTTCCCGACTTCAACAACCCCACCGGACTGCTGCTCGGCGCCGAGGGCCGCGCCGAACTGGCCGCCATCGCCCGCGACACCAGGATGACCGTCGTCGTCGACGAGTCGATGGGCGAACTGAACCTGTCGGACGGGACCATGCCCCCGCCGGTCGCCGCGTTCGCGAAGGGCTCGGAGATCGTCACCATCGGTTCGGCGTCGAAGTCGTTCTGGGGTGGCCTGCGGGTCGGCTGGATCCGAACCAATCAGCCGCTGATCACCAAATTGCTCGGCATCCGCTCCACGGTCGACCTCGGCACCCCGGTGATGGATCAGCTGGCCACCGTCCACCTGCTCGAGAACGCCGAACCCATCCTCGAGCGCCGTCGCGAACAGCTGCGCGCCCAGCGCACCGCCCTGCTCGACGCCGTCGCCGAAGACCTCCCCGGCTGGCACATCACGGTCGGCGCGGGCGGGATGTCGGTGTGGGCCCAGCTGCCCAGCCCGGTCTCCACCGCGCTGGCCGCCACCGCGCCCAATCACGGCGTATTGCTGGCCGCCGGACCACGTTTCGGCGTCCAGGGCGCGTTCGAACGTTTCGTCCGGCTGCCGTACACCCACCCCGAAGCCGAGCTACGCATCGCCGTCAAATCCATCGCCGCGGCCTACGACGCCCTCACGCCCCGCGCCGCCGACCCACTGCAACCGCTCACCTGCTACTGAACGCGCACGGGTTGTGCCCGGTGGAAGCCGGTTCGGGGCGCACGGTTTCGTACCCCGCCCCGAACATGAACAGCACCGAGGCCACCAGTCCCACCGCGGTCAGCGGCACCGCGACAGCGCCACGTTCGGACGGATAGCGGAACAGCAGCACCAGCAAACACAGCAGTGAGACGGCGGCGGCCAGCAGCATCCCGGTCGCCAGCCCGTTCAGCACGCTCACCATCACCGGCACCGGTGCCGCGCTGTGGCAATGGTTTTCGGCGATCTGCGCGGTACGGGTGTCGAACAATCCCTCGGCCAGGATGAAGCACAGCACTGCCGCGCCGAAGGTGGTGACCGCGATGAGGGCGGCGAGCACCTTCGGTGGGGTTCTGACGGTTCGGAACCTCGGCCTGTCGTCGATAGTGGAAAACTTTACCGACGACAGGCCGGCAAATCAGTCAGCCCAGACCGTTTCGATCGGTGTCGCGACGTTCGGCGGGGGAGTGGGCGTGCCGCCCGGTGTGCGCGAGAAGCGCGGCGCGGGCGCGTGCTGGACCACACCGTCGATGTCGATCAGGCCGGTACGGGCCACGATGTGCGGGTTCTCGGTGGCCTCGGTGAAGGTCAGCACCGGGGTGGTGCAGGCATCGGTGCCGTCGAAGATCGCGGCCCACTCGTCGCGGGTCTTCGTCAGGAACTTGTCGGTGAACAGCTTGCGCAGCTGTTCCTGGCCGTTCGGGTCGATCTGCATCGGCAGACCTTCCGGGTCGATCTCCAGCCCGGCCAGCAGTTCGGCGTAGAACTGCGGCTCGATCGCGCCGACGGCCATGTACTTGCCGTCGGAGGTCTCATAGGTGTCGTAGAAGGCCATGCCGGTATCGAGCAGGTTGGTGCCGCGCTCGTCGGACCACAGGCCGACCCCGCGCATGCCCCAGATCATGTGCGAAAGGGCAAGCGCGCCATCGATCATCGCGGCGTCGATCACCTGGCCCTTGCCGGAATTCTGCCGCTCCACCAGCGCGGCGAGCACACCGAACACCAGGAACATCGAGCCGCCACCGAAGTCGCCGACCATGTTCAGCGGCGGCACCGGCCGCTCGCCCTTGCGCCCGATGGCATTGAGCACACCGGTCAGCGAGATGTAGTTGATGTCGTGTCCCGCGCGATCGGCGAGGGGGCCGTGCTGGCCCCAGCCGGTCATCCGGCCGTACACCAGGCGCGGGTTGCGGGCCAGCGCCTCGTCGGGTCCGAGGCCCATGCGCTCGGTGACGCCGGGACGGAAGCCCTCGAGCAGCACGTCGGCCTTCTCGACCAGGTCGAGGATCTTGGCGACGTCGGCGGGGTCCTTCAGATTCGCCTCGACGATCGTTCGCCCACGCCACTGGGGGCGTTCCATGAAGCCGGGCAGCTGGTTCGGGCGCTGCACGCGCACCACGTCGGCGCCGAGGTCGGCCAGTAGTAGCGCGGCGTGCGGGCCCGGCCCGATGCCTGCCAACTCGATGACCTTGATGCCCGCAAGGGGCCCCTGCTTGGCGGTGGACTCCGTGCTCACGCGGTGACCTCAGTTCGTTGTCGAACGGTATTGACACATTGACAATAGCGCTGGGGTGGCGGCTCGGGTAGAGCATGGGCGAGAATTCGCACGAGCGCGACTCGGCGCGGCAACGGGAGGACCCGGTAGTGGGCGTGTGGGGTGAGGTCGTTGTCGGCCTTGTCATTCTGGTCGGCATCGTCGGCGTGATCGTACCGATTCTGCCGGGGGTGATCCTCATTTTCGCGGCGATCGCGGTGTGGGCGTTCATGACCGGCGGTGCGACGGCCTGGACGGTGCTGGCGATCGCCACCGTCGCGCTGGCGCTCTCCGGCGTCGTGAAGTACACCTGGCCGGGCAAGCGGATGCGTGAAGCCGGGGTGTCGAACCGCGCGCTGCTGGCCGGTGCGGTGCTCGGCATCGCCGGCTTCTTCGTGATCCCGATCGTCGGCCTGTTCATCGGCTTCGTGCTCGGTGTGTACCTGGCCGAGCTGTACCGCCTGAAGACCAACGACCTGGCCTGGCCCGCGACGGTGCACGCGCTCAAGGGCGTCGGCCTGTCGATGCTGGTCGAGTTGTTCGGCGCGCTGATCGCGTCCGGTGTGTGGCTCACCGGCGCGATCATCAGCTGACTACTCGATGATCGGCAGCGGGCGGGTGCGGTCGTCCGCGCCGGGGAGCTGATTGCGCGGGATCGGGATAGTCGGATTCTCGATGCGGGGTAGCGGCTCGGATTCCGGGCGACGCACCGCGGGCAGCCGGTAGAACTCCCGGGCATTGTCCTCGAGCACCGCGTGGATATCGGAGCCGACCACCTGCGAGATCAGGTCCACATCGCGCTCCTCGAACGGCCTACCGGCGCGCGTGCCGGGCAGATCGCTGCCGAACATCAGCGCACCCGGGTTGACGGTGTGGATGCGTCGCAGCGTCTCGGCCACATCCATCTCGACCCGGCCGAACCCGGTCGCCTTCACTCTGGCGCCGCGGTCCACCAGGTCGAGCAGGTACGGCAGACCCTCGTCGGACATGCCGAGATGGTCGATCGAGAGCGCGGGCAGCTTCGAGATCACCGGTTGCAGAGAGGCCAGCATCTGACCGTCGATGTAGAGCTCCACGTGCCAGCCCGCCAGTTCGTGGGCGCGCAACGCCTGCAATGTCATCTCGGTGATGTCGGCGGCGGCGCGCTTGAGGTTGAACCGCAGGGCGCGTACGCCTGCCCGGTTCAGCTCGAGGATCTCGTCGTCGGTGGCGTCGAGATCCAGCCGGGTCACGCCGACCCAGTCGGGACCGAGCGCGGCCAGTGCTGCCTTCAGGTACGTCTGATCGGCGCCTTGGAAAGACGCGCTGACGACAGCACCGCCGCGAACATCGAAGTGCGCCATACGCTTTCGATAGTCATCGATCACGTAGGGCTCGGGGAGATAGCCTTCGTTCTCGATCAGCGGAAACCGCGGATCGATGATGTGGACGTGGGCATCGAACACCAGTACAGAATGCCTTATCTCTGCGGCGTGAGCGCACTCAACGTCGCGCCCCCACTAGGACGGGACCACTGAAACCCCGAGTTCTGCCATGACAGCACACCCAACCCCGCACATCGGCGGGCCATTCAGGGCCGCGAACACGCGCGCGCCAGCGCGCCAAAAACTCAGGCCTTGTTCGGCTCGGAGGCGCGCAGCATGTCCTCGCGCTCCACGACCTTCACGCGCTCGCGGCCTTCGGGCTCGCCGAGGGCGCGCTCGTGGGCGTCGAGGCGGTACCAGCCCGCCCAGGTGGTGAACGGGATGCCCTTGCCCTCGAGGAACTCGGTGACGGCGTCGAGCTCGGGCTTCGGCGCGGGGGCGAAGGCCTTGGCGTCGTCGAGCAGGCAGGCGATGGTCTCGTTGGCGTCGCCCTTGGTGTGGCCGATGAGGCCGACCGGGCCGCGCTTGATCCAGCCGGTCACGTAGGTGGCGGGCATGAATCGGGCGTCACCTTCGGCGGTGTCGTCGGCGATCACGCGGCCGGCCTCGTTGGGCACCGTGCCCGCCTGATCGTCGAACGGCAGCTGGGTGACGTTCTGCGAGAGGTAGCCCACGGCGCGGTACACGGCCTGGATGTCCCAGTCGGTGAAGTTGCCGGTGCCCTTGACGTTGCCGGTGCCGTCGAGCTGGGTGCGTTCGGTCTTCAGGCCGACGACCTTGCCGTCGGCACCGAGGATCTCCGAGGGCGATTCGAAGAAGTGCAGGAACAGCTTGTGCGGGCGGTCGCCGTGGTCGCGGATGGCCCACTGCTCGAGGGTGTTGGCGACCATGTCGACCTGCTTGGAGTTACGGCGTGCGGCTTCGGAGCCTTCGTCGTAGTCGATGTCCTCGGGGTTGACGATGACCTCGATCGTCGGCGAGTGGTCGAGTTCGCGCAGCTCGAGGGGCGTGAACTTGGCCTGCGCGGGGCCACGACGACCGAACACATGGACCTCGAGGGCCTTGTTGGCCTTGAGGCCTTCGTAGACGTTCGGCGGGATCTCGGTCGGCAGCAGTTCGTCGCCGGTCTTGGCGAGTACGCGGGCGACGTCGAGGGCGACGTTGCCGACGCCGAGGACGGCGACCTTCTCGGCCTCGAGGGGCCAGGAGCGGGGGACGTCGGGGTGGCCGTCGTACCAGGACACGAAGTCGGCGGCGCCGTAGGAGCCGTCGAGGTCGATGCCGGGGATGGCCAGGGCGCGGTCGGCGTTGGCGCCGGTGGAGAAGATGACCGCGTCGTAGAACTGGCGCAGGTCGTCGAGGGTGATGTCGGTGCCGTAGTCGATGTTGCCCAGCAGGCGGACCTGGTCTTTGTCGAGGACCTTGTGCAGGGCGGTGATGATGCCCTTGATGCGGGGGTGGTCGGGGGCGACGCCGTAGCGGATCAGGCCGAAGGGCGCGGGCATGCGCTCGTAGAGGTCGATGCTCACGTCGGCATCGGACTTCATCAACGCGTCGGCGGCGTAGATACCGGCCGGTCCCGCACCCACGATCGCAATGCGAAGTGGGCGAGTCGCTGCACTCTGTTCGGTCATTTCTACGCGCACCCTTTGGTCGAGAACTGATTTGACGGCGTCAACTTAGCTTAGGCTAAGTCGGACATCCGCTTACTGGCAGCTGCCATCGACGTCGGCAGCCGACCGCAATCAAGGCGATTCTAGCTGCGGCGTTGCAGCCACCCGGCGCGCGGTGTAGCTGCCCGCGCGGGTCTGTCAGGATTACAGCATGAACGAGGAGCAAACAGGCTCGGATGACCAGCCCGTAGTGGTGGATCAGACCGACAAGCGTTCCATCGTCCCGTTCGTCGCGGCCGCGGTGATCGCGATCATCGTGCTCATCGCCATCGTGGCGGGTGGACTGCTCTCACCCGCTGAGAAAAATGTCACAGAGGCCGACCGTCTCGCGGCCGCCGTCACCAACTATATCGACGCGCGCTCGCGCAGCGACCTCCGTCCGCCGACGGGCGTGGCCTGCCCCGGCTTCAGCGAAGAGACCTCCGGCCTCGGCGAACAGCTCGGTGGCCCGAAATCCACTGTCACGATCGACGGCAAGGGTTTCGAGAACGCCACCGTCAACGGTGACCGCGCCAAAATCGACGCGGCGCTCGTGGTCAACGGCAACCCGGCGGCGAGCAACTGGAAACTGACCCGCGTGGACAGCGCGTGGCTGGTGTGCTCGTTCTGAATCGTTTGACACGATGACCGGTGCCGAGGCAATCTCAGATCGCAAGGTCATGAGTGCCAGCGTCAAGCCCCGGCTCGCTGGTCGGCAACCCTCCTCCGCGGTGGGGTGCTCCGGGTGACGACCTGGCCGTGTGTTCGGGGATTTCCGGCACGGCAAGAGCGGATTCACGCAGGAGGATCGACATGACTTACGCCGGCGACATCACCCCTGAGAAGGCGTGGGAGCTGCTCACCGAGCACCCCGGCGCCGTGCTGGTCGACGTGCGCACCGAAGGTGAGTGGGCACACATCGGCATTCCCGACACCAGTTCCATCGAGCGCCCGGCCCACTTCATCGAATGGGTCGACGGCACCGGCACCCGCAATCCCGAGTTCGGCGCGCAGCTCGAGAAGGCACTCGCCGGTCGCCCCGACGACGCACCCGTGGTGTTCCTGTGTCGCTCCGGCCAGCGTTCCGCGCATGCGGCGAACCTGGCGACGGCGGCGGGCGTGGCGCCGTCCTACAACGTGCTCGACGGTTTCGAAGGTGGTCCCGACGCGTTCGGTCAGCGCGGCAGCACCGGTTGGCGCGCTGTCGGCCTGCCGTGGCGTCAGGCATAAGGAGAAAAGCATGATCACCGGTGGTTCGTTCGACAAGCCACTGCCCGAAGGCGTCGGTCCCGGCACGCTCGGCGTGCGTGGCGGCCTGCGCCGTTCCGGCTTCGACGAGACCTCCGAGGCGCTGTATCTGACCTCGGGTTTCGTCTATGAGAGCGCCGAGGCCGCCGAGGCCGCGTTCACCGGCGACGTCGAGCATTTCGTCTACTCCCGCTTCGGCAACCCGACCGTGGCCATGTTCGAGGAGCGCATCCGCCTGCTCGACGGCGCCGAGGCGGCCTTCGCGACCGCGTCCGGCATGTCGGCGGTGTTCACCGCGCTCGGTGCCCTGCTGAAGGCGGGCGACCGTCTCGTCGCCGCCCGCAGCCTGTTCGGATCCTGTTTCGTGGTCTGTAACGAGATCCTGCCGCGCTGGGGCATCGAAACCGTCTTCGTCGACGGCGACGACCTCGACCAGTGGGAGCAGGCCCTGTCCGTCCCCACCCAGGCCGTGTTCTTCGAGACCCCCGCCAACCCGATGCAGACCCTCGTCGATGTCCGCAAGGTCACCGAGCTCGCCCACGCCGCGGGCGCGAAGGTGGTGCTGGACAACGTCTTCGCCACCCCCCTGCTCCAGCGCGGCTTCGAACTCGGCGCCGACGTGGTGGTCTACTCCGGCACCAAACACATCGACGGCCAGGGTCGCGTCCTCGGCGGCGCCATCCTCGGCGCCCAGGACTACATCGACGGCCCCGTCAAAACCCTGATGCGCCACACCGGCCCGGCCCTGAGCCCCTTCAACGCCTGGACCTTGCTCAAGGGCCTGGAAACCATGCCGTTGCGCGTGCGCCACTCCACCGAGTCGGCCCTGCAGGTGGCGAAGTTCCTGGAGACCAAGAATTCGGTCGACTGGGTGAAATACCCCTTCCTGGAATCACATCCGCAACACGCACTGGCGAAGGAGCAGATGACCGGCGGCGGCACCGTGGTCACCTTCGCCCTCACCGGCGACGACGGCAAGAAGCGAGCCTTCGAGGTTTTGAACCGCCTGCGCATCATCGACATCTCCAACAACCTGGGCGACGCCAAAACCATGATCACCCACCCCGCCACCACCACCCACCGAGCCATGGGCCCCGAGGGCCGCGCCTCAATCGGCTTGTCCGACGGGGTAGTCCGCATCTCGGTCGGCCTGGAAGACCTCCAAGATCTCCTCGGCGACCTGGACCACGCCCTGAGTTAGCCCCCGAGAAGTGCCAGGCGCCAGGAGACGAATGGGCAGGGTCAGATCTGGCACCCCTGTCACGAGTTGAGCGAAAGCTCCAAATCGCCTCGGCGTAAGCGCAGCTCACGCCGAGTCCTGTTCAACGGTGAACCGGTGAACGGGAGCTGGTCGAAATCGACCGTCGCGGCGGCGCGGAGCGCGAGTTGCTGCGCTGACTTCGCGGCCTTGGCAGGCAGTCCGACTTGTCCGGCGAACTCGGCCCAGTGCTTCGCTCGAAGGCCCCTGGTTCGTCCGGCGATCGGCAACGCCATCGAATCGTCGTCGTAGACGAGAGTGCACGGAATGTCGTACAGCGGCGCGATACTCCAGCGTCCCATGGTGTCTCGAAGTACCCCGACGTTCTTGCCGTGCAGGTCACCGTTGCCGGTCAACCACGCGAACAGGAACTGCAGGTAGAGATTTCGTGCTGCGATCAGAGGGGCGCGGACCATTCCAGCGAGCGCTTCGACGACCTGCACCGCGTCGACGTTGTATTTCGACGACGGCGGCAACCCGAGGACCTGGGTGGCATCCTCGAACGCGAGACGACGCCATTCATCCCCTTCGTGCACACGATCGAACCGTCGGACCAGCAAGCCCGGCTGCCCATATCGGTCGTGCACCAGGTCCGACCCGACAACATCAAGCTTCAGTCCCCGCGCCGCGGCCAGGTGCGCGGATTCGTTCTCGATCAGATACGGGTATCCCGACTGTGACAGCTTCAGGATGAATCGACCGAAGCCCGCGGCAATCGGTGTGCTGATCATCGACGCGCTCGCCTTGTTCTGGATCCCAGGGATCGCCTGTCGATCGACATCGTCTACGAGGCGGTCGAATTCGAGCTCGTCGGCTGACATGCAGTCGACCAGCGCGGGAACGTCGACAGGTTGTGCGCCGGCGGGAAACACTTGAACGTCACCCGGTACATCGGCACCGACCGCGAGTAGCAGGCTGAGTTCGTCGTCGATGCTGGTCTTTACGGCACGACGAAGCACCGTCAAGCGGTGCCCTTCCGGCAGCAGGCCCGCGAAAAAGGCTGGTACAGATCCCGATCCGCTGGTGACCGGCTCGGTGCCGAGCGGCAGAGTAGAAGCGACCGGATCACCGGAATACCCTGGTGCGTACTGAAATTCGGTGCCGCCTTGCCGTGTCCGGTTGATCGAGGCAGCGAGGGTACCGGCTTTATAGACATCTGCGCTCCTGACGGTGCGCAATGCTTCGAAGTCTGTCATGGCGTGACCGCCAGGGACAGCCCCAGCGCGCCGGCCACCGCGGCGACCGTCCCGATGCTGGGTGAACCTCGCCCCTGCTCGATATCGCGGACCGTTCGGGTCGAGGTGCCCGCAATCTCGGCAAGCTGCTCCTGCGTCAAGTGGTGGAGGCGCCGCTCCGCCCGAATCGCCGCGCCCACCGCATGCAACATATTCGCAGCCAGCCTTTGGTCGGCAGAATTCCGCCGAATTTTCCATCGGCTAAGTGAGGGTACCTCAAATAGTAGAGTACCGGCAATATTCTGCCGACTTGGTGTGTGGTGTTCACCCCGCCGCCCCGGCAGGGCTGAACCGGCAGGATGCTGCCGAATTTTGGCTAGTCGAACACCCGCCCCCGCCCTGAGCTAGCTCCGGGTATCTGTCCTCGCGGCGTCCAGAATCGCGATCGCCTCGTCGATCGGATCGATGACGAAAAGCTCGGTTCCGGCGTCGGTGTCGACGCGCAGACGAGTGCGCAGGCCGCCGCTGAACAGACCGCCATCCGGGCTCTGCTGCCCGACGGCGCGCAGTTGGGTCAGGCGCGCTTCCCAGCGCTTGCCGCCGGTGATCGCGTCGAGGTGATTGGGCACGAAGAGCAGTCGGGTTTCGGTCAGGTGGAGGCGTCCGCCGACGGCCCTGCTGCCTTGCGTTCGATTGGCGAGTTTCTGCCAGACGACGTTCTCGGTGGCGTTCAGCGCGGGGCTACCGATCCACAATCCCATGGTTCGTTTCCTTGTGTCGATCCGATGTTCGTGACCATGGATCGATATCTGGCCGGGCGCCGTTAATGGAGCCCGGCCAGGGATTCGAGCCGACCGGTCTCAGCCCAGGGCGCGCAGGCGGGGGGCCAGGTCTCGCTTGAACAGATCGAGGAAGCGGAGCTGGTCTTGGCCGGGGGCGTGGAAGACCAGGTGGTTGAGGCCCGCGTCGAGGTAGGGCTTGATCGCGGCGACGGCTTCGTCGGGGTCGCTGGCGACGATCCAGCGCTTGGCGACCTGTTCGATCGGGAGGGCGTCGGCGGCCTTCTCCATTTCGATGGGGTCGGTGATGTCGTGCTTCTGTTCGGGGGTCAGGGAGAGGGGGGCCCAGAATCGCGTGTTCTGTAGTGCCAGTTCGGGATCGGTGTCGTAGGAGATCTTGATCTCGATCATCTTGTCGATCTCGGCGACATCGCGGTCGACCTTCTCGGCGCCCTCGGCGACGGCGGGCAGCAGCTTCTCGGTGTAGAGGTCCATGCCCTTGCCCGAGGTGCAGATGAAACCGTCGCCCGCGCGACCCGCGTACCTGGCGACCACCGGGCCGCCCGCGGCGATGTAGACGGGGATGCCGCCCTTGGGAACGTCGTAGATGGAGGCGCCCACGGTGTGGTAGTAATCGCCGTCGAAATCGACGCGATCGCCGGTCCACAATTCGCGCATCATCTTCACCGCTTCCCGCAGGCGGGCGAAACGCTCCTTGAAGTCGGGCCATTCGCCCTTGTAACCGGTGGCGATCTCGTTGAGCGCTTCACCGGTGCCCACACCGAGCATCACCCGGCCCGGGTACAGGCAGCCCATGGTGGCGAAGGCCTGCGCGATCACCGCCGGGTTGTAGCGGAAGGTCGGGGTGAGCACGGAGGTGCCGAGCTGGATGCGTTCGGTGCGCTCGCCGACGGCCGCCAGCCAGGCCAGCGAGAACGGCGCGTGCCCGCCGTCGTGGCGCCACGGCTGGAAGTGGTCGCTCACGGTCGCGCTGTCGAGACCGTGCTGCTCGGCGGCGACGCCGAGTTCGACCAGCTCTCGTGGCCCGAACTGCTCTGCCGATGCCTTGTACCCGAGCTTGAGCTCAACCATTCCAGCCACTCCTGTCGTCCGTTGACCCCTGCCAACACGACACTAGCGCGCAGCCCGTCATCCGCGCCCATGCCGTTTCGTCACCCACCACGCCGAGTTTTAGCGGACAATTAACTGGTGGCCACCAAGGATGAGCAGATCTTGTCGTACCTCACCGACATGGACGGCGTGCTGGTGCACGAGGATCAGCTGATCCCCGGCGCCGACGAGTTCCTCGCCGAACTGCGCGCCAACGAGATCCCGTTCCTCGTGCTGACCAACAACTCGATCCGCACGCCCCGCGACCTGCAGGCCCGCCTGCGCCACACCGGCCTCGACATCCCCGAGGAGTCGATCTGGACCTCGGCGCTGGCCACGGCGACCTTCCTCGACGACCAGCGCCCCAACGGCACCGCGTACGTGGTCGGCGAATCCGGTCTCACCACCGCGCTGCACGAGATCGGCTACGTGCTCACCGACAGCGACCCCGATTACGTGGTCCTCGGCGAGACCCGGACGTACTCCTTCGAGGCGATCACCACCGCGATCCGGCTGGTGGACAGGGGCGCGAAGTTCATCGCCACCAATCCTGATGCCACCGGACCCTCGCGCGACGGCGTGCTGCCCGCCACCGGTTCGGTCGCCGCGCTGATCACCCGTGCCACCGGTAAGGAGCCGTACTACGTCGGCAAGCCCAATCCGCTGATGATGCGCTCGGCGCTGCGTCAGATCGGCGCGCATTCCCAATCGACGGTGATGATCGGCGACCGGATGGACACCGACGTGATCGCCGGCTTGGAGGCGGGTCTGCGCACGGTGCTGGTGACCTCCGGCATCTCGACGAAGTCCTCGGTGGAGGCCTATCCGTTCCGGCCGACCATGGTGGTGGGCTCGGTGGCCGACTTGATCGGCCGCACGCGCCACCCGTTCGCCGAGTAGCCATGTGATCCGCATCTCATCGGAATAGGTGCCCGCCTGCCGTGGTTATAGTTGCCATGGCAACCAAAGGAGGGCCCGTGCAGTTCGGAATCTTCAGCGTCGGCGATGTGACCACCGATCCCACCACCGGCCGCACCCCCACCGAGGCCGAGCGGATCAAGGCGATGGTCGCGATCGCGCAGAAGGCCGAGGAAGTGGGCCTCGATGTGTTCGCGATGGGCGAGCACCACAATCGGCCCTTCGTGCCGTCGTCACCGACGACGATGCTCGGCTATATCGCGGGCCGCACCGACAACATCTTGCTGTCCACTTCGACCACGCTCATCACCACGAACGACCCGGTCAAGATCGCCGAGGACTTCGCGATGCTGCAGCACCTGGCCGACGGCCGCGTCGACCTGATGCTCGGCCGCGGCAACACCGGCCCGGTCTATCCGTGGTTCGGCAAGGACATCCGCGACGGCATCCCCCTGGCCATCGAGAACTACGCTCTGCTGCACCGGCTGTGGCGTGAAGACGTCGTGAACTGGGAAGGCAAGTTCCGTACCCCGCTGCAGTCGTTCACCTCGACCCCGCGTCCGCTCGACGACGTGCCGCCGTTCGTCTGGCACGGGTCGATCCGGAGCCCCGAGATCGCCGAACAGGCCGCGTACTACGGTGACGGCTTCTTCGCCAACCACATCTTCTGGCCCACCGACCATTTCAAGCGGCTGATCGACCTGTACCGCAGGCGCTACGAGCACTACGGCCACGGCAGCGCCGACCAGGCGATCGTCGGTCTCGGCGGACAAGTGTTCCTGCGCAAGAACTCGCAGGACGCGGTCCGCGAATTCCGGCCCTACTTCGACAACGCGCCCGTCTACGGACACGGCCCGTCGCTGGAGGATTTCACCGAGCAGACCCCGCTCACCGTGGGCAGCCCGGAGCAGGTGATCGAGAAGACGCTCACCTTCCGCGAGCACTTCGGCGACTACCAGCGCCAGCTGTTCCTGGTCGACCACGCCGGACTCCCGTTGAAGACGGTGCTCGAGCAGCTGGACCTGCTCGGCGAGGAGGTGATCCCGGTGTTGCGCAAGGAGTTCGCGGCTCGACGCCCGGCGCACGTCCCGGACGCGCCGACGCACGACTCGCTGCTCGCCGCCAAGACCATGGCGGAGGTCAGCGCGTGACATCCACACCGCGCCGCGCATTCGGCGGCCCGCACACCACGGAGGTGATCGCATGACAACCCGTATCGCCGTGGTCTCGGCAGGGCTTTCGCAGCCTTCGTCGACACGTTTGCTGGCCGATCGACTGGCCGCCGCGGCAGCACGCGAGCTGCGCGCGAAAGGCGCCGAGGTCGAAGTGGACTTCGTCGACCTGCGCGATCACGCTCGCGATCTGGCCGACAACCTGCTCACCGGCTTCCCGGCCCCCGCACTGCGGGCGGCGATCGACAAGGTCGTCACCGCCGATGGCCTGATCGCCGTGACGCCGATCTTCAGCGCCTCCTACAGCGGCCTGTTCAAGACCTTCTTCGATGTGCTGGAACCGGATTCGCTCGCCGGGATGCCGGTGCTCACCGGCGCGACCGGCGGCACCGAGCGTCATTCCCTGGCGCTGGAGCACGCGGTGCGCCCGCTGTTCGCCTACCTGCGCTCGATCGTCGTCCCGACCGCGGTCTACGCGGCGTCGACAGATTGGGGCGCGAACGGCGGCGACCAGGCGCTCAACAATCGAATCGACCGCGCCGCAGCCGAATTCGGCGCGCTACTGCTCGGCACGTCCGCCACCCGACCCACCGACCCGTACACCGATACGACCCCGTTCGAAGACCTTCTCGCAGCGAATCACTGATGCACACCAACCCCCAAGGAGCACACTCATGACCACCGCCATCGCCAAGGGACTCACCGCAGGCACCTGGGCCATCGACCCCACCCACTCGACCGTCGGCTTCTCCGTACGCCACCTGATGGTGAGCAAGGTCCGTGGCCGCTTCACCGACTTCGACGGCGCGCTCGTGATCGCCGAGGACGGCACCGCCACCGCGCACGCCGAGATCCGCGTCGACTCCCTCACCACCGACAACGCTCAGCGCGACGGCCACCTGCGCACCGCCGACTTCTTCCACGCCGAGGAATTCCCGCTGATGACCTTCAAGTCCACCGCATTCCGTGGCGAGGGCAGCGATTTCGTCGTCGACGGCGAGTTCACCGTGCGCGGCAACACCAAGCCGGTCACCCTCGAGGTCGAGTTCGTCGGCGTGAGCCCGGGCATGGGCAACGGTCAGGTCGCCGGCTTCGAGGCCAAGACCGTGGTCTCGCGCCGCGACTTCGGCCTCGACATCGACATGCCGCTGCCCGACGGCGGCGCCGTGATCGGCGACAAGATCACCCTCACCCTCGAGATCGAGGCCGTCCTCCAGGGCTGACCCGGACCGACGTGACGCCCCCATCACCTGTGCGGTGATGGGGGCGTCGGCCGTTGTGCGCCGTGGCTAGTCCTCGTCGGCGATGATCGTGTCGAGGGTCGCCGCGAGACGCGTGAGGGTCGCGACCGTCGCGGCGAACTCGGCCGGGCCGAGCGCCTCGGCCAGCCGGTGCGCCATGGCCGCGTGCTGCGGATCGATGCGACGGATGGTGGCCGTGCCTTCCTCGGTCATCGCGACCAGCTTGGCCCGCTTGTGCGCGGGGTTGGGCCGGTACTCGCACATGCCCTTGCCGACCAGCAGGTCCGCGATCCGCTGCACGCTCTGCCGGGTGATGCCCATCGCGCGGGCGATCCCGGCTACCGGCTGCGGCTGGTCCTGCACCGCGGCCATCACCTGCCACCAGGCCACCGAGATCCCGGCCGGCGCGGACAAGCCGTCGCCGATGGTCAGGAATTGACCGTTGAGCCGGAAGACGGTGAGGGCGGCGCCGTCGAGCAGGTCCTGTTCGGAGTTCAAGCCGCGTGGCTCCCTTCGTATTCGGCGAGCGTGGCGTACCCGGCCGGGTCCTTGTGCGCGTACAGCTGGTACCAGGCCTCGAGTACCCGCGGTTCGTACAGATCGAGCCGCGCGAAGATCTCCCTGGCGAATTCGAACGGCGACATACCGTCCGCGGTGATCACGTCACGGTCGGTGACCGCGGGCGCCTCGACGTAGTGCCGCGCACCCGAGTATCCGCTGTAGCCAAGGAATTCCGCCGCGTTGCTGGTGTGCGCGCGATCATCGAGCAGTCCCGCCGTGGCCAGTCCGAAGGTCGCGCCGCAGATCGCGGCCACCGGCACCCCGGCGTCGACGAACTCTTTCGCCTTGTGCGCGAACGCGATCAGGTCCGCACCCATCCACAGATCCGCGCCGGGCAGGATCAGCATCGCGCTACCGGCCGGGTCGAGATCGGTGACGGCCAGGTCGGGCGTCACTCGCAGGCGTCCCATGGTGGTGATCGGTTCGGTGGTGAGGCCGACCGTCGCGACCTCGAACGTTCCGGGCTCCCGGTGCCAGTTGCCGTTGGCGATGTGGGCCGTCGCGGCCCCCACTTCCCAGTCGGCCAGGGTGTCGTAGACGGCTGCGTGAACTGTTTTCTTCGACATGACAGTATCCTGTCATATTTGACAGGATACTGTCAATAAGAATTTTGCTACCGGCTTATAGCCGACCCTCCGTACGCTGACGGCATCCGGTGCGAGACAGGGAGGTTCACCCGCGATGACCGACTCGGTGCAGGGCATGACGGGCACCATCACGTCACCGATTCGGGAGGCGGGCGCACTGGGTGAGGTACTGATCTCGATTCGCGGGGGCACCGAGCTCTATCTCGCCCGAGCCGACGAACCGATCGCCGCCTGGACCACCGTGTTGATCGTCGCGGTCCACCCGGGTCGCCTGGTCGACGTGGTCACCTGGATTCCGCTTCCCTCTGAATGAAAGGGGCCCGCGATGCTGGGCTATCACGTTCCCGATCCCGACGAAGCCATGCTGGTCAGTGGCGCCAAGACCAAGGACGACACCCCGTTCAAGGTGGTCATCGGGCGCGGCACCTGGGTGGTGCCGCTGTTCCGCAAGGTCCGCTACCTGTCACTGGCCATGTTCGAGTCCGAGATCCGCGAGCGCTGCGTCACCAAGCAGGCCATCCAGCTCGATGTGCGTGCGGTGATCGAGTTCAAGGTCGCCAACGACACCCAGTCGATCGTCAATGCGGCACAGCGCTTCCTGTCCGAACAGGAGCAGGAGATGTCGGTGCTGACCGGGCGGATCTTCTCCGGTCATCTGCGCTCGATCGTGGGCTCGATGACTGTCGAGGAGATCATCCGCGAACGTCAGAAGCTGGCCGACGAGGTGCTGATCGCCTCCAAGGTGGAGATGAGCAATATCGGCCTGTGGGTCGACTCGTTCCAGATCCAGTCCATCGACGACGGCAACCTCGGCTACATCAATGCCCTTGCGGCACCGCACAATGCGGCCGTCCAGCGCGATGCCCAGATCGCTCAGGCCCAGGCCGCGCAGCGCTCCGCCGAAGCCGAGCAGGAGTCGTTGCGCCGTCGCGCCGAATACGAACGTGAGACCTCGATCCTCAAGGCGCAGTACCAGCGCGACATCGACAAGGCCAATGCCGAAGCGGCACAGGCGGGCCCGCTCGCCGACGCCATCGCCAGGCAGGCCGTGCTGCACGCCCAGGCCGAGCAGGCCCGCAAGAACGCGGAACTGCGCGAACAGCAACTCCAGGCCGAAGTGGTGAAACCCGCTGAGGCGGAGGCGGAACGAGTCCGCATCCTCGCGGTGGCCGAGGCCGACCGCACCCGTATTCAGGCCGAGGCAGCGGCGTCCAACAACCGCATCGCGCTGGACCAGATGCTCATCGAGCAACTCCCGGAAATCGTCAAGCAGGCCTCGCACGGCCTGGCGGGCGCCAACCTCACCGTCCTCAACGGCCCCGACGGCGTGGGCGAGCTGCTCAACGGCATGGTCGGTCAGGGCCTGACGGTCTTCAATTCCTTGCAGAAGGCTCTGTCGAACGGCGAAGTCGACAAGGTCTGATCACCGCCACGTCGTGGGCGAGTCTCGAGCCGGCAGGGCTGACCGGACACCTCGTCAGTCCTGCCGGTTCACGAGTGCGGTCGCCCGGGCGGCAGACGTCGGTCCAGGTCGCTCCGACGGCCGCGAGAGTCCGCTCGACGTTCTCGAAGAGGGTCCGGCCCGAACCCGGCGCTTACGCCCGGCGCAGGGCGAACATGCGTAGGTCGCGGGTGGTGCGGTCGCGGTAGGCGGCGTAGGCGCCGGTGATATCGATGAAGCGGGCGAAGATCGCGTCCTTGTCCGCGTCGGTGACCGGGGTGGCGGTCACCGGGATGCGTTCGCCGGCGATGGCGACAGTGGCTGCCGGATCGGCGAGCAGGTTGCCGGTCCAGGCGGGGTGGTGGGCCTGGCCGAAGTTGGAACCGACCACGTACAGGGTGTCGCCGTCGTGGACGTAGAGCAGCGGCTGGGTGCGCGCGACGCCGGACTTGCGGCCGGTGGTGGTGAGCAGGATCACCGGGGCGCCGATCGGGCCGAGCACGGTGTACTTGGCGTCGGTGCGCTCGAGCAGGGCGCGGTCGAGCGGGGTGATGGTGCGGATCAGCCAGGAACCCGGCTTGGTCGCGGCGAATCGGGTGGCGGCGCGGGACAGGGGATTGGCGCGGGAGCCCCACTGGCGATCCGGGAACTGCGATGTCATGGGCCGGACTATAACGCGACCGATCGGACCCCGCCGAACCCCTGAATCGCCGCCGATTCACTAAGCTCGCGAGCATGGTCGAACAAGCGCCGTCCACCGTGTACATCGCCTCGCCCGAGGGTGACACCGGAAAATCTACGGTGGCACTGGGTGTCCTCGGCATGCTGTGCGCGACCACCGCACGCGTCGGTGTGTTCCGTCCGATCACCCGTTCCACCGACGAACCCGACTACATCCTCGAACTGCTGCTCGAGCACAGCACCGCCGATATCAGCTACGAGCAGGCCGTCGGCGTCACCTACGAGGACGTCCACCGCGACCCCACGGCCGCGATCAGCGACATCGTGATGCGTTTCCACGACGTCGCCAAGGCTTGTGACGCGGTGGTGATCGTCGGCAGCGACTACACCGACGTCGCCAGCCCGAGCGAGCTGCGCTTCAACGCCCGGATCGCGGTGAACCTGGGCGCGCCGGTCCTGCTGGTCGTTCGCGGCGCGGAACGTACGCCCGGCGAGGTCAAGCAATTGGTCGAACTGTGTACCGCCGAGCTCGCCACCGAGCACGCCCACCTGGTCGCGATCGTCGCCAATCGGTGCGCTCCCGACGAGCTCGACGACATCGCCACCGCACTGGCCGGTTTCGACGTGCCGTCCTGGACGCTGCCCGAGGTGCCGCTGCTGATGGCGCCGACCATGGGCGAGCTGTGCGAGGCGATCGACGGCGAAATCTACAGTGGCGACCCGGAATTGCTGCAGCGTGAGGCGCTGCGCATCATGGTCGGCGGGATGACCGCCGAACACATCCTGGAGCGGCTCTCCGACGGTGTGGTGGTGATCGCCCCGGGCGACCGCTCCGACGTGCTGCTCAGCCTGGTGAACGCCCATGAGGCAGAAGGCTTCCCGTCGCTGGCGGGCGTGATCATGAACGGCGGTCTTCGCCCGCATCCGGCCATCGCGCGGCTGATGGAGGGCCTGCACCCCCGGCTGCCGATCCTGGCCACCGAGCTGGGTACCTACGACACCGCCAGTGCCGTGCACGGCACCCGCGGCCGGATGTGGGCGGGCAGCCCGCGCAAGGTCGACACCGCGCTCGCGCTGATGGAGCAGCGGGTCGACGCGCCGGAGCTGTTGCGGCGCATCCAGGTTCCGTCCTCGACTGTCGTGACACCGCAGATGTTCGAATACCGGCTGATCGAACGCGCCCGCGCCGACCGCAAACGCATCGTGCTGCCCGAGGGCGATGACGACCGCATCATTCGTGCGGCCGGTCGAGTGCTGCAGCGCAAGATCGCCGACCTCACCATCCTCGGTGACGAGACCTCGGTACGGGCCCGCGCCGCCGAGCTGGGTGTCGATATCGCCGACGCCCAGGTGATGGCGCCGCGCACCTCGGGCTACCTCGACGAGTTCGCCGCCGAGTACACCGAATTGCGCAAGCACAAGGGCATGACGCTCGAGCGGGCGCGCGAAACCATGTCCGACATCTCGTATTTCGGCACCATGATGGTCTACAAGGGGATCGCCGACGGCATGGTCTCCGGCGCCGCGCACACCACCGCGCACACGATCCGCCCCTCGTTCGAGATCATCAAGACGGTGCCCGGCGTCTCCACGGTGTCGAGCGTGTTCCTGATGTGCTTGGCCGATCGTGTTCTCGCCTATGGCGATTGCGCGGTGGTTCCCGATCCGACCTCGGAACAGCTGGCCGATATCGCGGTGTCCTCGGCGGGCACGGCGGCCCGGTTCGGGATCGACCCCCGGGTGGCGATGCTGTCGTACTCGACCGGTGCGTCCGGCACCGGCGCCGACGTCGACAAGGTCCGCGCGGCCACCGAACTCGTGCGTGAGCGTGCGCCGGAACTGCCGGTGGAAGGCCCGATCCAGTACGACGCGGCGATCGAGCCCGCCGTCGCGAGCGCCAAGCTGCCGGATTCCGAAGTAGCGGGCAAGGCCACGGTTTTCGTCTTCCCCGACCTCAATACCGGCAACAACACCTACAAGGCGGTGCAGCGCAGCGCGGGCGCGGTCGCGATCGGGCCGGTGTTGCAGGGTCTGCGCAAGCCGGTGAACGATCTTTCGCGCGGCGCGCTGGTCGCCGACATCGTCAACACGGTGGCGATCACCGCCATCCAGGCTCAGGGGGATGGCAAGTGAGTGACCTTGTGCTGGTGCTGAACAGTGGCTCCTCGTCGATCAAGTATCAACTGCTGCATGCTGTTTCGGCGCAGGTGCTGGCATCCGGCCTGGTCGAGAAGATCGGCGAGTCGCACGGCGGCAGGATCGTGCACGTGGCGGGGACGGCCGAACTCGAATACGACGGGGCGATACCCGACCACAGAGCCGGTCTGCTGCGGGCGTTCGAGATGTTCCGCGAGACCGGCCTCGACCTGACCACGATCGGCATCGGCGCGGTCGGGCACCGGGTGGTGCACGGCGGCGAGGTGTTCTGGGAACCGACCCTGATCACCGACGATGTGCTGCACGCGATCGACGAACTGTCGGTGCTCGCGCCGCTGCACAATCCCGCCAACGTGGTCGGTATCGAGTCGACGCGGGAGCTGCTGCCCGGCATTCCCGAGGTCGCGGTCTTCGACACGGGGTTCTTCCACACCTTGCCCGACGCCGCCAAGACCTACGCGATCGACGCGAAACTCGCCGCGGCCCACGGTATTCGCAAGTACGGCTTCCACGGGACCTCGCACCAGTACGTGTCGGAGAAGGCCGCGGAGTACCTGGGGAAACCGACCGAAGAGCTGAACCAGATCGTCTTCCACCTGGGGAACGGGGCGTCGGCTTCCTCGATCCGAGGGGGCGTCGCGATCGACACCACCATGGGGATGACCCCACTCGAAGGTCTGGTGATGGGAACCAGGCCGGGCGATCTGGATCCCGGCGTCACGCCGTATCTCATGCGGGCGGCCGATCTGGACGTGAGTCAGGTGGAGCAACTGCTCAACCGCAGTTCCGGCCTCAAAGGCATGAGTGGGGTCAACGACTTCCGCGAATTGCAGCAGCTCATCGACGGCGGCGACACCCAGGCGAAGCTCGCCTACGACGTCTACATCCACCGCTTGCGCCGCTATCTCGGCGCCTACCTGGTGGAACTCGGCACCGTCGACACCATCATCTTCACCGCCGGTGTGGGGGAGAACAGCTCGGCGGTGCGCGCCGACGCGCTGGCGGGTCTACAGGCGCTGGGCATCGACATCGACCCGGCCCGCAATGAGAAGAGAGCGCCGGGCATCCGCCGCATTTCGCCGGAGTCCGCCCCGGTGACCGTGCTGGTGGTACCCACCAACGAAGAACTGGCCATTGCCCGCGCGGCCCACGAGCTGGTCGGCGGGCACTGAGCTCAGAACCAGGATTTGGGTCGTAGCGAGTTCGCCAGATCGACGAGGGCGTAGCGGTGCGTCCGGTCCGGGGCGTTGCGGGCGAGCGAGCGCAGACCGGATTCGGTGCCGTCGCGCAGTTCGCGTTCGGTGAAGGCGCGGCCGAACAGCTTGGCGTCCTTACGTTTCGGTGTGTTCCCCGCCTGTAGCCAGGCCAATGCCGAGCCCTGGACCAGCGTGCGCATCAGGGTGGCGCGGTGCTCGCCTGCTGGGATGGACTGGGCGCGCGAGGCGGCCAGCCGCAGGATCTGCTCGTCGAGTTCGGCGACGGGAGAGCTGGTGAGCAGCAACAGGATCGCCGTGGTCTGAGCGGTGGTGAAGTGGCGGGACGCGGCGGGCACATCGTCGAGGGCGTGGACCGCTTCGCCGACTCGCCCGGCCACCGCCAGCTGTCTGGCCAGGCCGAATGCCGCGCTCACCACGGCCCTGTCGGTGCGCCAGACGGTGTCGTAATAACGTTCGGCGAAGCTTCGCCACTGTTCGGGGGCGTCGGAATCCCAGTGTTGCAGAATGAGTTCCGCGGTGGCGGCCAACGCCAGCTTCGGCGCGATCTCGCCCGGCAGCACCCGCAACACCGCCTCGAACGACGCGAAGGCGGCCTCGTAGTCGAGTTCGAGCAGATGTGCCTGACCGGTGAACCAGTCGGTGCGCCAATCGGATTCGCTGGGCACCCGATCGAGCATGTGCAACACCGCCGCCGACTCGCCCAGTTCCAGCCGCGCTCGCGCCTCGGCGAAGAGCAATTCGCCCGCCAGGGTCTCGGGTGCGTTGTCCGGATCGGCCTCGGCCCGCTCGCGGGAGTCGTGCAGCGCCTCGAGCACCCGCTCCGGTTCGGGGTTGGCGGTGGCGGCCAGCAGCGGCGCCGACGGGTCGGCGGGGTCGATCAGCGGAATCGGCAGTGCGGCCACCACATCGCGGGAATCCAGCAGCGGCGAGCGACCGACACCGTCGAGATAGGCGTCGGTCTGGCTGATCAGTTCCTCGGTCCCGAAGCTGGTGCGCTGTGGACTGAACACTGTGGACAGCTGTGGATGTTCCGTGCCGGTGTCGTAGGCGAGGATCTCGCGCAACACACCGGCCAGCTGCGCCGACATCGCCCGCGCCGACGGAAAGCGCTGTGCCGGATCGGGATCGGTGGCGGTGAGCAGGAATCGGTGGAAGAACTCGTAGCGGGCCAGCAGCGGTTCGTCGGCAGGGTCGGGGATGCCGTCGAGGTAGCGGCCGTGTTCGCTGGGCAGCGCCAGCGTGAGCGCGGCGATCGTCCGGCCCACGGTGTAGACGTCGGAGGCGGGCGTCGGCCCGGTGCGGGCGATCTCGGGCGCCTGGAAACCCTTGGTGCCGTACAGGTTCCCATAGGCGTCGATGGTGGCGACCGCGCCGAGGTCGATGAGCTTCACCTGGTCCTCGGTGACCATCACGTTGTCGGGCTTGAGGTCGTTGTAGGTGAGGCCGATCGAATGCAGATGTTCCAGCGCGGGCAGGATTTCCAGCACATACGCGATGGCCTCGGCCAGCGGCATCTGCTCGCCCCGTGGCCTGGCATCGAGAATGTCGCGCAGCGAATGCCCGCCCACGTACTCCATCACGATGTAGCCGATGGACCCGTCACCCGCGGTGTGCTCGACGAAGTTGTGGATCTTGACGATGCTCGGGTGCGCCACCTCGGCCAGGAACTGGCGCTCGGCCACCGCGACGGCCTGCGCCTCGGCGTCACCCGCGTGCAGCAGGCCCTTGAGTACCACCCACCGATCGCTCACATTGCGGTCGATGGCCAGATAGATCCAGCCGAGACCGCCGTGCGCGATGCACCCCTGGATCTCGTACTGCCCGGCGACCATATCGCCCTCGTGCAGCGACGGCCGGAAATCGTAAGCTGCCCCGCAGGTTTCGCATTCCCCGCTGGTCGAAGCGGCTCGCGCCGGCGTCGACCGCCCGACCGGATTGCCGCAGCGCCAACAGAACCGGCGGCCTTCCGAGACCATCGGATCGGCCAGCACGGCGTCGCGCGGGTCCGCCGGGGTGACCGTCGGAATCGGCACCAGCCCGGCGCCGAGCCGCCGCGTCGGCCGTGACCGCGCGGTCCGCACACTGCGCCCCGACCGCGCGGTACTCACCCCGGTCTGTGGCGCAGACGGCCAGGGATCGGACGCTCGTTCGCCGGTCTGATCGTCGCGCTGGGCTGCCTCGGTCGCCGCGTGCGGGGCGTTCACCGGAACCCGCTGTGCCGCTTCGGTCGCCGCGTAGGGCGCGGTTTCGGCGGGGCGATGGGCCATTTCGGTCGCCGCGTAGGGCGCGGTCTCGCGGGTGCGCTGTGCGTCCTCGGCCGCCGCGTTCGGCGTGGCCTCGGGGGCGCGTTGCGTCGCTTCGGTCGGGACATACACGGCGGATTCGTGTGCCGTCGGCGCGGGTCTGCTCGCCCGCTGCGTAGCGAGGTGGTCCTGCGACGTTCCCGAGTCGGCAGGGGGAACGTGGCCCGATCGCGGGTCGGCGCCGGACTCCTCGGCACGCGGGGTGGCGTCGGTCGCCGGGGTCTGGTCGCGGCTGCTCGCTTGCTTGCCCGCGAACTCCGCGGCCGCCTCGGCGGTGAGCTTGGGCAGTGGCCGTGTCTCGTCGTCGCCGGGCAGCGTCCATCCGCCGGGCAGGGTGCCCGGACGGTGGCGCTGGGTCAGCTGGGTCGGCTCGCGCCGTTCCTGGTCATCCGGCGCAGCGGCGTGGGATGTCGATTGCCCTGTTCCGTCATCGGTCGGGTTCGTGCTCATGGCCGTCAGTCCTGGTACTTCGGTGCGGGCGGGCTCGGCGTCTCGCCGAGCGTCGCGAGCCAGCGGCGGTGGATGCGGGTCCAGGTGCCGTCGTTGCGGATGCGGTCCAGGGTGGAGTTGACGAAACGCACCAGGTCGTCGTCGCCCTTGGGGATCCCGATGCCGTACGGCTCGGCGCTGATGCTCCCGCCCACCACTTCGGTATAGGGGTCCTGGGCGGCCAGGCCCGCCAGGATCGAGTCGTCGGTGCTCACGGCGTCGACCTGGCGTTGTTGCAGCACCACCAGGCAGTCGGCCCAGGTCGGCACCGTCAGGATCGTGGCAGCAGGCTGGTCGCGGCGGATGTGGTCGAGCGAGGTGGTGCCGCGCACCACGCACACCCGCTTGCCCGCCAGATCGGCCAGCCCGTCGATGCCCGAACCCTTCACCGCGAGCACCCGCTGGTCGGCCCGCAGGTACACCGTCGAGAACGCCACCCGCTGACGTCGCTCGCAGGTGATCGTCATCGTCTTCGCGATCAGGTCGACCGTGTGATCCTGCAGTGCCCGCTCGCGCTCTTCCGAAGCGAGACTGCGGTATTCGATCAGATCAGGATTGCCGAGCAGGTCGCGGGCGATCTCGCGGGCGATGTCGGCGTCGAACCCGACGATGCGACCGGTGAGCGGATCGCGGAAGCTGAACAGGTTGCTGCCCGCGTCGAGGCCCACGACGAGCCTGCCGCGCGCGCGAATGGCATCGATCGTCGGGCCCGCGGCGGTGCTCGGTCGCAGACTCGCGGTCGGATCGCCGCACTGTTCGCCGCCGGTGGGAGGCACCGGGGTGTCGGTGCCGATCGGAATGGCCTTGGCGGGCAACGGCGGCTCGGAATAGACACCCCGCTCAGCGGGCGTGGGGGTGCCCTCGGAGCAGCCTGCGAGCAGTCCGGCCAGCATCAGCGCCGCGACAACCCGGCCGCGCCTCATCGGTACTCCCGCAGTCGCGGCCACAGCCCGAGCGCGACGCATGCCGCCGCCGCGATGCCGAGCACGAACGCGCCGGGGGCGAGGAACGACAGCACGTCGATCGCTTGCGAGACCTTGGCGCGCAGGGTGTCTCGCGTCACCGCGCCCGCCTTGTCCAGTGCCCGGTCGAGTGCGTCGACCTGGGCGGCGGAATCTGCGGCGCTGGGACCGGTCGCGACGGTGGCCGCGCCCACGAAATCGCCCCGCTCGAGGGTGTCGTTCATCCGCTGATGGGCAGACTGCCAGCGGGTGAGCGCGGCGCGCGCGTGCGCCACCTCGTCGCGGGCCGGTGCGTCCCCGGGGTAACCGGCGAGCAGCTCGTTGAGCCGGGCGGCGTTCGTATCGAAGGTGCGGTCGTAGTCGCCGGTCGCGTCGCGGCGGACCAGCTTCACCATTTCCGCTGATCTGGCTTGCTGCACGAGGATTCGGCTCTCGGCCAATCGCGCCGATGGCACCGCGCCCTCGTCCCGGCAGCGAATCATCGCCACCGCGGACAGCGAACCGGCCGCCACCGTCCAGATCAGGGTCAGCGCCAGCGCGCCGGTGCCGACCAGCAAGCCCATATTGAAGAATCGGCGCGAGCGCCGCGCCAGCTCGACCTGCACCCAGATCAGTGCGCCGAGCGCCACCACCAGCAGCACGATCGCCGTCCACGGTGGTTGCACGTGCCGGTACTGCGCGGCGGTCACCGCGTCGAAGCGGTGGTCCTCCAGCTCCTCGGCCATCGGCAGCAGTCCGGTCTGCATCTGATGTGATGCCTCGCTCAGATAAGCCGCGCCGACGGGATAGCCGTTGCGATTGTTCACCCGCGCGGTCTCGATCAGCCCGCTGTAGACGGGCAGCCCGGTCGCGATGCCGGTGCGCAGGCGGCGGTCGGTGCCCGAGGGATCGGCTGCCTCTTCGTCGGAGACGTGCCCGGCCTGGGTCACCAGTTCGGCGGCGGCTTCACCGATGGCCTGGGTATATCTGTCGCGCACCGCTTGGGGTTCGAGTCCGCCCGCGATGAACGCGGTGCCCGCGGCGGCGTCGGCGATGGAGAGCGAGGTGTAGAGGTGGTTGGCCGAATGCGCGTCGGGTTCGGTGTCGTCGAGCAGGACGCCGAGAGCTTGCTGACGCTCGCTCACGGTCGTCGAAGTCACCGCGCCCGCGGTGACGCACAGCACCATCAGGACCAGTCCGGCGGCGACGAGCCGTCCCGGCGAGGAGTGCGCGAAGCTGCGCAACCGGGCGGGCTGGAACTGCGCGCGCAACGCTCTGACGTCGGGCGCGGGCGGCCGGTCGACCGGCGCGGCCGGTCGGCGCAGCGGCGCCCAGCGCGGTGTCACCGGCGCCGCGCCGGCCGTCTCGGAGTGCTTCGCACCCGTCGTGGCCTGCGATGACGGGCGAACACGGACGGCCGCCACCTCCGTCGAGGCATTGCGATTCCCCGGTTCGACCATCGTTCACCTCCCGGCGCTGTCCGTGCACACCTACCTGTGCGGAGTTTATTGTGGGCCTACGGGTAGCGCAGCCCCTCACACACCCCCGCAGCGGTTGCTGTACGGCTGCTCGGAGGAAAGAGTATGGGATGCGCGGCGACGGAGACGGCTGGTTCAAGGGCCCCGATGGGGCCAAGCACTGGGGAAAATTCGGTGCGGCGGGTCTGCTGCTGCGCGCACCGCTGCCCGGTGGCGGGTCCGCGGTGCTGTTGCAGCACCGGGCGCCGTGGAGTCATCAGGGCGGCACCTGGGCGCTGCCCGGTGGGGCGCGTGACTCGCACGAGTCCCCCGAGCACGCGGCGGTCAGGGAGGCCGAGGAGGAAGCGGGCATCGCCGCCGCCGACCTCCGGGTCCGGGCCGAGCGCCTGACCATGACCGCCCCGAGCGGCTGGACCTACATCACCGTCATCGCCGACGCCGACAAGCCGCTGCCCACGGTCGCCAACAAGGAGAGCGCCGAACTGGCCTGGGTCCCCGAGGACGAGGTCGCCGATCTGCCGTTGCATCCCGGCTTCGCCGTCGCCTGGATCGAACTGCGCGCGGTGCCGTTGCGCGTGCGCCTCGAGGCCGACGCCGAGCTCGCGGAAGCGCTACCCCGCACAGTCGAACTGCCCGACCAGGGCTTCTTCTGGCTGCACGCGCGGGCCGACGGCCCCGGCGTCGAAGTCGTTGTCGATGGTGAGCCCACCGAAGGCCCGATTCTCACCAGGGCAGACGTTCTCGCCTGAGTCCGGAGCGCCACCTCGTCGACCAGGCTGCGCGCACATCGGCACACGGCCGCAGTGCCTGTCGTGGCGCTCAGTCAGCGGCGAGGAGCGCTTGCTTCAGTTCGCGAGCCGCGGCTTCCGGATCGGCGGCTTCGGTGATCGCGCGGACGACGACCACGCGGCGGGCACCGGCGGCCAGCACCTCCGGGAGACGTTGCGCGTCGACGCCGCCGATGGCGAACCAGGGGAGTGTGGGATGGGACTCGGCGGTCGAGCGGACGAAGTCGACGCCCGCGGCCTGGCGACCGGGCTTGGTCGGCGTGGTCCAGATCGGGCCGGTGCAGAAGTAGTCGAGGTGGCCGTCGATCGCGGCCAGGCTCGCCTGGTTGCGGTTGTGGGTGGAGCGGCCGATCACCACATCGGGGCCGAGGACGCGTCGCGCGTAGGACGGCGGCAGGTCGCCCTGGCCGAGGTGCAGCACATCGGCGCCCGCCGCGAGTGCGATATCGGCGCGATCGTTCACCGCGAGCAAGGCGCCGTGGCGGCGGGTCGCGGCCTTGATCTCGGCGAGCGCACCGAGCTCGGCCTTAGCCTCGAGCGGCCCGAATTCGGCCTCGCCCGGCGATCCCTTGTCCCTGAGCTGCACGATGTCGACTCCGCCTGCCAGCGCCGCGTCGACGAAGCGGGACAGATCGCCTTTTTCCCGCCGCGCATCGGTGCACAGATACAGCAGTGCACTCGACAGGCGCTCCCTTGGCGGGACGGAACGGTTCGGATGGGAGGGCTGCACGTTCTCGACGGTAGTCGCGCTACCGTTGGAGTGCGAACGCCGTGGCGGGCGGTAGGCGAAAAAGACAGGTGGAACGTGATGCGAACTCTGGCGGTCGTTGGCGGCGGCGCCGTCGGACTTGCCGTCGCATGGCGGGCCGCCGAGGCAGGCTGGACGGTCACCGTCTACGACCCCGAACCCGCGCGCGGCGCCTCCTTCGTGGCCGGTGGGATGCTCGCTCCGCTGTCGGAAGGCTGGCCGGGGGAGGACAGGGTGCTCGCCTTCGGCGCGGCCGCGCTGGCGCAGTGGCCCGCTTTCGCCGAACGGCTCCGAGCGGTCTCGGGTGAATCGATGTTCGTGGCCGGGGAGACGCTCACCGTCGCCCTCGACAGCGCCGATGTCACGGATCTGCGCACCGTCTCGGACTGGCTGGCCGGTTTCGGTCACGATCTGCGGGTGCTCGACCGTGCGGGTGTCCGCGCACTGGAACCCGCGCTCGCGCGCACCGTCCGCGCCGGACTGCACGCGAAAACCGAACCCGCCATCGACAATCGGCGCGTACTGCGTGCGCTCCGATCCGCCTGCGCCGGAGCCGGTGTCGAGATCCGTGCCGAAGCCGTTGCCGCGCTGGATGATCTGCCGCATGATCGGATAGTTCTCGCGGCGGGCGCCCGCTCCGCCGAGCTCTGGCCCGGCCTGCCGGTGCGCCCGGTGAAGGGTGAAATCCTCCGGTTGCGTCGCAGGCCCGGCGTCAGCCCGCCACCGACCAGGGTGATCCGCGCCCGGGTCCACGGCAGGCAGGTCTACCTGGTTCCCCGCGAAGACGGAATCGTCGTCGGTGCAACACAATACGAAGCGGGCTTCGACACCACCGTCACAGTCGGCGGTGTCCGTGACCTGATCGCCGACGCCGAAACCATCCTGCCCGGCATCGCCGAATACGAACTGGCCGAAG
Source organism: Nocardia sp. NPDC055002 (assembly GCF_053608825.1). Lineage (NCBI taxonomy): Bacteria > Bacillati > Actinomycetota > Actinomycetes > Mycobacteriales > Nocardiaceae > Nocardia > Nocardia sp. NPDC055002. Next base: position 95,059 of record NZ_JBSGWE010000005.1, read on the forward strand.
CGAACGCGGGCTCGCGGCCGGGCACCCCCGACAATCTGCCCCTGCTCGGCCACCTCGACGACCGGGTCGTCGCCGCCACCGGTCACGGCCGCAACGGCATGCTCACCCTCGCGCTCACCGCGGCGGTCGTGCCCGCACTGCTCGACGGCGAGACCCCCGTGGTCGTCGACGCCGCTGCACCTCAACGTTTTCCGGCATCGCAGATGCCATCTCTGTCGCAAGGAGGAGTTCGATGACCTCGACCATCCCGATCGGTGTCACCGTCAACGGTGTCGACCACGAGTTCCCCGAGCCGCTCAGCGTCCGCGAACTGCTGACCAAGCTCGAATTGCCCTGCCAGGGTGTGGCATTGGCGGTCGACGGCGCGGTCTTCTCGAAGTCGCGCTGGGACGAGCCGGTCGGGCGCGGCTGGACCATCGAGGTGCTCACGGCGGTGCAGGGTGGCTGAGTCGCCGTTGTGGATCGCCGACAAGGAGTTCGGCTCCCGCCTGATCATGGGCACCGGGGGCGCCGAGAACCTCGCCGTCCTCGAACAGGCACTGATCGCCTCCGGCACCGAGCTCACCACCGTCGCCATGCGCCGGGTCGACGCCGCGGGCGGCACCGGCGTGCTCGACCTGCTCAAGCGCCTCGACATCACCCTGCTGCCCAACACCGCGGGCTGTCGCACCGCCGCCGAAGCCGTACTCACCGCCCAGCTGGCCCGCGAGGCGCTCGACACCAACTGGGTCAAGCTCGAGGTGGTCGCCGACGACCGCACCCTGCTGCCGGACCCGTTCGAGCTCCTCGACGCCGCCGAGAAGCTCGTCGACGACGGTTTCGTGGTCCTGCCGTACACCACCGACGACCCGATCCTCGCCCGCCGCCTCGAAGAAGCGGGCTGTGCCGCCGTGATGCCGCTCGGCTCCCCGATCGGTACGGGCCTGGGTATCGGCAACCCCCACAACATCGAGATGATCGTCGCCGCCGCCGGGGTCCCCGTGATCCTCGACGCCGGCATCGGCACCGCCAGCGACGCCGCTCTCGCCATGGAACTCGGTTGCTCGGCAGTCCTGCTCGCTACCGCCGTGACCAGGGCGAAAGAGCCCGAACTCATGGCATCGGCCATGTCGGCCGCGGTGCGTGCGGGCTATCTGGCCCGGCAGGCGGGCCGTATCCCCAAGCGTTTTTGGGCTCAGGCTTCTTCCCCAGCCGTCTAAGGGTCGAAGGTCATCCTCGAGGATGACCCGACTCGCTACTTCTCGGCGACGCGCGGCACGGCGATCGTGAGGCAAGCTGGGGCGCATGATCGAGCTGAAGGGCCTGACGAAGCAATTCGGCCAGACCGTCGCGGTGCAGGACCTCACGTTCACCGTCCGACCAGGACTGGTGACCGGGTTCCTCGGACCCAACGGTGCCGGTAAATCGACGACCATGCGGATGATCCTCGGATTGGACAAGCCGACGGCGGGCAGCGCGCTCATCGACGGCAAGCAGTACCAGCAGCTGGAACGCCCGCTCACGCAGGTCGGCGCGCTGCTGGATGCCAAGTGGGTGCATCCGAACCGCTCGGCGCGCGCCCACCTGGAGTGGCTGGCCGCCTCCAACGACATCCCGAAGTCGCGGGTCGAAGAGGTCCTGCGCCTGGTCGGCCTGTCCGAGGTGGCGAACAAGAACGCGGGCGGATTCTCGCTCGGTATGTCCCAGCGTCTCGGCCTGGCGGGCGCGCTGCTCGGCGACCCGAAGGTGCTGCTGTTCGACGAGCCGGTCAACGGCCTCGACCCGGAGGGCATCCTGTGGATCCGCCGGTTCATGCAGCGCCTGGCCGCCGAGGGCCGCACGGTGCTCGTGTCGAGCCACCTGCTCTCGGAGATGTCGCAGACCGCCGAGCAGCTCATCGTCATCGGTCGTGGTCAGCTGATGTTCGACGGCACCACCCAGGAGTTCATCGACCGCGCCTCCGAGCAGTCGGTGCGCGTGCGCAGCCCGCAGCTGGATCAGCTGCGCAGCCTGCTCACCTCGCACGGCATGACCGTGAAGGAAGACGGCGATGCCGCGCTGATCGTCGCGGGCGTCACTTCCGACGAGGTCGGCAAGGTGGCGGGCACGAACAACGTCACGCTCTACGAGCTGGCACCGCAGCAGGCCTCGCTCGAGGAAGCGTTCATGCGGATGACCGGCGGCGCCGTGGAGTACCACGGTGAAAGCTTCGATCAACAGGCGATGGGAGGTGCGCTCTGATGGGCGTGCTCGCAGCGGAACGAATCAAACTCACCTCCACCCGCTCGCCCTGGTGGTGCTCGGCGGTCGTGGTGGTGCTCGGCATCGGCCTCGCCGTGCTGATCGCCTTGGTCACCAATGCCGACTCCACCGGGGATTCCGGCGAGGGCCCGCCGTTGCTCACCCCGAGCGTGGCGGTGTCGGGTGTCGCCGGTTTCGGCGTCATGGTCTTGATGATCATGGCCGCGTTGACGGTGACCAGCGAATACCGCTTCGGCGTCATCCGCTCCAGCTTCCTCGCGGTCCCGAACCGATCCAAGGTCGTGCTGTCGAAGACCGCGCTGGTCGGCTTCTACTCGGCCGTGCTCACCGGTGTGCTCGCGCTCATCGCGTTCATCGTGGCCAAGCTGATCACCGGTGACGACGCCCCCGGTCTCGTGCTCGACGGCAACTGGCGGGCCATCTACAGCGTGCCGATCTACGCGTTCCTGTGCGTCATGCTCGCCATCGGCGTCGGTGTGCTGGTGCGCCAGTCGGCCGCGGCGATCTCGCTGATCGTGCTGTGGTCGCTGCTGCTGGAGAACCTGCTCGGCGCGTTCGGCAGCTTCGGCCGCACCGTCAAGCCGTTCCTGCCCTTCCAGAACGCGAACCGTTTCCTGAGCGTCGAGGAGTACGCAGGCGACTGGCACTGGGGCGTGTGGGGAAGCCTGATCTACTTCGCCGTGTTCGTGGCGATCGTGTTCGCCGGCGCGCTCGTGCTGGTCAACCGCCGCGACGCCTGATAAAGCCAGCCCGGGCCGCCCTCGTAATCGCCCGGGCCGCGAGGGCCGCGACCTTGTCGGGAGGTCGCCCCTGCATGAGCCCCCGGCGTCCGCTGCCCGGACGCCGGGGGCTCGCGCATCTTCAGTGAAGACATGGGTAACTCACTTGGCACGGGCGAACGTGCCCCACGGGCGGAACCGTCGGCCGCGTCACCTCGTCCCCCTGCGCCTGAGTCTGGCTGGAAGTCTCGGGGAGGCGGATCGGCTAACCTTTGAGCGTGAGTGAAACGCCTTCTGGCGGGGTGAATCCGCGGCGGCGCGACGCCGCGGACGTGTCCATCCCGTTGGAGCCGATCGTGAGTGAATCCGCCGAGTCCGACACCGATGCGCGCGCGAGCCGCAAGCGCGCCCAGATCTCGTCGAAGCTGCAAGCGGCCAACCGGCGGGCGGACCTGATCGGCGCCCTGCGCAGGGCACGCCAACAGCTGCCCGGCGACCCGGCCTTCGGCGACCCGCTGTCGGTGACAGGACCCGGTGGTGCGCGCGCGGTGGCCCGGGCGGCGGACAAGATCGCGGGCGGCGCCCCGACCGCGGCCAGGGAAATCGGTTTCGGTGCCCTGCAGGTGTGGCAGGCGGGGCTGGAGCGGATCGGCCGTGGGCGCGGCTCCGAGGAGGTGACCATCGTGTTCACCGACCTGGTCGGGTTCTCGAGCTGGTCGCTGTCGGTGGGCGACGAGCGCACCCTGGAACTGCTGCGCAAGGTCGCCAAGGCCATCGAGCCGCCGATCGTCGAGCGTGGCGGTCAGGTGGTCAAGCGGATGGGCGACGGTCTGATGGCGGTGTTCTCCTCGCCCGATCGTGCCGTGCGCGCCGCGCTGGCGGCCCGGCGCAATCTCGCCGGGGTCGAGATCAACGGCTACACCCCGCGGATGCGGGTCGGTCTGCACACCGGCTCGCCCCGGGAGATCGGCGGCGACTGGCTCGGCGTCGACGTCAATATCGCTGCCAGGATGATGGAGGCGGGCGGCAACGGCAACACGATGATATCCAGCATCACGTTGGCCGCGTTGCGTCCGGAAACCCTCGATGAGCTGGGTGTTGTCGCCAAACCCTACAAGCGCAACTTCTGGGCGGCGCCGCTGAACGGCGTCCCGGAAGACGTCAGGATCTTCAAGCTACACACGTCGGGCTGAGCGCTTCTCCAGCCGATCCTGTTCCTTCCAGTAGGCGCGGAACGCCTGCTGGGTCGGGGTCGGCTTGGTGGTCAGCGCCTGCCAGTTCGTCGAACGAACGAAGTCGATGATGAGCAGCACCGGCAGGATGAACGCGTGGAAGAAGATCAGGTAGTCGCCGCCTTCGAACACGAACCACAAGTACCCCGCGTATCCGAGGAACGCGATGCCGAACACCGCGTTGAGCGCGCGCGAGAGCTGGCTGCGGCCGTTGTCGACGTTGGCCATGATGATCATCGCGAGGCCGCTGAGCGCGAGCAGGCCGACATACCAAGTGAACATGTCGGCAAGCCAACAGCCCCTGCCTTGCCCTGATCTTGCGAAAGCCTTGCTATTCCAGCCAGAGCGCGGCGCCGAGGCCCGCGAGGACAGCGGCGACGATCAAACCGATCGCCACCGGGCGGTTGTTCTTCCAGGTCGTGTACGCGCCGCCGAGCAGGAATCCGGCGAGGGCGAAGAGGAGGACGGACAGCATGGGTTCCATCTTGCCTGGTCGATTGCACGGAATTAACAAGCACGCATGCTTGCTTTTTTTCTGAACCGCTGCGATCCTGGGTGCCATGAGTGCTCTCTCCGCTGACCCGGACCTGATCCGGATCGGGAATTGTTCCGGGTTCTACGGTGACCGGCTCAGCGCCATGCGCGAGATGCTGGAAGGCGGTCAGCTCGACGTGCTGACCGGCGACTACCTCGCCGAACTCACCATGCTGATCCTGGGCCGCGACCGGATGAAGGATCCGAGCCTCGGCTACGCCAAGACCTTCGTCAAGCAGATCAAGGACTGTCTCGGGCTCGCGCTCGAGAAGAACGTCCAGATCGTCACCAATGCCGGCGGGCTGAATCCGGCCGGGCTGGCCGAGCAGTTGCGCAAGGTCGCCGCCGAGCTCGGGCTCGATGCCGAGATCGCGCACGTAGAAGGCGACGACCTGGTCTCGCGGGCCGCCGAGCTCGACCTGGGTCAGCCGCTCACCGCCAACGCCTATCTCGGCGCGTGGGGCATCGTCGAGTGCCTGAACTCCGGCGCCGACATCGTCGTCACCGGCCGGGTCACCGACGCCTCCGTGATCGTGGGTCCGGCGGCGGCCCACTTCGGTTGGGCCCGTACCGATTACGACGCGCTCGCCGGTGCCGTGGTCGCGGGCCACGTGATCGAGTGCAGCACTCAGGCCACCGGCGGCAACTTCGCCTTCTTCACCGAACTCGGTGACATCGGCCGCCCCGGCTTCCCGATCGCCGAGATCCGGCGCGACGGCTCCTGCGTGATCACCAAGCACGACGGCACCGGTGGCGCGGTCACTGTCGACACCGTCGAAGCCCAGCTCATGTACGAGATCCAGAGCGCGCGCTACGCCGGACCCGATGTCACCACCCGCCTGGACAGCATCGTGCTGAGCCAGGAGGGCAAGGACCGGGTGTTGATCAGCGGCGTCACCGGTGAGGCCCCGCCGCCACAGCTCAAGGTCTCGCTGAACACTCTCGGCGGCTTCCGCAACGAGATGTCGTTCATCCTCACCGGACTCGATATCGAGGCCAAAGCCGCCCTGGCACAACGACAGCTGGAATCCTGGCTGCCGGACAAGCCCGCCGAGCTCACCTGGACCCTGGCTCGCCTCGATCGCCCCGACGCCGAGACCGAAGAGCAGGCCAGCGCGATCCTGCGCTGTGTGGTGCGCGATGCCGACCCGAACAAGGTCGGTCGCGGGTTCTCCAGTGTCGCTGTGGAATTGGCGCTCGCGAGCTACCCGGGCGCCAGCTTCACCGCGCTGCCCGGAAACGGTTCGCCCTACGGTGTCTTCACCCCGGGCTTCGTCGACGCGCACGAGGTGCCGCATCTCGCCGTGCTGTCGGACGGTACCCGCGTCGACATCGCCCCTGCCACGGAAACCGTTGTCCTCGAGCCTGTTTCCGAACCAGAACTGCCCGCACCCCTGCCGCCCACCGAGACCCGTCGAGTCCCGCTCGGCACGATCGCGCTCGCCCGCAGCGGCGACAAGGGCGGTGACGCCAATATCGGCGTGTGGGTGCGCACCGACGACCAGTGGCGCTGGCTCGTGCACACCCTCACCGTCGAGAAGCTGCGAGAACTCCTCCCCGAGACGGCCGAACTGACCGTCACCCGCCACGTGCTGCCCAACCTGCGCGCGGTCAACTTCATCATTTCCGGCCTGCTCGGCAAGGGCGTCGCCTACCAGGCACGTTTCGACCCGCAGGCCAAGGGGCTCGGCGAATGGCTGCGCTCCCGCCACATCGATATGCCGACGGAGCTGTTCGCATGACCTCAGTTTGGGAAACGCCGGAGCGAAAAGAGCTGCGCGCCACCGTGCGCGGGTTCGTCGAGCGGGAGATCCTGCCCGACCTCGATGCCTGGGAGCGGGCCGGCGAACTGCCGCGCGAGCTGCACAAGAAGGCAGGCGAACTCGGCCTGCTCGGCATCGAGTACCCGGAATCGGCGGGTGGCGAGGGCGGCAACGCCATCGACTCGGTGATCGTGGGCGAGGAGATCCATGTCGCCGGAGCGTCCGGCGGGCTGTGGGCCTCACTGCTGACCTGCGGAATCGCGCTGCCGCACATGATCGCCTCGGGCAACCAGGCCCAGATCGACCAGTGGGCCAAGCCGACGCTGGCCGGTGACCTGATCGGTTCGCTGGCCATCACCGAACCCGGCGGCGGTTCCGATGTCGGCCACCTCACCACCACGGCCGTGCGCGACGGTGAGGACTTCATCATCAACGGCGCCAAGACCTTCATCACCTCGGGCTGCCGTGCCGACTTCGTCGTCACCGCGGTGCGCACGGGCGGCCCCGGCGCGGCCGGTGTTTCGCTGATCGTGGTGCCGAAGGACACGCCGGGCTTCACCGTCAGCCGCAAGCTGGAGAAGATGGGCTGGCTGGCCTCGGATACCGCCGAGCTGTCGTACGTGGACGTACGGGTTCCGGCGTCGAACCTGGTCGGCGCCGAGAACAGCGGCTTCGCGCAGATCGCCGCCGCGTTCGTCAGCGAGCGGGTGGGCCTCGCGGTGCAGGCGTATTCGCTGGCCCAGCGCGCGCTCGACCTCACCGTGCAGTGGTGCCGCGATCGCGAGACCTTCGGCCGCCCGCTGATCAGCCGCCAGAAGGTGCAGATGACGCTCACCGATATGGCGCAGCGCGTGGATATCTCGCGCACGTACACCCGGGCGCTCGTCGAGCGCTACGTCGCCGGTGAGGAGAACCTGATCGCTCAGGTGTGCTTCGCCAAGAACAACGCCGTCGAGACCGCCGAATGGGTGGCCAACCAGGCCGTGCAGCTGCACGGCGGGATGGGCTACATGCGCGAGGCCGAGGTCGAGCGCATCTACCGCGATGTGCGCATCATCGGCATCGGCGGCGGCACCAACGAGATCCTGACCATGCTGGCGTCGAAAGTATTGGGGTACCAGTCGTGACGACCTTCCGTTCCCTCATCGACACCGCCTCGCCCGAGTACACCGCGGCGGCCGAGGCGATGTCCACCAAGCTCACCGAGGTCGAGGCGGAGTTCGCCAAGGCCATCGCCGGGGGCGGCCCCGAGAAGGTGGCCCGCCACCACAAGCGCGGCAAGCTGACCGCCCGTGAGCGCATCGAGCTGCTGCTCGACGAGGACTCGCCGTTCCTCGAGCTGTGCCCGCTCGCCGCGTGGGGCAGCGACTTCCACGTCGGCGCGTCGACGATCGCCGGTATCGGCCTTGTCGAGGGTGTCGAGTGCATGATCGTCGCGCCCGACCCGACGGTGCGCGGCGGCACGTCGAACCCGTGGACGCTGCGTAAGACACTGCGCATCAACGACATCGTCCGGGAGAATCGTCTGCCGGTGATCTCGCTGGTCGAGTCCGGTGGTGCGGACCTGCCGACGCAGAAGGAAGTGTTCATCCCGGGTGGCGCGATGTTCCGCGACCTCACCCAGGCCTCGGCGGCCGGGATCCCCACCATCTCCTTGGTTTTCGGCAACTCCACCGCCGGTGGCGCCTATATCCCCGGCATGTCCGACTACGTGGTGATGGTCAAGGAAGCCGCGAAGGTCTTCCTCGCGGGCCCGCCGCTGGTGAAGATGGCCACCGGTGAGGACTCCGACGACGAGACCCTCGGCGGCGCCGAGATGCACGCCCGCACCTCCGGTCTGGCCGACTACATGGCCGCCGACGAGCAGGACGCGATCCGCCTCGGCCGCAATATCGTTCGTCGCCTGAACTGGAAGAAGCAGGGCCCGGAGCCGCGCGCGGAGGTGATCTCGCCGATCTACGATCCCGAGGAACTGCTCGGCATCGTGCCCTCGGACCTGAAGATCCCGTTCGATCCCCGCGAGGTCATCGCCCGCGTGGTCGACGGTTCCGACTTCGACGAGTTCAAGCCGCTCTACGGCTCGAGCCTGGTCACCGGGTGGGCCGAGATCAACGGCTACCCGATCGGCATCCTCGCCAACGCGCGCGGCGTGCTGTTCTCCGAGGAATCGCAGAAGGCCACCCAGTTCATCCAGCTGGCCAACAAGAAGAACACGCCACTGTTGTTCCTGCACAACACCACCGGCTACATGGTCGGCAAGGAGTACGAGCACGGCGGCATCATCAAGCACGGCGCGATGATGATCAACGCGGTCGCCAACTCCACGGTGCCGCACATCTCGCTGCTGGTCGGCGCCTCCTACGGCGCCGGGCACTACGGCATGTGCGGGCGCGCGTTCAACCCGCGTTTCCTGTTCGCCTGGCCGAGTGCGAAATCCGCCGTCATGGGTGGGGCGCAGCTGGGCGGCGTGCTCACCATCGTGCAGCGCGGCGCGGCCGAGTCCAAGGGCCTGCCGTTCGACGAGGAGGCCGCCGCTGGTCTCGCCGCGATGGTCGAGGCGCAGATCGAGGCCGAGGCCATGCCGATGTTCCTGTCGGGCAGGTTGTTCGACGACGGCATCATCGACCCCCGCGACACCCGCACTGTGCTGGGGATGGCTCTGTCGGCCATTCACACAGCCCCGATCAAGGGCGCCGAGGGCTTCGGCGTCTTCCGAATGTGAGGCGCGACAACATGGCCATTACGAATGTCCTCGTTGCCAATCGTGGTGAGATCGCGCGCCGCGTGTTCGCCACCTGCCGTCGGATGGGCATCGGTACCACCGCGGTCTACTCCGACGCCGACGCCGCGGCACCGCATGTTTCCGAGGCCGATGCTGCCATCCGGCTGCCCGGCAACACTCCGGCCGAGACCTATCTGCGTGGCGAGCTGATCATCGAGGCCGCGCTGTCGGCCGGTGCCGACGCGATCCACCCCGGGTACGGATTCCTCTCCGAGAACGCCGAATTCGCGCGCGCCGTGCTCGACGCGGGTCTGGTCTGGATCGGCCCGCCCGTCGCGGCGATCGAGCAGATGGGCTCCAAGGTCGAGTCCAAGAAGATGATGGACGCCGCCGGTGTCCCCGTCCTCGCCGAGCTCGATCCGGCCGAGGTCACCGACGCGCACCTGCCCGTGCTGATCAAGGCGTCCGCCGGTGGTGGTGGACGCGGTATGCGCGTGGTGCGCGAGCTGGGCGAACTGCAGGATCAGATCGCGGGCGCTCGGCGCGAGGCCGAGTCGGCCTTCGGTGATCCGACCGTGTTCTGCGAGCGCTACCTCGAGACCGGCAGGCACATCGAAGTCCAGGTCATGTCGGACACCTTCGGCAAGACGTGGGCTGTCGGCGAGCGGGAGTGCTCGATCCAGCGTCGTCATCAGAAGGTCGTCGAGGAAGCGCCCTCGCCGCTCGTCGAGAAGATCGACGGCATGCGCGATCGGCTGTTCGAGGCGGCGCGTCTGGCGGCCGAGGCGATCGGGTACGAAGGCGCGGGCACCGTCGAGTTCCTGGCCGACGAGAAGGGTGACTTCTTCTTCCTGGAGATGAACACCCGTCTCCAGGTGGAACATCCGGTCACCGAGCAGACCACCGGCCTCGACCTGGTCCGCCTGCAGTTGCAGGTGGCGTCGGGTCTGCCACTGCCCGCGACCCAGCCCGCCCAGCGTGGCCACTCGATCGAGGTGCGCCTCTACGCGGAGGACCCCGCGCACGACTGGCAGCCGCAGAGCGGTCCGGTGCACAAGATCGAGATCCCCTTCACCGCTGGTGAGTTCACGGTTCTCGACCGGCCAGGCGTGCGCCTGGACACCGGTGTCGTCGACGACTCGGTGGTCGGCGTCCACTACGACCCGATGCTCGCCAAGGTCATCTCCTACGCCGAAACCCGCGCTGAGGCGGCACATCTGCTCGCCACCGCGCTCCAGCGCGCCAAGATCCACGGCCTTGTCACCAACCGTGACCTGCTCGTGCGCGTGCTGCGGCACCCGGCGTTCCTCGCCGGCGACACCGACACCGCCTTCTTCGCCACCCACGACCTGGCCGTGCTCTCGGCGCCGCTGGTATCGGAGGCCGACGAGGCATTGTCGATTGTCGCTGCGGCGCTTGCCGATTCGGCTGCCAATCGGGGCACCTCGCGCCTGGCCGGACTCACCCCGAGTGGCTGGCGCAACCTGTCTTCGCTGCCGCAGACCAAGTCTTACGAAAGCCGCACCTCCGGCACCCACGAGGTGTGCTACCGCTTCACCCGCACGGGTGTCGCGGTCGAGGGCCACGACGGTCTCGAGCTCATCTCGGTCGCGCCCGATCGGGTAATTCTCGGTGTGCCGGGTGAACGTGGTTCGGTGCGTAGGCAATTCGAGATCGCCCGCTACGGCGATCATGTCGCGGTCGACTCCCCGCTCGGCCCGGTGGCCGTGCGCAGGCTGCCCCGCTTCACCGACCCGTCGGAGCAGGTGGCCGCCGGTTCGCTGCTCGCGCCGATGCCCGGCAGCGTGATCCGCCTCGGTGCCGCCGAAGGCGACCACGTCAAGCAGGGGCAGCCCATTCTGTGGCTGGAGGCGATGAAGATGGAACACACCATCGCGGCCCCGGCGACCGGCATTCTCAGTGCACTCAACGTGACCGTCGGCCAGCAGGTCGAGGTCGGAACCGTCCTCGCCGTCGTCGAGGAAGAAGAGCAGGAGCAGGCATGAACGAGCGAAGCGAGAGAATCATGTGCCAGCGCGCGGAGCGCATGCCGCAGCCGAGCGTCAGCGAGGTGGAGGCATGAGCTTCATCGAAACCGAAGAGCAGAAGGCGCTGCGCGCGGCGGTCGCCTCGCTGGCGAGCAAGTACAACTACCGCGACTACGTGCTGCCGCTCTCGCGCAAGAACGAGCCCCTCACCGAGCTGTGGGACGAGGCGGGCAAGCTCGGCTTCCTCGGCGTGAACCTGCCCGAGGAGTACGGCGGCGGTGGCGCGGGCATGTACGAGCTGGCGCTGGTGCAGGAGGAGCTGGCGGCGCAGGGCGCCGGGCTGCTGCTGATGGTCGTCTCGCCTGCCATCTGCGGCACCATCATCACCAAGTACGGCACCGAGGCGCAGAAGCAGAACTGGCTGACCAAGCTGGCCGACGGCTCGTCGAAGATGGTCTTCGCGATCACCGAACCCGACGCGGGCTCCAACTCGCACCAGATCACCACCACCGCCCGCCGCGACGGCGGCGACTGGATCCTCAACGGCCGCAAGATCTTCATCTCCGGTGTCGATCAGGCCGAGGCCATCCTGGTGGTCTCGCGGACCGAGGACCACAAGACCGGCAAGCTCAAGCCCGCGCTGTTCATCGTGCCGGTGGACGCGCCCGGCCTGGTGAAGAACGTCCAGGAGATGGACGTGATCGAGCCGGACAACCAGTTCACGCTGTTCTTCGACGACGTGCGCCTGCCCGCCGACGCCCTCGTCGGTTCCGAGGACGCGGCCATCGCCCAGCTGTTCGCCGGACTGAATCCCGAGCGCATCATGGGCGCGGCGATGGCGGTCGGCCTCGGCCGCTACGCCATCGACCGGGCCGTGGAGTATGCCAAGGAGCGCACGGTGTGGAAGACGGCCATCGGTGCGCACCAGGGTATTTCGCATCCGCTGGCCCAGGTGAAGATCGAGCTGGAACTGGCCAAGCTGATGATGCAGAAGGCCGCGACGCTCTACGACACCGGCGACGAGTTCGGCGCCGCCGAGGCGGCCAACATGGCCAAGTACGCGGCCGCGGAAGCCAGCATCAAAGCGTTGGACCAGTCGATTCAGACCCACGGCGGTTCGGGCCTGACCCGTGAGGTCGGGCTGGCAGCCATGCTGCAGGCCGCGCGTATCTCGCGCATCGCGCCGGTCAGCCGGGAGATGATCCTGAACTTCGTCGCCCAGCATTCGCTCGGCCTGCCGCGCTCGTACTAGGCACAACGGTGGTCGCCCCGGAAGCGGGGCGACCACCCCTACCGGATGAACAGGAGTCCCGATGAGTGACGCGACGGAAACACCGTTCGTCCGCTACGAGGTCGTCGACGGGTTCGCCACGCTAACCTTCGATTCCCCGCACAACCGCAATGCGCTCTCGTCCAAGCTCGTTCGTGAGCTGCTCGCCGGATTCGACGCCGCGGGCGCCGATCCCGCCGTGCGCGGCATCGTGCTCGCCCACACCGGTGACACCTTCTGCGCGGGCGCCGACCTCAAGGAGGCGAGCACGGCCGACCCGGCGGTGGCCGCCGACGAACGCACCCGCGTGATGATCGACGTACTGCGCGGCATCCTCGCCTCGCCCAAGCCGGTGATCGCGCAGATCGACGGCAACGTCCGGGCCGGCGGCATGGGCATCATCGGGGCCTGCGATCTGGTCGTGGCGGGGCCTGGCAGCAGTTTCGCGCTCACCGAGGTGCGCATCGGGATGGCGCCGTTCATGATCTCGCTCACGCTGGTGCCGCGCCTGGACCAGCGGGCCGCGAGCCGCTACTTCCTGACCGGCGAGAAGTTCGACGCCGCGACCGCGCAGGAGATCGGCCTGGTCACCGTGGCCGCGCAGGACGCCGCCGCCGAGGTGAAACGCCTGAGTGGCGAGCTGCGCAAGGGGTCGCCGCAGGGACTGGCCGAGTCCAAGAAACTGGTCAACGCGGCGGTGCTGGCTACGTTCGACACCGAGGCCGAAGCACTGGCCGAGCGGTCGGCGAGCTTCTTCGGCACCCCCGAGGTGATCGAGGGCATGACGGCCTTCTTCCAGAAGCGTCCGCCCAGCTGGGCACAATAGTCCGATGGCGACACCCCACGAACCCAAGCAGGACCGCAGCCGGGCCACCCGGCAGCGGCTGCTGGAGGCGACCATCGACTGCCTGGCCGAAACCGGCTGGGCAGCCGCCACCGTGTCGGTGGTCGCCGAGCGGGCCGGGGTGTCGCGCGGCGCCGCCCAGCACCATTTCCCCACCCGCGAGGACCTGATCACCGCCGCGCTCGAGTTCATGTTCGAGTTCCGGATGGACCAGGCCAAGGCCGAGGCCGAAACGGTGAACGCGGTCGCCCAGGGTGAAGGCCGCACGCGCGCCGTCGTCTCCGCGCTCGTCGAGTCCTACACCACCCCGTTCTTCAAAGCCGCGCTCCAGGTCTGGACCCACGCCGCCGCCGACCCGGCCCTGCGCGAACGCATCCTGCCCCTCGAGGCCCGGTTCGGCCGCATCTCCCACCGCCGCGCCATCGAAGCCCTCGGCGTCGACGACTCCGACCCGGTCACCCACCATCTCGTCCAGGCCACCCTCGACCTGGCTCGCGGACTCGGCCTCGCCGACGTCCTCACCGACGACTCCGCTCGCCGCAAACTGATCGTCGACCAGTGGGCCGCCACCCTCCACACCGCCCTGAACCTGTCCCACTGAACCCTTGTGACCTGGTCGTTTCGAGGTATATAGTTCGGGCATGGGGGAATATATATCGAGGGACTGTGCGATGACCAAACGCCTGATCGAGATCGACGACGAGCTACTCGAGTCCGCGCAGGACGCGCTCGGGACTACCGGCGTCTCCGATACCGTGCGCGCGGCCCTGCACTCGGCAGCGGTCACCGCGGCCCGAGCCCGTCATGTCGAGTGGCTCATCAACGGGGGGCTGGCAGAGATGGCCGATAAGGATCGGCGCGACGACGTATGGCGGTGACAGCGCGATACCTGGTCGACACCAGCGCACTCGCGCGAATGCCTCGTCCGGAGGTTGCCGGTCACCTCGTGCCGCTCATCGACGCGGGAATGGTCGCCACCTGTGCCGCTATCGACGCCGAGATCCTCTACAGCGCGCGCAATCCTGTCGAATACGAACAGCTCCGATCGGATCGGCGCGCGCTGTTCGAGTATCTACCGACCAACGACGAACACTGGCAGAGCGCGTTTGCTATCCAGCGCGAATTGGCGCGGTCGGGCCGCCACCGCGCGGTCGGCATCCATGACCTGCTCGCTTCGGTGTTGGCGATAGAACACCGCCTTGTCCTGTTCCACTACGACTCCGACTTCGAAACGGTCGCATCGGTGGTGGACCTCAATCACCGCTGGGTCGCGCCTCGGGGGAGTCTCGAGACGTCGTGACCAGGTGATGTCACACTCCGGTCGCCTACTTCGTCGACTCTGTGAACCCGCAAGAAGCGATGAAGGAGTGGATCATGGTGGAGCAGAAGAAGATCGCGGTGGCGGGGGCAACCGGGCGGCTGGGTCGGCACGTGGTGGATGTGCTGGCCGAGCGTGGGTATGACGTTGTCGCCTTCTCGCGCGCCGACGGTGTCGACATCGAGACCGGTGCGGGTCTCGGCGCGGCGTTGACCGGGGTCGACATCGTTATCGACGCGTCGAGTACGCCCTCGGCCGATCAGCAGGTGGCGACCGACTTCTTCACCGCTTCCGCGCGGAACCTGCATGCGGCGGGGGAGCGGGCCGGGGTCGAGCGGCTGGTCGTGGTGTCCATCATCGGGATCGACGGTTCGCTCGCCGGGTACAACGCCGCCAAGCTCGCCCACGAGCAGGAACTTCTCAAAGGTGTGCTGCCGGTGCAGATCCTGCGTGCGGCGCAGTTCCACGAACTCGTCGAGGTGATGGTCGGGTGGGGTACGCAAGGCTCCGTCGCCTACGTTCCGGGTATGCGTACCCAGCTGGTCGCCGCTCGAACAGTAGCCGAGGCGCTGGTCGATCTCGCCACGAATCCGATTGCCGCCGAGGACATTCCGTTCCCGGAGATCGCAGGACCGCAGCCGGAGACCATGGCCGGTGCGGCCACTGTCCTGGTCGGGGCCCGCGGCGATTCGTTGCAGATCATCGAAACCTCCGACTCCGCCAACCCCGACCGCGAGCAATTCGAGAACGGCACCCTCCTGCCGTCCCCGCACGCCACCCTGGCCGGTCCGTCCTTCGCTGAGTGGGTCGCCGCCACGGTCCCCGCCGCTCGCTGACACTGCTCACCCGGGTGGCTCGCGCAAAGGCCGCTGCGCCCGCTCTCCGACGCGACCGACGTAGGGTCGAGTAGCGGCGATGGGACACAGGGTGGCCCTACATATGGGCGGCTACACGAAGGCCGGGGTCCGGCGGATCGGGGTGATCCGCCGGGCCCCGGCCTGACGGCGAGACAGCTACGCCTTCGGTTGGGTGAGGTCGTAGAGGGTTACTCCGTCGACTGTCGTCGCGGTGTAGTTGGCCGTCACCCAGGCGGTGATCGCCGAGCTGGTCGATGCGCTGTTCCCGCCGGGACCGCCGCGCCCACCACCGACGAAGTAGTGGATCTTTCCGTCGGCCACGTATTGCTGGAACTGTTCGAGGGTGGGCGACGGGTCGCTGCCGTTGAACCCGCCGACCGGCATCACCGGCAGTTCGGTGGCCAGCTGATACCCGGCGGCGCTGTTGGAACCGACGGCCGCCGCGACCCAGGTGTAGTCGGTGCCGTTCGACTCCAGCAGGGTGACGATCTGGTCGCTCGGCCGCGATCCGCCCAGCAATCCACCCGCGCCACCCATGCGCTGGTCACCGCCGTTCGTACCCTGCGCGGCACCGTTCGGCGTAGCCGCGCCATCTTGCCCCTGCGCGCCACCGTCCGGCGGCGTGCCGGTCGGCGCACCCGTGGCCGCACCGCCGGGTGCGGCACCGTCCCTGGCGGATCCATCGGCGCCGGGCCTGCCGCCGTCTCCACCGGGACGCATACCGGGTCCTCCCATTCCGTGCATCCCGCCGGAACTGGGTCCGGCGGAGGGGATCGCACCGGAATGCGCGGACGCGAGGGTGTCGACCGAGTAGGCGATCGGCCCGGCGAGGCCGATGAAGGCCGCGGCGAGCGCCACGATCACCGACTGCTTGCGAGCCGGCGGGAACACGAACGCGACGGTGGCGATGACACCGACGACAAGGATCGCCCAGCGCAACCACGGCTGGAAGGAAGCGCTGCGTGACAACAACATCCACGCGGTCGCCGTGGTGAGCGCGATGGCCACTGCGCCCGCGCACCGCACCCACCGCCGATCACGCGAACCCCAGATCTGCACGGCCCCGATCCCGACCAGCGCCGCGACGGCGGGCGCGAGGGCCACCGTGTAGTACTGGTGGAAGATCCCCGCCATGAAGCTGAACACCAGTCCGGTGACGAGAAGCCAACCGCCCCAGAGGATCAGCGCGGCCCGTCGAGCATCGGTGCGCGGCGCGCGTGCGCGCAAGGCGAGCCCGATCACGAGCGCGAGCAACGCCGCCGGAATCAGCCACGCGATCTGACCGCCCTGCGCGGGTTCGAACATCCGGGTGATCCCGGTGCTTCCCCACATCCCGTTGCCGCCGGCGGGCAGTTCCCCGCCGGGTCCGACACTGCCGGTCTCGTTGCCGTTCAACCGGCCGAGTCCGTTGTATCCGAGGGTGAGCTCGATGATCGAATTGTTCTGCGACCCACCGATCCACGGCCGCGAATCCGACGGCCACAGCTCCACCGCCGCTATCCACCAACCCGCGCCGGCCACCATCGCGGCACCGGCGGCGAACAATTGCGCGACCCGCTTTCCCAGCTTCGGGGGTCCGGCGATCAGATACATCAGGGCCAACGGTGGCACCACCAACAGCACCTGCAACTGCTTGGCCAGGAACCCGAATCCGATGAACGCGCCGGTGAGCAGCAACCATCGCCACCGTCCGTCCGCGACCGCTCGTGTCATCGCCCACGCGGCCGCGATCATCAGCAGGACGAGCAGCGCGTCGGGATTGTTGAACCGGAACATCAGCACCGCAACGGGAGTCACCGCGAGCACCGTGCCCGCGATCAACCCCGCCGCGGGTCCGAACGACCTGCGGACCGTTGCCCACAACAGTGCGACGCTCGCGACGCCGAGCAGCACCTGCGGCACCAGCATGCTCCAGCTGTTGAGCCCGAACAACCGGACCGACAGCTCCATCACCCACAGCGAAGCGGGTGGTTTGTCGACGGTGATCGAGTTGGCGGCATCGGAGGAGCCGAAGAAGAACGCCTCCCACGATTGCGAACCTGCCTGTACCGCAGCGGCATAGAAGTCGTTGGCCCAGCCGTTGGCGCTCAGATTGATGAGATAGGCGATCAGCGTGCCGAGCAGCAACACCGCCAACGCTGGGTGCTCCCAGCGCTTTCGGGTCGGCCTCGCCCGCACGGTATCGGCCGGTGGGGAGGGTGCGACGGTCGTGGTCATCGACGGACCTCCACCGTGTGCGCACGCGCCGCCGAATCCGCGCTGTCGGTGGCTACGAACACCGGCGAGACGCTCGCCCGGTCGGCGCCCGCGTGCCGGAACACCCAGCGCAGGCCGACGAAACGAGCGAGTGTCGCCACGAGATTGGCGGTGACCAGGACAGTGAGTTCCACCGCCACGGGTGCGTCGGGAGCCCAGCGATGCAGGGCGAACAGGGAACCGCTGGTGATCGCCAGCCCGAACGCGAAGATGGCCAAGCCCTGGAACTGGTGCGACATCGCGTTGCCGCGTCCGCGCACACCGAAGGTGAATGCCCGGTTGGCGGCCGTATTGCCCACCGCGGTGACCAGCAGCGATATCAGATTGGCGCCCTGACTGCCGAGCAGCGGCTGCAACAGCAGATACAGCACGATGTAGGCGAGGGTCGAGCTCACCCCGACGATCGCGAACCGCACCAGCTGCCCGACCATGCCGAGGGGTACCCCGGCGACCAGCGGTTCCCGCCCGACAGCGGCCCGCAGCTCGTCCAGCGGGAGGGCGCCGGTGGTCAGCGCCCTGGTCAAGCGCCAGATTCCGCGCAGGTCCTTGCGTGCGGTATCGACGATGTCGACCCGGCTGTCGGGATCGTCGATCCAGTCGACGGGCACCTCGTGAATCCGCAGACCCGCCCGCTCGGCCAGCACCAGCAACTCGGTATCGAAGAACCACTCGCCGTCCCGGACCAGTGGCAGCAGTTCCCGGGCGACCTCGGTGCGCACGGCTTTGAAGCCGCACTGCGCATCCGAAAAACCCGCCCGCAGAGTGGTTTTCAGTAGCAGGTTGTAGCAGCGGGAGATGATCTCACGCTTGGGTCCGCGCACCACCCGAGCCGACGCGTCGAGCCTGGTGCCGATCGCGAGATCGGAATGCCCGGACACCAGCGGCGCGATCAGCGGCAGCAGCGCGTCCAGGTCGGTCGACAGGTCGACATCCATGTACGCGACCACCGCCGCGTCCGAGGCTTCCCACGCGGCCCGTAGGGCCCGCCCGCGCCCTTTGGCGTCCAGGTGCAGCACCTCGACGCCGTCGAGTTCCGCGGCCAGCAACTCCGCCACCGCGAGGGTGGCGTCGGTGCTGGCGTTGTCGGCGATGGTGATGCGGGCCGTGAACGGGAATCCGGCGCGCAGATAGGCGTGCAACCTCCGCACGCACAGGCCGAGATCGACCTCTTCGTTGTAGACGGGTATCACTACGTCGAGCACCGGCGTGCGGCTGCTCTGCATGGCCTTCTGCTCGGCCTCGGTCTGAGTCATGACACCCAGGCTCGATGGCCGCGCTGCCACCGAGCTGGGACCAGGCTGGGAGGTTGCTGGGGATCGTGGTCAGCCGCGGCGCAGGCGCAGCACGCTGTCGGCGCGCTCGCCGGCCACACCGTCGGGGCTGGTCGAGGGGGTGTGGACCAGCTCAGCGGTCTCGACCTGCCACTCTGGCCCGAGCTCGAGCTGCTCGAGCACCTGCTCGATGGTCGGGAACACATGAGCGTGCATCTCGCTGGAGGCCCAGCTCGGCGCGGCCGCGTGCGCGCCGATCACCAGCACGCCACCGGGCGCGACGGCGGCCGCCGCGTTGCGCAGAATCCCGGCCCGCTCGTCCGGCAGTTCCACCGGGGAGTGCAGGAACTGCGCCGACACCAGGTCGAAGGTGCCTGCCGGGAAGCTCGCCTGGAGGTCGTGGCGCTCCCACACGATCGTCACGCCTACTTCGGCGGCCCGCCGCGCGCCACGCTCCATCGCGGTCGCGGAGATGTCGGCGGCGGTGACCTGCCAGCCGCCCTCCGCCAGCCAGATCGCGTCGGCGCCCTCGCCGCAGCCCAGGTCGAGGGCGGTCCCGGGGGTCAGCTCGGAGACCTCGCGCACCAGGAGGGGGTTCGGGTTACCGGTCCAGATCTGCGCACGCTCGCGGTAGAAGTCTTCCCAGAACTCTTCGGCGTTCGCCACGGTCTCGGTCATCGATGCTCCTGGTCAGTCAGGGTGAAAGGATCATTCGATAGTGCATCGGCAGCTCCGCAGGGAGCCAGAAATCTTGCTGTTTCGGCAAATGTGTTCCCGCTCTCGGTGGGGTGCGTAACCCTCGGTACGGCCCGCCCTAGTATTACTACCGTGACGCGCGGTTACCCCAAGACGGACGAGGCGCCGCGGCGTCGTGTCGACGCGCGGACCGAACGCTGGCGTGAGCATCGCGTGCAGGTGCGTATCGAATTCGTCGACGCGGCGTTCCGGGCGCTCGATCAAGTCGGGCCCGATGTGAGCATGGGCGATATCGCCAAGGAAGCCGGTGCGGCCAAGCCGAAGTTGTATCGCCACTTCGAGGACAAGACCGACCTCTACAACGCGATCGTCGACCGGGTGCGCGACATGCTCTGGGAGCGCGTGCTCACCAGCGTGAATCTCACCGACGATTCGATCAGCGAACTCGTCCATACCGCGGCCACCGAATATGTGGCGGTCGTGTCGGCGCATCCGAATGTCTTCCGGTTCATGCTGCACAGCCATTTCAGCCAGCAGGCCAAGGAAACCGAACGCGCGCTGGTCGCGGCCCGCCAATCGGCGAGGCGGGCGGCGGAATTCTTCGCGGGCCTGCTGCCGACGGAATCGATCGACGTGACCGGGATCGAATTGGTGAACTATTCGATTTTCGGCGCGGTCGCCTCGGCCACGGACTGGTGGCTCGGCGCGAACCAGCGCGAAGTATCGGCGATGCCGGTCGAGCGCTTCGTCGACTATCTGGCCGAGAGCATCTCGGCGCTGGCGCAGGCGCACGCTCGCTTCAACGGGGTCAAGATCGACCCGTCGGAACCGCTGCGCTCGGCTTTCGGTCTCGACTGAGATCTCGCGCCCGGCACGAACTCCGTTGTTCTCGCCGATCACGTCATTGGGGTCGACGGGGGTGCGATGGATTCAGTATGAACCTGGGCACCGACAAGTTCGGGACGCCACGCTAGGCCTCGACGTGGAGTCTCCAGAGTGGTGAGACGGGGCCGTGACCTGCGCCGAGATCGTAGGAGGCGGCGAGGCATCGGTAGGTCCACTCCTTGGCGAACTCCACCGCGTCGGGAACCGGGTAGCCGTTGGCGAGCGCGCTGGCGATCGCCGCGGCCAGGGTGTCGCCGCCGCCGTGATCGTTGCCGGTGGCGATGCGCGGTGCGCTGAACTCGCGGAAGGTGTCGCCGTCGTAGAGCAGGTCGGTGCTGAATTCCGAGGCGCGCAGGTGCCCGCCCTTCACGATCGCCCACTGCGCGCCCAGTGCGTGCAATGCCTCGGCGGCCTTGCGCGCGGTTGCGTCGTCGACCACCTCGATGCCGGTGATCAGACGCACCTCGTCGAGGTTGGGGGTAACGACGGTCGCCAGCGGAATCAGCGTATTGCGCACTGCCTCCAGGGCTTCGGCGTGCAGCAGCGGATCACCGTGCATGGAAGCCGCGACGGGATCGACCACCAGCGGGATGGTGCCCTCGCGCCCGATTCCGAGCTCGCGGCACACCCCGGCGACGGCCTCGATGATCGCGGTGGAGGCGAGCATGCCGGTCTTGGCTGCGCCGATGCCGATATCGCGCACGACCGCCCGTACCTGATCGGCCACGACCTGCGGCGGAATCTCGTGAAAACCGCTGACGCCCACCGTGTTCTGCACGGTCACGGCGGCCACCGCCACGCACGCGTGCACGCCGCACAGCGCCATGGTGCGCGAATCGGCCTGGATGCCCGCGCCGCCACCGGAGTCGGTGCCCGCGATGGTGAGCGCGCGAACGGGGGTCTGGCCATCGGGGGTCAGCGGCAACATCTTCACGCCCCAACCCTACGACCGCACTCGCCGTCGCGAGACCCCACCTGGGCACTGCAAATGAAAACCATTATCATTAACTCGTGACCAACACCCTGACACCCCTGCCCGTCACCGTCCTGTCCGGCTTCCTCGGCGCAGGCAAGACCACGCTGCTCAATCACATCCTCGCCAACCGCGACGGCCGCCGGGTCGCGGTGATCGTCAACGACATGAGCGAGGTCAACATCGACGCGGCGCTGGTCGCGGGCCAGGGACACCTCGACCGCACCGAGGAGAAGCTGGTCGAACTCACCAACGGCTGCATCTGCTGCACCCTGCGCGAGGACCTGATCGAGGCGGTCGCGCGTCTGGCGCGCGAGGGCCGCTTCGACCAGCTGGTGATCGAGTCCACCGGCATCTCCGAACCCATGCCGGTGGCCGCCACCTTCGACTGGGAGTTCGACGACGGGTTCCGCCTCGGCGATATCGCCCGCCTCGACACCATGGTCACCGTCGTCGACGCCTCGACCTTCCTGGCCGAACTCGTCCGCGGACAGGCGCTCACCGAACGCGACCTCGAAGCCGGCGAGGGTGATGCCCGCTCGATCGCGGATCTGCTGGTCGATCAGGTGGAGTTCGCCGACGTGCTGTTGATCAACAAGACCGACCTGGTCAGCGCGAACGCCGCAGCCACGGTGGAGGCGACCGTACGAAGGCTCAACCCGCGAGCACACGTGCTGCGAACCGAGAAGGGCGTCGTGAACCTGGACGAAGTGCTCGCCACCGGGCGCTACAACCCGGTGGTCGCGGCCGAATCCGAAGGCTGGGCAGAGGAATTGGCGGGGGGACACGCTCCCGAGACCGAGGAATACGGGATCAGCAGCTTCACCTTCCTCGCCGACCGGCCCTTCCATCCGAAACGCCTCGCCGCCGCGCTGGAGCGATTGCGGGGGATGTTGCGCAGCAAGGGATTCTGCTGGATCGCGAGCCGTCCCGAGCTGGCGGCGATCTGGTCGCAGGCGGGCCCGAACCTGACCTTCGAACCCGGCGCGTGGTGGTCGGAACTGGAAGTGCCCGCCGGGCAGGAGCTGGTGTTCATCGGGGTGCGCCTCGACGCCCCCGCCGTGCGGCGCGAACTCGACGCCGCGCTGCTCACCGACGCGGAGTTCGCGGCGGGCCCGAGCGCGTGGACCGGCTACGCCGATCCGTTCCCGGCCTGGGCCGACCTGCACGAGCATCACTGATTGGCATCTTTGGTGCGCGTATCACACTGCGCTGGTGCATGATTCGAATGGGTCGCGACCCACGCACCGATGAGGGGAGCGTGGGCCGCGGCACCTGGACGAATCAGGCGAGCCCGGCGAAGAACTCGCGGATGTCGCCGACCAGCACCGCGGGCGCCTCGTGCGCGGCATAGTGCCCGGCCGCGTCGTTCGCGCCGCCCACACCCGTGCTGGTGTCGTAGGAATTCCAGCTGACGATCTTGCTGTGGTCGCGCTCGGCGAACCGGCGGATCGACTGGAAATCGCCGGCGAACATGGCCAGCCCGGTCGGGACCGTGGTCGGCTCGGTCGGCTGCTCGGTGGCGTGTGCGTCCTCGTAGTAGAAGCGCAGCGACGAACCCGCTGTCCCGGTGAGCCAGTACAGCGCCACATTCGCGATCGCGAACTGCGCGTCGAGCGACTCACCGAACAGCTGCGCGTTCCAGCCGAGCAGGCCCACCGGGGAATCGGCGAGCGCGTAGGCCAGGGTCTGCGGCTGCTGGCTGTGCAGGGTGTTGAAGGCCATCTTGTTCTCGTGGAACCACTGGAGATGTTGCAGCGCGGCCATATCCGCCTCGGAGAGACCCTCGAACTCGGCCGGGTCGCCGGACGGGAACGAGAACAGCTGGGTGACGTGCACACCGATCACATTGTCGGGCGCGATCCGGCCGATCTCCGGGGAGACCATCGAGCCGCCGTCGTTGCCGATGGCGCCGTAGCGCTGGTAGCCCAGGCGCGCCATCAGCTCGGCCCAGGCGCGGGCGGTGCGGTAGCGGTTCCAGCCGGTGCTGCGGGTGGGACCGGAGAAACCGAAACCGGGCAGCGAGGGGATCACGAGGTGGAAGGCGGGCGTGTCGGCCGATTCCGGCTCGGTGAGTGGCGCGATCACGTCGACGTATTCGAGGATCGAACCGGGCCAGCCATGGGTGAGGATCACCGGCGTCGCATCGGCGCGTGTGGAGCGGATGTGCAGGAAGTGGATGTCCTCACCGTCGATCTCGGTGGTGAACTGCGGGTAGGCGTTGAGCTCTGATTCCAGTGCGCGCCAATCGAACTCTTCGAGCCAGTACTCGGCCAGGGCGCGGACGCGACCGGCCGGGACGCCGTAGGAATCGCCGACGCCGGGCAGTTCGTCGGGGTACAGGGCGCCGCGCAGCCGGTCGGCGAGATCGCCGAGGCGGGCCTGCGGAACGTCGATCCGGAACGGGGTGATGGCGGTCATGTCGACTCCTCCTATTGAAACGGAATGTTTCGTTCTGTTTCAAACATAGCAGAACGGAACATTCCGTTTCAAGTGGTAGGCTGGTATTCATGGCGAAGCAGACCGAAACCGCAGATCAGCCCCGCTTGCCCGGTCGCAAGGCGCAGGCCGCGCGCAACGACGGACTGATCCTCGACGCCGCCCGCGCGGTGTTCCTCGACGATCCGAACGCGCCGATCGCCGCCGTCGCCGAACGGGCGGGCGTCGGAATCAGCGCGCTCTACCGGCGCTATCCGAGCAAGGAGGTACTGCTGCGCACCCTCTGCCACGAGGGGCTACGGCGATTCAACGCGGAAGCCGATGCGGCGTTGGAGGATTCGGACGGCTGGCGCGGGTTCGTCGGATTCCTGGAACGGGTCGTCGAGGCCGACGTGCACTCGCTCACCGTGCGTCTGGCGGGCACCTTCACACCCGACGAGTCGATGCTGCCCGACGTCGTGCACTCGGGCGAGGCCGGCGAGGAGCTGGTCCGCCGCGCGCACGCCAGCGGTCGCCTTCGGCCCGATGTCGATGCCCTCGACCTCGGCCTGATCTTCGAGGCCTGCTCGGCCATCACGATGCCCGACCCGGTGCGCAC
This sequence comes from Nocardia sp. NPDC055002, assembly GCF_053608825.1. NCBI lineage: Bacteria > Bacillati > Actinomycetota > Actinomycetes > Mycobacteriales > Nocardiaceae > Nocardia > Nocardia sp. NPDC055002. The sequence goes on from NZ_JBSGWE010000005.1 coordinate 119,665, forward strand.
CGCCGAACTGCGCCACCGCGTCCTCGCGCTGATCGTGGACGGGCTCACCACCGAGGGCGAGTTGCCGGGCCCACCCCCGGCGACCGGCGAATTCGCCTGGCGATGGGAACGCAAGCCCTGACCGCGGCGAGGGAGGCGATACGCGCCGCTCCGGAGCGCGGAACTGGCACACTTGGCGCATCACCCCGGACTGCAACGCGGAGGCGCGTAGTGAACTGGACTCTGGAAGTTGTGATCGTCCCGGTTTCCGATATCGACCGGGCCAAGGATTTCTACGCGCGTCAGCTCGGCTTCGCCGTCGACCACGACACGGTGATCTCCGACGACGTGCGCATCGTGCAACTCACCCCGCCCGGCTCGGGCTGCTCGATCGTCATCGGCAAAGGGGCCGTGCCGGAGATGCCGCCGGGCTCGCTGAAGGGCCTGCAACTCGTGGTTCCCGATATCGGGCAGGCGCACGCGGAGCTGGTGGCGCGGGGAGTCGAGGTCAGTGAGGTGCAGGAGCTCGGCAAGAATCCGCGGCCCGTCCCGCATCCGCTCGACAATGTCGGCTTCGTCTTCTTCAGCGATCCCGACGGGAACGGCTGGGCGGTGCAGCAGATCTCCAGCCGAGCCGACAATTCCTCGAGCTGATTCGAACCCTGTCGGTATACCGCTTCGGGCGGGCACCATGCTCGCATGCTGTTGGAGACGCCCACCGAAACCGGCGAGCGACGGATCCCGCTGTACCGTCGCCCGGGGTTCCTGCGTGCGCTCTCGCCGATCGCGGTGTTGGTCATCTGGCAGCTCGCCAGTGCCAGCGGCTCGATCCCGGCCAAGAAGCTGCCCGCGCCGTCCGCGGTGCTGGACGCGGGTCTGGAAATCTACCGATCCGGGCAGCTCACCGAGGCCCTGCTGGTCTCCGGCCAGCGCGCGCTGTACGGCTTCGCGCTCGGCGCGGTTCTCGCGCTGGTGCTCGGCGTGCTCGCCGGCCTGAGCAAGATCGGTGAGTACGCGGTCGACCCGCCGCTGCAGATGATCCGCACCATCCCGCTGTTCGGCCTGATCCCGCTGTTCATCATCTGGTTCGGCATCGGCGAGGAACCCAAGGTCTACCTGATCGCCCTCGGCGTGTTCTTCCCGCTGTACCTCAACACCTTCTCGGGCATCCGCCAGCTCGACCCGAAACTGCTCGAGCTCGGCAGCGCCCTGCACCTCGGACTCGCCGAGCGACTGCGCCTGCTCGTGCTGCCCGGTGCCCTGCCGCAGATCCTGGTCGGCGCGCGGCAGAGTCTCGGCATCGCCTGGCTCTCGCTCATCGTGGCCGAACAGATCAATGCCAGTGCCGGACTCGGTTTCGTCGTCAACAATGCCCGCGAATTCCTGCGTACCGACATCGTGGTGTTCGGCCTGGTGGTCTACAGCCTGCTCGGCCTGCTCACCGACTCGATCGTACGGCTGCTCGAACGCCGCGCACTGCGCTGGCGCCCGGCGGTGCACCGCTGATGTCCGCTTCTTCCGCCGGCTCGAGGACCCACCCCGTCCCGAGAGCAGGCAGGCCCGCTACCCGCCGCCGTTCGATCGCGAGGTTCACCCCATGACCGCTGCCGCCGCCACGACCGTCACCCCGATCTCGTCGCGATCGGCTCGCGTTCCCGCCGCGCGAATCACCGCTCTCGGCAAGCGATTCGGTGAGCGAACCGTGCTCGACGGGATCGATCTCGAGATCGGCGCGGGCGAGATCGTCGCACTGGTCGGGCGCAGTGGATCGGGCAAGTCCACGCTGTTGCGGATCCTCGGCGGCCTCGATACCGCCACTCGCGGTGGGGTTTCCGTCGAAGGCAGGCCGACGATCGTCTTCCAGGAACCCCGACTGATCCCGTGGCAGCCGGTGGTGCGCAATGTGGCCCTCGGCAGGCCGAAGCCGCGCAACCGACGTGCCGACGAGCAAGCCGCCCGTGACCTGCTCGCCGAGGTCGGCCTCGCCGGTCGCGCCGACGCGTGGCCGCTCACCCTGTCCGGTGGTGAGGCCCAACGTGCCGCGCTGGCAAGGGCATTGGTGGCCGAGCCGACGCTGTTGCTGCTCGACGAGCCCTTCGGCGCTCTCGACGCCCTGACCCGGCTGACGATGCACGAGCTGCTCCTCGGCCTGCACGCGCAGCGCGAATTCGGCGTCCTGCTGGTGACCCACGATGTGCTGGAGGCGATCACCCTGGCCGACCGCGTTCTCGTTCTCGACGACGGCCGCATCGCCGCCGACGTGCCCATCGAGCTGCCGCGCCCCCGCACCGCCGCCGCGCCGGAAGTCGCCGAGTACGCGACGCAGCTGCTCGCACTGCTCGGCGTGCACTGAATCCTCCGCACCATCGCACGAAAGTTGTTCCTGTGAAACGCACTCCGATGTCCCGTCTGGCGGGCCTTGCCCTCGCCGTCGTCGCAACGCTCGCACTGAGCGCCTGCGGCGACGACACGGCGACCGAGGCCGCCCCCTCTGGCCCGGTCGACCTGAGCACCGTCACACTGAAAGTCGGGGACCAGAAGGCGATTTCGATCGAGGTGCTGCTGAAGGCATCGGGACAGCTGGAGAACCTGCCCTACAAGATCGAATTCTCCACCTTCACCGCCGGTCTGCCGCTGGTCGAGGCGGCGAGTGCGGGCGGTATCGACATCGCCCAAACCGGCAATACCCCGGTGATCTTCGGCGCGGCCGCCGACGCCGACATCAAGATCGTCGGGGCGCTCTCGGCCACCGGCAAGGGTGACGCGATCCTGGTCGGCAAGGACTCCACGATCGGTTCGGTCGCGGCCCTCAAAGGCAAGAAGGTCGCCGTCTACAAGGGCAGTTCGGCCAACGCGAACCTGCTTCTGCAACTGCAGAAGGCCGGCCTGTCGCTGAGCGATGTCGAGCCGGTCTACCTCGCTCCCGGCGACGGCTATACCGCGCTCACCCGCGGCGACGTCGACGCCTGGGCCACCTGGGACCCCTACACCGCCATCGCCGAAAAGGAGATCGGCGCCAAGTCGATCGCCACCGCCGACCAGGCCGCCAACGGCTACAACTTCTGGGTGGCGGGCAACAAGACCGTCGCCGACGCGGGCAAGTCCGCCGCTCTCGCCGACTTCTTCCAGCGCTACGCCGCCGCCACCAAGTGGTCCTCGGACAACCTCGACACCTGGTCGACCAAATACGCCGAACTGACCCAGATCAGCGTCGACGCCTCCCGCACCACCTGGACCCGTTCGATCAAGGAGCCGATCAAACTCACCGACCAGGTCATCGCCTCCGAACAGGAAATCGCTGACGCCTTCACCAAGGCCAAGGCCATCCCCGGCAAGGTCGACTTCAAGTCCTACGTCGATACCCGCTTCGACAAGGCGTAAGTCTCGCTGAGCTGCCGCTACGCTTTTCCGAACGCGAGTGCGACATTGTGGCCGCCGAAGCCGAACGAGTTGCTGAGGGCGTAGTCGATCCTGTGCGGCCGTGCGGCCCCGGCGACGATATCGAGATCGATCGCCGGGTCCGCGTTGTCGAAATTCAGTGTGGGCGGCACGATCTGCTCACGCAGGCTCAGGATCGTGAGGACCGCTTCGAGAGCGCCCACCGCGCCGATCGAATGACCGAGCGCTGACTTCGGCGCGTACACCGAGGCATCGGGAGCGACCGCGGTGATCGCCGCCGCTTCGGAAGCATCGCCGATCGATGTCGACGTCGCGTGCGCGTTCACGTGATCGACGTCGCGAACCCGCAGCCCCGCAGTGTGAATCGCCTTGCGCATCGCCCGCGCCGCACCGGTACCCGCCGGGTCGGAGGCCACGATGTGGAAGGCGTCGGAGGTGATGCCCGCACCGAGCACCCTGGCGTGGATGCGCGCACCACGCGCCTTCGCGTGCCGCTCGGATTCGAGCACGAGCAGCGCGCCCGCCTCGCCGAAGACGAAGCCGTCGCGGTCGCGGTCGAACGGCCGGGAGGCGCGTTCGGGCTCGTCGTTGCGGGTACTCATCGCCCGCATCATCGCGAAGCCCGCGATGGGGACCGGGTCGATATGCCCTTCGACGCCACCGGTGACCACCACATCGGCCTCGCCGGTGCTGATCAGCCGCCACGCGTGCGCGATCGCCTCCGACCCCGACGAGCAGGCCGATACCGGCGCGAAAACCCCACCCTGCGCGCCGATTTCGAGACCGACGGTCGCGGCGGGTCCATTGGGCATCACCATCGGCACGGCCAGCGGTGAGACCTTGCGGTAGCCGCCCGCCCGCATCGCGTCGACGGCATCGATCAGTGCGTCACCGCCGCCGAGGCCGGTACCGATGGCCACGGCGAGCCGCTCACGGTCGACGTCCGGCGCGCCCGCAGCCTGCCAGACCTGCCTGCCGAGGACCAGAGCCATGCGTTCGACATAGGAATGCCTGCGCTGCTCGATCCGCGTCAGCTCGGCGTCGGGCGAGGTGACCAGTGGTCCGCCGATCCGCACCGGCAGATCGTGCTCGGCGAGGAACTGGGTGGGTAGCGCCCGGATTCCGCTCTCGCCGCGCAGCAGACGCGACCAGGTCTCGTCCATGGTGTCGGCCAGTGCGGTGGTCGCCGCGTACGCGGTCACCACCACGCCGTCTCGAGTTTCTGAAGCGATCGGTACAGTCACGCTGACATGAATACCTGTAGCACTCGCTACAGTCAACCCATGGCCCGTCCCCTCGACCACCGCAAGCGCGCCGAGATGCTGGCCGGCGTCGTCACCTACATCGCGTCGCACGGCTTGGCCGAGCTCTCGCTGCGACCGCTGGCCGCGGCGCTCGGAACCAGCTCGCGCATGCTGATCTACTACTTCGGAACCAAGGAAGAACTGCTGGTCCAGGCATTGGCGACCCAGCGACCCGACCTCGCCGCGCTCTTCGCCGACATCGTGGAGCCCGCGCAGCTACCCGAGCGGCTGATCGGCTTCTTCGACGTGAATTCCGAGGGCGCCGAAGCCGACAGCGTGCGGGTGCTGCTGCAGGTGCTCGGTGCCGCGTGTGCCCCCGGCTCGCCGTACCAGGACTACGCCAACGCCGCGATCGCCACCTTTGTCACCGAACTCGCCGCCGCGCTCCGGCGGGCCGGGCTGGCCGAGGATCCCGAGGTGGTGTCCACGCTGCTGGTCTCCGGATTGCGCGGCATCATCCAGGACCGTGTGATCACGGGCGACCGGGAACGCACGGGCCGCGCCGCGCGCGCCCTCATCGAGGCGGTCCTGCCCGGCTGAGCACCCGTCGGTGATCGGCCCGCGTCGGCCTTCGCGTGCTCGGATCGCGGCCGGACCTGCCGCGAGCGTTGCCGGGCGGGCGCCACTGTTGTGGGTAGCTTGTCGTCAACGGACGTCGAGGGCCGAGCGGCCGGTGAGGTGGCCAGGGTGAGCGAAGCGCGGGACGAGTCCTACGGGTCGGTGCGCTGGGTGATGCTCGGGGTGCTGTGCGCCAGCCTGTTGCTGGTGGCGATGGATGCCACGATTCTCAACGTGGCGCTGCCGTCGCTGATCGAGGATTTGCAGGTCGGGCCGCTGGAACAGCTGTGGATCATCGACATCTACGGGCTCGTGCTCGGCGGGTTGCTGATCACCACCGGCGCGCTCGGTGATCGGGTGGGGCGAAAGTTGTTGTTCATCAGCGGGTTCGTGCTGTTCGGCATCGCGTCGGTGGTCGCGGCCACCGCCGGGAGCGCGGCGCAGTTGATCGGCGGCCGGGTGTTGCTCGGGGTCGGCGGTGCGATGGTGATGCCGTCGACGCTGTCGCTGATCCGCAACATCTTCACCGACGTGCGCGAACGCACCATGGCCATCGGGATCTGGGCGGCGGTCGCCGGCGTCGGCGCCACGGTGGGGCCCATCGTCGGTGGGTTCCTCGTCGAGCACTTCGGGTGGTCGTCGGCGTTCTGGCTCAACGTGCCGGTGGTGGTCGTGACGGTGGTGGTGGGGCTGTGGGTGTTGCCGGAATATCGTGCGCCGCAGGCGGGGAGCCTGGACTGGTTCGCCGCCGCGCTGTCGGTGGCCGGCATCGTCTGTCTGGCGTGGGGTGTCAAACATCTCGCGAAAGGCGAAGCGAGCGAGGTGGACTGGGCGATTCTGCTGATCGGCATCGCCGCGCTGGCCTGGTTCACCCGACGTCAGCTCACCGCCACCGACCCGCTGCTGGATGTGCGGCTGTTCCGCAACGGCGCGTTCACCGCGGCGGCGGTCGCGACGCTGCTGGCCATGATGGCGATCGGCGCGGCCATGTTCCTGATCTCGCTGTGGCTGCAATACGTCCACGGCTACAGCCCGTCGCAGGCGGGCATCCGGATGTTGCCCGCCGCGCTCACGCTGCTCACCGCCTCCCTGCTCACGCCGTTTCTGATGGAGAAGTTCGGTGTCCGCGCGGTGCTCGGTTTCGGCCTCGGCGCTGTCGCCCTCGGCTTCCTGCTGTTGGCGGTGAGTCCGGAACCCACCACCTATCCGGTGGTCGCGCTGGTGCTGGTGTCGTTCGGTCTCGGCGACGGTATGGCCGTGACCGCGGCGGCCGCGGTGCTGGTCGGCGCCGTGCCCGCGGACCGGGCGGGCCAGGCGGGTGCGGTGGAGGAGACCAACTACGAGGTCGGCGTCGGTTTCGGCGTCGCCCTGCTCGGCAGCCTGCACGCCAGGATCTTCAGTCAGCACATGACGGGCCTTTCCGTCCCCGCCGACAAACTGGACCAGGCGAGCGGTTCGATCGGCGGTGCGGCCGAGGTGGCCACCGACCTACCCGAACCCGCCCGCGACGAACTCGCCCATGCCGCCGGTCATGCCTTCGACGTCGCCCTCACCACCACGTCCTACATCTCGGCTGCCGTCGTCGCGGTGGTGGCTGTCGGCACGGTCTGGCTGGTCCCGAAAGGCTTCCGCGTCGCCGGCGACCACTGAGGACACACCCTTGACGCAACCTAAGGGTTGCAATACTCTGAGTTGCAACCAGTCGGTTGCAATATATGAGGAGGCATCATGGGATTCCCTGATCAGATCGTCCGGACTGTCGAGCTCGCGCATCCGCCGGCCAAGGTATGGGCGGCCATCACCACCGCGGAAGGGCTGGGGAGCTGGTTCGGCAATACCGCCGAGATCGACCTGCGGCCGGGCGGGGACATGCGAATGACCTGGAAGGAAGGGTTCGCCGCCGACATGCGGGTGGAGCGGGTCGAGGAGCCCTCGGTGTTCGGCTACACCTGGCCGATCAACGGACTGCCCGACGACGACCCGCGCCGCACCTACGTCGAATTCAGCCTCGAGCCCGTCGGCGACGGCACCCGGCTGACAGTCACCGAGACCGGCTTCGCCCAGCTGCCCGACGAGGCGCACAAGGAGGCGTTCGAGGGCAATGTCGGCGGCTGGAAGAGCGAGCTGGGCGAGCTCGTCGAGTACCTCGATGCGGCCTGAGCTGGAGGCCACCGCCGAACGGGTCTTCGTCGCGCTGGCCGATCCGAGCAGGCGGTCGGTACTCGCCGCACTCGCCGCGCACGGTCCGGCCACCGCGACCGACCTCGCCGATCGGCTGCCCATCACCCGGCAGGCGATCGCCAAACACCTTGCCCTGCTCGCGGATGCGGGCCTGGTGATCGCGGAACCGGGGGAGCGGCGGCGCGTGCGCTACCGCCTCGATTCCGCCCCGATGCACGTGGCACAACAATTTCTGGCCGCCCTGTCGCGTGACTGGGACGGCCCACTCGACGCGCTCCGCCGGCATCTCGACGGCTGAGCCGGAAGGAAACGCAATGAGCGACAACGACTTCACCGCCACCATCACCGTCGACAAGACTCCCGACGAGGCCTTCGCGGCCATCAACAACGTGTGGGCCTGGTGGTCGGAGACCATCGAGGGCAGCACCGGCACGGTCGGTGACAGCTACCTCTTCGAGGTCCCCGGCCTGCACCGCTGCACCATGACGACCACCACGTCGATTCCGGGCGAGCGCCTGGTCTGGCACGTCACCGACTCGCACCTGTCCTTCATCGCCGACACCACCGAATGGGAGGACACCGACGTCGTCTTCGACATCACCGAGAACGCCGACGGCACCGAAATCCGTTTCACCCATGTGGGTTTGGTGCCGGCCGGGGAATGCTACGAGGTGTGCTCCAACGCCTGGGGCGCCTACATCACCACCAGCCTGCGCGGTCTGCTCACCACCGGTGAAGGCGACCCGTTCCGGCGCACGAGCACCGGCGAGTCGGAACTGCTCAAGCACGGCAACGCCGACTTGGTGAAGCCGCGCCCCTGATCAGCCCCGGGGCGCGATGAGCAGCGTCTGGGTGCTGCGCCCGATCGGCCCGGTCTCGTCGAACAGCGCGGATTCGGCGAGGCCGATGCCGTGCGGCTGAGGATGGGTCACCGCGTCCAGGCACACCCACTCACCGACCGGCTGACGATGCAGGGTCACGGTGAGGTCGGTGTTGATGAACAGGTACTTCGACCAGTCGAGGACCGCGCTGACCCCGTTTCCCGAATCGGCGGCGGCCAGTGCGCGCTCCAGCGGGCTCGGGGTGGTCCCCGCGACGATCGGATACTTCAACCGGATCCAGCAGATCGCCGGCCCTGGTGCGGCGAAAGAGCCTGCGGTGAATCGGTATTCGATGCCGGTGTGGAAACCGATCTCCTGATCGGAGGGAAACTGCTCCGGCTCGGTTTCCGCGGGCAGCGCCCTGGCGCCGGTCGGCAGGAACTGGGCGGGCAGATCGAGGGCGGGCTCGGCGAGCTTGAGCCGCCACGCGTTGGCCTGCATCACCGGTCCGCGCTCCGACGACAAAGTCGCCTCGATCAGTTCGACACTGCGCCCCGACCGCACCACCTTCGCCTGCGCGGTGAGCGGAGCCAGCGGCACCGGCCCGAGAATCTCGACGGCGACTCGTCCGACCTGGAATCCCGGCCGGGGTTCGCAGCGCTCGATCACATGCCCGAGCAGAGCGGAGGGCGGTCCGGCGTGCTGGGCGTCCGGCGACCACGGGCCCCGGGTCAGCTCGGTCGAGAGGTACCGGTTCGGGTCCGCGGGGTCTTGGCGGTAGAAGGCATCGGCCACCCGGCCGACGTTACCCCGCGCGCCCTCGTGGCCTAGGCGCTGCCCGTCAAGAGGGCGGTGAACAGGTCGAACAGCGGGCGCAGGGCACACGGGCTCGTGTCGGAGGTGCAGCCGATGGACGACGAACCGGAGTCGGCGACCGGGAGGGACGCGGCCTGGGCGGTGCCGAGCGGGGCGGCGAGGGACAGGGCGGCGGCCACGAGGGCCCCGGCGACGATGCGCTTCATTGATTCACTCCAGTGCTCGGCGTGCCGGTAGGTCGACACGATTGCCAATCGTTGCCGATCGCCACGGTGCGCGAAAGCCCCGAAATCCAGGGTGCACGCGCGTACGACGCCCGCCCGATCGCGGAGATCGGACGGGCGTCGGCGAAGGGTGGAGCGGGGTCAGGAGACGACCGGGAGGTACACCTTGCTGCCGTGGTCGGCGAACTCGGCGGACTTCTCGGCCATGCCCGCCTCGATGGCGGCCACATCGGTGAGCCCCTGCTTCTCCGCGTATTCGCGCACGTCGGCGGAGATGCGCATCGAGCAGAACTTCGGACCGCACATCGAGCAGAAGTGGGCGGTCTTGGCGGGCTCGGCGGGCATGGTCTCGTCGTGGTACTCGCGGGCGGTGTCGGGATCCAGCGAGAGCGCGAACTGGTCGTGCCAGCGGAATTCGAAACGGGCCTTGGACAATTCGTTGTCCCGGTCCTGGGCGTGCGGGTGACCCTTGGCGAGGTCGGCGGCGTGGGCGGCGATCTTGTAGGTGATCACGCCGACCTTGACGTCGTCGCGGTTGGGCAGGCCCAGATGTTCCTTGGGGGTGACGTAGCAGAGCATCGCGGTGCCGGCCTGGGCGATGATCGCGGCGCCGATGGCCGAGGTGATGTGGTCGTAGGCGGGCGCGATATCGGTGGCCAGCGGGCCGAGGGTGTAGAACGGCGCCTCTTCGCACAGCTCTTCCTCGAGCCGCACGTTCTCGACGATCTTGTGCATCGGCACGTGGCCGGGGCCTTCGATCATCACCTGCACGCCATAGGATTTCGCGATCTTGGTGAGTTCGCCGAGGGTGCGCAGCTCGGCGAACTGGGCCTCGTCGTTGGCGTCGGCGATGGAGCCGGGACGCAGGCCGTCACCGAGGGAGAAGGTCACGTCGTAGCGCGCCAGGATCTCGCAGAGTTCACGGAAGTGCGTGTACAGGAACGATTCCTGGTGATGTGCCAGACACCACGCGGCCATGATGGAGCCACCGCGCGAGACGATGCCGGTGACCCGCTTGGCGGTGAGCGGGATGTAGCGCAACAGCACGCCCGCGTGCACGGTCATGTAGTCGACGCCCTGCTCGCACTGCTCGATCACGGTGTCGCGGTACATCTCCCAGGTGAGCTTGGTGGGATCACCGTTCACCTTCTCCAGCGCCTGATAGATCGGCACGGTGCCGATCGGGACGGGGGAGTTACGCAGAATCCACTCGCGGGTCTCGTGGATGTTCTTGCCGGTGGACAGGTCCATGATGGTGTCGGCGCCCCAGCGCGCGGCCCACACCATCTTCTCCACCTCTTCGGCGATCGACGACGACACCGCCGAGTTGCCGATATTGGCATTGATCTTGACCAGGAACTTCTTGCCGATGATGGTCGGCTCCAGCTCCGGGTGGTTGTGGTTGGCCGGAATCACCGCGCGACCGAGCGCGACCTCCTCGCGCACCAGTTCGGGCGAGACCCCCTCGCGGGCGGCGATGAACCGCATCTCGGGGGTGATGATGCCCTGACGAGCCCAGGCGAGCTGGGTCGGCGGGCCGTCGACGGTCGGGGAGTCCCATTCGTCGCGCAGTTTCGGCAGCCCGGCTTCGAGGTCGATCACCGCGTTGCCGTCGGTGTACGGCCCCGAGGTGTCGAAGACATCGAAGTGGTCGCCGTTGGTGAGGTTGATCCGGCGAACCGGGATGCGCAGGCCGTCGACCTCCTGGTAGTGCTTGACGCTGCCCTGGATCGGACCGGTGGTGACGGTGTCGACCGTCCTGTCAGAAGACGTGTTCGAGCCCACGATTGTTCCTCCCTACGCCGGCATTACCCGGTCAGGTTCATACGGTCGACGGCCCTGAACGCCCGATATGGGCTAGCCGTCCTCTCAGCCCGCTGGTGCGAGCCCCCGTTGGTGTGAAGTGCGCCGCCGACGATACCCGCCCCGGATCGCGACCCGCCCGGGGATGGACCGGACGGATCGCGCGCGAGGCTCGCTACACCGCTGCCGAGTCGAGCTGTTTCGGCGCGTCGTGCGCGTCGTTCTCGGCTTCATCGAGCCCGAACTTGCTGTGCAGCACCATCAGTGGCTTCGGCGCCCACCAGTTCCAGGTGCCCATCATTCGCATGAGCGCGGGGGCGAGCAGGCCGCGGATCACGGTCGCGTCGCTGATCACCGCCAGCGCGCAGCCGAGGCCGAACAGTTTCATCATCGACACGCCGGAGCTGGCGACGCCGAGGAACACGATGCTCATCAGCAGCGCGGCGGCGGTGAAGATGCGTCCCGTGCGGGCCACGCCCATCGCGACCGCCTCGGTATTGCCCTCGGTGGTCTTGGGCCCGGCCAGCCATTCCTCGCGGATCCGCGACAGCAGGAAGACCTCGTAGTCCATGGACGCGCCGAACGCCAGGCTGAACATGAGGATGGGCATGGCCAGGTTGAGGGTGCCGGTCGCGGTGAAGCCGAGCAGCCCCGACAGATGGCCTTCCTGGAAGATCCACACCATCGCGCCGAACGTCGCCGCCAGCGACAGGATGTTGAGGATCAGCGCCTTCACCGGCAGCACCACGCTGCCGGTGAACAGGAACAGCAGCACCAGCGTGGTGAGCGCGATCAGCGCGCCCGCCAGCGGCAGTTTGCCGGTGATCGCGTTGACCGAGTCCTGGTTCAGCGCGGCCGGGCCGGTGATCAGGGCTTTCGACGGTGCGGGAACGGCGCGCAGGGTGTCGAGCTGGTTGCCACCCGCGTCGGAGTAGGGGTCGACCGTGGTGGCGACCGACAGGTAGGCGCCGTGCTGCGGGTCCGTCATCTCGGGCACGCCAGGGGCCACCCGCAGCCCGTTGCGGTACACCGCCGCGCTGCTGAGCACGGCCGGGACGTCGGGCACCTTGGACAGGTCACGGGCGTAGGTATCGAGTTCGGCGGTGCTGCCCCGGAATTCGGGTAGCACGATGGTCGCGCTCGAGGCCAGGTCGGCATCGAATTCGGTACGCAGGATGTCGCCCACTTCGCGACTGGCGACATCGGTGGGCAGCGACCGGTCGTCGGGGTAGCCGAACTGGACACCCAGGAACGGCGAGCCGAGCAGCAGCAGGAACGCGGTGGTGGCCAGCGCGATCGGCAACGGACGCTTCATCACCGCGGTGACCAGGTGGTACCAGAAGGTCTGACGCGGTTCCTTCTCCGTCCTCGGGGTCAGCCGGAACAGCCGGCGCATCGGTGCGCGCAGGTCGCCCGCATCGATGCGGTCACCCACCAGAACGAGCAGGGCGGGCAGCACGATCACCGCGGCCGCGGCGGCCGCGGCGACCACGGCGATGCCCGCGTAGGCGAACGACTTGAAGAAGTACTGCGGGAACACCAGCAGCGCCGACAGCGAGAGCGCGACGACCAGCGCCGAGTACACGACCGTACGACCGGCGGTCTGGATCGCACGGGTCACCGCCGCCGTCGGGGTGGAGCCCGCCGTCAGCTCTTCGCGATATCGGCTGACGATGAACAGGCTGTAGTCGATCGCCAGCGCCAGTCCGAGTGCCGTGGTCATGTTCAGCGCGAAGATCGATACATCGGTGAGCGCGGTCAGCACGCGCAGAATGCCCAGCGACGCCGCGATGGCGAACAGCCCGATCGCGACCGGCAGCGCGGCGGCCATGAGGCTGCCGAACACCAGCGCCAGCAGCAGGCCGGTGATCGGGATCGCGATCGCCTCGGCGATGATCAGGTCCTTGCTGATCTGGGTGTTGATATCGGCGAAGGAGGCGGCGAGCCCACCGGCCTTGACCGTGACGGGGCCGTTCTCGACCTGAAGTTCTTCGCTCAGCTGGGCCGCCCGGACGGGCAGTTCGGCGTCGTCGCCCTCGATGCTGGCCAGGATGAGCGCGTGGGTGCGGTCCTTGCTGAGCATCGCCTGTTTGAGATCGGGGCGCGCGGTCCAGTACGACTGGACGCCGCTGACGATCTCCGGATGCGCGGCGAGGACCGCCAGCGCGCGGTCGGCGGCCGCCCGCGCGGCGGCGGAATCGGCTACGCCCTCGGTGGTGATCGTCAGGACGTAGTTGGGCTCACTGCCGGGGAAGTGGTCGCTCAGATACTGGCTGGCCTGGACCGAATCGAGATCGTCGGTGACAAATCCACCCGACTTCATGTGCGAGTGCACCGTGGCACCGATCGCGCCGCACAACACCATCAGCACCAGCGCGACCGCGACCACCCATCGTGGTCGGGCAACGGCGGTGCGGGCGATTCTCGTCAACATCGTCGGGTGCCCTCTGCTCGGAAACGTTCGAACCGTCACCGTATCCCGCGTCGAATTATCTCCGATACCGCCTCGGGGTGGAGGTCGGTCGAGTACCATCTCCGCCCCTGGGTGGACGCGGAGGACTGCCCACAACCGCTAGTGGTGTCTCAGATATCGCGTGCCCGCAGGATTCGGCCGCCGACCTCGCCGAGGCCGATTCGCCTGCCCTCGGTGCCCGGCGCGGTGGCGGTGATCGTCACCTCGTCGCCGTCGGCCAGGAATGTGCGGGTCTGATCGTTCACTGTGATGGGTTGTGTTCCACCCCAGGACAATTCGATGAACGACCCACGTTGGGACGGCTCCGGCCCGGAGATGGTGCCGGAGGCGTAGAGGTCGCCGGGCCGGATCGAGGCGCCGTTCGCGGTGAGGTGGGCAAGCATCTGGGCGGGTGACCAGTACATGCGTGAGTAGGGCGGATGCGCGACGACCTCGCCGTTCCAGGCGACGGTCAGGTCGATGTCGAGGCCGAAGTCGCCGGTGCCGCGCAGGTAGGGGAGAGGTTCTGGGTTCTGTGCGGGTAGCGGCACCCGCGCCTGAGTCAGCGCGGCCAGCGGGGTGATCCAGGCCGAGAGCGACGTGGTGAACGACTTGCCGAGGAAGGGGCCGAGCGGCTGGTACTCCCAGGCCTGGATATCGCGGGCCGACCAGTCGTTGACCAGGGCGACGCCGAACACATGCTCGGTGAACTCGTCGACGGTGACCGGTACGCCGAGCGTGGATCCGGAGCCGACGACGAAGCCCAGTTCGGCCTCGATGTCCAGCCGCTGCGACGGTCCGAAATCCGGTGTGCCCGCGGCGGTCCGGCGTTGTCCTCGCGGCCTGATGACCGGGGTGTCCGAGACGACGACGGTGCCCGCCCGGCCGTGGTAACCCACCGGCAGGTGCCGCCAATTCGGCAGCAGCGGTTCACTGTCCGGACGGAACAGCCTGCCGAGGTTGGTGGCGTGGTCGATGCTGGCGTAGAAATCGACGTAGTCGCCGATCCGCACCGGCAGTGCCATCCGCACAGCGGACAAGGGGTACACGGCATCGATCGGCAGCGCCGTATCCGCGAGCGCGCGCAACCTCGCGCGGACCTCGCGCCAGCGCCCGGAGCCCTGCGCGAGAAACGCGTTCATCTCGGGGCGGGCGAACACCGGATCATCGAGCAGCACAGCCAGATCGAGCACCATATCGCCCAACCGGCAACCGACCCGGAAAGCGCCGTCGTGGGGCGCGAAGACGCCGTAGGGCATATTCTCCGGCCCGAACAGCGAGTCGGCCGGTACTTCGACGCGCAGCACCTGCGCGCCGGTCATCGAAAGCCGCCGTTCACGCCACCGCGCTCACTCATGCCTGCCCCGGCCCACGACCGGACCACGTCCACGCGTAAGTGGGATCTTCGCAGGCCAGCGCCCCTTCGCCGAGTTGCAGCGGGCGGAACGTGTCCACCATCACCGCCAGTTCGTCGAAGAACTCCGCCCCGATACTGCGTTCATAGGCACCGGGCTGTGGGCCGTGCGCGTAACCACCGGGATGCACCGACACCGAACCCTGGGCGATACCGGAACCCTTGCGCGCCTCATAGTTCCCGCCGCAATAGAACATGATCTCGTCGGAATCCACATTCGAGTGGTAGTACGGCACCGGAATCGACAGGGGGTGATAGTCGACCTTGCGCGGCACGAAATTGCAGATAACGAAATTGGTGGCCTCGAAGGCCTGATGCACCGGCGGTGGCTGATGAACGCGGCCGGTCAACGGTTCGAAATCGGCGATATTGAACGTGTACGGATACAGGCAGCCGTCCCAGCCGACCACATCGAACGGATGCGTCGCGTAGGTCATCCTGGTGCCGATCACCTCGGTGCCCGCCCGGTGCTTCACCAGCACCTCCACATCGGTGTCCTCGACGAGCAGCAATTCGAGTGGCCCGTGCAGATCCCGCTCGCAATACGGCGAACTCTCCAGTAGCTGACCGAATTTCGAGAGATAGCGCTTGGGCGGGGTGATGTGGCTCGACGCCTCGATCACGTACGCGCGCAACGGTTCCTCGCCCATCGGCAGCCAGCGGTGGGTCGTCGCGCGCGGCATGAGCACCTGATCGCCCTGGCGGACCGGCACGATCCCGAACACGCTCTCCACCACGGCCGCACCGGATTCCACGTACACCAGCTCGTCGCCGATGGCATTGCGGTACAGCGGGGACGCGCCCTTGGCGACCACGTACGAGATCCGCACATCGGCATTGGCCAGCAGCAACCTGCGCCCGGTCACCGGGTCGGTCGTCGTCGCCGTATCGCCGGGAAACAGCAGGGGCAGCCGCAGATGCCGGTGGTGCAGTGGATGATTCGGTGTCAAGGTCTGATCGGGCAGCTCCCAGACCGTAGCGTCGACGATCGCGGGCGGCAGTGCGCGGTGATACAGCAGCGAGGAGTCCCCGGAGAACCCCTCCTCGCCCATCAGCTCTTCGTAGTAGAGGTTGCCGCGCGCATCCCGATGCTGCGTATGCCGCTTCGGCGGCACCGTCCCGGCCCTGCGATAAAACGACATAAAGCGCGCTGACCGCCTCTCCGCGTCTTCTGGCCAGACTGAGGAGCGTTACCGGCGGCGACGCGGCCGCCGGTAGGCGGTTTTCAGCTTAGCCCGTACCCGGTGAGTTACCCATGTACTTGCTACGCCTCGGTGTCCGGAATCGAGGTCGAGAATTCGGCGATGACGGGTGCGTGGTCGCTGGCGCCCTTGCCCTTGCGTTCCTCCCGGTCCACCGAAGCGTCCTTGATCTGGTCGGCGAGGGCGGGGGAGGCGAGGATGAAGTCGATGCGCATGCCCTCTTTACGGGGGAAACGCAGCTGGGTGTAGTCCCAGTAGGTGTAGACACCGGGGCCGGGGGCGAACGGGCGCATCACATCGCGGAAGCCGATGTCGAGCATGGACTGGAACGCCTCACGTTCGGGCGCGGACGTGTGGGTCTTGCCGACGAACAGTTCCGGCGCCCAGACATCGTCGTCGGTGGGGGCGATGTTCCAGTCGCCGACCAGCGCGATCTTCGCCTGCGGGTCGTCGGCCAGCCAGCCTGCCGCCTTCGCGCGCAGGGTCGAGAGCCAGTCCAGTTTGTAGGTGTAGTGCGGGTCGGCGAGCGTGCGCCCGTTGGGGACGTAGAGGCTCCACACCCGCACCCCGCCACAGGTCGCACCGATCGCGCGCGACTCCACCACCGGCGATTCGATCAGCGAATCGCCGGCATTCTTGTCGAAGCCGGGCTGATCGGGGAACGCGAGCTCGACATCGGTGAGCCCGACCCGCGACACGATCGCGACACCGTTCCACTGATTGAGCCCCACGTGCGCCACCTCGTAGCCCGCGGCCTCGAACTGCTCGAACGGGAACTGATCGTCACGGCACTTGGTCTCCTGCAACGCCAGCACATCGATGTCGTGGCGGTCCAGAAAGGCGATCGCCCGATCGACGCGGGAGCGGATCGAGTTGACGTTCCAGGTGGCGAGACGCACGACGGCGATGGTCCTTTCGGGACTAATGACTCTGGGGGGCGGCGTAGCGGTAGGCGTGATGTTCCATGAAGCCGAGTTCGCGGTAGAGGGCGAGGGCGCCGGAATTGCCCACCTCCACCTGGACGTAGGCGTGGCTCGCGCCCAGCTCGGCACCCCACCGGATCAGTTCGGCGCACAGCAGCGCGCCGAGTCCGTTGCGGCGGTGCGCGGTCGCTACGGCCACACAGGTGAGCCCGACCCAGCGCCGGCCGTCGGGGGCGGTGGTCACCGCGCCGCGGCCGATGGACAGGGGTTCGGGCAGGCCGAGCGAGGCGAAGCCGAGAGTGCCGTCCAGCACCGAGGTGAGCACGGCGCGGTCTGGTTCACGCACGGTCGGATCGAGCGGGATCTCGCCGCGATAGCGGTGCGTCCGCAGCCAGCCGTCCTCGGGTTCGTCGGAGATACGGACCATCGACGGTCCTTGCGGCAGTACGAAATTCGCGATGTCGAGACCGAGGACCACGGTCTCGCTCCAGGTGTTCCAGGTCGGCGGGACGGGAGCGAGCCGGTCGGGCAGTTGCAGCAGCAGCGGCAACCCCTGACTCGTGTACCAGTCCGCGATCTTGTGCATGGTGTCGATCGACAACACCGCGGGCACACCCGACTCACCCAGCGGCACAGCTGAATTCGCGCGCCCGGTGTAGCCGTTGCCCGCGCGAACCAGCCAGCCGTCGATCCACAGGTGCGCGCTGCCCGGCCAGGCCATAGCAGCCGCGGTCTCCAGCGACCGGATCTCCTTGGTCCGAATGGGCCTTGGCCCCAGCGCCTTCAACGCCACAACGCGATCGGCGGACACCGAGACCAGCTCGCCCTCGGCGGTCCGCACCGACGGCGGCGTGAGCGACACCAGTTCGCCGATCACGTCGGTGAGTGGCTGGGGATAACCCGCGGGCAGCTGGTACCGCATCACCACCCGGCGGCCGAGGGGGATATCAGTCGTCATGACCGAAGGGGTCGGGGACGGTGCCGGGAATCCAGCTCAAACCCGGTGTACCCCAGCCGTTTCGCTTGATCGCCTTCTTGGCGGCGCGGGCATTGCGGCCGATCAGCACGTCGACGTAGAGGAAACCGTCGAGGTGGCCGACCTCGTGCTGGAGCATGCGCGCGAAGAAGCCGGTGCCCTCGAGCTCCACCGGCTCGCCGTTCTCGTCGGTCCCGGTGACCTTCGCCCAGTCCGCGCGACCGGTCGGGAACTGCTCACCGGGCACCGACAGGCAGCCTTCCTCGTCGTCATCGGGGTCGGGCATGGTCTCGGGGATCGCCGAGGTCTCCAGCACCGGGTTCACCACCACGCCCTTGCGGCGGACGGGATTGCCGGTGGCGTCGAAGTCGGGGCAGTCGTAGACGAACAGGCGCTTGCCGACGCCGACCTGATTGGCCGCCAGGCCGACACCCTTGGACTCTTCGAGAGTGTCGTACATATCCGCGATGAGCTCGGCCAGCTCCGCGGGGGTCTCCGTCACCTTCGCGGTGGGGTTGTGGAGAACGGGGTCACCGACGATCACGATCGGGAGAATTGCCATGGTCGCCATTATCGCCGCTGGCGCGGGCGGAGGATCGGCGGACCCCTGTGGGCCGCGCCACCCCTACTGGCCTTCAGTCAACACGCCGTGACATGGGTCGAAGGATCGGGGGAACCCGTGGTTGAATGACGACGGTATCTACCCATCTCGTGATACTCGGCGAGGGAGCAAGATGGACGGCGCAGCAGCTCGGCACATCGCGGAGGGCCACTCTGCGGGCGAACAGGATTCGGCCGCCGACGAGAGCACCGGTCTGAGTCGTCGTGAGCTCGACATTCTGGACTTCGAGCGCAAATGGTGGAAATACGCGGGCGCCAAGGAAGACGCGATCCGCGAGCTGTTCGCCATGTCGGCCACCCGGTACTACCAGGTCCTCAACGCTGTCGTCGACTCCGACGCGGCGCTGGCCGCCGACCCGATGCTGGTCAAGCGGCTGCGCCGGCTGCGAGCGAGCAGGCAGAAATCGCGTGCCGCCCGCAAACTCGGTTTCCAGGTCTGACATGACGGCCACACACCGTTCGTTGCGACTAGGGTTGGGCGGGTGAGCAACCCGAACCCCACCCCCGGCGGCCCGCCGTTGCGCGCGCTGGCGATGGTGTTGATCGCGCTGGCCATTGTCTTCGCCGGTCTGGGTGCGATGTCGCTGTCGAACTCCGATGCCGTGGCATCGGATACCGAGCAGACCGAGACCACCACCTCCAGCGCGGTTGCGCAGGCGCCTGCCACCACGCCCGCGCCGAAGACCACCAGCGCGGCCGCTGCCCCGACCACCACCACGACGACTTCCGTCGCGCCGACGACCACCACCACGGCACCCGCGACGGGCGCCACGGATCAGACGGTGTCGGTGCGGGTGCTGAACAACAGCCTGGTCGCCGGCCTGGCCGCGCGCACCGCGAGCGAACTCACCACCGCGGGCTGGACCAACGTGAGCACCGGCAACTACAGCGGCGAGAACCTGACCACCACCACCGTGTACTACGGCGGCGGCGCGCGCGACAAGGCCGCGGCCACCGAGATCGCCGAGCAGGTCGGCGGGACGGTCGCGCCCAAGTCGGGGGACACCTCGCCGGGTGTCGTCGTCGTACTGACCGGTCGCTGAACCAGGCGCGGCACGCGGTGCCGTAGGCCGTGTCGCCGCTGTGGCATCATCTTGAGCGGTATAGCCCCAGTCCGATAAGGAGTCCCCTGATGGCCACGTCGACAACTCGTCGCCCGTCCTGGCGCATTGTGACCCCGGTGCTCGCGGTCGCCGCGTTCGGGCTCGCAGCCTGCACCAACAGCCAGGAGTCGAGTGACGTCAAGGGCACCACGCCGCCGGTGTGGACCAGCTCGGCGGCACCCGCGGGCGAAAGCGGCGGCCACGGTGGCGGTCACGCCGCACCGTCGGAGACCGCGGCTCCCGGCCACGGCGACGACCACGGTGGCGTGGCGGGCGGCCTGAAGACCTCGCTCAAGAACGGTGCGGGCGCCGAGGTCGGCACCGCGACCATCGTCCAAGAGGGTGGCCACCTGGTCGTCACCGTCGAGGCGCGCGGTCTGACGCCCGGCTTCCACGGCCTGCACTTCCACCAGAACGGCACCTGTGAGGGCGACTTCGCCTCGGCCGGTGGGCATCTGCAGGTCGGCGGTGCCACCGCGCACCCGGCCAGCGGTGACCTCACCTCGCTGCAGGTCGGCGCCGACGGCTCCGCGAAGCTGGTCACCCGGACCGACTCGGTCACCCTCGACAACGTCAAGGGCAAGGCGCTGATCATCCACGGCGGCGCCGACAACTTCGGCAACATCCCGCCGCGCTACACCCGCGAGGGTGGCACCGGACCGGACGAAACCACGCTGACCACCGGTGATGCGGGCGCCCGGGTGGCGTGCGGCGTCGTCGGTTAGCGAGACACTCCCATGGCCGGGGCATTCGAGTCGGTTTCGTTTCGCGGTTCGCCCCGGCCGACCATCGGCATCGAATGGGAGATCGCGCTCGTCGACAAGGTGACGCGTGATCTGTCCAACACCGCCTCGGCGGTCTTCGACGCGGTCGGTGACCTGCGCGCCCACGACGGCACCCAGCAGGTCACCAAGGAACTGCTGCGCAACACGGTCGAATTGGTGACCGGCGTGCACGACACGGTCGGCGGCGCGGTCGAAGACCTGCACGGCACCATGAACGCGGTGCGGCGCGCGGCCGATCCGCTCGGTGTCGACCTGTTCTGCGCGGGCACCCACCCGTTCGCGGCGTGGTCGGCCCAGCAGCTCACGCGCTCACCGCATTACGACGAACTGATCGAACGCACCCAGTGGTGGGGCCGTCAGATGCTCATCTGGGGCGTCCACGTGCATGTGGGAGTGTCGCACCGGGACAAGGTCTTTCCGATCCTGAACTCGCTGCTGCTGTCGTATCCGCATCTGCTCGCGCTGTCGGCGTCGTCGCCGATGTGGTCCGGCGACGACACCGGTTACGCCAGCAACCGGGCGCTGATGTTCCAGCAGTTGCCGACCGCCGGGCTGCCGTTCCAGTTCGAGAACTGGCGCCAGTTCGAAGGTTTCGTGCACGACCAGATGAAAACCGGTGTGTTCGAACAGCTCGGTGGGATGCACTGGGATATCCGGCCCGCGCCCAAGTGGGGCACCATCGAGGTGCGCGTGTGCGACGGGCTGTCCAGCCGCGCCGAACTGGCCTCGGTGGCCGCGCTGATCCACTGCCTGATCGTCGACCTGGATCAGCGCCTCGAGAACGGCGAGCAACTGCCGACGCTGCCGCCATGGCATGTGCAGGAGAACAAATGGCGCGCCGCGCGCTACGGGCTCGACGCGATCGTGATCGTCGACGACGCCAGCAATGAGCGTTTGGTCACCGACGATCTGATGGATCTGCTCACCCGGCTCGAGCCGACCGCGAAGCGTCTCGGCTGCGCCGACGAACTGGCAGCGGTGGCTGACATTCCCCGTCACGGTGCCTCCTACCAGCGGCAACGCCGGGTCGCCGCGCAGACACAGGGCGATATGGTCGCGGTCGTCGACGCGCTGGTGCGCGAGCTGGATCAGTAGCGTTCAGCTGCGCGGGGAGATCGCGTTCACCCGCCGTTTACGATGGTCGGATGCTTGTCGAACATCCGCGCGACGTTGCGGGGGGTGCCACCCTCGGTTCGCGTCTGCGTGAACCACGCACACTCGCCGTCGCCGGGGTGGCCGCAGTGCTCGCGCTGCTGGTCGGATTGCAGATCGTCGCGTCGCTCAGCGGCTTCGACGGACCGCTGGCCAGCCTGGCTCGCGACTTCGTCGGTACGCCCAAGTCGATGTCGGTGCCGTGGGCGGGACTGGTGCTCGCGCTCGTCGGGATCTCCACGCGCCGCCGGGTGTTCGCGCTGGCCGCCGCGATCGGGATCGACGCGGTGTGGGTCGCGCTGCGACTCATCGACGGCAAGCCGTTCACCGTCGGCAACGGGCCGACGATCGTGCTGGCCGCGCTGGCTGTCGTCGCGGCAGTGCGATGGCGGGGTCGTGAACGTCGCGACGCGTTGAAGGCGGTCGCGCTCGGTGCGCTGCTGGTGCTGGCCACCAAGGTCGGCGATGTGTGGCTGCACCTGACTTCGGCGGTGCGGCCCACGGTGCTCGACGAATACGTGCTGCTCGCCGATCACGCGCTCGGTGATCCGTCGTGGGTCGTCGGGCGCGTGCTGGATGTGCTCGGGCCCGAGGTGTACGCGGTGCTGCACTGGGTCTACATCGAATTGCCGGTGGCCGCGATCGCGGTAGCGGTATGGCAGTTGCGCGCAGTGGTCACGACCGGGCAGTGGCCGACCCACTACCTGGTGCGCACCTTCCTGGTGCTCGGTCTGGTCGGGCCGCTGTTCTACGTGCTGTTCCCGGTGGTCGGGCCGATGTTCGCGTTCGGTGCCGACGGGCACGGTTTCCAGGTGGGCAATTTCTGGCCCGCCGCGATGCCGCCGCTCGATGCGAACCCGGCCGCGCTCACCTTCGACGAGTTCACTCCGCGCAACTGCATGCCCTCGATGCACACCGCGTGGGCGCTGTCGCTGTTCATCCACACCCGCCGCGATGTCGACGGGTCGCGAGCCCCGGTCTGGATGCGCTGGGGCGGGGCGTTCTGGCTGGCCGCCACGGTCACCGCGACACTGGGTTTCGGGTATCACTACGGCGTCGACCTCGTGGCGGGCGCGGTGCTGTGCCTGACCGTAGAGTCGGCGCTGCGTGCGCCCGAGCGGGGTTGGGGCGGCTTCCGGATCCGGCTGGTCGGCTTCGGTGTGGCGGTGTTCGCGGGGCTGCTGCTGTCCTACCGGTACCTGGCGGTGCCGATGGCGGAGTATCCGGTGGCCGCGGGCGCGATCGTCATCGGGCTGTTGGCCGCGGTCGCGATCGCCTTCCACAACACCTGGTTCGCCACCGCGCCCGCACCGGCCCTCGAGCGAATCGCGACGCCCGCCACCTAGAACAACCCGTCGCGGTGGCGCTGTTCGCGGTAGGCGGTGCGGCCGATGAGATGGGCGACGACCGGCGCGGTGATGATCGTGAACAGGCCGGTGAGCACGAGCATCCAGACATTGACGTCGTCGCGGATGTCGATGCCGGTGCCGACGAGAACCAGCATGAGGCCGACCACCTGTGGTTTGGTGGCCGCGTGCATGCGCGTGAGGGTGTCGGGGAAACGGACGATGCCGATCGACGCCGTGAACGCGAGTGCGCAGCCGGTGAGGATCAGCACCGCCGACACCCATTCCCATACGCTCATCGGTCGTCCCTGACCCGGAATCGGGTGACCGCGGCCGAGCCGAGGAAACCGACCAGCGCGAGCGCCACGATCGCCGGGATCACCGTGGTGTCGTCGCTGTAGGCGGCCCACACCGCCAGCCCGGACGCGGCGATGGCCATCAGTGAATCGATGCCGACGACGCGATCGAGGGTGCTCGGACCCGCGAGGACTCGGTAGCTGGTGATCACCGCGGCGGCCGTGAGCAGGACGGCGGCGATGACGGCGACGACAGTCATGGTTGCACCTCCGGTGGTGTTTCGACGCGGCGGCGTTCGCTCGGTCGTTCGAAGGCATTGATCATCAGGTGTTCCAGGCGCCGGGTGGTGCGGTAGAACTTCACCACCGCCTCGTCGCTGCCCACATCGAGCACGTGGACATAGACCACGCAGCGCGCGCGGTCGAGTTCGAGGACCATGGTGCCGGGGATCAGGTTGAGCAGGTCGGTGCACATCACCAGCACCAGATCGGACTGGATGGCCAGATGCACGCGCAGCACGCCCGAGACCGGCGGGCCGCTGGGCCGAATCGCGAACCAGGCCACCTGCAAGCTCGATTCGAGCGCGTAATAGGTACCGACAGCGATCAATTCGAGAAACGACAGCGGATGGAAGCGCCCGGCCACCGGGACCAACGGGAGTGGCAGCGCGAAGACCACGATCAGTGCGACGACGGCCCCGGCGAGGACGTTGGCCAGGCTCAGATCGCCCCAGAGCGCGACCCAGACAGCGGTGAGCCAGATCAGCACGGCGACGCGAAGGATATTGTCGCGGTTCACGAGCCGGCTCATCGCAGCACCGGGCCGAGGACCGAGTCGATGTAGACCGACGGGTCGTTCAGGTCGTCGGCGGCGCGCTCGGCGATGCCGAGGACCGGTCCGGCGAACACCGTGAGCGCGAGTCCCGCGGAGACGAGCCCGATGGTGGCCAGCACCATCAGCACCGGCATCCGGCCGGGATCGGTGCGGTCCTCGTAGTACACATCGGTCGAATCCTCCACCAGTGTCGGTAGATTCGCCGCGGTGAGATGACCTTCCGGCGCCTCTTCGCGTGGTCGCCAGAACGCCTTGCTCCAGACCCGCGCCACCGCGTACAGCGTGAGCAGGCTGGTGATCACCGAACCCGCGACCAGCACCCACGCCAGGACGCTGCCCTCGGCGGCACCGGCTTCCAGGAGTGCGACCTTGCCGATGAATCCCGAGAAGGGCGGGATACCACCGAGATTCAGGGCCGGGACAAGAAACAGCACGCCCAGCAGTGGACTGGCTGTCGCCAGTCCGCCGATCCGGCGCAACGACACCGAGCCGGCTTGGCGTTCGATCAGTCCGACGGCGAGGAACAGCGCGGTCTGCACCAGGATGTGGTGGGCCACGTAGAACACCGCGCCGGTGAGGCCCGCGGTGGTGGCGAGGCCGATACCGAACACCATGTACCCGATATGGCTGACCAGTGTGAACGAGAGCAGTCGCCGGATATCGGTCTGCGCGATGGCGCCGAGGACGCCGACGATCATCGTCGCCAGTCCGCACACCAGCAGGATGTCGTCGAACGCGCCGTCGGGGAACCAGAGCGTGTGCGTGCGGATGATCGCGTACACACCGACTTTGGTGAGCAGACCGGCGAACACCGCGGTGACCGGCGCGGGCGCGGTGGGGTAGGAGTCGGGCAGCCAGCTCGACAGCGGGAACACCGCCGCCTTGATCCCGAACGCGACCAGCAGTACCGCGTAGCAGGCGGTGCGCACGCCACTGGGCGTCGCTTCCAGGCGCACGGCCAGTTGCGCGAGATTCAGCGTGCCCGTCGCCGCGTAGGTGAGGCCGATGCCGATCAGGAAGATCAGCGACGACACCATCGACACCATCACATAGGCGATGCCGGTGCGGATCCGTTCCTCGGTGGCGCCCACGGTGAGCAGCACGAACGAGGCGACGAGCAGGACCTCGAAGCCGACGAACAGGTTGAACAGGTCACCCGCCAGGAACGCGGTCGACACGCCCGCGGTCAGGATCAGATAGGTCGGCCGGTAGATCGAGGTCGGCTGGTGTTCGCCACCGTCGGAGATGTTCTGTCCCGCACCGTAGATCGACACCACGAGCAGGACGAAGGCCGAGACCAGCAGCATGGCGGCACTGAGCCGGTCGACCACCAGCGTGATCCCGATCGGGGTCGGCCAGCCGCCCACCTGCACCGCGGTGGTGCCGTCGCGGTCGGCGAGATACAGCAGCAGGGCGCTGATCAGCAGCACCACCGACAGCGCCGTGAGCGTGATCATCGCCTGGAGCCGTGGGCGGCGGCCGAACACCAGGGTCGCCGCGGCGGCGAGCAGCGGAACCAGCACGGGCAGTGCGGCGATGGCGGGCAGCAGTTCCGGGGACAGGGTCACTGTTCGGGATCCTCCCGTTCGCGGCGGGCGGCGACCTGGGCGTCCTCGGGGTCGTTGGTCACGTCTTCGGTGGTGGTCAGCATGTAGGAGCGATAGGCCAGCGCGAGCACGAAAGCCGCCAGGCCCATGGTGATCACGATCGCGGTGAGCACCATCGCCTGCGCGAGGGGATCGGCCATGCCGTCGGGGGAGGTGTCGGCGCTGCCGAGGATCGGTGGCTTCCCGTCCTGGCCGCCCATCGTGAGGATCAGCAGGTTCACCGCGTTGCCGAGCAGGATCATCCCCAGCAGCATCTTCGACACCACCCGCTCGAGCAGCAGGTAGACACCGCACGCGGTGAGCACGCCGATGGTGATCAGGAGAACGAGGTCGGCACTCATGGGATTTCCTTGTCCAGGCGGGCGCCGAGGCTGCGCAGGACGTCCAGCACCAGCCCGACGATCACCAGGTAGACGCCGAGGTCGAAGAACATGGCGGTGACCAGTTTGAGGTGGCCGAGCAGCGGCAGCGTCACCTCGATGATCGCCGAGGACAGGGGCGGTGCGCCCAGCAGGAGCGACGCGGTCGCGGTGCCCGCCGCGAGGGTGAGGCCGGCGCCGAGCAGGTGCCCGGCGTCGACCGGGAGCGCTTCGCCCAGTTCGTATCGGCCACCCGCCAGATAGCGCAGGGTCAGCGCCAATCCGGCGACCAGGCCACCCGCGAAGCCGCCGCCGGGCGCGTTGTGGCCGGAGAAGAAGAAGTACACCGACAGCACCATGATGGTGGGGAAGACCAGGCGGGTGGTGATCTGCAGGACCATCGAGCGATCGCGGCGATCGAGGAGGCGGGCGGCGGGCAGCCAGCTCACCGCGTCGGGGTCGTAGTTCGGGGAATCGGCGGCGCGGGGTGCGCTGCCGAAGCGGCGGCTGCGGAAGACCAGCGACGCGACGCCGGTCGCGGCGACCACGAGCACCGAGATCTCACCGAGGGTGTCCCAGGCGCGGATGTCGACCAGCAGGACGTTGACCGCGTTCTTGCCCCCGCCGATCCGATAGGCCGCATCGGGGATGGCATGCCAGATCGGGTTGCCGTGCCTGGCGGCGATGGCGAACGCGGCGAGTACGGGGACGGTGATGCCGACGCCGATGGCCAGCAGTGCCCGGCGGAACTTGAACGCCGTGCCCTGGCTTTCGGCGATCTCCGCCGGGAACGCGCGCAGCACGAGCACGAAGACGACCAGAGTCAGTGTCTCGACCAGGAATTGGGTCAGTGCGAGATCGGGGGCGCCGTGCAGCGCGAAGATCACGCCGCAGCCGTAGCCCGTCACCCCGACCACGAGCACGCTGGCCAACCTGTTGCGCAAGACGGTGGCGGCCAGCGCCATCGCGATCATGATCGCTCCGATCGCCGCCTGCAACGGTGAATCCCACAGTCGCAGTTGCACTCCGGTCCGCGTGCCGATCGCGAGCATCACCGTCGGCAACACGATGAGTGTGCCGAGGATGGTGGCCTGGCTGGCGGGCAGCGAACCCGACTGCACAGTTCCGGTGATGCGCAACGACAGTCGGTCCATCGCGCGCAGGGCCGCGTCGTAGTTGCGATCGGCGTTGCCGAGACGCGGGTGCGCGGGTTCGCCGATCCGGCCGCGGATCAGGAACAGGGCGATACCGGCCGCGACGATGACCACCGTCAGCGCGAGCGGTCCGGTGAAGCTGTGCCAGAGGGCGAGATGGGTGTCGAGTACGCCCGGCAGCGACTCGGCGTACGGGCTCAACCATCGATCGACCGCCTGGGTGTCGAGACCCCCGGCCAGCCCGGCCACCGCGAGCACCGCGGGCGGACCGAGCAGCAGCGGGCCGGGTGCGTGCCAGGTGACCGCGCGCTCGGGATTCGCGGTGACTCCGAAAGCGCCCCAGACGAATCGGATGCTGTAGGCCACGGTGAACGCCGACCCGACGGTGACCCCGGCCAGCAGCGCGAACCGCACCGGCGGACTCAGTATCCCGGCCGACCACAGCGCGCCGAGCGCCGACTCCTTGCCGACGAAACCGAGCAGCGGCGGCAGCCCGGCCATGCTGAGCGTGGCGAGTACCGCGATCGCGCACAGCACCGGCGCACGCCGGCCGAGCCCGGACAGTCTGCGCAGATCCCTGGTCCCCGCGCCGTGATCGATGATGCCGACCACCATGAACAGGCACGCCTTGAACAGCCCGTGCGCCACCAGGAGAGCGAGCCCGGCCAGCGCCGCGTCGGGCGTGCCGATGCCCATCATCGTGATCATCAGACCCAGCTGGCTGACGGTGCCGAACGCCAGCACCAGCTTGAGATCGTGTACCTGGATCGCCCGCCACCCGGCCAGCAGCATGGTGGCGATGCCGAGCGGCAGCAGCATCAGATGCCATGGCGGGGTCTGCGCGAGCGCGGGCGCCAGCCGGGCCACCAGGTAGATACCGGCTTTCACCATCGCGGCGGCGTGCAGATACGCGCTCACCGGTGTCGGCGCCGCCATCGCGCCGGGCAACCAGAAGTGCAGCGGCACGATCGCCGATTTACTGATCGCCCCGATCAGCACCAAGCCGATCGCGACCGACACCGCGCTTCCGTCCGGGACCGAGCTCGCCGCGAGCAGGTCCGAGAGCAGGAAACTGTCGTAGCGCAACCCGAGGACCACGATGCCGACCAGCATCGCCAGCCCGCCCGCGCCGGTCACCAGCAGCGCCTGGATCGCGGCCCTTCGACTGACCGCGCGTTCGGCGTAGTGGCCGACGAGCAGGAACGACAGCACCGTCGTGATTTCCCAGAACACGTACAGCAGCAGCATGTTATCGCTGGTGACGAGCCCGAACATGGCGCCGGCGAACCCGGTGAGCTCGGCCGCGAACACCCCGAGCCTGGCCTCGTCACGCTCGAAGTACCGCCCGCAGTACGCCAGGATCAGCGCGCCGACGCCGAGCACCAGCGTGCACATCACCGCGGACAGGGCATCGAAACGCAGATCGATGTCCATCGAGATCTGCGGCGCCCATTGCACATGGGTGCGCACAGTGGTTCCCCAGTACGCGATCACCCACCCCAGGCTGCCCAGCGGTACCAGGGCGAGCAGGTAGAAAGCGTTGCGGCCGAGCACTCGTACACACAGCGGGGCCAGGAGGGCGGCCAGTGCGTGAACGAGCAGTACGGCTAGCAACTCCCCCTCCGTCGGGTAGGTAGCGGTCGAGTAGCGCGTCCCGATCCTACGGGCGCGGACGGGATGTTCGGCGGCACCGAGGTTGTCGCGTCGGCCATGTCGCGAGCGGTCCGGCTATGGTTGCGCCGCCCGTGGCTGCGCGGGTGGCCGGATCTGATAGAGCACCGCGAGTCCGGCCGCGGCGCCGACGGTGATGGCCAATGCCACCTGCCCCGGCACTCGATCGGCGACGGCGGTGCTGCCCGTCGGCCAGTGCCGCTGCCCGGTGGGAATCGACCACAGGATCGACGGCAGGTACAGCGCGCCGAGCCCCAGCATCGCGCTCGGCAGGTAGCTGACCCGGATCGAGCCGATGGCGAAACCGGTGACACAGGTCAGCAGCACCACCCCGGCCGTCCACACGAACGCCCACGGAAGACGTTCGGCCACAATGGCGAAACCGCAGATCACGGCGGCGCCGAGCAGCACGCCCCACGGTGTCGCCCACCGCAGGCCCGCCAGGATGGCGACCGCACCGACCACAAGGACGAGGACGAGATGCCAGCCGAGGCGGGGTGCGTCACTGAGTGAATCGGCCGCGGCGGCGACGCTCACGGCGATCAGCACACCGGTGCCGTCGCGGCCGGGCAGCAGCGCGGCGGCCACGAACGCCGCCACGATCGTGACGATCACGGCGAGCGCGACCTGCCAGGAGGTCCCGCGGCGGGCGTCGAACTCGCGGCCCAGCCACTCGGTGGCGATCAGCAGCGACAGCGACAGCACCGTGGTGGCGATGATCGGGGCGATCGGCAGATCCGCCGCCATCCGCGGCACCGCGGGCAGCATGATGCCGTGCCGATGGCGCGCGGTGTTCACCGCCAGCAGCACGACCGCGGAGCCGACCAGCCAGAACGGGGTGTGCACGGCCTTGTCCGCCGTCGCCGCGGCGTTCGAGGTGAACACCGCCACGACTTCGCCGTAGACGAACACGACCAGGACCCCGAGCCCGAAACCGACCGCGGACCAGCGCATCCGCCACGCGCAGATGCACAGCGCCCCGAACAGCACACCGCCGCACAGCGAGTCGATGTAGTTCTGGGTGGTGAGTACGTCGGCGGAGGTCATCGCCTCGCCGATGAAGTAGTTGATCGCCAGCGCCGCCGCCCCGCCCGTCGCGGTGAGCCAGATCAGCCCCGGCCGGGTGATCGGCCTGGCCAGCACGGCGACGACGACAGCGACGATGAGACCGAGTGCGGCCGCGCGGGGAACGCTGTTGATCAGACTGGTGACGCGGTACGGCGAATCGATCGACGAATCGTCGCCGAAGCTGAACGGCAGGAACAGCGACATCCCCGCGGCCGCGGCGCCGGCGAACGCCGTGACCACGTCCAGACCATCACCGATCTTGGGCACCGTGCCGACGTTACCGGCGACACACACCTCCACCGGGGATGTCGCGGCCGGATCAGGGTGGCGATTTCGGCCTCAAGCCCTGCTCTCGGCATAGCGACGCAGCGATTCGACCTGCTCGGGGTCCAGGGATGGCCGCACGCTCGCGCGGGCTGTGGCCACGTCCTCGGCCGTGACGTCGGCGGCGGCCATATCGCGGCGCAGGGCCGAGAGCGCGGCCTCGCGCAGCAGGGCGGCGCAGTCGGCAGCCGAGTAGCCGTCGAGATCCTCTGCCAGCGCGGCCAGGTCGACATCCCGGGCCAGCGGTACCGAGCGCCCCGCCGTGCGCAGGATCTCGAGCCGGGCCGGGCCGTCCGGTGGCGGTACGAAGACGAGCCGGTCGAGCCGGCCCGGCCGCAGCAGCGCGGGATCGATCAGTTCGGGGCGGTTGGTCGCGCCGACCACCACCACATCACGCAGGGGTTCGACGCCGTCGAGTTCGGTGAGCAGCGCGGCGACCACCCGGTCCGACACCCCGGAGTCGCTGCTCTGGCCGCGTCGGGGGGCGAGCGCGTCGACCTCGTCGAGGAAGATCAGCGAGGGTGCGGAGTCGCGGGCCCGCTGGAACAACTCGCGCACCGCGCGTTCGGAGGAGCCGACCCACTTGTCCATCAGCTCAGCGCCTTTCACCGCGTGCACGCTGAGCTGGCCGGTCCCGGCCAGCGCCCGCACCAGGAAGGTCTTGCCGCAGCCGGGTGGCCCGTAGAGCAGGACCCCGCGCGGCGGTTCGATGCCGAGGCGGGCGAAGGAGTCGGGGTGGCGCAGCGGCCACAGCACTGTTTCGGTGAGTGCCTGTTTGGTTTCTATCATGTCGCCGACGTCGTCGAGGTCGAGCGAGCCTATCGCCAATTCCTCTGTGCCGGAACGGGACAGCGGCCGGATCACGTCGAGCGCGCCGATCAGATCGTCTTGGACGAGTTCGGGGTCGGTGTGCTCGCGGCTGGCCCGGCCCGCCGCGCGCACGGCCGCTTCCCGGCACAGCGCGGTCAGGTCGGCCACCACGAAACCAGGTGTGCGCGAGGCGATCACATCGAGGTCCAGTTTTCCCGCCGGCACCTTGCGCAGCAGCTGTTCCAGCAGCGCCCGCCGGATCGCCGCGGTGGGCAGCGGCAATGCCAGTTCGCGATCGCACAGATCCGGAGCGCGCAGCCGCGAATCCACCTGTGTCGGATGGGCGGTG
Source organism: Nocardia sp. NPDC055002 (assembly GCF_053608825.1). NCBI lineage: Bacteria > Bacillati > Actinomycetota > Actinomycetes > Mycobacteriales > Nocardiaceae > Nocardia > Nocardia sp. NPDC055002. Next base: position 151,197 of record NZ_JBSGWE010000005.1, read on the forward strand.
GTGGCCAGCAGGGCGACGCACGGTGCGCGCACCGCGGCCCGCAGCTGGTCGAGAACGAGGGTGGCGACGGGCTCGGCCTCGGCGGGCAGCAGCGCGTCGATATCGGTGATCAGCAGCACGCCGCCCTGCCCGGTGGCGACATCGGCCACCGCCTCGGCGACCTCACGCAGCCGGGTGCCGCTCTCGGTCGCGCCGACGCTCGGCCCGTCGAGCTCGACGATACGACGCGGTGCGACAACAGCTTTGGCGAAGGTGGCCTTGCCGACCCCGGCGGGCCCGGTGATGAGGACACCGAGGTGCGCCGGTGCGCCGAGCGTCTTCAGCAACTCCGGCTCATCGAGCGCCAGGCTCAGCCATTCGGCCAGCTTGGCCGCCTGGCTCTGCACACCCGCCAGATCCTCGATCTGCACCGGCGTGCTGCCCGAACTCACCTTCACCGCGGCGGATCCCGGCTGATCCGGCTCCGAAAACCATTGTTGGCCCGCCTTGCTCGAAGGCCGCACATCGCCGTCACGTTCCACCGTGTGCTGGATCGCTGCCGCACCCGCACCCCAGCCGACGGCCGAATTCGGTTGCACGCTCACCGGTCCCGGCATGGGCTCGATCGCCGTCACGGTGAGCAGTTCGGTGGTCCAGGCGATCCCGAAGGCACGCGAGAGCGCCTGGGTGGCCGCCACGGAACTGATATCGGGTCCGAGATCGCGCGGCAGCAGCGATACCGTGTCACCGACGGTCACCACCTTGCCGAGCAGCGCCTGCCGCAGGGTGGCCGCCGGGATGCTGGCCACAGCGTGCGCCGAGCCGCTCAGCGAGATCTGCCTGGCGCCGAAGACCGTCACCGGGGCGACAGTCACCGCCGCGTTCTCCCGCAATCCCACATTCGACAGCGTCACGTCATCGAGCAGCGCCACCCCCGGCGGACTGTCCGCGGGCGCCTTCGCCACCACCGCCGCGGTCCTGCGCGCGCCGATCAGCGCGATGCCGTCCCATTCGCGCAGGCCGAGCGCGGTGAGCGTCTCGGGGTGCAGGCGCACCACCCCGCGACGAGCGTCGGCTGCGGAGGGATTGAGCCGGGCGGTGAGCGAAAGTTCAGCCACCGCCCCATTCTGCCCTTCGCGGCGCGATCAGGAATCGATAGGCCGACCGCAAGGTCAGCGGGCCATTCTGGCGGACATGACGAACTATCGCCGCCAGTCGGTACGCTGCACCGGACGCGCCGGAGGTGCCGGCGCCGCGATCTACCGGGGAAAGCAGCAGATGAACCGAATCTCCCTCGCCGTTCTGGCCGCCGGGGCTCTGACCCTGACCTTGGTCGGGTGCGGGTCCGACGACTCCGCTGATGCGAGCGGGCTGCGCAAGGGCACGCCGAGCTCCAGCGCGCCCGCCACCACCACCAAGGCGCCCACGTCGAGCGTGGCGCCGACGCCGGCCGCGGCGGGCGCCGACATCACCTGCGCGCAGTTCACCTCGCTCGATTCCGACGGCGAGAAGAAGGCGATCGATCAGGTCCTCGCGGCACACCCCGGCGGGCCGTTCGAGGGTAGCCCCAACGTGGCGCTCAGCACCGTGAAGCTGGTCTGCCTCGTGCCGGCCAATGCCGACAAGCCGGTAGCCGACGCCGCCGGGATGAAGCCCTAGTCCTGGCTCAGCCCAGCAGCGATTGCCAGTTCGCGGGCACCCGCGCGGCCGGTCCGGGGACGGATTGATCAGTGGGATGACTGGTCGGCGCGGCGAGCTCGGGACCATCGCTGTACATCTCGCCGCTGGCGAAGTTGTAGAACCAGTCCTCGCCCGGCTCGTAGCTCTGCATGAACGGGTGCGCGGTGGCCTCGAAATGCTTCGTCGCGTGCTTGCTGGGAGAGCTGTCGCAGCAGCCGACGTGCCCGCATTCGGCACAGCGGCGCAGATGTACCCACCAGCCGCCGCTCGCGTCGCATTCGACGCAACCGGCGCCACTGGGCGGCACGCTCGGATCGATCCCCGCTTCAGCCATCCTGACCTCCTGTAGTAGGTGTGCTGACATCCTCCGCCGCCGGGTGCAGCGGCAGGCGGACGATGAACCGCGTGTTGCCGGGTTCCGATTCCACCCGGATGTCACCGTTGTGCTTGTTCGCCACGATCCGGAACGAGATGTCGAGGCCGAGACCGGTACCGTCGCCGACCGGTTTGGTGGTGAAGAACGGCTCGAAGATCCGGCCCCGCGCCTCGGGGGGAATGCCAGGCCCGGTGTCCCCGATCTCGATGGCGGCGCAGTCGTTCTCCTTGAAGGTGCGGATCGTCAGGGTGCCCTCGCCGCCCATCGCGTATACCGCGTTGTCGATCAGGTTGGTCCACACCTGGTTGAGTTCGGCGGCGAAGCAGGGGATTGGCGGCAGCGCGCGGTCGTAGTCCTTCACCACGCGGATGCCGTCACCGAGTTTGCGGTTGAGCATCACCAGGGTGGAATCGAGCAGTTCGTGCAGGTCGACGACCTGATAGGGCGCGCGATCCATCTGCGAGTACTGTTTGGCCGCCCCGACGAGAGTGGAGATGCGGGTGGTCGAGTCGAAGATCTCGTTCATCAGCAACTCGGTCTCGATGGTGTAGTTCAGCCAGCGCACGGCCCCTTCGAACACCGGCGCCTGGCAGGCTTCCAGGGTCGCGTGCACGCCCTCCAGCCAGTCGGTGTCCAGGCCCGCCTGCACGAAGGTCGGCGCCAGATTCCAGCCGTCGGCGATGCCGCGCTCTTCGAACCAGTCGGCCAGCGCGTCCTCCCGATCGGCCGCTTCCAGGGGGCTGAGATCGGGCGCCTTCGCGACCTGATCGGCGGCCTGCTCCTGCATCTCGACGAGCTTGACCAGCGCGTCGGCCGGGAACTTGCCCTCGGCCATCATCTTCAGCTTGTGCCGCATCCCGGCGACGCGTTCGCGCAGGCCGGAGGTGGCGCGCACCGCGGCGGCGGCGGGATTGTTGAGTTCGTGGGTGAGCCCGGCCGACAGCGATCCCAGGGCGAGCAGCCGTTCGCGTTCGGCGATCCGCTGGTTCGACTTCTGCCCGCCAAAGAACGCGCCCTCGAGCAGGTGCACGGCCATCGGGAACCACTCGTGCATGATCCGGGAGAAATCGGCCGCGTCCATGACCAGGAACCGGGAGCGGCGCAGCACGTACATCGAGCCGTTGTAGTCCTGGTTCGTCCGATCACCCAGGTAGGCCATCCAGGCGCCCGCGTACACCCCGCGATGGTCGGTGCGGTTGATCTCGATCTCCACACCGCCGGACAGCTTGGTCAGCCGGACCTCGCCGTCGATCAGCACGTAGAAGCAGGTGGCGGGTTCGCCCTCGCGGAACACCGGGCCCGGTTCGACGTACTCGATGCGCCCGATAGCGCACAGTTCGGCGAGCTGGGAGTCGTCGAGCTTCTCGAACAGGAACAGAGTGCGCAGTTCTTCCGGATCGCAGATCATAAGGTCCTCACTCATGCTGTCTCGATGGGCATGATCGGGCGGCCTGCGTGGTTACGCTCCGCTACCGCCTCCGGCCGCTGACCTCTCATGCCAGGTACCGGTGGACGAGCATGACCGCCATCGCGCCCTCGCCGACCGCCGAGGCGACCCGCTTGGCGGATTCGGCGTGCACATCGCCCGCCACGAACACGCCGGGGACGCTGGTCTCGAGGTGTTGCGGTGGGCGCGGCAGTTCCCAGCCGGGTGGTCGCGCGCCGTCGACCATCAGGTCTGGCCCGGCCAGCACGTATCCGGCGGCGTCACGGGTGACGACGCCGTCGAGCCAGCCGGTCTGCGGCGCGGCGCCGATGAACAGGAACAGCCGTTGCGCGTCGACCTTGTCTTCGGTGCCGGTGCTGTTGTCGCGCAGAACGATGCGTTCCAGGTGTGTGTCGCCGTCGACGCCGACCACCTCGGTCTCGGTGTGTACGACGATGTTGGGGATGGCCGCGATCTGCCGGACGAGATAGTGCGACATCGACTTGTCCAGCGAGTCGCCCCGGACGACCAGGTGCACGCGACGGGCGTTGCGGGACAGGAACACCGCCGCCTGTCCGGCGGAATTGGCCCCGCCGACGATGTAGACCTCCTGCTCGGCACACTCGGCCGCCTCGGTCATCGCCGAACCGTAATACACACCGCGCCCGGTGAATTCGTCCACACCCGGTGCCGGATGACGTCGATAGTCCACGCCCGTAGCGATCAGAACCGTATGCGCGCACAGCTTTCCGCCATCGGCGAATCGCACGGTGCGCGCCGACCCGTTGATCTCGAGCGCGACCACATCGCGAGTGGTGATGATCTCCGCGCCGAATTTCGCCGCCTGCCGCCGCGCCCGATCCGCCAGCTGTGACCCCGAGACCCCGTCGGGAAATCCGAGATAGTTCTCGATCCGCGAGCTCTGCCCCGCCTGTCCGCCGGTGGCCGTGCGCTCGACCAGCACCGTGCGCAAGCCCTCCGACGCACCGTAGACCGCCGCGCCGAGTCCGGCGGGTCCGCCGCCGACCACGATCAGATCGTAGAAGTCCCCGCTGGGTTCGACGGTGAGCCCGACGTTTTCGGCGAGCTCGCTGTCGGTCGGCTGGATCAGCGCGGTGCCCGCGGCCGTGATCACCACCGGACAGGCCGCCGGATCGGCGCCTGCCGCCTCCAGCAACCGGGTGCCCTCCGGCTCGTCGACCGGGTACCACCGATACGGCAACTGATTGCGCGCCAAGAACTCTCGCACCTGCGACGACCGCGGCGACCAGCGATCGCCGACGACCTTGGTCTCGTACACGGGCCGCTGCTCGGCGCTGCGCCACACCTCGAGCAACCCGTCGATCACCGGGTACAGCTTCTCCTCCGGCGGGTCCCACGGCTTGAGCAGATAATGGTCGAGATCGATGACATTGATCGCGTCGATCGCGGCATCGGTGTCGGCGTAGGCGGTGAGCAGCACCCGGCGTGCGTACGGGTGCAGATCCATCGCCTGCTCGAGGAATTCGATCCCGTCCATGCCGGGCATCCGGTAATCGGCGATCAGCACCGCCACGGGCTGCCCGCGCAGTTTCATCTCCCGCAGCGCCTCGAGTGCCTGCGGTCCCGATTCGGCCCGCAGAATCCGGTAATCGGCGCCGTAGCGGCGGCGCAGGTCCCGCACCACGGCGCGCGATACGCCGGGATCGTCGTCAACGCTCAGAATGGCCGGTTTGGTTACCGAGGGAGTGCTCACCCGATCGAGTATCCCCCTGCTGCGAGGTAGCGGTCAGAGCTGGTGGTGGAGGACCAGGTCGAGTTCGGTAGGAGTGAGGAGGCGTTCGAGGCGTTCCTCGCGTTTGAGACGGGTGCCGCGGGGCACGAACGCGCTGGGGAGCGCGAAGGCGTCGTCCGGTCCGATGCTCGGCAGGAGCGGGACCTCGTTGATGTGCCTGCGTGGCAGGAGTGAGCGCAGTTTCACGGCCGATCACCTCGGGTTGACGACGGGAACGCTGGAGGCTGAGCTTCGTCGATCAGCAAACGTCGTAGCGAAAAGTTTGCCAGCATGTCCGAGTTGGTGCAAGCGGGACAAGGTGGACACGGCGAGCCAACCGGTCGGTGGCCTGCTGCGGCGCAGGCCACCCCGGTTTTGTGAGATTTGCTGATCAGCTATTTCCAGGCGGGCATGGTGACAACCTGTGCCGCATAGGACAGCCCGGCGCCGAAGGCGATCAGCAGCGCGGTGTCGCCAGGCTTCGACTCGCCCTTGCGCAAGAGCGCCTCCATCGCGAGGGGGACCGATGCTGCCGAGGTGTTGCCGGAATCCTCGATGTCGTTGGCAAGCGCGCAGTGCTCCGGTAGCTCGAGCACCCTGGCCATGATCTCGATGATCCGGCCGTTGGCCTGGTGCGGGATCATCGCGTCGAGGTCGCCGGTGGTCAGGCCCGCGCGGTCGATCGCGTCGCGGCACACCTTCTCCAGCGAGTGCGCGGCCCAGCGGAACACCGCGGTGCCCTCCATCGTGAGGTAGGGGCGCACCGCGTCGGTGCCCTTCTCCTCGATCTCGTCGAAGAACTCCACCCAGTCCTTGGTCTGGCCGATGGCATGGTGCTGAGTGCCGTCCGATCCCCAGACGGTCGGGCCGATGCCCTGTTCGGCGGACGGGCCGACGATGACCGCGCCCGCGCCGTCGGCGAACAGGAAGGCCGTCGCGCGGTCGGTGAAGTCGATGGTCACGCTGAGTTTTTCGACGCCGATCACCAGCACGTGTTTCGAGGTCCCCGTGCGGACGAAGTCGGATGCCATGCCCAGCGCGTGACAGAACCCGGCGCAGCCCGCCGAGATGTCGAAGGCGGCCGAGCCGGTCATGCCGAGCTCGGTGGCGATGCGCGGGCCGATTGCCGGGGTGAGCACCAGATGCGTCGACGTCGCCACGATGACGCAGTCGATCTGGTCGACCTGCACCCCGGCGGCGGCGATCGCGTCGCGCGCGGCGGCGACGCTCATGGACTGGATGGTTTCCTCATCCGAGGCGAAGCGTCTGGTGTTGATTCCCGACCGGGTGCGGATCCACTCGTCGCTGGAGTCGATCGGCCCCGCTACCTCGTCGTTGGTGACCACCCGAGCCGGGCGGTAGACGCCCAATCCGAGGATCGCGGTGTGCTCAGTACCCGTCGTCTGGGCGATTCGAGCCATTGTGCGTCTCCTATGTACCTGTCAACCTGCGGCAGCACCGCTGGGTGTACCCGAAGCATCGAAATCTGTCCCTCATCGCCCGTGACCCGTACGTGGACACCATGTGAACGCTCAGACATGAGGCTTCCTCATATTAGCGCCTCATGATCAGAGTGTCGATTGTCACAGCGCAGCCGGGGGTATCTTGGTGACAAGGCGATTGCTCGCCGACCCTTCGAGGGATCGAGGACAGCATGCTCGGACTCGGCATCATCAGTTGGATCATCATCGGCGGTCTGGCCGGTTGGATCGCGAGCAAGTTCATGAAGACCGACGCACAGCAGGGCATCCTGCTCAATATCGTCGTCGGAATCATCGGCGGGCTGCTCGGCGGCTTCGTGCTGAGTCTGTTCGGCGTCGATGTCGAAGGCGCGGGCTGGATCTTCAGCTTCATCACCTGTCTGGTGGGCGCCTGCGTTTTGCTGTACCTGGTGAAGCTGTTCACCGGGCGTAAATCGGTCCACTGACCACAGGTGCTTGCCCCGGGCTTCCCGTAAGGTGTGATCGCTTGTAGTCATCACACGAAAGAGGGAGCCCGTGGCACGCCGCCCCACCCCGCCCGGCACGCCCGATACCACCGGCGTCGGACATGTCGTCGACTTGGTGCGGGCCGCTGTACCCCCACTACATCCCGCCGGACTGCCGTTCGTAGCGGTGCCGTTGGCGGTGGCGGTGATCGGCGGACGCAACAAATGGGTGCGCCGGGCCGGTCTGGCCTCGGCCGCCGCCTGCGCCGCCTTCTTCCGGCACCCGCATCGCGTGCCGCCGAACCGGGCGGGCATCGTGGTCGCGCCCGCCGACGGTGAAGTGGCGCTGGTCGACACCGCGGTGCCGCCCGTCGAGCTCGGACTCGGCGATCAGCCGTTGCCGCGCGTGAGCATCTTCCTGTCGGTGCTCGATGTGCACGTGCAGCGCGTTCCGGTGTCCGGCACCGTGCGCGAGGTCCTGCATCAGCCGGGCAAGTTCCTCTCGGCCGATCTGCCGGAGGCCTCCGACGCCAACGAGCGCAACAGCATGGTCATCGACACTGCCGACGGTAAGCAGGTCGTCGTGGTGCAGATCGCCGGACTGCTGGCTCGGCGCATCGTCTGCGATGCGCGCGTCGGTGACCTGCTCACCATCGGTGACACCTACGGCCTGATCCGGTTCGGGTCTCGCGTCGACACGTACTTCCCGGTCGGCACCGAACTGCTGGTGGCCCCCGGGCAGCGCACGATCGGGGCCGAAACAGTCCTGGCTGTGCTGGGATGATCGAACAGGCTCGCACAGCACCGCGCAAACGGCCCCGCTCGGTGCGATTGCTGCCGAGCGTCGTCACCATTCTCGCGCTGTGCGCCGGCCTGTCGGCAGTGAAGTTCGGGCTCGACGGTGAACTCGGGATCGCGCTGGCGATGGTCGGTGCCGCCGCCGTGCTCGACACGCTCGACGGGCGGCTCGCGCGCATGCTCGACGCCACCAGCAAGATGGGCGCCGAACTCGATTCGCTCTCGGACGCGATCTCGTTCGGCGTCGCGCCCGCGCTGGTCATCTACGTGACCCTGCTCGACGGCAACAGTGCGGGCTGGATCGTCGCGCTGCTGTTCGCGGTGAGCCTGGTCTTGCGCCTTGCCCGCTTCAACACCCTGCTCGACGACGATTCCCGGCCCAATTGGGCGCGTGAGTACTTCGTCGGTGTCCCCGCGCCCGCCGGAGCGCTGATCGCGCTGGTGCCGATCGCCCTGAAGGTGCAGTTCGGCGACGGCTGGTGGGACGGGTTCGCCTTCGTCGCCGCCTGGACGGTCTTCGCCGCGCTGCTGTGCGTGAGCACCATCCCCACCCTGGCGATGAAGTCGGTGTCGGTCGCTCCGCAGGCCGCGGCCGGGCTGCTGGTGCTCACCGCGCTGGCCGCCGCGCTGCTGGTCACGTACCCGATCGTGCTGCTGCTGATCTTGGTCGCGCTCTACCTCGCGCACATTCCGTTCGCCTGGCGGTCGGCCCGCTGGGTGGCCGCCCGTCCGGAGACCTGGCAGCACAAGCCGGCTGAGCGGCGGGCACAACGGCGGGCGCAGCGACGGATGCCCGCGATCCGCCGACCGGCGATCCGTGGATCGGCGCGCCTGCGCCTGCGTCGCCCGCGCAACGACGACTGACCAGGCATACGACCCTCGCGACTGGACGTTTCGACATGGAGCCATCAACACCACCTCTTCCGCCCGAGGACTCCGCGGCGCCGGCCGCCGATATCACCGAGTTCATGGAGCATCGGCCGCGGCTGTTCTCGCTGGCATATCGCATGTTCGGTGCGGCGAGTGAGGCCGAGGACGTCGTGCAGGAGGTCTATCTGCGGTGGGCGCTGGCCGACCGCGCCGAGATCGCCAATATCGAAGCGTGGTTGACGACCGTCACCGTGAATCTGTGTCGCACCCAGCTCGTTTCGGCTCGGGCCCGGCGCGAGACCTATGTCGGGCAGTGGCTGCCGGAGCCGGTACCGACCGGCGGCGGCGCGCTCGGCCCGCTGGGGACCGTCGAGGAACGCGAATCGGTCTCGCTGGCGGTGCTCACCGCGATGGAACGGCTCAGCCCGATCGAACGCGCCGTGTTCGTGCTGCGCGAGGCGTTCGGCTACTCCCATGCCGAGATCGCGGAGATGCTCGATCTCACCGTGGCCAACACCCAGCAGATATTCCATCGGGCCGGTCAGCGGGTGCGCACCGGTAAACAGCGCTTCGTGGTGTCGGCCGAGCACGCGCGCACGATGATCGAGAAGTTCTTGCAAGCGGCCTCTACCGGCGATGTGGACGGTCTGCGCGAACTGCTCGCCGACGACGTCGTGTCGGTCGCCGATGGCGGCGGCCGGGTGGTCGCGGCCAAGATCCCGGTGGTCGGTGGCGATGTGGTCGCGCGCTACCTGTCCAACCTGCGGCGTTTCCTCAGCCCCACGTCGCGGTTCGAATTCACCGAGATCAACGGCGACGTGGGCCTGATCCTGATCCAGGACGAGATTCCGGCCGGTGTACTCGTATTCGACTTCGACGAAGCGGGCTCGATCGCGGCGGTCCGCACGGTCGTGAACCCGATCAAACTGGGCGCCGTAACCGTGTGATCCAGATCACTTCGAGAACCTGTCAGGAACTCGGGGGCTGATCGGTCTGGTGTGTGTAGGCATTTCGAGAGAAGGAGCCACACCATGACCGGTCAGCATCGGATCGTCGTCCTCGGCGCCGGGTACGCGGGACTCACCGCGGCCCGCGCCCTCGCGAAGAAGACTCGCGACACCCAGATCACCGTCGTGGACGGCCGCGCCGAATTCGTGCAGCGGGTGCGTCTGCACCAGGCCGCCGCCGGTCAGCCGGTCAAGCGGCTCGACCTGCGGAAGTCGCTGGGACGCAAGGGCATCGAATTCCTTCAGGCGCGGGTCACCGACCTGGACCCGGATCGCAAGATCGTCGCCCTGGACGGCGAGTGGACGTTGCACTACGACACCCTCGTCTACGCGCTCGGTAGCCAGGCCGACCGCGACGCCGTGCCCGGGGCGGCCGAGCACGCGAAGTTCGTCGCCACCGCCGAGGACCTGACGGAACTGTCGGGCCAGATCGTCATCGTCGGCTCGGGCCCGACCGGCATCGAACTGGCCACCGAACTCGCTGAGTCGCAGCCGGATTCGCGGATCAGCCTGCTCGGTACCGAGGATCCGGGTGCGTGGCTCTCGCCGCGCGCGCACGAGGCGATCCGTGCCGCGCTCACCCGTCTCGGCGTCGAAATCCGTTCCGGCGTCAAGGTGGTCGAGGTGCTGCCCGATGCCGTCCGGCTCGCCGACGGCACCCTGGTGCCCGCCGCCACCACCGTGTGGACCACCGGGTTCACCGTTCCCGATCTCGCTCGGCGCGCGGGTCTCGAGGTCGCGGCCGACGGTCGCATCCGCACCGACAACACGCTGCGCTCGGTGTCGCACCCCGACATCTACGCCGTCGGCGACGCCGCGCTGATGACGGGGGTGGACGGGCGCCCACTGCGGATGGCCTGCGCGACAGCGATTCCCGCCGGGCAGTACGTGGTCGGGGCGATCACAGCGCGGGCGCGGGGTCGCGAACCGGAGCCGATGGAGGGCCGCTACGTGGCGCAGTGCATCAGCCTCGGCCGCCGTGACGCGGTGCTGCAACTGGTCAAGGCCGACGACACCCCCACGAACACGGTGTTCACCGGTCGCATCGGTGTGGTGATGAAGGAACTGATCGTGCGCGGAACCGCCTTCACCGTGGGGTTGCGGTAAGTCCGATCGCATGGCGCTCGGCCCGCCCTCGCAGGAGGCGGGCCGACGTCCATGCCCATGGCGCGAGAGCGATCAGGCCGAGCAGGGCCAGCCATGGCAGCCGCCACCACCAGCGCAGGTCGTATTCGGCCATCGCCGGTGCGGCCGTGAGCGGTCGCGCTGTCGACGACCACACCACGAACGCGTCCCCGATCGGCAGCAGCCCGAACGCATAGCGTTTGGACCAGGGAAGATCGACCGGCAACCCGATCAGCTCGCCTTCCGATCCGATCGCGGCGGCCAGCGCGCCGTCACCGTTCATCCTGGCCGCTCCGACGGCGACGACGGTGGCGGACAGGCTGATCCCGGCTACCAGCGGTCCCGAGTCGACATCACCGCTGCCGTCGACGCCCTTCGGGTATTCGCGAACGGCGGGACCGAAACCGCCGGGGTGCGCGACGAATCGGTCGCGATAGCGCGCGTACTGGCTTCGCGCGAAAGTCGGGTCGATCTCCGGCAGGAACCGATGCATCACCGTCTGTGAGGTCGCCCGGGCGCCGGTCTGCATCGATCCGTCGGTCGGTGAAACCTGATGCGGCAGTAGCCCGGTGGCGGGGTCGAGGCGGGTCTCGGCCTGCTCGAGCCAGCGATCGATCACCCCGGTGTATTGCGCCCCGAACAGCGTGTCGTGCAGGCGAAGTGAAGCCACCGCGACGGTCGAATCGACCGGCCACGCCTGACCTCGATAAGCCTGGAGAAACGGTGTGCCGGCCGCGGAGAACGCCTGTGCGATCTCGGCGCTGTGTGTGGAGAACTGCTGCACCGCAGCAGTATCGGAGTGATCGAGCGACAGGATCGCGCCTCGCAACCAGTTGGTCCACCCGGCCCAGAACACTCCGTACGCGGGCTGCAACCCGGGACTGAAAACCGCACGGCCCTCGTCGGATTCCGTTCTGGCCAGCGCCCATCGTGCTTCGCGTAGCGCGTCCTCGCGCAGTCCCGGATCGGTGTGCGCGGCCTGTACCCAGGCGAGACCGTAGAGCACGTTCGAGAAGACGTATCCCTCCGGAAACAGTTGCTGCGCAGCGGTATCCGAGCCGCCGTCGAGCGCATCACGTACGAAGGCCAACTGGCGTGCGGTCGATCCGGGTTCCTCGTCCAGCCCCGGCTGTGGCCACAGCAGTCGCCCGGCCCCGATCAGGCACGCCGCCGTCACGATGATCCCCACCACGCGCGGCGCCCAGCGCCGAATTCTCCCCATGGCGACACTCTGCCAGGAATTTGCCGTCAACCAATCGTTGACGACCCAGCATCGTCAACCTATGGTTGACGCATGAGCACTCCGAACTTTCGCCTCGACGACCTCATCGACGGCATCAAGAAGGCCCGCCCCGACAACGTCCTCGACCAACTCTCCGACGCGGTGGTCGCCGCCAATCACCTCGGCGAGACCGCCGACCACCTGATCGGCCACTTCGTCGACCAGGCCCGCCGTTCCGGCGCCTCCTGGACCGACATCGGCGCCAGCATGGGCGTCAGCAAGCAGGCTGTGCAGAAACGATTCGTGCCCAAGGGGCCGAGCGACACAGCCGCCATGGACCCGCAGGCAGGCTTCGCCAAGTTCACCGACCGGGCCCGGCAGGTGGTCGTCGGCTCGCAGGAGGCGGCCCGCGCCTCGGGGAGCGGCCAGATCGCGCTCGGGCATCTGATCCTCGGCCTGATCGGCCAGTCGGAAGGTCTGGCCGCCAAGGAGATCATCGCCAGGGGGGTCTCGCTGGACGCCGTGCGCGATGCCGCGACCGCCTCGCTGCCCGCCGCCGACGGTGACGTGCCCGCGCTCATCCCGTTCGACGGCGACACGAAGAAGGTCCTCGAGCTCACCTTTCGCGAGGCGCTGCGGCTCGGTCACAACTACGTCGGCACCGAGCACATCCTGCTGGCTCTGCTGGAACAGGAGAACGGTGCGGGCGTACTCAGCGGTCTGGGCCTTGACAAGGCCGTCGTAGAAGCCGAGCTCGTCGAGCTGCTGAATCAGTTCCTGGCTTCGGTGCAGGACGAGACCTGAGGACGCGGGCGCGCCCGGTGTGTCCACCGCGCTGGGCGCGACCTTGCACTCTCACCACCTGAGTGCTAAAAATGGCTTGGCACTCGTGACTGTTGAGTGCCAGGTCGGGACGGTGAGATCGGGTTCCATCGACACCCTCGGTCGTCCGTCGCGGGCACCTCCTGGCCAGCGTACTTTGGGGCGATCCAACCTGTGGTCGTCTCGTGTGTCAGCCATAGACATGTGGAGGATCTCAACGCAATGGCCAAGACAATTGCGTACGACGAAGAGGCCCGTCGCGGTCTCGAGCGGGGTCTGAACGCCCTCGCCGACGCTGTCAAGGTGACGCTGGGCCCGAAGGGTCGCAACGTCGTACTCGAGAAGAAGTGGGGCGCCCCCACGATCACCAACGATGGTGTGTCCATCGCCAAGGAGATCGACCTCGAGGACCCGTACGAGAAGATCGGCGCCGAGCTGGTCAAGGAAGTCGCCAAGAAGACGGACGACGTCGCGGGCGACGGTACGACCACCGCCACCGTGCTCGCCCAGGCGCTCGTGCGTGAAGGTCTGCGCAACGTCGCGGCCGGCGCGAACCCGCTCGGCCTGAAGCGTGGCATCGAGAAGGCCGTCGAGGCCGTCACCGCCAAGCTGCTCGACACCGCCAAGGAGATCGACACCAAGGAGCAGATCGCTGCTACCGCTGGTATCTCCGCGGGCGACCCGGCCATCGGCCAGCTCATCGCCGAGGCGATGGACAAGGTCGGCAAGGAAGGTGTCATCACCGTCGAGGAGAGCAACACCTTCGGGCTCCAGCTGGAGCTCACCGAGGGCATGCGCTTCGACAAGGGCTACATCTCCGGTTACTTCGTGACCGACCCCGAGCGTCAGGAAGCGGTCCTCGAGGATCCGTACATCCTGCTCGTCTCGTCCAAGATCTCGACGGTCAAGGACCTGCTGCCGCTGCTGGAGAAGGTCATCCAGGCCGGCAAGCCGCTGCTGATCATCGCCGAGGACGTCGAGGGCGAAGCCCTGTCGACCTTGGTCGTGAACAAGATCCGTGGCACCTTCAAGTCTGTCGCCGTCAAGGCGCCGGGCTTCGGTGACCGTCGCAAGGCCCAGCTGGCCGATATCGCCATCCTCACCGGTGGCGAGGTCATCAGCGAAGAGGTCGGCCTCTCCCTGGAGACCGCCGGCATCGAGCTGCTCGGCACCGCGCGCAAGGTCGTCATCACCAAGGACGAGACCACCATCGTCGAGGGTGCCGGCGACGCGGAGGCCATCAAGGGCCGCGTGGCGCAGATCCGCGCCGAGATCGAGTCCTCGGATTCGGACTACGACCGTGAGAAGCTGCAGGAACGTCTGGCCAAGCTGGCCGGCGGCGTCGCGGTGATCAAGGCCGGTGCCGCCACCGAGGTCGAGCTCAAGGAGCGCAAGCACCGCATCGAAGATGCCGTGCGCAACGCCAAGGCCGCCGTCGAAGAGGGCATCGTTGCCGGTGGTGGCGTCGCGCTGCTGCAGGCCGCCCCCGCGCTCGACGGCTTCAGCGGCCTGACCGCTGACGAGGCGACCGGTGTCAACATCGTGCGCGTCGCGCTGTCGGCTCCGCTCAAGCAGATCGCCTTCAACGCGGGCCTCGAGCCCGGCGTCGTGGCCGAGAAGGTCTCCAACCTCCCCGAGGGCGAAGGCCTGAACGCCGACACCGGTGTCTACGAGAACCTGCTGGCCGCCGGCGTTGCCGACCCGGTCAAGGTCACCCGCTCGGCCCTGCAGAACGCGGCCTCCATCGCCGCGCTCTTCCTCACCACCGAGGCAGTAGTCGCCGACAAGCCGGAGAAGTCCGCCCCCGCAGGTGGCGACCCCACCGGCGGCATGGGCGGCATGGACTTCTGATCTCCTGATCAGCTGGTTCCAACGCAAGTCACGAAGGCCGGTCCACCACGGTGGACCGGCCTTCGGCGTGTTCCGGGGCGGCTGCTCCGATTCGCAAGCGAGCTTGACCAGCGCACCAAGGCGGCCCACACTGGGTGTATGACATTTGTACGACAGGCTGGCGATGGAAACGTCGCGGCAACTCGTAAACGGAAGGTCGCCAGGAAGAAGACCAGCCGTGACGCGGCACCCTCTGCCGGTCGCCTGGCGCAGGTCAGGCTTCGAGGTGATGAAGTGCAGGCCTTGGAGGAGGTCATGCGGACTCTGCATCTCGAGTCGACATCTGATGCGCTGCGGGAAGGGCTGCGGCTCTTGGTACGGGAAGCCACAGAGGTCAGTGCAGCCGAGGAGATCCGCACGTTCTATGGGGACGGACAGGCTCCGCTGCCGGACGGCGTCATCGAGCCGAATGAATCCGAGCTCGCCGCTGCCGACGAGATGCAGTGGTGATCGCCGGTAGTGCGCTAAGGGGTGAGGTCTGGTCGTGTGCATTGGCATCGCCGATCGGCCCCCATCCGGTGGTCGTACTGACCATCAACCGGATCGCGGCACCACTGTCTGCGGTGACCGTCGCCGTCATCACTGGCACATCCGGTCCTGACGCGACCCATGTTCCGGTGGGCCCGGACTCTGGATTGACCAAATATAAAGAGTCGTACGTCAATTGCGCAGACCTGCACACCGTCGCGAAGCCGAGGCTGCGGCGCAAACTCGGCGTGCTCGCGCCGGGGGAGCTGCGGAGAGTAGAGGTTTCGATCCGCCTGATTCTCGGGCTGCAACCCTGAGTGCTCTACTTTCCATTACAGGCGTGCGTCAAGTAAGGCTCTTGCGCCGAGTTCTCATCGAGTAGACAGCGGATTCAGGATCTACTCCGCGGCTACTTCCCCAGCCTCCGGAAGTAGCGCACGCTCACTATGTCAACTTCGAACAGGTCGCTTCGCCACTCGCCCGGCCAAACCGCGAATGACCGGCTTTGGCTCGACGCCACGCATCGGGATCTACGCCCTGGGCCACTGTCCCGTCATTGTGGACTTCGATGTAGCAGACTGTCTGGCTTCGGTACGGGAAGCTATCGCCTGATGCGGCAGCGCTACGAGGCATGTGGGAATGGTAGGTGACGGACAGGCCAGCGCATATGGGCTTCAGACGACCGGAGTCAATCGCAGGCGTTCGGCCAGTTCGTTGAAGATGTAGAAGTTGGGGATGGTGCTGACGGGGGCGAGGGACATCCAGACGCCGGAGAGTTTGATGCGGATGTGGCCGCTGCGGGCGTCGATGAGCTGGATGTCTTCCCAGGACAGGGCGTCGCCGCGGAAGGTGAGGGCGTCGAGGGAGAGGGAGAGGTCGCCGAAGGGGACGGTTTCGCCGTTGTCGATGGCGGCCACCGCGGCGGGGAGCTGGGTTGCGGTGACGGCGGATTGGATGGCGCGGGCCCATTCGCGGGCGCGGGCGAAACCCTCTTCGTCGATGGTCGCTTCGACACCGCCGGGGCCCGACAGTTCCAGCAGGTAGGTGACGGGGGTGGTGTCGTGGAAGGGAATCGCGTGCTGACGCACTTCGGTACTGTCCCACCGGAATCCGGCCACGCGCTGACCCGAGCGGTAGACGGTGACGCCCTGGTCGAACAGGTCGATACGGGCGGCGCGGTTCTGCCGGTTGACCACCCCGCGGTGCAGTGCGAGCAGGACGGGCGCGCCGGCGATCACGAGCAGTGCCACGCCGCCCTGCCAGCCGCCGACGGCCGCGACGATGATGCCGATGGTGGCGATACAGCCCGCGACGATGCCGCAGCCGCGCACGAAGGTGTCGTCGGCGGGGGTGGCGAGAAAGGTGTCACGGTGCGCGCCGAGATGCTGATACTCCGCCATCAGGTGTATCAGTTGGGTCAACGGCACCGCGTGCCGAGCATCGGCTACGTCCTCCGGCCTGTTCGGAGTGATCACTCGTCCCTCCAAGAGGCGTTTTCATCCGCGGCGAAGCGTATGCGAACCGGCGGAATATTGCCACCGGTACGGAGATGAAATTCTGGCCGCGACCGGGCGGAATGGCTCAGCCGATGGCGAAAGCGACGAAGAATCCTGCCGCGGTTGCCATTCCGACCCACCAGCCGCCTTCGCGATAGGCCTCGGGGACGAGCGAGTCGGCCAGCACCGCGATCGTGGCGCCGCCCGCGAACGCTTGGACCGCGCTGATCGCGGTCGTCGAAACCGAGTCGGCGTAAGCGTTTCCCAGCACGGTCACCGCGACGAGCACCGAGGCCGTCACCGCCCAGAGCGCGAAGGTCCGGCCCGCCTCGAACCCGTGCTGCTCGCGCATGAGGACCGCCCCGCTGACCGCTTCGGGCACATTGCCCGCCGCGATCGCGACCACCAACACCAATCCTCCTCCGCCACTGAGGGATACACCCAGTGCGAGGTTCTCCGGCACGCCGTCGAGCACCGTCCCGAGCAGCAACGCCCAGCCGATCGCGGCGGGCCCCAGTTTGTTCTCGATGAGATGGTTGGCGACCACGTACACCCCCGCACCGGCGAACAGCGCGGTGCCGGCTAGCAGCGCACCGTCGCGGTGGAAGGCGGGCGCGAAGAGCTCCTCCGATATCGCCGCGATCATCGTGCCCGCGCCGAACGCCATCATCGCGGCGAGCACGGCTTTCGGCAGTGACCACCGCAGCCCCACCGCCACCCCGATCAGCAGCGGGACCGCAGTACCGAGGCCGTACAGCAGGGCGGTAGACATGCCCAGAGCCTATTCGGCCGTGCGGCGACTAGGGTGGTTGACGTGTTGGTTGTGGACGAAGGCGAACCCACGGCACCGGTGATCGTGTTCCTGCACGGCATCCCCGGCTCGGTCGACTGGTTCGCCGCGGTCGCCGAGCGGATGGTCGCGACCTTCCGGGTGATCCGCGTGGACATGCACGATGTGGGCGCCGACGGCGACTTCAGCGCCGCGGCCCGCACGGCTCCGCTCATCGCACTCATGAACGACCTCGACCTCACCGACGTGACGGTGGTGGGTCACTCGTTCGGCGCCGAGATCGCGCTGGAACTCGCCGCCGCGTCGCACCGGGTGGCTCGTGTGGTGGTCGTCGGCCAGGCCCCGGACTACCGGGCCGCGAGCATCCCGACCGCCGCGAGATGGGTGGTCCGTCCGTGGTCGGTGCGCTTGGCGCAACGGTGGACACCCGGACCGGTGATCCGCCTGGCGAACCGTTCGGTCTTCGCGCCCCGATTCCGCTACGACTCGGCGCCCGGTCTGGCCGAAGCGCTGGTCCGCGACTTCCGCACCGCTCTTCCCGGCGGCCTCGCCTACGCGGTGGGCGGCCGTGCCGCCGACTTCGCGGCCGCCCCGCTCGACATTCGCGCGCAAGCCCTCGACCAGCCCGTCCTCGCCGTCCACGGTCGTCACGACAACCTCTACGACAGCACCGAGACCCTCGCCCGCTTCGCCGCGGCGGGCGCCGACACCCACCTCGTCGAGCACGCAGGCCATTCGCCCCAGGTCGAGCAACCGGACGAGTTCGTCTCCGTGCTGGGCGAATTCATCAGATCCCACTGACGGCGGAGACGACGAACGTCCCCGGTGTGCCCTGCGCCCCCAGCGGTCCGCCCTTGTCGAACTGTGAGGAGACGATCAGCGCCTTCTCGCCCGAATGCACCATCGTGGTAGGAACATTCAGCGCGGGATCGTGGAATTCGCCGGTGCGGGTAGCGGTGGCGCCGTTGTCGGCGAGGGTCCAGCGGCTGATGGTGTTGTCGAGGTTGTGAACTATCCACAGGGTGTCCCCGCGCAGGTCCAAGCCGTCGCCGTGGCGCGCGTCGCCACCGGTCAGCGCTACCTTGCGGATGGATTCCGGGCCGCCGGTGAGGTCGATGCGGTACAGCTCGGCCGCTGACATGGCGACGACGATCAGATACGTCCCGGCCGGGTCGGCGACAATTCCGTTGAGCTCGAACACCTTCGGCTCTCGCGGTCCGAGTGTGGCGGTCAGGTCGTAGGCCACGGTCAATTCGTCACGGCCGGAGCCGACGACCGCTCGGTAGACGACATTGCGCACGCTGTCGGTCAGGTAGGCGGACCCATCCGCCCCGAAATCCAGATCGTTGACGAAACGTGGTGCGTCACCGGGTACTCCGAACTTCGCGAGCAGGGCGCGTGACCCGGTGTCGTACACACTCACGCCCACACCGGAATCGATCACCCACAGCCGACCGCTCCGATCGACCTTCACGCCGTTCGCCGTCTTCCTGCCGTCGGCACCCGCGGGCAGGAAAACCTCCGCGCGCGCGGCGTCGCCCGTCGCCCGGTAGACGGTTCCGTCCGCGAACGACCCGACATAGGTGTCACCGTTGCGCGCGTCCAAGCCGATGCCCTCGGGATATACGGCGTTGCCCGGCAGTTCGTAGGCCGTGCTCAGCGTGGGTGTGGCAGGGGAGGTCCCGCACGCGGTCAGGGCCAGGCACGCGGTGGCGACGGCGATGGTTCGCAACATGATGAAGCCTCTCGGTGATGTAATGCTGAACATCAAGCAATAGGCAGTAATGTAAATTGGAGTCGTTATGATCATCAAGGGAGTTATGAAGTGATGGGCGGATATCATGCACCCATGACGTCCATGCCCGCCGCCGAGAGGCTCGGCTCGTATATCAAGCGCGCCGAGCAAGCCCTGATCGCGACCAAGACTGCCGCGCTGAAACCGGCCGGGCTGACCGTCGCGCAGTACAGCGCGCTGTTGCACCTCGCGGAGAACCCCGGCATCTCGGCCGCCGCCCTGGCCCGGCTGGCCGGCGTTACCCCGCCGACGATGAACACCGTCCTGACCAACCTCCAGGAGCGCGGCCTGGTGGACCGGACCCCGCACGAGTGGCACAAGAACGTGCTGGAGACCCGCCTGACCGAGGCGGGACGGTCGGTGATGGCCGATGCCGACACCCGCGCGATCGCGGTGGAGCGCACATTGGCCGATCGATTCACCGCGGCGGAACTGGCGGCGGTGCAGGAACTGCTCACGCGCAGCGCGCAGGCACTCGACGAGATCCGCGACAACCTGCCGTGACGAAAAAGAGCCCGCCGGAAAGTTCCGGCGGGCTCAGGCGTAGATCGGGTCAGCGCTCGGCGGCGACCTTCACCTTGCTCAGCGTCTCGTGCATTCCCGAGACCAGGTCGGCCTCGAACTTCTCCTCGCCGCCCATGGCGACCTTGATCGTTCCCCGGAGCCAGCCCGGCAGGCCCTTGGCATCGACGGTGCGCGTCTCGACGACGCGGGTGCCGGTGGCGGTCGGCTCGAGCTCGTAGGCCCAGACCGTGCGGTTCTCGTTCATCCGGAACGCCAGTGCCTTGTTCGGCTCGAAGCGCACGATCCGCGAGGTGGTCGGGTAGACCTTCCAGCCCACCTTGTTGACGTTGACGGTGAAGGCGCCGTCGCGAACGCCACCGAGCGCGACCATCTTCAGGGTTGTCGGACTGAGCTCGGACATGCGGCGCAGATCGGCGAGTACCGACCAGACCTTCTCCGGCGGTGCGGCGATGTCGATGCTGGCTTCGAGAGTGTTCGGCAACGGTGCCTCCGGGTATGCGTGACGGGCTGTCACGCTCAGCATAGGCACCCCCGGGGGGACCGGCCTCCGCCTGTAGGCGGATTTCGGCAGGCCGGCCGCAACCCGGGCGCGGCGGCTGAGGTAGCGCAGAACCAGCCGCGGGGTGCGCAACACGGAGGCGAACCCCGCACGGCCGGACCCGAGCTCGAATTCCGCTCCGCGATCACCGCAGGGGTGGACCAGGCCGTCGGACTCCCGGCGATCACCGGGCTCCCTCGGTTCCACGGCGGGCCGGTGACCGGAGGGCCGACGCGGTAGGCGAGCCCGAAAGCATGGATTGTCCGGGTCGCCGCGCCGCGGCCGGTGTCCTGTGCCTCGGTCGGGTCGCCGAGTATCGGCAGCGCCACGGAGAGCGGTCCGGCGACGAGAATCCCTACGGCACAGATTGTCGCGGCTGTGCTGCCTGTCGGCGCTCACCCCCGGTCCGTCGTCTCAGTAGTCGCCGACGGGCTCGAGCCCGCCGCTCAGCGGAGTGGTCATGGGAACAGAAGTACCGTGCCCAGCGCTCGCCGGCAACGGTTTGTCGCATCGTGCGCTGATCCCAGTACGCCGTATTCGACTGTCCGGCAGTCACATCGACTGCTCTCGGATCCGTCGGGCCGGGCTCACCGCGACGGTTACTTCCCGGTTCGGCGGATGCGGGTACCACGCTTCGGTACACTCACGTTTCACATCGCGGTTGCCCCAGCGCATCGATGATGTGTCGGCGATGCCGATATTCACGATCTCGTCCTGTCGACGGCTTCGTTGTCGTGAGTGAATCGGCTCATGTCGGGCCCGCGTGCGCCCCGAGTTCCTTGGTCTTGTGTCCCACGACAAAAAATTCTAGAAAATTCCTTTAAAACACTCCCGCTTCACATTGTCACTGGGTATCGTCCGAGACGGCAAATGGCCAGTGACAACGAAGTCACAAAACATCGACTTGGAGTGACACATGCTTTACAACATCACTGATGACAGCAGCGACGGCAACATCCTGACCCTGCTGCTCGGCCTGCTCACCAGCTCGCTGAGCACCGGTTCGGTGCAGGGCTCGGGCAACTGAGCCGTCTGTAGCCATCTTTCGGCTAACGCGCGGTTGGCCGATTGGGCAGCCGAAGGGCCTGATCCATGACGAGGGGATCAGGCCCTTCGGTATTGTCAGCGACAATGTCACAGGATGCGAATACGGGACGAATGTATGCCGGGCAACCCGTAGAGGACCGGCAACGCCAGCGGCGTGCGCGTTTTCTGGAGTCAGGCCTGACGGTCTTCGCGCGCGACGGGTATGCCAACAGTTCGGTCGGTGCGATCTGTAAGGACGCGGGACTATCGTCTCGACAGTTCTACGAGGAGTTCACCGGTCGCGAATCTCTGCTGCTGGAGCTGTACGAGCAGATCGACCGGCATTCGCGCGAGGCGGTGGCTACCGCGCTCGAGGACAAGTCCGAGGCGACCGTCCTCGAGCAGATCGATGCGGCCGTCCGGGCCTACGTCGAGTCGATCGGCAGCGATCCCCGCAAGGCGCGGGTCGCGTTGGTCGAGGTGGTCGGAGCAGGCCCCAAAGTCGAGAAGTTCCGTCTGGAACTGCGCCGCGTGTGGGGTTCGCTGCTGGCCAGCGCCGCCGAGGACGCGGCCATGCACGGCGAAATCCCGCCCGGCGACTACGAACTGCGAGTGCTCGCCGTCATCGGCGCGGTGAACTACGTGGTCGACGGCTGGAGCGGCAGCGACCCACGCCCGCCGCTCGACGAGGTGATCAAGGTGCTGAGCCGGGTGATCCTGGGCGCGGTCGGGGCTTGATGGCGCGGGTCGAGATCGTCCCGATCCAGGTACCCGACGGCAGCACCTTGCCGGTGCGTCTCATTCCGGCCACCGGCGCGCACCGGCATCCGGTCACCCCGGATGCTCCACGCGCGGTCGTGGTCATCGTCCCCGGTCTGGCTGTGCCGGGCGAGTTCTACGAGTACTTCGGACACCGGCTGGCCGCGTGCGGATTCGATGTCGCCATCGGTGAATTGCGCGGTCAGGGCGAGAGCACCCACCGTCCCGATGGCGAGAGCACCTACGGCTACCACGAATTGGTCTCGGTGGACTTCCCGGCGATGCTGGCCGCGGTGCGCAACCGGTTCCCCGCCAGCACGCCGTACCTGCTCGGCCACAGCATGGGCGGGCAACTCGCGGCGATGTACGCGGCGCGGGTGCGCGGCAGGCTCGGTGGCCTGATCCTGATCGCGTCCGGCACACCGTATTTCCGTGGGTATCGCGGGGTGTTCGGTCCGGGCGTGCTGGTGGGCACCGCGGCGGTGGCGGTGGCATCGAACCTGGCCGGGTTCTGGCCGGGGGACCTGCTCGGCAAGCGCGCCTACGGCAGGCAGTCCAAAGTTCTCATGTCGGACTGGGCCAGGCTGGCGCGTACCGGGCGCTTCGTGCCCGTCGGCGCCGATATCGACTACGACGAGCGGATGTCGCGGCTGAAGTTCCCGGTGCTGTCGATCACCGTCGCCGGTGACGACATGGCCCCGCAGACCTCCGCGGATCACCTGCTGGGCAAGCTGCCCGGCGCGCAGATCACCCGGTGGTTCCAGCCGGAGGCCCTCGGGCACAACGGCTGGATCACCAATCCGGACTCCACCGTCGACGCGGTGGAGAAGTGGTTGCGCGACCGCTGACCTCAGGCCGAGCGGCGCCCCTCGATCAGCATCTGGATGAAGAACTCGTAGACCAGCGCGGACAGGTACGCCGACTGCTTGTTGTCGGCGGCGCCGCCGTGACCACCCTCGATGTTCTCGTAGTACCAGACGGTGCGATTCTGAGACTCCAGGAGCGCGGCCATCTTTCGCGCGTGCCCGGGATGGACCCGGTCGTCGCGGGTGGAGGTGGCGAGCAGGATCGGTGGGTACTGCTTGCCGGTGTCGGTGTTCTGATACGGCGAGTACTCGCTGATGTAGGCCCACTCCTCCGGCTTGTCGGGGTCGCCGTATTCGGCCACCCACGACGCGCCTGCCAGCAGCAGGTGATAGCGCTTCATGTCCAGCAGCGGCACCTGGCAGACGATGGCGCCGAACAGTTCCGGGTAGCGGGTGAGCATCACGCCCATCAGCAGGCCGCCGTTGCTGCCGCCGATCGCGCCGAGCCGATCGGGGGTGGTGACCCCGCGGGTGACCAGGTCGCGGGCCACCGCGGCGAAGTCCTCGTAGGCGCGGTGGCGGTGCTCCTTCAGTGCGGCCGTATGCCATTCGGGGCCGTACTCGCCACCGCCACGGATGTTGGTCATCACGTAGGTGCCGCCGCGTTCGAGCCAGTTCATGCCCGCCGAGCCGAGATAGGCCGGAGTCTTGGAGATTTCGAAGCCGCCGTACCCGTTCATGATCGTCGGGCCCGGTGTGCCGCGCCGGTCGCGATGGCGGATCACGAAGTAGGGCACCGCGGTTCCGTCGTCGGAGGTCGCGAAGAACTGTTCGGTGTCGATGCCGGTGGCGTCGAAATAGCCGGGGGCCTGCTTCAGTGTTACCGCGGTATCGCCGATCGCGCTGCTGAGCAACGTGGTCGGCGTGGTGAAACCGGTTGTGGTGAGCATGAACTCGTCGCCGCCCTCGAGCGGGTCGAGGTTGGCCACCGAGGTGGACGACATGGCGGGGGAGTCGGCGAGCTCGCTGCTCGCCCAGCCGTCCGGGCCGGGGGTGAGCACGCGGAATCCGGTCTGCACATCGTGCAGGGTGGTGAGGATCAGGTGGTTCTCGGTCCAGCCCCACGATTCCAGTGAGGTGTGCGGATCCGGGGCGAAGAGGACCTCGAATTCCCGTTCCCCCGAGAGGAATTCGTTCAGATCGGTGACCAGCAGGCTGCCGGGAGCGAAGGTGGTGTCGCCCGGTGTCCACTCGGTCTTCAAGCGCACCAGCAGCCAGTCGCGGTACCAGTCCACGTCCGCGTCGGTGGGGGTCTCGATCAGCCGCCACTCCCCGCCGTCGAGCAGTGACACCTCGCTGTTGAAGAAGTCCGTCGACCGGTGCAGGTAGTGCCGCTCGTAGCCGGGGTGACGGTCGTATCCGGCGCCGATCGAGACATCGCTCGACTTGCCCTCGAACACCGTTTCGGCAGCGGACAATTCGGTGCCACGCCGCCAGCGCTTGGCGATGCGCGGGTATCCGGAATCGGTGAGGGATCCCGGCCCGAAATCGGTGCCGATGTAGACGGTGTCGGCATCGATCCAGCCGATCCGCGACTTCGCCTCCGCCACGAAGAACCCGCCGTCCTCGGGCGCGATGAATTGCCTGGTGGTCAGGTCGAATTCGCGCTCGACGGTCGCGTCGGCACCGCCACGGGACAGGTGGATGATGGCGCGCTCCTGTGACGGCCGCAGCACCGCGGCGCCCGCCCATACCCAGTTCTCCCCGTCGGCCTCGGCCAGCGCGTCGACGTCGATCAGCACATCCCACTCGGGGGCGTCGGTGGCGTAGGACTCGAACGTGGTCCGCCGCCACAACCCGCGCTGGTGCTCGGCATCACGCCAGAAGTTGTACAGCCACGGCCCCCGTCTGCCGGGATAGGCGATCTTGGTGTCGTCGTCGAGCATCGCCAGGACGCGACGCTCCATCTCGGCGAATCGGTCGGTTGCCGCGAACCGCCGCCCCACCACGTCGTTGCGGGCGCGCGCCCAGTCCAGCGCGCCCTCGTCGGTCACGTCCTCGAGCCAGAGATAGGGATCGGTCACGTTCTCTTCAACGCCGCTCATCCCCACATTGTTGCCGATGTGAGGATTCGCATGTCGGGCGCGCTGCGACCCGCGCCGATGTCAGGCGCGTGCGGTCACCAGTAGTGGGCGACATCGATGACGACGCGGGCGGGGTTGTCCAGGGTGCTCACGCGGAAGGGGAGGCGGGCGCGAACGCCGAGGCCGAAGGTGGTCCGGCCTTCGAAGGAGCCGGCGAACGCGACTTGGCAGAAGGTCGGATAGCCGCTCGTCGGGAGGAGGTCGGTGCGGTTCGACGGGTTGTAGGTGCTGTTGCCCGCGTTGTCGTAGGCGGGGGCGAGGACCGCGATCTGGAGGAACCCGCCGCCCCGGAGGGGGACGGTCGCGCCGGAGCCGTCCTGGGTGACGGTGCCGACGTACCCGACGAGGTAACCGGCGACGGGCCCGGACAGGTCGATGACGAGTCGGTCGAAGCACTCGTGGCGGCCCGCGCGAACATCGGCGACGGTGGCGGTGGAGTAGTTCGAAGACGTCTTGCCCTGTGAACCCCAGTCGAGGCCGCAGTAGGACGCAGTGGCGGCCGCGGGCAGCGTCGAGAGACCGACGCAGGCGGCGAGTGTGGCGAGGAGGACGAGGAAGCGACGCATGTCGCACCGCCTTTGATCTGGGGCCTTCGGGCTAGCGGAGCAGTACCGATTTATCGAACGGATCAGACATCGCGTTAGCGTCGGTCCGGTGTCGAATGCGCCGCGAAACGTAGGATCGCAGGTCACGAGTCAACCGGAGGTGGATGTGTTCCTGTGGGAGCAGCACTGCTGTCTGCCGTTGCGGCACACGGCGCGGATCGCCGAACTGGCTCGGTATCCGTTGGGGTCGTATCTGTCGGTGAACGTCGGGTATTCGGCGCAGACCAAGGACGATTCGCGGGCTCTGCTGCACCGGTTCCGGGACGACGCGGGGGCGGATCCGCGCTTCCGGCTGGTGGATCGGGTCGGCGATATCGCTGCGCCGGAGGTGATCTCGCTGGCCTTCGATCTGGAGGATTCCGGGCCGCTCGACGGCGATCTCGACAATGTGGAGCTGTTCTACGACCTCGGCGTGCGTTCGCTGCTGCCCACCTACAACCATGCGAACGCGGCGGGTTGCGGTTGCCTCGACACCGAGGACACCGGGCTCACCGGGTACGGAAAAGACTTGGTGCGCAAGCTCAACGAGGTCGGGATGTTCGCCGACGGCTCGCACTGCTCGCGCCGCACCGGGCTCGACATCGCCACGCACACCTCGGTCCCGATGATCTACAGCCACTCCAATTTCGCCGCGCTGTGGGAGCATCCGCGCAACATCACCGACGAACAGGCCCGCGCGTGTGCCGCCACGGGCGGGGTGATCGGCGTGAACGGCGTCGGTATCTTCCTCGGCCGCAACGAGCCCGCCGCTCGCGCCGAGCGGGTCACGGCGATCGCCGACCATATCAGGTACGGGGTCGATCTGGTCGGCATCGACCACATCGGGATCGGGTCGGACTATTCGTTCGACGGTCAGGAGTTCAACGACGAGATCCGCGACAATCCCGGTGCGTTCTCCGAGTCCTACACGAAATGGGGCCCACTCCAGTGGACACCGCCCGAGGACCTGCTCGGTGAATCCGATGTGCCGGGTCTGGCCGAGCTCCTCGCGGACCGTGGGTTCACGCCCGCCGAGCGCGCGGCGATCTTCGGCGGCAACTTCGCCCGCGCCGCGAGCCACGTCTGGCGGGCATGACCTGTGCCGAAGCGGGTTGATCGACGGGGTTCACCCCGCCGGACCGGGGTTCGGTGCGCGGCGGGGCGTTCCGGGTGCCGCTCAGGCGAGGCGGACGAGCATCTTGCCGGTGTTGGCGCCGGTGAGGACGCCGAGGAACGCGGCGGGGGCCTGGTCGAGGCCCTCGTAGACGGTTTCGGTGGTGGTCAGGGTGCCGTCGGCGAGCCAGCCCGCGGCCTTGGCGATGTACTCGCCGAAGATCGGGAAGTAGCTGGTCACCAGCATGCCGCGCAGAGTGATCTCCTTCGTCGCCGCGAGGTAGAGGTCAGGGGTCTGCTGGGCGGTGGCGCCGTTGTAGCCGCTGATCGCGCCGACCAGGGCGACCCGGCCGTGCTGGTTGAGCGCCTCGATGGCGACCTTCAGGTGTTCGCCGCCGACGCTGTCGAGGTAGACGTCGACGCCGTCGGGTGCGGCGGCGGTGAGCTGACCGCCGAGATCGTCGGCGCGGTAGTCGATCGCCGCGTCGAAACCGAACTCCTCGAGCAACTTCCGGGTCTTGACGGGACCGCCTGCCGAGCCGATCACCCGCTTCGCGCCGAGCGCCTTGGCGATCCGGCCCGCCACGCTGCCCACCGCTCCCGCTGCGGCGGAGATGAACACCGTGTCGCCCGGCTCGACCCGAGCGACATCGGTGAGTGCGGCGTAGGCGGTCAGGCCCGTGGTGCCGAGCACGCTCAGGAAGTGCTGCGGCGCGGCGAGTTCCGGGTCGATCGGGGTGGCGGTCGCGGCGTCGACGACGGCGTGTTCGCGCCAGCCCGCGAAGTGCGAGACCGTCGCGCCGACCGCGATATCGGCCGAGCGGGAGGCGATCACCTCGCCGACGGCGGAACCGTCGAGGGCCGCACCGAGTTCGAACGGCGGGATGTAGGAAGCCTTGTCGTCCATCCGGCCGCGCATGTACGGGTCGACCGACATCCAGGTGTTGCGGACCAGGATCTGGCCTTCGCCCAGCTCCGGCAGTTCCCGTTCGACGAGAGCGAAGTCTCCGGCGACCGGTGCGCCGTTCGGGCGGGCGGCGAGGTGGATCTCGCGGGTGAAGGTGGGCAGTGCGCGGGTGGCCGTGTTCGACATGATCGAGCCTTCTTTCGAGGTCAGCCGGTGTTTCTCGCCGGTGATGACTACGTTATGGCGGCCGGGTGCACCTTCCCAGGTCCGCGCACGCCACCGCCCGGTCCGTTCACGACAGACCGGGCGGTGGGGTTACTCCTAGTCGGCGACGGGCGTCGGCACCAGCGCGGCCGAGCGCTTGCGCGCCACGAACTTCTCGTAGAGGAAGAAGTACCCCTTCACGTATTGCCCGACGAGGATCGCGTTGACGATCGTGCCCTCGCGAATGAAATGCGGTGCGCCGAGGAACAGCAGGCCGATGCCCGCCGACAGCGCCAGCAGCGTGCAGTCGAACACCGTCTTGATGTTGCCCCACTTCCGGCCGGTCTTCTGCTGGATCGTGTTCACGAACAGATCGATCGGCATCAGGATCAGGTTCGCCCGGATCATCATGAACAGGCCCAAGGCCAGCATCGCGTCGGCGAAGACCAGCAGAACGACGTTGGCCGCGTACGGCTCGAGCTGGATCCACTCGGTGAGCCACAGGTTCACATCGAGCAGCACCGCAAGGACCAGCGCCGGAATCATCGAGAGCAGGTAGCCGGCCTTGAAAGCCTTCGGTCTGACCAGGAAGGTCAGGCCGAGCATGATGACCTCGAGGATGAGGTTGTAGTTGCCCTGGCTCAGCGGCGTGAACACCAGCGTCATCGTGCGGGTGAGGCTGCTCTGCGGGGAGATGCCGATCCCGGCCCTGATGGCGAGGCTGAGGCCGAGAGTGAGGATATAGATTCCGGCGACGTAGGTGATCCAGCGGCGGACCTTGTTTCCGTTGTCGATGACTGCCGCGTCGTTGTCGTGTTGCATAGCGGTGGATCCCTTGCTCTGGTAGCCGAGGCTATTTCATGAAGCCGAAGCGGTCGAGCGAGATGAACAGTGTGAGTAGCTTGTTGACGACCGGCTCACCTTCGTTGTGGTTGCCGAGCTTCGCCAGTGCGTCGTCGATCGAGCGGGTCGCCTCGACGAGTTCGGCGAGGTCCATATCGGCCATCACTCCGTAGAAGTCCAGCGGCAGAACCGCTTTCACCTGCGCGTCCTCGGTCACGACGCAGCCGCCGACCAGACCGTCCAAGTGCCGGAGGTTCTCGCGCATCTCGGTACTGTCGCTGCCGACGGCCACGAAGTAGGCCGCCGGAGCCGGCCAAAAGGTCGAGACCGCGCCGCGATCGAGCGAAACGCCTTTGAACAGCGCGTTGACTATGTGGCGCGGCCCGTCGGCGTAGCGCTGCACGACCGAGATCCGGTTGAGGCGAACGCCTTCGAGCTCGGGGACGACGACGCCGTCGCGCACCGGGACCCAGACCTCCTGCGCGAACTTGAGATGCCCGCGCCCGTACACGTCGAAAAGCAGTACTTTCGCCCGGGTGCCGTCCTCGGAGACCTCGATCGGGGTGAGCTCGAGCTGCTCGGCGCGCAGGTCGGCGAGGCCGGGCCGGGGCTGCTTGGCCAGGACCGAGTAGTCGATGCCGACCGGCTCGAGCAGGCGACGGTCCTCGGCGACGAGCTTGCCGCCCTTGAACACATAGCGGGGGTTGATCTTGGAGAGGCTGTCGGTCAGCACGATGTCGGCGAATCGTCCCGGGCTCAGCGAACCCAGGTCGCGGTCCTTGTGGAAGGAGCGCGCGGTGTACAGCGTGCCCATCTTGATCGCCTGGATCGGCGGCATGCCCATCTCGACGGCCAGCGAGATGACCCAGTCGATATGGCCTTGCCGCAGCACCCGATCCACCGAGATGTTGTCGGCGCACAGCTGGAAGTTCTCGGCGGGCCAACGGCGTTTCACGATGGCGCGCAGCATCGTTCGAATCACCTCGGGACTGCCGACGCCGAATTTGATCTGGGTATTGAGCCCGTAGCGGAGGCTCTTCTCGATATCGTCTTCGTTCCAGACGTCGTGGTTGTTGTCGACGCCGATGGCGGGCATGTAATTCAGCAGCATGTCCGACAGCGAGGTGACGCCCCAGTGGCAGTTCACGACTCCCGCGTTCGCGCGTCCGAGCGCGGACTTGCGGAAATCGTCGGCGTTGCCGGTCATATAGGACAGGTGGGCCAGTTCGCCGAGGCCGATCACCGGATCCATCGCCAGCATCGCCTCGGTGATCTCGGGTGAGGTCTTCTTTCCCGGTGCGAAGGCATAGAGCCGGTACGGCAGCTTCTCGTGGTCGGCGAACAGCGCGCGGGCGGCGTCGATCGCGTCTTCGCCCGCGGCACTGGCGAAATCGAGCGTTTCCCCGAAAACGGTGGTCGTTCCGCTCGGCACGATCGCCTCGCCGAATGCCGCCGGATGCGCGAGCTGGGATTCGAAGTGCAGATGCGCGTCGATCAGGCCCGGAATCGCGTAAAGACCCTCGCCGTCGAAGGATTCGCGGTATCGCACGATCGATTCGTCGGGATTCAGCGCGATGATGCGCTCACCGTGGACCAGAAGCGAACCGGGGTAAACGGATTCGGTGTGCACATCGACGATATGCAGATTGCGCAGCAGCAGGTCGGCTTCTCGCTCCCCTTCCAAGATGCCGAAGATCATCCGTACGTGGTCATCGTGGGTGGCGACCTCGGTGATGTCGTCGGTCGTCGAATTCTGCTGGGCCATGGTGGTCCTCACTTCGAAAATTCACTGTCGCTTGCCTGTATTGATTGGACGCGACAGACACCGTTGCCCACAAGCATGCGTTTTCGCACGAGGTGTACTAAATTTTCGTACAGTTCCGAGGAGGAGGTGCGCGGTGCTCCATTCGCGATTGCTGCAGTACATCGACGAGGTGGCCCGTCTCGGGTCCATCCGCGCGGCCGGTGCCCGCCTGCACGTGGCGCCCTCGGCGATCAACCGCCAGATCCTGCTGTTCGAGGCCGAACTCGACCAGCCGCTGTTCGAGCGCCTGCCCCGCGGCATGCGCCTGACCCCGGCGGGTGAGGCGCTGCTCGCGCACATCCGGCAGACGCTGCGGCAATACCGGGAAACGGTGGCCGATATCCGCGACCTGCGTGCCCTCGGCAGCGGTGAGGTCGTGATCGCCACGATGACCGGCCTGGCCAGCAGCGTCGTCGCCACCGCCGCGGCGACGTTTCGTACCCGTCATCCGCAGGTCAGGATATCGATCCGCACCATGTCGACCCTCGATATCGTGCAGGCGGTCGAGAACAGCGAGGCCGACCTCGGTCTCGGTTTCAATATTCCGTCGTCCACGCGGCTGGAGACCTATTGGCGGATCAACACCCGCCTCGGAGTCGTTGTCTCCCCGCATCATCCGCTGGCGGCCATGGACACGGTCCCGCTCGCGCAGTGCACGCCCTTTCCGCTGATCTTCGCCGATCGCTCGATGGTGATCCACGGCATCGTCGCCGAGGCTTTCGCGAAAGCCGATCTCGATATCCAGCCCGCGTTTCACACCAACTCGATCGAGACCATGAAACGGCTCGCGACGTCCGGCGAGGCCATCGCCTTCCTCAGCGAATTCGACATCGCCGAGGAAATGCGCGACGGCCGTCTGGTCTTCCGGCCGGTCCGCGACGCCTTCAGCGACAACGTCATCTCCCTCGTGCGGCGGGAGAAACACGGTCACGGCCTGGCCGGTCTGCTGCTCGCCGACGAGATCGTGGGAGCGCTGCGGCCCGGTGAGCGCGACTAGCGGGTCGCGGTGGGCGAAGTGCCGGTCCAGCGCTGGAAGGCCTTGCGCAGTGCTCGGTCGTCGGTGAACGCGAGGCGGGCGGCGACGGTGGCGGTGCTGTGTCCCTGGTCCAGCAGGGTTTTCGCCCGTTCGTGACGGAGCAGGTCGAGTTCGTCGCGCCAGGACGTGCCGTGTTCGGCGAGGTGGCGTTGCAGGGTGCGCTGGCTCATGGCAAGGCTTTTCGCGACCCGGGGCAGGGCTGGGTCGCCCGCGTCCAGTGCCGCGCCGAGGGCGATACGAAAGGCGTCGAGCGGATCGGAGATCGGTCGGGCGGAGGTCAGGACCAGGTCGGCGTGGCTGCGCATCAAGTCGGCCAGCATCGGATCCGCGCGGGTGAGCGGTGCGTTGGCGTCGTCGGCGTGGAAGGTGATCGCGTCCGATTCGGCGTCGAAGGCGATATCGGCGGTGCCGAATACGGCCACCAGCCCGGAGTGTTCGGCCGGGGCGGCGTGACCGAAGCTCACCCGGGTCGGCACGAGCGGTCGGCCGGTCGCTTCGCGCGCGCGGCGCAAGTAGTAGGCGAGCACGTACTCGTTGACCACCGAGGCCACCGCCGGATCGCTGGCCGAAGTCCGGTAGCCGATGGTGAGATCCCCGTCGCCGGACAGGTCGAAACCTTCGGTGGCCGCGGTGACCAGGCGGTGGTACGGCTGCGCCGCGCGCAGCGAATCGGCGAGTGTCGCACCGGTTGTCACCAGATAGTCCCAGGTGTTCAGTGAGCCCAGTGGTGCGGCGGCGGCGATCGCGGCCCCTGATCCGGCGCCGGGCCGGGCCTGCGCGATCAATTCCCACAGTCGCAGCAGCGAACCCATCGGGATCCGATTGAGCTCGCCGCGCAGAGTCGCCTCGTCGATGCCGGTCACGCGGGCCAGCTGGTCCTCGGCCACCTCCGCCTCCCTGGCCGCCCGAACGAGCAGACGGACGAGGTGGGTGGACGCGGTGCCATCGAGCCGGCTACCGATTCCCTCCGCCGACGCGCCACCGCTCACCGGACCGACAGTACTGGGCGCGGTGGTGAGCGGTGGCGGGCCGAGGTTGTGCTCAGGCCGAGGTTTCGATGGTCAGGCCCGCGTCGGACCAGTCCTGGATGCCCTCGCGGTACTTGCGAATGTTGGTGTAGCCCAGTGCTTCCAGCTTCATCGCGACGGCCTCGCTGTTGCCGCACGCCGCGTTCGAGCAGTAGGTCACGATGGCGGCGTCACGGTCGGGGAGCAGGTCGGCGGCGCGGTCGGCGACCTCGTCCCCGGTCAGGTTGAGCGCACCGGGCAGGTGGGCTTTCGCGTAGTACTCGGGGCCGAGGGCGTCGAGCACGATCACGCTGTTCGCCGCGATTTCCGCGACCAGTTCGTCGCGGGTGATGAGTGCGGTCATGGGTTCACCTCATGTCGTTCGAAAGAATTTGTGTGCGTGCACACGCTACTAGTTGTGTGCGCACGCACGCAAGTGGCTATGGTGGGGTGGTGCCGAACGAACAGTCGTCCCGTCGTCCCGCAGTAGCCGCGTGGGCCGCACTGCTGCAGGTGCACGCCGCCCTCGTTCCCGAGCTCGACGCCGGACTGCGCAAAGCCGCCGGACTCCCGCTGACCTGGTACGACGTCCTGCTCGAACTGGACGCCGCCGGACCGATGCGGATGAGCGACCTCGGCGAGAAGGTCGTCCTCAGCCGCACCAGGGTGAGCCGCCTTGTCGCGGAGCTGGAGTCGAACGGCCTCCTGCGCCGCGAACACAATCCCGACGACGGCCGATCCGCGATCGTCGCCGTCACCGAGCTCGGCAGGCAGCGGTTCCGTGCGGCCGCGCCGCACTACCTCGACGGCATCGAACGCCGGCTCGGCGCCCATGCTGACCCCGCCGAACTCGAGGCCGTCGCCGCCACCTTGCGCAAAGTGCTCGGCGCTACCGATCTGGCCTCGCCGCGTCCGCGTCGACGGTGACCGGCGGCCGGTCGGGGCACATCTCACCTATGTGGGGGACGGGTGGGTGAACTCCTCGAAACAGAGTTAGGCTCGGTGACGTGACTTCCCACTACGATGTCGTCGTTCTCGGCGCTGGTCCCGGCGGATATGTCGCCGCGATCCGTGCCGCTCAACTCGGCCTGCGAACAGCGATTGTCGAGCAGAAATACTGGGGTGGCGTGTGCCTGAACGTGGGCTGCATCCCGTCCAAGGCACTGCTGCGCAACGCCGAGCTGGCCCATATCTTCCAGAAGGAAGCCAAGACCTTCGGCATCTCCGGTGAGGTCAGCTTCGACTTCGGTGCCGCCTTCGACCGCAGCCGCAAGGTGGCCGACGGCCGGGTCAAGGGCGTGCACTTCCTGATGAAGAAGAACAAGATCGACGAGTTCGACGGCCTCGGTACCTTCACCGGCCCGAACTCGATCGACGTGGCCCTCACCAAGGGCGGCGCCGAGACGCTCACGTTCGACAACGTCATCATCGCCACCGGCACCACCACCAAGCTGCTGCCGGGCACCCAGCTCTCCGAGAACGTGGTCACCTACGAGGAGCAGATCCTCACCCGTGACCTACCCGGCTCGATTCTGATCGTCGGCGCCGGCGCGATCGGCATGGAGTTCGCCTACGTCCTCAAGAACTACGGCGTCGACGTGCGGATCGTGGAGTTCCTCGACCGCGCGCTGCCCAACGAGGACGCCGACGTCTCCAAAGAGATCACCAAGCAGTACAAGAAGCTCGGCATCACCATCAGCACCGGTGCGGCCGTGCAGTCGATCGACGACGACGGCTCCAAGGTCACCGTCCAGATCAAGGACAACAAGTCCGGCGCGATCGAGACCGTCACGGTCGACAAGGTGCTGCAGGCCGTCGGCTTCGCGCCGCGGGTTGAGGGCTACGGCCTGGAGACCACCGGCGTCGCGCTCACCGACCGTGGCGCCATCGAGATCG
This sequence comes from Nocardia sp. NPDC055002, assembly GCF_053608825.1. Lineage (NCBI taxonomy): Bacteria > Bacillati > Actinomycetota > Actinomycetes > Mycobacteriales > Nocardiaceae > Nocardia > Nocardia sp. NPDC055002. The sequence goes on from NZ_JBSGWE010000005.1 coordinate 185,813, forward strand.
ACGACTACATGCGCACCAACGTGGGGCACATCTACGCGATCGGTGACGTCACCGCCAAGCTGCAGCTCGCCCACGTGGCGGAGGCGCAGGGCGTGGTCGCGGCCGAGACCATCGGCGGCGCCGAGACGATGACCCTGGGCGACTACCGGATGATGCCGCGCGCCACCTTCTGCCAGCCGCAGGTCGCCAGCTTCGGTCTCACCGAGCAGCAGGCCCGCGACGAGGGTTACGACGTGAAGGTCGCGAACTTCCCGTTCCAGGCCAACGGCAAGGCACACGGCCTCGGCGACCCGACCGGCTTCGTGAAGCTGATCGCCGACGGCACGCACGGCGAGCTCCTCGGCGGCCACCTGATCGGCCCCGACGTGTCCGAGCTGCTGCCGGAACTCACCCTCGCCCAGAAATGGGACCTCACCGTCAACGAGGTGGCCCGCAATGTGCACACCCATCCGACGCTGAGCGAAGCGGTGCAGGAAGCGATCCACGGCCTCGCGGGGCACATGATCAACTTCTGACCTATCAGTCGAAAAGGCCGGGTGCGCGATCGCGTGCCCGGCCTTTGGTTTCTATTCGGTATTTTTCCGGGCGTTGATTTGGTGAATCGAAGCCCGTAACCGATGATCTCTGTAGCTCTTTCGTTCGCTTGTTAGTCGCAACACCTGATCTTGTGAGTACATGGGTAACTCGCCGGGCACGCCCACAAGCTGACTCCATCGTGACCGCCAGCCCGGCACCGCGCTGTCGTCGTACCTAACGACCGGCACAAGGCGCGGAGAGGCGGACAGAGAGGGTCGAAACTCGATGAGCATTTTCGGTTGGACAGCACGGATGGCGGCAATAGCCGCGGTCGCTGTAGCCGGACTCGGTACGGTGACGCCGGCCGTCGCTGAACCTCTTTTCCCCGGTGGGCCGGACGTTCCCGGTGTTCCCGCCATCGTTCCCACCGCATCGCCGTGCCCGGTCGTCGAGGCCAGGGCCTGCATGCGGTTGTCGACGAACGAGGCGTGGCTGGTCGACAACGGCCGGGTGATCTTCGGACCCACGCCGATCTCGCACGGCATGGCCGGCTTCGAAACGCCGCCCGCGGTGACCAAGATTTCCTTCAAGCGGGAATTCCACTGGAGCACGATGCACAATGCGCCGATGCGCTGGGCCACGTTCTTCAACGGCGACATGGCATTCCACGTGGGTCCGGTCGATTCGAAATCACACGGTTGTGTGCGCATGACCGAAGACGGCGCCCACCGATTCTTCGACTACCTGAACCCAGGCGACATCACCCAGGTCATCGCGTAGGTACCCGGACAACTCACCGGGCTGATCCGGCCCGGTGAGTTACCGTCTGTCCATGCGTCGGTGGTTGGTGGGCGGGGTTGTCGGCATCGTCGTGGTTTCGGCGGTGCTGGCCGGTCTGTATGTGTTGACGAATTCGCGGACCTATCAGGTGGCGGGTCGGCTGGTCGATCGGGTCGAGACCGACGAGAAGGTCGTCGCGTTGACCTTCGACGACGGACCCACCGCGCGGACGCCGGACGTGTTGCGGACGCTGGGGGAATTACAGGTTCCCGCGACCTTCTACCTGGTCGGCGAGGACCTGGCCGCGCATCCCGACTACGGTGCGGCGATCGTGGGCGCGGGCCACGAGATCGGGAATCACTCCTATTCGCACCGGCGCATGGTGCTGGTTTCCGGCGACACCGTGCGCGAGGAGATCGAGCGGACCGACGCCGAGATCCGTCGCGCCGGCTATCCGGGGCCGATCAGTTTCCGCCCGCCGTACGGCAAGAAACTGTGGACGCTGCCGCACTACCTCGCCGACCACGATCGCACCTCGGTGACCTGGGATGTGGAGCCCGATTCCGCGGGGGGCGCGTCACGGGAGGCCATCGTGGGCGACACCCTCGCCGAGACCCGACCGGGATCGATCATCCTGCTGCACGTCATGTACGGGCCCGAATCTCTTGCCGCGGTGCCGGAGATCGTGCACGGATTGCGCGCGCAGGGCTACCGATTCGTCACTGTCTCGGAGCTACTCGCGCGCTGAGCCGATCATTGGTCGATGCCACCTGCGCGGTGGTAGGTGTCCTGCGCCGCGCGGACGGTGTCCATATTGGATTCCACGACGACGATCAGCGACTTCAGCTGGTTCGCGACCGTCGTGCCCAGTTCGGTGAGGGTGTATTCGACGCGGGGTGGGATCGCTTCGAGCACCTCGCGATGGACCATGCCGTCGCGTTCCAGCGCCTGCAGGGTTTGCGAGAGCATGCGCTCGCTCACGCCGTCGACCCGGCGGCGCAGGGCGCTGAACCGGACCGGCCCGTCGAGCAGCGCGACCAGGGCGAGCACACCCCACCGTCCGGTGATGTTCTGCAGGACGGGGCGGGAATGGCAATTGCGCGCGAAGACGTCGGCTTCCAGCGTGGGGTCGTGATCCGCGGGGGTCGTCTCGGGCATGGATCCATCGTACCTACTTGACGCAAGTGCCCACTGAAGGCATAGTGCTTACTAATAGTTAGTACTTGCACCGATGGAGGCAGAAATGACCGTGGCAGTGACAGCAGCAGGCGGAAAGCTCGGCCGGTTGGTCGTGGAGGCTCTGCTCGCCGCAGGGGAGCGACCGGTCGCGATCGTGCGCGATCCGGCCAAGGTGGCCGACCTCGCCGCGCGCGGCGCGCAGGTGCGGCAGGCGTCCTACGACGATCCGGCGGCCCTCGACGCCGCCCTGGCCGGTGTGGACCGGGTGCTGCTGATCTCGGGCAACGAGTTCGGCAAGCGAGTAGCCCAGCACACCAACGTGCTTCGCGCCGCCGAGCGCGCCGGGGTCGAACTGCTGGCCTACACCAGCATTCCGCGCGCCGACAGCAATCCGATGCTGCTGGCCGCCGAGCATCGCGGCACCGAAGAGGTGCTGGCGAGCGCCGCCGTGCCGACGGTGCTGCTGCGCAACAGCTGGTACTGGGAGAACTACGCCGGCGCCGTCGCGAACGCGGCCCAGTCCGGCGTCCTCCACGGCGCGATGGCCCAGGGTCGTGTCTCCGGCGCCGCACGCGCCGACTACGCGGAGGCAGCCGCGCGCGTGCTGACCGGCGAGGGGCATGAGGGCCGCATTTACGAACTGGGCGGTGACCAAGCGCTGACCGGCGCCGACCTCGCGGCCGCGGCCGCCGAGGCGAAGGGCTCCCCGGTCCGTTACGCCGACCTCGCCAAAGACGATTACGCGGCAGCCCTGCGCGCGGCGGGTCTCGAGGAGCAGTACGCCGCCGTCCTCGCCGACGCCGATGCCGGCATCGGCGAGGGCCTGCTGGAGGTAACCACCGGCGATCTGGCCAAGCTCCTCGGCCGCCCGGCCACCTCCGCCGCCACGGTCTTCGCGCAGTAGTCGCCGCCGTCGCTGACGGCAGCACATGGGTAACTCACCGGGCACGGGCTAACCTGGCCAGATGAGCGACCTCCGCCCGCCAACGTCACCTAGCCCCGCGCCGCGGTCTGGCTCGAATACCCGGAGAGGCGCAACGGCGCACTCCTGGTTGAGTGGGCTGTTGTTCTTCATGGGCATCCTGCACTTCCTCGCGCCGAAGCCGTTCGACAAGATCGTGCCGCCGCAGCTGCCCGGCAACCCGCGGACCTATACGTACGGGTCCGGGGTTGCCGAGCTGGGCGTGGCGACCGCGCTGGCGGTGCCGCGCACCCGTCGGCTGGGTGGCTGGCTGGCCGCGGCGCTGTTCGTCGGTGTCTTCCCGGCCAATATCCAGATGACGGTGGATGTGGTCGGTAATCCGAAGGCGCCCAAGGCTTTCAAGGCAGGTGTGCTGGCGCGGCTGCCGTTGCAGATCCCGATGATCGTGGCCGCGCTGCGCGTCGCCCGCCGCTGATCACACCCATTGCACGAGCTGGATGACGATCCCGTTGGGGTCGGTCATCTGGAAGTACCGCTCGCCCCACTCCTCGGTTTCGATGGGCGTCTCGATCGGGACGCCCTCGGCCCGCAAGCGGTCGTATTCGCGGTCGATGTCGTCGACGACGAACACGACGAGCAGCCCCTCGCCCGCGCTGCCCGCGATGCGGGCCGGCTTGAACGAGCCGAGGCCGGTGCGCAGGTAGATCACGTCCATGCCCGTGTCGGCCCGCGTCACATTGACGAACCCGTCGGCGGCCATCTTCTCGGTGAAGCCGAGGTGGTCGATCAGGAACTGGGCCGAGGCCTGGGGGTCGGCGACATTGAGCGAGAGGGCGGAAGCGCTGATCTGCATGGGTCTCCTCGGTGGCAGTGAACTCCGTACGTTGTACGCCTTTACTGTGGGAGACTCTACGGTGGCTCGCTATATGACATGGGTCACACAGTCAGAACGTGTCGCGCTCGATCCGCAGGGTCGTGATGATCGACGCCAGACCCTCGTACTGGTTGATCAGCAGCACGATCTCGATCAGCGTCCGCTCGTCGTAGTGCTCGGCCAGCGCGTTCCACGCCGCGTCGTCCACGTTGCGGGTGCTCACCAGCTGATCGGTGACATTCAGCAATGACCGCTGCCGAGGAGTCCAGCCCTCGGCCCCGGGACCTGCGGCAACCCGCTCGATCTCGACTGCCGACAGCCCCGCCTTGCGGCCCAATCGACGATGATGGTCGGCCTCGTAGTCGCATTCGCGCAGCTGAGCGACGCGCAGGATCACCAGCTCGGCCTCGGCGCGCGGCAACCTGCCACCCGGCATGAGCTTGCCGGAGAAATGCAGCCAGCCGCGAAAGAGCCCGCCGGTGCGACCGAGGGTGCTGAACAGATGCGCGTCCTCGGTGCCCGACGCACGGGAAAGTACTTGCCAGACAACCCAGTTGATCGGCCCGAGTTCACCGAACCGGCCCGGCGAAACGCGTGGTAGGGGCGCTGATTCCATCTCTGGTCCACCTGTCTTCTCGAACATCGTCGGCCAGGATCGGAGCGTACTCGCCGGTATCCGCTCCAGGGGCCACTCCTGTATTCGTGCCGGTTTTCTTTGGTTTCCAGTGGTTTTCGGAACAGTTGCGCGTCATGATCGGTGGGTACCGCAGCGCGCAGCGGCGGTGTGAGGTCGCAGCACTGGTAGGGGAACATCGCACATGCTGGTTCGGATCAGACCGGGTGCCGAGCTCACCGGCGCCGAGCGTGAGCTCGTGGACTGCCTGCGCGCCTATCCGAGTACGGGGCTCGCGCTGGTCGACTGCCGGGTGGGTGACCGGCGGCTCGGCGCGGTGATCGTGACGCCGCGCGGGATCACGGTGCTCGAGGTGAAGGGTTTCCGGCGACGGCAGAGCGGGCTGCTCACCGCCGCCGCCGACGGCACCTGGATGATCAGCGACAGTCCGCTGGATTTAGAAGCCGACGCGTCGAACGGTCTCACCGACCGGGTCGAACACGGGGTGCACGCGGTGCGGGTCGCGCTGGAGCGGGCGTTGCAGGACAGCAGACATGTCTCCGGCGCGGTGGTGCTCGTGCCGTATCGGGGCGTGGTGGTGCGGCCGGCGCGCACCGCGCTGCGGCCGGGTCTGGACGTGCTGGTCGCGAACAGCGTCGATGCGCATGAGCTGCGGGTATACCTGGAAGGGTTCTCGGCGGGGCCGCGCGAATGGACGGTCGAGCGCGTGCTCACCACCTGCACGGCGCTCGGTGTGGTCGAAGCGCCGTCGCGCGCCGAGCTGGTCGAGGAGGGCTTCGACACCCATCGACGCGCGCCGACTCCGGTGGCGCCGCAGGTGCGTAAATTCAGCGAGCCCGCCCCGCCGCCTGATCCGTCGCGCCGGGGAAAGCTCGTCGGCATCGGACTGTTCGCCGCCGCGGTGCTCGGCATCTTCGTCGTCTTCGTGGTCGTCGGCGTGGCGCTGATCCAGGATTCGCCGCATCCGCGTCCGATGTCGGACACCTCGCAGACCTCGACCACCCGTGCGCCCACGTCGGCGACTCCGCGCAAGACCGAGTGCTGGCCGTTCCAGCCGGAGTGCTGATCAATCCCGCACGGCGCGACCGAGTTTGGTGAAGGCGATCGCCTGCTCGGCGCGCACCCGGACGTGCGCGCGGGAGGAGTCGATGTGGGCGGTGAGCGTGTGCAGGGCCTGTTCGTCGTCCCCGGCGAGCACCTGCTCGGCGATGGTGATGTGATCGGCTGTCATGGCCGCCACCCGCTCGGCGGTCGGCACATCCATCGTGCGTACCGGGCGAACCCGCAGGTAGACGGCGGCCAGTGCCTCGGCGAGGGCGGAATTGCCCGCCGCCCTGAGCAGTTCGGTGTGGAACCGCTCGTCGGCGGCGACCAGGTCGGGCCCGGGTTCCGGTGGGGTGTCGCGGTATTCGAGCCAGCGAGCCAGCTCGGCGCGCACGGTGGGTAGGTCGTGCTCGGCCGGTATGTGCACCTGAACGGAACCACCCGCGGCGATGCGCTGAAAACCCCGCGATTCCAGCACGATTCGTAGTTCGTAGAGCTCGTCGAGTTCGTTCAGGCGTGGCCGGTACAGGTAGAGACCGTCGGGATGTCGCTGCACGAGCCCGTCGGCCTGGAGCCGGGCCAGCGCCTCGCGCACCGGGGTGCGCGAGACGCCGTAGCGCTGGGCCAGCCGTTCGGCGCGCAGCCGTTCGGTCGGCGCCAGTTCCCCGGTGGCGAGGTCGTGGCGGAGTTCGTCGTAGACGCGGGCGGCCAGCGGCACCCGCCGCCGGCCGCCGGCGGGACGCGCGTCCTCGCCCGATCCCCTCCCGGCCATCTGCGCCGCTGCGATCAGATCGCCATCGCCGCGCGGACCGCGGATTCCGCGCCTGCCCCGCCTGCCCCGGTCGAGCCGAGATGCCCCGAGTGCAGCACGTAGTACTGCTGCGCGGCCTGCAGTGCGAAGCCGATGTGCTGCTCCACCAGCAGCACGCTCAAACCGCCGCGCTGCGTCAATTCGATGATGGTGCGCTCGATTTCGGCGACCACCGACGGCTGGATGCCCTCGGTGGGTTCGTCGAGGATGAGCAGTTTCGGCTCAGTGATCAGCGCCCTGGCGATGGCCAGCTGCTGACGTTGCCCGCCCGAGAGCAGGCCCGCCTTGCGGGTGAGCAGGTCCTTCAGCGCGGGGAACAGATCGAGGGATTCGTCGATCAGCGCCTTGCCGCGCTTGCGTCCGTCCGCGACCACCTGCAGGTTCTCGGCGGTGGTGAGCTGTCCGAAGCTCTGCTGGCCCTGCGGCACATAACCGATTCCGCGCTTGACCCGTTGCGAGGGAGAGAGTTTGGTGATCTTCTCGCCGTCGAAGGTGATGGTGCCCGACTTGGTGGGCAGCAGCCCCACCGCCGCGCGCAGCAGCGTGGTCTTGCCCGCACCGTTGTGGCCCATGATCGCGACGACGCTGTCGTCGGGCACGGTCATGCTGACACCGTGGATGACCTCGGTGCGCCCGTATCCGGAACGGATGTCGTGTAGCTCAAGCATCGGCCGACTCCTTGTCTGTCGCGACCAGGGTCGCGGTGCCGAGATAGACCTCTTGCACCTTGGGATCGGCCTGCACCTGTTCGACGCTGCCCTCGCTGAGGACCTTGCCGCCCGCGAGCACGGTGACCGAGGTGGCGAAGGACCGCATGAAGTCCATGTCGTGCTCGACGACGATCACCACGCGATCACTGCCGATGCGGCGCAACAGGTTTCCGGTCTCCTCGCGCTCCTCGGCGCTCATGCCCGCGACGGGCTCGTCGAGTAGCAGCACCGACGCGTTCTGCACCAGCAGCATGCCGATCTCGAGCCACTGCTTCTGCCCGTGCGCGAGCACCCCGGCGGGCTTGTCCCGCAGTGCGGTGAGACCCGTTGTCTCCAAAGCCTCTTCGATACTCGGCAGCACGGACTTGCGCATACGCAGCAGCGACAGTGCCGAACGCCCGGCGCCCGCCGCGATATCCAGGTTCTGCAACACGGTGAGCTGCTCGAACACACTGGCCGTCTGGAAGGTGCGCCCGATGCCGAGGCGCGCGATCTGGTGCACTTTCTTGCCGAGGAGTTCGGTGCCCGACTTCTGCGCCGAACCGGTCGCCGGGACGAGGCCGGTGATGGCATCGATCAGCGTGGTCTTGCCCGCGCCGTTCGGGCCGATCAGGAACCGCAGGTCGCCCTGCAGCACCGTGAGATCGACATCGGTGACGGCCTTGAAACCGTCGAAACTGACGGAGAGACCACGAATTTCGAGGTAGTCGCTGTCCATGCCCGCATTGCCGCCGGCTTTGGGTTCGAGTGTCATCGCGCTTGCACCTTCTCCTCGGTGACGACGGCGGCGGGTTCTTCCGGTGCGGGTGGCAGCTTCTTACGGCTGTCGAGCCAGCCCTTGAACATCGGCCACAGCCCGGCCAGCCCGGCGGGGATGAAGCCGACGACCACGATGAACAGGATGCCCTGCATGTAGGTCCAGCCCGACGGGAACGACTCCGACAGCGAGGTCTGCGCCCAGGCGACGCCGATCGCACCGAGGATCGGTCCGAGCAGGGTGGTGCGGCCACCGATGGCGACACCGATGAGGAAAGCGATCGACGGGATCACGCCGATGTCGGCGGGGGAGATGATGCCGACGATCGGGGTGAACAACGCACCCGCGATCCCGGCGAGGAATGCCGCCACGACGTACGCGACGATCTTGATGTTGGCGGGGTCGTAGCCGAGGAAGCGCACCCGCTCCTCCGCGTCCCGCACCGCGACGAGCAGTTCGCCGTAGCGGCTGCGGTTGAGCTGGCGGATCAGGGCCACCACCACGAGCAGCGTGCCCGCGGCGATGAAGAACAGCATCTGCCGGTTGGCCGGGTCCGAGAGCCGGAATCCGAAGAAGGAGCGGAAGTCCGACAGCCCGGTGAAGCCGCCGATGGCCTGCTGACCGGTGAGCAGGATCGCCAGCGCCGCGGCCAGTGCCTGGCTGAGGATGGCGAAGTAGGCGCCGCGCACCCGGCGCTTGAACACGCCGTACCCGAGCACGGCGGCGACCAGCGCGGGCAGCACCAGGATGCCGAGGATGGCGACCGGCGCGGAACTGAACGGCTGCCAGAAACCGGGGAGTTCGCTGATGCCGGAGATCTCCATGAACTCCGGGACATCGTTACCGAGGCGGGCGGCGTCGGCGAGCTGCATGTGCATGGCCATGATGTAGGCGCCGATGCCGAAGAACACGCCCTGGCCGAGGGTGAGCATTCCGCCACGGCCCCAGGCCAATCCGATGCCGGCGGCCACGATGGCGAAGCAGAGGAACTTGGCCAGCAGGTTCAGGCGGAAATCGCTCAGCACCGCAGGGGCGACGGCGAACAGCAGGATCGCCGCCACTCCGAAGCCGAGTAGTGGGGTGAGCCGCGGGTATTCGCGGAGACGTTCGGTGAGTGCGGTCATGCCAGACTCCTCGTCCGCACGGTGAACAGGCCCTGCGGGCGGACCTGCAGGAAGATGACGATCAGCACGAACACGATCACCTTCGCGATGGACGCGGTGGTGGAGTATTCGATGAACGAGTTGAGCAGGCCGAGCGCGAACGCCGCGATCACCGTGCCCTTGATCTGGCCGAGGCCGCCGATCACGACCACCAGGAACGCGTCGATCAGATAGCTCTGGCCGATGGTGGGGCTCGTCGAACCGATCAGGGTGAGCGCCACACCGGCGACGCCGGCCAGTCCGGAACCGATGAAGAACGTGCTGATATCGGTGAATCTGCTGGAGATGCCGCTGGTTTCGGCCAGTCCGCGGTTCTGCACGACGGCGCGAATCCGTCGACCCATGGGGGTGGTCTTGAGCACGGCGGCCAGGGTGGTCACCGCGACGATCGCCAGCACCAGGATGAAGATGCGGGTCTTCGGCACGACCGCGCCCGCGATAGTGATGCCGCCACTGAGCCATTCGGGCACCAGCACGTTCTTGGCGGGTGCGCCGAAGATGTCACGCGCGGCCTGCTGGAGCACGAGTCCGACACCGAAGGTGACGAGCAGCGTGTCCAGCGGCCGGTCGTACATGTAGCGGATCAGCCCCATTTCCAGGGCGGCGCCGAGCAGGCCGCCGATGAGGAAGCCCATCAGCAAGGACACGACCAGCGAAACTCCGGCCGATGAGAAGACTTGTTGCACAACATAAGTCGTGTAACAACCGGCCATGATGAATTCGCCGTGCGCCATGTTGATGACGCCCATCTGACCGAAGGTCAGTGACAGGCCGAGCGCGGCGAGCAGAAGAATGGATCCCAGACTCAGCCCGGTGAAGAGCTGACTGATCAGCACGTCCATTGCAGTGGACTCCTTGGAAAGGGGGCGGTGTGGGACGCGCCCTGACTCAGAGCGCGTCCCACCTCGGTCGGGCTACTTACTTGAGGCCCTTGGCCCACTCGTAGGACTTCAGGTACGGGTCCGGGGTGATGGCCTTGCCGGAATCCCAGACGGTGTAGATCAGGCCGTCGGGGCGGATCTCGCCGATCCGGGCGGTCTTGGTGATGTGGTGGTTGGAGCCGTCGATGGTGACGGTGCCCTCCGGGGCGTCGAAGCTCACGCCGTCGGCCGCGGCCTGAATGTCGGCCACCGCGAACGACTTGGCCTTCTCGACGGTGTTCTTCCACAGGTAGACCGAGGCGTACGCGGCTTCCATCGGGTCCGAAGTCGGCTTGTCGGCGCCGAAGGCGGCCTTGTAGTCGGCGACGAACTTCTTGTTCGCCGGGGAGTCGACGGTCTGGTAGTAGTTCCAGGCGGTGAGCTGGCCCGCGATGTTCTGCGCGCCGATGCCCGCGACCTCTTCCTCGGCGATCGACACCGAAACCACCGGCATCTCAGCGGCTTTCAGGCCGGCGTTGGTGTACTCGCGGAAGAAGGCCACGTTGGAGTCACCGTTGAGGGTGTTGAACACCGCGCCCGCCTTGGCGGCCCGCACCTTGTTGACGATGGTGGAGAAGTCGGTGGAGCCCAGCGGGGTGTAGTCCTCGCCCTTGATCTCGATACCGTTGGCCGCGGCGTAGGCCTTGATCTCGCGGTTGGCGGTCTGCGGGAAGACGTAGTCGGAGCCGACCAGGTAGAGGGACTTGATGCCCTTCTGCTTCAGGTAGTCCAGCGCGGGGATGATCTGCTGGTTGGTGGTGGCGCCGGTGTAGAAGATGTTCTTGGAATCTTCCAGGCCCTCGTACTGCACGGGGTAGTAGAGCAGCGAGTTCAGGCTCTCGAACTTGGGCTTCATGGCCTTGCGGCTCGACGAGGTCCAGCCGCCGAATACCGAAGCGACACAGTCGGAGCTGATCAGCTTCTCCGCCTTCTCGGCGAAGGTCTTGGGGTCGGAGGCGCCGTCTTCGAGGACGATCTCGATCTTCTTGCCGAGCACGCCGCCCGCCGCGTTGATCTGGTCGATCGCCAGCTTGGTCGAATTGGCCACGGTGACTTCGGAAATGGCCATCGTGCCCGACAGCGAGTGTAGCGAGCCCACCTTGATGGTGTCCTTGCTGGTGTCGACGCAGGAGGCGGCGGTCGAGCCGGTCGACGCGTCGTCGCGCGCACCACAGCCGGTGAGCAGCAGGCCGGCGACGGCCACCGCGGCAGGCACGACAAGTGCCTTGACCAAACGGGATTCAGACATGGGGCGGTTCTCCTCATCAGGTGTAACGGCGGCGCCACACGCGCCACAACGAATACCGCCGCTGTCTGCCCCGGAGACTGGATGTACACCGAGTTGTATACAGAAGCTGTATTCGTGATTCGAGACAGTAGAGGGAACTTGTTGCACCCGAATGTCTCTCGGTCACGTGCCCGTTTCGTCTGTTTCGTCCGTGTGAATTGTTCGTCCGCGGCAGCTGCCGAAGGGTCGCCTTGCCTACGGTTGCGTAGGGCCGCACAGGTGCGGCACGCTTCGATTTGTACAACGTCGAGCCGCCGAGTCACACGGCAATCGGCCGTGTGCGGTCAGTCGAGGAGGGCCCAATGGGGCACTACAAGGCGAACGTGCGTGACATCGAGTTCAATCTGTTCGAGGTCCTGAACCTGGACAAGGTTCTGGACACCGGCGCCTACGGCGACCTGGACTCCGATACGGTGCGCCAGCTCCTCGACGAGGTGAAACACCTGGCCGAGGGGCCGATCGCGGACTCGTTCGCCGAGGCCGACCGGCACCCGGTGGTGTTCCACCCCGATACCCACGACATCACCGTGCCCGATCCGCTGCGTAAGACGGTGGACCTGGTGCACGAAGCGGGCTGGTACCGCCTCGCCATGCCGGCGGGTATGGACGGCACCGCCGCCCCGAACGCGCTGATGTGGGCGATCAACGAGCTCATCATCTGTGCCAATCCGGCGGCCAGCTTCTTCAACATGGGCCCGATGATGGGCTCGGTGCTCTACGAGATCGGCAACGACGAACAGAAGCGCTGGGCACGGGGCGGGTTCGATCGCGGGTGGCAGGCGACCATGGTGCTCACCGAACCGGATGCCGGATCCGATGTCGGCGCCGGTCGCACCAGGGCTGTGCCGCAGCCCGACGGGTCATGGCACATCGACGGGGTGAAACGGTTCATTTCCGGCGGTGACGTGGGCGATACGGCCGAGAACATCTTCCACCTGGTGCTCGCCCGGCCGGAGGGCGCCGGCCCCGGCACCAAGGGGCTTTCGCTGTTCTACGTGCCGAAGTTCCTCTTCGATCCCGAGACGCTGGAACCGGGCGACCGCAACGGTGTGTACGTGACCGGGGTCGAGCACAAGATGGGGATCAAGTCCTCGCCGACCTGCGAAGTGACCTTCGGCGGCACCGAGGTGCCCGCCAAGGGCTGGCTGGTCGGCGACGTGCACAACGGCATCGCGCAGATGTTCAAGGTGATCGAGAACGCGCGGATGACGGTAGGCGTGAAGTCGTCCGGGACGTTGTCGACCGGGTACCTGAACGCGCTCGAGTACGCCAAGACGCGGGTGCAGGGCGCGGATCTGACGCAGGTCGCCGACAAGGCGGCGCCGCGCGTCACCATCACCCATCACCCTGATGTGCGCCGGTCGCTGGCCATGCAGAAGGCCTACGCGGAGGGGTTGCGAGCGGTGTATCTGTATACCGCCGCGCACCAGAACGCGGATGTGGCGCAGCTGGTGTCCGGTGCCGATCCGGAGACCGCGCACCGCGTGAACGATCTGCTGCTGCCGATCGTCAAGGGCGTGGGATCCGAGCGCGCCTACCAGCTGCTCGCCGAGTCGCTGCAGACCTTCGGCGGCTCCGGCTATCTGCAGGACTATCCGATCGAGCAGTACATCCGTGACGCCAAGATCGACTCGCTCTACGAGGGCACCACGGCGATCCAGGCCCAGGACTTCTTCTTCCGCAAGATCATTCGCGATGGTGGCGTCGCCCTCGCCCACGTGAACGCTCAGATCGGCGTCTACCTGGACAATGACACCGGCCGTTTCGCCACCGAGCGCGCCCTGCTGCGCACCGCCCAAGCCGATGTCGGCGCGATGGCCGCCACCCTCACCGGCTACGCCATGGCGGGCCGGACCGAGCCCACCGAGCTCTACAAGGTCGGCCTCGGCTCGGTTCGCTTCCTGGTGGCGGTCGGCGATCTCCTCATCGCCTGGCGCCTGCTGGTCCAGGCCGACATCGCCGCCGCCGCCCTGGCCTCCGACGCCGCACCGCGGGACCGCCCCTACTACCAGGGCAAAGTCGCCGCGGCGAGCTTCTTCGCCAAGAACGTCCTCCCCGAACTCACCGCTACCAAGAACATCCTCGCCGCCATCGACAACGACATCATGGCCGTCCCGGAAGAAGCCTTCTGAGCGGCTATTTGATGAGGTACGGCGAGACCGAGCTGCGGTGTTCGCTGATGTCGAGGGCCTTGCCCAGCGGCGGGAAGGCGCGCTGGGGGCAGTTGGAGCGCACGCACACTCGGCAGCCCGCGCCGATGGGGGTGGCGTTGGCTTCGCCCAGGTCGATGCCGTCGGCGTAGACGACGCGGCCCGCGTGGCGCAGCTCGCAGCCGAGGCCGATCGCGAAGGTCTTGCCGGGTTGGCCGTAGCGGGTGGCGCGACGTTCCACGGTGCGCGCGATCCAGAGGTATTTGCGGCCGTCGGGCATCTGGGCGATCTGGGTCATGATCTTGCCGGGGTAGGCGAAGGTCTCGTAGACGTTCCAGAGCGGGCAGGTACCACCGCTGGCCGAGAAGTGGAAACCCGTGGCGGACTGGCGCTTCGACATATTGCCCGCGCGGTCGACGCGTACGAAGGAGAACGGGACGCCGCGCAGGGTCGGCCGTTGCAGGGTCGACAGGCGGTGGCAGATGGTTTCGAAACTCTGCGAGAAATGCGCCGACAGGCGTTCGATGTCGTAGCGGAAACTCTCGGCTACTTCGTGAAAGTGCGTGTAGGGCAAGACCATCGCGGCCGCGAAGTAGTTCGCCAGGCCGAGCATCGCGAGTTTGTGCGAGGCGTCGGAGGCGAAATTGCCCTCGTCGACCAGTTTTTCGAGGAGCGGGCCGCATTCCAGGTAGGCGAGTTCGGCGGCGAGTTTGAAAGTGCGCTGCCCACCGGACAGGTGTGGGGAGATCTCGAGCTGTTTGGTCTCGGGATCGAAATGGTGCAGCACGCCCTCGCCGAGGTCGATGCGCTCGCTGATCCGCACGCCGTGCGCACGCAGCAGGCGCACGATCTCGGTGCTCACCTCGCCACCGTGGAACCGGATGCGCGCGGTGAGATCCTCTGCGGCGGTATCCAATTCGTGGATGTAGTTCTGGCGCTGATAGAAGTAGTCGCGCACTTCCTCGTGCGGCTTGCTGATCGCGGCGCTGCCGGAACCGTCGGCGAACCGGTCCTCGGTGGCGGCGGCCAGCTGCGCGCTGGTGTTGCGGTAGCGGTTGTGCATGGCCACCAGGGCGCGCGCCATCGACGGATGGGCGGAGACCATGTCGGCGATCTGCTGGGTGTCGGCCTCGATGCCGAGCTCGGCGTCCATCACCACTTCGGACAGCTCGGCGATGAGCCGGGTGTCGTCCTGGGCGGAGAAGAAGGTGGGGTCGACGCCGAAGACCTCGTTGATGCGCGTCAGCACCGGCACGGTGAGCGGTCGCACGTCGTGTTCGATCTGGTTCAGATAGCTGGCCGAGATCTCCAGTTTCTGCGCGAGCGCGACCTGGCTCAGCCCACGCTCGGTCCGCAGCTGGCGCAGCCGCGCTCCGACATAGGTCTTGGCCATATGTCCAGTTTAGGGGCGGTTTCGCAGGCTTGCCAATGGATTCTTAACAACCGGGCTCGAGCTCTGTGTCACACCCTCGCGATACTGTCGTGGGGTGCTGTTCAGCGATGTCGTCACGGCCTCCGCGGCCGTGCGGGCGACCAGGTCGCGCAAGGCGAAAACCGCCGCGCTGGCCGAGCTCTTCGGTGCCGCGGACCCGTCCGAGATCGGGACCGTGGTGGCGTGGTTGTCCGGCGAGCTGGTGCAGGGCCGGATCGGGGCCGGGTGGCGCACGGTGGCCGGGCTCGACACACCGCCCAGCGGCGACGCGAGCCTCACCGTCGGCGCGGTGGACGACATCTTCTCCCAGCTCACCGGCCTGAACGGCAAGGGCTCGACCAATCGGCGCCGCGAATTGCTGACCGCACTCTTCACCGCCGCGACCGAGGAGGAACAGTCCTTCCTGGTCCGCCTGCTCACCGGCGAACTCCGGCAGGGCGCGCTCACCGCGATCGTGGTCGAGGCGCTCGCACAGTCCACCGGCATCCCCGTCGACGTGGTGCGCCGGGCCCATATGCTCTCGGGCCGGCTCCCCGTCACCGCGATCGCCGCGCTCGCCGGGGGCGAGCAGGCCCTGGCCGCGTTCGGTCTCGAAGTAGGACGTCCGGTTGCGCCGATGCTCGCCTCACCCGGCGGTTCGCTGGACGAGGCCCTCGCCGAGCTGGGTTCCGACATCAGTGTCGAACACAAGCTCGACGGCGCCCGCATCCAGGTGCACCGCGACGGCGACCAGGTCTGGGTCTTCACCAGAACCCTGCGCGACATCACCGAGGGCGTCCCCGAACTCGTCGATCTGGTCAAGTCCCTCGACTGCGCCACCGTGGTCCTGGACGGCGAAACCCTCGCCCTGACCGACGCGGGCCGCCCACGCCCGTTCCAGGAGACGATGAGCAGGTTCGCCACCCTCGGCGATCCACGCCGGTTACACCCGTACTTCTTCGACTGCCTGCATCTCGACGGCACCGACCTCATCGACGAACCGCTGCGTGTCCGCCGCACCGCTTTGGAACAGGTCGCGGGCGAACACAGCATCCCCGCGCTGATCGCACCCACTCCGGAGGCTGCCGCCGACTGCTATGACGACGCGCTCGCGGTCGGCAACGAGGGTGTGATGGTCAAGGCGCTCGATGCCCCGTACGCCGCGGGCCGCCGCGGCAAGGCCTGGCAGAAGATCAAGCCCGCGCACACCCTCGACCTACTGGTGATCGGCGCCGAATGGGGTTATGGCCGCCGCACCGGGTTCCTGTCCAACCTGCATCTGGCGGCCCGCGATCCCGAGACCGGTGAGCCGGTGATGGTCGGCAAGACGTTCAAGGGCCTCACCGACGAACTGCTGCGCTGGCAGACCGAGGAATTCCCGCGCCACGAAACCCACCGCGACGGTCAGGCCGTGTACCTGCGCTCCGAACTCGTCGTCGAGATCGCGCTCGACGGCGTCCAGACCAGTACCCGATATCCGGGCGGCGTCGCGCTGCGCTTCGCCCGGGTGGTGCGGTACCGGCCGGACAAGGAACCGGGAGAGGCCGACACCATCGAGGCGGTGCGCGCGCTCGGCGTGGCCGCCGGCTGAGCTCCGCCGCTGGTCGTGCGACTTACCCGCAACAGTTTGGCAATCCGGCGGCAGCATACGACACACTGTTCCGGTGAGCGCCGAACTAATGGTCCTGTTGATCGTCATCGTCACAGCTCTCGCGTTCGACTTCACCAACGGATTCCACGACACGGCCAACGCCATGGCGACCTCGATCGCCACCGGTGCGCTGAAGCCGAAGACGGCGGTCGCGCTCTCGGGCGTGCTGAACCTGATCGGGGCGTTTCTGTCGGTGGCGGTCGCGGCGACGGTGGCCAAGGGGATCGTGAAATTGGACGATGTGGGCGGGCAGGACCTGCTGGTAATCGTCTTCGCGGGCCTCGTCGGCGGCATCCTGTGGAACCTGCTGACCTGGCTGCTCGGCCTGCCGTCGAGTTCCTCGCACGCCCTGTTCGGCGGCCTGATCGGCTCGACGATCGCCGCACTCGGCTGGAACGGCGTGATCTGGGCATCGGGGTCGGACGGCGTGCTGATCAAGATCGTGCTGCCCGCGCTGCTCGCGCCCGTGATCGCGGCGATGGTGGCGGCCATCGGCACGTTCGTGGTGTACCGGATCACCCGTGGCGTCGACCAGGAGAAGTCCGAAGAGGGTTTCCGCTGGGGCCAGATCGGCTCGGCCTCCCTGGTCTCGCTGGCGCACGGCACCAACGACGCGCAGAAGACGATGGGTGTCATCTTCCTCGCGCTGGTCGCCTACGGCTCGCTGGACAAGGACGACCACATGCCGCTGTGGGTGATGGCCGCCTGTGCCGTCGCGATCGCCCTCGGCACCTATCTCGGCGGCTGGCGGATCATCAGGACCCTCGGCAAGGGCCTGGTCGAGATCGAGTCACCGCAGGGCCTGGCCGCCGAGTCGACCTCGGCGGCGATCATTCTCACCTCGGCGCACTTCGGCCTGCCGCTGTCGACCACGCAGACCGCGACCGGCGCGATCCTCGGTACCGGCATCGGCAAGGGCGCCGAGGTGCGCTGGCGGGTGATGGGCCGGATGGCCGTGGCCTGGATGCTGACTCTGCCGATGGCGGGCATCGTCGGCGCGATCTGCTGGGCGATCGCCAATGTCATCGGTGGACTCCCCGGTGTGCTCGTGGTGTTCGGCCTCCTGATCGCCGGGGCGCTCGGAATCTATCTCCGGTCGCGCCGTGACCCGGTCGGCACTCACAATGTGAACGACTGGCCCGATGGCCGGCCACCCACCTCGGCACAGGCGCCGATCGACCAGAACCATGCCGGGTAGAGGGGAGCGATCATGCACACCGTGATCACCAATCTGAGTTCACTGTGGGAAGTGGTGCTCGCCGCGCTGATCTTCGGCGCGGGTGTACCCGCGGTCTTCGCCTTCGCGGTGCGGTGGTGGGGCAATGCCGAGACCGTCGACGCCGAGGGCCGAGTCCGGCGCAACTATCCGGCGCTGGCGGGTGCGGTGGCCTGTCTGGTCCTCATCGTCGTCGTGGTGATCACCGGAATCCTGTTCACCGCCAAGGCGTTCATCGCCCACCAGTTCGGCATCCACCTGTTCGGCCAATCATGAGTGAGGAAGCCATGACCGATCCGAACCCCACCCCCGCGACCCCGCCGGTCCGTGGCAACCTGCTCTCGCGGGTGCTCGGGTGGCTGCGCGCGGGCTATCCACAGGGCATTCCCCAGTCCGACTATGTCGCCTTGTTCGCGGTGCTGCACCGCCACCTCACCGACTACGAGGTGACGGTGATCGGGGAGAAACTGGTGGAGGCGAATCCGAATCGGGAATCGATCAGCGAGGCCGAAATCGCGGCCGCCATCGCCGATTTCGCGAAGCAGCAGCCCGCGCCCGACGACGTCTCGCGGGTGGCTTCGCATCTGGCCGCCGGTGGCTGGCCGTTGGCCGAACCACTCGACGACGGCGAACCCACTACCGAACAGAATTGATCATCCACTTCGACAATTCCGATACGCCAGCGGAATTCGCTCGCGGCGACAATGACGAATCGCCCGGCTGTCCGGCGATCGCGCGCTAGCATGCATCCGTGGTTCGGCGTGCGGATGTAACCGATAGTGGTCGTAGTTACGGTGGATTGTCGCGCCAGCAGCGAGTCGCGCTACGCCGCAACAGGTTGACCGACGCGGCGCTGGAACTATTCGGTACCCAGGGATATTCGTCGACCTCGATCGAGCGGCTGTGTTCGACCGCGAATGTGTCGACCCGCAGTTTCTACGAAGACATCGGTAGCCGCGAGGCATTACTGATCGCACTCGTCGACCGGTTGAACGCGGCCGCGCTACGCCGCCTCGACGAGGCATTGGAACACACCAGCGAACAGCCGCTGGTGGTGCGCGTGGTGGAGAGTTTCCGTGCGTTCCTGGCGGTGACCTGCCGTGATCGCCGGGCGGCGCGGGTGTTCTATGTCGAGGTCGTCGGGGTGAGTCCGGTGGTGGAGGAATGGCGGCGCGCGCAGCGGCGGTCGATTTCGGCACTGCTCACCCGGGAAGCGCAGCGCGCCGCCGAACGTGGCGAAGCGGAATCGCGCAGCCTGCACCTGTTCGGCCTCGCGGTAATCGGCGCCGTGAATTCCCTCGCCCAGGAGATGGTGCACGCCACCGTTCCCGGCGACGCGATCTCGGTCGACGAGATCTGCGAGGAGATCGCCTATTTCATCCGCTCCGGGCTCACGGTGCGCACCGCGGTCGCGCCCACCACGTAGCCGGCGACAACGCAAAAGCGGGAGGCATCCGAATCCGGATGCCTCCCGCTTTCAGTGGGAAATCAGATACCCATGCCCTGAGCGAGCAGCGGCCACGACTCGTGCAGCGCCTGCTCCCAGTACGGCCAGTAGTGGGTGCCCATCGGGGTGAACTGGTAGGTCGCCGGGATACCCAGCGAGTCCAGCTTGGTCTTCAGGTTCTGGCTGCAAGCGTTGGTCGCCGCTTCGATGCCGATACCGAGACCGAGGTTGATCACGCCCATCGGGCCGGGCGAACCGTTGAGGTAGTAGGCCACATCGGCGTTGGTCGGCATGCCGCTACCGCTGGAGATGTAGAGGTTGGTGCCGCGCAGCTTCTCCGCGTTGATGACCGGGTCGTTCTCGACCCACGCGGGATCGTTGTCCGGGCCGTACATGTTCGCGGTCTTGCCACCGGCCCAGGTCTCCACGGAGAACTTGACGGCCTGCTTGCCCATCGGGTCGGCGATCTGCGCGCAGCCACTGTAGGCGGCGACGGACTTGAACAGACCCGGGTTGGCCTCGGCCAGCTGCAGCACCGAGGTGCCGGAGGTGGACAGGCCGGCCAGCGAGTTCAGACCGGTCGAGCCGAGTGCGGCGTCGATCAGCGGGGGCAGCTCCTGGGTGAAGAAGGTGCTCCACTTGTTCAGGCCCAGCTTCGGGTCTTCGGCTTTCCAGTCGGTGTAGTAGCTGCCGCGGCCGCCGATCGGCTGGATCACATTGACCTGCTTGTCGGCCAGGAAGCTGAGCGCCTGGGTCTGCGCAGCCCAGCTGGCGGTGCCCTCGCCGCCGTCGAGGCCGTTGAGCATGTAGAAGTTGGGGGCCGGCTTGGACTCGTCGACGGGACGCTGCACGTCGATCGTGATGTCCTTCTTCATCGCCGCCGAGTACACCTTCAGATGCCACACGCGTCCGTCTTTGACGATGGACGACACGGCTGAGGGCTTCTCGGGCTCGGCGGTCGCGGCGCCACCGGCGACAACGGCCACCGACAATGCGGCGGTCAGAGCCACGGCGGTGGTGCGCAGCGCGGCCACGGTACGTAGTGCAGAGAGCTTCATCGAACAGTCGGTTCCAGTCCACGGGCCCTGTCGGGCACGTCATCGCAGTGCTTCCCCCGGTCGCCGAGAGCATATGCGCTCGACGCCTGCAGGGCTGTCAGATCCTCCGACACTCTATGTCCTCTCACAGGACCGAATCGTTACCGGTTCACTTTTATGGTGACCTCGAGCACGGTTTACGGGGGCGCAATCTGAGCTGTGATTCGGAAATGCCGCCGCAACCAGGCGCTCTTATGGTGACGAGCATGGGTAAGGAAATCCCCGGTAGCGCGACCACCGGGATCGAGATCAGTGGGTTGAGCAAGACCTTCACAGTGGGCCGCAACACTGTCAACGCGCTGGACTCGGTCGATTTGCGGACTTCTCACGGCGCATTCCTGTCATTGCTCGGGCCTTCGGGCTGCGGCAAATCGACGGTGTTGCGGATTCTGGCCGGCCTGGACGAACCGAGCGCGGGCACCGCGCGGATCAACGGCATGTCCCCGGAACAATTGCGCGGTGGAGCCGAGCTCGGTATCGCGTTCCAGGATTCGGCGTTGCTGCCGTGGCGCAGTGTGGAATCGAACATCCGGCTGCCGTTGCAGGTGGCCGGGCTGCCCGCCGAACCGGACCGGATCGCCGAACTGATCGCGCTGGTCGGGCTGGAGGGGTTCGAGAAGGCCAAGCCCGCGCAGCTGTCCGGCGGTATGCGCCAGCGGGTTTCGATCGCGCGAGCGCTGGTCGTGCAGCCGTCGGTGCTGCTGCTCGACGAACCGTTCGGCGCGCTCGACGACATGACCCGGCAGCGATTGAACCTGGAACTGCTGCGCATCTGGACCGAGAAGCCCGCGACCACACTGATGGTCACCCACGGCATCGGCGAGGCGGTGTTCCTGTCCGACGTGGTGGCGGTGATGAGTCCGCGACCGGGCCGGGTGCTGGAGCTGGTCGAGATCGACCTGCCGCGTCCACGCACACCCGAGATGATGCGCACGCCCGAATTCCACAAGCTCTGTGACTACCTGTCCGAGCTGCTGTTCGGGCGGGGTGGGGTGGCATGAGCGTGGCGACAGCCCGGCGGATCCCGGCCGACATGGGCCGGGTGGCCGGGGCGCTGGGCGTGGTGGTGCTGATCGCCCTGTGGTGGGCGCTGGCCGCCGCCGGAACCGCGGGCGGGACGATTCCCTCACCGTGGCGGGTCCTTTCGACCATGTGGTCGGACGGGTGGGGCCTCTACGGACCCAACTTCCAGGTCACTGCGATCGGGGCGTTGCAGGGCTTCCTCTGGGGGAACGTGCTGGCGATCGGGATCGCGGCGCTGATCATGCTGGTGCCGCGGATCGAACCCCTCGCGACCCAGCTGGCCATCCTGAGCTACTGCACGCCGCTGGTGGCGCTGGGCCCGATCATCCTGGTGGTGTTCGGCGGACGCACGCCCACCGTGTTCCTGGCCGCGATGTACTGCTTCTTCACCACCATGGTCGGCGCGGTGAGCGGATTGCGTTCGGCCGATCCGGCGAGCCTGGATCTGGTGCGCGCCTACGGCGGTGGCCGCTGGCAACAGCTGTATCGGGTGCGAGCCATCGCCGCGCTGCCGAATACGTTCGCCGCCTTGAAGATCGCCGCGCCGTCGGCGGTGCTCGGCGCGATCATCGGTGAGTATCTGGGTGGCGTCGACAGCGGCATCGGGGTCGCGCTCACGGCGGCCCAGACCGCCTACAACGTGCCACGCACCTGGGGCATGGCGATCGCCGCGGCCGCGCTGGCCGGGCTCGGGTACCTGCTGGTGGCGGGCGCGGCCCGCCTGATCACGCCGTGGACAACGGTGGAGGAGGGGCGATGACCACCACCGTCGCGCGCCGGATCGGCCGCTTCCTGCTGCCGCTGGCGACGTCGCTGATTCTGTTGCTCGTCATCTGGACGCTGTTTCTTCGCCTGTTCCCCCAGATCGGGCCGCGAGTGGGCAAGACGCCGTCGGATGTCTGGGCCTACCTAATCACTTCGGCGGGTGCGCCTGCGGCCCGGCAGGCGATCTTCGACGACCTCGCGATCACCCTCGGTGACGCGGCATCGGGGTTCGTCGTCGGGATGCTCGGCGCGATCGGCGTCGCCGCGCTGTTCGTGCTGTATTCGGCTGTGCGGCAGACGTTCATGCCGGTCGCGATGCTGTTGCGGTCGGTGCCGCTGGTCGCCCTGAGTCCGATCGTGGTGCTGATCTTCGGCCGAGGCACGGCGGGGGTGACGGTGCTGACGGCGATCGTCGTGTTCTTCCCCGCCCTGGTGATGATCATGACGGGCCTGCGCGAAGCGCCCCGGCAGGCAATGGAATTGGTGACGGCCTACGGCGGCACGCGGTGGACCCGACTACGGATGGTCGCGGTGCCCGCGGCGCTGCCGTCGGTGTTCGCCGCGGCCAGGGTCTCGGTGCCCGGCGCGTTGATCGGCGCCCTGCTGGGTGAATGGCTCGGCAGTGGAACAGGATTGGGCGCGAGCCTGGTACGGGCCATCCCGATGTTCCAGTACAACCGGCTGTGGGCGTCGATCGTGGTGGTCACGGTGGTATCGGTGCTGCTGTACGCGATCGTCGGCGTGATCGAGAACGTGGTGCTCGCCCGCTTCGGCCCGAGCGCGGGAAAGTAAGGAATAGCGGCGGAACGTGGCCGCAAAGAGAACGAAACGCACCGAACCTACATTCTGCGTATGAACAGTATCGACCGTCGTTCCTTTCTCCGCTTTTCCGCATTGACCGGCGCGGCGCTCGGCGGCGCCGGGCTGCTCGCCGCCTGCGGCGGTAGTTCGGCCACTTCCTCGAACGGCTCGACCGACGACGGCTCGAAATTCGGCAAGGTCGCTGTCCAGTTGTCCTGGATCAAGAACATCGAATTCGCGGGTGAGTATTTCGCCGATTCGAAGGGCTATTTCAAGGATGCGGGATTCGGTGCGGTAGATCTCGTCGCGGGTGGCGCGGCGTCGACGTCGGTGGAAGCCGGTCTCGATACCGGCAAGATCTGGCTCGGCCTTTCCGCGCCACAGACGACCGCACCCGCCGTACTGGAAGGACTACCCGCCAAGATCGTCGGCGCGACCTATCAGAAGAACCCGTTCGCGATCGTGAGCTCGGCGGGCAAACCGATCACATCTCCCGCGGAGATGAAGGGCCGCAAGATCGGTGTGCAGGACACCAATCAGCTCATCTTCAGCGCCCTGCTGGCGGCCAATGGCATCAGTCCCGGCGATGTCACCGTCGTGCCCGCGCAGTTCGATCCGACCCCGCTGGCCAACGGCGAGGTCGACGGCTGGGTGAGTTATGTGACCAACGAGCCGATCACCCTGGCCGCCAAGGGCTTCGCCAACGACCACTTCCTGTTCGCCGACTTCGGGCTGCCGCTGGTCGCGGAGACACTGACGGTGAGCCAGCACACCATCGACAACGAGCGCGACAAGCTCAAGGCCTTCCTGACCGCCCAGATCAAGGGCTGGAAGGACGCTGTCGCCAACCCCGCCGAGTCCGCGCGCCTGGCCGTCGAGGTCTACGGCAAGGACCTGAAACTCGACCTGGCCGAGCAGACCGCGGAGGCCACCGCGCAAAACGACCTGGTCGTCTCGGCGTCGACCAAGACCGACGGCCTGCTGACGATGTCGGACGCGCTGATCGAGCAGAACATCGCCGCGCTGCGTACCGCCAAGATCGACATCAAGGCCGGCCAGCTCTTCGATCTGTCCGTGCTGCGCGAGGTGTACGCCGAGAACCCGGGCCTGAAATAAGAACCCGGTCGGCGCCGCGAAGCCGTGGCGCCGACCGGTACATCAAATGGCCATACCCACAGCGGCTGTCGACCCGTAGTCGCGCTGAGCCGCGAGGCGAAGGCCCGCGCGGGAGGCGAGGAAGTCGGCGGTGATGAAGACGGCGGTCTCGGCGGGAGTGCGCGGGCCCGTTTCCAGGCCCGCGGGTACGTGCACGCGGGCCAGGGTCGGCTCGTCGAAGCCGCCCGCGCGCAGGTCGTCGAGGCGACGTGCCTGGTCGGCAGGGGTGCCGAGGGCGGCTAGGTAGCCGAGCTCGGGTAGTCGTAACGCGACGGTGAGCAGCGGGATCTCGAAGCGCGGCTCGTTGGCCAGCACGACGATGGCGGTGCTGTTGTCGACCTCGCCCGCGGCCGAGAGGGTGTTGAGGTAGCGGTGCGGCCAGTCGACGACTACTTCGGCGCCGGGGAACGAGGCCGGATCGGCGAACTCGGGACGCGAGTCACAGATCGTCACCCGGTAGCCGATCATCCGCGCCTGCGCGACGAGGGTGGCGGCATAGGCGTTGGCGCCGAAGATGATCAGGCGCGGCGGCGGGCAGTACGAGGCGACGAACAGATCCGACTCGGGCAGCGCGACGAGTTCGGTCGCGTGCTTGCGATCGGTGACCAGATGCTGGCCGATGACATCGGGATCCTGATTCCACACCACGGTGAACACGGTGACCCGGCGATGGGCTTGGATATCGGCGGCGATAGTGGGGAATTCGGGAAAATCGCGGCAGGAGAACGGTTCTACGAAGATGTCGACGAGTGTTCCGTCGTCGGCGCTCGATTCCAGACCGGTGAGCATGCTGTAGCGACGCAGTTGCCGGATGCCGGTGCGACCCGCTTCCAATGCCGCTTCGTAGACGGTCTCTTCCAGCCGTCCGGAGGCGATCGATCCGAAGACGCCACCGTTGGGGGTGACGAGCATCGAAGAGCCGATGGGCAGGGAATTGGTGCCGATGGTACGGACCACGGTGGCAAGGCCGCCCGTACGGCCCGAATGCCACACTCGCAGAAGATCATCGACGATATCGCGCATATCTCACAACTCCGATCACCGTGCGCCGACTTCCGGGAAATCGCGATCGGTCCCTGTCGCCAAGTCGTCGCACGTGACGCACACCATATCCTGTCGACCGCCCAAATAGGAACCGGCCCCGATATCGCCTGCGGCTACTTCGGAAATGGCTTCCCAGTGCTTGTTCTCGATCACAACGGGGTGTCCAGGTGTGTTGTGAAACACAGCACGGGCAAGTCCGCTCTTGCTCGCGCGTGCCGCGGCGAGCACTCTGGCGACCACATCGCCCCCGATATCGGGGATATCGACGGGCAGAAACGCCACGTAACGGGTGTCCGTTTCGGTGGCGGCGCGCAGGCCCTCGCGCACCGTCGCGGAGAGTCCGGTCGCCCAGTCGGCGACCCACCGGCATCGGGTGCCGTCGGGCAGTCCGAGGGCGGCCGGATCGGGTCCGGTCGCGCCGAGCAGGACGACCACCGGATCGCAGCCGCCGTCGCGCAGGGCGGTGATCGCCGAACGCAACCAGGCGCCGTTCTCGGCGAGTGCCTTGGGTTTGCCGTATCGCGTGCCCGCACCCGCCGCGAGGACGATGCCCGTGCACGAGGCGTGCGCGGAACGGTCGAGTGGAGGCATGTGAGCGAAGGTAATGACGCAATGTTGCCGGTCGATTACAGCAGGGGAGCGCACCGACGACGACACGCCGACGTGATGGACTGCACATCGGTGGCGGCGGGCCGGGGATCGCGCGATGCTGGATCGATGACGAGCGAAGGGCTGAGCCTCGCGGGTTTCAACGATCTACCTGCGAAGACTGCCGAAGAAGCACTGCTTGCCTGTTGCTCGGCGCCACGCTGGGCGCGGGCGATCGTGGCCGCGCGTCCCTATGCCACCACCGAAGCGCTGTTGGCGGCGGCCGAGGCGGGAACGGCCGCACTCGACGACGCCGAGATCGACGAGGCACTGGCCGGTCACCCGCGGATCGGCGATCGCCCGACCTCGGCGGCCTCCGCGCGCGAGCAGTCCGGGGTGGCGGGTGAGGACGTGCGCGTGGCCCTGGCCGAGGGCAATCGCGCCTACGAGGCGAAGTTCGGCCATATCTACCTGGTCTGCGCGGCAGGTCGCAGCGGCGAGGAGTTGCTGGCGATCTTGCGCGCGCGGTTGGACAACGATCCGTCTACTGAAAGGCAGGTCATGCGAACAGAACTGACGAAGATCAACCGGCTGCGCCTGGCGGGGCTGGTGACGGCATGACGAGCGTGAGTACCCACGTGCTCGACGCCGTGCGCGGGGTCCCCGCCGCGGGTGTCGCGGTGTTGCTGATGCGCGGGGAGCAGCGGCTCACCGAGGCGCTCACCGACGCCGACGGCCGGGTGAAGGAGCTGGCGGCCGGACTCAATCCGGGTGACTACCGGCTGTTCTTCGATACCGGCAGCTACTTCGCGGCGCAGGGCACCGAGACCTTCTATCCGGAAGTCTGCGTCGCGTTCACGGTGGGTGAGCAGCCGCATCTGCATGTGCCGCTGCTGCTGTCGCCGTTCGCCTTTTCCACCTACCGAGGGAGCTGAGATGGCACTGTCCGGTCCGATCGTGTTGACCGACAATCGATATGGCAAGGCCGAGAATCGGGTTGTGCGTTTCTACAAAGAGAACGCGCGCCACGAGATTCGCGACGTGAACGTCTCGACCACCCTGCGCGGTGATTTCGAGGCGGCGTACACCGATGGTGACCAGCGTCACGTCCTGCCCACCGACACCCAGAAGCACATGGCCTTCGTGTATTCGAAGAAGCCCGGTCTCGACACCATCGAGGACTACGCGATCGCGCTGGGGAAGCATTTCGCCGACTCGGTCGATCCGGTGTCGAGCGCGCGTATCGACGTGGACTCCTATGGCTGGCAGCGGGTTTCGGTCGACGGTGCCGAACACGATCACACCTGGGTGCGCCAGGGCCCCGAGGTGCGGACGGCCGCGGTGACCGTGGCGGGCAAGGGCGCCGAGCAGCAGCGGTGGGTGATCGGCGGGATCAAGGACCTGGTGCTGCTCAAGTCGACCGGATCGGAGTTCGCCGACTTCCTCACCGACGAGTACACGACACTCGCGCCGACCCACGATCGCGTGCTCGCCAGTTCGCTGGTGGTCCAGTGGCGGTTCGCCGAGACCAGCGGATTCGACTGGGACGAGGTGTACGCCGGGATCCGCGCCACGCTGCTCGAGCTCTTCGCCACCACGTACTCCAAGGCGTTGCAGCAGACGCTGTACGCGATGGGAACGGCCGCGCTGGAACGCTTTCCGGTGCTGGCCGAGATCCGGTTGTCGGCGCCGAACAAGCACCACTTCGACTACGACCTCGCGCGGTTCGAGATCGAGAACAAGGGTGAGGTCTTCTGGGCGGCCGACCGGCCGTACGGCTCGATCCACGCCACCCTGGCGCGTGCGGACGCGCCCGATGCGGGGATCGCGTGGCAGCCGTGAGCGCGCCCGATCTGCTGATCCACGGCTGTGCGGTGGTGACCGTCGACGCGGCGGGAACCGAGTATCGCGACGGGTGGGTCACCGTGCGCGGCAACAAGATCGACGCTGTGGGCGCGGGTGCGCCGCCCGAGTTCGGCCCGGAGGTCGCGCGGATCGACGGGCGTGGCTGCGTGCTCACGCCCGGTCTGGTCAACACCCACCACCA
The DNA here is from genome assembly GCF_053608825.1 of Nocardia sp. NPDC055002. NCBI lineage: Bacteria > Bacillati > Actinomycetota > Actinomycetes > Mycobacteriales > Nocardiaceae > Nocardia > Nocardia sp. NPDC055002. The sequence continues at coordinate 213,806 of NZ_JBSGWE010000005.1, forward strand.
CCTGTACCAATGGATCACCCGTGGGCTGGCCGCCGACAACACGCTGTTCGAGTGGCTGACCACGCTGTATCCGGTGTGGGCGCGGATCGATGAGAAGTCGGTGCGGACGGCGGCCACCGGCGCGCTGGTCTCACTGGCGCGCAGCGGGTGCACGACGTCGTCGGATCACCACTACGTGTTCCCGCGCGGCGGCGGTGACCTGCTCGCCGCCGAGATCGGCGCGGCGGGCGAGGTGGGGCTGCGCTTCCACCCGGCGCGCGGGTCGATGGACCTCGGCCAGAGCAAGGGCGGGCTGCCGCCCGACACCGTGGTGGAGTCGATCGACGACATCCTCGCCGCGAGTGCGGCGGCCATCGAGGACTGGCACGACCCGTCCTTCGACGCGATGGTGCGGATAGCGCTGGCCCCCTGCTCGCCGTTCTCGGTGACCGCCGATCTCATGCGCGAGTCCGCGGCGCTGGCCCGTTCCGCGGGCGTCCGGCTGCACACGCACCTCGCCGAAACCCTCGACGAGCAGGACTTCTGCCAGGAGAAGTTCGGGTGCACACCCGCCGAGTACATGGAGCGGCTGGGCTGGCTCGGCGACGACGTGTGGTACGCCCACGCCGTGCACCTCGACGATCCGGCGATCGCGGCGATGGCTCGCACCGGGACCGGGATCGCGCACTGCCCGACCTCCAACGGCCGGTTGGGTGCGGGGATCGCACGGACCGCCGACCTGGTGGCGGCCGGTGTGCCCGTCGGCCTCGGGGTCGACGGTGCGGCCAGCAACGAGTCCAGTTCGATGATCGAGGAACCGCGCAACGCGTTGCTGTACGCGCGGGCGGTCGGCGGTCCGCGGGCGATGACAGTGCGCACGGCGCTGGAGCTGGCGACCATGGGCGGTGCGCGGGTACTCGGGCGGGCGGACGAGATCGGGTCCATCGAGCCGGGCAAGCTGGCGGATCTGGCGCTGTGGCGGCTGGATATGCCCGCGCACGCCGGTATCGAGGACCCGGTCGTCGCGCTGATCCTCGGCTCGGCGCCGCCGCTGGCCGCGTTGCTGGTGAACGGGCGCGAGGTTGTCCGCGACGATGTCGTACTGACGGTGGACGAGGCGGCGGTCGGGGCCGACGTGGCCCGGGCTCAGGCGACGCTGCTCGCCGGTGCGTGATGCGGCCCGGCCGGGGCGTGCGTTGATGCCGCGCGCGCGTCGGCGTGCTGATCTGCGGTTTTGCCCGGATCGGCGCACACTGGATGGCGTACACCGGGTTAACCGCGGCGCAATCTGGCGCGGGTTTCGTGCAACATCGTGGCAACTCCCGGCCCCTACTGTGGCCGGTGAGGTTAGCGAGGTGAACGTGGATCTGGACACTGTTTCCGAGATTGTTCTCGCCCGCGAACGCGCCGATCTGGCGCAGATCGGAGCGGGCAGCGCGGTACTGGCGGGCGGTACTTTCCTGTTCTCCGAACCGCACGATCACCTCGACACGCTCGTCGACATCACCACCCTCGGCTGGGCGCCGCTGACCGAAACCGCACCGGGGCTGGAGATCGCCGCGACCTGCACACTGGCGGAGTTCGCCGGTGCCCGTCCCGGCCGGGAACTCGGCACCTCGATCATGCGACCGGAGTGGCCGGGCACGGCGCTGTTCGCGCAGTCCTGCCGGGCGCTGCTGGCCTCGCACAAGATCTGGCGCACAGCGACGGTCGGCGGGAACGTATGTCTGTCACTGCCCGCCGGCGCGGTGCTCGGCGCGCTCGTCGCGTTGGACGCGACCGTGGTGATCTGGCCGCGCGGCGGTGGCGAGCGACGAATCCCTCTGCGCGACTTCGTCACCGGGCCGGGGGAGAACCTGCTGGGAGCGGGTGCGGTCGTGCGCTCGTTCGTCGTTCCCACCGCGAGCCTGCTGGCGCGCACCAGCTTTCGCAAGGTGGCCTTGGCTCCGCTCGGGCGTTCCGGGTCGGTGGTGATGGGCAGGCGTGCGGCCGACGGCCGGTGCGCGATCACCGTCACCGCGGCGACCGTTCGCCCGATCGTTCTCGACTTCGATTCCGTCCCTTCGCCATCCGAGCTGAACGACGCGCTGGCCGACATCGATCCCGACGTGTGGTTCGACGATCCACACGGTGCGCCGGACTGGCGTGAGCACGTGACCGGGTTGCTCGCCGCAGAGGTGGCCGCCGAACTCCGGGAGGCGTCGTGAGTTCAGCGCGTGGCGTCGTAGGCGGCGCGGGCGGCGAGCACCCGATCCATGTGCTGCTCGGCCCAGCCCTTGATGGTGCGCATCACCGGCAGCAGGTCCTCGCCGAGCGGAGTCAGCCGGTACTCGACGCGGACCGGCACCTCGGGCAGCACGGTGCGGGTGACCAGGCCGTCGCGTTCGAGATTGCGCAGGGTCTGGGTGAGCATCTTCTGGCTCACCCCCGCCAGCCGCTGGTTCAGTTCGCTGTAGCGCAGCGAACCGTCGGCCAGCGCGTTGATCGCCAGACTCACCCACTTGTCGCCGATCCGGTCCAGCAGCTGGCGCGCCGGGCATTCGGCCACGTAGGCGTTGTAGGCCGCGCCCGCCTCGGCGCGGCGCTCGGCGGCGGTCCGCGTACTCATCGCTCTCCCTCGCGTGCGGTACGCACTTCGCAGTGCGTACTTCCCGATAGAGAGTAGCTCTCCCTAGGTTCGGTCAGTACCTACGGAAGAGAGAGATCATCATGCGCGCAGTTGTCGTCCATACCTTCGGCGGACCGGAAGCACTCGAACTCGTCGAGGTGCCGGTGCCCGCGCCGGGGCCAGGTCAGGTGCGGATCCGGGTGTCGGCGGCCGCGGTGAACCCGGTCGACGCGGTGACCAGGGCGGGTGCGCTGGTCGACGCCGGTCTGATGGCGCCGCGACCGGTGACCGGGATCGGCTGGGACGTGGCGGGCGAGATCGACGAGGTCGGCGCCGGGGTGCCCGGTTTCGCGGTGGGGCAGCCCGTGATCGGGCTTCGTGATCTGCTCGACCGGTCGCTGGGCAGCTACGCGGACTACCTCGTGCTCGACGCGTCGGCGGTGGCAGCGGCTCCCGTCGGCCGCTCGGCGGCGGAGGCCGCGACGCTCCCGCTGAACGGGCTCACCGCCTTTCAGGCGCTCGATCTGCTCGATCTCGACGAAGGCGACAGTGTGCTGGTGACCGGCGCGGCAGGCGCGGTCGGCGGTTTCGCGGTCGAGATCGCCGCGCGGTGGCGTGGGCTCAGGGTGATCGCGCAGGTCGGCCCCGAGGACGCCGGCTTCGTGCGCGGGCTCGGTGCGGAGTGGGTAGTGCCGCGTGAGACGCCAGACCTGGCCGAGGCGGTCCGTGCGCTGGTGCCCGGTGGTGTGGATGCCGTCCTGGACACGGCGGGCCTGAGCGCCAGAGCGCTTGCCGCAGTGCGCAACCGGGGGTCGTTCGTCACCGTCGTCGGTGGCGCCGACCCGACTCCGTTGCGCGGCATTCGCGTCCACCACGCCTGGATCAGTGCCGACGGCGCGGCCCTCGCCACGCTCGCCGCCTACGACCTCGCCCTGCGCGTGGCCGCCACCCTGCCGCTCGAGCAAGCCGCCGATGCGCACACCCGACTGGCCCGAGGCGGCCTGCGCGGCCGCATCGTGCTGACCACGGAACACGGAGGTGGTTCATGAGGCTCGATATCGACGGCCGCGCGGTCGAAGTGACCGCGCGGCCCGGCCAGTGCCTGCGCACGCTGCTCCGCGAACACGGCGAGCTCGCGGTCAAGAAGGGCTGTGACTCCGGCGACTGCGGCGCCTGCTCGGTGTTGCTCGACGGCGAGCCCGTCCACTCCTGCCTGATCCCGGCACACCGCGCCGCCGACCGCGCGGTGACGACCGCCGCCGGACTCGGCGACGCGGACGGATCGAACCCGGTGCAGCGCAGCTTCGTCGAGCACGCCGGGTTCCAATGTGGTTTCTGCACCGCCGGAATGGTGGTCACGGCATCGGGTCTGGCCGCCGCTCGTCCCGGCACAGCTGTGGACAACTCGGCTGTGCAGGCAACCACCGACGCGGAACACGCCGAACTGCTGAAGGGAAACCTGTGCCGCTGCACGGGTTACCGAGCCATCGCCGATGCGCTGGCCACACCCTGTGCATCACTGTGCACAACTTCCGAGGCGCCCCGTGCGGGGCAGTCGCGTGGCGATGCGGAGAACGTGATCGACGCAGACGCGGCAAGCGGTGGCAGGCTGATTATCGACGACCTCTCGACAACAACCACCACGGGCGCTGACACGGACCCGAATGCGGATGAATCGGCCGATGGCGAGTCGATGACCGAGGGCCCGACCGAACGCGCGAAGCAGCGACCGTTCGATGACACGGCGAGGGCGGCCAGATCAGAGGGCGCGCGCCCCGGTGACGACCTGACGGGGTCGGTCGTCGCGGAGGGACCCGGTGTCGAGTCCTACGTGACAGGCGGCCGGTCGGCCGACGAGGTCACCACGGTATCGGCGGCGCAGGGGCCGGACGTCGGGGCGTCTGCCGTATCGGTCGTGGCGGCGCGGGTCGGTGGGGTGATGCGGCGAAAGTATCGGCCGGGGCAGATCGGGGACGGGGTGGGCGCGCCGGCGGGAGCGCGGATCGTCCAGGGTGGGGAGGCGTTCACGATGGACGTGGTGCCGGGGACTGGGGAGCAGATGCCGCCGGTGGCTCCGTGGCATCTGGCTGTGCTGGCCAGTCCGCACGCGCATGCGCGGATCGTCTCCATCGACGTGGCCGCGGCGCGGGCGGTGCCGGGTGTGCACACGGTGTTGACACATGTGGATGGACCGCGGACCGCGTTCTCCACGGCTCGTCACGAGCTGCGCGAGGACGATCCGGACGACACCTTCGTGCTCGACAGCACGGTCCGTTTCGCGGGGCAGCGGGTAGCCGCGGTGGTGGGGGAGACCCTGGACGCCGCACGTGCGGGCGTGCGAGCGCTGCACGTGGAATACGAGGTGCTGCCCGCGGTATTCGAGCCCGAGGCAGCGATGGCCGATGGCGCGCCGTTACTGCATGCCGACAAGCCGGACTCGGCACGGATCGCCGATGCGCGACGCAATCTGATCGCCGAGATCCACGGTGGTGTCGGTGATGTCGAGGCCGGTATCGCGCAGGCCGCGAAAGTGGTCAGCGGCGTGTGGAATTCGCCGCGCGTGCAGCACGTGCACCTGGAGACCCATGGTGGGATCGGCTGGCTCGACGACGCGGGCAGGCTCGTCGTTCGCTCGAGCACCCAGGTGCCGTTCCTGGTACGCGACGAACTGTGCCACCTGTTCGGGCTGGATCGAGACCGTGTGCGGGTGTTCGCGACTCGCGTCGGTGGCGGCTTCGGGGCGAAGCAGGAAATGCTGGCCGAGGACCTGATCTCCCTGGCCGTGCTCCGCACCGGGCATCCCGTGCAGTACGAGTTCACCCGCACCGACGAATTCACCTCGGCCACGTGCCGTCATCCGATGCGGGTCGCGGTCACCGCGGCCGCTGACGCGGCGGGCATCCTGACCGCGCTCTCGGTGGACGTCCTCGCCGACGCGGGCGCCTACGGCAACCACAGCGCGGGCGTGATGTTCCATTCCGTCGGCGAATCGGTAGCCGTCTACCGCTGCCCGAACAAGCGGGTCGACGCACAAGCGGTGTACACCAACAACGTTCCCTCCGGCGCGTTCCGGGGCTACGGACTCGGCCAGGTGATCTTCGGCGTCGAATCGGCGATCGACGAACTGGCCCGCGCGCTCGGCGTCGACCCCTTCGAATTCCGCCGCCGCAATGTGGTGATCCCGGGCGACCGGTTCACCGCCGCCGAAATCGACGAGTCCGACCTGACTTTCGGCAGTTACGGCCTCGACCAGTGCCTCGACACCGCCCAGCGGGCGCTCCTTCGCGGCAACGGTGTCGCCGCGCCCGGACCGGATTGGCAGGTGGGGGAGGGCATGGCGGTGGCGATGATCGCGACCGTGCCCCCGCGCGGACATCATGCCGATGCCACGGCGACCCTGCTGCCCGACGGCCGCTACGAAATCGGTGTCGGCACCGCGGAATTCGGCAACGGCACCACAACCGTTCATGCCCAGCTCGCGGCGACGGCACTGGCCACCGCCGCCGAGCGAATCGTGATCCGCCAGTCCGACACCGACGTGGTCGGCCACGACACCGGCGCGTTCGGCTCCACCGGCACCATGGTCGCGGGCAAAGCCTCCTACGCGGCGGCGCTCGAACTGCACGCGATGCTGCTGGCCAGGGCGGCGAAGGTGAGCGGTCACCCCGAACGCGACTGTCTGCTCGAAGCGGGCGGCGTGCGCTGCGGCGACGAACTGATCACCGCGGCGCGACTGCTCGCCGACGGCGAGCTCGTCGCCCACGGCACCCACGCGGGCACCCCGCGCTCGGTGAGCTTCAATGTCCACGCGTTCCGGGTGGCGGTCCGGCCCTCGACCGGTGCGGTACGGATATTGCAGTCGGTCCAGGTCGCCGACGCGGGCACGGTGGTGAACCCCGTGCAGCTGCGTGGACAGGTGGAAGGCGGCGTCGCCCAGGCGATCGGGACCGCGCTCTACGAGGACATGCGATCCGAGGCCGGCGTGGTGACCACCCGGACGCTGCGCCACTATCACATTCCGCAGTTCGCCGATCTGCCCCGCACCGAGGTGTATTTCGCCGAAACCAGTGACGAACTGGGCCCGCTGGGTGCCAAATCGATGAGTGAGTCCCCCTACAACCCGGTGGCCCCCGCCCTGGCGAACGCGATCCGCGACGCCGTCGGTGTCCGCCCTTACCGACTACCGATGACCGCCGATCGTGTGTGGCGGGCCGTCAAGGAAGGAACCGCCGGGTGAATACTCGCCTGCCCGAACATATTCGAGCCCGCATCGACTCGGTGCTCGACTCCGTCGACGCCGAACTGCGCGTGCGCTACCCAGGAGCCGGTGACCGGGTCCAGCCCGTGCACACCGCCTACGTGCCGGCCGACCGCGCCACCGCGCAGACGCCGGCCGAGTGGGGCGCCACCGCCTTGGAGCTGCTGCATCGCCACGCCGACTTCCTCGTCGGTCTCGATGTCACCGGTTCGCTCCCGGCCGTGCGCCGTCAACTCACGGACCGGCCGGTGCAGGACATGCGCATCGACTTCGAAGACGGTTACGGGTTCCGGGCCGATGACGAAGAGGACGCGGCGGCGAAGGCGGCGGGCGAGGCGCTGGCGGCGTGGGCCGACAAGCCCGGCGCGCCGGGCTCGTTCGGTGTTCGGACGAAAGGTCTGGCCGCGAACGAACGCCGGCGCGCATTGCGCACTCTCGAACTCGTCCTCGACGGGGCGGGTGGCGCACTGCCCGGATTCGTGTTCACGGTGCCCAAGATCCGCGCCGCGGAACAGGTGTCGGCGATCGTCGACCTGTGCACCGGACTCGAGCGCGGCCACGGCCTGCCCGAACGGTCGCTGCGTTTCGAGCTCCAGATCGAGAGCCCGCAGGCGATCATCGCGCCCGATGGCACCGCGCCCATCGTCAAGATGATCCACCTGGCCGACGGACGCTGTAGCGCACTGCATTTCGGTACCTACGACTACACCGCCGCCTGCGGCATCGCGGCCACCGATCAGGCCCTCGACCATCCCGCCGCCGACTACGCCAAATCGGTGATGCAGGTCGCCGCCGCGCAGACGGGGGTGTGGATCTGCGACGGCTCCACCCAGATCGTCCCCGACGCCGATCCCGAAGCCGCCTTGGCCAACCACCACCGCCTGGTCGATCGGGCCCTGCGCCGCGGCTACTACCAGGGCTGGGACATGCACCCCGGTCACCTGGTCACCCGTTGGCTCGCCACCTACGACTTCTTCCGCGCCGCGTGCGAGGTGGCGGTGCCGCGCCTGATCGCCTACCTGGACCGGCGTGGCGGGGGTGTCATGGACGAGCCCGCGACCGCCGAAGCCCTGGCGAGCACGGTGCTGCGCGGCCTGCGTGCCGGTGCGTTCACCGAGGCCGAACTGCTCGCCGACGCGCCGGGCCTGACCGGCGAGGTTCTGCTCGATCTCGCCGCTCGACGGGTGCGCGCGACGTGACGAAACCGCCACGAATAGCGGTATACCAGTAATATGGCACCCGACCCCAGGAGGCACCCGTGAGCCGATTCACCGGCAGCGACGATTTCACCCTGCTCCCTGATCTGGCCGTCCGCACCCTCGGCGGTTCCGTGATCTGGGCGAACGACGAATTCTTCGCGGAGAAGGAGAACCTGGTCAGCCCGGGTCCGTCGGAGTACCAGCCGGCGACATTCGGCCACAAGGGCCAGGTCTACGACGGCTGGGAGACCCGCAGGCACCGCGGCAAGCCCGGCGACGATTCGGCCGTCGTGCGCCTCGGCGTGCCCGGCGTGATCCGTGGCGTCGTGGTCGACACGGCCTGGTTCAAGGGCAACTTCCCGCCCGAGGTATCGCTGTCGGCGCTGGCGATCGAGGGCTACCCGCCTGCCGAGGAAATCGCCGCCCGCACCGACTGGGTGACCCTGCTCGACCGCGTGAAGGTCGGTGGTGACAGCCGCAATCCGTTCGCCATCGACGACGAGAACCGCTGGACCCATGTGAAACTCACCATGCATCCGGACGGCGGCGTCGCCCGCCTGCGCGTGCACGGCGAAGGCCGCCCCGATCCCGCGCTGCTCGGCCTCGGCCCACTCGATCTCGCCGCGCTGGAGAACGGCGCCCTCGTGCTCGACTGCTCCAATCGGTTCTACAGCTCGCCCAACCAGCTGCTCTACCCCGGCCTGGCCAGGGAAATGGGCGACGGTTGGGAGACGGCGCGCCGCCGCGACGACGGAAACGACTGGGTACGAATCCAACTCGCCGGACCAGGGGCGATCCGGCTGGCCGAGATCGACACCTCCTGCTTCCTCGGCAACAGCCCCGGCGCGGCATCGCTCACCGGATTCACCAGTGACGGGACCGAAGTCGAACTCCTGCCGCGCACCGACCTGCTGCCCGATACCCGCCACCGGTTCGTGCTACAGCCCGCGGCCGCCTCCGTCGTGGAGGTGCGCCTCGACATCTATCCCGACGGCGGGCTCGCGCGGCTGCGCCTCTACGGGGAGCTCTCCGCATGAGTCGTGATTTCGTCGGGTACGGGCCGAATCCGCCCGACCCGCAATGGCCCGACGACGCGCAGATCGCCGTGCAGTTCGTGCTGAATTATGAAGAGGGCGGCGAGAACAACGTCCTCGACGGTTCGCCGCATTCGGAGACCTTCCTGTCCGAGATGACGCCCGCCGATGCCTTCCCGAACCGGCACATGAGCATGGAATCGCTCTACGAATACGGTTCGCGCGCCGGGTTGTGGCGGGTGCTGCGCGCCTTCGAACGGCGTGACCTGCCGCTCACCGTCTTCGCGGTGGCGCGAGCCATGCAGCGCAATCCCGAAGCGGTGGCGGCCTTTTCCGAACTGGGCCACGAAATCGCCTGCCACGGCTTGCAATGGAAGTCCTACCAGCTGATCGATCGCGATATCGAACGTGCCGATATGGCCGAGGCGATCCGCATCCTCACCGAGCTCACCGGCTCCGCTCCACTCGGCTGGTACACCGGCCGCGACTCTCCGAACACCCGCGAATTGGTCGTCGAACACGGCGGTTTCGTCTACGACTCCGACTCCTACGCCGACGATCTGCCCTACTGGACCGAGGTGCGCGGCCAGAACCACCTGGTGGTTCCCTACACCCTCGACACCAACGACATGCGCTTCGCCTCCGCGGCGGGCTTCGCCAACGGCGAGGAGTTCTACGCCCACCTGCGCGACGCCTTCGACGTCCTCTACCGCGAAGGGGCCGAGGACACCCCGAAAATGCTTTCCGTGGGCCTGCACTGCCGGATCGCGGGCCGTCCCGCCCGCACCGCCGCCCTGGAACGCTTCCTCGACCACGTCCAATCCCACGACCGGGTGTGGATAACCCGCCGCATCGACATCGCCGAACACTGGCGCAAAGTGCATCCGGCGGCCGTCCGACTCCTGGGCAACTGACGCGAAACGTCGACCCCCGCACGGGGGTCGACGTCGGCGCCTAGGCCAAACCGCAGCGTTCGATATTGCTCAGCGTGATCTGGCGATCGGATTCCTTGGCCTGCGGAACGCGGTTGTAGGCGCCCATGGAGTCCATGTAGTCGACGAACGTGTCCGCGATCTCCTCCGGTGTCGCATCCGGTTTCGCGGCGCGGACGTTGTCGACCAGGGTGCGCGTGGTGTCACACTGCTCTTCCGGGGTGAAGATCGGCGGCGGCGGGTCGGCATGCGCGAAAGCCGGTGCGAGCAGCAGCACGAAAGCGGCCAGGGCGGCGGATCGAGTAATTCTCACTCCGGCGACTCTACGTATCGAAACCGCAACGGCCCCAAGCTACTCGGCGTAGCGCGGGGCCGTTGTCGTGCTCGGGGTCAGGCGAACAACGCGCTGACGAAGGGGAGGGAATCGACCAGGGAGGCGTTGACGGTGCCGTCGTGGTCGGTGGGATAGGTGTGGAAGGTGACGGGCTGGCCGTTGGCCTGGAGGACCGCGGCGTAGCGGAGGGTTTCGGGGGTGACCACGTCGGTGTCCCGCAGGCCCTGGCCCAGGAAGAGCGGGCGGTCGAAGCCGGATTCGGGCAGGCCCATATAGCGCGCGAGCAGGCCGTGGACGTCGGGGATCGACGACAGTGGGCGGGCGAACATGCTGCCGACCGAGGGCTTCGCGGCGGCCAGCTCGTCGCCCAGTGGGCCGATGCAGCCGGTTTGGGCGCGGGCGAGCCAGGAACGGCCGGTGTCGGTGAGCAGGCCGTCGATGTTCAGGTCGGGGTAGGTGGTGCGCAGGCCGCTGAGGATGTACAGGACGTACGCGGTGAGGTGCGAGCTGAGGGCGATCGGGGGCACGCCGGGGCCGATGAGCCCGATGACGTCCTCGATGTAAGCGGGCACGCCGGTGCCCACCGCGCCGCGGTAGTCCAGGTCGGGGCCGCCGAATTCGGTGGCGTAGCGAGCGGTGAACACCGCGGCGCCGCCGCCCTGGGACTGGCCGACCACGGCCCACTTGTTCGACAACGACGCGTACTGCTCGGTCGCGGCCTTGACACCGTCGACCACGTTGTGCGCTTCGGCGATGCCGTTCAGATAGGGATGTTCGCCGGGTCCGCCGAGGCCCGCGTAGTCGGCGGCCACGATCGCGTAGCCCTGCTGCAACCAGGTGCCGAGGTAGGCCCAGTCCCGCTCGACCGCGGCGGGCCCGGCCACGCTGTAGGCGCAGTCGTCGCCGAGTCCGACGGTGCCGTGTGCCCACGCGATCACCGGCCAGCCGCCCTGCGGCGCTTCGCCCGCGGGGAAGTACACGGCCGCGCTGGTGGTGGTCGGCTGGTCGCCCGCGGTGGTCGAGCGGTAGAGCAGGCGTTCGGCGCGGGCCGATCCGGGCAGGGTGGCCGCGGGGGACAGTGACTCGACGCCGACGACGGTGCCTGCCGCCTCGGTCGGTTGCGCGCTCGCCACCGGCGCCAGGCTCAGCGCCGCCGCCAACACGGTCAGCGTTGCCGCCGTGATCCTCGGAATCCTCATGGGCCCACTCTTTCGCCTCGGTGGATGAGTGTCCACTTCCGGGGCGATGCGGATCGATACCCGCGTCGTGACCGAATCGAGTGACGACACGCACATCATTCGTGTCCGGCGTGGTGTGTGAAACGACTCACAGACTGCCAGGCTCGGGAGTGTCGGCGTGTGCCCACCTGATGATCGCTAACAGTACGAGCGTTATGCTAAAACTCCAGGTCAGCGCTACTCGCTGGTAGGCGGAGTCCTTGCAATTAGCCCGCTAATTTCGCAAAGTTAGCAAACGCGTCGGCAAAACTAGCTGAGATTCACACAACCAACAGGTAGACGGCCATTTCTGGGTGTGCCATTGTTTGGAAGTACACCCCTTGGGCCCTAGTAAGTCCTAGCAAGCCTGCAAATTGCTCCAGCAGTACGAGATGTGCAACCGAAAGCGTTCAGCCACCGGTTGATTCGCACGCCGACTGCGTGGAGCACCGACCACACGAGGAAGTGGAGTCAAGAGATGTCTCTCCCCGGCACCCCGAAGACCGCAGCGGAAATCCAGCAGGATTGGGACACCAACCCGCGTTGGAAGGGCCTGACCCGCACCTACTCCGCCGAGCAGGTTTCCAAGCTGCAGGGCAACGTCGTCGAGGAGCACACCCTCGCCCGTCGCGGTTCGGAGATCCTGTGGGACCTCGTGAACAACGAGGACTACATCAACTCGCTGGGCGCCCTCACCGGCAACCAGGCCGTGCAGCAGGTTCGCGCCGGCCTGAAGGCCATCTACCTGTCCGGTTGGCAGGTCGCCGGTGACGCCAACCTGTCCGGCCACACCTATCCGGACCAGTCGCTGTACCCGGCGAACTCGGTTCCCGCGGTCGTGCGTCGCATCAACAACGCCCTGTCGCGCGCCGACGAGATCTCCAAGGTCGAGGGTGACGAGTCGGTCAAGAACTGGCTGGCCCCGATCGTGGCCGACGCCGAGGCCGGCTTCGGTGGCGCCCTGAACGCCTACGAGCTGCAGAAGGCCATGATCGTGGCCGGCGCCGCCGGTGTGCACTGGGAAGACCAGCTGGCTTCGGAGAAGAAGTGCGGCCACCTCGGTGGCAAGGTGCTGATCCCCACCCAGCAGCACATCCGCACTCTGACGTCTGCCCGGCTCGCTGCTGATGTCGCCGACGTGCCTTCGGTGATCATCGCCCGCACCGACGCCGAGGCCGCCACCCTCATCACCTCCGATGTGGACGAGCGCGACCGTGAGTTCCTGGACGGCACCCGTACCGCCGAGGGCTTCTTCGGTGTGAAGAACGGCATCGAGCCCTGCATCGCGCGTGCCAAGGCCTACGCCCCCTTCGCCGACCTCATCTGGATGGAGACCGGTATCCCGGATCTCGAGGTCGCGCGCAAGTTCGCCGAGTCGGTTCGCAGCGAGTTCCCGGACCAGCTGCTGGCCTACAACTGCTCGCCTTCGTTCAACTGGAAGGCGCACCTGGACGACGCGACCATCGCGAAGTTCCAGCGTGAGCTCGGCGCGATGGGCTTCAAGTTCCAGTTCATCACCCTGGCGGGCTTCCACTCGCTCAACTACGGCATGTTCGACCTGGCGCACGGCTACGCTCGCGAGGGCATGACCGCGTTCGTCGACCTGCAGGAGCGCGAGTTCAAGGCCGCTGCCGAGCGTGGCTTCACCGCCATCAAGCACCAGCGTGAGGTCGGTGCCGGCTACTTCGACACCATCGCCACCACCGTCGACCCCAACACGTCGACCGCCGCCCTGAAGGGCTCCACCGAAGAGGGTCAGTTCCACTGATCCCCCTCGGGGTTGCTTTGACCGGCAACACCTTTCCTCTACTCCGGTAGGGGTGTACGCCCTCCCACGCCATACAGCCCTGGCGTGGGAGGGCATCCCTATACTTTGGTCGCTATGACCTCCCCAGCCACCCCACAGCCAGACACACAGCAGGAGCGGGACGTGAGCAGCAGCGAGAAGATTCAGCGCGTTGGCATCATCGGCGCCGGACAGATGGGCGCCGGCATCGCGGAGGTGTGCGCACGCGCGCACGTCGACGTCCTCGTCTACGAGACCACCCGTGAACTCGCCGCCGCGGGCCGCGCACGGATCCTGCGTTCGCTGGACCGTGGCGTGAGCAGCGGCAAGATCACCGAGCGCGAGCGGGAGCAGGCCGCCTGGCGGCTGCGCTTCACCTCCGATCTCAGCGACTTCGCCGACCGTCAGCTGGTGGTCGAGGCCGTTGTCGAGAACGAAGAGGTCAAGACGGCCATCTTCAGCGAGCTGGACAAGGTCGTCACCGACCCCAACGCCGTGCTCGCCTCCAACACCTCCTCGATCCCGATCATGAAGATCGCCGTCGCCACCGCGAACCCCGAGCGCGTGGTCGGTCTGCACTTCTTCAACCCGGTGCCGGTGCTGCCGCTGGTCGAGCTGGTCACCACGCTCAAGACCAGCGAGCCGGTCGCCAAGCGCGCCGAGCAGTTCGCCGCCGAGATCCTGGGCAAGCAGATCGTGCGCTCGGCGGACCGCTCCGGTTTCGTCGTCAACGCGCTGCTGGTGCCGTACCTGCTCTCGGCCATCCGGATGGTCGAGTCGGGCTTCGCCACCAAGGACGACGTCGACAAGGCGATGGTGCTCGGCTGTGCCCACCCGATGGGCCCGCTGGCGCTGACCGACCTCGTCGGCCTCGACACCGTGAAGTCCATCGCGGACTCGATGTACTCCGAGTTCAAGGAGCCGCTGTACTCCGCCCCGCCGCTGCTGATGCGCATGGTCGAAGCCGGGCTGCTCGGTAAGAAGACCGGAGCCGGGTTCTACCAGTACGGCAAGTAGAAGTTTGCTCGCCGGAGGCCACCGACATCAGCTGAGACGCGATGCCGGTGGCCTTCGGCCTTTTCCGGGGTGTTTGCAGGGGGAACGGCGAAGGGTCGCTCTCGCGGCCTAAGCTGCTGTTGCCGGACGCGCTCGCGCATCCGGAGCTATGTCGAGCGCAGCGTGTGATCGAAAGGGAGTATCGGCGGTCATGGTCAACGTCACCGATGGATTCGGGTCGAGCGTTCTCGGATACCCGAGGATCGGTCCGCACCGAGAGCTCAAGCGTGCGCTCGAGTCGTACTGGCGCGGATCGATGGAGCGCGAGGAACTGCGCCAGGTAGGTCGCGATATCCAGGAGCGTCAGTTCAACGAACTGGCCGCGACCGGACTCACGCAGGTGCCGGGCAACACCTTCTCCTTCTACGATCACATCCTCGACAACGCGCTGCTGTTCGGTGCGGTGCCCTCGCGCTTCAAGGAGTTCGCCGACGGGCTCGACCCGCTCGACTTCTACTTCCTGATGGCGCGCGGCAACCCGGACACCCCGCCGCTCGAGCTGGTGCGTTTCTTCGGCACCAACTACCACTACCGTCAGCCCGAACTCGACGCCGACACCACGTTCTCGCTGCATCCCGAGGCCCTGCTCGACGAGTGGGACCGGGCGGCCGAACGCGGGATCGAGCTGCGCCCGGTGGTTCTCGGACCGGTGTCGTTGCTGCTGCTGTCGAAGGCCGGGCATGTGCCGGGCGAGGCCGAGTTCGACACGTTGAGCCTGCTCGATCAGCTGCTGCCGTTCTACGAAGAGCTGTTCGAGATCCTCGCCAAGCGCGGGTCGACCTGCGTGCAGCTCGACGAGCCCTGCTTCACCGGCGAGCGCACTCCCGCCGAGCTCGCCGCGTTCGAGAAGGCCTACAACCAGCTGGCGAAGGCGCCGCTGCGTCCGCGCATCCTGGTCACCGGGCAGTACGGCGACTTCGGTGAGGCGCTGCGGATTCTGGCCGCGAGCAATGTCGAGGCCATCGGACTGGACCTGGCCTCCTACCGGATGCAGCCGGAGGAACTGGCGGCGATCCCGGGGATCAGGCGCAAGCGGATCTACGCGGGTGTCATCAGTGGCCAGAACGTGTGGCGGGCCGACCGTTTCGTCACGCTGAGCTACCTCAACGCGATCGCCGAGGTGTGCCCGGACCTGGTGGTGTCGACCGGCACCACGCTGCTGCACGTGCCCTACGACGTGCTCGCCGAGTACGACATCGAAGGCAACGTCGCCGACCGGCTCGCCTTCGCGAAACAGAAGGTGGGCGAGGTCGTCTCGCTCGCCAAGGCGCTCACCGAGGGCCCGTCGGAGAACTGGCGCAAGCGGCCCACCGAGGTGCACTTCAAGCAGAAGCACGCGGTGCGCCAGCGGGTGTACGCGGTGACGCCCGAGATGCGCGAACGCGCGCCCTACGACGTGCGCGCGGCCGCGCAGCAGGAGCGGCTGAACCTGCCGCTGGTGCCCGCCACCACGCTCGGTTCGTTCCCGCAGAGCGGCAAGCTGCGCCAGGCCCGCCACGAGGTGGCCTCGGGCCGGCTGTCCGACGACGACTACCGCAAGCAGGTCGAGGCCGAGATCGAGGCCACGATCCGGCTCCAGGAAGACATCGGCCTCGACGTGTTCGTGCACGGTGAGCACGAACGCAACGACATGATCCAGTTCTTCGCCGAGCAGCTCGACGGTTTCGCCACCACCCGCTTCGGCTGGGTGCAGGTGTACGGCTCGCGCTGTGTGCGACCGCCGATCGTCTACGGCGATGTGGCACGGCCCGCACCGATGTCGGTGGAGTGGACCACCTACGCGCAGTCGCTGACCGACAAGCCGGTGAAGGGCATGGTGACCGGGCCGGTCACGATGCTGGCACGTTCGTTCGTCCGCCAGGATCAGCCGCTCTACGAGACGGCCGACCAGGTGGCGCTCGCCATCCGCGACGAAGTGGTCGACCTGGAGAAGGCCGGGATCGCGATCATCCAGGTCGACGAACCCGCCATCCGTGAGCTGCTCCCCGCCCGCCCGCACGGCCGTGAGGAGTACCTGCGCTGGGCGGTCGGCGCGTTCAAGCTGGCCACCTCCGGCGTGCGCCCCGACACCCAGATCCACACGCACATCGGCTATTCCGGCCGCACCGAGGTGGTCGACGCGATCGACCAGCTCGACGCCGACGTCACCGCGATCGTGGCGACCCGCTCGATCGAATGGGTCATCGAGGCGCTCACCGAGGACCTGTCCTCCGGCCACGGCCTCACCCACGGTGTCGGCCCCGGCGTGTACGAGAGCCGCTCGGCCCGCATCCCCGATATCGACGAGTTCGACGAACTGCTCACCCAGGCCGCGAATGCCGTGACCCCGCAACGGTTGTGGGCCAACCCCGACGGCGGCCTCAAGACCCGCCACTACTGGCAGCTGGAGCCGTCGTTGCGCAACATGGTGGCCGCGGCCCGCCGGGTCCGCCGCCGCGCATTGGCCGCGCAGGCGGCCGCCGCGACCGAGGAGTAAGCGAACAAACCAAAAGGGCGCACCGGATTCCGGTGCGCCCTTTTTGTCTGGGCGCGGTACTCGAACGGGCGCAGCGTGCTCGGAATTCGTGTGCCGGGCTCAGGTTCTGGTGATCGGGGGGAGGATGTAGGTCTGGTCGAGGACTGGTGGTTGGGGCTCGTACATGCGCATGCAGGGGCGGAAGTCGCCTTCGGGGGCGGGGAGCCAGTTGGCGCGGGCCTTGGGGTCGGTGGGTTCGGCGTGGCTGATGGTGATGGTGAGGGCGCCGTTGTCGTCGTAGACGAGGCCGGGGGTGCGGTCGCCGATCGAGTAGCGGTCGATCGGGTTGGCGCAGAGGTAGAAGTCGGGGGTCGAGTACATGGTGACCGACCAGAAGGCGCTCACCGGCGGGGTGGGGTCAAGGCGCAGGGTGTAGGTGTTCGTGCCGGTCAACTGCTGGCCGGTGCTGTCGGTGTAGATCATCGCGTAGGCGGCCTCGTAGGCGTGGTTGCCCCAGAGTCCGGCCTTGGCGGCTACGGCGCGCGCGATGATGCGCTGGTCGGGGTCGGTGATCTTGAAGTTCTCGTCGTCGAGCGTGCCGACCTCGAAGAAGTCGATGTTGTAGTCGAAGAGGTGCAGCGTCAGCTGCCAGCCGTTCTCCGCGGCGCCCGCCCCGCTCTTCGTCGCGTTGCTCAGTTCTTCCTGGCCCTCACCCAATCCGGCGCGCAGCGCGGATGCTCGATCAGGGTCGAGGGACGGGTAGGGCGAGGTGCCCGCTGTCGTCAGGCCGATCGGCGCGAACGATTCCTGGAGCGCGAGATCGCGCTTCGCGGGAGGAAAAGCTTGCGACCAGACGCGGACCTTCTCGAGGAACATCAGGTCGGGGGCGACTGCCGGATCCGGTGACGGAAGTCCCGTCGGCTGTGCGCCTCGGTCGGCGGGTGTCAAGGTCAGCGCGTCCTGCAAGGCGTGCACGGCGGGGAGGTCGTCCGTGCCTGCGCAGGCCCATCGACCGGCGATCACGCCGACAACGGTGGGGAAATGGATGACCGTCGTGTCGTCGGGGGCGGTGCCGGTCCATCCCGGCGGTACGAGGAGGTAGTCGCCCGCGCGGTTTCCGGTGGCCCGGGTGCCGACGTAGGCGAAGTTGTCGGTCCAGGCGTCGATGAACTGCATGACGTAGTACCGATGGCCGGCATCAGGCACGTGGAAGGTTATCGGACCGACCGACAGGTCGATCAGGGCGATCGAGTACACGGTGTCGTTGTTGACCGACACGAAGGTCGCTGTGGCGCCGGCGAGGGTGCGGGCATGCGAGAAGTCGTTGAACGGTGTCGCGGGGATATCGCCGATGCCCTCGTGGAGCAATCGCTCGATCGAATCGAGGTTGAAGACCAGGGGGAATCCGTACAGATAGGCCTGTGCGGTCAAGTCGGGGACGTTCTGATCCGGCATGTGCGCTCCTCGTCCTGGCGTCCACGTCGCGCGACCGTCGTCGGACCGCGCGACACCAGCATCCGCCGATGCGCGACCGGCGCACATCGCCCGGACCGGGTGAGATCGCCGCGTGCCGGTTCGGTGGTGGAGCGTGTCAGGCGCGGATCATGGCCCGGGCGCCCGCGGTGAGCTCGGCCGCGGAGGGGGCGTTGTCCGGGTCGATCAGCCATTGCAGGAGCAGGCCGCCGATCATCGTCTGCAGGATCGCGCCGACATTGCTGTCGCCGTCGCCGAAGGCCTCGGTCAGGCCGCGGCGGGCACGTCCCTGCGCGTCGGCGAGTTCGGCGCGCAGCTCGGGCGAGTGCAGTGCCTGGTTCAGGCATTCGGCGTTGGCGTGCCACAGCGGCGCGTTCTCGACGAACGAGGTGATCAGGCTGTGCCAGAACGCTTCGAGGCGGGCGGTGGGATCGGTCGGGTCGTCGGCGGGCAGTGCGTCGAGGATCTGCGTCACCGCGCTCGCGCTGGATTCCAGCATCGCCTGTTGGAGCAGCTTGTCGCGGGTGCCGAAGTGGTAGTTGATGGCCGCGAGGTTCGTGCCGGAGGCGGCGACGATGTCGCGCACGGTGGTGCGGGCGTAGCCGCGTTCGGCCAGGCATTGCTTGGCGGCTTCCAGGAGATCTTCTCGCGTTCCCACTCGCGCACGATAGCAAGTCGCGCATACATCTGTTTGTGACACCAGTTTCAAACAAGCGTCAGTGACAAGTGTATGAAACAGATGTATGTTTCGACCATGACCTCTCGGCGACGTATCTCCCCGTTCGAATCCAGCTACTTCGGCATCGGCACGACCATCGGCAGCGTCCCGACCGGCGGGATGCCGCTGTTCCTCGGCACCACCGTGCACGGCGAGCTCGACCCCGCGATCCTGCGGACGGTGCTCGACGAGCTCGCCGCGGCGCATCCGCTGCTGCGCAGCCGGGTGGTGACCGAGGACGGTGCGGGCTATTTCGTCCGCGACGACGCGTTCCGGCCTCGGCTGGACCTCGTCGAAGGTGGGGAGGCCGAATATCTGGCGCTGGTCAACGGGCCGCGGGACTGGAGCGACGGACTGTTTCGCGCGTACCTGCTGCGGGCGGGCCTGCGTCAGCAGATCGTGTTGGTCATCCATCACGGAATCTCCGATGGCAGATCAGGATTCGCGTTGCTCGGCCAGCTGTGGCGGCACTACACGGCGCACGTGACGGATAAGGCTGTGCCGGAAGCGGAATCGGATCAGTCGGTGCCCGAGGCCATGGATACCCGGTTGGCCGAGGTGGTTTCGGTCGAGGCGGCACAAGCGTGGCTGGCCGAGGTCAGGGCGGGCGCGGCGATGATGAGCCCCGAGGACGCGCCTCGAACACTGCCCCGCGACGGTACCGACACCGATCGGCTCGGCCGATTCGCGATGCAGCGCATCGAACTGACCGCCGAGGAGACCGCCGAACTGGTGGCGGCGGCGCGCTCCTACGGTCTCTCGGTGAACAGCGTGCTCACCGGTACGGTGCTGGCGGCCGTCCGAACCCGGTTCCCCGAATCGGGCAGCGTGCCGCTGTTCTGCGGCTACGCGGCCGACGTCCGCGCGGAATTCGACCCGCCGGTGCCCGTGGACACGATCGTCAACTACGCCTCGGGCGGGGGCACGCTGGTCCTGGCGACCGGCCAGACCACTCAGCTCGAACTCGCTTGTTCGGTCGACACCGGCCTGCGCGCCGGCCTGGACCGTCGCGAACCCGCGCTCTTCCCCCTCGCCACCCAGCTCGTGAACGACGACGTCACCGCCGCCCTGCTCACCGCGCCGCCGACCTTCGCGCTCTCCAACATCGGCCGCGTCCGACCCCATTCGATCCCCGACCACATCGCGTTCGTCCGCGACGACATCTACGCCATGGGCCCCGCCATGCCCCCGAAACTCACCGCCTTCACCATCGCGGGCCGACTCACCCTCCAACTCGAATACGACACCACCCTCTACAGCCGCCCCCAGATGGAAAAGCTCCGCCTCACCCTCATCGAACTTCTGCACACTCTCGAGTGACGTCGTTCTCAGCGGCCACGGGTCAGTTGGGTGTTCCGTAGGCCAGTACTACGTCGACGATTCGGGTGGTGCCGTTGGGGGAGGTCACTTCGAGCCGGATGGGGTCAGCGGGTTTGCGGGTGTTGATGGCCGCGCTCAGCGCCTTGGCGGTGGTGATCGAGGTGCCGTCGACCGCGGTGATCACATCGCCGATGTTGATCCCGGCTTCGCGAGCGGGCTGGCCGTAGAAGGCCCAGCTCACCTGGGCACCTGCCGGTCTGGCATCGATCACCTGCACGCCGAGGGTGGCGGTCGGGCCGATGTGGACGGTGTCGGTGGGCGTCCCCGAGCGGATCTGCGCCACGATCCGCATGGCGGTGTCGATGGGGACCGCGTAGCCGTTGGGCGGCTTTCCCTGGGCTCGGGAATCCTCGCCCGACGCCGCCGTGATCACCCCGACCACCGCACCGGACGCGTCGGCCAGCGCGCCGCCGGACTGCCCGCCCATCACCGGTGCGGCGATCTCCACCATCCCGTTCAACGCCTTGCGGGTGAGGTCGGCGGAGTTCATGGCGACGATCGTGGCGTCCAGATCGGTGATCGGACCGGCGACCGAGGTCGGCTCGCCGCCGTCGCCACCCGCGTCACCGATCGCGAGCACGTCCTGGCTGATCCGCAGATCAGCCGAGGTGCCCAGGCGCGCGGTCGGCAGGTCCGTGGCCCCGCCCAGCGACAGCAGCGCGATATCGGCGCCGGAGTCGTAGCCCAGGACGGTGGCCTCGTAGACGAGACCGTTGGCGATATCGGTGACAGTCAGCGCCTCGGCGCCCTTGATCACGTGATGGCTGGTGAGGATCTGCCCGTCGGGGGTGAGCACGATCCCCGACCCGGCCGCGCCGATCCCGAAACCGGCCGCGTCGACATCGATATTGACCAGCGCCGCTCCCACCTGCCCGGCGACCAGCGCAGGATCGAGCGGCACCAGCACGGGCGCCTGTGCCTGCGCCACGAACTCCGGCTCGACCACGGCGATCTCCCCGCGATACCCGAGGAACGCGCACACCCCGAGCAGCGCCGCCATCATCGTCACCAGCACTCGTCCGACACGCTTCACAGCACATGTCCTCTCTCGCGAGCCGACCAATCCATTGTGACCCGTTTTCGGCGTCCGCCGGTCTCGATACGGACGCGGTGGTTGGCAAAGACACGCATGCGGCTGTAGGCATGTAGCCATGAGCACCGCTGCCGCCTACGCCAAGCCCTCTCCCGACGGGGCCTTCGAGAAGGTCACGATCGAACGCCGCGAAATCGGTCCCGACGATGTGCTGATCGATATCAAATACGCCGGTATCTGCCATTCCGATATCCACACCGCGCGTGACGAGTGGGGTGGCGCGCAGTATCCGTGCGTGCCCGGTCACGAGATCGCGGGCATCGTCGCCGCCGTCGGCTCGTCGGTGCACAAGTACCAGGTGGGTGACCGGGTCGGCGTCGGCTGCCTGGTGAACTCGTGTGGCAAGTGCGTGCCGTGTCTGGCGGGTGAGGAGCAGTACTGCACCAACGGCCCCACCTGGACCTACAACTCGAGGGTGCCCGAGTCCGCGCAGCCCGGCGGCTACACGATGGGCGGCTACTCCACGCAGATCGTGGTCGACGAGAGCTTCGTCGTCTCGATTCCCGAGGGCATCGGCCTCGATGTCGCCGCGCCGCTGCTGTGCGCGGGCATCACGCTGTTCTCACCGCTGAAGCACTGGAACGCGGGACCGGGTAAGAAGGTCGCGATCATCGGGATGGGCGGGCTCGGGCACGTCGGCGTGAAGATCGCCGCGGCGCTGGGCGCGGAGGTGACGGTGCTCAGCCAGTCGCTGCGCAAGCGTGACGACGGCCTGCGCATGGGCGCGCACCACTACTACGCCACCAGCGACAAGGAAACCTTCCGTCAGCTGCGCGGCCAGTTCGACCTGATCATCAACACGGTGTCGGCCGACCTGCCCATCGACAGCTACCTGCGCCTGCTCGCCCTCGACGGCACGCTCGTGATCCTCGGCCTGCCGGAGCACCCGATGAGTGTCACCGGGCGCAACCTCGCCGGTTTCCGCCGGTCGCTGGCCGGTTCGATGATCGGTGGCGTCGCGCAGACCCAGGAGATGCTGAACTTCTGTGCCTCGCACGGCATCGGCGCGGAGATCGAACTGATCTCCGCCGACGAGATCGACTCCGCGTACGACCGCGTGGTCGCCAGCGATGTGCAATACCGGTTCGTGATCGACACGGCCACCGTGTAAGGCGCGCGCGCCGACAGGCTGTCGGCGCACGTCCTGGGTAGCGTGACATCCGTGGTTGCCCAGGACGAATCCGCTGAACCCGCCGCACAGTCCGTCGACATGAGCGCCCTGCCCGCCTTCTGGTCGGTGCGTACACCGCCGCGCTGGCTGCCGCGGGCACTGCTGTACGCGGTGCTCGCGGTTGCCGGGTTGATCGCGGCGTTCTGGGTGCTCGGCAAGATGCAGGGTCTGCTGACGGTGCTGCTGGTGTCGATCTTCCTGGCGTTCGCGATCGAACCCGCGGTGAATTGGCTTGCCGCGCGCGGTGTTCGGCGCGGCGCGGGCACCGGCGCGGTGTTCCTGGTGGTGCTGGTGGTGATCGTCGCGTTCGTGTGGACGCTGGGCGCGCTGCTGGTTAACCAGGTGACCATGCTGGTGACGAACGCCCCGGACTACGTCCAGGATCTGGTCGACTGGGTCAATTCGACCTTCCATCAGGATATTTCGGGTGACGACCTGACCAAGTACGCCTCGGAGTGGAGTTCCACGATCGAGAAGTATCTGGTCGGTCTGGCCGGAAACGTCTGGGGCATCGGCACTGTCGCGATCGGCGCGCTGTTCCAGCTGCTCGGGGTGCTGCTGTTCACGTTCTACTTCGCGGCCGACGGACCGCGTTTCCGCACCTGGGTGTGTTCGCTGCTGCCGCCGAAACAGCAGAAGCATGTGTTGCGGGCCTGGGACATCGCGGTCGAGAAGACCGGCGGCTACATCTATTCGCGCGCACTGCTGGCCCTGTGCTCGGCGATCGCGCACTACGTCGCGTTGCGGGTGCTCGATGTGCCGTCGGCGTTCGCCCTGGCGTTGTGGGTCGGCGTTGTCTCCCAGTTCATTCCGACTGTCGGCACCTATATGGCCGGCGCGCTTCCGGTACTCGTGGCGCTGGTGCACGACCCGATCTCGGCGCTGTGGATTCTGTTGTTCATCATCGCCTATCAGCAGTTCGAGAACTATGTTCTGCAGCCGCGCATCACCGCGACCACCCTGGACATGCATCCGGCGGTGGCCTTCGGGGCGGTGATCGCGGGCGCCGCGCTACTCGGTCCGACCGGCGCCCTGCTCGCCATCCCCGTCACCGCCACGCTGCAAGGATTCGCGGGTGCCTACGTGCGGCGCTACGAAGTCACCGAGGAGGCCGAGGCGCCACCGGCCAAGAAGAAGAAGCGCAAGAAGACCGAGCCCGAAGCCGCATCCACCGACGAATAGGCAGCTCATGGCGATCCTGTTGTCCCTGGTGTCGATGTTGTCGACGCTGTTCGGCGGTTTCGTAGCGATGCGGATCGGCGACCGCAAGCACCTGGTTCTCGGGCTGGCCGCCGGGGTGATGTTCGGTGTGGTCGCGTTCGACCTGATCCCCGAGGCGCTGGAACAGTCCGACGGCATGTTCCGGGGCATCCCGTACGTGTTGATCGCCGCGGTGCTCGGCTTCCTCAGCCTGCACGTGATCGAGCGCGCGGTCGCCGTCCACCGCGGCCACGAGCAGGAATTCGGTACGCACAAGCACGGTCTCGAGTCGGTCGGCCTGCTCGCGGCGGGCGGCCTGATCTTCCACAGCACCCTGGACGGTTTCGGCATCGGCCTCGGCTACCAGGCGGGCGCGGCGGTCGGCCTGTCCGTGGCGATCGCTGTCATCTGCCACGACTTCGCCGACGGTTTCAACACTTTCACCATCCCCACCGTCTACGGCAACGCCCGCAAACGCGCCCTCACCCTGCTGGCCCTCGACGCCATCGCGCCCGTGATAGGCGCCATCCTGGGCACCCTGATCCACGTCCCCGAGAACTGGATCGGCCTCTACATGGGCTACTTCGCCGGCTTCCTGCTCTACCTCGCCACCGCCGACATCCTCCCCGAGGCCCACGCGGGCCACCCCTCCCGCCTGACCCTCCTGTGCACCCTGTTCGGCGTAGCCGCCATGTTCGCCGTCGCCGCCGTCAGCCATTGAGCAACATCAGACACAGCCTGACCGGTCGTGCGGTGTGGCGGCGGTAGCGTTCGGCGGATGGACACGCTGAACTCGGTGATCGTCGATGTCAATGATGTGTTCTGGAACTGGCTGCTGATTCCGCTGGTCATAGCGGCGGGGCTGTACTTCACCGTGCGCAGTGGGGTGGTGCAGGTGCGGATGTTGCCGGAGATGTTCAAGGTGGTGGCCGAGAAGGGGCCGACGGCGGCGGACGGGAAGAAGGCGGTGTCGGCCTTCGGGGCGTTCAGTATCTCGGCGGCGGCTCGGGTGGGCACGGGCAATATCGCGGGGGTCGCGACCGCGATCAGTGTCGGTGGGCCGGGGGCGGTGTTCTGGATGTGGGCGATGGCTACGGTCGGGGCTGCGTCGGCATTCGTGGAATCGACGCTCGCCCAGCTCTACAAGCGGCGGGAGAGCGAACCGGGCACCTTCCGCGGCGGTCCGGCGTACTACATGGAGTACGGGCTGCGCCGTCGGTGGCAGGGACTGGCCTTCGCGGTGATCATCACCGTGACCTTCGGATTCGTGTTCAACGCGGTGCAGTCCAACACCATCGTGGCCACCGGGCGGGCGTCGCTGTCGGCGCTGGACGGTGACTGGTTCGCGCCGCTGGTCGGGCTCTGCCTGATCACGTTGCTCGGGGTGGTGATCTTCGGCGGGGTGCGCCGGATCAGCCACATCACCGAGGTGCTGGTTCCGGTGATGGCGGTGGTGTACCTGCTGCTCGGCATCGCGGTGGTGGCGCTGAACATCACCGACCTGCCGCGGGTGCTCGCCGATATCGTCGGCGGGGCGTTCGGGCTGCGCGAGGTGGTCGGCGGCGGAATCGGGACCGCGCTCGCGCAAGGCATCCGGCGCGGCATGTTCTCCAATGAGGCGGGGCTCGGGTCCTCACCCAATGCCGCTGCGGCGGCGGATGTCTCGCATCCGGTGAAGCAGGGCCTGGTCCAGTCGCTCGGCGTCTACTTCGACACCCTGCTGATCTGCTCGATCACCGCGTTCATCATCCTGACCACCGACCCTGATCTGTCCGAGCGGCGCAGCGCCGACCTGACCCAGAGCGCACTCCAGGCGTCGCTGGGCAGCTGGGCGGGCCACGTGCTCACCGCGGTGGTGTTCCTGCTCGCGTTCAGCTCGATGATCGGCAATTTCTACTACGGTCGCGCCAATATCGAATTCATCACCACCCGTCCCCAGGTGCTCACCGCGTTCCGAATCCTGGTGCTGGTGGCCGTCTTCGGCGGCGCGCTGGGCTCGGTGAGCCTGATCTGGAACCTGGCCGACGTGTTCATGGGCGTGATGGCGCTGGTCAACCTGGCCGCGATCATCCCGCTCGGCGTCGTCGCGTTCCGCCTGCTCGCCGACTACCGCGCTCAACGCAGTGCGGGTGAAGACCCGGTATATGTGCACAGTGCCGACATCGCCGACCCGGCGGGCGTGCAGTGCTGGCAGGCAACGATTGCGTCGAGCTTGCCCGGTAAACCCGCCCATTAGTGGTAGGCATGGGAAATGGCGAAACAGTGGACCGAAACGGCCGATATCGCGCTGCGCGCCGACGGTCAGCGCGTCGCTGATCTGGACACCTCGAGCACGCCGGGCTTCAGCGGCGGCAAGCGCCTGGGCAAGGAACTGCTCGCCGAACGGGCGACGGTGCTCTCGGTCTTGCAGGAGAAGCTGTTCGCGCACGGCCGCACCGGTGGACAGCGCAGCGTGCTGCTGATCTTGCAGGGCATGGACACCGCGGGCAAGGGCGGCATCGTGCGCCACGTCATCGGGTCGGTCGACCCGCAGGGCGTCGACCACGCGTCTTTCGGCGTGCCCACCGACCTGGAGAAGCAGCACGATTTCCTGTGGCGCATCCGCAACAAGCTGCCCGCCCACGGTCAGATCGGCGTCTTCGACCGCTCCCAGTACGAGGACGTGCTGGTGGTGCGGGTGCACGACCTCGTGCCGCAGGCGGAGTGGGAGCAGCGCTACGACCAGATCAACGCGTTCGAGAAGGAGATCGCCGACGCGGGCACCACCATCGTGAAGGTCGCCATGTTCGTCTCCCTCGACGAGCAGAAGAGCAGGCTGCGCGAACGGCTGGAACGCCCGGACAAATACTGGAAGTTCAACCCCTCCGATATCACCGAACGCGCTTACTGGCCCGAATATCAGAAGGCGTACCAGGCCGTTCTCGACCGCACCAACACCGATTACGCGCCCTGGTACGTGCTGCCGTCGGACCACAAGTGGTACGCGCGCCTCGCGGTCACCGAATTGCTGATCGCCGCGCTGGCGCAGATGGAACTCGACTGGCCGCCCGCCGACTTCGATATCGCCGAGCAGTTGCGTCGACTCGACGAGTCCTGAATACGGGCAGGACGAGCATTGCGGAAACTCTCAGGTTCGGCCCGCATGATGTTCCCGGTGGGGAGCCAACGAGCGAAAGGCGTGTGACGACGGTGAGCACGGGCAAGAGCCCCTCGGGCAGGAATCCGCTGGCGGCGGCCGAGGCGGCCGACAAGAAGCGCAAGATCGCGATCCAGGTCGGCGTCGCCGCCGTCCTGGTCGCGCTGGTCGCGGCCATCGGCATCGGCATCGCGGTGAACAAGTCCGATTCCGACAAGGAATCGTCGACGACCTCGGCGGCGCAGCTGCCCGCGACGGGCGGGGCGGTCACCGAGACCGGCACGGTCGTGATCGGCAATCCTGATGCCAAGGTCAAGGTGCGCGTGGTCGCCGACCTCCAGTGCCCGGCCTGCAAGCAGTTCGAGGCAGCCAACGGTGCGACGCTCGCCAAGGCCGCCGCCGACGGCACTGCTTCCGTCGAGTACCAGATCATCTCGTTCCTCGACAAGGCCTCGACCGATCAGTATTCCTCGCGCGCGGCCAACGCCTCGTTCTGCGTGGCGAAGTCCGATACCACCAAGTACCAGTCCTGGTTGCAGACCATGTTCGAGAAGCAGCCCGCCGAGGGCGGTGCGGGTCTGAGCAACGACGAGCTCATCGAGATCGCCACCGACGCGGGGTACACCGATCCGGCCGTGGCGACCTGCATCAACGACAAGCCGTACAACGACTACATCCAGCAGGTCACCCAGACCACGCTGCAGAGTGGCGTGAAGTCGACGCCGTCGGTGTACATCAACGGCCAGCTGAACCAGACCGACGCGATCTTCACCGAGAACGGCCTGGCCCCCGTGATCGCTGACGCGGCGAAGTGATCACCGCCCCCGCCCGCTCGGCCTGGCTGCTGCTGATCGCCGGGCTGGCGGGCTGGCTGGCGTCGTTTACGCTCACCGTCGAACGGTTCAAGCTGTTCGTCGACCCGAACTACGTGACCTCGTGCAGCATCAACTCGGTGCTGTCGTGCGGGTCGATCATGAAGACCGACCAGGCCGCGGTCTTCGGTTTCCCCAACCCGCTCATCGGCGTCGTCGGATTCTCGGTGGTGGTGACCCTCGCCGTGCTGTCGGTGGTCGGTGTGGGCTTCCCGCGCTGGATCTGGGGCGGGCTGTGGCTCGGCACCGTGCTCGGCATCGCCGGACTGTGCTGGCTGATCTTCCAAAGCCTGTACCGGATCAACGCGCTGTGCCCGTACTGCATGGTGGTGTGGGTGGCGGTGCCGGTCCTGTTCGCGGTGACCACACAGGAACTGTGGGGCCGGTCGCGTGGGGCCATGGGAATCCTCGCCGAATGGCGCTGGACCCTGGTCGTGGTGTTCTACGCGGTGGTGCTGCTGCTGGTGTTCCTGAAGTTCCAGGACTACTGGCTAAGCCTGGTCTGACACGGGCTTGGTGGCGTCCACGTATTGCATGAAACGGTGGACGCGCTGGTCGATTTCGGTCAGGCCCGCGCGGGCGAACAGCTTCGGGAAGGTATCGCGGTCGAACAGGCGCAGGCCACTCAGGCTCGCGGCCAGGCTGCTCGCCGAGCCGAAGAGGTTGTCCTCGGCATAGCTGGTGCTGATCGCGATGCGCCCGCCCGGGGCGAGGACACGGATCATCTCGCGGGTGGCGACCAGCGGATCGGGGATCAGGTAGAGGGCGCCGAAACAGCAGACGGCGTCGAAGGTTCCGTCGGCGAACGGCAGCATGCGCGCGTCGCCGCGGACATAACCGACGCGCGGGCTCGCGTTGTCGGTGGCGGCCTTGGCCAGCATCGGCGCCGAGTAGTCCAGGCCGGTGACGAAACCGCCCTTGGTGAGGTACTCGCTGAGGTAGCCGGTGAAATTGCCTGGGCCGCACGCCACATCGAGCACCTTCATGGGGCCGCTCAGACGCAGGGCGCCGACCGCGTCGCGGCGGTCGGTGCCGGTGGTCCGGCCGCTGGCGAGGTAGAACAACGTGGGTCGCCACGCGTGCTCGTACACCGCGGCCAGCGCCGGGGCGTTCATCGTCCTGCGGGCGAGATTCACTGGCGCGCGACCTCGATGGTCATCCCGGCCTCGCGCAGCCGCGCGGTGAGCGCCTCGCCCATCGCCGATGCGGGGGTGAGCACGCCCGCGCGCTCGGGCAGGGTGTCGAAGGCCAGGCTCAGGCCGCTCTGGCCGAGCAGGACGGCGGTGGCCTGGTAGCCGGGATCGCCCGTGCCGGAGAAGGTGGCCTGGTATCTGGCGCCGGAGCTGGTGCGGGCGAAGGTCTTCATGGTGAACCACCCACTGCGGCGGGCCTTTTCGCTGGGGCCGGTGCCGGGCTTGGGCAGGATCCGGTCGAGCAGCTTGCGGCCGAGCGACACCCGCGACAGTGCCGCCTGCGACGCCATCGCGGCCACCATGCCGCCCGCGATACCCGCGGCTATCAGCGGCGCGGCGGCCGAGGTACCCGCGTTCATCACCTCGCGATAGCGGAACTGCTTGCCGTAGACCCAGCCGAGCAGGCCGTTGGTGCGGCGCACGACCTTGGTGTTGTGCGAGGCCATCACGAACGTGGTGACCCAGCCGTTCAGGCTGGGGTCGATGCTGTCGGCGCGGGCCAGCGCCTGATCGGACTGACGGCCGACATCGGGTTCCATGCTGCGATCCGGGCTCAGCGAGTACGGGTGGGCCAGGATCTTGCCGCGCGCGGAATCGGCCGCGACGTCCTCCATCATGGCGCGCCCGGAATCGATGGTGCCGCCGCTCACGCCGCCCTTGAGATAGGCGACCAGGGTGGTGTCCTCGAGCTCGCCGGTGTTGTCGGCGATGGTGGCGCGATAGATCTCGTACACGCTCAGATCCGACGGAATCGAGTCGTAGCCACAGGAATTCACGATCTTGGCGCCCGAGTCGACCGCGGTCTGCTCGTACTTCTCGATGGCGTCGTGGATGAACAGCGGCTCACCGGTGAGGTCGGCGTAGTGGGTGCCCGCCGCGGCACACGCGCCCAGCAGGGGCATGCCGTAGCGCAGGTACGGTCCGACAGTGGTGACCACGACCTTGGTGCGCTCGGCCATCGAGGCCAGCGATGCGGGGTCGCTGGAATCGGCGACGACGAGTTCCCATGTCGCGGCGGCGGGCCCGAGCTCGTCGCGGGTGGCGGCGAGCTTGCTCGCCGAACGGCCCGCCAGGGCGATCCTGGCGTCGGCCGGGGCCGCGGTGAGCAGGTATTCGGCGGTGAGTTTGCCGACGAAACCTGTTGCGCCGAACAGGATCAGGTCGAACTCACGGTGCTGCGGCATGACGCGCCTTTCGAAAGGTGATTCAGGGCTTGGTGGCCGGTGCGCCGGCCTTGCGGGGGGCGCGAGTCTTCTTCACCGGTTTCGGTGGATGAGTGGCGAGCCAATCACGGTGGGCCAGACCGAGTTCGGTGACCGGCGGATCGCCGTAGAGCCATTCCCTGGCGATCACATGCCAGTTGTTGGTGCTGTCGAGCTGGCCGAGCATGCCGAAGGTGAGGAAGTCGGCGCGGCGCGAGAACAGGTGTTCGGGCGGCAGATTCTGCTGCTTCATGCCGGTGAACTCGCTGGCCCTCGGGTCGACGGCGAGCAGGAACGCGCCGCTGGCCAGTTCCGGGGTGATGGTGAGTTCCTCGTCCACCAGACACCATTCCGAGGCGGCGAGCACGTATTCGAGGCATTCCTCGGCGCCGATCTCCTCGGGCGAATCGATCACGCCGCGATCGATCATCAGCTGCCGCAGGTCTTCCGCGCGGTCCTCGGCGGCCGCGCGCAGGCACTGGATCTCGAATCCGACCAGCTTGGGATCCATCCGGTTGAACAACCCGAAATCGAGAAAGGCGACCCGGCCGTCACGGGCGAGCAGCACATTGCCCGGGTGCGGGTCGCCACAGAACTCGTTGAAGCTGAACAGCGAGCCGACGTAGAAGCGGTAGATGATCTCGCCGACCCGGTCACGCACCGCGGCGGGCATTTTCCGCACCTCGTCGAAGCCGTCGCCGTCGATGAACTCGCTGACCAGCACGCGGGTGGTCGACAGCTCGGGTACCGAGGACGGCACCACGATGAACGGGTGGTCGCGGTACAGGTGCGCGATCTCGGCCTGGGTGGCGGCTTCGGCCTGGTAGTCGAGCTCGCTCTCCATGTTCAGTTTCAGCTCGTCGAGTACCGCGGGGGTGATCCACGGCATCGCCGAGGCCAGCACCCGGCGGAACATGGTGAGGTTCTTCAGATCCGCGCGCACGGCCGCGTCGACCCCGGGGTACTGGACCTTCACCGCGACAGCACGGCCGTCGTTCAGCGTGGCCCGGTACACCTGGCCGATCGAGGCGGCGGCGATCGGCTCCGGATCGAATTCGGCGAAGATCTCCGCCAGCGGGGCACCGAAATCCTGCTCGATCACCGTGCGCATGGACTCGAACGACACCGTCGGCGCCGCGTTGCGCAGCACGGCCAGGCGCTGCTGGAACCGCTCGCGATGGTTCTCCGGCACCAGATCCAGGTCGAGCACCGACATCATCTGGCCCAGCTTCATCGCGACGCCCTTCATGGTGCCCAGCACCATGACCACCTGTTCGGTGGTGCGGATCATCGACTCCTCGGCCATCCGCGCGCGCACGGCCTCCGAGCGGCCGCGCATCGACAATCTGGTCTTCTTCGAGCGGATGACCGACCCCGCCGCGACTGCCCCCAGCTTCGTCCCGCGGGCAAGCCGGGAAGTCGGCACGTTCTTCGCCATCGAGATACCTCCGTTGGTGCCGACGCGCACGGCGGTGACACAAGCCACAGCGTCCCGCCCGGGTTCAGCGTAGCCAACCGCGCGCCGTTGTCGAGCCCGGCTCCCTCGAACGCGGGAAATCCCGGGTCAGGGCGACTGTTGCGGCATTTCGGGGAGCGGATGCGGCTGCGCGGTGAAGATCTCGGGTGAACCGCCCGCGCGGGCCATGCCCTCGATCGCACTCCAGGCCATCATCGTGAGGTAGTCGATGACGTCCTGACGCGGCATGGCTTTGTCGGTGGTGGTCCACCAGTGGGTGGCCAGCTGAATGCCGCCGACCAGCACGTACGACCACAGCATCGCGCCCTCGGTGCGGATGCCCTTGGCGCCGGCCCGGTCGACCAGCACCGTGGTGACCACCTCGGCGAAGAGGCGCTCGAACTCCGCGAGCGAGGACTTGTCGCCCGCGGCATTGCTCATGATGAACCGGTAGACCTCGGGGTCGTCGTCGACGGTGCCGACGTATTCGGTCATCGCGGCGCGCACGAGTTGGTATTCGTCGGCGTCGAGACTGATCGCGCCGTACACCCGGGGCAGCAGCGTGGTTTCGATGAACCGCTGCATGGTGGCGTGGACCAGGTCGTTCTTGTCCGCGAAGTAGCGGTACAGCACGGTCTTGGACACGCCGATCTCGGTGGCGATCTCGTCCATGCCCGCCTGGCTGCCCCGCGCGCGGATGGCGTTGAGCGTGCCGTCGACCAGCTCCTCGCGGCGGTCGATCTTGTGCTGTCGCCACCGACGTTTGCGGCCGTCGGCCTGGCCGCCGCCGCCGCGCACACTGGCTCGGCTCGACTGCTCGCCGATCTCGACAAGGTCTTCGGTGGACAGAACAGCCCCCTCGTGATCGATGTTGGCGTCTTTAGTCAACAGCTTAGGCGCGCCGGTGTGGGGTGGCGCTCCTTTGGCCCACGTTGCGGCATTTACCACACTCGAGTGCTTACGCGCGCGTACGACAAACCGCGCGGTTCGCCGTGTCGTGGGCGACGCCACGCGGGGTTGGCGGCGGCGCACTCGCCGTGCGCACAGCAGAATGGGGGCTATGGAGAAATCTCCCGGCAACACGGCGGTTCTCACGCCGCGCACCGAGCCCGCCGCACAGCCCGCCGGCTTCGCGGTGATGACCGACGAGGCGGGCAAAAAACGTGACCTGTTCAAGATGAAGGCGCTGGCGACCAGTTTCCTGCTGGTGGCCAGTGTGATCTACCTGCTGTGCCGCTGGCTCGAATCGCGCGGCGGCGGTGGCGAGTGGGTGGGCTATGTCCGCGCGGCCTCGGAGGCGGGCATGGTCGGCGCACTGGCCGACTGGTTCGCGGTCACCGCGCTGTTCAAGCACCCGCTGGGTCTGCCGATCCCGCACACCGCGATCATCCGTAAGAAGAAGGACCAGCTCGGCGAGAGCCTGGGCGCCTTCGTGGGCACCAACTTCCTCGCCCCCGACGTGGTCTCGGCGCGCTTGGACTCGGCGCAGATCTCGCTGCGGGTGGGCCGGTGGATGGCCGATCCGGCGCACGCGGCCCGGGTGGCGCAGGAGAGCGCGACGATCCTGACCGCGGTGGTCAACACCCTGCGCGACGAGGACGTCGAGCAGATCATCGACAACACCATCGTCAAGCGGATCGCCGAACCGCTGTGGGGGCCGCCGCTGGGCCGGGTGCTCTCGGAGATGATCGCCGACAACCGGCAGCGGCCGCTGATCGACCTGCTGGCCGAGCGCGCCCATCAGTGGGCGCTGGGTTCCCAGGACACGATCGACCGGATCGTGGTGCGCGATGCGCCGCAATGGGCACCGAAATTTGTCAATACATTGCTGTCGGAGCGAATTTATCGGGAACTCGTCGAGTTCACCTGGAAGGTGCGCTCCGATCCTGATCACGAATTGCGCCGGGCCGCCGATCGCTTTCTCCAGGATTTCGCCGAGGACCTGCAACACGACGACGCGATGATCGCCAAGGCGGAGAAGGTCAAAGCCGAGATCATGGGCCGCGAGCAGATCACCGGAATGGCCGAGGCCACCTGGCGGGCGGCGAAGCGATTGATCTTGGAATCGGCCGAAGATCCCGATTCCACCCTTCGGCGCAAGGTGGCCGAGAATGTGCAGCAGCTCGGCGAGCGCCTCCGCGACGACCCGGAGATGCGTGGCAAAGTGGACGGGTGGATCGATCGCGGTGCTCGCTATCTGGTCGGTAACTACTCCGCGGAGATCACGACATTGGTGACCGATACGGTCGCGCGCTGGGACGCCGACGAGGCGAGCAGGAAGATCGAATTGCAGGTCGGTCGGGATCTGCAATTCATCAGGATCAACGGCACGGTCGTCGGCTCGCTCGCCGGCCTGGCCATCTACACGATCTCGCAGCTGCTGTTCCACTGAACGACCTGGTAACCGGGGCTGCGTACGCGTTAGCCGACCGGGTGCTAACTGTAGTGCTTGCAATAGCTAGCACCCTGTTCTACTATTGGCCTTACAACGCCAGAAGGTGAGCGATGACAGACCAACCCGAGAGTCGTGTAGCGCACGCGGCTCAAGATATCGGAGGTTTCATCAGGGCACAGCGCGAAGGTGCGCAGGTGTCCCTGCGTCAGCTCGCCGCTCTGGCGGGGGTAAGTAATCCGTACCTGAGCCAAATCGAACGCGGATTACGTAATCCCTCCGCCGAAGTACTCGCGCAGATCGCCAAGGCACTGCGGGTTTCCTCGGAGGTGTTGTATGTGCGGGCAGGATTTCTGGAGCAGCGTCCGCACAGCCCGGTCCGTGACGCCCTGCTCGCCGACACTTCGGTGTCCGAGCGGCAGAAACAGGTGTTGCTGGAAATCTATGAGTCGTTTCGCCGGGAAAACGGGGAAGAAGCCGGCTCAGGGGGGAACGAACGAGACACTGACGTTTCGTTCACGACAACTGACACTCCGCCACACCAGGAGACTGAAGACTGATGACCGAGAAGACCGCCACTGTGACCAAGCCGCTGTTCGCCACCGTCGGCGCCGGTGACGCCATCTACGCCGCCGTGAACGACGTCGTCGCCGACGTGCGTGGCCGCGTTGCCACCGCCGACCCGAAGGCCCGCGTCGAAGAGGCCCGCGAGCGCATCGCGAACGTGCCCGCCGATGTGCAGGCCCAGTTCGACACCCTGCGTGACCGTATCTCCGGCTTGCCGTCGGAGCTGCCGGAGGACCTCGCCGAGCTGCGCGAGAAGTTCACCCCCGAAGAGCTGCGCAAGCTGGCCGAGCAGTACTACCGCCAGGCGCTCGACATCTACGCCGATCTCGCCGTTCGCGGCGAGGAGACCGTCGACCGGCTGCGTGCCAACCAGGCCGTCGACGAGCAGATCGGCCGCGTCGAGAACCTCTACAAGGATGCCTCCGCTCGCGCCGAGGATGCCCTGACCAAGGTCAACGACCTGCTGGGCCGCACCAAGGCTGAGGCCGAAGCGGTGGCCGACAAGGTCGACGCCGTGGTCGAGGCCGAGGTCGTCGCCGTCACCACCGAGCCGGCTCCGGCCAAGGCTCCCGCCGCCAAGAAGGCTCCGGCCAAGAAGGCCGCTCCGGCCAAGAAGGCTGCCGCGCCCAAGAAGGTCTAACCTTCGCGCAGTACCGCTGACAGCGGCCCCGTACACCAGGTGTGTGCGGGGCCGCTGTTCGTATGATGGGGGTGTGAACATGGTGAATGGGATGACCTCGCTGATTCTGCTGATCCTGTGGATCGGCGCCTTCGGCGCGACGGTATTCGCGCTCATTCACGCTGTGCGCCAGCGTTCGGATGCCTTCACCGCCGTCGACAAGATGACCAAACCGATCTGGCTGGCCATTCTCGGTGGTGCGCTGGTGTTTCTGCTGATCGGCATCGGCGGGCTGGGGATGCTGTCGTTCATCGCGATCATCGCGACCGGGGTGTATCTGGCCGATGTGCGCCCGAAGGTGGACGAGGTGCAGCGCGGCCCGCGCTGGTAAATAGCCCTCAGAAGGGCTCGCGGGTGAGTGGTACGCGGTGTTACTGTATCTATCAGTAACACAAAGGAGTGTGCCGATGCGCGCAAAGATGCCGACGGCTCTGGTGAACCTGGTCGACCGGGTGTCCACCGTGGTCGAGACCACCCTCGCGGCCCACCGGGCGGATCTGCGGACGCGGACGCACGGGATCGCGGCCTTCGATCCGCCGCGGGTACCGCACGACGTGATCCCCGTGGTCACCGCCGACGGCGCCCGCCTGCGGGTGCACGCCTACGGCCCGGTCGACGCGCCCGTCATCGTGTTCGCCCACGGCTGGACGTGTTCGATCGAGTACTGGAACGCCCAGATCAACGCCTTCGCCGGCGAGTACCGCGTGGTCGCCTACGACCAGCGCGGCCACGGCGAGAGCACCAACGGCTACGCCCGCCCGAGCACCAATCTGCTCGCCGACGACCTGTGCGACGTGCTCGACGCCGTGCTGCTGCCGGGTCAGCGCGCGGTACTGGCCGGGCACAGCATGGGCGGGATGACGCTCATCGCCTGGGCGGGCCGTTACCCGGAGCGGGTCGCCGAACAGGCCGCCGCGGTGATCCTCACCAACACCGGCGCGCACTCACTGGTCGAGGTGTCGACCATGGTTCCCGGTCTGAACATCCCGCTGCGGATTCTCGGCGGCCGTTCGATGCCGACGCCGGACTGGCTCGGCAAGCTCATTCTCGGCACCCCGGTGGTGTTCCCGCCGATCAAGCCGGTGCGCTGGATCTTCGCCCGGCAGGTGATGACCCTCGATACCTCGCGCGAGAAGCTGAATTACGCGCTGTCGGTGGTGCGCGGCTGTCCGATGATGACGCGTTCGCGCTACGGGTTCCTGCTCACCGAGCTGCACCTGGGCGATGACGCGAAGAATTTCTCGGTCCCGACCACCGTGCTCGCGGGCGATCGCGACGACATGACCCCGGCGATCCACGCCGAGCGCCTGGCCGCGCTGCTCCAGGAAGCAGGCACGCTCGCCGGGTTCAAGGTGCTGCCGACCGGACACCTCGGCAATGTCGAACGCTTCGACCTGTTCAACGCCGAGGTGGCCCGAGTGCTGGCCGCCGTCAACGAGCCCGTGCGCGCCCTGGCCTGACCGCCTGCGAGAATCGGCGGATGAGTTCTACCGCTGTGACCTCGGACGACCGTCGGTTCGTGCTGACCCTCGGGTGCCCGGACCGGCCGGGCGTCATCGCCCGGATCTCCTCGTTCATCGCCGGCTTCGGCGGCTCGATCGTGGAGGCCGGGTATCACTCCGACGGTGACATCGGCTGGTTCTTCACCCGCCAGGCTGTGAAGGCCTCGACGGTGCCGTTCTCCATCGACGAGCTGCGGGTGCGCTTCGCCGAGGTGGCCGCCGAGTTCGGTCCCGAGACCGAATGGCAGCTGCACGATTCCGGTGCCCCGCGGCGCGCGGTGCTGCTGGTCAGCAAGGACGGGCACTGCCTGCACGACCTGCTCGGCCGCGCACAGGCCGGTGAGCTGCCCGCGACCATCGAGGCCGTGATCGGCAACCACCCCGACCTCGCGGGCATGACCGAGGCGCACGGGGTGAAGTTCCATTACGTGCCGTTCCCGAAGGACCCGGCCGAGCGCGGTCCGGCCTTCGAGCAGGTGCGCGACCTCGTCGACTCCCACGACCCGCACGCCGTGGTGCTCGCCCGTTTCATGCAGGTGCTGCCCGCCGAGCTGTGCGAGCACTGGGCCGGGCGCGCGCTCAACATCCACCACAGCTTCCTGCCCTCGTTCGTCGGCGCCCGGCCCTATCACCAGGCGTATGCGCGCGGGGTGAAGCTGATCGGGGCGACCTGCCACTACGTCACCGCCGAGCTGGACGCGGGGCCCATCATCGAGCAGGACGTGATCCGCGTCGATCACGCCGACGACGTGCGTGACATGGTCAGACAGGGACGTGACATCGAGCGTGTCGTGCTCGCGCGTGGACTGCGCTGGCACCTGGAGGGCCGGGTGCTCGTGCACGGTCGCCGCACGGTCGTCTTCGAATGACCTATAGGTCGTAAAACGGTGCCGGATAACGGAATTCACCGGTCACGGCGGAATCGTAGGCCGTGAGCGGGCGGACCTGGAAGTACGGCGCCCACTCGGCTTCGTCGGGCACGACGCCGAGCCGCGCGCCGGGGACGAAGCCGAAGCGGGCGTAGTAGTCGGGATCGCCGACCAGGCCGACGACCGATTCGTCGAGGGCGTCGGCGGCGCCGAGGGCGGCGTGGACCAATGCCGAGCCGATCCCGGACTTCTGATGCTCCGGATCGACGCCGAGCGGACCCAGCGCGAGCACCG
Organism: Nocardia sp. NPDC055002; assembly: GCF_053608825.1. Taxonomy (NCBI): domain Bacteria; kingdom Bacillati; phylum Actinomycetota; class Actinomycetes; order Mycobacteriales; family Nocardiaceae; genus Nocardia; species Nocardia sp. NPDC055002. The sequence goes on from NZ_JBSGWE010000005.1 coordinate 251,861, forward strand.
GGAACGGGCCGATTCCGGCTCTGGTGAGACAGATGTGCCCCACGACGGTGTCGTACTCGAGGGCGACCAGCGACAGCGTGGGCATCCACGACTCGTCGGTACGTAGCGTCTCGACGAGGGCGGGTTCGGGTGGTTCGGTGACGGCCGGATCGCCCGCGTAATGCGGGGCGAACGCGGCGCGGTGGATCGCGGCGATCGCCGGGGCGTCCGCTGGGGTCTCGCGACGGATCAGCACAGGCTTAAGTCTCCAGGATTTGGGTACGGGAGCGCAATGATGTGCCGTGCCCGATGTTCCGGACTCGGCCGCGCGTGTGCGATGCTCGGGAAATGACTTCCGCGCCGCTGACCCGGGCCGCCGTGGCCGACATGATCGACCACACCCTGCTCGCGCCGGAAGCCACTCCGGCCGAGGTCGACTCGCTGGTCGTCGAGGCGCGCAAGTTGGGGGTGTACGCGATCTGCCTGTCGCCCTCGATGCTGCCGGTGCGTGCGCCGGGGCTGGTGGTGGCCACAGTGGCGGGTTTCCCGTCCGGCAAACACCATTCGCTGGTGAAGGGCGCCGAGGCGCGGCTGGCGGTGGATCAGGGCGCCGCCGAGGTGGACATGGTGATCGACGTGGGCGCCGCGCTGGCCGGTGATTTCAACGCCGTGCTCGCCGACATCATCACCGTGCGCGAGGCGACCAGGGATCGGGCCGTGCTCAAGGTGATCATCGAGTCGGCGGCGCTCACCGATGCGGCGATCGTGGGCGCGTGCCGGGCGGCCGAGCAGGCGGGCGCCGATTTCGTGAAGACCTCCACCGGTTTTCATCCCGCGGGCGGTGCGAGCGTGCACGCGGTGCGGTTGATGGCCGAGACCGTCGGCGGACGACTCGGGGTGAAGGCCAGCGGCGGAATCCGCACCGCCGCGGACGCCGCCGCGATGATCGAGGCCGGTGCTACGCGTCTCGGGTTGTCGAAATCGGCTGCGGTCCTCGACGGTTTTCCCGACTAGACGAGGTTGTCCCGAGTCGTCACCGCCGCGCACGATCAGCAGGTGAACCCGGACTGCTGAGCGGACGGGTCGCTCTCGAGTGCGGTCTTGCCGCCCGAAAGGTGCACGCTCACACCGTCGTCGGTGACCTTGACCTCCTGCGCGCGCAGGCCGAGCGGGTAGCTCTGCAAGCTCTGGGTGAAGGTCTCGACGATGTCCTGCACGAGGTCGGTGGGCAGCCCGATGCCGAGTATCTGCGCAGACTTCGTCTCCACCGTGACGTTGCCGTCGCGGACCATCGGCTGCACCTCCAGCTGGGCGAGGCCGCCGAGCACATCGAGAGTCAGCACTCCGGTGCTCGCCGAGGAGCTCACGCCGCTGACCATGGTGCCGAGGGTCTCGCGGATGCCGTCGTTGTTCCAGGTCACGTCGGCGGTCGAGCTGTCGATGGTGCCGCCGCCTCGGCCGCGGTCGACGAGCTCGATGTCGTTGAATTTCGCGTGCACCACCATCCCGACAGCGGGGCCGAACTGGTTGTCCTCGCTGTCGACGGTGATCGTGCCGACCTTGCCGTCCACATACGACAGCAGGATCGGGCGCGGGCCGAAGCCCACGTCGATGCTCGAGCCCATCTGTTGCTCGAACGCGCCGCTGATACAGCTCGAGATCTTGTGCCGGGCATAGGCTTCGGTTCCGCCGATGGCCGCGACGAGCAGAACGGCGACCACGGCCAACGCGATCACCAGAGAGCGCCGACCGATCCTGGGGCGAGGGGGCTTTTGTGTGGTCATGGCATCGGATTCTTCCCGATCTTTCTGTGTCCGCTCTGAGGACGTAGTGAAAGCCTTCACACAAAATGTGACCTGGCGCACGCAACCGGGCGTAATCTGGGTTGCATGACTGGCGAGGGCGCGCGCCGGGTGGCGGGGACAGCGGATCATCGATGGCGGGTGCTGCGGCGCCTCGCCGGGCGGCACGCGGGCTTCTTCACCACGCGTCAGGTGTTGCGTACCGGCTGCGAATCACAGGTCAGGGCGGCCCTGGGGGACGGGTCGGTGACCAGGGCCGGGGTCGGGATGATGCGGCTGGGCCAGTGGCGGGTGGGGCCGCTCGACGAGTACGCGATGTGGGCGGCGTGGTTCGACGGCGCGGCGGCGGTGTCGTACCAGAGTGCGGCGGAACTGCACGGGATCGGCAGGTTACAGCCCCGGTTTCTGCACCTGTCGGTGTCGGCGGGTCGCCCGCCGGTGACCCCACGGTTGGTGCTGACCCGGCGCAAGCTCTGCGCGGCGGACGTCGAGTCGGCAGGGCCGTTTCTGGTGACCACGCCGGTGCGCACGGTCCTGGATCTGGCCGAAACCGAGATCTCGCAGTCGGCGCTGGACGAGGTGGTGGCCGACGCGGTGGCGATCCACCGGTGCGATACCGACGAGATCTGGTGGGGTGGGCAGCAATTGGCGCCGCGGGCGTCGGCGCGGGTGCGACGGGCGTTAAGCCGGGTCTGACGGGGCGACCACGTCCCAGGGCACCGACAGCACGCAATCGCGCATTCGCCGTTTGTAGGTGTGGACCGGGAAACCGTTGGCGCGCAGCATCTCCGCCGCTGCACGCCAGCGGATGCGAGGGCCGTACGGCGCCATGGCCGCGGCACGCTCCCAGGCCCGGTCGGCGGCGGTGAGGAGCGTGTGCACGCGTTCGCCGGGAATGTTGCGGTGGATCAACGCTTTCGGCAGGCGCTCGGCGATGTCGGAGGGCTGGTCCACGGTGAACGGATCCCAGGCCAGCGTCAGGGAGAGGGGGCGGTGTCGGTCGAGCAGGACCCAGGCGCAGCGGCGGCCGAGTTCGTCGCAGGTGCCGTCGACGAGCAGTCCGTCGGGTGCCAGGTTGGACTGGATGCGCGACCACGCGTCGGGCACGGCGTCCTCGGGATATTGGCGCAGGACGTTGAACGCGCGGACCAGGGTCGGTCGCAGGCCCGCCAGCTCGAAGCCGCCTCGGGCGAACCGGACGCCGTCGCGGGGTGCTACGACGCGGGCCGGGTCGATCTCCAGGCCGACCACCTCGAGGTCGGAGCGGACGGTGCGCAGCCGGGCGGCCAGTTCGAAGGTGGTCCACGGTGCGGCGCCGTAGCCGAGGTCGACGACCAAGGGGTTGGAGGATTCACGCAGTGTCGTGCTGACGAGTTCGTCGTTGACGAGCCAGCGGTCACTGCGGCGCAAACGGTTGACGCCGGTGGTGCCGCGGGTGATGGTGCCGACCGGCGGGAGGGCCTTGCGGCTGGGGGCCACGGGCGTCGAGGCTCTCCGGTGCGTCAGACCGACTTGTCGGCGGTCTGATTGTCCAGGTAGCGCAGGGTCTCTTCCTGCTCGGCGCGGAACAGGTCCACCAGGTTCACCAGCATCAACTGCTCCAGGCGCGGGCCGACCATGGGGATGAAGACCTTGGCGGTGGGGGAGAAGCGCATGGTAGCGCCGGTGTCGGTGGGGAACAGGCGGATGGTGCCGGTCAGGCTGCCGGGGCCGGCCGGAATCGAGGCGGAGAACTTGCCCTCGGTCTCGTCGTGGGCGAACGGGCCCCAGCTCTCCTTGCGGGTGATCACCATGTCCTTGCGCATCACGGTCTGGGCGATCTCGGGGAGCATCTCGCGGGGCAGGGTGTGGTGCAGGACCACGTCGATGCCGTCGTCGGTGACGTCGAGGCTCACCACTTCGTTGTTGGGCGCGTACTTGCGCATTTCGGCGACGCGGGCTTCCCAGTAGTCCCTGCTCTGGAGCGCTGCGTACAGCTCTTCGGTGGTGTGCAGGGGGTAGCGAGCCGAGTAGTCCAGTCTGCGTGCCATGGCAGAACACGTTACGTGGTTGGGGTGCGGGCGGAGGGAAGAGGTGGGTTGTCTGTGCTCGGTCCTATAAATCGATGCCGACGGTTACCGGTTCCGGCTCCAGCGTCACGCCGAACCTTTCCTGGACGCCCGCGCGCACGGTGCGGGCCAGGGCGACGATGTCGGACGCGGTCGCGGTGCCACGGTTGGTCAGGGCCAGGGTGTGCTTGGTCGACAGGCGCGCGGCGGCGCTGTCGCCGGGGAAGCCCTTCGCGAAACCGGCGCGTTCGATGAGCCAGCCCGCCGAGAGCTTGGTGCCGTCGGGTGCGGGATAGGTGGGCACCTTGACGTCGTCGCCGACGTGCGCGGCGATCGCGGCCAGTACCCGCGGCAGCTGCTCCTCGGTGACGACCGGGTTGGTGAAGAACGAACCGGCGCTCCAGGTGTCGTGGTCGGCCGGGTCGAGGACCATGCCCTTGCCCGCCCGCAGGCGCAGCACTTCGGCGCGCACCTGCTCGACCGGGCGGGTCTCGCCGTCGCCCGCGCCGAGCACCTTCGCCAGCTCGCCGTAGCGCAGCGGCGCGCTCATCCCGCTCGGATCCAGGGCGAATTCCACCGCGAGCACCACCGCGTCGTCGCTGTGCTTGAGCACGCTGGTCCGGTAGCCGAAGCCCAGTTCGGCGGGTTCGGCCCAGCGCACGTCCCCGGTCGTGCGATCGAGCAGGCGCACCCGGCGCAGCAGCGACGCCACCTCCACGCCGTACGCGCCGACGTTCTGCACCGGTGTCGCACCGGCCGAACCCGGAATCCCGGACAGGCACTCCAGCCCGCCCAGCCCGGCCGCGACGGTCGCCGCGACGACCTCGTCCCAGTTCGCGCCCGCCTCGGCCACCACGTTGTCGGTTCCCAGCTCGACGCCGGTCGTGCCGACCAGCACGACCACGCCGTCGAAGCCCGCGTCGTCGATGAGCAGGTTCGACCCGCCCGCCACCAGCAGCACCGCGATACCGGCCGCGTCCAGGGCCTTCACCGTGGCCACCAGGGCCTCGGTGCTCGCGCATTCGGCGAGCAGCGCGGGCCCGCCGACCCGCAAGGTCGTCAATTCGGACAAACGCACCGAATCGCGGACCTTCGCGCCGGTATCGGCAAGCAGGTCACGCAGCTGATCGGAGGACACCACCCGTGTTGTACGCACGTCCGCAGACGGTACCGTGTCGAGCATGGCTACACCTCTGGCGTTCACTGCCGGCTACACGCATTCCGTCGATGCGGTGCGCGCCGCGTACTCCGACGAGCAGTACTGGAAGGCCCGGATCGCCGAGGTCGGCGGGCCCGGTGCCCGGCTCGACGCCTTCGCCGTGGACGGCGACCAGGTCCGCGTCCAGATGGTGCAGTCCATCCCCGCCGACCAGCTCCCGCCCGCCATCACCGCTGTGCGCCCCGGCGACCTGATCATTCCGCGCACCGAGACCTACACCGGCACCGGCGGCATCTTCGAGGCCCACGTCGACGGCGCCCCCGCCGTGGTCCGCGGCACGGTGACCATGGCACCCGACGGCGGCACCGGCTCCACCACCGCCATCAACGGCACCATCGAGGTGAAGATCCCGCTGTTCGGCGGCAAGATCGAGGCGGCCATCTCCGAGCGCCTGATCGAACTCCTCGGCAACGAGGCCACCTTCACCGAGGAATGGCTCAACCGGTAGTAGCGGTCTCGGTGAGACCGCGCTCACGGGGTGTGGGTCGGTAGCTCGGCGTACATTCGATGCGTGAGCAAACATTCGGTAACCGATCTGTTGCGCGCGCGGGTCACCGCGCGGCGTAATTCGTCGGCGCACAGGCGTGAAGTGGGCGTTCAGGGCGGGCGATCCGTGGTTGCGGTGATCGTGCTGGCGGTGCTCGTCGTGCTCACCGGGTGCACCGTCGACCGGCAGGGCGAGGCCGCCGAGGCGGCTCCGGTGGCGCAGGTCACCATCGCGCCCACCCCCGGAGCCACCGATGTGGATCCGGTCGCGCCCGTGTCGGTGACGGTCGCGCACGGCACGATCGACCAGATCGCCCTCACCAATGCCGGCGGCAAGCAGATCACCGGTCAGCTCAGCCCCGACCGCACCACCTACAAGGTCTCCGAACCGCTCGGCTACGGCGCCACCTACACCTGGGCCGGTACGGCCATCGGCGCCGACGCGAAACCGATCCCGATCGACGCCACCTTCACCACGATCAGCCCCCAGTCGACCATCCCGGCCACGATCAACATCGGCGACGGCCAGGAGGTCGGGATCGCGGCGCCGATCATCCTGAAGTTCGCGGGGCCGGTCACGAACAAGGCGGCCGTGGAGAAGGCCCTCACCGTCACCACCGACCAGGGCACCGAAGGATCATGGGCCTGGCTGCCCGACGACGGCGGCTCGCGGGTGCACTGGCGTCCGAAGGACTACTGGACCCCCGGTACCACCGTGCACGTCGCCGCGAAGCTCTACGGCGTCGACCTCGGCGGCGGCGCCTACGGCGACTCCGATGTCACCTCCGACTTCACCATCGGCCGCAGTCAGATCGTCATCGCGAACGCGCCGAGTCACCGCATGCAGGTGGTGCGCGACGGCGCCACGATCTTCGACTTCGCGGTGTCCTACGGCGAAGGCAACGAGCCGCGCAACGTGACCCGCTCGGGCGTGCACATCGTCACCGAGAAGTACGAGGACTTCATGATGTCGAATCCGCCGTACTACACCAATGTTCGTGAACGCTGGGCCGTCCGTATCTCCAACAACGGCGAATTCATCCACGCCAACCCCGAATCCCTCTCGGCGCAGGGTTCCTCGAACGTCACCAACGGCTGCATCAACCTCTCACCCGGTGACGCCCAGGCCTACTTCCCGACCGCCCTCTACGGCGACCCGGTGGAGGTGACCGGCACCTCGATCGAGCTGTCCCAGGCCGACGGCGACGTCTACGACTGGGCCCTCGATTGGCCGACATGGAAGTCCATGTCCGCCTTGCCCGCCGAATAATCCCGCACCTGCGCCGTCGTGCCGCGGTGGTTCGAACGCCACGGCACGACGGCTCGCCGGCCCCTAGCGTCGGGGCAGGAGCAGCGCTGGGACGAGCGCCAGCGCGATCATGACGGGCGCGATCAGATAGGTGTGCTGGAACGCGTCGGCCAGGGCGGGAGCGAGTTCGGCCCGCTGGTCCGCCGTCATGGCGTGGAGCGCCTGGAGGCCACCCGTCACCGGGAGCAGCGCGCCCAACGTCACCGAGGCCACCGCGGTCCCGATCGCCATCGACGTGGTGCTGATCATGTTCAGCACCGTCGAACCGGCGGGCTGCTGCTCGCGGCTCAGCGGCCGGGTCGCCGTGGTCATCACCGGCATCAGGGTCCCGCCGCCGCCCGCGCCCATCAGCACCATCGTCAGGCACAGCGCCCAGTACGGCGCGTCCGCGTCGAGCTGGATCACGAACAGCACGAAACCGGTGAGCGCCACCGTGATCGACGCGGGCAGGTACCGGCCGGGCGGAATCCGGTCGATCAGCCTGCCCGCCACCTGCATGGTCGCACCCGATGCCAGGGCGAACGGAATCCCCAAAGCGCCTGCCACCAGTGCTGACTCACCGCGCACCACCTGGAAGTACAACGGCAGCAGCAGCATCGAACCGAAGTAGCCGCCGGCGAACACCGCCAGCAGCACCGCGGAGGTGCCGGTGATCCGGTTGCCGAGCACGCGCAGATCCAGCAGTGGCACCGAGGTGGTCAGCGAACGGCGCACGAACGCGGCGATCAGGCCGACCCCCACCAGCAGCGGCACCAGCACCGCGGGCGTGGCGAATCCGGCACTCTCGCCCGCGGCGGTGACGCCGTAGATGACCAGCGCCAACCCGGGCGACATCAGCAGCAGTCCACGGATGTCGAGCGCCCGCGGCGGTTCCGGGGCGTCGTCGGGCACCACCCGCACCGCCAGCAGTAACACCAGCGCGCCCAGCGGCAGATTGATGAAGAACATCCACCGCCACGACACCTCGTCGATCAGATATCCGCCGATCACCGGGCCCAGCAGGGGGCCGACCAGAATGGCCAGCCCGAGCGTGCTCATCAACTGCCCGAGGCGGTCGGGCCCGGCCGCGCGCAGCAGGATCGTCATGGCCACCGGCATCAACAGCCCGCCGCTGGCGCCCTGAATCAATCGGAAAGCGATGAGCGACTCGATGTTCCACGACAGCCCGGCCAGCACCGAGCCGACCACGAACGCGCTGATCGCCGTCAGATACAGCCGCTTGGCGCCGAATCGGCCGACCAGCCACGCCGAGGTCGGCACCACGGCGCCGAGGGCGAGCGAGTAGCCCGTGGCGACCCACTGGATCGTGCTCAGGCCCGCGTGGAACTCCATCGACAACTTGTTGATGGCGACGTTCACGATGGTCTGATCGAGCGTGGCCATGATCATGCCGACCACCAGGACCAGGGCGATCCGCATCGGAGCCCGGCTGGTGGCCGGTTCGGCGGTGGTGATCACGGCGCTCACTTCCCGTACGGCTGGGCGAGGCGGGCGGTGCGCAGGGCCTCGCCCCACCAGGTGAGCTGGTCGAGCATGGTCGCCGCGGCGGCGTCGGCATCGTTCGGCGCGGACAGCTCGCCCGCGTCGTCGAATCGGCCCCACGGATTCGGGAAGCAGACCGAGTCGCGCACGGTGACGGCGTGGAGTTCGGCGAAGACCGGGCGCAGGTGTTCCACGGCGCGTAGTCCGCCGGAAATGCCGCCGTAGGAGACGAAGCCGACCGGCTTGGCCTGCCATTCGGCGTGGTGGATGTCGATCAGGTTCTTCAGCGTGCCGGGGTAGCTGTGGTTGTACTCGGGTGTCACCACGACGAACGCGTCGGCGCGCGAGAGCTTTTCGGTGGCTTCGGCGACGGAAGGGTGGTCGGTGGCGGCGCCGAACGCGTGTGGCAGTTCGATGCCGGCGGTGTCGACGATGTCGACGGTGACGGCGTCGCGCAGGGCCGCTTGCCGGACGAACCAGCTCGCGATCGTCGGACCGAAGCGCCCCTCCCTGGTACTGCCGATGACGACCGCGAGCCGCAGCGGGCTGATTGCGGTTCGGGCGTGGTCAACCGTGGCGCTCATGACGTTCCTCTTCGTCGGTGACGGCCCCTCGGCCGCCGCTGCGCTCTACCGTCCTACCTCAACGGTCGTTGAGGTCAAGCCGGAAAAGATTTCGGTGGTCCGGGAATACTTTTCGGCTTATGCTGCTTATTGCGTTCATACGCAGATAAGCAGCCTTGAAAGGGCAGGCATCATGAGCACCTCACTGTTCGCGCACCGCGACTACCGATTGCTGTTCACCGCCCAGGTCGCGGCCCTGTTCGGCACCGGACTCACCACCGTCGCCCTCGGCCTGCTCGCCTACGAACTGGCAGGCGGCAACGCGGCCATCGTGCTCAGCACCGCGCTGACGCTGAAGATGGTCGCCTACGTCACCGTCGCGCCGATCGCGGGCGCCTACGCCGGCCGGCTGCCGCGCAGGCAATTCCTGATGGCGCTCAACGGTGTGCGCGGCGCGATCGTGCTCGCCCTGCCCTTCGTCGACCAGATCTGGCAGATCTACGTGCTCATCACGCTGCTGCAGATCGCCTCGGCCGCCTACACCCCCACCTACCAGGCGGTTCTGCCCGACATCCTGCCCGACGAACGCGACTACACGAAGGCGCTGTCGGCCGCCCAGCTCGCGGCGACGATGGAAACGCTGCTCAGCCCGATGCTGGCGGCGCTGGCCCTGAGCCTGATCAGCTTCCACTGGCTGTTCGTCGGCACCGGCCTCGGCTTCGCGGTGTCGGTCGCCCTGGTAACGGCCGCGCGCATCCCGAACGCGGCGGTCGGTGACGGCGCGATCGCCGAGCGGCTCGCCGCCGGGCTGCGGCTGTTCGCGGCGACGCCGCGACTGCGTGGACTGCTCGGATTGAACCTGGTGGTCGCCGCGGCGGGCTCGGTGGTGATGGTCAACACCGTGAACTACGCGCGGGATGTGCTGGGCGGCGACCAGTCCGGCGTCGCGCTGCTGCTCGCGGCGAACGGTCTCGGCACGATGTTCATCGCGCTCACCCTGCCCAAGATCCTCGACCGCCGCGGTGAACGCCCGGTCATGCTCACCGGGGCGGCGGTGCTGCTCACCGGCCTGACCGCTGCGCTCGTTCTCTCGACCCTGCCGACGGGTGAGTGGCACTGGCCCGCCGCCCTCACCACCTGGGCCACCATCGGCGCCGGCACCGCCCTGATCCTCACCCCCACGGGCCGCGTCCTGCGCCGCTCCGCCCGACCGGAAGACCGTCCCGCCCTCTTCGCCGGCCAGTTCTCCCTGTCCCACCTCGCCTGGCTGATCACCTATCCGATCACCGGCTGGCTGGCCACCACCGCCGGCTTCACGGCTACCTGGGCGACCCTGGCCGTCATCGCCGGCATCGGCACCGTCGCGGCGATCCGGCTGTGGCCCCGCAACGACCCGGCCGAGATCACCCATATCCACGAACTCGGCTCGGTCGACCCGGCGATCCTGGCCGACGCGATTCAGGTCGGCCCCCGGCACGTCCAGCACACCCACCCCTACGTGATCGACCCCGACCACCCGCGCTGGCCTGTCAAGACCCTGGCTTACGCCTGAACCCGACCGGAAACGAACGACCCCCCGACTCGACGGTCGGGGGGTCGTTCGCGTCCGGTGGGCCGGACGGGGGAATCGGAGGCGACTACGCCTCGACGGACTCGCTGGCGCGTTCCTTGCTCAGCGCGACGGCCTGGTCGGTGCTCAGGCCCTGCTGCTTGGCCAGCAGGTCGCGGATCTCGATGAGCAGTTCGGTCTCGGTGGGCTCGGCGTCCTTGGTGGTGCCGAACTTGTTCTTCAGCGACTTCATCGGGAGCATCAGCACGAAGTACAGCACCGCGGCGACCATGAAGAAGTCGATGAACGCGGTGATGATCGGGCCGAGCGCGATGAACGTCGCCGGCTTGTCGGCGATCAGCTGGACGCCGAGGCCCAGTTCGTTGGTCGAGCCGAACACCGCGAGCAGCGGATTGATGAGTCCCTTGCTGAACGAGGTGACCACCGCGGTGAACGCGGTACCCATCACGACCGCGACCGCGAGGTCGATGACGTTCCCGCGCATCAGGAAATCTTTGAACCCACTGAAAACAGACTTCATACCGAGCATCGAACTTCTACTCCTAGGGGCTGGCTAACGGCAAACGGCGATGTTAATGCCAGTTCGAGTATCGCGGCGAATTCGCAGCAACGATCGAACCGCCCGCTCCCAGTATCAATTCCCACGCCCACTCTCGCCACTCGAACGGCTGTCGCGCCGGATTCGCCTGTCCCGCGCGCGGATTGACCGCCCGGCTCGTCGCGTCGTGCGACGGGCTGGGCGGCGAACCCGACGAGTGCAGGTGTCGAGTCTCACGTTTGAGGGGAGTAGGTGGTGCCGAACTGGGGAAACGTACTCAGGAGCGGCGGGCGAAGGAGCCGGGGCCCGCTTGGTCTCGGGGTTTGACGACGATGGTGTCGAGGTTGACGTGGGGAGGGCGGGTGGCCACGAAGCCGACGATTTCGGCGATGTCCTGGGCGTGCAGGGGATCGATGCCCTCGTAGACCTTGGCGGCGCGGTCGGCGTCGCCGTCGAAGCGGACCAGGGAGAACTCGGTTTCCACGGCGCCGGGGGCGATCTCGGTGAGGCGGACCGGCTTGCCGAGCAGCTCACCGCGCAGGGTGCGGTGGGCGACAGCCTGGGCGTGCTTGGCGGAGGTGTAACCGGAGCCGTTGTCGTAGGTGTGCAGGGCGGCGATGGAGGTGATGGTGACGATCAGGCCGTCGCCGGACGCGATGAGCTTGGGGAGCAGCGCCTTGGTGACGCGCAGGGTGCCCACGACGTTGGTTTCCCACATCCAGCGCCAGTCGTCGAGGTCGGCGTCGATGACCGCGGCCATGCCCTTCGCGCCGCCGGCGTTGTTGACCAGCACGTCGACGTGGTCGATGGCGTCGGTGAACGCGCGCACCGATTCCTCGGAGGTGACGTCGAGTTCGATGGCGGTGCCGCCGATCTCCTCGGCGAGGCGCTGCACGCGGTCGAACCGGCGGGCACCGACGTAGACGTGATAACCCTGCTTCGCCAGTTCCCGGGCGGTGGCTTCACCGATTCCCGAGCTGGCCCCGGTGACGACAGCGGTGCGAATGCTCATGTTTGCCGATCTTATTCGCCCAGGATTCCCGGCCGCCATGGCTCCGATCACGGTGATGTCAGGCGTTCGCCGCGGCCGTGCGCGGCTGGGGAATCCTTCGTGACCGCGCCGATTAACCTGTCGGTATGGCTATTCGCGATGCTGTCAGTGCCGATGGAACGAGGATCGTCTACCGGGTGATCGGTACCGGTAGGCCGCTGGTGCTGCTGCACGGGTGGGCCGGGAATCTGCGGTGCTGGGGGGCGGCCGCGGACGAGCTGGCCGAGCGCTATCGGGTGATCGCGGTCGATCTGCGCGGACACGGGTACTCCGACGACCCCGGCGCCGGTTACGACGACCCCAAGGCGTGGGCGGGCGATGTGGCCGCGGTGCTGGCCGCCGAGGGTGTCGACGCCGGTGCGGTGCTGCTGGGCTGGTCCTATGGCGGGATCGTCGCCACCGACTACCTCGCTACCTACGGCACCTCGGCTGTCGCCGGTGTCGTCTACTGCGGCGCGCCCGCCCATATCGGGCGCGATGTGCCCGGTGCGGCACCGGGGCCGTCGATGGAGAAGGCGATTCCGGGCGTGTTCGACGAGGCCGCCGGGCGGGCGGTGCGGGCGTTCTCGGTGTTCGGCAACGCCAATACCGGGCCCGGCGCGGACAAGGGCGTCGACGCGCAGCGGTTGTTCGGCGGCAGTCTGGCGACCCCGCCCTCGGTGCGCAAGGCGCTGTTCTACCGCACGATCGACAACACCGAAACCCTGCGCGCCCTGGATGTTCCAGTTCTGGTGCTGCACGGCACCGATGACCCGGTGGTCCCGGCGGCCAATGGTCAGTACATCCTCGACAATGCCCCTGACGCTCGCGGTTCCTTCTGGGAAGGCGCTCTGCACGGGCTGTTCATCGAGGACCGGCCACGCTTCCTCGCCGAGGTCAGCGCGTTTATCGACGCGCTGGAGTGAGCTCGGCGGGCCACGCCTGCTCTGAATCGACAATGTTTCAGAAACATGTCCGGGGCAGGTGAGGGCGACCTACTCTGAAGCTCGACGGCCATGTCCCACGGCCGGGCATGGAGGTGGCGCATGAGCGTCTTGACGCGATGTGTGCCGGCTCTCGTGGCAGTCATGGTGTGCGCCGCCCCGGTCGCCGGAGCGAGTCCGGCCACCGACGCCGCGCGGCTGATTTCCGTCGAGCCCGGTCCCGGCCGCGTCGTCGAGCTGGTGGTGCACTCCGCCGCCATGGCGAAACCGGTGACCGTCGCGGTGCTGCCCGCGGCCGACCGTTCGGCGACCGCGCCCGTCCTGTATCTGCTCAACGGCGTCGACGGCGGCGTCGGCCCGTCCGGTGACTGGCGCGACGGCGGCAACTGGCTCACCCGCACCGACGCCGACACCTTCTTCGCCGGCAAGCAGGTCACCATCGTGATGCCGATCGGCGGCGCGGGCAGCTACTACGCCGACTGGCAGGCCGACGACCCCGTCCTCGGCCGTCAGCGCTGGACCACCTTCCTCACTCGCGAGCTGCCCCGCGTCATCGACCGTGAGTTCCACGGCACCGGAGCCAATGCCGTTGCGGGCGTGTCGATGGCGGGCACCGCCGCCTTCCAGCTGGCGCTCGCCGCGCCCGCGCTGTACAAGGCGGTCGGTTCCTACAGCGGCTGCGTCTCCACCAGCGGTCCGCAGGGGCATGCCATCGTCAACACCGTCGTCTCCGGCCAGAACGGTGACCCTGTGAACATGTGGGGACAACCCGGCGACCCGCTCTGGGCCGCCAACGACCCCTTCCTGCACGCCGAGCGCCTGCGCGGCCTGGCGATCTACGTCTCCTCCGGTACCGGTCTTCCCGGTGTGCTCGACACTGTCGACGGGCCGGGGCTACACGGTGATTCGATGAAGCTCGTCGACCAGCTGATCATCGGCGGCGCGCTCGACGCGGTCACCGCGCTGTGCACCCAGCAGCTCGCCACCCGCTTCCACGACCTGGCCATCCCCGCCACAGTCGACCTGCGCCCCAACGGAACTCACTCCTGGGGCTACTGGCGCGAGGATCTTCGTCACTCCTGGCCGCTGTTCGCCGCGGCCCTGCGCGTCGGCTGAACGTTCCCGCGCGCCGGTCGCGGCGGCGGCCGGTACCGACGTGACCTGCCTGCGGTTTTCGGTGCGGACTTCACCGCCGATTCCGGTGATGCGAATAAGTTTGCAGACATGTTGCGTCATGTTTCGCAATTCGCGGCCTCGGATGAAAAGGTCCGGTCGGTCTATTCGCGCAGGCGATATCTGTCGGCGGGAGCGCCGGTCGTGCCGGGCGAGTCGGGCTCCTACGCAGGTAGAGTGATCGGCGTGATTGGTCTGCCGCGCTGATGTGATCGGCCTGTGATTGTTCTCGCTAACCAATCGGATCGAACGTCCAGAATTCAGGAAAATCTTCTGGGAATCGTCACAGACTTCCGCTGAATTCGTGTGTAGCGTTCTGGAATGTCGTTGGATCGTATGTGGAGAAGAGGATTCGGCGTCGAGATCGGAGTTCGATGATGTTTGGTCGGGCAGTGGGCGTACGGGTCGCAGTGGCCGTGCTGGGCTTGTTGGCCGGTGTCGTGGCCGGGGTGCCCGCGGGTGCCGAACCGGGGGCGGCACGTATCGAGGATCAGCGGGTCGAACCCGATCGCACCATCGATGTGGGCGTGTACTCACCGGCGATGGACATCGTCACCCGGGTGCGGGTGTTGCGGGCCGCGGATCCGAAAGCGCCCGCGCCGACGCTGTATCTACTCAACGGGGTCGGCGGAGGCGCCGACGGCAACTGGCTCGATCGCACCGATGTCGTCGAGTTCTTCAAGGACAAACAGGTCAATGTGGTGATCCCGTTCGGCGGGGCCGGAAGCTATTTCGCCGACTGGCGAACCGACGACCCGGTGCTCGGCAAGCAGCGCTGGACCACCTTCCTCACCAGGGAACTACCGCCCGTGATCGACGCGGAGTTCGGCGGCACCGGCGCCAACGCCATCGCGGGACTGTCGATGGCGGGCACCTCGGTGTTCCAGCTCGCGCTCGCCGAACCCGGCCTGTACCGGGCGATCGGGTCCTACAGCGGGTGCGTGCGCACGAGTGATCCACGCGGACAGGCGATCGTGCGGACGGTGGTGGGCAGCAGGCTCGGCAACGCGGCGAATATGTGGGGCCCACCCACCGATCCCGCGTGGTCGGCCAACGACCCCTACCTGCACGCGGAAGCGTTGCGCGGCACCGACGTCTACATCTCCTCCGGCACCGGCATTCCCGGGCCGTACGACACCATCACCGCCGCCCAGGGCGACCCGGCGCAGCTGACCATGCAGCTGCTGTTCGGCGCCGGGCTCGAAGCCGTCACGAATCTGTGCACCCAGCAGCTGCGCGATCGACTGCAGACACTCGGCATCCCCGCGACGGTGGACATGCGCCCCAACGGCACTCACTCGTGGGGCTACTGGGAGCAGGACATGCACAAATCGTGGCCCGTGTTCGAGGCGGCGCTGCACCGCGCGTGACGGCCGAACGCGAGGGCCGAAATCCGCTCGCGCGCGGACCGCGGATCGGGCAGGCTCGACCACGACGAGGACGTGAACTCACTCACGAACACGCTGTGACAGCCGTCACCGAACCCGGTAGGGGCAACGGTGGCGGCGTCGCGGCGTGCACACTGGAGGGTGTGAGCCAGCGTCGTCCCGATCTTTTGCCCCATCGCATCGCGGTGCTGTCGGTGCATACCTCGCCGCTGGCGCAGCCCGGTACGGGGGACGCGGGCGGGATGAATGTCTACGTGCTGCAAACCGCGCTCGAGCTGGCCAAACGGGGCACCGAGGTGGAGATCTTCACCCGGGCGACCTCCTCGGAGCTGCCGCCGGTGGCCGAAGCCGCACCCGGCGTGATCGTGCGCCACGTGGTCGCGGGCCCGTTCGAGGGACTCGACAAACACGAGCTGCCCACCCAGCTGTGTCCGTTCACCGCCGAGGTACTGCGCCAGGAAGCGCGGCATCTGCCGGGCCACTACGACCTGGTGCATTCGCACTACTGGCTGTCCGGCCAGGTGGGGTGGCTGGCACGCGACCGCTGGCGGGTGCCGCTGGTGCACACCGCGCACACCCTGGCCGCGGTGAAGAACGCCGCGCTGGCCGAGGGCGATACTCCCGAACCCGAGACCAGGGTGATCGGTGAGAAGCAGGTGATCGCCGAGTCCGACCGGCTGGTGGCCAACACCGGTGACGAAGCCCGGCAGCTCGTCGAGCTCTACGGCGCCTCGCCCGACCGCATCGACGTGGTGCCGCCCGGCGCCGACCTGACCCGCTACCGGCCCGGTGACAAGCTCGCCGCGCGCACCGAGCTCGGGTTGCGCGCCGACGAGCAGATCGTCGCGTTCATCGGCCGGATCCAGCCGCTCAAGGCCCCCGATGTCCTCGTGCGCGCGGCCGCCGAACTCCTGAGCCGAGATCCGAGCCGCAAGTTGCGCGTGCTGATCGTGGGCGGACCGTCCGGCACCGGACTGGCCAGGCCCGACGCGCTGATCGAACTGGCCGCCGACCTCGGCATCGCCGAACGGGTCACGTTCCTGCCGCCGCAGCCCGCCGACAAGCTCGTGCAGGTGTATCGCGCGGCCGATGTGGTGGCCGTGCCCAGCTACAACGAATCCTTCGGCTTGGTCGCCATCGAGGCGCAGGCCAGCGGTACCCCCGTCCTCGCCGCCGATGTCGGCGGCCTCGGCACCGCGGTCCGCAACCACGAATCCGGCTTGCTCGTGCCGGGGCATCGCACCCCCGACTGGGCCGACGCGCTGGCGGCCCTGCTCGACGATCCCGACCGGCTCACCCGCATGGGCGCCACCGCCGTGGAGCACGCCGGCAGGTTCTCCTGGGCGCACACTGCCGACGGCCTGCTCGACAGCTACGCTGCCGCGATGGCCGGATTCCGCACCGAACGCGGTCCCATCGCCCTGCACGCGGGCGAGACCAGGCAGGCCAGATCGCGGGCGCTGTTGCGGCGCCGGACGGGAGTGCGCAGGTGAGCGCCGTTTCGCAGGTTATCGACGACACGCTGCGCGATCGCGAGATCGAGTACACCCGCCACGGTGACGACACCTTCATCGTGGTGCTGCCCGGCGAGCGCAAGCTGAAGACCACGGTGATGCTGACCGTCGGCAAGCACGGTGTCCGCATCGAATCGTTCGTGTGCCGCAAACCCGACGAGAACTTCGAAGGCGTCTACAAATACCTGCTGCGCCGCAACCGCCGCCTCTACGGCGTGGCCTACACCCTCGACAATGTCGGCGACATCTACCTGGTGGGCCGCATGTCCGCCGAGTCGGTCACCGCCGACGAACTCGACCGGATCTTCGGTCAGATCCTCGAAGCGGTCGACAACGACTTCAACATCCTGCTCGAGCTCGGGTTCGCCGAATCCATTCGCAAGGAATGGAAGTGGCGGGTCTCGCGCGGTGAGTCGCTGAAGAACCTGCGCGCCTTCGAGCACATCATCGACGACGCCGACAAGGTCTGAGAACACAGCGATGCCGGACAGGAAAGTTCCTGTCCGGCATCGTGTTTCAGCTCAGCAGTTCGTCGGGACCGGTTCGTTGCGGAAGCGGGCCTCGACGTAGTTCCACGCGTCGGGGAAACCCGCCACGGCGGCGGTCATGTGCTCGGAGATCTCGACCGTGTTCAGCTGGACCGGGGCACCCTGACCACACCAGCGGGCGATGGTCTCGGCGACCGGGGCGTACGGGGTGAGGATGTCGTACTTGCCCTGCCAGATGTAGGTGGGTGCGGTCGGCGCGCCCTGGAAGTGCACGAGGCTGTTCTCGCGCAGCACCCCACGGGCCACCTGGCTGCCCATCAGCTCCTTGGACGCCGCCATCTGCTCGGCGTTGCGCAGGGCGCCGTGGAACAGCAGGAAGCGACGGCACGCGTCCTTGGTGAATTCACGGAACCACAGGCCGTTCTCGTTGAGCTGGTCCGACACCGGCACCTGCTCGGGGTACTCGCGCTCGATGCCCATCGCGGCGGCGAAGGCGAGACCGAAGCCGGGGTGCGGCTGGAAACCCAGTGCGTCGGCCATCAGTTCGAGATCGGCGGGGATACCGCCGGACACCACGGCCGCGAGCTTCAGCTCCGGTGCGTACGTGGGCTGCAACGCGCCCGCCCACGCGGTGGCCATGCCGCCGCCCGAGTAGCCGGCGATCGCGACCGGCGAGTTACCGACACCCAGCTCAGCGACCTTCTGCACCGCGCGCACACTGTCGAGGGTGACCATGCCGCTGAGCTTGGCCGCACCGTAGGCCACCGTCGGGCCGAGGTAGTCGGGCACCGAGATCGCCCAGCCACGCGCCAACGGCAGCATGGCGCCGGGCGCGTCCTGCAGCTCGCCGTTGAACAGCGACTGCGACGGGTTGCAGCGGGTGCCGATCGAGTTGATCAGCGCCTGGTACGACACCAGCGGCGGGTTCTTCACGCCGACCGGCATGAGCACGGTGGTGATGCCCATGATCGCGTTGCCCGCCGAATTGGTGGAGCGGAACGCGACCTGGTGGCCCTCGGTGCCGGGGTACATCCAGGTGTCGATGTGGCGCGTGCGCACGACGTCGCCGGGTGCCAGCGCGGCGATGTCGGCAGGTGCGGTGAAGAACGGATCCGGATCAGGCGTCGGATACAGCGGGTTCGCCCCCGCGGGTGCGGCGAACAAGCCTACCGATAGCAGACTCAACACCAATACAGCGATTTTCGACACAGCTTTCCTTCATCAACAGTAGTGCTGCCCAACGAGACGACCCGACCCGTGTCGAAGTATCTAACGAAAACCTGTGATTTGTACCGACCAGTAGTCAAAGTGTCGCGTGCCACATGTTGTGATGACTCACATCAGGTGCGGGCGAGGTGTGCGGCGACGCGGCCCGGCACGCGAGGTAGGAGTGGTGATGGCGGTGCTTGCGCTCGATATCGGGGCGACGAAATTCGCTGCGGGAGTTGTGGACCCGCACTACCGGCTACACGGGGTGCGTCAGGCCCCCGCTGCCTCCGACGATCCGTGGGCGGCGTGTCGAGACCTTCTGGTCGCTGTGGCAGGTGACAACGAGGTGAGCGCGGTCGGGATCGGAGCGGCGGGGCCGGTCGATGTGCCCGCGGGAATGATCAGGCCGTTGAACCTTGCGGCGTGGCGCGGCGGGTTCGCGATCGTCGACCACGTGCGCGCGCTGTTCCCGAACGCGGTGGTGCGGTTGGCCATCGACGGCGCCTGTCTGGTGCTGGCCGAGCATCGGGTGGGCGGGTTGCGCGGGGTGGACAACGGCCTGGCCATGACGGTGTCCTCGGGTGTCGGTGGGGGGATCATCGCCGACGGCCGGGTTGTGGTGGGGCGCACGGGAAACGCCGGTCACATCGGGCACATCGTGGTGCCCGGGGATGACACCGCTTGTCCCTGTGGGGGATTCGGGTGCGTCGAGGCGGTGGCGAGCGGGCTGTCGTCGGTGCGCTGGGCGCGGGAGCGTGGCTGGGCAGGGGAGAGCGGGATGGAGCTCGCCGAGGCCGCGCATCGCGGTGACCCGATCGCGCTCACCGCCATGGCGCGTGCGGGAACCGCCCTCGGTCAGGCGATCTCGTCGGCTGCCGCGCTACTGGATGTGGATCGGGTGGTGATCAGCGGCGGTTTCGCGCATTCGGGGGAGCCGCTGTGGGGACCGTTGCGCGCTGCCGTCGCCCGGCATGCGCGGCTCGAGTTCGTCGAGGAACTGTCGGTGGAACTGTCGACGTTGAGCGAAGGAGCCACGCTGGTCGGTGCGGGGGTGCTAGCGGTCGAGGCCGCGCGGCTTGAGGCGATGTGAGGACTCTTCGGTCCGGCCGGCAGTGCGCTCGGCGCGTTCGTTCGGCCTGGTCACCGGCGGGCGTAGCCTCCATGAGGTGGCTGCCGACTACGTGCCGGGCGATGTCGTCCATATTCCGGAGGGTCCGTTCCAAGGAGTGTGCGCCGTAGTGCGCGAAGTCGACTCGGTGGCGTCACGATTACAGGTCGACGCGCTGGTCAAGGGCGGGCCGTACGAGATCGTCATCGGCTTCGACGAGGTGGAGTGGGCCTGACATCACCGCAATGTCAGAATGACCCCTATGACCTACACCCTCGTGCTGCTGCGCCACGGCGAGAGCGAATGGAATGCCCTCAACCTCTTCACCGGTTGGGTGGACGTCCAACTCACCGACAAGGGCATCGCCGAGGGCAAGCGGGCCGGGGAGCTGCTCAAAGAAGCAGGCATCCTGCCCGATGTCGTCTACACCTCGCTGCTGCGCCGCGCGATCAGCACCGCTGACAACGCGCTCGGCACCGCCGACCGGCTGTGGATCCCGGTCGTGCGCGACTGGCGCCTCAACGAGCGCCACTACGGCGATCTGCAGGGCAAGAACAAGGAACAGGTCCGCGAGCAGTACGGCCAGGAGCAGTTCATGCTGTGGCGCCGCAGCTACGACACCCCGCCGCCGCCGATCCAGCCCGACAACGAGTACAGCCAGGAAGGCGACCCGCGCTACGCGGGCATCGAGGTCCCCAAGACCGAGTGCCTGCTCGATGTCGTCAAGCGGATGGTCCCGTACTGGGAGGACACCATCTCCAAGGAGCTGCTGACCGGCAAGACCGTGCTGGTCGCCGCACACGGCAACTCGCTGCGCGCGCTGGTCAAGCACCTCGACGGCATCTCTGATGAGGACATCTCCGGCTTGAACATCCCCACCGGCATTCCGCTGGTCTACGAACTGGACGAGAACATGCGTCCGGTGAAAGCCGCCGAGTACCTGGACCCGGCTGCCGCTGCCGCCGGTGCCGCCGCTGTCGCCAATCAGGGCGGTAAGTAACTCCTTGCCGGAAACCGGCCCCGCACCTTCGAAAGGTGTGGGGCCGGTTCTTTCTGGTGATGTCACACTCGTACCGGCTGTGTCGTCACCTCGGTAGATACCGCGAAACACGCGGTTGCCGAAGGAGTTACGCCCATGTTCACCGCCTACGTCATCGTTACTGTCGTCGCCGCACTGTGGGTGGGGTTCTCGGCGTTCTCACTGCTGCGCCGGGCCCCCTTCGTGGTGGAGCCGCTGGTGGAATACGGCGTGCCGCAGACCTGGTGGACACCGCTGGGCATCGCCAAGGCCCTCGGATCGATCGGGCTGCTGATCGGCCTGTTCGTGCCGGTGATCGGGGTTCTCGCCGCGATCGGGCTGATCCTGTACTTCGCGGGTGCGGTGGTGACGGTGCTGCGGGCGCGGTCGTACAAGACGGTCGCGTTCCCGGTGCTGTACCTGGCGCCGGTCGCCGTTGCGCTGGGGCTGGGGATCGCCGCCTGAACGTCCCGGCGACCCGTGTCAGGCGCCGGCGACCGCGAAGGCCGCCGACAGTGGAGGCAACATCGCGCGGGCATCGAGGCCGGCGAACCAGAGGCCGACGGTGAAGACCGAGGTCGCCTCCAGATACCTGGCGCGGTGCAGGCCGCCCGCGGTGAACGGTCGCAGAGCAAGGTCTTCGGCGAGCCGGGCCACTGTCTGTACCGCCGCCGCGTCGTCGCCGCAGATCGGGACGGCCAACCGCACACCGTCGAAGACTCGGCCGGCGCCCGCCCACACCTCGGCGGCGAGGAGGTTGAAGGCCTTGACCACGTGGGCTTTCGGCGCTGCCGCGGCGATGCGTTCGGCCACCGCGTCCTCGCTCAGGACGAACGCGGTGACGCCGTCGGGCGCCGATTCGTCGGGCAGGAACGCGTTGGTGCAGTCGATGACGATCTTTCCGGCCAGCTCGGCGCCGTGTGTGGTGAGCAGTTCGGTGAGCGCGCTCACGGGTACCGCGAACAGCACTACCTCGGCGAAGGCGATCGCCGCGCTGATCGTCGCCGGTCGCACGTCGACCACAGGCTTGCTCGCCCGGTCGGCATCCGATCCCGCGCCACCGATCGCGTCGAGCTCGGACGCGAGTGCCCGCGCCGAGTCGGCCGAGCGCGCCCCGATCCGCACCTCGTGGCCCGCCGTGGCCCAGCCGCCGCCCAACGCGGACGCTATCGCGCCCGCGCCGATGATTCCAATACGCATGAGAACTCCCGTGATTCGCCGGTGTCGAGCCCGGTGGCATCGACCACACCGACGCTAGAAAGGGCGATAGGCACCCGCGGGTGCCTATCGGCGGTGGCACGCTGGTACCCATGACCGCCGCCGAACCGGTGCAATACCCGCCCTACGGTGACTACGAGGCCGACTGTCCCGCGCGAATGGCGGTGGACCTGTTCGCGAACTCGTGGCTGCCGGTGGTGGTGTACCTGTTGCGCGATGGTCCGCAACGTCACAGCGAACTTCTGACGGGGGCCGGCGGGATCAGCCAGAAGATGTTGACCCAGACGTTGCGGCGGATGGAGCGGATGACGCTCGTACGCAGGCGGCGGTATGCCGAAGCGCCACCGCGAGTGGAGTACGAACTCACCGAAGCGGGCCACGATCTGCTCGTTCCGATTTATGCGCTCGGCGCATGGGTCGACCAGCACGGGCCCGCGGTGAGCACCGCGATGTACGGCGAACCGCCCGGCTGACACGCCCGGCGAAGGTCCAGGTGCCTGCTGGGTGAACGGCAAAAGAACGCCATGCCAAGTGCCTGTGACCTGCGCGAAACTTCGTCGACCCGCCGACGTTATGTCGGTCCGCACTCGTACGATCAATCTTGTGAGTGTTCCGCAGGCCGTGCTGTTGGCAGTCCTCGCGGCTGTCGTCGGGCTGGCAGTCGGTGGCCTGCTGATCCCGTTCGTCAATGCCAGGCAGGCCGCCCGTACCCAGGAAGACACCGGGCTGACGATGTCGCAGGTGCTCGACCTGATCGTGCTCGCCTCCGAGTCCGGCATCGCCGTGGTGGACGAATACCGCGATGTGGTGCTGGTGAATCCGCGCGCCGAGGAACTCGGGCTGGTCCGCAACCGGTTGCTCGACGAACGCGCGTGGGCCGCGGTGGAGAAGGTCCTCGCGACCGGCGAATCCGCCGAATACGACCTCACCGCCAAGAACCCGCTACCCGGCCGCGGCCGGATCGCCGTGCGTGGTGTGGCCCGCAAACTCTCCCGCGAGGAAACCAGCTTCGTCGTGCTGTTCGCCGACGACGATTCCGAGCAGGCCCGCATGGAGGCGACGCGGCGCGATTTCGTCGCCAACGTCAGCCATGAACTCAAGACCCCCGTCGGTGCGATGAGCTTGCTGGCCGAGGCCATGCTGGAATCGGCCGACGATCCCGAGGCCGTGCGGCACTTCGGCTCCCGCGTACTGGGCGAATCCCGGCGCCTGGGCAAGATGGTGACCGAGCTGATCGCGCTGTCGCGATTGCAGGGCGCCGAGAAACTGCCCGATCTGGCCGTGGTCGACGTCGACACGGTGGTGCAGCAGGCGGTCGACCGCTCGCGCACCGCCGCCGAGGCCGCGGGCATCACCGTCAGCACCGACCGGCCCAGCGGGCTGGAAGTGCTCGGCGACGAAACGTTGCTGGTGACCGCGCTGTCGAATCTGGTGGAGAATGCGATCGCGTATTCGCCACAGGGTTCGCATGTGTCGGTGAGCCGGTCGCTGCGCGGCGATCATGTCGCGATGGCGGTCACCGATCGAGGCATCGGGATCGCCAAGGAAGACCAGGAACGGGTGTTCGAGCGGTTCTTCCGCTCCGACAAGGCCCGCTCCCGCTCGACCGGCGGCACCGGGCTCGGCTTGGCCATCGTGAAACACGTGGCGGCCAACCACAACGGCGAAATCACCCTGTGGAGCAAACTGGGCACCGGCTCGACGTTCACGCTGCGCATCCCCGCCCATCTGGAAACCGATGGGGACGAGGACGCGGAACAGACGCCGGAGTCCACCACGAGAGAAACCACCGTCCCGCGCACTCTCGCGGGACGAACGAACGGTGTGGAGGCACGCAGATGACGAGTGTGTTGATCGTCGAAGACGAGGATTCGCTGGCCGAGCCGCTGGCGTTCCTGCTTCGCAAGGAAGGCTTCGACGTCACCGTCGTCGGCGACGGCCCGTCCGCGCTGGCCGAATTCGACCGCTCCGGCGCCGATATCGTGCTACTGGACCTGATGCTGCCCGGCATGAGCGGCACCGACGTGTGCAAGCAGCTGCGCACGCGCAGCGGCGTGCCGGTGATCATGGTGACCGCCCGCGACAGCGAGATCGACAAGGTCGTCGGGCTGGAACTCGGCGCCGACGACTACGTCACCAAGCCCTACTCGGCGCGCGAGCTGATCGCCCGGATCCGGGCGGTGCTGCGCCGCGGCGCGGGTGACGAGCTCGACTCCGGTAGCGAGAACGGCGTCCTCGAGGCCGGACCGGTGCGGATGGACGTGGACCGCCACACCGTGCACGTCAACGGTGGCCAGGTCACCCTGCCGCTCAAGGAGTTCGACCTCCTCGAGTACCTGCTCCGCAACTCCGGCCGCGTACTGACCCGCGGCCAGCTGATCGACCGGGTTTGGGGCGCCGACTATGTGGGCGACACCAAGACCCTCGACGTGCACGTCAAGCGACTGCGCTCGAAGATCGAGGCAGACCCGGCCAAGCCGGAACACCTGGTGACTGTGCGAGGACTCGGCTACAAGCTCGAAGCTTGACCGCCTCCCCGCGACTCTAGCCAGATCCAGGCGCGGGGAGACACGTGTGTGCGGCTGCGGTAAGGGTGCTCGCCGCGTTCGCTCGTACCCGGTGAGTTACCCATGTACTCGCCAGACCAGGGCTCAATGAAAAGGTCCCGTCGGATTTCCGACGGGACCTTTCGTTCGTTGACGAGCGGGAGGACTTTTACAACACGCTCCATGCGGTGCCGAGGGGGGTGTCGATCTTCTTCAGGGCGACCACTTCCACGCCGTCGAACTGCTTGCAGTCGTAGATCGGCACGTCGGCGCCGTTGCCGCGGCAGCCGATGGGCGAGGAGGTGCCCTTCGTGCTGATGATGATGTATTTGCCGTTCTTGGCGGCGTCGATCGCGGCCGGGTCGTTGTAGTTCACGAAGTCGGCCGTGAAGTCCGCGTACGCGGCCGGATCACCGTTCGGTTCGGCATTGGCCAGGCCGGTCATGGAGAGGGTCGCGCCGATCGCGAGGGTCGCTGCGTAGATCGCTTTCTTGGACATGAACAGCTATCCAACCCGAGTTCGGTGACGGATGCACGACCTACAGATGAACCGAATGGTTACGAGGCTTTCACTCCGCGTGATTCGATCTGTGAGGTTCGGGGTTCATCCGCTCGGCTTCGACCGTCGCCGGATGCACCGCGACCAGGCCGAGGCCCTCGCGCCGACGGCAGTGCTTGGCGAGTTCGTCGTAGGCGGGCGCACCGAGCAGCTCACGCAGTTCCGGGCCATAGGACTGCCAGACCGGCTTCGCGCCGACGTGGGCGTCGGGAGAGCCGCTGCAGTACCAATCCAGATCCAGGCCGCCGGGTCCCCAGCCGCGCCGGTCGTATTCGGTGACCACGGTGCGCAGGATCTGCTCGCCGTCCGGGCGTTCCACCCAGTCCTGGGTGCGCCGGATCGGCAGCTGCCAGCACACGTCCGGCTTCACTTCCAGGGGTTCGATGCCCTTGCGCACGGCCATGATGTGCAGCGCGCAGCCGGGACCTGCCGCGAATCCGGGACGGTTGAGGAAGATGCAGGCGCCGTCGAAGCGACGGGTGCGCAGGGCCGGTTCGTCCTCGAGTTCGTCGAGTTCGAGGTAACCCTTCTTGACGACCTTGCCGTTCTCGGTGGCCTCGCCCATCAGCTGCCAGTCGTCGGGTGTGAGCATCTTCACAGCACCGTTGAGGCGCTTGCGGTCGTCCTTGTCGGCCAGGAAAGCGCCGTGGGAGCAGCAGCCGTCGTCGGGGCGTTCGGCGATGATGCCCTGGCAGGCAGGCGTGCCGAACACGCACGTCCAGCGCGACAGCAGCCACGTCAGATCGGCGACGATCTGGTGCTCGTCGTTTGCTGGATCGGTGAACTCGATCCACTCCCGTGGGAAATCGAGCTCGACTTCCGGGGTCGGGTCGATCTTTCGCCCAGGTCGGAGCCCGGTCTCCGCGGTGCCAGATGCGCCTTCGGTCACAACTCGTGACGCTAACAGTTCAGTCGCCTGGCCTGCTGTACCGGATCACCAAGTACCGTATTCGTGTGCGGCTTGGTGTTCTCGATGTCGGAAGCAATACCGTCCACCTGCTCGTGGTGGACGCCCATCGTGGTGGCCACCCGATGCCGATGAGCTCGACGAAGTCGGCGTTGCGCCTGTCCGAGAGCATGGATTCGGTGGGCCGGATCACCGAGGAGGGCGAGGCGCGGCTGATCGCGACCATCCTCGAATTCGCTGATCTGGCACGCAATTCCAAGTGCGTGGAGCTGATGCCGTTCGCCACCTCGGCCCTGCGCGAGGCGACCAATTCCGAGGAAGTGCTCGCCCGCGTCCGGGCGATGACCGGTGTCGATCTGCAGGTGCTCTCCGGCGACGACGAGGCCAGGCTGACGTTCCTCGCGGTGCGCCGCTGGTTCGGCTGGAGCGCGGGCCGGATCATCAATCTCGATATCGGCGGCGGTTCGCTGGAGCTGTCCAACGGCGGCGACGAGGAACCGGATGTGGCGCTGTCGCTGCAACTCGGCGCGGGCAGGCTCACCAGGGAGTGGCTGCGCGACGACCCGCCGGGCAAGCGCAAGATCGCGGTCCTACGCGACTGGCTCGACGCCGAACTGGTCGTCCCGTCCAAGACGATGATCGACGCGGGCAGGCCCGACCTGGCCGTGGGCACCTCGAAGACATTCCGTTCGCTGGCCCGGCTGACCGGCGCGGCACCCTCGGCGGCCGGTCCGCGGGTGCGACGTACACTGACCAGCTCCGGTCTGCGCCAGCTGATCGCGTTCATCTCCCGGATGACCGCGTCGGACCGCGCGGAACTGGAAGGCGTGAGTTCGGATCGGTCCCAGCAATTGGTGGCCGGCGCATTGGTCGCGGAGGCGAGTATGCGGGCGTTATCGCTCGACAGCATCGAAATCTGCCCATGGGCGCTGCGCGAAGGCCTCATCTTGCGCAAACTGGACTCCGAGCCCAACGGAGGTGGACCGGCCGCGGTGCCGCCGGTCACGCCGGTCGCGGAAGTGGAGTCGGCATGAGTAGCGAGGATTCTAAACAGCTATCGGTGGCTGAGCTGCTGGCGCGCAACGCCGCGCAGGGGGCCGCGCCCGCTTCCTCCGGTGGCGGTGGACGACGACGACGTAGTGGGCGCGGACTCTCGGTCAACGATCTGACCGGCGAGAACGCGGCGGTCAAGCCGAACTCGCACGCCGCGCCCGCACCGCCCGCGCCGGAACCCCCGCCCGCTTATGTCCCGGCGCCGACCTACGCCCCCGAGCCCGCGCCGAGTTACGAACCGCCCGCGAGTTACCAGCCCGCGCCCTACCCGCCGCCCGGTCCGGCCGAACCGGCCTTCTCGCCGATGTCGGGCCCGATCACCCGATTCGACCCCGATGCGGGGTACTCCGCGCCCGATCCGCGCGATCCACTCGGACTCGCCGAACCGCGACCGTCGTCCGACCCGTTCGGGCCGTTCCGTGCCGAAGCGCGCGATGCCGGTTCTCGTGGGGGAGGCCGCGGTCCGGGTCGCCTCGGTGTTCCCGGCGGTCCCACGCAGCCGGTCGATCCCGGTATCGCCGAGATGTTCGGTTCCGGTGCGCTACCCGCGGTCGGCGGGGGCAGACGGCATCGACCGGATGAGCCCGAGGCCGCCCCGTACGCCGAGCCGCCGAAACCGCCGCCGGTCACCGGTGGCCGGGCCGCGCGCAGGCGAGCCGCCGAAGCCGCGGAAGAGGCCATCGAGGCGAGCCCCGCGCCGGGCCGCCCGTCGTTCGACGCGCCGCTCTACGAGGCGGGCATCGACGCGCCACAGGCATTCATGGGCAGACCGGGGCAGTCGCGTGGATTGGACGCGCTCCCCGACATCGGGCCCGGTTTCGACAATCAGGCCGGATCGGGCTTCGACGAGCATCGGGGCACCGGGTCCTTCGACAGCCGGCCAGGGCCGGGCTTCAACGGCCGGCCGGGCGAGTCTTTCGACGGCAGGCCCGCGTCGGGCTTCAACGGGCGGCCGGGCGAGTCTTTCGACGGTCAGCCGGTCAACGGGCGGCCGGGCGCCGAGCCCGCGCGAGGTTTCAACGGGGCGGGGCGTAACGGCGCCCCCGGGCTGAACGGGCAGCCCGCGCCGGGTCGTGCCGACGCGGCGCAAGCCTTCAACGGATTTCCGCCGCCGGGCGCCGATGCCACCCAGGCCTACAACCTCGCGCCGGGCACCGACGCCCCGCCGGCACGTGGCGCGGATCAGCGCCCCTCGCTGGATCGCCGACGGGGCGAGCCGAAGTCCGGCGGGTTGCCGTCGTGGTCGGCGCGCAGGCATCGTCCGGACAAGAACGCGCCCGCGCCGGAGAGCGGTGGTTTCCCGACGGCCGCGTGGTCGCCGGTCAGCCAGGAGCAGCCGCTGGTGTCCGGGCAGTCGGTGGCCGGGGACCTGCTGCGCCAGCGCGCCGATCGGGGCCCCGACGCCGACGCGCACACCGAGGTCTACCGGGTCGGCGCCGATCAGGTCGACGACGAGGACACCGACGACTACGCCGAGTCCGATTACGTCGACCGCGATTACGTCGACAACGACTACTCCGACGCCGACTACGCCGAATCCGAGTACGACGACGCGGCGTTCGACGATGACGACTACGACGACGACTACGAACCCAAGCCGACCAGGGCGAGCAGGCGCGCCGCGACCAAGGCGGCCGCCGTGACCCTGGCCGACCGGGCGAGGGCGAAGGTGGCGAGCCGGGCCAAGTCGAGGACCGGCAGCGTCGCCGAGTCGCGGGCCGCGAGCAGGTTGTCGGGTAACCGGGCGGGCGGGTCGGTGGCCAGCCGTGCCGCGCGCGTATCGAGCATGGCGCGCGGCGACGGCGACAACGCCAACCGCCGCCAGTGGATGATCCTGGGCGCGCAGAGCGCGGGCGCGGCGGTCGCCGGAATGTTGCTGTTCAAGGGTTTCGAGACCTTGTGGGAGTCGATGGCGTTGGTGGCGCTGGCGCTGGCGACGGTCGTGATCCTCGGTCTGGTGGCGCTGGTTCGCATCCTGCGCCGCACCGACGACATCTTCAGCACCGTGATCGCCGTCGTCGTAGGCGTCTTCGTGACGCTGGGACCGCTAGCCTTTCTCCTCAGTACCAGCTGAATACAGGGAGTGGGCTGTGGGGAACGCACGGGCGGACATCGCGATCGGGCTGTCGACGGCCTCGGTGTATCCGGAGAACACGCAGGCGGCGTTCCGTTATGCCGCCGAATTGGGTTACGACGGTGTGGAATTGATGGTCTGGGCAGAGCCGGCCAGCCAGGACATCGCGACGGTGCAGTCCTACGCGAAGCGCTACGGCGTCCCGGTGCTGGCTGTGCACGCGCCGTGTCTGCTGATCTCCCAACGGGTCTGGGGCGCCGACCCGGTGGCCAAGCTGGAACGCAGCGTGCGGACCGCGGAGGCGCTCGGCGCCGACACCGTGGTGGTGCACCCGCCGTTTCGCTGGCAGCGCCGCTACGCGCGGGGTTTCGCCGATCAGGTCGGTGAGCTCGAGGCGCATCACCCGGTCAAGGTGGCCGTGGAGAACATGTTCCCGATGCGGGCCGACACCCTGTTCCGCGACGGCGCGGTGCGCAGGCTGGAACGGCGCGCGGGTCCCGGCCGCGCGGTGAGCGCGTTCAGCCCTTCCTTCGATCCGACCGACACCGGCTTCGACCACTACACCCTCGACCTCTCGCACACCGCGACCGCGGGCGCCGACGCGCTCGAGCTGGCGCGCCGGATGGGCGAGGGCCTGGTCCACCTGCACCTGGCCGACGGTCGCGGCGCCGCGCACGACGAGCACCTGGTGCCCGGCGACGGCACCCAGCCCTGTGCGCAACTGTGTGAACACCTGATACACACCGGTTTTCGCGGCCACGCGGTCGCCGAGATCAATACCCAGAACGCGCGAACCACCGCCGAACGTTCCACCCAGCTGGCGCGCACCCTCGATTTCGCCCGCCGCCACCTCACCGGCGCGACCCCTGACCCCCAACCTCGCCACGCCGATCTGCCGTAACGGAAGGCACCCGGGGCCCCCTCGAGCGCGCCGGCGCTCCACACACACAGCTCTCAGCTATCCGGACTCGGTCACCCTGATGCGTCACCACCGCTCGCATCCCGCCCCCTGCCCGGCGCGGAATACTTCGAACCCCACCATGCTTGTACGCTGTACGAATTGCTGTGTGCCCCTCGACCAGGAGTGACGATGACGCGAGAACTCGCGACCGACGCGCCGTTCAGCCAGGTCCTCGACCTGACCGAGCTCACCACCACCGATGCCGAGACCGGCCGCTACGCCGGCGTCATCGCGCCCACCTGGACCATCGGCCCCAAAGTCCACGGCGGCACCATGGTCGCGGCCACCGCCGCCGCGGCGACCCGCTGGCTCACCGAGGCCGACGAATCGCTCGCCCGGATGGCGCCCATCGCGGCCAGCACCGACTTCCTCGGCGCCCCCGACCCCGGTGAGGTCGAATACGCGGTGCACATCCGCAAGAAGGGCCGCCAGATCTGCCTGGCCGACGTGGACCTGATCCAGAACGGCCGCACCCTCGTCCGGACCGCGTTCACCTTCGGCCATCTCGACTCCACCGAGACGCGCTGGAGCGGCCCCGACACCGACATGCCCGCCGAGCCGGTCGACGAGGCGTTCCGCTACTCCGCCGATTCGCCGATGGGCAAGATCGTGCACGTCAGCCAGGGCGCCCACATGGTGATCGACCCGACCTGGGGTGAATTCCTGCGCGGCGAGACCGGCCCGCCCCGGCTGCGGCTGTGGATCCGCCCGTTCGACGGCGACGAAGCCGATCCGCGGGCGCGCGCCGCCTTCGCGATGATGGCCGCCGACATCAGCCCGCCGGTGCCGATGAACCTCGGCCACTTCGGGTGGTCGCCGACCGTGCAGATGACCACGTATCTGCGCCGCGTCCCCGCGCCCGGCTGGCTGCGCGTCATCGCGACCGCCCGTGAGGTCGGTGAGCGGATGTTCGACGAGGACCACCTGGTCATCGACTCGACCGGTGCAGTCGTCGCCCAGAGTCGCCAGCTGGCCCTGATCCCGGCGGCACGCTGAAGCGACCGGGCCAACTAACCTTGTCCTCATGACGAGAATTGCGGTGGTCGGTGGCGGTCGGATCGGTGAGGCGCTGGTGGCCGGATTGCTCGAATCCGGTCGGGCGACCAAAGATCTGGTCGTGGTCGAGCCGATCGCCGCGCGCGCCGCGCAGCTGGCCGAGCGCTTCAAGGTGCGGGTGAGCGGTTCGGTCGCCGACGCCGTCGAGGGCGCCGACATCGTGGTGATCGCGGTGAAGCCCGGGGTGGTCGACTCGGTGCTCACCGATCTGTCCAAGGCCGACCTCGACAACGGTCGCGATCAGGTGCTCGTCTCGCTGGCCGCCGGTGTCTCCACCGCCCGGCTGGAGTCGAAACTGCCCGCCGGTTTCCCGGTGGTGCGGGTGATGCCGAACACGCCGATGCTGGTCGGACAGGGTATGAGTGTGCAATCGCCCGGTCGCTACGCCAAGCCGGAGCAGCTAGAGCAGGTCGGCGAGATGCTCGAAGCCGTCGGCAAAGTGGTGACGGTGCCCGAGGCGCAGATGGACGCGGTCACCGCGGTATCCGGTTCGGGACCGGCGTATTTCTTCCTGGTCGTCGAGGCGATGATCGATGCGGGCGTCGGTCTCGGCCTCACCCGCGAGGTGGCCAGCGAACTGGTCGTGCAGACCATGATCGGTTCGGCGGCGCTGCTGGACGAAACCGGGCAGAGCGCGGCCGAGCTCCGCGCCGCGGTCACCTCGCCCGGTGGTACCACCGCCGCGGCACTGCGCGAACTCGAACGAGGCGCGCTGCGCTCGACGTTCACCGAGGCCCTACACGCGGCCAAGCAGCGGTCCGCCGAACAGGGCGCAACGAACGAGTGACAAACGGGTACCCGGTTTGAAAACCGATTTCTCACACCCGTCGCAGTAATCCCACTGGTCCCGCTAAGCTCGTAGAAGCACGTGCGTGTCTGTTCCGCTGGTGGGGAAGCCGGCGGCGCGGGCGTGCCGGAGGTCAATGGTGCCATGATGTCTGCGAACAGAATGTCAAGTAATCCATCGGCGTCGGGCGGTGGTTCGGGTTCGCCCGCGCCGCGGGTCGGCGCCACCCCGCAAACGGTGATCGGCGGTGGCACGCAGTTTCTCACCGTCGCCGAAGTCGCCGATCTCATGCGGGTGTCGAAAATGACGGTGTACCGGCTCGTGCACTCGGGTGAACTGCCCGCGGTGCGTGTCGGACGCTCGTTCCGAGTGCACGCGAAGGCGGTGCACGACTACCTGGAGACGTCGTACTTCGACGCCGGATGAGGTAGTCCGGCCAGGTACAAGGGCGGTTTCGTTGCTGCTCGGGTGCCCCGGTAGCATGGACAACTGGTTCGTGTCCGCCTGCCGGTGGCACCGTTCGTGGTGTCCGGTTGCCCCGGCGGCGCGGACGCCAAACGACGCACGTGAACACCGCGTGTGTATGCCGAGTAGAGAGAACGCGAGGAAACCCTATGGGTTCTGTGATCAAGAAGCGCCGCAAGCGTATGTCGAAGAAGAAGCACCGTAAGCTGCTTCGCCGCACGCGTGTTCAGCGGCGCAAACTCGGCAAGTAAGCCTGCGTACCGCGACGAGCCCGTCACCTTCGAGGTGGCGGGCTCGCGCTGTGAAATACCCGGGTTTGTGAAGCTCACTGGTCGAGGACGGGTCGGCGGTGTTAAAAGCTTGTAGATCGTGACGGCGAGTGGCGCGAATGCGGCTACTCTGGTACGCGAAACACGATGAGCAGGGGGCTTTGAGTGGGGTCAGGTTCGAGTTCCGATACACGGGAACGACACGCACCGAGAGTTGTGCTGGTCACGGGTGCCAGCCGCTTCTTTGGTGGCAATGTCGCGGCACGTCTGGCTGCCGAACCCGGCGTCGAACGTGTCATCGCGGTGGATACCGTGACGCCCAGCCGTGAGCTCCGGCGAAAAATGGGTAGTGCCGAGTTCGTGCGCGCTGATATCCGGAACCCACTGATTCGCAAAGTCGTCGAGGGCAACGACGTCGACACCGTCGTGCACGCGGCTGTGCTCACCCGTCCGCCCGCCGGTGGCGGTCGCGCGGTGATGAAGGATCTCAATGTCCTCGGTGCGATGCAATTGCTCGCCGTCTGTCAGAAAGCGCCGTCGGTGCGCCGTGTGGTCGTGCGATCGTCGTCGGCGGTGTACGGCTGCAGTGCCAAGGATCCGGCGAAATTCACCGAGGAAATGGGCGCGCGCACTCCGCCCGCTGGGTGGTTCGCGCGCGACATGATCGATATCGAGGCGCTGGTGCGTGGAATGGCGCGGCGCAGGCCCGATATTTCCGCGTCGATTCTGCGTTTCGCGCCGATTGTCGGTCCGCGCCTGGCCGACCGGGGCGTGCAATATCTGCGTTCGCCGATCACCCCGACCGTTCTCGGTCGCGAAGCCCGACTGCAATTGCTGCACGAGGAAGACGCGGTCGCGGTGCTGGTGCACGCGGCGCAGCGTGCACACGGTGGCACGGTCAATATCGCCGGTGACGGCGCGCTGGCCATGTCGCAGGCGATCCGCCGTGCCGGGCGCATCGTCGCGCCGGTTCCCTTTTTCGTCTTCCGCACGGTCGGTCGCTCGCTGATGGGCCCGATCATGCGCGGATTCAGTGGCGAACAACCCGACTATTTCTACTTCGGCTGCGGGCTCGACACCACCCGTATGCGAACCGAACTCGGCTTCACCCCACGCTGGACCACGGTCCAGGCGTTCGATGACTTCATCGCGGGCGCAGCGTTGCGGCCCGTCTTCGATCCGGCTTGGATCGACGCCGCGGAACACAAACTGCTCGGCCTCATCGGGGCCGGTACAGGAGCGCGTACATGAACGAGGGAGCGAAAGTCATTCGTCTCGACGTGAATGTCGAGACCCGGCAGCGACCGCAGACCCGGCGATGGCCGGACCAGCCGACGCAGGCGATGCCGGTCACCTCCCTCAGCGAGCGTCGACCGGGAATGCCCGCCCGCCCGCCGAAGTCGCTGACCGACATCGTGCGCGATGCCGTCGGCGAGCAGATCGAACGGACCGCCGAGTTCGCGCGCCGCAGGCTCACCGGCGACTATCAGGTCGACGAGTTCGGCTACGACCGGCACCTGCTCGAATCGGTGATCCTGCCCGCGCTCCGGCCGCTGTCGGACTACTGGTTCCGGGTCGAGGTCGCGGGGATCGAGAACATCCCCGCCGTGGGTGGCGCGCTGCTGGTCGCCAATCACGCGGGCACCGTGCCGATCGACGGGCTGATGCTGCAACTGGCCGTGCACGACAAGCATCCGCATCAGCGGGCGCTGCGGCTGCTGGCCGCCGACCTCATCTTCGAGATGCCGCTGCTCGGCGCGCTGGCACGCAAGGCCGGGCACACGCTGGCCTGCCATCCCGATGCCGAGCGGCTGCTGCGCGCCGGGCACATCGCCGGCGTGTTCCCGGAAGGGTTCAAGGGCGTCGGAAAGAACTACGCCGACCGGTACAAGCTGCAGCGGTTCGGGCGCGGCGGATTCGTGTCGGCGGCGGTGCGGGCCGGGGTGCCGATCATTCCGGTCTCGATCGTCGGTTCCGAGGAGATCTACCCCAAACTCGCCGATATCAAGCCGCTGGCCCGCCTGCTCGGGCTGCCGTACTTCCCGGTGACGCCGTTGTTCCCGCATCTGGGGCTGTTGGGCGCGGTGCCGATGCCGTCCAAGTGGTACATCGAATTCGGTGAGCCGATCGCGACCACGGCGTTCGAGCCGGAAGAGGCCGATG
This sequence comes from Nocardia sp. NPDC055002, assembly GCF_053608825.1. Classification (NCBI taxonomy): domain Bacteria; kingdom Bacillati; phylum Actinomycetota; class Actinomycetes; order Mycobacteriales; family Nocardiaceae; genus Nocardia; species Nocardia sp. NPDC055002. The sequence continues at coordinate 286,787 of NZ_JBSGWE010000005.1, forward strand.
ACCCGATGACGATGTTCGAGGTCACCGACCAGGTCCGCGAGACCATCCAGCAAACCCTCTACAAGCTGCTGGCCAAGCGCCGGAACGTGGTTCTGGGCTAGTTGTCGCGGTGGCGGGCTACGACAGCCGCTACCGCTCCACCCGCCGCGCCGAGTGCCAGTGCGGTGGGGACGCCGATCTTGGCTGCCTTGCGGCCGGTGCGGAAATCACGGATTTCCCAGCCGCGGTTCTTCGCGACCTCGCGCAGATCGGAGTCGGGGTTGATCGCGACGGCGGTGCCGACCAGCGACAGCATGGGGACATCGTTGTGGCTGTCGGAGTAGGCGGTGCAGCGCTTGAGGTTGAGCCCTTCGCGGATGGCGAGGGTGCGCACCGCGTGCGCCTTGCCGAGGCCGTGCAGGATGTCGCCGACCAGGCGGCCGGTGAACTTGCCGTCGACACTCTCGGCGACCGTGCCGAGGGCGCCGGTCAGGCCGAGGCGTTTGGCGATCACATTGGCCAGCTCGACCGGGGTGGCCGTCACCAGCCAGACCTGCTGACCGGCGTCGAGGTGCATCTGGGCGAGTGCGCGGGTGCCGGGCCAGATCTTGTCGGCAATGATCTCGTCGTAGATCTCCTCGCCGAGTGCCGCGAGTTCGGCCGTGGGGCGGCCCGCGATGAAGCTGAGCGCCTTCTCCCGGCCCGAGACCATGTCGGAGGAATTCTCCTTGCCGGTGACCCGGAACTTCACCTGCTTCCAGGCGACGTCGACCAGGTCGGAGGTCTTGAAGTACTTGCGCGCGGCCAACCCACGGGCGAAGTGGACGATCGAGGCACCCTGCACGAGGGTGTTGTCGACGTCGAAGAACGCCGCGGCGGTGAGGTCGCGCGGGACCTCGGGGCCCGCGTCGCCGCCCTGCTCGGCGAGCTCGGCATCGTGCAGCTCGAGCGCGGCGTCGGCACTGGCCTCGCCGGCCAGGTTGGCGCGTAGCTCTTCTTCGCTCGGTCCGAACGGGCTGCGTGGCAGCCGTGCGAACTGTTCCTGCAGTTCCTGACCGAGGCGGCTGGGCTGCCACCGCGCAGGGAACTCCCCGAATCGCCCTGCGACGAATCCGGCCCTAGTCACCTTCGAACGTTCCGGCACCAGTACCCTCCGCTAGTCGCGCGAACCATGTCCACAGTAACCGGCTGCACCGACAACCCGCTGCGGGCTCGGGGATTAAATAGGGCTCATGACTAATCCCACACCGACGGTGACCCTGTTGACCCGCGCTGGTTGCGGCATGTGCAGCGCGGCACTGGAGCAATTGCGGATGATCTGTGGTGATTTCGGTCTCCCGGTCGCCACTGTAGACGTCGACGAAGCCGCGGTCAGCGAGCCGGAACTGCGTGCCGAATACGGTGATCGCCTGCCGGTGGTCCTGTTGAACGGCCGTGAACACAGCTATTTCGACGTCGATGAGCCCCGTTTGCGGGCGGACCTGAGCCGGATCGCTGGTCGCGACGGAAAATGAGGCCGAATTCACCGACTTTGTGAACGCCTGCACAAGCGGTTACGGTGGTGACACGCAATCCGCACCGCCGCTCCACGCGGCGGCGGTGGCCGGGTTTGTACCGCCCCTATGGCACCGGTCGCGCTCTCGTAATTGCAGCGACCCACACCGGTGAACGAAACAGAGGAACCGGACCGCGATCAGGCCCGGAACGAGGAGCCGACGACGTGACAGAGCAGCACGAGACGCCGAGTGGCGTCTCCGGCAAGGCTCTTGTGCGGGACATTCCGCAGGCCACGGTGACTCGTCTTGCTACCTATCTCCGGGTTCTCGCCGGGTTGGCCGACGAGGGTGTAGTCATCGTATCGAGTGAGGAACTCGCTGTCGCGGCGGGTGTCAATTCGGCGAAGCTGCGCAAGGATCTTTCCTTCCTCGGACCCAACGGTGTGCGGGGTGTCGGCTATGACGTAGCCAAGTTGCGCACCAGGATCGAAGATGTGCTCGGACTGTCGCAGGGACATCGGGTAGTGCTGATCGGCGCGGGCAATCTGGGCCGCGCGCTGGTCGGTTACGGCGGATTCGGGGTACGAGGCTTCACCGTGGTCGGGATCTTCGACAACGACCCGTCGGTGATCGGCCAGTCGTACGCCGGTCTCGTCGTGCGCGATGTCGAGCAGCTGACCGCGCAGATCCCGGCGCTGACGCCGACGATCGCGGTGGTGGCCGTGCCCGACGAAGCCGCCCAGGACGTGTGTGACCGGCTCGTCGACGCCGGACTGCCGTCGATTCTGAGTTTCGCGCCGCTGGAACTGCGCGCGCCCGCCCATGTCCAGGTCCGCCGCGTCGACCTGGCGATGGAACTGCAGATGCTGTCCTTCGATGCCGCGCGCAACGACGCGCCCGCGCTGCCCGAGATCGCCGAGGTCGGCTCCGGCCGCGTCGCGCGCCGGGTACCGCCGCCGAACCACCTCACCCATGCCGCACCGGTCGAACCGGCCCGCGGCAGGCCGACGCGGCGTACCGCGCCGCATTCGGCCACGCCCCACTCGGCAACGGAGCCAAGCACCAAGGGATCGGTGATCACGCCATGAGCGAGCGCCAGCGAGCTAAACAGCGACACGGCGTGCGGACACGCATGGCGGGACAGAGCGCCGGCGAGGTGCGGTCATGAGTGTTCTGCTGGTCGGGATTTCGCACCGGAGCGCCCCCGTGTCGGTGCTGGAGAAGGTGGCCATCAGTGAGGCCGATCGGCCGAAGCTGGTGGATCGGCTGCTCGCCTCCAGTCACGTGTCGGAGGCGATGATCGTCTCCACCTGCAACCGGGTCGAGGTCTACGCGGTCGTCGACGCCTTCCACGGCGGACTCGGCGAGGTGAGCGAACTGCTCACCAAGCATTCCGGACTGCCGCTGGGCGATCTCACCAAGCACGCCTACGTGCGCTACAGCGAGGCCGCGGCCGAGCATCTGTTCGCGGTCGCCAGCGGCTTGGACTCGATGGTCGTCGGCGAGCAGCAGGTGCTCAGCCAGATTCGCAGCGCCTACGCCAGCGCCGACGGTCAGCAGGCGGTCGGGCGCACCCTGCACGAGCTGGCTCAGCACGGGTTGCGGGTCGGCAAGCGGGTGCACTCGGAGACCGGGATCGACCGGGCCGGTGCCTCGGTGGTGTCGGTGGCGCTGGATCGGGCGCGCGGTGTCGTGGGCGATCTCGCCGGACGGACCGCCGTGGTGGTCGGTGCGGGCGCGATGGGCGGGCTGGCCGTCGCGCATCTGTCGCGGGCCGGGATCGGGCGCATCATCGTCGTCAACCGGACCCTCGAACGCGCACAGCGTCTCGCCGAAACCGGGCGCACCATGCACGGTGTCGAGGCCGAGGCGGTCGAGATGTCGCGGCTCACCGAGGCCATGGCGGGTACCGATGTCGTGATCACCTGTACGGGCGCGGTCGGGTCCGTGGTGACTCTGGCCGATACCCATCGCGCGCTCGCGGGCCGGGCGCGCACCGACGCCGCCGAGCGTCCCCTGGTCTTCTGCGATCTGGGCCTGCCCCGCGATGTGGAGCACGCCGTGGCAGGCCTGCCCGGCGTCGCCGTCATCGACATCGAATCGCTGCAGCGCGATCCGGCCGCGGGAGCCGCGGCAGACGACACCGCCGCCGCGCGCGTCATCGTCGCCGACGAACTCGCCAAATACCTTGCCGGGCAACGCATGGCGGAGGTCACCCCTACGGTGGCCGCGCTGCGTCAGCGTGCCGCCGATGTGGTGGAGGCCGAACTGCTCCGCCTCGATTCACGGCTGCCCGACCTGGCCGACCCGGCCCGCGACGAGGTGGCGCGCACGGTGCGCCGCGTCGTCGACAAGTTGCTGCACGCGCCGACCGTGCGGGTGAAGCAGCTGGCATCGACTCCGGGCGGCGACAGCTACGCCGAAGCGTTGCGTGAGCTGTTCGAACTGAAACCTGGTGCGGTACAAGCGGTTGCCGCGCCGATGGAGGTCGCCGCGGCGGAGTCCGCGCTGGCCGACGACTTCACCGCAGGCCACCTCGGCGATGGGCCGTCACGCTTGACCGAGTCAAGACCCGACACAGGCAGCATGCGAAACCACGCAGCGCCGCTCGGGCATGCGCAGGAGGAAACCGCATGACCACGACAGTGCAGGAAGAGGACACCGTGACCGCAGGCAGCCCCAGTGCGCCGTGGCGGATCGGCACGCGCGGCAGTCTGCTCGCGCTGACACAGGCGGGCACCATCCGTGATGCGCTGATCGCGGCGGGGCAGCCCGCCGAACTGGTGGTCATCAAGACACCGGGCGATCTGTCCTCGGATCCGGTGCAGAAGATCGGTGTCGGGGTGTTCACCTCCGCGCTGCGCGACGAGCTCGCCGCGGGCGGCATCGACATCGCGGTGCATTCCTATAAGGACCTCCCCACCGCGCAGGACCCGCGCTTCACCATCGCCGCGATCCCGCCGCGCGAGGACCCGCGCGACGCGCTGGTGGCTCGTGACGGCATGGTGCTCGGCGAACTGCCCGCCGGCGCTCGCGTCGGGACCTCGGCCCCGCGCCGCGCCGCGCAGCTGCGCGCACTCGGCCTCGGCCTCGACATCCTTCCGCTGCGCGGCAATATCGACTCCCGCCTGCGCAAGGTGAGCGAGGGCGAACTCGACGCGATCGTCATCGCCCGCGCCGGCCTGTGCCGGATCGGGCGCACCGACGAGATCACCGAATCGCTCGAACCGGTGCAGATGCTGCCCGCCCCCTCGCAGGGCGCGCTCGCGGTCGAATGCCGCAGTGACGACCCGCAATTGATCGAGGTACTCGCCGGTCTGGACGATGCCGCGACCAGAGCCGCGGTGCTCGCCGAGCGTTCGCTGCTCGGTGAGCTCGAGGCAGGCTGCACCGCACCGATCGGAGCGCTCGCCGAGATCGTCGAGTCGATCGACGAGGACGGCCGGATCTTCGACGAACTCTCGCTGCGCGCCTGTGCCGCCGCGATCGACGGCTCCGATGTCCTACGCGCCTCGATCGTCGGCGCGCCGAAAGACGCGGCCGAACTCGGTCGCACGCTGGCGCGCGAACTGCTGGACCTGGGTGCTCGCGCATTGCTGAGCGTCACAGACGAACCGGCGCCCACCGACTTCACTAATTCCAGCCCGATGGAGAACAACCGATGAGCAGCAGCCGAGCTACCAAGAAGCAACCAGGGCGGATCCTTTTCGTCGGATCCGGCCCCGGCGACCCGGCCCTGCTGACCGTACGTGCCCGTGAGGTGCTCGAGCGGGCGATGCTGGCGTTCACCGACCCCGATGTCGACAAGGGCGTGCTCGCCCTGATCGGTAGCGCGGTCGAGGTGGGCGAGGACGGCGAGAGCCCGGTCGACGTGCGCCCCGCCCTCGGCGAACCCGCCGAGGTGGCCAAGACGCTGATCGCCGAGGCGCGCAACGGTCACGACGTGGTCCGCATCGTCACCGGCGACCCGTTGACCACCGATTCGGTGATCAACGAGGTCAACGCCGTCACCCGCTCGCACATGGTGTTCGAGGTGCTGCCGGGCCTGCCCAACGGCTCGGCCGTGCCCAGCTACGCGGGCATCGCGCTGGGCTCCGGGCACACCGAGGCCGATGTGCGCGGCGAGGTCGACTGGTCGGCGCTGGCCGCCGCCCCCGGCCCGCTGGTGCTGCACGCCACCTCCGGTCACCTGGCCGAGACCGCCAGCGCGCTGGTGGAACACGGTATGGCGCCGCAGACGCCGGTCGCGGTCACCGTGCGTGGCACCACTCGGCAGCAGCGCACCATCGAGGCCACGCTGGCCTCGCTGAACAACGCCGCGTCCGAGCTCGTCGGCCCGCTGGTCGTGACGGTCGGCAAGGAAGTCGACAAGCGCGCCAAGATGTCGTGGTGGGAGTCGCGTGCCCTCTACGGCTGGACCGTGCTCGTCCCGCGCACCAAGGATCAGGCGGGGGAGATGAGCGAGCGGCTCGTCACCCACGGCGCGATCCCGATCGAGGTGCCGACCATCGCGGTGGAGCCGCCGCGCAGCCCCGCCCAGATGGAACGGGCCGTGAAGGGTCTGGTCGACGGGCGCTACCAGTGGGTGGTGTTCACCTCCACCAACGCGGTGCGCGCGGTGTGGGAGAAGTTCGCCGAGTTCGGTCTGGACGCTCGCGCGTTCTCCGGTGTGAAGATCGCCTGTGTCGGTGAGGCCACCGCGGAGCGGGTGCGCTCCTTCGGTATCAACCCCGAACTGGTGCCCAGCGGCGAACAGTCCTCCGAGGGCCTGCTCGCCGACTTCCCGCCCTACGACGACGTGTTCGATCCGGTGAACCGGGTGCTGCTGCCCCGCGCCGACATCGCCACCGAGACCCTGGCCGAGGGCCTGCGTGAGCGCGGCTGGGAGATCGACGACGTCACCGCCTACCGCACGGTGCGCGCCTCGCCGCCGCCCGCGGAGACCCGCGAGATGATCAAGACCGGCGGTTTCGACGCGGTCCTGTTCACCTCGTCCTCCACGGTGCGCAACCTGGTCGGTATCGCGGGCAAGCCGCACGCTCGCACCATCGTGGCCTGCATCGGCCCGAAGACCGCGGAGACCGCGATCGAGTTCGGTCTGCGTGTGGACGTGCAGCCCGAGACCGCTCAGGTGGGCCCACTGGTGGAGGCACTGGCCGAGCACGCGTCGCGCCTGCGCGCCGAGGGCCTGCTGCCGCCGCCGCGCAAGAAGAGCCGCCGCAGCAGCAGCCGCTGATCTCAGCAGATACCCCGAAAGCCCGCCCGCGACGGCGGGCTTTCGGCGTATCAGGGTCACCGGCTGTAGCGCAGCAGTGTGCGCACGAGCCGGCAGGTGGCATCGGACGGCGGGCGGATGTCGATCTTCTCGGCGGTGCGCCGGATCGTGTCGTTGGTGGCCTGATTGGGTAGGTACACACCGGAATCCAGCAGCGCGATCGTCAACCGCATGGCCTTGAGCCGACGGTTGTGCGCCACGTACCAGCGGCGCGGACGGCCCGCGGGCAGTCGCTTCTTCTCGAGCGGCACGTACGGCGCGGTGATGAAAGTGGTCTGAGCGGCAATGGCATTCATTCGGCGTCCTCCCGTTGCGTTAGGGTCCCGCCCCCGATCGTCGGAACCCTCGAACACGCTTTCGATTATACCGAGGGGCACCGACAGGTTTCGTCGATCTCTCGCGGAAGCCATTGAGCTCCAGTGGGTTTCGATGTTATCCACAGGTTCGCCGCGACCGGTCGCCGACCTCGGCGAAGCGCCGCGCGTGGTGATTCGCGGGTAGCTGTCGGACCGCTGTGGTCTAGTAGCGCAAGGCAACCCGGGGAGAGGCGATGACGGTGGACGAGATCGACAAGCGGCTCGGCGCGCACGTCGCGGCGGACGAACTGCTCGGCCTGGCATGGCTCGTGGCGACCGGAGACGACATCACCACCGGCGCGATCGGCCATCTCGACGCCACCCGCGCCACCCCGATGCGCACCGACACGATCTTCCGGATCTCCTCGATGACCAAACCGCTCACCGCGGCGGCGGCCTCGATTCTGATCGACGACGGCCTGCTCGATCCGGCCGAACCGGTCGACCGGCTGCTCCCGGAACTCGCCGGCTTACGTGTGCTCGCGCACCCCACCGCCGAAGTCACCGACACTGTCGCGGCGAACCGCCCGATCACCGTCGACGACCTGCTCACCTTCCGCCTCGGCTGGGGCATGGATTTCGCCGACTTCTCACCCAAGCCGTTCGACGCCGCCTGGAGTGCCCTCGACCTCGGCTGGGGCCCGCCGACGCCCGCCCGGATGTTGCCTCCGGACACCTGGCTGCGACGACTCGGCACCCTGCCGCTGCAGTACCAGCCCGGCGAACGCTGGCTCTACCACGTCGGCGCGCCGATCCTCGGCTTCCTGGTCGCCAGAGCAGCGAACAAACCGCTCTCGGAATTCCTGGCCGAGCGCGTCCTGCGCCCGCTCGGCATGACCGACACCGGTTTCTCCGTCCCGCCCGGCAAGCTGGCCCGATTCGGCCCGCATTATTCGGAAACAGACGGCGCCCGCACCGTCTTCGACCCCGCCGACGGCCAATGGAGCACTCCACCGGCCTTCGAAGGGGGTGGTGACGGCTTGGTCTCCACCCTCGCCGACTACTACCGCTTCGCCCGCATGCTGCGCGCCGGCGGCGAACTCGACGGCACCCGCGTGCTGTCCGAACAAGCCGTCGCGGCCATGACCACCAACCACCTCACCGCCGAGCAACTGGCCCGCGGCGGACCCGGCCCCGGCGACAGCGCGGGGTGGGGTTACGGCGTCGGCGTCCAGCTACGCGACCAACCCGACGGCCCACGCGCAGGTGCCTACGGCTGGGCAGGCGGTCTCGGCTCGACCTGGTCCAACGACGGCGCGGTGACGGCGATCCTGCTCACCAACGAAACCTGGAGTTCGGCGGGCCCGTCCCCGGTCTTCGCAACTTTCGAGCAGATTCTGGGCGAAACCGCCCGCCGTCGCGACCCGTCGTAGGCGCTGCGGCGACCATCGGGGGTCAGGCGTATTCTGCGGGCTATGACCGCTTTCGACCGCCCGCGGCGGTTGCGCAGGACACCCGCATTGCGTCGACTCGTCGCCGAGACCACGCTGCAGCCGCGTCAGCTGGTGCTGCCGATGTTCGTGGCCGACGGACTCGACGAGCCGCGGGAGATCAGCTCGATGCCGGGGGTCTATCAGCACACGCTGGACTCGCTGCGCAAGGCCGCCGTGGAATCGGTGGCCGCCGGGGTGGGCGGGCTGATGCTGTTCGGGGTGCCGCTGCCCGAGGACAAGGACGCCACCGGCAGCCAGGCCAGTGATCCGAACGGGATCCTGAACCGCGGTCTGCGCGCGCTGGCCGAAGAGGTCGGGGACGCGACGGTCATCATGGCCGACACCTGCCTCGACGAATTCACCGATCACGGCCACTGCGGGGTCATCGGCACCGATGGCGCGGTCGACAACGACGCCACCCTGCACCGCTACGTGGAGATGGCGCTGTCGCAGGCCGAGGCCGGTGCCGATCTGCTCGGAACCAGCGGCATGATGGACGGACAGGTCGGCGCGATCCGGCGTGGGCTCGACGCCGTCGGGCGCACCGACACCGCCATCCTCGCCTACGCGGCCAAGTACGCCTCGGCCTTCTACGGCCCCTTCCGTGAGGCCGTCGGCTCGTCGCTGGAAGGCGATCGCCGCACCTACCAGCAGGATCCGGCCAACCGCCGCGAATCGCTGCGCGAACTCGACCTCGACCTCGCCGAGGGCGCCGACATCGTGATGGTGAAGCCCGCGATGTCCTACCTCGACATCCTGCGCGACGTCGCCGACCGGTCGACCGTCCCCGTCGCGGCCTATCAGATCTCCGGCGAGTACGCGATGATCACCGCCGCCGCCGAGCGTGGCTGGATCGATCGCCGGGCCTCGATCCTGGAGTCGCTGATCGGCATCCGGCGGGCAGGCGCGGACATCGTGCTCACCTACTGGGCGACCGAGGCAGCACACTGGCTGTCGTGATCGTTCCGCCGAACAAACCCGAAACCCTTCCCATGCCGGAGGACGTCGGCACCGCCCGTCAACTGTGGTGGGGAATCGCAGGCCTCGGTGTCGTCTACACCTTCGCCAGCGTCATCACCATGGCCGGGGAGCGCGACAAGCTCAGCAAGCAGTTCCTCGACGAGATGCACAAGTCGGATCCGAGCATCCCCGCGTCTACCGTCGACGCGATTGTGCTCGTGGCTTTCGGGTTGACCGCGCTGGTTGGGGTGCTGCTGGCCGGTGTCACGGTGGCCATCGCGCATCAGCTCGGCCGTGGCAAGAGCTGGGCGCGCACGGTGCTCACGGTTGTCGCGATCTGGCTCGGACTCGGCGCCGTCGCCACCATGTTCAGCTTCTCCGCGGTCGCCAATCCCGCGACGATCGTGGCCGGTGGCTCGGCGATCGTGCAGGGCGTGCTCGCCGCGGGGGCCGCGTTCCTCAGCTACCGGCCGGAGTCGACGAAGTACTTCCAGTCCCGCCGCAAGTGACACTGCGCAGTGTATGGTGAGGATTATCACACCGGCTGAGCGCCGGGGGAGCGGAGGCAATGATGCGCGTGGTGATCGAGCAACCACACAGCCTGCGACGCGATCTGTTGGTGATCGGGCTGATGGTTGTGCTCACCCTCGCCGTCATCGCGCTGATTCTGGTACCGAGCCTGGTCGGCTGATTCGATCCCGCCCCTGGCAGGATCGCAGGAATGAGACGCTGGATCGCGCTGTTCGAACTCGGCTTCGCCGTGCTCTTCCTTGCCTGCGCGGTCGTCAGCTGGCGTGCCGCACGGCGCACGACCGAATTCGTCGGCACCGATGAGCACCCCGGGTTCGTGGCGGTGCGCTACGTGCCGCCGTTGTTGTTGCTCGCCTGTGCGCTGGTGATCGTGAGCGGGGTGCTGGTGATCGATGTCGTCACCAGGATCTACCGCGGATCTGTAGCACCGCGCGGCGTCGAACCGATGATCTAGAGGAAGCCGAATTCCGATGTGTGCGTGGGGGTTCGGGACGCGAGCTCGCACCGCGGGCTCCCTCGAGGAGGAATCGATGACCAGACTGACCGCAGGAATCTGTACCGTCGCCGCCGCTGTGGCGACCATCGCGCTGGCCGCGGCGCCCGCCCAGGCGGCCCCCGGGCTGCCGCTCACCCCGATGACCGCCGAGCCGGCCGCCGACGGTTTCGCTCCGGAGACCGGCTCGAGCGGCATCTACAACGGCATCATGTGCCAGCTGCACACGATCTCGGCCGAAGTGCCCTGCATGTACACCTGATCAGCTGGTCCACTGCTGGTAGACGTCGACGATGCGGCCGCCGCGCGTGCCGGGCGCGTTCAGGAAGATGGAGACGGTGCCGTCGGGATGGGCCGCCGCTTCCGTCACCACCTGACGCAGGGTGGCGCGGATGCCGCCGTCGGCGTCGCGGTACAGATCGCTGTCGGTGTGCAGACCCGCGCCGATCCGATTGGCGGGTACGAGCATCGCGGTGATCGCCGGAATGGGCCCCGACCCGAGGGCCGCGGTCTCCTCGTGGCTGAGTTGGGCACCGATCCGATCGGGCTGGGCCTGCGGTGCGAACGCGGTGGCAGAACCCGCGCCCAATAGCACTCCCGCCGCGACGAACCCTGTGCCAAGGGCAGTGCTGGTGACGCCGAAACGCATGAAATACCCTCTCGCTGATACCTGATTTCCCTATGGCTCAGGTGCTGAGCCGCCCGGAGCGTAGTCGCAGGCCAATGGGCCTAGATCGAATTCTTTCCGGGATCGGGGCGGCGTGTCGGGCGTGTCGTCGGTGGGTCGCTGCGGTCTGGGTCACTGTGCTCCACCCTGTCGTCCGGCGTGCCGAGGCGAACTGAGACACTGGAATCCGTGAGTCTTACGCAGGTACCGGTTTCGGCCCAGCTCTTCGAGCGGGCGGCCGCCGTGATCCCGGGTGGCGTCAATTCCCCGGTTCGTGCGTTCAACTCGGTCGGCGGCACGCCGCGGTTCATCACCTCCGCGAGCGGCTACACGCTCATCGACGCCGACGGCAACGACTACGTCGACCTGGTGTGCTCATGGGGGCCGATGATCCTCGGTCACGCCCACCCCGCCGTCGTCGAGGCCGTGCAGAAGGCCGCGACGAGCGGACTGTCGTTCGGTGCGCCGACCGAGGCCGAGATCGAGCTGGCCGAGGCCATCGCCGCCCGCGTCGATCCCGTCGAGCGGGTCCGCCTGGTGAACTCCGGTACCGAGGCCACGATGAGCGCGGTCCGCTTGGCCCGCGGTTTCACCGGCCGATCCAAGATCATCAAATTCTCCGGCTGCTACCACGGTCACGTCGACGCGTTGCTGGCCGACGCGGGCTCCGGTGTCGCGACCCTCGGCCTGCCGACCTCGCCCGGCGTCACCGGCGCGCAGGCCGCCGACACCATCGTGCTGCCCTACAACGACCTCGCCGCCGTCGCCGCCGCCTTCGACGCGCACCCCGGCCAGATCGCGTGCGTCATCACCGAGGCCGCCGCGGGCAACATGGGCGCGGTCGCGCCGCTGCCCGGCTTCAACGAAGGCCTGCGCACCCTCGCCCACGACAACGGCGCGCTGCTGATCATGGACGAGGTGATGACCGGATTCCGGGTCAGCGCGTCAGGTTGGTACGGCCGCGAAGGCGTCGCCGGTGACCTCTACACCTTCGGCAAGGTGATGAGCGGTGGCCTGCCCGCCGCCGCGTTCGGCGGTCGCGCCGAGATCATGAACAACCTCGCCCCGCTCGGCCCGGTGTATCAGGCGGGCACGTTGTCCGGTAACCCCGTCGCCGTCGCCGCGGGCCTGGCGACCCTGCGTGCGGCCGACGACGAGGTGTACGCGGCGCTGGACCGCAATGCCGATCGTCTGGGCGCGTTGTTCGCGAAAGCCCTGACAGAGGCCGGTGTCGAGCATCAAGTCCAGTTCGCAGGCAATATGGTGAGCGTGTTCTTCGCCGAGCGTCCGGTGACCGATTACGCCGCCGCCAAAGCGAGCCAGACCTGGCGTTACCCTGCCTTCTTCCACGCCCTGCTCGACGCGGGCGTGTACGCGCCGCCGAGCGCGTTCGAGGCATGGTTCGTCTCCGCGGCACTCGACGAGGACGCGTTCGACCGTATCGCCGCCGCTCTGCCCGCCGCCGCCCTCGCGGCCGCGGCCGCAACCCCCGAAGGATCCCCAGCGTGAGCTCCGACCAGCCCGACGCAGAATTCGCCCCAGTCCCGGCGGATAGCGACGAGGCGCCCCATCCTGCCCCCGCCGCCGCACCGCCCGCCCTCGACGACGACCCGTCGAGCGTCGAAACCATCGTGCACGTCCTGCGCCACGGTGAGGTACACAACCCGAACGGCATCCTCTACGGTCGCCTGCCCGGCTTCAGCCTCTCGGTGGCCGGTCGCTCGCAGGCCGGTGCGGTCGCGCGCTCGCTGGCCGATCACGACATCGCGATGGTGATCGCCTCCCCGCTGCAGCGCGCCCAGGAGACCGCGGCGCCGATCGCGGCCGCCCACGACGTGATCGTGCGCACCGACGAGAACCTGATCGAAGCGGGCAACACCTTCGAGGGCCTGCGCGTCTCCGTCGGTGACGGTGCGCTGCGCAAGCCGCGGCACTGGTGGAAGCTGCGCGACCCGTTCACCCCGTCCTGGGGCGAGCCGTACCTGCAGATCGCCCATCGCATGCTCGCCGCGGTGAACAAGGCCCGCGTCGAGGCTGCCGGTCACGAGGTGGTGCTGGTCTCGCATCAGCTGCCCGTGTGGACGCTGCGCCGATTCCTGCAGGGTCAGCGGTTGTGGCACGACCCGCGCAACCGGCAGTGCTCGCTGGCGTCGCTGACCTCGCTGGTCTACCACGGCGACACGCTCGTCGACATCGTCTATTCCGAGCCCGCCGGGGCGTCGGATCCGTCGGTTCACGGCGCATGACACGCTGCACCTCGTCGGGAACCGCCCGTGGCCGTCGGCCGCGGGCGCTGACCGCCGTCCTGTCCGCCCTGCTGGTGATCATCGCCGCGGCGGGCTGTTCGGCGGGTACCGATGCGGTCGCCACCGGTGGTGGGACCTTCGAATTCGTCTCACCCGGTGGTAGAACGGATATCTATTACGATCCGCCCGCGACGCGCGGGACGATCGGCACGCTCTCGGGGCCCGATCTGATGAACGAGGGAAAGACCGTTTCGGTCGACGATTTCCCGAACCAGATCGTGGTCGTGAACCTGTGGGGACAGTGGTGTGGCCCGTGCCGCGCCGAGTCGCCCGCTCTCGAAAAAGTCTTCGCGGCGACCAGAGATCAAGGCGTCGCGTTCCTGGGAATCAATGTCCGTGACCATCAGCGCGACAAAGCCCAGGACTTCGTAGTGGACAACAAGATCGAATACCCGTCCATCTACGACCCGTCGATGCGGACCTTGCTCGCTCTCGGCGGAAACTTTCCCACCAGTGTTATTCCGACCACGTTGATCCTGGATCGTCAGCACCGGGTCGCCGCGGTCTTCCTTCGCTCGCTATTGGCCGAAGACCTTCAGCCCGTGGTCGAGCGCATCGCCGCCGAGGAGAAGCAGTGAGCAGCCGTCGTCGTCCAGGAAATCTGACCGCGTGTCGTCCCCGTCAGGGCGCCCGCCGAATGGGTGCGGGCTGGACGGTCGATGACCGTTGGGCCGGCATCGCGACCGTGCCGCGCAGTGTCGCCGGCGCCGGTCTGTTCGATTTCGGCCCCGCTGAACCGGCCGAGACCGAGCGAACCCTGGCGTTGCCGCGCGACGAGCAGCATGACATGGATACGGACACCGACGAGTGATTCCGCTCGCCGCAGTCGGGGATTCCTTCCAGCAGACGGCGGCATCGGGTCCGCTTCTGCTGGCGCTGGGAGCCTGCCTGCTCGCGGGCCTGGTGTCGTTCGCTTCACCGTGTGTCGTGCCGCTCGTCCCCGGCTATCTGTCGTACCTGGCCGGGCTGGTCGGTGCCGAGGCGCCGCCTGCCACCAACGCGCAGGCGAGCACGCTCACCGCGCAGCGCCGTAGCGCGAAGATGCGGGTGGCCGGTGCCGCCGGGTTGTTCGTCGCCGGGTTCACGGTGGTGTTCGTGCTGGCCACGGCCACTGTTTTCGGCGTGATCCAGACCCTCAATGTGAATCGGGAACTGCTGCAGCGCATCGGCGGTGTGGTGACGATCCTGATGGGTCTGGTATTTATCGGCCTGGTCCCCGCCCTGCAGCGCGACACGCGGATGGAGCCGCGCAGGCTCACCAGCATCCTCGGCGCGCCGCTGCTCGGCGGGGTGTTCGCGCTCGGCTGGACGCCGTGTCTGGGGCCCACGCTGTCGGGTGTGATGGCAGTGTCCGCGGGTACCGAGGGCACCACCGCCGTGCGCGGGGTGACGTTGATCGTCGCCTACTGCCTCGGTCTCGGGCTGCCGTTCATCGTGCTGGCCTTCGGGTCGGCCGGTGCGTTGCGCGGCGTGGGCTGGCTGCGGCGCAATTCGCGCACCATTCAGGTAATCGGGGGTGTTCTGCTCGT
Source organism: Nocardia sp. NPDC055002 (assembly GCF_053608825.1). NCBI lineage: Bacteria > Bacillati > Actinomycetota > Actinomycetes > Mycobacteriales > Nocardiaceae > Nocardia > Nocardia sp. NPDC055002. Next base: position 301,812 of record NZ_JBSGWE010000005.1, read on the forward strand.
CGCCGTCGGCGTCGCGCTGGTCACGGGGGCATGGGATCAGTTCGTCGGCTGGGTGCGTGACGGGTTCGTCTCCGAGGTGACTCTTCCGATCTGATGACTGACACGCTGACCACACCGACCACCCCCACCCCGCCCGTCCGGCAGTCGCTGCCGGGCCGGGCCTGGGCCCTGGTCCGTAATTCCTGGCGCGGCCTCACGAGCATGCGTACCGCACTGGTGCTGCTGTTCCTGCTCGCCCTCGCCGCCATCCCCGGCGCCCTGCTGCCGCAACGCAGCCTCAACGCGCAGAAGGTCGACCAGTACATCGCCGACCGCCCGACGCTCGGCCCGTGGATGGACCGGTTCGAACTGTTCGACGTGTTCGGCAGCTTCTGGTTCACCGCCATCTACGTGCTGCTGTTCATCTCGCTGGTCGGGTGCATCCTGCCGCGCTGCTGGGATCACTACCGGGCACTGCGTACCCCGCCGGTGCCCGCGCCGCGCAACCTCAGCCGGTTGCCGCACCACTTCAGCGAGCCCGACGACCGCACTCCCGATGAGGTGATCGAGGCCGCCAAGGCATCCCTGCGCGGGTGGCGGACCGAGGTTCGTCCCGGTCAGCGCGAGGGCGAGGTGACGCTGTCCGCGGAGAAGGGCTATCTGCGCGAGTTCGGCAACTTGGTGTTCCACCTGTCGCTGGTGGGGCTGCTGGTCGCGATCGCGCTGGGCAAGCTGCTCGGATACGAGGGCAATGTCATCGTGATCGCCAACGACGGGCCAGGCTTCTGCACCACCTCGCCCGCGGTGTTCGACTCGTTCCGCGCAGGCAACACCAACGACGGCACCGGCATGACGCCACTGTGCGTCAAGGTGAAGGACTTCAAGGCCGACTACCTGCCCACCGGCCAGGCCGAGATGTTCCATTCGAACATCGAGTACCAGGCGGGCGCGGACCTGAGTACCGACACGTGGCGCAGCACCGAACTCCAGGTGAACCATCCGCTGCGGGTCGCTGGTGACCGCGTCTACCTGCAGGGGCACGGCTTCGCGCCGACGTTCACCGTCACCTTCCCCAACGGGCAGACCCGCACCGAGACCATCCAGTGGCGGCCCGACGACGCGCAGACCTTCCTGTCCAGCGGTGTGCTGCGCATCGACCCGCCCGGCGGCATGTACGCCACCGACGAGGAACGTCGGCAGAACCAGATCGCCATCGAGGGTCTGTTCGCGCCGACCGCGATGTTCCACGGCAGCCTGCTCACCTCGTCGTTCCCCCGGATGGACGACCCGGCGGTCGCGGTCGACGTCTATCGCGGCAATACCGGCCTCGACACCGGCCGCTCGCAGTCGCTGTTCTCGCTGGACCCGGAGATGATCAAGCAGGGTCGGTTGACCAAGGAAGCGCGGGTCAACCTGCGCCCCGGCGAGTCGACCACGTTGCCCAGCGGGGCGAAGGTCACCTTCGACGGCGCCGAGGAATTCGTGAACCTGCAGGTCTCGCACGACCCCGCCCAGCAGTGGGTGCTGGTGAGTGCGCTGACGATGATGGCCGGTCTGCTGGTGTCGCTGTTGCTGAAACGGCGGCGGATCTGGATCCGGACGTACCCGGTCGAGGCCGCGGCAGGTACCGTGGGTCAACGACGCACCGTAGTAGAAATGGGCGGCCTGGCCAGGAGCGACCAAGCGGGCTGGGGCGCCGAGTTCGATCGACTGCGGACCCGGCTGCTGGGAGCGGAGAAGTGATGCGCGCACTCGACATGGAGACGGAATCCTGATGCAGATCGACGAAACGCTGGCACGGTACAGCGACTTCGCGTTCATGTCGGCCATGGCCATTTACGCCCTGGCCACGGTCCTGCTGATCGTGCAGTACGCCTCGGCGCGCGCCAAGCAGGTCGCCGCGCGCGAACTCGTCCCCGCGGGCGATCTGGGGTTGCCCGGCCGCATCGAGACCCCGGAGGCCAAACCGCTCGCCGAACGGCTGGGCAACATGGCCTTCTCGGTGCTGCTGGTCGGCGCGGCCCTGCACATCGGCTCGATCGTGCTGCGGGGCTTCGCCACCCACCGCTTCCCGCTGGGCAATATGTACGAGTTCACGACCATGGCCACCGCGGCCGCCGTGGTGATCGGCCTGATCTTCCTGCGCGACCAGCGCTACCGGGCCATGTGGGCGTTCCTGCTGGTCCCCGTGCTGATCTTGATGTTCCTCGCAGGCACGGTCCTCTACGCCGACGCGGCCCCCGTGGTCCCCGCCCTTCGCTCGTTCTGGCTGCCGATCCACGTCACCATCGTCAGCATCGGCAGCGGCGTCTTCCTGGTCTCGGGCGTGGCCAGCCTGCTCTACCTGTTCCGCATGCGTCAGCCCGCGGGCGAGGAATCCACCAACATCCTCGGCACCATCGCCCGCCGCCTCCCCGACGCCCGCACCCTCGACCAGCTCGCCTACAAGACCACCATCATCGGCTTCCCACTCTTCGGCGCGGGCGTCATCCTCGGCGCCATCTGGGCCGAAGCCGCCTGGGGCCGCTTCTGGGGCTGGGACCCCAAGGAAACCTGCTCCTTCATCGCCTGGGTCCTCTACGCGGCCTACCTGCACGCCCGAGCCACCTCGGGCTGGCGAGACACCAAGGCGGCCTGGATCAACATCGCCGGCTTCGTCGCGATGCTGTTCAACCTCTTCATCATCAACATGGTGATCAGTGGTCTGCACAGCTACGCGGGCTTGAACTAAACGTCTTCTACCTGTGCGTTTTGGCTGTCTTACTTGTCGGTTGCGACTAGCTCATCGACTTCGGTACGCAGTGAGTACGCAGTGGCACCCGGCCAATCCCTGATTGCGGCGCCGACAGCCGTGCGAGTTGTCTCGTCAGCATCCGGCCACAGGTGCGCGTAGTACCGAAGAGTGGTGATCGCGCTGCCGTGACGCAGCCGCGCCTGGACGGCCTTGATGTCGGCGCCGCGGCGGATCAGCAGGGATGCGTAGTAGTGCCGGAAGTCCTGAAAGCTGAACTCCTCAGGCAGACCAGGCACCTTCGCCTTCGCCGCCCGCAGGTGCCACGCGATCACCCAGGGTGAGACCGGTTTGCCGAGTATGTCGCACACCAGTCGATCACCGGGGAATACGCGGACCGACTCCTTGAGCATCGCGACGAGTTCCGGCGGTACGGGCACCGGTTTGGTGCTCGATTCCGTTTTGAGCGGGCGCGCCGGCCACTGCTGGCGGGGATGCACGACGCCGGACTCGAAATCGACATCGGAGACCAAGAGCCCGGCCGCCTCCGACACCCGAAGACCGACAAACGAGCCGAGCAGCACCGCAACCCGGAGGTGCGGAGGCATGGCATCGTGCACGGCCCAGATCTGTTCTGAGGTCGCGACGTAGACCTTCTGCTGTCCCGTCGCGGGCGACGTGCGCCGAGAGCACGGATTGCGAGCCAACAGCCCATCGTGGACAGCGTCACCGAGGATCTGCGCGAGCCGGGAATGCAGGGAGTAGACGTAGCTGTCGGCCAAACCTTCAGCCTTGAGCGCGACCATCCACTTCTTCACGGTGGAGGGCCGGACGGCGGAAAGTTGCAGCGGCCCTAGCCCGGCGTTGATTTTCCTGACGTGCCAAGTCGCCAGCTCGACAGTCGTATCGCGGTGATTGGCGTAACCCTTCAGCCAGTCATTTGCCCACTCTTCGACGGTTCGTTGCGCGTCACGCGGTGCTACGTGAGTGCCATGCACGAGGGTCGAGACCTGGGTATCCAGCCAGGTCTGACCGTCTGTCTTCCGAGCAAAGCGCTTTGTGTGCTCGTTGCCCGCGTCATCGACGTAGCGAGCGCGCCAGCGCTTGCCCGTGCCGTCGAGCTTGGACGGAACGCGCCGCACCGTGCCGTCTGGTTGACGTTCGTCCTTGGTCCAGAGGTCTTCGACCCCGGCGCGGCGGTTCCGTCGTGCGGCCATGGTCAGGCAGCCCCGCCGGTCGCGGTGGCCTGCTCCTGCTCGGCGATCCAGGCGAGAATGGCCGACTCACGCCATACCCGCCGATGCCCGAGTTTGAAACTGCGAGGACCTGAGCCGATGTGCGCCCAGTAGCGCCAGGTGCCCGCCGGAATGCCGGTCAGGTCGGCGCAGTCTTTTGCCTGGAGGTAGCGGTCGTGGATCATGGTTTTCTCCTCTGCGGTGCGGATGGGTGCGTTCGGTGCCGTGTGGGCGATGTGCTGCTGCGTAGCCGCGTGCGTCGTGTCGCCGAAACGATTCGCGGGGGCGACAGTCGGTGTCGCCTGCTGTCGCCTCGGTGTCGCCCGGCTGTCGCCTGGCGTCGCCCAGGCGTCGCGTTCTGTCGCCGGGGCGACACCCGAATACGACAGGGCGACAGGCTGTTTGATCTGTTGGTGAGCGGAGTTGTCGAGATGCTGACTCATCGGTCACGCCCCCTTCGGCAGGCTCTGAACTGCACGGATGCGCTTGTACCGCCCGGTGATCTCGTCCGGAGTTGCTGCGGTGAGCGCGAGGTCGGAATGGATGGTTTTCGCGGCGCTGTAGACCGTTTCGGGTCGGTGCGCACCGGTGCAGACCCAGAGGACGACAGTGCAGCCGTCGTTTTCGGCCTGGGCGACAGCAGCGCGCAGCGAGGCGACAAGTTGTCGCGGGTTGCTGGTGCGGGCGACATCGGCGCGCACCGCCCACACCGGGGAGGCGACACCTCGGGCGGCGCGCAGTGCGAACGGGTTGCTGGTGTGCGCCATCAGACCGTCGTAGGGGTAGGCACTGCGCTCGGTGCGCTCTAGCGAGAGCTCTCGTTCACCGGTCCAGTCGTCGAAGCCGGTCGCGCCGAGGATCACGCGCGCCTGTGCGGCGGCGCGTCCACGAACTGACCACAACGGGGAAGGTGTCCACTCCGGCAGCGACCGACCGAAGTAGCGGGTCACCGCCTGGCGGGTCGGGATGACCCACTTCGGACCGGACCCCAGCGCGGTCAGCCCCCGCGCCAGACCGTGCCCGCGCAGGGCAGCGGCTGTCTCGTAGGCATGGCTTGACCCACAACCGAGGAAGTCGGCGAGCACGTCGACCGGCATGGCCCGCTGCTGTACGAGCCCGGCCAGGGCGCGCGCCTGTCGCGGTGTCAGGTGGGCATTGCGGGCGTTCATCGGTCGCCGTCCTGTCCAGTTTTCTGGACACCGCGCCGGCGCCGGTGGTTCGGGTTCGCCGACCGAGTGGCCGCGCGCATCCGACGACGGGTCTTGCGGTAGTCGTCCCATTCGGCGTCGAGGTCACCGACTACGACGAGGGCATCGGCGTAGTTCTGCGGCAACCGGCGGTTGGCCGCTTCGACGACGCGGACCACGTCGTCACCGCGGCACAGGTAGAGCACCCCGGCGAGTGCTTCGGGCTCAGCGTGGCGTGCGGCGCTAATCGCGCCCTGCAGGGCCTTGTCCATGTTCGTCGCGGATTTCGCGGTCAGCTCGACTTCCACGGCGTACCAGCCGTGATGTCCCTCGATGACGCCGAGGAACCGGCCGTCGTGGATGTGGCCGATGTAGCGAGCGCGGCCGCGAGTGCGGGTCGCCGACAGTTCGGCATCCCGGCGTAGCTGCCGCTCGGAGATCCAAGCGCCGGGCTCCATGCCGACGAGCAGGGCGCGCGCCATCGCGACGGCGCGGTAGTGCTCGGCGTCCTTGAGCGGTGGGCGCCAGGTGGTGTGAACTGTCCAGCCGAGGAAGCTCGACGCGGCGTCGCGGGTCGGCACGATCCACTTCTCTCCGGGCTGGACCTGGATCAGCTTCGGCAGCATCAGACCGTCTTCGCGCAGCTGGCGCGCCAATACGTGAACGTGACTGATATCGACAGCGAGGAATTCGGCGAGGGTGTCAAGTTGCATGCCGTACATTTCCGCGATCAGACGGGCTGTCTGTTCGTGTCGGGCATTGGGTCGTGTCTCACGGTCGGCACGTAGAAGTCGCTGCACAGTGGCGCGCGGCAGGTCGACCAAGTCGGCGATGTCGCCCTGTGTACGGCCCTTCGCAGCCAGCGCGGCGACTTCACCGAGCGCGTTTTCGACCGTGCGGGCGGGCACGCCGAGCTGGTCGCGGATGTCCTGGTACGAGTCGCCAGCGGCGCGCATGGTGCGGATCAGGTCGTCACGCGCGGCGGCCTTGACCTTCCTTTTGTGGTCACGGGAAGGGTTGCGGCTGGTGCCGGTGCGGGCGCCGGTGGTGGCCCGCTGCTGTGTGGTGGTCATGGCTACTCCTCATAGATGAGACTGAAAGTGGTTGTTGCTCAATGGGACTCGAAGAACGGGGACGTCTTCACCGCGCTGTTGAACAGGTGAAGACGTCCACCGTGGGTCTCGTTCAGCGGGTGTGTTCGAGTCCGTCGCCGCGCCGCCGTCGCCCGAAGTCGGGGTCACGATGCTGGGTAGTACGCTGCGTGCCGGAGGTGTCGACCCAGCTCATAAGCGCACGCAGGCGCGGGCTGGCCGAGCAGTCCGATGTGGTGTCAGCATCGGCCCCGCCAGTGCTGTCGGGCCGGGACTGCGAACGTTCGGGGGCGTAGCGGTTCGGGCGCTGGGGAGTGGGCCACAACTCGCGTGCGGGAACTCCGACCTCCAGGGCCAGGGCATCGCGCACTTTTCGTTGCGGAACGCGGCCACGCGCAAGCCAGCTCGCTACGGCGGTCTCGGTTACGCCGAGGCGTTCGGCGATCTGAGCCGGGGTGATGCGGGCGTCGAACAGCGCGTCTCGCAAGCGGTGGTTCTCCAGCGCCGGATGCTTCGACTTCGGGGCGCTGCTGCTGCGATCGGGCCAGATTTCGGAGATGTCGGCGCCGATGATCTTTTCGACCGCGAATTGGTGGACCGGGTATGGGATGCGGTCGTTGTTGTCGAGCCAGCGTTCGACCGTCGTCGGTGTTACCCCGATCTTCTTCGCGAGTTGCTCGGGGCGGATCCCGGCTTCGCGTAGTGCCTGTTCGAGGCGTTCGTTCGGGACGTGGGGCATTCCGCTGCGGCGGACCGGGGTCGGTAGCTGGCCGTTCTGGCGGGTGCGTTCGATGTGCTGATCGGCGGCAGCTGAGACTGCGGCGATGCGGGATTCGCGGTCGGTGGCGGGTCCGGTCAGGATCCGTGTGACCTCGCCTTTGGCGATGATCCGCAGTCCAGGCGGGCGGGTTGGTTCGGAGTTCATCGCGACCGCTCCACGCCCCGAACCGGCCGGGTAGCGGTGCGCTGCTGGCTGGACCGCTGCCACGCGGTACGAGCCTCGGCCACGGCCACGCTCAGATCGCGGTCGTCGGAGAGATCATTCATCCACCGACGTACCGCAGCGAGTTCGACACGACGCTCGGCGCCGCCGGACTGAGGGGAGGGATTTACACTGGACATGCTTCTGACTCCTTGTGAGGGATGGGAAGTGATGCCGGAGCGAGGTGCGAACTCGCCTCCGGCCGGGACTCCTCCACCGCTCGAACGGTGGGGGAGTTTTCGTACTAGCTTGGCTAGCTGCCTAGCTTGGCTAGCCAACTTGATCGTAGCGCGTCCGCACGCGCCAACACAAGCATTTCGGCCTAGCTTGGCTAGGCCAATCTGGCGTAGGTCGATACGCTGGGGAAATGGATGAACTTGACCCCGATGACCCCCGGCCGCCGTACCAACAGGTCGCAAACGCGCTTCGTGCTGCGATCCTGACTCGCACCCTCATACCGGGCGAGAAGCTGCCCTCCGGACCACAACTTGCCGAGCGCTATGGCGTAGCCCGAATGACGATCCAGCAGGCGATTCGCCTGCTTCGGGATGAAGGTCTCGTTGTCTCTCGGCAGGGCAGTGGCGTTTTCGTGCGCGAGCGCACCGAGCGGCCAGTTGGTCTGAGGCCGCATCTTGAGCGCGCGTTTGAAGAGCCGAACGTCGCGATCGACTTCGCTGGGTTCTCGGGGGAGACGCTGAACGGGGCGATCGCCGAGCCGCTCGACAAGATCCGGCACGGGCGCCTACGTCCCGAGACTCTGTCCGTCCGAATCCTGGTACCCGATGCCACGATCCCGTGGGCGCTACCCGCTGAGGTGGGCACGCTGAACGACAACCCGACGTTCCGCGCCAGGGCAAACCGGATCATGGAGCGGCACGCCTTGGCCGTCATTGACACCGTGGCCGAGCTGGGTCGACTCGGGCTCGTCTCATCAGCAACTGCGTCGGTTCGAGTGTGGCCGGCGCCGCCTCAGTTCAAGCTCTACCTTTTCAACCAGAGCACGGCGTTCTTCGGCTACTACCCGGTGGTTGAGCACGAGGTGCCGCTGAACGGGGCCACAACGGCGATATGGGATCTGATGGGCAAGGACGCGACGTTGTTCGAGTTCAGCGCCACGAATGACCCGGACTCGACGGGAAGTCAGTTCGTCACGCAATCGCAGATGTGGTTCGACAGCATTTGGACCTCCGTCGCCAAGGCCCACGAGGTATGACCGAACTTGAGGCGCTGCTGAAGGAACGTCGAAACGTCCTGCTGGACTTCGACGGGCCGGTTTGCGCGGTGTTCAGCGCGATTACGGATCGCGCGGTCGCCGAAGAGTTGGCCGACATTGCCGGTGGGGCAAAACTGCCGCGCACGGTGCGCGCATCGAACGACCCGTTCGACGTCCTTCGGTATGTGGCCGCCGAGGGCGATACGGCGACGCTTTCGCGAGTCGAGTCGCGCTTTCGCGATCTGGAGTGCAGGGCTGTCGAGAATGCAGAACCGACACCCGGCGCGGCCGAGGCAATCACCGAGCTTTCGGCAAGGTCGTACCAAGTTGCCATCGTCACGAACAACTCGGCAGAGGCCGCAGACCGCTACCTGCGCAGGCTGGGGCTCCGCTCCAAGGTTGGGCCGATTGCGGGTCGTCCGGGTGCCGAGGTCGCGCTGCTGAAGCCCGATCCGCATCTGGTCGAAGTCGGCCTTCGTGAGTTGCGGGCAACGGCAGCCGGCGCCGTGTTCGTCGGCGACTCCGAATCGGACGTGGCCGCGGGGCGCGCGGCAGGCGTCGCATGCGTTGCTCTGGCGAACAAGCCGGGCAAGGTCCAGCGGTTTGCTGCGATTCGACCCGAGGCGACAATCACGACGATGTTCGAGTTGCTCAACTGCTTGGCAGACAGCCCACGGCCGTGACCGGTCGCGATCCTGCCCGAAAAGTGCCCGAAAAGTGCCCGAAGCGGGTTGGTCCCGGTCTGGTCCCGATGAAAACACTTGCTGATCTGCGCCTTCGGCGCAGGAACCACCCCCTCCCTGTTCCTGATTCTCTAACGCTTCGCTGTCAGAGAATCAGGAACAGGGAGGGGGTGGTTCAAGGTGGGTGGGTAGTTGGGTTTGTTAGAAAGTAACTGTGAGTGAAGAAATGAAGAAGGAAGTGAGAAGAGAGGACCATAAGAGAAGGCCAGGTTGGGGGAGCGGTTGCGCCGGGGGCGCCGGGTGCGTATCGACGAGCTTGGGTGATGGGTGACGTAGGTCGCGGCGGCTGCGTGTGGGACGCGGTTTGCGAGTTGGTCGGCACGCGGCGCGGCGGGCGGAAAGTTGCCGCCTAAGAGATGACCACAAAAGAAGGGCTACGCCGGGTTGATGCGTATGCATCAGGGGCTACGCCGGGTTTGATGCGTAGGCATCAAGTCCGAGCGCAGGCGATGCTGAATACGACGGGGCCGTAGCCTTTCGATGTGTCTGACGTGAGTGCCCTCGAACAGATCCGCGACGACCCGGACCCGCTTCGCAGGGCACGGCGCGCAACCGAGCTGATTACCGAGTATCAGGAGCTAGCGCGGCAGCTTGCGAACATTCGACGCCAGGCCATCGAAGATGCGCACGACGGCGGGATGGCGTACAAGGAAATCGCCGCGCACCTCGGCTTGTCAAAGGGCCGCGTTTCGCAGATCCGTTCTGGAAACGACTAGAAGCCAACATGGTTCGTAAGCCGCATGGGCTCGCTATCGTGGGACCGGTGCCACGACTCTGCTCTTCGGCCTTGCAACGTTGGAACAGTGACCGCTGCAACGCTCTCGACAGCCTCGAATCAGCCCACACCGCCGTGACCGGTGGGCGCCGCGGTCGCCAGTATGCGACCGAACACCTGAACCTCGCGCTGTTCGTGAGTCTCGCTGCCGAGTTCCAGGGGTATTGCCGAGACCTGCACGATGAGGCGGCTGAGGCGATCGCCAGTCAGGTGGGCGCGCCGGGAGATCCCACGGTTGTGCTCTTCCAGAGTGCGTTAACGAGAGCTCGGGGACTGGACAAGGGAAACGCGCAGCCAGGAGCGCTGGGCACCGACTTCTACATCCTCGACATTCCGCTCTGGGACGACCTTGAAGCGAAATATCCGGCGAGGAAGAAGCAGTGGAATACAACCCTGACCAGCCTGAACGAGGCGCGAAACGCCATCGCTCACCGCAACGACGACCAGTTGGCGAAAGTGAAGGGTAAGCAACCCCTCAACCTCAGGACGTTCCGTAGGTGGAGATCGTCACTGCATGGCGCTGCGTCTGGTTTCGACTTCGTTGTCGGCGCATACTTGAAGGACTCAGCAAAAGTTGGCTGGCAAGCGTAGGAGGTGGACACGATGGCCGACAAGCCGGTGAAGAAGGACGATCGCGCGTTGAAGCCGGGCGACCGTGTACGTGCCCGCATCGGGCGACGCCTAGTCGACGGGACCGTGACCAGCGCAAACGGCGGCCGGGTGCATGTCACCTTCAAGGTCAAGGACGCTGACGAGCCTGTTTCGAGGCTCTACCGTGAAACCGAGATCCGCTCAGCCTGAGGTACTCCGACTCGGCCGCGATGGGCGGTGCGGCGTGGGCGCACGGCTGTAGGTGCCTGCGCGAGTTGGTTGATCGTGCGTGCAGAGATGCGCGGCTTGTCGCCGGTCGATAAGACCACAACGGAGGAATGGTTGCTCCTTCGAATTCGGTTGTCCTGCAATGGTCACGTGATCTGATATCACTGTGAATCGACAGGAAGAGGCGCTGCAGCTCGCCGAGCAGTTGCTAGCTGACATAGAGCTGAAGCGGCTTGCAGCGACAGACATCGTGCTCAAGGCGAGCCGGCTCGGTCGGTTAGCCGGGCATGACGACCTGCAGACCTTTCTCCGTTACGAGCGTGAGGGCTATCCAGACGAGGAACAGCATGGTGAGTGGGTCAAGCGCGCGGGCCGCCTCAGGGGGGAAGACTGGTTCAAGGCGCCGCTCACGCACATCGAGGCAGTCGTGGAGACCTCGAACAACTCGGTTGAGGCGCTGAAAGGCGGCGGGAACTACTCGGGTGACATGGCCAGGATCGCGCAGGAAGACCACGACAGGCGGATCATAAAGATCGCCGCGGCCATGACGCCTTGCCTGGCGATCCGTGGCGCTGTTTTGTCAACGATCTACAGCCTGGTAACGGAGATCTACCACGAGCTCCTGTTCAGTGAGCTGCAGTCCACCCTGTTCGAACAGGCGCGGGTCAGTGTGGATGGCGCGTTGGCGCAGGCAAGTGGATCAGCCCTGGACAAGATCGAAAGCGTGTCAGATCGTCTCCGGGAGGGTGCACCGGAGTCTGTAAGCCAAGCCCTCACAACCTGCCGCAGGCTGATTGATTCATGCGCGGATCATTTGTTCCCTGGCAGGGAAGGGGACTACATGGTCGGAGAACAGCCGCTCAAGGTCGGCAACGGGCATGTCTTGAACCGATTGCAGGCCTACTGCCATCAGCAGGGGATCTCGAAGAGTCGCCATGACCGTATCCGCAAGGCCATGTCCGAGCTGTACTCAAGGTGCTCTGCGGGGACTCACGCCGACGTCACGATCCAGGAGGCGCGATTCGTATTTCTTCAGACCTACGTCCAGTTGGGCGAGATCCTGACGCTGAAAACCACGGATGTAGCGTCCGCAGACTGATCTGGGTAGCGCGTACGCAGTCGGTACGCAGCACGGTTCGTACGGTTCAGCACGGCCAACCCGAGCAACATCGCTACCAGCGGTTATCTATCTGACCCGGCTGGGGTCGATTGTTGCAAACAGCTGGATAGATATTCATCATCAACATGGTGATCAGTGGTCTGCACAGCTACGCGGGTCTGAACTGAGCGGCTGCTACATCCGATATAGCATGTCTGCATAGCTTCGAGATGAGACCATAGGTCTTGTGGCGCAAGATCTTCGGCTGTCCGGTGTGACCTACAGCGCGGGGGATCGCTCCGGGGGATCGGCTGGGCGTGCGGGGAAGTTGAGTTTCTCGCGTGCGGGAATCCGGTGGCGACGATCGGTGCGCTCGGCGTTCGTGGTCGGCTGGCGTGAGGTGACGGGCGTGGATGTGCGCACGCCGGATCTTCTCGAAGTGATCGGTGCCGGAGTCGGGTGGGCCGACGGCTCGGTGATTCGCCTGGATGTGGCGGGGGCTAATCGGGTGGCGGTCGCGGAGAACCACCGCGACAGCGGGCGCTATCAGGAAGCTATCGCGGTGTTGGAGCCGCTCGCTCAACAGTGCGCGGAGAAGTTCGGTGGCGACCAGCGCATCACGTTGCAGGTGCGCAATGCCCTCGGCCGGTCGTACTGCGATGCGGGGTACGTCTCCGAAGGACTGGAGGTGCTCGACGATATCGTGTCGATCGCCGAGCATGTTCTCGGCGTCGACGACGAAATGACGCTCACCCTCCGCAACAATCTGGCATTGGGATATTCCGCTGCCGGTGAGCATCTTCAGGCCCTCGACCTACTCGACCTGAACGTCGATTACAGCGAACGGAAACTCGGCGACGACAGTCTCGAAACTCTCGGGCGTCGCAACAACTTGGCGGCGACCCAGGCGCTGGCCGGGTTTCGGCAACGGGCTGCGGCCTCGTACTGGAGCATCCTCGATCGGATGTATCCCGACAGTGATGTGCACAGCCTCGCGGTCACCGCACGCCAGAACCTGGCCATCTTGCACAACCCGCGGTGGCAGCCCTGAGGCGCCTGATCAGCAGTAGTAGCAGATCTTGTTGGCGGGAAGCTCTACGTGGCAGTTGAGGCAGACCGGCTTGCGGACCGGTTCGGGCTTGGGGATGGCGGCTACGGTCCGGCGGGCGGCGGAGGGGCGTTTGACGGCTGCCTCGGCTGCTTCGGCGGTGGCCAGGTCCGCGGAGGTGGACTGGCGGATGGCCGCGACCTTCGGGGGGAGGGTGGGCAGGCCGCCGTCGGCGGGGAGGTCGGTGGCGTAGTGCTGATAGCACTGCCAGCGGGCCGCGGCCGCGTGCATTTCGAGATCGTCGGGGATGGGCAGGCCCGCGAGTTCGAGGATGTAGCGGTAGCCGGTGCCGACGGTCTGGTTCTTGCGCACGCACAGCGCGCTCAGCGGCGGCTCGTTGTTCTTGTGACAGTGCTCGGCGACCTTGTCCAGCACGACCGGAAGCCAGTGCTGCCACTTCACCGCGGTGCGGATCCCGGATTCTTCCTGGACCAGCTCGGCCAGCTCCGTGTTGACGATGAAGTTGTTGAACCGGGTAGCGGTGTCGGCCAGCACCTCGTGTGCGGCGCGAGTCCACTCCGACCGTGCCTCGGTGAACGTCACGGCGCTGCCGTCGGCCGCGCGCCAGGTGGTCGGGACAGAACCCTGCTGCACATCAATCACCGGAATACGTTATCTACCCAGCTCTTTCGACGCGCAACGGGGGTATGTGCGTCAGCTCACGGCGACGCACTTCGTGAGGGTCACTCGGCGGGGCCGGAGTCGTCACGTGGTTGTTTGCCGAGGCGCCAGAGGAATTCCGGATCGTCGTCGGGGCCGAGAACCGGTCTGCGCGAGGGCGGGCCGGGATTCGGGCGTTGCATTTCGGGGCCGAACGCCTTCCAGCACAACACCGCGATGGCCACGATCGCGATGAGTGCCAATAGGTACGTCACGTCGCTCACCTCCTGCTATCGAGGGTAGCCGTGTCCGCGCCGTGTGCACATCCGCAACGGGAGGGAAATTTTTGGCGAACGCGAGCCCGCGGTGGGCTCGCGTCGGCCGGTGAGTCAGCGGGGTGCTGCCTCGGTGGTCAGTGATCTGAGCAACTGCAGGACCTCGGACTCGCGGAAACGGCGATGTCCGCCCGGTGTACGCAGTGAGCCGAGTCTGCCCGCATGGGCCCACCGGGTGACGGTCTTGGGATCTACGTGGAACATGGCGGCCACTTGGCCTGGTGTCAGCAGAGTGTCCTGAAGGCCGACGGTGATCGCAGTCATAGCTAACCTCTCCGTTCTCGACAGTTCCCTCATCAGTGGCGTCATCGTCGCACTGCGACCCCCATGTAGTCGAACCACCTACTGTTGGTAAAGGGGAAGTAATAGACAAAAGCCGCGAACGGGGCCGCATCGGAGACAATTCCGCCGGGGCTACGCTGTAGTCGTGAGTGAAGCAACAGGTCAGCAGGGTCCTGGCGCAGGGAAGCGGCTGGTCCGCAATCTCGCGCTCTACACGCTGGCTCGTCTCGGGCTGGTCGTGGTGATCGCCGCGTTGATCGTAGGCGTGGCCAAGCTGATCGGTGTCGACGTGCCGATCATCGTCGCGGCACTGTTCGCGCTGATCGTCGCGATGCCGCTGTCGCTGACGTTGTTCAAGAAACTGCGGGTGAAGGTGAACGAGGACATCGCCGTGGTCGACGCGCGCCGCCGCCAGGACAAGGCGCAGCTGCGGGCCCGCTTGCGGGGTGACGACGACGGCGCGTCGGCGTGAAATACCTCGACCGCAGCGCCCCGCGTGACTGGGTCGACAATGCCGTCCGGCTGATCGACGCCGACACGCAGCGCTCCGCCGACACTCACCTGCTGCGGTATCCGCTGCCCGCCGACTGGCCGGTGCAGCTCTACCTCAAGGACGAGTCGACCCACATCACCGGCAGTCTCAAGCACCGGCTGGCGCGGTCGCTGTTCCTGTACGCGATCTGCAACGGCTGGGTGACCGAGGGCACGACGGTGGTCGAGGCGTCGTCGGGTTCGACGGCGGTGAGCGAGGCGTACTTCGCGAAGCTGCTCGGTCTGGACTTCGTCGCGGTGATGCCCGCGAGTACGTCGCCGCAGAAGGTCGCGCTCATCGAAGCGCAGGGCGGCCGATGTCATTTCGTCGATCGACCACCGGACATGTACACCGAGGCCAAGCGTCTCGCCGCCGAATCCGGCGGACATTTCATGGATCAGTTCACCCATGCAGAGCGGGCCACCGACTGGCGTGGCAACAACAACATCGCCGAGTCCATCTTCGAACAGCTGGCGCTGGAGAAGCACCCGGTGCCGGAGTGGATCGTGGTCGGTGCGGGCACCGGCGGCACCAGCGCGACGATCGGTCGCTACATCCGGTATCGCAGGCACGCGACGCGTCTGGCCGTGGTGGACCCGGAGCATTCGGCGTTCTACGGCGGCTACGAGACGGGCGACGCGGGCTACGAGACCGGAATGCCGTCGCGCATCGAGGGGATCGGCCGTCCTCGGGTGGAGCCGTCGTTCGTTGGCCAGGTGGTCGATCGGATGATCGTGGTTCCCGACGCGGCCTCGATCGCCACCGCCCGTCATGCGAGCGCCGCGCTGGGCCGCCGCGTCGGCGGTTCGACCGGCACGAACCTGTGGGGCGCGTTCCATCTGGTCGCCGAGCTGGTCGCGGCGGGCCGCAGTGGAAGCGTGGTCACGCTGCTGTGCGACGGCGGCGACCGGTACGCGGGCACCTATTTCGACGACGACTGGGTGGCCGCCCAGAACATGGATCTGACCGGCCCGACCGAGATCCTCACCGAATTCGCCACCACCGGCCGCTGGAACGGCTGACAACCTCCGCCACACCCTTTCCCGGCCTGTTCGCGCTCAGCGATGTCAATTTTTGTTGACAAACATGGCCGACGTCAATCAAAATTGACGGCATGACCGATGCAACAACCCTCGCCTCAGCGGCAGGCAACCCCGACCCTGCGGTCGGGCTGCGCGCGGTGCTCGCCCTGCGCAGGCTGGCCGACCGACTCGAAACCATCCAGGTCGCCAATGCCAGAGCCAACGGCTGGTCGTGGCAGGCCATCGCCGAGGCGCTCGAGGTGAGTAAGCAAGCGGTCCATCAGAAACACAACCGGAAAGGTGGAACCCGCTGATGTTCGAAAAATTCAGCCGCGAGGCCAGAACCGCGGTGGTCGGTGCCCAGGACGACGCCAAGGAGCTGGGCGCGAAGCGGATCGGGCCGGAGCATGTGCTGCTCGGCACCGTGTCGAACGCCGAACCGGAGCTGCGTGCGGTGCTAGACGCGCGCGGCATCACCGCCGGCGGTGTGCGCGCCGCCCTCGCCGCCCGTACGAGCGAGCCGCCGCTGGGCGCCGACGACGCGCAGGCCCTGCGCTCGATCGGCATCGATTTGGATGCCGTGCAGGCCAGCATCGCCGACAACTTCGGCCCGCAGGCCTGGGACCAGGCCGAACCGGAGGCCAAACGCGGCATGTTCGGCCGACTGCTCGGCTCCGGGCACATCCCGTTCACGAGCACGGCCAAGAAGTCACTCGAACTCGCGCTGCGCGAGGCGATCCACCGCAAGGATCGCGAGATCTCCTCGACCTACCTGCTGCTCGGCATCCTGCGCGGGGCAGACCCGGCCACCACGGACCTGCTCGGCGGCCGCGACGCGGTGTCCGGCCTACGCGCCGATCTCTACGCGATGCTCGACCGCGCCGCGTGAATTCCACATCGGGTGTGTGTCAGACCCGCCGCAATGTCCGTTTCCCGGCCTAGCATTGCGTGCATGCAACTAGCAATCCGGTTGGTCATCAACGCCATAGCCATCTGGGCTGCGGCCGCGTGGATCGACAAGATCGATATCTACGTGCCGCCCGAGTGGTCAGCGGAGTGGGGCAACTGGGGCAAGGCCCTGGTCCTGCTCATCGTCGCGCTCGTGTTCACGGCGGTCAATGCCGTGATCAAGCCGATCGTGAAACTCCTGTCGCTGCCGTTCGTGATCCTCACCCTCGGCCTGTTCCTGCTGGTGGTGAACGCGGGGATGCTGTGGCTCACCGCCAAGATCACCGAGCTCACCGACTACGGCCTTCGCGTCGACGGCTTCTGGGCGGCGCTGTGGGGTGGCTTGATCATCACGCTGGTCAACTGGGTGCTCGGCATTCTGGTGCCCGACGGCGACTAGCCCGCGAGCCCGACGGCCAGCGCGCTCAGCGCCGACCAAGCCAGCAGGGCGAGCCCCGAATCGCGGAGGGCGGGAATCAGTTCCAGCCCGCCCTTACCGGTGCGCACAGGGGCGTTGGCCCGGATCGCCAGCGGCAACGCGAGCAGTCCGGCCAGCGCCCATGGCGTGCGCGCGATCAGCGCGAGGCTGATCACGAACGGCGCCGCGAGCAACACCAGGTGCAGGGTGCGGGTGCGCGCGTCGCCGAGTTTCACCGCGAGCGTGACCTTGCCCGACT
Organism: Nocardia sp. NPDC055002; assembly: GCF_053608825.1. NCBI lineage: Bacteria > Bacillati > Actinomycetota > Actinomycetes > Mycobacteriales > Nocardiaceae > Nocardia > Nocardia sp. NPDC055002. The sequence continues at coordinate 319,170 of NZ_JBSGWE010000005.1, forward strand.
CGGTGTCGGTCGGGATGTCACGCAGGTTGTTGGCCACCAGCACCGCGCTGGAGAACGCGCCGACGCCGATCGCGAGCAGCAGGCCGACCCAGTCGACCCGCAGCGCCTGCACGTACTGGGTGCCGAGCACCGCGATCAGCCCGAAGAACACGAACACGGCGATCTCGCCGAAACCGCTGTAGCCGTACGGCTTGCTGCCGCCGGTGTAGAACCATGCGCCCGCCAGGCACAGCGCGCCGATCAGCACCAGCCACCACGCGGTGGTCACGGCCAGCACGAGGCCGGCGACCGCGCCGATCGCGAGACTGAGCACCGCGGCCGTGCGAACAGCTTCGGGGGAGGCCAGTTTCGAGCCGACCAGGCGCAGTGGGCCGACCCGCACGTCGTCGGTGCCGCGAATGCCGTCGGAGTAGTCGTTGGCGTAGTTCACCCCGACGATCAGCGCCAGTGAAACCAGCAGCGCCAGAATCGCTTTCCACCAGACGGCCCCGTCTACCGACGCGGCGGCGCCGGTGCCCGCGAGTACCGGCGCGATCGCGTTGGGCAGCGTCCGCGGTCGGGCGCCCTCGATCCATTCCGCTGCTGTAGCCATGGATCGAAGCCTAATCCGACACGGACGCTCCCCGCTCCTGGAGCCCCTCGCGCACGGCCGGAGGGCGCCTGATCGCGGTCAGGCCGGGGTGGACTCGGCGACCGTCTTGAGCCGGGCCAGTCCCTTGTCGAAGTCCTTGCCGATGAGGTTGTCGATCGGGAACACCTTGCCGAGCACGCCCATCAGCCCGGAGTGGGTGCCGGTCATCTGCCAGGTCACCTCGGTGCCACCGGCAACCGGAGCGAGCGTGAAGGTGACGAAATTGGTGGCTTTGAACGGTTTCTCGAAGGTGAGCTCCACGCCGATCTCGCGTTCGGCGTCGGCCTTGATCTCCATCACGCCCGCACCGGCTTTGCGGTTGCCCCGCCAGGCGTAGCGGGCGCCGACGCCGGATTCCGGGCCGGTGTAGGTACGGGCGAGCTGCGGGTCGGCGTCTTCCCACGGCGACCACAGCCGCCACTGGCGGAAGTTGTCGATCAGTGCGTGGATCCGTGCCGGTTCAGCGGCGATGACGGTGCGCCGCGACACCTCGAAGTTGCCCATGTGCGTGAGCCTAAAGCGAGGTGGGGACAAAATCGCGGGACACAACGTCGGCGGTGTCGCGCCGGGGCGCGAACCGGGAACCCGTCGCCGCCCTCGCCTACGATGACATCCGGCATGTCTGTACAGCATCGCGGCCCCGAGGGGTCGCCCTCCGAGGCACTCTCCCGCGTTGTCGTGGGGGTGCTTGGCGTGATCGCGATCCGCCGCGACGACGCAATGATCGCGCTACCCGGCGCCCGCGCCAGGTTGCTGCTGGCCGCGCTCGCGGTGCATCCGGGCCGGGCTCGCAGCGCGCAAACGCTGATCGACGAGGTGTGGGGCGAACAACCACCACGCGCACCGATGAACGCGCTGCACACGCAGGTCTCGCGCCTGCGAGCGATGCTGCCCGACGGCGCACTGGAGATCGGCCCGGCCGGTTACCGGCTGAGATTGCCCACCGACAGCGTCGACCTCACCGCGGTCACCGCGCTGGCCCGTCGAGCCGACGACGATCTGACCGCGGGAAACACCACCGACAGCCTCGCCACGATCGCGCTGGCCCGCACCCTGTGGCGCGGCGAACCGGGCGCCGATCTTCCTGATTCCGCCCCCGCCGACGACCTGCGCGCGGCCGCCACCGAGCTCCGCCGCCACCTCGATCAGACCGAACTCACGGCTCACACCAGCTTGCGCGACTTCACCGCCGCCATCCCGCTGGCTCGCGCGACCGCGGCGACCAACCCCCTGGACGAATCCGCTCACACGACCCTGATCCGTCTTCTCGCTGCCGCGGACCGAACCAACGAAGCCCTCGAAGTCTTCGCCACGTACCGGCTGCGCCTGATCGAAGAACTCGGCGCCGACCCAGGGCCCACTCTGCTCGCCCTCAACACCGCCATATTGCGCGGCGAACCGATCGAGCTCCCCGGAACTCGTAACAGCAAGGCCGCCCCGGTCGCCGCTGGTAGGGCAGGCCTCGACACTGGGGATGGCGACGGGCCCGGGCAAACCGACGGGCACCACTCGCCTGTTGGCACCTGGACACACGGCAGCGGAGCCGAGGCAGAACCGGTCGGCCCATCGACGACGTCCAGCGGCGATGACCCCCAGCGCACCGGCGCGTCAACCCCCGTGGGGGCGGGCGAACAGCGAGCGAACACGCTGTCGGTCGAAGCGGCGAACGGCAGCACCCCTGACCGACGGACGGCAAACCGCACCTCGATGACCCGCACGGCAGTCGGGCTGCGTGCGGCGCCCAATGAATTGCTCGGTCGCTCGGCAGATCTCGACGCGATCACCGATCTGGCGCACCGCTCCAGAGTGACCACCGTCCTCGGTCCCGGTGGCACCGGCAAGACCAGAATCGCCAACGCGGTGGGCGAACGGCTGGCTCGTTCCGTGCCGGTGGTGCTCGTCGAACTGGCTTCGGTGCAGCCCGAATCGGAGACGGACGGCGAATCGCGCACCGGCATCGAAGTCGTGATCGGGCAGGTGATGGGCCTGGGTGAGGTGATCCGTGACCCGGGAGCCATCCGGCAGGGCAGGCAGATCGATGCGCGCACCCGCCTGCGTGAGGCGCTCGCGGCGCGGCCGATGGTGCTGATTCTGGACAATTGCGAGCACGTGATCGATGCCGCGGCGGAAGTGGTCGCCGATCTGGTCGGCAGTTGCGCCCAGTTGACAGTGCTCACCACGAGCCGCTCGCCGTTGGCGATCACCGCCGAATCCGTCTATCCCCTCGCTCCTTTGGCGATCGACGCCGCCGGTTCGCCTGCCACGGAACTGTTCTCGGCACGCGCCAGGGCGGTACGTCCCGACGTGCGGCTCGATCCCGACACCGTGGCCCGGCTGTGTCGCACTCTGGACGGCCTCCCGCTGGCGATCGAGCTCGCCGCCGCGCGGGTGCGCACGATGAGCGTCGCCGAGATCGAGACCAGGCTCGAACATCGTTTCGCCCTGTTGCGCAGCGGTGATCGGTCCGCGCCGCATCGGCATCGCACGCTGCACGCGGTGATTGCCTGGAGCTGGAACCTCCTCGACCCCGATCAGCAGGTGACCCTGCGCAGGCTGAGTCGTTTCGCGGCCGGATTCACCCTGTCCGCGGCCGAGATCGTGGCCGCCGGAGCGGATGTCGCCGCCGCGGTCGACGGGCTGGTCGGGCAGTCCCTGCTCACCGTCCTGGACGACCCCGACGGCGCCGGCATCCGCTACCGCATGCTCGAAACGGTCCGTGAGTTCGGCGCCGAACAGATCGCCGCCGTCGACGCGGTGACCGCCGGTGCCGAATCCGCGCTCGTTCTCGACCGGATGTTCTGCTGGGCCAGGGAGTTCGCGCTGGACGCGTTTCGCGGCTACCGCGACGGTGATCAAGTGGCGTCGGTGCTGGCGGTGAGTGCCGATCTGGACAACCTGGTCGCGGTGCTGCGCACTGCCGTCGACCGCGCCGACGCGCACACCGCGTACTCGGTCTTTCCGGTGGTCGCGATGGTGTGGGTGATGCGTGGCGCGCACCTGGAATTCACCGGGTGGGCCATGCGATTGGTCGTTGTCGCGCCGCCGACGCCGGGCTCGGGGGAGGCCGCCGACCTCCAGATGATCACGCACCTGCTGACCTGCCTGCACATGCTGTTCCTCAAGGACGGTGGCGTCCGGGCGACGGGGATCGTGCGCATGCGCGCGAGGCGGTTGCTGGCGAACCCCGATCTCGATCCCGGCCTGTCCTTCCTCGGTACGGTGATCACCGTGCAGCCCAAGCGATTCCGGTTGGGCAGGCTGTTCGCGCGGGGCGCGCGATCACGTCATCGACAAGTCCGGCTCGCCGCGTGGGTGGCCCGATCCAACTTCTGGGAGAACGGCGGCAACGTCGCGGGCTCGACCCTCGACTCCTTGCGCGCACTCGACGACATGGACGCGGCGGAAGTCTGGGGCCGGGCGACGGTGTGCCAGCACCTGGCTCAGCTGTGCGGCCAGTCCGCGCGCTATGACGAGGCCGTGACGTACTACCGCAGCGCACTGGAGCTGATGGGCCGGCTCCGGGTGCACGAGGAGATCATGGAGAGCCGCTGCTACCTGGCCGCGGCCCTGGTGGGCGGTGGTCAACTCGAGCAGGCGCGTGCCGAACTCGACGTCGCGGTGCGACCGAATGATTCGGGCGTCAGCCCGGTCGACGACCCCGCGGTCCGCCGCAACCACCGCCTGGCCAACGCCGCGACGGCCATCGCCGAACTCGAACTCGCCGAGGGCGATATCGACGCCGGGCTCGGCCACTACCGTCGTGGGCTGGAACTGCTCGGCTGGCCCGATTTCGAACCGACGCCGGGCCCCGGTTCGCTGATGGTGGCGGCGGCCACCATCAGTGCCCATGTGCTGCACGGCCGGGCATCCGCTGCCGCCGGCCTGGTGGCGCAGCTGATCGAGACCGCCGATCAACGCCTGGCGCAGTACGTCGACCTGCCGCAGATCGGCGCGGTCGCGTGCGGACTCGGTTCCTATCTGCTCGCCACCGATCCCATGAGCGCCGAGGGGCTCGAACTGCTCACCCTCGCACGGACATCGGTGGCCAGGCAGGACGGCCCGTCGATGGAACTGACCGCCCACATCGCTCTGCACCGAGGTGCCGTCGGCGACGCCGTGATGGACGCGGCCTTGCATCGCGCGGCGGGTACGCGTCGTCTCGACGCCGCGACGCGCATCATCGAGATCATCTCCGGACTGCGCTGACACGACAACGGCACCCGACCCGGTGGATCGGATGCCGTTGCGGAAGAGCGGTGTTCAGGCGCGGCGCATGTAGGCCCGCACCGCCAGCGGCGCGAAGATCGCGATCACCACGAGCGACCCGACCAGCGACCAGACGAGGTCGGTGCCGTAGCTGTTGGTGTTCATCAGTTCTCGGCAGGTGTTGACCATGTAGTACACCGGGTTGGCGTGGTTGAGCCCCTGCATCCAGCCCGGCATGGTGCTCACCGGGGCGAAGGCGCCGGACATGAACGTCAGCGGGAACATCACCATCATCGAGATGCCCTGCACCGACGCGGCGCTCTTGCCGGTGACACCGACCAGCGCCCAGATCCAGCTGACCGCGAACGAGCACACCACGACCACCAGGCAGGCCGCGACCACGCCGACCAGACCACCGCCGGGCCGGTAGCCGAGCGCCAGCCCGACCAGCACGGTCAGCGTCGAGGCGATGGCGTAGCGCACCATGTCGGCCAGTAGCGCACCGGACAGCGCCGAGACCCGGGCGATGGGCAGGGATTTGAAGCGGTCGAACACGCCCTTGTCCATGTCCTCGCGCAACTGCGTGCCGGTGACCACCGAGGTCAGCACCACGGTTTGCACGAGGATGCCCGGGATGAGCACCGGCAGATAGCCGGACACGCTGCCCGAGATCGCGCCGCCGAAGATGTAGGTGAACAGTGCCGTGAACAGGATCGGCTGCACCGTCACGTCGAAGAGCTGTTCGGGATTGTGTTTGATCTTGAGCAGGCCGCGATAGGCCATCGTGAACGAGGTGGAGATCGTGTCGCGCAGGCTGATTCGGTCGCTGGCCTGGGGAATGTCGTCGATGGTCGGGGGAGCGGTGAGAACTGCGGTCATGCCGCGCTCCGTTCGGTGTCGTCGGATTCGTCGGCCGGGTGGCCGGTGATGGTGAGGAAGACTTCGTCCAGCGTCGGCTTGCTGACGGTGATCTCCTCGACCCCGACCTCCCAGTCGCGCAACCGGATCAGCAGGTCGGCGGTGAGATTCGGGTCGGGCAGCGGTGCGGTGAGCCTGCCCGCTTCGGGGCTGATCTGCGCGCTCACGCCGAGGAAGTCGCCGACGATGCGGCGGGCCTCGTCGAGCTGCTCGGGATCGACCAGGGTCAGGTGGACCGATGCGCCGCCGATGGAGGCCTTGAGCTCGTCGGCGGTGCCGTCGGCGATCACCTTGCCGCGGTCGATCACCGCGATCCGGTCGGCCAGCTGGTCGGCCTCGTCGAGGTACTGGGTGGTGAGCAGCACCGTCGCGCCCTCGCGGACCAGCCTGCGGATGGTGTCCCACATCTGCGCGCGGGTGCGGGGATCGAGGCCGGTGGTCGGCTCGTCGAGGAACAGTAGCGGCGGGGTGGAGATGAGGCTGGCAGCGAGGTCGAGGCGCCTGCGCATCCCGCCGGAGAAGTTCTTCAACGGCTTGGACGCGGCCTCGACGAGGTCGAATTCCTCGAGCAGCTCGACGGCTTTGCGCCGGGCATCGCCCCTGCTCAGGCCGAGCAGGCGGGCGAAGATGATCAGGTTCTCGGTGGCGGTGAGTTCCTCGTCGACCGAGGCGTACTGACCGGTGACACCGATCAGCGAGCGCACCGCGTTCGGTTCGGCCACGACGTCGCGGCCGAAGATCCGGGCGCTACCGCCGTCGGGGCGGAGCAGGGTCGCCAGCATCTTGATGGTCGTGGTCTTGCCCGCGCCGTTCGGTCCGAGCACGCCGTATACGGCGCCGCGCGGCACCGTCAGGCTGACCCCGTCGACCGCCCGCTGCTTCCCGAACACCTTGACCAGCCCGTCCGCCTCGACGGCGAGGGATGAAGTGGGTGTGTAAGTCATGAGCACTACCGTGCCCACCCCGACTTGCACGCCCCTTGCACAGCGCTGTCGTCGGGCGGCTACTCGGCCAGCAGGAGCTTGCGCAGGGCCGCGCGGTCGGGCTTGCCGGGGCCGCGGAGCGGGATTTCGGACAGGACGGCCAGTTCCCGTGGTGCGGCGATCGAGTCGAGTTCGGCCACCACGTGGGCGCGTAGCTCGTCCAGCGTCGGCGCGGCACCGGGTGTCGGCACGATCGCGACCGCGACCCGCTGACCCAGCCGTTCGTCGGGCAGGCCGAGCACGATGCATTCGCGGATACCGGGGTGGTTGGCCAGCACAGCCTCCACCACCTGCGGAATCACCAGCAGCCCGCCGGTCATGATCGCCTCGTCGAGGCGGCCCGAAATCGAGAGCACACCGTCGTCGAAGGAGCCCGCGTCCTCGGTCCGGAACCAGCCGGGCTCGGCGAAGGCCGGGTGATCGGGCAGATTGCGGTAACCGCGCGCGATCATCGCACCGCCCAGAATGACGCGACCGTCCTCGATCCGTACCTCGGTGCCGTCGAGCGGCACGCCCTCGTAGACGCACCCGCCACAGGTCTCGCTCATCCCGTAGGTGCGAACCACCGTGATACCGAGGTCGCGCGCCCGGTCCAGCACCGGCGCGGGCGTGGCCGCACCGCCGACCAGGACTCCGTCGAGTTCGGCCAGCGCCTTGGCCGCGATCGGCGAATCCAGCGACTTGATCAGCTGTGTGGGTACCAGCGCGGTGTAGCGACGCGGTCCGCGCATCGCGCCGACAGCGCCGGCCAGCGCCTCGGGCAGGAATCCGCCCGACACGTCGAGCACGGTCGGTTCGGTGCCGGCGAGAATGCTGCGCAGCAGCACCTGGATACCGGCGATGTGATGGGTGGGCAGCGCCAGCAGCCAGCTACCCGGACCGCCGAGGCGGTCGTGGGTGGCGTTGCCACTGGCACGCAGTGCCTCGGCGCCGAGCAACGCGCCCTTGGGGATACCGGTGGTGCCCGAGGTCGTCACGACCAGCGCGACATCGTCATCGATCGGATCGCCGGGTTTGAGCGCGTCGGAGAGTCTGCGCGCCTCCCGGCGGTCGGTGGTCGGGATCGGTAGCCACGCCGGGCCGCTGCCGTCGAGGGCTTGGCGCAGGTGGGGCATCACTTCGCTGACCCCTGCACCGGTCGGCATCTGCAGCGTCCGCAGGGTTCTGCTCACGCCGCGGCCTCGCTGGCGCTCGGCCGCACCGTGCGCATTGCGCGCTGGCACTTGATTCGCTCGCTGCGCTCCCTCATGCCCACCACCTCCGGAAACAGCTTGCCGCGCGCCCTCACGGCTTCGATCGTGTCATGCGACCGACAAGACCCGGCCAACGGGTCGGTTTGTCGGGAAACGGGTCGGAAAAGCCAGGCATAGCGACTGCGATTCAGTAGATGGACACCACTCGCACGGCGGTCCGGACGGCGTCGGTCGGGCGCTTGCTCGCAGCTATCGTGCGCGGCCGAGCCGTCATCGGCAACTCGGCTCGGCCGCGTGCACAGCTCACTCACTCCGCTGACCAGCGCGGATCCCGCCGGATCGGATGTTCGGCGGGCACCTGGACCAGCACGATCGCGACCCCGTCCGGATCGCGCACCCACATCTCCCACAGACCCCACGGCTCGAGCACCGGTGCGCGCTCGATCTGAATTCCCTTCAGCGCCAACTCCGCTGCCGCGTCCTCGACATCGCGCACCTGCAACCAGATCGCGCCGTCGAAGCTGCCTGCCTGCCCGCTGCCACCGTGTGCGGCGACCTCGAGCAGCGACTGCCCGGCGAAGAACACCGTGCCGCCCGGGTACTCCCGTGCGATCGCCAAGCCGAGGCTGTCGCGGTAGAACGCCAGCGTGCGACCGTAATCGCTGGGACGCACGATGATCCGGCTGTTGAGAATCTCCATGGGGGTGTCCGTTCTCAGAAGTACCAGGGGTAGGGCGTCCAATCGGGCTTGCGCTTCTCCAGGAACGAGTCTCGGCCCTCGACCGCTTCGTCGGTCATGTACGCCAGGCGAGTCGCCTCGCCCGCGAACAGCTGCTGACCGACCAGACCATCATCGAGCAGGTTGAACGCGTACTTCAGCATGCGCTGCGCCTGCGGCGATTTGCCGTTGATGTCGGCGGTCCACTCGAGCGCGACGTTCTCCAGCTCGTCGTGATCGACGACCTTGTTCACCGCACCCATCTGGTGCATCTCCTCGGCCGTGTACGGCCTGCCGAGGAAGAAGATCTCGCGGGCGAACTTCTGGCCCACCATCTTCGCCAGATACGCGCTGCCGTAACCACCGTCGAACGAACCCACGTCGGCGTCGGTCTGCTTGAACCGCGCGTGCTCGCGCGAGGCGAGCGTCAGATCGCACACCACGTGCAGGCTGTGCCCGCCACCCGCGGCCCAGCCGTTGACCAGCGCGATCACCACCTTGGGCATGAAACGGATCAGCCGCTGCACCTCGAGGATGTGCAGTCGGCCCGCGCGCGCCGCATCGACCGTGTCGGCGGTCTCGCCGTCGGCGTACCGGTAGCCGTTGCGGCCGCGGATGCGCTGGTCACCGCCGGAACAGAACGCCCAGCCACCGTCCTTCTCGCTCGGACCGTTGCCGGTGAGCAGCACCGCGCCCACATCGGGGCTCATCCGCGCGTGATCGAGCGCGCGGTACAGCTCGTCGACGGTGTGCGGACGGAACGCGTTGCGGACCTCGGGCCGGTCGAACGCGACCCGCACCGTGCCCTGCTCGATATGGCGGTGATAGGTGATGTCGGTCAGGTCCTCGAACCCGGGGACGGGCTGCCACAGCTTCGGATCGAAAGTCACGAACACGATTATTGCCCTACCTTCCGGCGCCGCGGTACGAGGTCGTAACACCGCAGCTCGAGCGGTCGCCGCATACTCTGAGCACCCGGTGCGTATAGTTGCGCCTGCTCGTACATCGAACCGATCCGGAGGAACCTGAAAGTGGTTGCAGCACTGTCTGAATCCCTGCTCGACGACGCCAAGCGTCCGGCTTTCCTTGCTGACGCCGTCGAGGTGCTCGACGCCGAGGTCTCGGACAAAGGTGGTGCGTCCGGCCTGGCCGTGAAGGGTGGCTACGCGGCGGTCAAGAAGATCAGCCCGACCATCGTTCCCGACGGCCTCGCGTCGCTGGCGCCGAAACTGCTCGATCAGCTCCAGCCGTACTGGGCTGAATTCACCACCTCCGGCACCGGCACCTTCGCCGATCTGCTGGCCGCGAAGTCCGATGAGGTAGCCGAGTCGCTGCTGGCCGTCACCGACGCCCGCGCCGAGTCGTCCACCCGGCCTGCGCTGAAGAAGGTGTACTCGTCGATGCGTGGTTCGGCCAAGAAGCACGTCATCGAGGCACTGCCGCGCGTAGGCGACCTGGTGCAGAAGCACGCGGGCTGAGCGGTACGGCGAGGTAGCCCTCGCCACGATCGTCCGATTGGGCCGGTGCGAGTTCGGGTAACCGAATCGCACCGGCCTTTTCGCGTTCGGGGGTGACCACCCTCACGCAACAGGGGTGCGTGGTGGTGGCGGACACATCGATTCCCGGTCGGCGGTAAATTCCGGGTCGGTCTGTGTGAGGAATGTAACCGCTCCGGTGAACGCCAGGATAATTGCGGGTTGCCACGAATTCGTCATATGCGCGTGCATCGTCTTCGCGATTGACAACTACCCTGCCTTATCGGTTACGTTGCCAATCAAGCGATTCGGAATATGAATTGCTTCAAGTGACTGCATTGCACAGGTCGAAAGGAAATTTGCTCACATGATCTCTCGCAAGACCCTCGCCGCCACCGGTGCTGCCGCTGCCGCCGCTGTCATGTTCTTCGGTCCCGCCGTCGCGAGCGCCGACACCGGCTCCGCCGAGGCCTCCACGGGCTCGGCTGACGTGCTGACCGGCTCGTCCGCGGGTTCGGGTGTGCTCGAGTCGGGCAGCGCCGCTGTGGACAGCGCCACCTCCGCAGTCCTCAACATCATCGAGTCCGTCACGGGCATCCAGGATCTCACCGCCCCCGCGGAGTGAGCTGACTCTTCGTTCGGCCGGCCTTTTACCGGGTTGGCGGAAATCCGGCGGCGGGCGTCCTGCTCGTCGCCGGATTTCTTTCTTTTGTTGTTCTCTTTGCGATTTCATGAATATCGGTTGCCGCTGGATGTGAATAGCTGTCCGGCTCTTCGGTAATTGGTTGGGGCGTTCGTATATCGGTACGCCGTCCGGCTCGGTGACGCACGCAACGCGGGCCGGGGGCAGACGAGTGCGCGCCCGTCTGACAGGCTGTGATTGTGAATCCGTCTACTGCGCAGGCTCGAGTGGTCGTCGACGAGCTCGTCCGCGGCGGCGTCCGCGAAGTGGTGCTGTGCCCCGGATCGCGTAACGCGCCACTGGCCTTCGCGCTGCAGGCGGCGGACGCGGCGGGCGAGCTGCGGCTGCACATGCGCGTCGACGAGCGCACCGCGGGATTTCTCGCGATCGGTCTCGCGGTGTCGTCCGGGCGGCCGGTTCCGGTCGTGATGACCTCCGGCACCGCGGTGGCGAACCTGGGCCCGGCGGTCCTGGAGGCCAACTACGCGCGGGTGCCGCTGATCGTCGTCAGTGCCAACCGGCCCTACGAGATGCTCGGTACCGGCGCCAATCAGACGGTGGAACAGCTCGGGCTGTTCGGCTCTCAGGTGCGCGCCACGATCAGCCTCGGGCTGGCCGAAGCCGAAGCGGGGGAGTCAGCCTACCCGCGACAGAACAGTGTGTGGCGCTCGTCGGTGTGCCGGGTACTCGCCGCCGCGCGCGGAACCCGTTCCGGCAACGCGGGCCCGGTCCAGTTCGACATCCCGCTGCGGGAACCGCTGGTCCCGGAGCTGTCCGACGACCCGCTGCCCCTCGGCCGCGAGGGCGACCGGCCGTGGACGGCAACCCAGTACGCCACGCTCGACGTGCCGCTCGACATCGATCTGACGCCCGACACCGTCGTCATCTCCGGCCACGGCGCCCGGATGCTGCCCGAACTCGCCGCACTGCCGACGGTGGCCGAGCCGACCGCGCCGATGCACGGCCCCGCCCTGCATCCGCTCGCGCTGTCGCTGCTGAAGCCCACCCAGGCGATCATCACCGGTCGCCCGACCCTGCACCGGCAGGTCTCGCGCGTGCTGGCCGATCCGGACGTCACCGTGTTCGCGCTCACCACCGGTCCGCGCTGGCCCGATGTCTCCGGCAATGTCGTGGGCACCGGCACTCGCGCGGTGACCACCGGTGCGCCCGCGCCCGCGTGGCTGGCGCGCTGCGCCGAACTGAACCAGCAGGCCGAATCGGTGGTGCGGGCCGAGCTGGCCGCGCATCCTAAGGCGACCGGCCTGCATGTGGCGGCCGTGGTCATGGACGGATTACGAGAAGGCGATCAGCTGCTGCTCGGTGCGTCCAACCCGGTGCGCGACGCCGCCCTGGTCTCGCATCCACGGCCGGGTATCCGGGTGCTGTCCAATCGCGGCGTCGCCGGGATCGACGGCACGGTCTCCGGTGCCGTCGGTGCCGCGCTGGCGCATCCGGGCCGCACCGTGGCGCTGATGGGTGACCTCACCTTTCTGCACGATGCGTCCGGCCTGCTGATCGGTCGTGGCGAACCACGTCCGGACAACCTCACGATCGTCGTCGCCAACGATGACGGCGGTGGCATCTTCGAGCTGCTCGAACAGGGCGATCCGCAGTACGCGGGCGTGTTCGAGCGGGTGTTCGGCACTCCGCACGGCATGGATCTGGCTGCGCTGTGTGCTGCCTACCGTATCCCGCACCGTCAGCTCGATCCCGCCGAATTGGCCGTGGAACTGGCCGCCGACGCGCACGGTCTGCGCGTGCTCGAGGTGGCGACCGAGCGGTCCAGCCTGCGTGAACTGCACGCGGGTCTGCGGACGAAGATCGCCGGTTAGGCGAACCTCCGCCCTCGCCGTGCGCGAACGGCGATCGAACGCTGGCGCGCCCGTCAGCCTTCCTCGGCGACGGTGAACTCCTCGCCGCCGTCGTCGAAGGGGACGGGGATGATCTGTTCGATCACGTCCGCCGGATTCGCGGTCTCGGCCTCACGGGCGATGGTGGCTGCCATCTCGTCGGTGTAGTCGGCGGCGTCGGAGTAGGCGGGATCGTCGGGGTCGTCATCGCGGAAGGCGGACTGTTCCTGTTCGACGCGATCGGCCTCGGGGACCTCGTCCAGTGGGCGAGAGCTTTCGTAGTCGATCATCGGTGCTCCTCGTTCGTCGGCCTGCTCGATCGGTTGAGCCTCGGACGTGATTGACGTCGATCGGGTCCTGCGCTGTCCAGGGTGCGCCCATCCGGTGCCCGCGGCAACCCGCACCGATGACTTTCCGGCGACGGTGTCGTCTGCATCAGTGCAGCCATTGCCATCGCTGAGGAGCGCTCATGGAACCACAGTTCGATTTCGAACCAGCCGCCCGATCGCTGGCCCTGGTCGTCGACGGCATCACCGACGACCAGCTCGCCGACCCGACGCCGTGCGCCGAGTCCACGGTGCGCGATCTGCTCGCCCACGTGGTCGGGCTGACCGAGGCGTTCCGCCAGGCCGCGACCAAGGAGTCGATCGGCCGGTCCGTGCCACCGCCCGCCGGTTCCGACAGCCCGCTGCCCGATGACTGGCGCACCCGCATCGCCGCGCAGCTCGAGACGCTGACGTCGGTGTGGCGCGTGCCCGAGGCATGGGAGGGTGACACCGAGGCCGGTGGAGTCGAGCTGCCCGCCGCGGTCATGGCGATCGTCGCGCTCGACGAGATCACCATCCACGCGTGGGATCTCGCGGTCGCCACCGGACAGCATGTGACCGTCGCCCCTGCGGATCTCGCGATTCTGCACGAGTTCCTGCGCGAGACCGATCCCGCCGGCACTCCCGGCCTGTTCGGCCCGGTTGTCGAGGTCTCGGCCGACGCTCCCGCCTTCGACCGACTGCTCGGTCTCACCGGTCGCGACCCGGCCTGGCGTTCCCCGGCGGTCGCCTAGCACCCGCGCTCAGTCGTCCACTGCGTTCAGTCGTCGAGCTTCTCGGCGATGACGAATGTTCCCGCGGCGGCGGCGATGGCGGCGGCCCGGGCCGATCGGTCGGCGATGTCGTCGTCGATGGGATCGCCGCTGGCCAGTAATCGGTAGTAGAGCGGCGCGGAAACGGCGGACAGCACGGCGCGCGGGTCGGTGCCGACGGGCGCCTCGCCACGGATGACGGCGGCCTCGACACACGGCGCCCATTCGTTGAGCCGGGTGTCGTAGAACGTGTGCAGCGCGGCGGCGGTGGCATCGTCACAGGTGGCGGCGGCGATGACCGCGCGAAAGAGGTTGCTCTGGCGACCGTCGGCGAGAGTCTTCGCCACCAGGCGGGCGTTCGCGGTGAGATCGTCGAGCAGCGAGCCGGTGTCGGCGCGGGGCAGTGACTGCTCGGCCATGTCGACGAGCAGATCGGCGACCAACCCCGCGGGGGTGCGCCAGCGGCGGTAGACAGTCGTCTTGCCGACCCCGGCGCCGGTGGCGACCTCGGTCAGGTCGAGGTGCGCGAATCCGCGGTCCGCCAGCAGATCACCGGCCACTTCCAGGACGGACTCGCGCACCCGGGCGGTGCGTCCACCAGGCCGGACGGAGCCCGGCCAAGCGATGTCGTGGTCCATAACGGAACTCCTGTTTCATTTAGCGCGGATCGGGTGTACGGTCGATCGTGTTAACGAAACTATAGACCCTTTAGGAGCTCTCATGGAGTACCGACGGCTCGGCGCATCCGGTCTTCTCGTTCCGGCACTCGGCTTCGGCGCGGGTACTTTCGGTGGTCGTGGTGCGCTGTTCAGCGCATGGGGTGATACCGATGCCGCGCAGGCCAGGCGCTTGATCGACATCAGCGTGGAGGCCGGCGTCACCCTGTTCGACACGGCCGACGTCTATTCCGACGGCGCGTCGGAGGAGGTACTCGGCGCGGCGATCAAGGGCAGGCGCGAGCAGGTGCTGCTGTCGACCAAATCGGCGCTGCCCACCGGTCCCGGCCCTCACGAGGCGGGCTCGAGCCGCGCCAGGCTGATCCGCGCCGTCGATGCCTCGCTGCGCCGCCTCGGCACCGACTACCTCGACCTGTTCCAGCTGCACGCCTTCGACGCGGGCACACCGCTGGCGGAAACACTCACGGCCCTGGACGATCTGGTGCGGGCAGGCAAGATCCGCTACCTCGGCGTTTCCAACTTCGCCGGCTGGGAACTGATGAAAACACTCGCTACCGCCGAGGCTCTCGGCCTGGAAAGGCCGGTGGCGCACCAGGTCTACTACTCGCTGGTCGGTCGCGACTACGAATGGGAACTGATGCCGCTCGGTGCCGACCAGGGCGTCGGCTCTATCATCTGGAGTCCGCTCGGCTGGGGCAGGCTCACCGGCAAAATCCGTCGTGGACAACCGCTTCCGGCGGGAAGCAGGCTGCACGAGACGGCTCAGGCGGGTCCGCCCGTCGACGATGAACGGCTCTACGACGTTGTCGAGGTGCTCGATCGTATCGCCGCCGAAACCGGCCGCAGCGTCCCGCAGATCTCGCTGAACTGGCTGCTCACCCGGCCCACGGTCGCCACGGTGTTGATCGGCGCCCGCAATGAGGAGCAGTTACGCCAGAACCTCGGTGCGGTCGGTTGGCAGCTCGACCCCGAACACCTGGCCGCGCTCGATGCGGCGAGTGCGACGACACCCCCGTACCCCTACTACCCGTACCACCGGCTGCCCGACTTCGCCCGGCTCAACCCGCCGACGATCCCCGCGGCGGCCTGATCGGATCAGTACACGTCGCGCACGTACCGCTTCTCGGCGACGAGCTGCTTCTTGAAGGCCAGCGCGCCGGCCTCGTCCAGCTTTCCGTGGATCTGGGCGATCCGCAGCAGGGTGTCGTCGACATCCTTGGCCATCCGGGCGGCATCACCGCAGACGTAGAAGTGGCCGCCGTCGCGCAGCCACGACCACAACTCGGCGCCGTGCTCGATCATTCGGTGCTGGACATAGACCCGCTCGCGCTGATCACGGGAGAAGGCAAGGTCGAGCCGGGTGAGGAAACCGGAACGGAACATGTCTTCGAGCTCGGCGCGGTAGTAGAAGTTCTGGGCGGCGTGCTGGTCGCCGAAGAACAGCCAGTTGCGACCGGTCGCGCCGATGGCCCGGCGCTCGTGCAGGAAACCGCGGAAGGGAGCGATACCGGTACCCGGCCCCACCATGATCATCGGGGCGTTCGGGTCCAGCGGCGGACGGAAATGCGGTGCCCGCTGCAGAAAGATCGGCACTGCGGTCGTACCCCGGTCGGCCAGGAACGTCGAGCACACCCCACCCCGACGCGCCGAGGTGCCCACCGGGTCGCCGTAGCGGACGACACCGACCGTCAGCTGCACCTCGTCGGGCGTGGTCAACGGGCTCGAGGAGATCGAATACTGGCGTGGTTGCAGCTTTTTCAGTGCGCCCAGCCAGTCGACGAGATCGGTGCGTACCGGGAAGTCGCGCAGCACGTCGACCGCCTGGCGGTCCCACAGGTAGGAGGCGAGCTCATTGCGATTGTCGCGGCGCAGCAGCTTGGCCAGCTGTGGGTGTGGGTTGCGCTCGCCGATGAAGCCGAGCAGGTCCTGGCTCACCTTGGTGATGTCGTAGTGGGTGCGCAGGGCATCGGTGAGCGTGAGTTCGCGGTCGTCGACCTCGATCACGCGCCGACCGTCGAGTCCGGTGCAGGTGAGCCATTCGTCGACCAGATCCGGACAGTTGGCGGGCAGTACGCCCAGCGAATCGCCCACTTCGTACCCGGCGTCGAGGTCGTGCAGGTCGAAACCGAAGCGCCGCACCTCTTTCGGTGAGCCGGGTGCACTGAGGATCTCGTTGCGCATCAGGGTGGCGCGGACCGGGGACTGGCGGGTGAACGGAGCGGCGGTGGCGCGCTTCGCTCGGGCGGGCGCGAGTTGCCGGTCGAGCACGGTCGTTCCACCACGACCGGCCGGTGAGGGCATCGCACGGCCCGAATCGGCGTGCCGGGCAACGTTGCTGGTGCCGATCGAATCGCGGCCGTTCGACGCGCCGACGAGCGAGGCATCGCGGCCGCGCGGAGCGCCACCGGTCGGACCGCCGTCGTCGGGCGATCCGCTCGTGATCGCGATCAGGACATCGTCGAGCCACTGATCGGCGGTGTCGGCGAAATCGGGCTCGCTGTCCACCCGCGCCAGCAGTCGCTTCGCACCACGTTCGGCGAACAGGGTGTCGAGCTTGCGGCCATGGCCACAGAAGTCGTCGTAGGAGGAATCGCCGAGCGCGAACACCGCGTACCGAACACCGTTGAGGCGAATGATGCTGTCTTCGAGCCTGGTCCAGAAGTCGGCACCGTTGTCCGGCGGGCCACCGTCACCGAAGGTGCTGGTGACGATGAGGACGTCACCGGTGATCGAGGTCAGCTCGCACGAATCCATGTCGAGCAACGACGGCGTGAGGCCCGCCTCCGAGAGACGAGCCGCGACAGTGGCGGCCAGTTCTTCGGCGTTGCCGGTCTGGGAGGCCCACAGGACGGTGACCGGGTGGGAGTCGGGGCTGTCGGCGGCGTCGGTGGCGGCGCCGGCGTTGCGGGAGTACATGCCGGCCAGCAGTCCGTCGACCCACAGGCGTGACTGTGTCGACAACGGTGCGCTCACCGGAAGCACCGGCTGCCCGGTCACCGGTAGCGACTGCAGAGCGGCGAGGTAACCGCCGAGATAGATGCGCTCGGTCTCGCTGAGCGTGGGGGAGACGCCGGCGTCGAGGCCGAGGATCCCGGCCAGTGGATGCGCGGCCGGTTGTGCGGGCAGCTGCGCGGGGTGCGGGGGTGCTTGCTCGGGTGTGGCGGCCGGGCCGACCCGGCGCAGCGCCACCGCGCATGCCTTGAACTCCGGCTGCAACGAGGCCGGATCCACTGCGTCGTTGGTGACCGCGTTGATCGTCAGATATTCGCCCTGTTCGTCATTCCAGTGGAAAGGAGCAAAACAATCACCAGGTCGCACCCGGTCGCTGATCCGCACCGGCAGCACAGCACGGCCCCGGCGCGACGCGATCTCGAGCTGATCGCCCGGCTTCAGATCGAGCTTCTCGGCGTCGGTGGGATGAACTTCGACGAACGGCTCGCCGTTCAGCTTTGTCAGCTTGGCGACCTTGCCCGTCTTGGTCATCGTGTGCCACTGATGTTGCAGCCGACCGGTATTGAGCAGGAAAGGGTAGTCGTCATCGGGCAGTTCGGCGGCGGGCATATGCGGGCGGGGGAAGAACACCGCGCGCCTGCTCGCTGTAGCGAAAGCGAGCCGCGGGGTGGTGCCGTCGGCCGCTGTGTGCAGCGGCTGATGGGCGCCGTCGTTGATATAGCGGATCGGGTTGCGCGGGGTGTCCGCGTCACTGCACGGCCACTGCATCGGCCCCTGTGCCAGGCGCTCGTAGCTCATGCCGCTGAGGTCGTAGCCGGTGGCCGGGTTGGTGAATTGCCGCAGCTCGGCGAACACCTCCGCGCTGGAGGCGAAATCGAAGCCCGGGAAACCCATCGCCGTGGCGACCTGGGCGATCAGCAGCCAGTCCGGTCGCGCGTCGCCGATCGGGTCGACCGACTGCTGCAGCAGGGTGACGTTGCGCTCCGAATTCACCATCACCGCATCGGCTTCGGCCCACAGTGCGGCGGGCAGCAGCAGGTCGGCGTAGGCGTTGGTCGCGGTCTCGGCGTAGGCATCCTGCACCACGACCAGCTCGGCCGCCTCGAGGCCCGCGATCACCGTTTTGCGATTCGCCACGGTGGCCACGGGATTGGTGCAGATGATCCACGCGGCCTTGATCTCACCGTCGGCCAGCCCGCGGAACATGTCGATCGTGCCGGGGCCCGACTCGGTGCGCAGGGTGCCGTCGGGCAGATCCCATGCGGTCTCGACGAAGGTGCGGTCGGCGGGGGAGAGCAGGCTGCGTTGCCCGGGCAGGCCGGGGCCCATGTAACCCATCTCGCGGCCACCCATGGCGTTGGGCTGGCCGGTGAGCGAGAAGGGCCCACTGCCCGGCCTGCAGATGGTGCCGGTGGCCAGGTGCAGGTTCACCAGGGCGTTGGTGTTCCAGGTGCCGTGCGTGGACTGATTGAGCCCCATCGTCCACAGCGACATCCACTCGCCGGCTTCGGCGATCATCCTGGCCGCGGTGCGGATATCGGCCTCGGCGAGGCCGGTCAGTTCCGCGACACGGTCCGGGGGATAGTCGGCGAGGAACTCGGGCATCGCGTCCCAGCCCTCGGTGTGCTCGGCGATGAAGTCGGTGTCGATCGCACCGTCGGCGACCAGCAGGTGCAGCAGCCCGTTGAGCAGGGCGAGGTCGGTACCCGGTGCGATCTGCAGGAACAGGTCGGCGCGCGCGGCGGTATCGGTGCGGCGTGGATCGACCACGATCAGCTTGGCGCCCGCCTTGAGCCGGTCGGCCATGCGCAGATACAGGATCGGGTGGCAGTCGGCCATGTTCGCGCCGCTGACCAGGAACAGGTCGGCGTGTTCGAAGTCGTCGTAGGAACCGGGCGGCCCGTCCGCGCCGAGCGACTGCTTGTAGCCGGTGCCCGCGCTGGCCATGCACAGGCGCGAGTTGGCCTCGATGTGTTTGGTCCGCAGGTAGCCCTTGGCCAGTTTGGTGGCCAGGTACTGGGCTTCCAGCGACATCTGCCCCGAGACGTAGAGGGCGATCGCGTCGGGGCCGTGCTCGTCGAGGATCGCGCGCAGGCGGGTGGCGGTTTCGTGAACGGCCTCGTCGACCGGCAGTGGAACGGGGACCTGCCCGCGTTCGGGGCGCCGGTAGGCGGTGTCCATCCGGCCGGGCGCGGCCATCATCTCCGCGTGGGTGGCGCCCTTGGTGCACAGTCTGCCCGCGTTCGCCGGATGCAGCTTGTCGCCGCTGACCTTCGCGATCACTCGCGTACCAGACTGATCGGTCTTTGTCTGGACGTTTATGCCGCAGCCGACGCCACAGTACGAGCACTGTGTACGCACAGTGTCCGTGCCGCGGCTGTCCGCTTCCCCTGTCATGACTCGATCATCCGCATTGGTCGTTGCGCTCGATTTACCGAACGTTATGTCCAGGTGACAATCGACCTCACAAGACGAAATCTCGACGGTGAGGATGCGGCCCGAATATCACCCCTGATCAGGGCGCATTCCGGGCTGTCGGCGCGCGACCACGGACGAGTCGGGGTGACCGGACTCACCCCCGCCGCCGAGGGTGTTTCAGCCCAGTTTGTAGCCGCGGTGCAGTGCCACCACACCACCGGTGAGGTCACGCCACTGCACCGAGTCCCAGCCGGCGTCCGCGATCCGGCGAGCCAGCCTGCGCTGGTTCGGCCAGGCACGGATCGACTCGGCCAGGTACACGTACGCGTCCGGGTTGGAGCTCACGGCGCGCGCCACCCGGGGCAGCGCCTTCATCAGGTACTCCATGTACACGGTACGGAACGGTCCGAACACCGGTGTGGAGAACTCGCAGACCACGACCCGGCCGCCCGGTTTGGTCACCCGCAGCATCTCGCGCAGTGCCAGATCGATGTCGGCGACATTGCGCAGCCCGAACGAGATGGTCACCGCGTCGAACGAATCATCGGCGAACGGCAGCGCCATCGCATCGCCGGCCACCATCGGCACCTGCCGGAACCGGCCCGCCGCGAGCATTCCCTGGGAGAAGTCGGCGGCCACGCACCAGGCGCCGGACTTGCCGAGCTCCACGGTCGAGACGCCGGTACCCGCGGCCAGATCCAGGACCCGCTCGCCGGGACGCAGCGCGAGAGCACGTCGCGTCGCCCACCGCCAGTACCGATCCTGGCCACCGGAGATGACCGTATTGGTGAGGTCGTAGCGCTTCGCCACACCGTCGAACATCGACGCGACCTCGTGGGGTTGCTTGTCCAGCGAAGCCCGAATCGGTTCTCGCTGCTCTGTTGTCGCCACGCACCGAGCTTAGAGTTTTTTCGCCGCGATAGCGCGGGTGGGTTGCGCCACTCAGGCCGTGCGCGGCAATCGCTCGCGCATCCCGGTGACGTCGGCGTAGTGACCCATCAGCTCGGTGCAGACCGCGGGCCAGGTGCGGTGCAGCACCGACTTGCGCGCCGCCGCCGCGAACCGGCCGCGCTGGCCCGCGTCACGCAGGGCCGACACCGCGCTCGGCAGCAATTCCGCGAACCGGTCGACCGGCAGCAGATACCCGTTGCGGCAGTGCGAGATCAGATCCCGTGGCCCACCGGCATCGGGCCCGATCACCGGCACACCCGAGGACAGCGCTTCCTGTACGCCCTGACAGAACGTCTCGTGTTCGCCGGGATGCACCATCACGTCCAGGCTGGCGTAGTGCGTGGCCAGCTCGCTGCCACCCAGTTCGCCGGTGAACACCGCGTCCGGCATCAACCTGCGCAGCCGGGCCCGTTCCGGTCCGTCGCCCACCACGACGAGCTGGATCGACGGGTCACCGGCCAGTGCGGCCAGCCGTTCCACGTGCTTCTCCGGTGCGAGCCTGCCCACGAACCCGACAACGAGCCGGTCATTGGAACCGAGCCAGCTCGCCCGCAGCTCGGCACTGCGCGCGGCCGGGTTGAACCGGGCGATGTCCACGCCACGGCCCCAGCGGTGCACTCGGGGAATCCCGTGCTCGGCGAGATCGTGCGCGGCCGCCGACGACGGTGCCAGCGTGCGGGTGGCACCCTCGTGGATCCGGCGAGTCCACGCCCACGCGGCCCGTGCGGCCAGCCCGAGCCCGTAACTCTTGGCGAACCCGGCCACATCGGTCTGGTACACCGCGACGGTCGGCAGGTCCAAGCGCGTCGCCGCGGCGAGCCCGCCCGCGCCGAGCAGGAACGGCGAGGCCAGGTGCACCACATCGGGATCGAATGCGGCGATGGCGGCGGTGATGCCCGGTTGTGGCAGGCCCACCGGCAGCGAACTCACCTTCGGCACCATCATCGCGGGCACGCGGTGCACCGGGAATCGGCCGTGGAAACGAGGTGCGGGTGGGGCGCCGCGCAGGGAATCGGGCGCCACGATCATCGCGTCGTGACCGTGCTGGTCCAGGTGATCCAACACCCGCAGCACGGAGTTGACGACGCCGTTCATGTTCGGCAGGAAAGACTCCGAGACGATGGCTACGCGCACTCTTCCAGGGTGACCGTCCCACCGCGCGACACCCCCACACCGACGTGAAGCCGGGACGAACAGCAAACGAAGTTACGACTCGCGCTGCTTTCGGCGCACGATCCACAGCACCGGCAGGGCGAGCGCCCACGCCACGAAGATCACCGACGCTGCCGGGATGATCGCCACCCGTGCGTCGCGCCCGGCCACCCGGACCAGGTCGGGGTCGCGCGTGCTGTACTCCACGTTGATCCGCTGACCAGCGGTCAGATTCGTCGGATACAGGATGCCGACCTTCGGATTGTGGGTCACGCTGTCGGGCGTCACATAGATCACCGCCGAACGCAACCGGCCCGCGGACAGCACCTCGCCGGAGGTCACGCCACGATGCCGCTCGATTTCGAAGTCGTTGCGCCAGGCCGCGAGTACCAGCAACACCATGAGCACGCTGACCACGGTCGCCGCCCCGACCACCCACACCCGAACCCGGCGCAGGCGCTTGTTCCGCCGCTCCGACAGGCTGGTTTCCGACACCCGCCACACAGTACCGGTCACCTCGGGGACCGGAAGTTCCTGCACGCGCTGACGCCTCACGAGCCCCTCCCCTAACATTCCCGCTATGTCCCGCAAATTCAGCTTCACCGTGCCCTACACCGTCCCGGTCGAAGAGCTTCACCGGGCACTTGTCGACGACGCCGTCTGGCAGGCGCGTTTCGCCGGCGCCGAGACCGCGACCATCGAACTCTCCCATCCCGACGGCCCCGATTCGATCACCATCCATATGACCGAAACCCCAGGTAAGGACAAGGTTCCCGCTCTGGTGCGCAAGGTGCTCAAGAGCGATCTCGTCCTGGTCCGCACCGACAACTGGCAGCCACTGGCAGGCGAGGTCGCCAAGGGCAGTTTCACCGGCAACACCAGCGGCATCACCACCGAGATGTCGGGCACCTATGAACTGCGGCCCACCGCCGAGGGCAGCGAGATCGAGGTCGTCGGCACGGTCAAGGTGAAGGTTCCGCTGGTCGGCGGCGCGATCGAGCCGCTGGCCGAACAGTTGCACCAGCGCGTCCTGAACAGCGAACGCAAATTCATCGAGAACTGGTTCGCCAAGCTCTGAGCCGACAGCGAGGGGTGCCGCTCCACTGAGCGGCACCCGCGCGTCAGCCGCGGTTCTCGACCAGCACCAGCCAGTTGCCCGAGTTGTCGCGAATGATCGCCTCGGTGCCGTACGGACGTTCGGACGGCGGCTGAATGAACTCGACTCCCTTCGCGGCGAGTTCCTCGTAGGTCTTCTGGCAGTCGGCGGTGCGCAGCCCGAGGGCGCCGTGGGTGCCGTCGGCCAGTGCCTGCCGGATCGCGTCGGCGAGGTCGTCGGTGAGCGGCCCCGGGATCATCAGGGTCACCTCGAGCTCGCGATGATCGGGGTGGGCGATGCTCACCCAGCGGAAGCCGTTGTCGCCCATGCTGTCCCGCCTCCCCGTGAATTTTGGCCGGACTCAGGTGCGGGTTCGCTCCCGTTGGCGGCCGGCGGAACCAGGGCGGCTGAGTTGGCTGCGGCAGCAGCGCCGGCACCGGACGACGCGCCGCCTCGCTCGCGACCGTTCCGCCCGCCCGCGTTCGGTCATCAGCTGAAGGGCTGCAGTTCGTCGGCGCGCAGAGAGGCCCGCCCGGCGGCCCGCCAGGCGCGGGCCGTGAGGTCGAGGTCCTCGTCGGTCACCAGATTGCCCATCACGCGAACCGCCGTGCGCTGCAGATACTTCGAGCGCATCACCGGCGGCCCCCCGAGTGGGACCATCCTCGGCTGGGTGGCCAGGCCGGCCAGCCTGCGCGCCACGGAGAACGTGCGTCCGTAGTGGTCACGCAGCAACTGCGGCCACGCTCGGCTCAGATCGGGTTCGTCGAGCAGGTCCGCGAGCATGTGCCCGCCTTCCAGGCCGTAGTCGATGCCTTCGCCGTTGAGCGGGTTCACGCAGCCCGCGGCGTCACCGACCAGCACCCAGTTCGGGCCCGCCACGTTCGAGACCGCGCCGCCCATCGGCAGCAGCGCCGAGGCCACCGCGCGCAGTTCGCCCTCGAGTTCCCATTCCTCGCGACGCAGCTGGGTGTAGTGCTCGAGCAGCGGCTTGAGGGCGACGTGCGAGGGCCGCGCCTCGGTGGCCAGCGAGCCGACGCCGATGTTCACCTCGCCGTTGCCGAGCGGGAAGATCCAGCCGTAGCCGGGGACCAGCTCGTCGGCGGCATTGCGCAGTTCCAGATGGGAGGAGATCCACTGATCGTCGCTGCGACCGGACTTGATGTAGGCGCGGGCCGCGGTTCCGTAGGCGTAGCGGCGATGCCAGGTGCGACCCAGCTGTTTTCCGACGGGGGAGCGCACGCCGTCGGCCACCACCAGTACCCGGCAGCGCACCGTGTGGGTGGACGCGCCGATCCGCACCGTCACCCCGGTGACCCGCTCGCCCTCGCGCAGCACCTCGGTGACCTTCGCGCCGTCGACCATCCGCGCACCGGACTTGATCGCGGTCTCGCGCAGTTTGTCGTCGAGTTCGGTTCGTGGAACCGCACTTCCGTACGTCGGGAACGACCCACCCGGCCACGGCAGCAGCGCCTCCTTGCCGAAACCCGCCATCCGCAGGCCGTGGTTCACGGTGTGCGCGCGCAACCATTCGCCGAGACCCAGATGTTCCAGCTCGGCGGTGGCGCGGGGCGTCAGCCCGTCACCACACGTCTTGTCGCGCGGGAAAACCGCCGAATCGAGCAGGAGCACATCGCGTCCGGCGCGCGCGGCCCACGCCGCCGACGCGGAACCGGCGGGCCCTGCCCCGACGACCAGCACCTCGACGGTGGCAGGCAGCGGAGCACGGTCGGCAGGGGTGAGATCCGGTGAACCCATGGCTCAATACTGGCACTGTCGGCCGCTGTGCGAGAGTGTCGGGTACACCGGGAATTGTCACTGTGTGACGGGGTTCATCGGCCATAGTGCCGGGACACGCTAGGTTGCTACCCGTCGGGGTCGGACGCATCGCTGGGAGAAGATAATGAGCACATCGGCTGTGAGCGACGAAAGCACCGTGGTTGCCGGGGTAGATCTCGTCGATCCCGAACTCGCCGTCACCGTGCGCGACGGACTGGCCGCGGTCGAGAAACTGCTCGTCGACGAACTCTCCGACGGTGAGGAATTCCTCCAGGAGGCGGCGCTGCACCTGGCCAGGGCGGGCGGCAAGCGGTTCCGGCCGTTGTTCACCGTGCTCACCGGCCAGCTCGGACCCAATCCGACCGACCCGGCGCTGATCACCGCGGGCACGGTCGTGGAACTGGTGCACCTCGCGACGCTCTACCACGACGACGTCATGGACGAGGCGACGCAGCGTCGTGGCGCGGAGAGCGTCAACTCGCGGTGGGGTAACAACATCGCGATCCTGGCGGGCGATTACCTGTTCGCCCACGCCTCGCGCCTGACCTCCACCCTCGGCCCCGACGCGGTCCGCATCATCGCTGAGACCTTCGCCGAGCTGGTCACGGGCCAGATGCGGGAAACCATGGGCGCCAAGCAGACCCAGGACCCCGTCGAGCACTACCTGCGCGTGGTGTGGGAGAAGACCGGCTCGCTCATCGCCGCCGCGGGCCGTTTCGGCGGCACCTTCTCCGGCGCGGGCCTCGAGCATGTGGAACGCCTGGCGCGCCTCGGCGACGCGGTCGGCACGGCGTTCCAGATCTCCGACGACATCATCGACATCTCGTCCTCGGCCGAGCAGTCGGGCAAGACGCCGGGCACCGACCTGCGCGAAGGCGTGCACACCCTGCCGGTGCTCTACGCCCTGCGCGAGACCGGTGCCGACGGGGACCGACTGCGTACTCTGCTGGCGCGCCCGCTGGAAACCGACGCCGAGGTCGACGAGGCACTGGAACTGCTGCGCCGCTCGCCCGGCATGGCGCTGGCCAAGGAAAAGCTGGCCGAATACGCCGACCTCGCCGATACCGAACTCGCCGCGCTTCCCCCTGGCCCCGCCAACGACGCCCTCACCCGCCTCGTCCGCTACACGATCGAACGCGTCGGCTGACCAGGAACCAACACCACCCGGCGCACGTTGTCTTGTCGCGACGAAACAACAGATTTCGACAGCACATGGGTAACTCGCCGGGTACGCCCAGAACCGTTCCCGTTGTCCACCGCAGGCCCGATGCCTGACGAACGCAGCGCCTGACGACCGGCACAAGGCGCGGGGAGGCGGAAATGCCCAATGGGATCAAAACGTTCGGTTTGATGGTGGGCATGTCGGCGTTGATCGTCGCCATCGGGGCGATGTTCCGCAGCCCGACGATCCTGATCATCTCGATCGTGCTGGCCGTCGGCATGAACGCCTACGCCTACTTCAACAGCGACAAGCTGGCCTTGAAGGCGATGCACGCGCAACCGGTGAGCGAACTGGAGGCGCCGGTCATGTACCGGATCGTGCGCGAGCTCGCGACCACGGCGCGCCAGCCGATGCCGCGCCTCTACATCAGTCCCACCAGCGCCCCCAACGCGTTCGCGACCGGCCGCAATCCCCGCCACGCCGCGGTCTGCTGTACCAGCGGCATCCTGCAATTGCTCGACGAGCGCGAGCTGCGCGCGGTGCTCGGCCACGAGCTGTCCCACGTCTACAACCGCGACATCCTGATCTCGTCGGTGGCGGGCGCGATGGCCTCGGTCATCACCGGTCTGGCGAACATGGCGTTCTTCGCGAGTTCGTTCGGCAGCAGAGACGGCAACGGACCGAACATCATCGGTGTGCTGCTGGTCTCACTGCTCGGGCCGATCGCGGCGGGCTTGATCAAGATGGCGGTCTCGCGATCGCGGGAGTACCAGGCCGATCAGTCCGGCGCCGAGCTCACCGGCGACCCGCTGGCCCTTGCCTCGGCCCTGCGCAAGATCGAACGCGGCGTCCAGGCGGCCCCGCTTCCGCCGGACCCCAAGATCACGAGCGAATCGCATCTGATGATCGCCAACCCGTTCCGCGCGGGCGACCGCGTCGCCCGCTGGTACTCCACCCACCCCCCGATGGACGAGCGCATCAAGCGTCTGGAGGAGATGGCCGGCGGCACCCATCACCATTGAGTGCCGCCCACACCGGACCTATCGGTAGTTGACGAACTGCAGGGCGATTCCGAAGTCCTCGCCCTTGAGCAGCGAGATCACTTCCTGCAGGTCATCACGCTTCTTGCTGCTGACCCGCAGCTCCTCACCCTGGATCTGCGCCTTGACGCCCTTGGGGCCCTCGTCGCGGATCTTCTTCGAGATCTTCTTCGCCTTCTCGGTGTCGATACCCTGCACCAGCGTGCCGGTGATCTTGAAGATCTTGCCCGACGGCTGCGCCTCGCCGGCGTCGAAGGCCTTCAGCGAGATGTCGCGACGGATCAGCTTCTCCTTGAAGACGTCGAGCGCCGCCTGCACCCGCTCCTCGGCATTGGCGGTCAGCACGATGGCCTCCTCGCCCGACCATGCGATCGACGCATCGGTGCCCTTGAAGTCGTAGCGCGAGTTCAGTTCCTTCTCCGCCTGATGCAGAGCGTTGTCGACCTCCTGTCGATCGACCTTGCTCACGACGTCGAATGACGAATCAGCCACACTGCGCTCCTGTCCTGTGAAGGTCCGGCGAACTCCGGGGCCGGGATGTGCCGGCCACCGAGACAGTTGTACCCGCATCGGGGGACGACCGGTGCTCGCAGGGGGTCTGTGCAGGCGTTTTGATAGTCCGGGTGGGTACGTTGTAAGCTGCTCAGCGCACCGGAAACGGCGCACACGGCAGATTGCCCGAGCGGCCAATGGGAGCGGACTGTAAATCCGTCGGCTTATGCCTACGTAGGTTCGAATCCTACATCTGCCACATCGAACCCCCGTCGATCATGAAGATCGGCGGGGGTTCCTTGGTTCTGCGGGCCGTTCCCGCGCGGATCCGGGTAGCCTCGATGTGAGGGGGTCGGAACCAGCGATCTGAAATCCCGTGAAAATGCCCTTTGAGCTGCCGATTTGGTGCTCTGGCCGGGGAGTGTGTAATCTCGTTCAGGACGCCGGAGCACGGGGTCACGCTGATCGGCTTGCCGATACAGACTCTGTGCCACGTAGTCATGCCCCCTTAGCTCAGTCGGTAGAGCGTTTCCATGGTAAGGAAAAGGTCAACGGTTCGATTCCGTTAGGGGGCTCGCCGGATTGCCGGTGGTGAGCGGCTTACCGCGGCATCATCGGGATATTAGTCCGCCGTGGCGGTGTAGCTCAGTTGGTAGAGCAAACGACTCATAATCGTTGTGTCGCCGGTTCAAGTCCGGCCATCGCTACCAATTTCAACTCAGCCCAGACCGGAAAGAAGGCAAATCGTGGCCGCGAAGTCCACCGATGTCCGGCCAAAGATCACCTTGGCCTGCGACGAGTGCAAGCACCGCAACTACATCACCAAGAAGAACCGGCGTAACGACCCGGATCGCCTCGAGCTGAAGAAGTTCTGCCCGAACTGCGGAACTCACCGGGCGCACCGCGAGTCGCGCTAGTTTTCAGAAACATCTGCCGAAGGCCGGACGAGAGTCCGGCCTTTGTGCTTTTCCCGGGAAGTTCATGGAAAGTTCGGGGCCGATACAGTACCCGGACGCATCACGTTTTACACCGGTCGACTTCGGTGCTGTCTTACGAGTGAGTAAGGTCCACGTTGTGACAGTGAACACCGGAACTCACGAAGCGGTCCCTGCCGCAGCCGCCGAATCCTTCGATCCCGCCGCCCACGCGGCCTCGATGGTCGGCCACCACTACCGCGTCGACGACTACTACGAGGTCGGCCGCGAGAAGGTGCGCGAATACGCCCGTGCGGTGCAGGATTACCACCCGGTGCACTGGGAGGAAGACATCGCCCGCGAGTACGGCCACCAGGGTCTGCTCGCCCCGCTCACCTTCATCTCCCTGGTCGGCATCCTCGCCCAGCGCAAGCTGTTCGAGCGGATCGTGACCGGCTACGACCTCAGCCAGATCATGCAGACCGATCAGATCCTGGAATTCCACCGCCCGATTCGGGTCGGCGACCAGCTGACCTGTGATGTGTATCTGCATTCTTTCCGGCAGGCCTTCGGTGGCGACATCATCGTGACCAAGAACATCGTCACCGCCCAGGACGACGAACTGGTGCTCACCACCTACACCACCCTGATCGGCCGCAGCGGGGGCGACATCGATCCCCAGATGTCGGACGCGGTCCGCAACGTGTTGATGCACGGCCTCGGCGAGGAGGAACCTGCTCATCACGCGCCGGCCGAGCTGTCCGTCGGGACCACGTCCGACCCGATCACCAAGCAGCCGGAGCCGACGGTCAGCGTGCACGCGCTGTCCTTCGACAGCGTGTCGGTCGGCGACGAGCTGCCCACCCGCGTGGCGCGACTCACCCGCGGCGACCTCGTCAACTACGCGGGCGTGTCCGGCGACGCGAACCCGATCCACTGGAGCGACGAGGTCGTGAAGCTGGTCGGCCTGGACAACGTGGTCGCGCACGGCATGCTCACGATGGGGCTCGGCGGCGGTTTTGTCACCTCGTGGCTGGGTGATCCCGGCGCGGTGAAGGAATACAACGTCCGCTTCACCAGCCCGGTCTACGTCGGTTCCGATGTCCCGGCGGAGGTCGAATACACCGGCAAGGTGAAATCGGTCGATCCGCAGACCCGCACCGCTGTTGTCGCCATCACGGCGAAGTCGGCGGGTAAAAAGATCTTCGGCCGCGCCACGGCAACCGTTCAGCTGTCCTGACCTGGTCGAGTGTCCCGGATTGGCGATAACCGCGCGCGGTGACGTATAGTCGGGTCTCTGGGGTCACGAGATGCTGCGCGCTGATCTTCCCGAGGGGTTATCCCCTCATGGAAGCGGCGCGCGTGTTGTGTGACACTGGGGACAACTGAATATCGAATGTGGTTGGGCACTACAGCTCAGGCTGGTCCAACCGAAGGGGCGTAGCTCAATTGGCAGAGCAGCGGTCTCCAAAACCGCAGGTTGCAGGTTCAAGTCCTGTCGCCCCTGCCCTGAATGCCAGCGACGAGAGAGGATCGACGTGAGCGACGAGCGGGATACTCGCGGCGAAGACGGCGAGGACACCGCCGCTGCCACTCGACCGAGTGGCAAGCGGTCTGCTCGTCGTGTGCGCGCGTCGGATGCTCCGGCAGACAACGGATCCGTGGCCACGCTCGATCGGCCGTCGGGCTCGCGCAAGGCAGACAAGACCGCCGGTAAGGCAAAGACGGGCAACCCGTTCAAGCGGCTGCTCAAGTTCCTGCGAGAGGTCATCGCGGAACTGCGCAAGGTGATCTGGCCCAACCGGAAGCAGATGGTCACCTATACGGCCGTCGTTCTGGTGTTCGTGGTCTTCATGGTCGCGTTCATCGCCGGGATCGACGTGGCGTTCGTCAAGGGTGTCGACTGGCTGTTCGGCTGATCGCCGACACCCACGCCGGTAGCCGATCGCGGGTCGGAACGGCGGAGTGTGCCTCCGCGCACCCGACCCGGCCCAGAGGATGTACGTGACGACACAGGAAGCGAGTGCCTCAGTGAGCACCCCGGAGAACGACACCAACGACGAGTTCCCGGTTGACGACGCTGTCGTGGCGGAAACCGCCACCGACGAGGTCGAGGCCGCCGAGCTCGCCGATGCCGACGAAGCCGTTGCCGACGAAGCCGTGATCGAAGAAGTCGCCACCGAGGACGACCCCGAGGCCGACCCGATCGAGTCGATGAAGACCAAGCTGCGCCGCGTGCCCGGCGACTGGTACGTCGTGCACTCCTACGCGGGCTACGAGAACAAGGTCAAGACCAACCTCGAGACCCGTGTGCAGAACCTCGGACTCGAGGACTACATCTTCCAGGTCGAGGTGCCGACCGAAGAGGTCACCGAGATCAAGAACGGCCAGAAGAAGAACGTCAACCGCAAGGTGCTGCCGGGCTACATCCTGGTCCGGATGGAACTGAACAACGAGTCGTGGGGCGCGGTGCGCAACACCCCCGGCGTCACCGGTTTCGTCGGTATGACCGGCGGTGGCCCCGGCGCCAAGCCGACCCCGCTGACCATCAACGAGGTCGTGAAGTTCCTGGTTCCGGCCGGTGCGCAGGCGCAGAAGAAGGCCGCCGCGGCCGCTGCCGGTGGTTCGGATACCGGTAGCGCGGCTTCGGGCAAGCCCACCATCGAGGTCGACTTCGAGGTCGGCGAGTCGGTCACCGTCATGGACGGCCCGTTCGCGACGTTGCCCGCCTCGATCTCCGAGGTCAACGCCGAGCAGCAGAAGCTCAAGGTGCTCGTGTCGATCTTCGGTCGTGAGACCCCGGTCGAGCTGAACTTCACCCAGGTCTCCAAGATCTGAGTTCTCTCGCTTTCGTAAACGGCACCGCTCACCGGCGGTGCCGTTTCGCGTTTGTGCTGGTCGCTACCCGATTGCCGGGTCACGGGTCGAGTCAAGTAGAGTGTGATGGTTCGTGTTCTGACTTCCCCGCAGTACTTGTCGGGGCCTAGTCGTGCGCGGATACGAGGCTTACGGCAACCGTAAGGAACCGAACCCCAGAAAGCCAAGGAAGAAAGATGCCCCCCAAGAAGAAGAAGCTCGCCGGGATCATCAAGCTGCAGATCCAGGCCGGCGCAGCCAACCCGGCACCGCCGGTCGGCCCCGCGCTCGGTCAGCACGGCGTCAACATCATGGAGTTCTGCAAGGCGTACAACGCCGCGACCGAGTCGCAGCGTGGCAACGTCATTCCGGTCGAGATCTCGGTGTACGAGGACCGGACGTTCGACTTCAAGCTGAAGACCCCGCCTGCCGCTCGTCTGCTGCTCAAGGCCGCCGGTGTGCAGAAGGGCTCCGCTGAGCCGCACAAGACCAAGGTCGCGAAGGTCACCATGGACCAGGTCCGGGAGATCGCCAAGACCAAGGCCGAGGATCTCAACGCCACTGATCTCGATCAGGCCGCGAAGATCATCGCCGGTACCGCGCGTTCGATGGGTATCACCGTCGAAGGCTGAGCGAATCTCGCTCTCATGTGGGAGGGCCGGCCAGGCCCGACAACCACATCTGAACTCGAAACTTTAAGGACAGAAAATCATGGCAAAACGAAGCAAGGCGTACCTCGCCGCTGCTGAGAAGGTCGATCGCGACAACCTGTACTCCCCGCTGGCCGCCGCGCGCCTGGCGAAGGAGACCGCGACCACCAAGACCGACGCGACCGTCGAGGTCGCCGTCCGTCTCGGCGTGGATCCCCGCAAGGCCGACCAGATGGTCCGTGGCACCGTCAACCTGCCGCACGGCACCGGTAAGACTGCCCGCGTCATCGTGTTCGCCGCGGGCGAGAAGGCTTCCGAGGCCGAGGCCGCAGGCGCCGACGCCGTGGGCGCCGAGGACCTGATCGAGCGGATCCAGGGCGGCTGGCTCGACTTCGACGCCGCGATCGCCACCCCGGATCAGATGGCCAAGGTCGGCCGCATCGCGCGAGTCCTGGGCCCGCGTGGTCTGATGCCGAACCCGAAGACGGGCACCGTCACCAACGATGTGACCAAGGCCGTCAACGAGATCAAGGGCGGCAAGATCAACTTCCGCGTCGACAAGCAGGCCAACCTGCACTTCGTCATCGGCAAGGCGTCCTTCGACGACGCCAAGCTGGTGGAGAACTACGGCGCCGCGCTGGACGAGATCCTGCGTGTGAAGCCGTCGACCGCCAAGGGTCGATACGTCAAGAAGATCACGGTTTCGACGAACACCGGACCGGGCATCCCGGTGGACCCGAACCGCACCCGCAACCTCCTCGACGAGGATGCGTGAGCTTCGGCTGACAGTTAGCTCCTGAGAGCAACTCGAGGGTGGGAACGCATGGCGTTCCCACCCTCGAGGTTTTCCGGGGGACTAATCGCCCCGACATCCCGGTTGCGCACAGGTGTGACCAGGATTCTGCTGATCTCCGGCAGCACCAGAGCCGGATCTACCAATACCGCCGCCCTCCGCA
The DNA here is from genome assembly GCF_053608825.1 of Nocardia sp. NPDC055002. Classification (NCBI taxonomy): domain Bacteria; kingdom Bacillati; phylum Actinomycetota; class Actinomycetes; order Mycobacteriales; family Nocardiaceae; genus Nocardia; species Nocardia sp. NPDC055002. The sequence goes on from NZ_JBSGWE010000005.1 coordinate 351,996, forward strand.
CCGTGGCCGGGCTCGCGCTCGACGGAATGCGCGCCGACCTCTACACCGGCCTGCGTGAGCTGCCCGCTTTCGTTCCCGGCGACGATCCGGACGACTATCCCGCGGTGATCGACCTACGCGCCGAGCTCGCCAGCGCGGACGCGGTACTCATCTGCACCCCCGAATACGCGGGGACGCTGCCCGGCAGCTTGAAGAACCTGCTCGACTGGACCGTCGGTACGGCGGACCTGCACGAGAAGCCCACGGCCTGGTTGTCGGTGGCTCAACCGGGCCGCGGCGAGGGTGCGCTGGACACGCTGTCCACGGTGCTCGGTTATGTCGGCGCCGATGTCGTCGAGCGGGCGTGTCTGCGGGTGCCGGTGCTCGGCGCCGAGGTCGACGAGAACGGTCTGGTCGCGGATCGGGAGTTTCCGCTGAACGCGTCGATCGCACTGGTCGAGCTGGCTGCTCATCTCCGTCGAATCGGAGTGTGACGTGCGCGCACCGGGCCGCGACGGCCCGGTGCGCGTTAAGTCAGTTCTTCGTCTCGGTGTCCTCGGTCTCGCGCCAGCCGAGCAGTACGGACTCTCCGTCATGCGGCCGCCAGGGCAGGAAGATCGCGACGATCACCGCGCAGACGAGCACCGCGACGGTGGCGACCAGGGACGCGGCGTGGGCGCCCTGGAGCGTCGCGGCCTTCATGGCGACGATCAGGTTCTCGCGTTGGGTCTCGAAGAACGGCGCGAGCTCACGTTTGCGCAGTTCCAGCACGCTCAGCGGACTGGCCTTGACCAGGCTCTTCTCGTTGTCGTTCATGATGCCCATCGGGATGGCGTCGATGCGTGCGCCGATCCGGCTGGTGTAGTACGAGGCCACGATCGAGCCGAGCACCGCGACACCGAGCGTGCCGCCGATCTCGCGCGTCGTGTCGTTGACCGCCGAACCCGCCCCCGCCTCGTTCAGCGGCAGTGAGGACATGATCGATTCGGTGGCCGGTCCCTGCACGATGCCGAGACCCAGCGCCATCAACACCATCGAGGGCAGGACGCCGATCAGATAGCTGCTGTCGACGGTGACCTGTCCGCCGAGGTAGAGGCCCGCGCCGATGAGTAGCAGGCCGATCACCAGCACCGCGGTGGTGCCGACCCGTTGTGCCAGCAGTGTCGCGACCGGTGCGCCGATGGCGACCGAGAAGGCGAACGGCAATGAGGCGATGCCGAATTCGAGCGGCGTGTATTCGCGCACGCCCTGGAAATACTGGGTGATCAGGAAAAGGAATCCGAACATCGAGAAGTAGCCGATGGCAATTGCCAGCGCGGGCAACGAGAATCGGCGATTGCGGAACAACCGCATGTCGAGAATCGGTGCGGCAGTGCGCAATTCCCAGGTGACGAAGGCGGCGAGCAGGACGGTGCCGAGCGCCGCGGTGCACAGTGTGGTGAGCGAGAGCCAGCCATTGTGCGGCGCTTCGATGATCGACCACACCAGCAACGTGATCCCGGCGATCGAGAGCGCGATACCGACGAGATCGAGCTTGCCGATGTGGTCGGCGCGGGATTCGGGCACCCAGATCAGCGTCGCGACCAGCGCGACCAGCGCCACCGGCACGTTGATCCAGAACACCGAATGCCAGCTGAAATGTTCGAGCAGCCAGCCGCCGGAGATCGGGCCGATGGCGATCGCGAACCCGGCCATCGCGGTCCACGCGGCGATGGCCAGCGCGCGTTCGCGCCGGTCGGTGAAGATATTGATGATGAGGGCGAGGGTGGCGGGGAAGACCGCGGCGGCGAAGATGCCCATCGCGGCTCTGGCGATGATGACCTGCGTCATCGTTTCGGCGAGTGCGCCGCCGACCGACATCACCGCGATGCCGACGAGGCCGACGGTCATGATCCGGCGGCGGCCGTAGCGGTCGCCGAGGTTGCCCGCCGCCAGCAGCAGGCCGGCGAAGGTGAGGGTGTAGGCGTCGACGACCCACTGCAGGCCGGAGACTCCGGTCCGTAGTTGGACGCCGATCGAGGGGAGGGCGACATTGACGATGGTGTTGTCGAGCACCACCAGCAATTCGGCCAGACAGATGACGGCGAGCGCGAGAAACCGCTGCGAACGCCGGTCCAGCAGCACTGATGGAGCGACTATGGAGGTTGCCATAGCATTGGAGTGAACCAGATTACTGTCACTCTGCGTAACACCTTCTCGGTAGGATCACTGCCACATTGCGTTGCGGAAGTGGTTTGCATCACAGTAAATCCGGCCGAATCGGACCGGGGGACACCCGTTTTGGCAGATGGGGAGAGGTGCGGGTACAGTGGTCAACGGTCATGCGGGATGTGCATACATCCGGCGAAGACCACACCCATTCGTTCTACCGAAGACCGTTGGTCGTTGATGCCGAATTTCACGGTGTCGATCGAAGGTCCGGCGACATTGCCGGCGACCCACGCAGGGAGAGCTGAGGCCGAAGATATTTTGCGCCCCGGTACGCCTTGCGTCCGGGGCGTTCGTTTTGTCGCCGGCCCCTGATTCGGTAGTGCACCAACGAAACCGACATCAGAGAGGAGGCGAAGTATGGCGAAACCTGAAAAGGTCACCGCTGTCGCGGAGATCGCGGAGCAGTTCAAGAACTCCACGGCCACTGTTGTCACGGAATACCGTGGCCTGTCGGTCGGCAAGCTCACCGAGCTGCGTCGTGCGCTCGGCGCCGACGCCACGTACTCCGTCGCCAAGAACACCCTGGTCAAGATCGCTGCCGGCGAAGCCGGTGTGGCGGGTCTCGACGAGCTGTTCGTCGGCCCGACCGCTATCACCTTCATCCAGGGTGAGCCGGTCGATGCCGCCAAGGCGCTCAAGCAGTTCGCCAAGGACAACAAGTCCCTGGTCATCAAGGGCGGATACATGGACGGCCGCGCGCTGTCCGTGTCCGAGGTCGAGCGTATCGCTGACCTCGATTCGCGTGAGGTGCTGCTGGCCAAGCTGGCCGGTGCGTTCAAGGCCAAGCCTTCGCAGGCTGCCGCCCTGTTCGCCGCTCCCGCTTCGCAGGTCGCCCGGCTCGCCCAGGCGCTGCTCGAGAAGCGCACGAGTGCCGAAGGCGCTCCTGCTGCCGAAGAAGCACCCGCGGCTGACGCCGAATAAGACATCTATTACCCGCCTCGGGGTGCGTATGCGCTGCGAGGTACACCACGAAAGGAACCACCATGGCAAAGCTGAGCACCGAAGAACTGATCGGCGCCTTCAAGGAGCTGACCCTGCTCGAGCTCGCTGAGTTCGTCAAGGTCTTCGAAGAGACCTTCGACGTCACCGCCGCCGCCCCCGTCGCGGTCGCCGCCGCCGGTGGCGCTGCTGCGCCGGCCGACGCCGCCGAGGAGCAGGACGAGTTCGACGTCATCCTCGAGGGTGCCGGCGACAAGAAGATCCAGGTCATCAAGGTGGTCCGTGAGATCGTCTCGGGCCTGGGCCTGAAGGAAGCCAAGGACCTGGTCGAGGGCGCCCCGAAGCCGATCCTGGAGAAGGTCGCCAAGGATGCCGCCGAGGCCGCCAAGGCGAAGCTCGAAGAGGCCGGCGCCAAGGTTTCCGTCAAGTAATTCGGAACCAGTGCTGTTGTGAACGGGCGGTCCTTTCCGGGCCGCCCGTTTGCTATTTGTCCGGACATGCGAAAGTGATCCGGGTCGTAGTAGCCGCGCCAGGTTACTCTTCAGTCATGTAGGGGTGTGCCCCGTCTCACTGATGGGTTACAGTGACCGGACCCACAGAGTCGTAGCGCACCGCCGTGATGTGAGCGCGCGGGAACGCGGGTGGGGTGCTCGCAGGGATCAATGGAGGTAGCAGTGGGCGTCGAGGTCAGGACCGAGGGTGTAACAAAATCCTTCGGTTCACAGCGAATTTGGCAGGACGTGTCGATCACGCTCCCTTCGGGTGAGGTCAGTGCATTGCTCGGCCCATCGGGTACGGGTAAGTCGGTGTTCCTGAAGTCGCTCATCGGTCTGCTGCGGCCCGAGCGCGGGTCGATCTTCATCGATGGCACCGACATCATGACCTGCTCCAACAAGGAGCTCTACGAGATCCGCAAACTGTTCGGCGTCCTTTTCCAGGACGGCGCGCTGTTCGGCTCGATGAATTTGTACGACAACATCGCGTTCCCGCTTCGTGAGCACACGAAGAAGTCGGAATCCGAGATCCGCCGCGTGGTCATGGAGAAGCTCGAGCTGACCGGTCTGCTCGGCGCCGAGGGCAAGCTGCCCGGCGAGATCTCCGGTGGTATGCGCAAGCGCGCCGGTCTGGCCCGCGCGCTGGTCCTCGACCCGCAGATCATCCTCGTCGACGAGCCCGACTCGGGCCTCGACCCGGTGCGTACCTCGTACCTGGCGCAGCTGCTGCTCAACATCAACGCGCAGATCGACGCCACGATCCTGATCGTGACGCACAACATCAACCTGGCTCGTACCGTGCCGGACAACATCGGCATGCTCTTCCGTCGCAACCTGGTGATGTTCGGCCCCCGTGAGGTGCTGCTCACCAGCGAGGAGCCGGTGGTCAAGCAGTTCCTCAACGGCCGCATGATCGGCCCGATCGGCATGTCGGAGGAGAAGGACGAGGCGCAGATGGCGCGCGAGCAGGCGCTCGTCGACGCCGGTCACCACCACGGTGGCGCCGAGGAGATCGACGGCATCATCCCGCAGATGAAGGCCGAGCCCGGCATGCCCGCCCGCCAGGCCGTGTTCCGTCGCCAGGCGCGCGTGCGCGAGATCATCCACACCCTGCCGCACGCGGCGCAGGTGGCGATCCGCGAGTCGCTGGATTCCTCCGATGACACTCAGGTGATGGCTGCCTACGGCGGCAACGATCAGCCCACCGAAACGTTCAAGACGGTTCCGCACGGCCAGATCAACGGCTGAGCGACTTTTACGCCTCGGATGAGCCCCGGCCTACGGCCGGGGCTCTTCTGTGTGACAGGGCGGAAAACAACTGCTGACCGGCCGTCGCCGGGGTGGCGCGCACGGCGTGTCGCGAGTAAAATGACCGCGGCGCGGGGTGGGGGATCCTCAGCGCGCCAGGCGATCTCGCATCGCGAACAGACCTTCGCGCGCCACTTGACGAGGGGCCCGCAAACCGTCACCCTATTCACAGCAGCGTGAGCTGTTGAGGGGCATCAACGCCAGCGAGAATTCGGCCCAGCACCAGCTGACAGGGGTCGGCGCCAGTTGAATAGAGAGCTCAGCGCCAAGCGAGCAGTCGGCTCGGGGGAGTCGGCGGCAGGGCGCGCAGCGGTGAAGGAACCCGACGCGGCCAGCGTCCAGGGCTTCGGCGCGTTATCCCGTGCGTGCGGTCACACGGATGGTATGTTGACACTCCCTTGTCTAGGGGTGTAAGTTTGGACGTTGCGCTGGCTGCCTCCTGTCCACACCTTGATTCGCACTCGAAAGTTCCACCCTTCCGGTGTTACTTCCGCTGCTGCTTGTTCTGGTTTCGTTCGGGCTGTAACCAGCGGAATTCGTAGCAGACAAGCGACGGTCGCGGACCACCACGCGACGCGCGTGAGGTGCTGGAAGGACGCATCTTGGCAGTCTCCACCCAGACCAAGGCTGGTATCCCCGGAGCCCCTTTGAGGGTTTCGTTCGCGAAGATCCGAGAGCCCTTGGAGGTGCCCGGACTTCTCGACCTACAAACGGACTCGTTCGCCTGGTTGGTCGGTACTCCCGACTGGCGTGAGAAGGCAGCCGCTCGCGGCGACGTCGGTCTCGCAGGCGGCCTCGAGGAGGTGCTCGAAGAGCTCTCACCGATCGAGGACTTCTCCGGATCCATGTCCCTGTCGTTCTCTGATCCGCGCTTCGAAGAGGTCAAGGCCTCCATCGATGAGTGCAAAGAGAAGGACATGACCTACGCGGCGCCGTTGTTCGTCACCGCGGAGTTCATCAACAACAACACCGGCGAGATCAAGAGCCAGACGGTGTTCATGGGTGATTTCCCCATGATGACCGACAAGGGCACCTTCATCATCAACGGCACCGAGCGTGTCGTCGTCTCGCAGCTGGTCCGTTCCCCGGGCGTCTACTTCGATCACAACATCGACAAGACCACCGAGAAGGACCTGCACAGCGTGCGCGTGATCCCGTCGCGCGGCGCGTGGCTGGAGTTCGACGTCGACAAGCGCGACACCGTCGGTGTCCGTATCGACCGCAAGCGTCGTCAGCCGGTCACCGTGCTGCTCAAGGCGCTGGGTTGGACGACCGAGGAGATCGTCGAGCGTTTCGGCTTCTCCGAGATCATGATGTCCACCCTGGAGAAGGACAGCACGCCCGGCCAGGACGAGGCGCTGCTCGACATCTACCGCAAGCTGCGTCCGGGCGAGCCGCCGACCAAGGAGTCCGCGCAGACTCTGCTGGAGAACCTGTTCTTCAAGGAGAAGCGCTACGACCTGGCCCGCGTCGGCCGCTACAAGATCAACAAGAAGCTCGGCATCCACGTGCACGAGCCGGTGACCTCCTCGGTTCTCACCAAGGAAGACATCGTCGACACCATCGAGTACCTGGTGCGCCTGCACGCCGGTGACCGCACGATGACCGCCCCCGGCGGTGAAGAGGTCCCCGTCGAGATCGACGACATCGACCACTTCGGTAACCGTCGTCTGCGCACCGTCGGTGAGCTCATCCAGAACCAGATCCGTGTCGGTCTGTCTCGTATGGAGCGCGTGGTTCGTGAGCGGATGACGACTCAGGACGTCGAGGCGATCACGCCGCAGACCCTGATCAACATCCGCCCGGTGGTCGCCGCGATCAAGGAGTTCTTCGGAACCTCCCAGCTGTCGCAGTTCATGGACCAGAACAACCCGCTGTCGGGTCTGACCCACAAGCGCCGCCTGTCGGCGCTGGGCCCCGGTGGTCTGTCCCGTGAGCGCGCCGGTCTGGAAGTTCGTGACGTCCACCCGTCGCACTACGGCCGCATGTGCCCGATCGAGACCCCGGAAGGCCCGAACATCGGCCTGATCGGTTCGCTGTCGGTGTACGCGCGGGTCAACCCGTTCGGCTTCATCGAGACGCCGTACCAGAAGGTTGTCGACGGCAAGGTCACCGACGAGGTCAAGTACCTGACCGCCGACGAGGAAGACCGCTACGTTCGCGCGCAGGCCAACTCCCCGGTCGACGCCGAAGGTCGCTTCCTCGAGGAGAAGGTCCTCGTCCGCCGTGCGGGCGAAGAGGTCGAGTTCGTGACGCCGGCGCAGGTCGACTTCATGGACATCTCGCCGCGCCAGATGGTGTCGGTCGCGACGGCCATGATCCCGTTCCTCGAGCACGACGATGCCAACCGTGCCCTCATGGGTGCGAACATGCAGCGTCAGGCCGTGCCGCTGATCCGTTCCGAGTCCCCGATCGTGGGTACCGGCATGGAGCTGCGCGCAGCCGTCGATGCCGGCGACGTGGTCGTCAACGAGAAGCCCGGTGTGGTCGAAGAGGTCTCGGCCGATTACGTCACCGTGATGGCCGACGACGGCAGCCGCAAGTCCTACCGGATGCGCAAGTTCAACCGGTCGAACCAGGGCACCTGCTCGAACCAGCGTCCGATCGTGGACGAGGGCGATCGGGTGGAGAAGGGGCAGGTCCTCGCGGACGGCCCCTGCACCGAGAACGGTGAGATGGCGCTGGGCAAGAACTTGCTCGTCGCGATCATGCCGTGGGAAGGCCACAACTACGAGGACGCGATCATCCTGTCGCAGCGCCTCGTGGAAGAGGACGTTCTCACCTCGATCCACATCGAAGAGCACGAGATCGATGCCCGCGACACCAAGCTCGGTGCCGAGGAGATCACCCGGGACATCCCGAACGTCTCCGACGAGGTCCTCGCCGACCTCGACGAGCGCGGCATCATCCGCATCGGTGCCGAGGTCCGCGACGGCGACATCCTGGTCGGCAAGGTCACGCCCAAGGGCGAGACCGAGCTCACCCCGGAAGAGCGTCTGCTGCGTGCCATCTTCGGTGAGAAGGCTCGCGAAGTGCGCGACACCTCGCTCAAGGTGCCCCACGGTGAGTCCGGCAAGGTCATCGGCATCCGCGTGTTCTCGCGCGAGGACGACGACGATCTGCCTCCCGGTGTGAACGAGCTGGTCCGCGTCTACGTGGCCCAGAAGCGCAAGATCCAGGACGGTGACAAGCTCGCCGGTCGCCACGGCAACAAGGGCGTCATCGGCAAGATCCTCCCCATCGAGGACATGCCGTTCATGCCCGACGGCACGCCGGTCGACATCATCCTGAACACCCACGGTGTGCCCCGTCGTATGAACATCGGCCAGATCCTGGAAACCCATCTCGGGTGGATCGGTAAGGCCGGCTGGAATATCGACGTGGCCGCGGACGGCACCCGCCCCGAGTGGGCGGCGACGCTGCCCGAGGAGATGCTGGCCGCGCCGGCCGACTCGAACATCGCCACGCCCGTCTTCGACGGCGCCAAGGATGACGAGCTGACCGGTCTGCTCGGGTCGACCCTGCCCAACCGTGACGGTGAGCGGATGGTCAACGCCGACGGCAAGTCGACGCTGTTCGACGGTCGTTCGGGTGAGCCGTTCCCGTACCCGGTCGCGGTCGGTTACATGTACATCCTGAAGCTGCACCACCTGGTCGACGACAAGATCCACGCCCGTTCGACCGGTCCGTACTCGATGATCACGCAGCAGCCGCTGGGTGGTAAGGCGCAGTTCGGTGGTCAGCGATTCGGTGAGATGGAGTGCTGGGCCATGCAGGCCTACGGTGCGGCGTACACGCTGCAGGAACTCCTGACCATCAAGTCCGACGACGTGGTCGGCCGCGTGAAGGTCTACGAGGCCATCGTCAAGGGCGAGAACATTCCGGAGCCGGGCATTCCGGAGTCGTTCAAGGTGCTCCTCAAGGAACTCCAGTCGCTGTGCCTCAACGTCGAGGTGCTGTCTTCGGACGGCGCCGCGATCGAGATGGGCGGCGGCGAAGACGAGGATCTGGAGCGCGCGGCCGCGAACCTGGGCATCAACCTGTCCAGGAACGAAGCCGCCACCATCGACGATCTGGCGAACTAGGTGGTAAGCGGTGCGGTCGCTGTGGAAGCGACCGCACCGCGCACCGCGCTCGACAACTAGTGAACTTTTGCTCGAATTCGACCCGAATAGGGGAAAGGAAGTTACGTGCTAGACGTCAACTTCTTCGATGAACTCCGGATCGGCCTTGCCTCCGCCGATGACATCCGCCAGTGGTCTTTCGGCGAGGTGAAGAAGCCGGAGACCATCAACTACCGCACGCTCAAGCCGGAGAAGGACGGGCTCTTCTGCGAGAAGATCTTCGGTCCCACCCGGGACTGGGAGTGCTACTGCGGCAAGTACAAGCGTGTCCGCTTCAAGGGCATCATCTGTGAGCGCTGTGGCGTCGAGGTAACTCGCGCCAAGGTGCGTCGCGAGCGGATGGGCCACATCGAGCTGGCCGCTCCGGTTACTCACATCTGGTACTTCAAGGGCGTTCCGTCGCGCTTGGGTTACCTGCTCGACCTGGCGCCGAAGGATCTCGAGAAGATCATCTACTTCGCCGCCTACGTCATCGTCGGTGTCGACGAGGAGCTGCGTCACAACGAGCTCTCCACGCTCGAAGCCGAGATGGAGGTCGAGAAGAAGGCTGTCGCCGATCAGCGCGACGCCGACCTCGAAGCCCGCGCGCAGAAGCTCGAAGCCGATCTGGCCGAGCTGGAAGCCGAGGGCGCCAAGTCCGACGTGCGTCGCAAGGTCAAGGACGGCGGCGAGCGCGAAATGCGTCAGCTGCGCGACCGCTCGCAGCGTGAGCTGGACCGCCTCGACGAGATCTGGACGACCTTCACCAAGCTGTCGGTCAAGCAGCTCATCGTCGACGAGGTGCTCTACCGCGAGCTCGTCGACCGCTACGGCGAGTACTTCACCGGCGCCATGGGTGCGGAGTCCATCCAGAAGCTGATGGAGAACTTCGACATCAACGCCGAGGCCGAGAGCCTGCGCGAGACCATTCGCTCCGGCAAGGGTCAGAAGAAGCTGCGCGCGCTCAAGCGTCTGAAGGTCGTCGCGGCCTTCCAGACCAACGGCAACTCGCCCATGGGCATGGTGCTCGACGCTGTCCCGGTGATCCCGCCGGAGCTGCGTCCGATGGTTCAGCTCGACGGTGGCCGTTTCGCCACCTCCGACCTGAACGACCTGTACCGCCGCGTGATCAACCGCAACAACCGTTTGAAGCGACTGATCGATCTGGGTGCGCCCGAGATCATCGTGAACAACGAGAAGCGGATGCTGCAGGAGTCGGTCGACGCACTGTTCGACAACGGCCGTCGTGGCCGTCCGGTCACCGGACCGGGTAACCGCCCGCTGAAGTCCCTGAGCGATCTGCTCAAGGGCAAGCAGGGTCGTTTCCGTCAGAACCTGCTCGGCAAGCGCGTCGACTACTCGGGCCGTTCGGTCATCGTGGTCGGTCCGCAGCTCAAGCTGCACCAGTGTGGTCTGCCGAAGCTGATGGCGCTCGAGCTGTTCAAGCCGTTCGTCATGAAGCGTCTGGTCGATCTGAACCACGCGCAGAACATCAAGTCCGCCAAGCGGATGGTCGAGCGTCAGCGCGCTCAGGTGTGGGATGTCCTCGAAGAGGTCATCGCCGAGCACCCTGTGCTGCTGAACCGCGCGCCCACCCTGCACCGCCTCGGCATCCAGGCCTTCGAGCCCCAGCTGGTCGAAGGCAAGGCCATTCAGCTGCACCCGCTCGTCTGTGAGGCGTTCAACGCCGACTTCGACGGTGACCAGATGGCCGTGCACCTTCCGCTGTCCGCGGAGGCGCAGGCCGAGGCACGCATCCTGATGCTGTCGTCGAACAACATCCTGTCCCCGGCGTCGGGTCGCCCGCTGGCGATGCCGCGTCTGGACATGGTGACGGGCCTGTTCTACCTGACCCGCCTCGACGAGAACGGTGTCGGCACCTACAAGGCCGCCGCCAAGGATGTGCCGGAGTACGGCGTGTACTCCTCGCCCGCCGAGGCGCAGATGGCCGTCGATCGTGGCGAGCTGACCGTGCGGTCCACCATCAAGGTGCGACTGACCGAGCAGCGCCCGCCGCGGGACATCGAGAACGAGCTGTTCCCGGACGGCTGGAAGCGCGGCGAAGCGTGGCTGGCCGAGACCACCCTGGGTCGCGTGATCTTCAACGATCTGCTCCCGGCGGACTACGCGTTCATCAACGAGCCGATGCCGAAGAAGCGTCAGGCCACGATCATCAACGATCTGGCCGAGCGCTACCCGATGATCGTCGTCGCGCAGACCGTCGACAAGCTCAAGGACGCCGGCTTCTACTGGGCCACGCGTTCGGGTGTCACCGTCTCCATGTCGGACGTGCTCGTTCCGCCGGAGAAGCCCGAGATCATGGAACGCTACGAGTCGATGGCGGACCTGATCGAGAAGAAGTACCAGCGTGGCGCGCTCGATCACTCCGAGCGCAACAACGCCCTGGTCAAGATCTGGCAGGAAGCCACCGAGGAAGTGGGTGCCGCGCTGCGTACCCACTACCCGCCGGACAACCCGATCATCACGATCGTCGACTCCGGCGCCACGGGTAACTTCACCCAGACCCGTACCCTCGCGGGTATGAAGGGCCTGGTGACGAACCCGAAGGGTGAGTTCATCCCGCGCCCGATCAAGTCCTCGTTCCGTGAGGGCCTGACCGTGCTCGAGTACTTCATCAACACCCACGGTGCTCGTAAGGGTCTGGCCGACACGGCGCTTCGTACCGCCGACTCGGGTTACCTGACCCGTCGTCTGGTCGACGTGTCGCAGGACGTCATCGTCCGCGAAGAGGACTGTGGCACCGAACGCGGCATCCTGGTGCCGATCGCGGAGAAGCTGGCCGACGGCACGATCATCCGTGACGCGCACGTCGAGACCTCCACCTACGCCCGGACGCTCGCGTCCGACGCGGTGGATGCCAAGGGCAATGTCGTCGTGTCGAAGGGCGCCGACCTCGGCGACCCCGCGCTCGACGCGCTGCTCGCGGCCGGTATCACCGAGGTGAAGGTCCGCTCCGTGCTGACCTGCACCACCGGTACCGGCGTCTGTGCCACCTGCTACGGCCGTTCGATGGCCACCGGCAAGCTGGTCGATATCGGCGAGGCCGTCGGCATCGTCGCGGCCCAGTCCATCGGTGAGCCCGGTACCCAGCTGACCATGCGTACCTTCCACCAGGGTGGCGTCGCGGGCGACGACATCACCGGTGGTCTGCCGCGTGTTCAGGAGCTCTTCGAGGCCCGTGTCCCCAAGGGCAAGGCGCCGATCGCGGAGGTCTCGGGTCGGGTGCGTCTCGAGGACGACGACCGCTTCTACAAGATCACGATCATCCCTGATGACGGGTCGGAAGAAGTCGTCTACGACAAGCTCTCGAAGCGTCAGCGTCTGCGTGTCTTCAAGCACGACGACGGCTCCGAGCGTCTGCTGGCCGACGGTGACCACGTGGAGGTGGGTCAGCAGCTGCTCGAGGGCGCTGCCGATCCGCACGAGGTGCTGCGCGTGATGGGTCCCCGTCAGGTGCAGGTCCACCTGGTCCACGAGGTCCAGGAGGTCTACCGCTCGCAGGGTGTGTCGATCCACGACAAGCACATCGAGGTCATCGTTCGCCAGATGCTGCGTCGTGTGACGATCATCGATTCGGGTGCGACCGAGTTCCTGCCCGGTTCGCTCACCGAGCGCGCCGAGTTCGAGAACTCGAACCGTCGCGTGGTGGCCGAAGGCCGCGAGCCGGCTTCGGGCCGTCCCGTGCTGATGGGTATCACCAAGGCGTCGCTGGCCACCGATTCGTGGCTGTCGGCGGCTTCCTTCCAGGAGACCACCCGAGTGCTGACGGACGCGGCTATCAACTGCCGCTCCGACAAGCTGATCGGCCTGAAGGAGAACGTGATCATCGGTAAGCTCATCCCGGCCGGTACCGGTATCAACCGTTACCGCAACATCCAGGTGCAGCCGACCGAAGAAGCCCGTGCCGCGGCGTACGCGGTGCCGTCCTATGACGACACCTACTACTCCCCGGACAGCTTCGGCTCCTCCACCGGCGCAGCAGTGCCGCTGGACGACTACGGCTTCAGCGACTACCGCTAAGCAGTAACCCGAACGCCCCGTTCCTTCTTGGAGCGGGGCGTTCGTCGTGTCCGGGTCAGCGCACTCGCCGGTAGGGTTTACCCGCGATATGACAGCGCTCCTCGAAGCCGTGCGGTAACCAGGAACCGCTGATCAGTTGCGGGTGATGGGGGAATCTCGCCTGGCTGGCGACAAGGAACGCCGGCGCCGCCCATGGCGTCGCCAATTCGAGGTAATGCGATGTGGTCGCTTCGGTGAATCGGATTCGCAGCCGGTCGGGTTGGGTCAACTCGATGTGCTCCAATGCCGTGAGCGGGATCGGGGACGAGCGATATTGGTTGGCGAGGTGGATTCGACGATTCGTGAGGGTGATGCGGCCGCTCGGCTCCGGTATCCAGCGTGGCAGAGCCGCCTGCTCGCGAGCCGCTGCTGCCGCGGCGTTTGCCACGCGTGCGGCCTCGGCCGCCGCCTGAACCATCTGAACCGCCATACGTTCGCTTCGTTGTCTCGCGTTGAAAGCCGCGGCGTTGGCTGCCGTGCGGGCTCGCTGGATATCGCGGCGCGAGCTGCCGCGTGGTGGAACAAAAACTGGAGTTGACGGCGGGACGGCCGCGACCACCGATGGGGCAATTGTCGGCGGCGGTGGCGGCGGCAGCTCAGGCCTACGAAACGCCGCCCACATGCCCTGGCCTTCACCGAAGCAGGTCTCCTGCTCCTCCATCACGATCGACGTCGGGTACGGCTCCAGCGCCGCGATGCCGCCCGCCCGCAACCGCGACAGCATCTCGCAGGCGTACAGCAGGTGGTCGTCGACCCAATTCCAGCCGACCTGCGCGGCCAACGCCCGTTCGACATCTGCCATCGGATCGTGCACCGTCACCGCCTGGATTGTTGCCGCATAGGGGGTCATTCAGACTAGCGGCCTCGCCCGCATCGTAGAACCGCTCGCGCGAGGTCAGCTACCCCGCTGGGCGAATACGGCTTCAGCGGTTGCCGCCAGCTCGTAGGTAGCCAACAGATTTCGGCCCCCGCTCTTTCGAGAGCGGGGGCCGTTTTCTGCGTACAGTCGCCTGCGTGAAGTCTCAGATAGTCGTGGTCGTGCTCGCGGTGATCGGTGTGCTGGCGTCCGCGTTCACCGCCTATCGAGTCGCCACCAGCGTGATGTCCGACCAGGTAGTAGTCAGCTGCCGACCTGACCCTGGCAGGTCGTACTGCGTGTACCACCGAACAACGCCAGGGCTGCTGGCCACCGAGTACGTGATCCATGTCGGAATCGCGCCCAATCGCGGCTTGTTCTACGACATTCCGTACCCGGCAGGCGACGTCGCAGCCACCTGGAATCCGGACACCGCCCTCCTGACGATCACGATGCCGGGTACGGAGCTGAAGATCGCAGAAGCGGAGTACCGCGACCGGTAGTGGTCGCCTTCTCGGCGAACTTCATTCCGCCACAGCGGATTCTGTGGGCTCGGGCTGCCGGCGTGACGGGGCGGTGCGGGCGTGGGTGGCGTAGAGGGTCAGGCCGACGAAGGTGAGTCCGCCTACGAGGTTGCCGAGGACGGTGGGGATTTCGTTCCAGACCAGGTAGTCGCCGAGGGAGAAGTCACCGCCCAGGAGCAGGCCGGAGGGGAACAGGAACATGTTGACGATGGAGTGTTCGAAGCCCATGTAGAAGAACAGCATGATGGGCATCCACATTGCGATCACCTTGCCCGACACCGAGGTCGACATCATGGCGGCGACCACGCCGGTGGAGACCATCCAATTGCACAGCACGGCGCGGATGAACAGCGTGAGCATGCCCGCGGCTCCGTGTTCGGCGTAGCCGAGGGTTCTGGATTCGCCGATCTCGCCGAGCTTCTCGCCGACGGCGCTGGGATCGACGGAGAAACCCATAGTGAGGATGATGGCCATCATCACCGCGACGGTGAACGCGCCCGCGAAGTTACCGACGAAGACCAGCCCCCAGTTGCGCAGCATCGAGCGGACGGTGACGCCGCGGCGTTTGTCGATCAGGGCCAGCGGAACCAGCGTGAAAACGCCGGTGAGCAAGTCGAATCCGAGCAGGTAGAGCATGCAGAACCCGACCGGGAAGAGCACGGCTCCGAGTAGTGGTTCGCCGGTGTTCACGGTGATGGTCACTGCGAACGCGGCGGCGAGGGCGAGGATCGCGCCCGCCATGTAAGCGCGGATCACGGTGTCGCGGGTGGACATGAAGGCTTTGGCCTCGCCCGCGTCGATCATCTTCTCGACGAAGTCCGCCGGTGTGAGATAGGACATGGAAAACCCTTCGTAGTGCTTCTAGCGCAGGAGTTTTCGCTGTCGAGGTTGCCTCGCGGTCACCGGACGTTGCTCCCACGTAAATAGTGGTATTCCACTATGGCGGCGAGTGCCTCCGAATGGCAGGCTGGCTGCGACCCCGACCCTAGGAGCCCTGCATGCAACCGATCCTGAGCAAGTCCGCCGCCGCCGACCTCATCGTCGCCGCTCGTATCCGCAAGGGTATGACGTGGGCGGGCATCGCGGAATCGATCGGCGCACCCGTGGTCTGGACGACGGCAGCCCTGCTCGGCCAGCACCCGATGACCGAGGAACAGGCCGCCGCCGTCTGCACCCTGCTGGACCTCGACGACACCGTCGCCGAAAGCCTGCGTCTGCAACCCTCCCGCGGCGCCGACCCGGCGAAACTGTCCGACCCCACCATCTACCGCCTCGTCGAAGCCGTCTCGGTCTACGGCCCCGCCCTCAAGGAACTCATCCACGAGGAATTCGGCGACGGCATCATGAGCGCCATCAACTTCAACATCGACATAGCCCGCCGCCCCCACCCCGACGGCGACCGCGTCGTCATCACCCTGGACGGCAAATTCCTCGACTACCGCTGGTGACTCGGGTTCTGTCGACGGTCAGGATCCTTGCTCGGTCCGAGTCCGCGGGATTTCCGTCAGGGTGTCTGCCGGTGTCTCGGGGTCGCCGAGCCCGGGTGAGGTGGGCTCGCCGAGGCGGACGGCGACGACTCCGATGAGGATCAAAGCGCCGCCGAGTAGCTGGATGGGGCGGGGGGCTTCGGCGAGCAGGATCCAGGCGAAGATCAGGGCGGCGAGGACTTCGGTGAGGGCTACGAAAGAGGCCAGGCGGGAGCCGAGGCGGCGGGTGGCGGCGATGCCGGTGACGTAGGCGATGGCGGCGGTGACGATGCCGATGAAGAGGATCGGGATCCACCAGGGGGTGGTGAAGTCGGCGAAGGCGACCCGGTGGGTGGTGGCGTGCAGGGGGACGATGCCGAGGGCGCCCGCCAGGATCAGGGTGAGGCCGCCGATCAGGAGTCCGCCGCAGGCCAGGACGGTGCCGGGGAGGTCGCCGCCCTGGGCGGAGAGGACGAAATAGGCCGCGGCGCCGAGCATCGCGGCCAGGGCCCAGGCGATGCCGATCGGGTCGGTCGACAGGCCGGAGGTCACATCGAGGACGAGCAGCAGGCCGGTGATCCCGAGGGCCGCGCCTGCGATGGTGGCCGCGCCGGGCTGTTGCCGGTGGCGCACCCACAGCCAGCCGACCACGACGATCGGCGCGGTGTATTCGATCAGCAGCGCGGCGCCGACCTCCATGTGCGCGACGGCGTTGAAGTAGGCGAGCTGGGTACCCGCCACGGCGATCAAGCCGTACGCGACGATGAGATTCACGTTGGCGCGCAACAGTTTCCAGTTTTCCCGCAGGTGGGGAAGTGCGAGCGGTACGAGAACCACCCCGGCGAGCAGCACGCGCGCGGCGACAACGGCGGCGGCGCTCCAGCCCGCGTTCATCAGCCCACGCGCGAGTGGACCGGACAGCCCGAACGAGGTGGCCGACGCCAGCGCGAGCAGCAGCCCGGACCGCATCCGGATCGCGCTGTCATGAGTCAAAGTCGCCATGACTAATGACGGTAAGCAGCCTGCGGTAATATGTCAATGTGGTTTTTGCTCATGACACCGAGGCGGCCCTGCTGGCGGCGGTCGAACTGGTCAATTCCGCCGAAGACCCCGACACCCTGACCGAGACGGCCCAGCTCGCCGAGTTCTTCGAACGACACGTCTACACGGGCGCGCACACCGGCGACGCGGCCGAACTGACCGCTGTCCGGGCCCTGCGCGCGCCGCTACGCGCGATGCTCACCAGCGACCGCGATGCCGCCGTCACGCTCGTGAACGAGACTCTCGCCGGGCACCGCGCCGTACCGCAGCTGGTCCGTCACGGCGACGTCGACTACCACGTGCACGCGGTCCCGCCGCAAGCACCACTCCCGGTTCGCATCGCCGTCGAAACCGCGATGGCGATGATCGACCTGATCCGCGCCGACGACCTGAGCAGACTCTCGATCTGCGCCGACGCGGACTGCGCGGGACTGGTACTCGACCTGTCCCGCAACCGTTCCCGCCGCTATTGCAGCACCGCATGCGGCAACCGCAACGCCGTCGCCGCCTACCGCGCGCGTCAGCGCTGAGTGCCGCAGAGACGCCCGAAAAGCTGCGACGACTGGGCTCGTCGCTTCGGCCGTGCATCAGCCCAAAGTGCGCACCTTAGGGCACTTCTTGCCCGCCAGATGGCACTTGTCCTCGAATCCCGCGGGCAGCCAGGTACCGGTCTTCAGCAGCGGGTGGTGCGGGAAGTGCCGCAGGGCGGCGGTGACGAAAAGTAAGACTGCCCAGGGGCTTTGGATCTGGATCTGCTGCAACTTGCCGTCTCGGTCGGGGAATCGGCAGCCGACGCGATCCGGCGCGGTGAGGTCGATGGACTCGAGCGCGGACCAGTACAGCGAGAACGACCGGTCGGGGTTGGTGAGGTGCAAGCGCCGGTCCGAGATCATCACCGACCCCGGCCGTTCCGCCACCCAGCGCGGTTGCGCGGCGGCCGCTGCCTGAGTGCGCCGGGTCCGGTTCACGACGGCATTACCCAATTGTGCGGCCGCGACGATCGGGGCTGGACCGGCGACAGGGCCCCGGCTCCGAGTCCAATTGCCGTCGCCGGTCGCCCGCCACGTGTACCAGTTGACGGCTCCCTCGGCGAGACCGACCTCGCCGGGCTCGATCCGCACCCGCGTCGCCGTGTGCGGGATCAGTCCCACCTCGCCGCGCGCCAGCAGATCGGCCACCCCGCAGGTGTACAGCAGGTAGTCGTCGAACCACGTCCACCCGGCCTGTTCGGCCAGGGCGCGTTCGATATCGGCCAGCGGGTCGAACACCACTCTCATCACCACCCACCCGTGCGGACTCACTGGTGTCAACGGTAGCGGAGACCGGCGGCAACGCGCGGTCGGCGGACAGCGAAAATCAGCGTTCGCTGTCCAGCATCGCCATCTGCTCGGCCGCGTACCGCTCGCCCGCGACGGCGTCGGCCGGTGCTGCCGCCTCGATCACGGCCAGCTCGTCCGGCGTGAGCGAGATCGCGAGCGCCCCGAGCGTCTCGTCGAGGCGCGTCCGGCTGCGCGCGCCGATGACCGGCACGATGTCCTCGCCACGGCTCAGTGCCCAGGCGATCGCCAGCTGGGCGACCGAAACCTGTTTCGTGGCAGCGATATCGGCCAGCGCCTCGACCAAGCGCAAGTTCCTGGTGAGGTTTTCGCCCTGGAAGCGCGGGCTGTGAGCACGGAAGTCGCCGGCCGTCGCAGGCCCGCCGTTGCGGAAGGTATCGCTGAGCAGCCCCCGCGAGAGCACGCCGTAGGCGGTGATGCCCGTGCCGAGTTGCCTGGCGACCGGGAGGATTTCCTGTTCGATGCCGCGGGAGATGAGCGAGTACTCGATCTGGAGGTCGGCGATCGGATGCACGGCGGCGGCCCGTCGCAACGTGTCGGCACCGATCTCGGAGAGTCCGATGTGCCGCACGTATCCCGCCTCGACGAGTTCGCCGATCGCGCCGACGGTGTCCTCGATCGGCACTTCGGGATCCAGGCGCGCGGGCCGGTAGATGTCGATGTGATCGACACCGAGTCGAGTGAGTGTGTAGGTGAGGAAGTTGCGGAGGGCGGCCGGTCGCCCGTCGAAGCCGTCCCATGTTCCGCCCGGCCCGCGCAGCGCGCCGAACTTCACGCTGAGTACCACGTCCTCGCGGGCGCGTTCGGCGATGGCCTTGCCGACCAGCATCTCGTTGTGGCCGGCGCCGTAGAAGTCACCGGTGTCGATGAGGTTGATGCCCGCGTCGATGGCGGCGTGGAGGGTCGCGACCGATTCACGGTCGTCGGAGGCGCCGTATATCCCGGACATGCCCATCGCGCCGAGGCCGATGCGGCTGACGCGGGGGCCGGTGTCGCCGAGGACGACGGTGGGGAGCTGTGAGTTCGTCATGCTTCGAGCCTGCGCCGCGAGCGCGGCTCGCGGCAGAGATCGTTCATCGGGGGATCGCCGGTCCCTGGCTGGGCGCCGCCGTGAAGCGCACCATGGAGACATGGACCGATCCGAGCTGGCCGACTTCCTGCGCCGTCACCGGGAACTGCTCACCCCCGCCGACGTGGGCCTGCCGCCCGGCGTGCGCCGGCGCACCCCCGGTCTGCGACGCGACGAGGTAGCTCTGCTCACGGGCATGTCGACCGACTACTACACCCGCCTCGAACAGGCGCGCGGTCCACGCCCGTCCACCCAGGTCCTCGCCGCGCTGGCTCGCGCGCTGCGCCTGAGTGCCGACGAGCGCGACCACCTGTTCCATCTGTGCGGTCACCCGTCACCGGACCGTGGGCTGCGCGACAAGCACGTCGGTCCCGGGCTGCTGCACATGCTGGACAAACTCGACGACGTCCCCGCCGCCGTGATCACCGATCTCGGCGAGGTCCTCGTCCAGAATCGCATGCACAGTCTGCTGGCCGGTGACCACGGCACCCGCAGAGGCCTCGAGCGCTTCTATTCCTGGCGCTGGTTCACCGATCCGTCGGCGAGAACGCTGTTCCCCGAGTCGGATTGGGCCCGCATGAGCCGCAGCCATGTGGCCGATCTGCGTGCCACCGCGGCACGTCGCGCCGACGATGCCGAAGTCACCGGCTTCATCGGCGAGTTACGTCGCAACAGCACGGAATTCGAAGAGCTGTGGAACGAACACGAAGTGGCCGTACGGATCTCCGACACCAAACAGTTCCTGCATCCGGAGATCGGCCTGATCGATACGATCTGCGAAACCCTGCTCACCCCGAACGCCGCCCAGCGACTGCTGGTCTACCTGCCGCGTCCCGGCACCGACGCGGTGGAGAAGATGGCGCTGCTGCGGGTGATCGGCACCCAGCTCCTCAGTCCGACACAGTGATTCAGGGCGCTCCGGTGACATAGGCCAGCGCGGTGTCGATCGCGGGCTGACCTCCTGCCAGCGCGTACCCGGCGAGCGCGCCGATCGCCGCCCCTGCCACGGTGGCGACCGGGACGGTGATGAAGTCCAGGATGAACAGGCCGAGCGGGAAGCCGAGTACGAAACCGATGGCAGCCCCGATGGCGGCGCCTTCGATGATCTTCGGTTGCAGGCGTTGGGTTTCGGCGAAGAAGCGTTCCTGTGCGCTGATGTCGCGCACCGGTGTGGCGGATTCGCTGATCGGGGTGAGCGTCAGGCTGGTGCCCCGCTCGTCGATCGACGGCGTGAGCGGCACCGCGTGCGCACCGACGCGCACGACCATCGGCAGCGCCGCGAGGACCGCACCCGATTCGTCGGTGATCGCGACGACTGTCGCGTCGTGGACGAGCTGGAACCGTCCCGTGTCGATGGTGGTGACCACCGCGCGCCGGTCATCGGTGGCGCTCACCTGGTAGTTCACGCCCTTGTCGATGCCGCGCAACGAGGGCGCCTCGACCGGCTGCTCGGCGACCACCGGGGCGGGCTCGGCGTGCCCGTTCCCGGCTGCCGCCACGATGACCCCGATCGCGAGCAGTGCCGCCCCTATCCCAGTGCCGATCCTCATCCCGCAAGCCTCCCGCTGCCTCACCCGGGACCGATTCGTCCCGTTCGTCGCGGCAAACCTAGCCGTTGCGGCCCCCGTTCGGAAAGTCCACAGCCAGTGGGGCCGGGACGGATCAGCGCCGCGCGTTCGACGGTTCGACGCCGGTCTGTGGACGTCGGGCGAAATCCGGCGCGTGCTCGGGGCGCAGCCCGATACCGCCGAGATAGGCGGTGATTCCGGCGAGCGCGGGCACGGCGTCGACAACCCGCAGCGGCAGGGGCGCGGTGTGCAGTGTTCCCCGCAACGCGGGCGCGATGAGCATGTCGTGTTCGCCGCGCTGGGATCGCTGCGTGAAGCTCGCGGGCAACATCCGCCTGCGCTGCACCTTTTCCAGGTCGGCGGTCTGCACGGTGCCGTCGAGCAGCGGCTGGGCCAGGATGCGCGCGGCCGCGACGGCGTCCTGCACCGCGAGGTTGACGCCGACCCCACCGACCGGTGACATCGTGTGCGCGGCATCGCCGATGCACAGCAGGCCGGGGACGTACCACCGGTCGAGCATGCCCACCGTTACCTCGAGCAGCTTGACGTCGTCCCAGGTCCGGATCGCCGCTGTCGCCTCGGTGGACCAGCCGAACAGTTCGCTGACGCGATCGCGCAGCCACCGCACATCGTGGGCGGCGCGAAGCTCTGCGTCACAGCCTTTTTCGATGATGTAGCCGGTCTGGTAGTAGTCGCCGCGGTCGATGGCCACCGCGGAGTTGCCGTTGGTGAAGCGGGCCTGCACGGCACCGCCGTCGGTGTCGTCCTCCGATTTCGGGATGCGGAAGAACCACATGTCCATCGGTACGTCCTCCATGCGCCGGCGCAGGCCCGCGGCCTCGCGTGTCACGGAATCGCGTCCGTCGCAGGCGATCACGAGATCGGCGCGCAGGGCGTGTTCGGCACCGTCGGCATCGATATAGCGCACGCCTGCCACCCGGCCGGCCTCCTCGATCAGTCCGGTCGCGGTCGAGCGCATATGCAGGGTGAAGGTCGGTTCCTCGGCCGCGGCGCTGGTGAGCAGGTCGAGGAAGTCCCATTGCGGCACCATGGCGATGTGCCGGTACTTGCCGGGAATTCGGGTGAAATCGGCGGCGACCACCATGCGGTCGCCCGCGTGCATGCACATCCGGGTGAGCTCGGAGCGCGGCAACCGGGCGAAGTCCGCGCCGAGCCCCAGTTCGTCGATCAGTCGCACCGTAGACGGGTGCACCGTATCGCCGCGGAAATCCCGGAGGAAGTCGGCGTGCTTTTCCAGCACGGTCACTTCGACGCCTGCTCTGGCGAGCAGGAGACCGGCCATCGTGCCCGCGGGGCCGCCGCCGACGATGCAACAGGTGGTCTTGTCCATGAGTGTTCCCCCTCGATGATTCCCGCCAAGTTCTACGACAAAGCGTAGTAGTGAATTCGTCGGCCCGTCCAGGGTTTTCCGAAAAGGGGTTGACCGGATGACGTCGCCACGCAATACTGAACTAGATGGTTCAGTATGACTTCCTAGACGCCTCGTTCGGGGCGCTCGCGGACCCCACACGGCGGGGCATCCTCGAGCAGCTCGGGCGTGGGCCCGCGAGTATCAGCGAGTTGGCCGAGCGTTTCGAGATGACCTTGACCGGCATCAAGAAGCACATCGGCCTGCTCGAGGACGCGGGCATGGTGGTCACCGAGAAGCGTGGGCGGGTGCGGTACTGCCGGATCTGTGAGCACGTCTTCGATCGTGAGGTGGCCTGGATGCAGGGTTATCGGCAGATGCTCGAAGCCCGGATGGACCGTCTCGGTGAATTCCTGCAACGAACGGAGCCAGAGCAATGAGCACCACCACCAACGACGCCGTCATCACCTCCACCTCGGACCGCGAAGTCCACATCGAACGCGATTTCGACGCCCCACTGGACCGGGTATGGGACGCCTACAGCCGCATCGAGCAGCTCTCGCGCTGGTGGGGTCGCGGCCATGTGGTCGACGTCGAGCGCTGGGAGTTCCGCAAGGGCGGCCACTGGCGTTTCGTCGAACACGACGGCGACGAGTCCTACGGTTTCGAGGGCCGCTTTCGCGAGATCACCCCGAAGGAACGCATCGTGCAGTCCTTCGAGTGGGACGGCATGCCCGCCCACATCTGCATCGACTCGACCACCTTCATCGATCTCGGCGACGGCCGCACCCGGGTCGCCACCGACAGCATCTTCCACACGGCCGAGGAATGCGCGGGCATGCTCGCCTCGGGCATGGAGGTCGGCCTCAACGACAGCTACCGGGCCCTCGACGCCCTGCTCGTCGGCGGACGCTGAGCGCGCGAACCCGATGCGGCGCCGGGAAGCCGCATCGGGTGACAGCGCGGCCCGTTGCGGCGCAGGCTGTTCGGGAGTGCGATTCGGCCTCGGCGCCGAGTCAGAGGTGAGTGCAGCCGGTCGCTCGTTTGCGCGGCTTCAAGCGCAACGGTGGTAGCGGCGGAGCGGGTATCCGCTCCTCAGGGGCGTGGCCGACGACCAGCGGAAAACGGCTGGTGTCGTGGGTTTCCCACGCCTCGCGCGCGTCGACGATCTCCTCGTGACTGCGGCCGACGAAGTTCCACCACATCACCAGTTCCTCGGCGAAGGGCTCGCCCCCGACCAGCGCGAAATGCGCACCGCCGGTGCTGGACAGGCGCAATTCGGCGCGGTCGGTGCCCAGGTACAGCAGCGGGCCAGGGGTGAGTTCGGCGCCGTCGATCGTCACGGTGCCCTCGATCACCAGCACGGCGTGCTCGAACGCGCGGTCCAGCGGGAGCGACACCTCGGCGCCGGAGTCGAACACGATGTCGGCCCCGACGATCGGCGTGTAGGCCTTCGCCGGTGACGCGACACCACCCAGCGCGCCGATCAGGACGGTGGCGCGCAGTCCCGGCGCCGCGTAGCTCGGCAGTTCGCGATGCTGCTCGAAATGCGGGTCGATGCCGGTGGCGGAGCCGGGCAGCGCGATCCACAACTGGAGGCCGTGGCCCGCTTCGGCGCCGGGCACGCCGAACTCCGAATGCGCGATACCGCGACCGGAGGTCATCAGATTCAGCTGCCCCGGCTCGATCTCGACGTCGGAGCCCACCGAATCGCGATGCCGGATGCGGCCGTCGAGCGGCCAGGTCACCGTCTGCAAGCCGATGTGGGGGTGGGGCAGGATGTCGGGGGAGGCGCCGGCCTCGGTCGCGGTGGCCGAACCGAACCGGTCGAGGAAGCACCACGCACCGACAGTCGGCAGATCCCGCTGCGGCAGTGTCCGTTCCACGTACACCCCGCGCACCCCGCCGAGTGGGACCTCCCTGGCCGGATACAACTCGGTGATCGGACCCGGGCGGGGCGACGGCTCACACAGCGCCTCGTCCGGGTCGATCTCCATGTCGCTCATCCGGTGATGCCCTTGCCCACCACGTGCGCGTCGTACTCGGGGTGCTTGTCCAGCCAGCCACGAATGAACGGGCAGTGCGCGGTGATGGTGCGCCCGCGCGCGATCACGTCCTCGACGGCCTGGCGGGCGAGGACGCCGCCGAGTCCCTTGCCCGCGAACGCGTCATCGATCTCGGTGTGGATGAAATCGGTGTCGTTGTCGCGCTCGATGTATTCGGCGAAGCCGGCGAGCTCATCGTCGAAGAACACGTCGTAGCGATTCTTCTCCACATTGCGCACGACGCGGCGCTGTGACTCTGCTGTCTCGGTCATCGGCAAACGCTCCTTCCGCACCGACGGCGGTGCGCTGAGGGTCGGCGCGTCGTTGCGTCGACCGTGACGGTAAACAGAACCATTCGTCGGCCGCAGCCTATTCCGTGCGACCGCCGGTCGTCGCGGGACTCTGTTCGCGTCCTGCCGAGGTGAACGTCATATCCGCGTACCGGCTGCCTGCCACCTGTTCGGCGATCGGCTCCAGTGCCGCCAGTTCGTCCGCAGACAGGCGTACCGATGCCGCGGCGACGTTCTCGGCCAGTCTGGTCCGCTTGCGGGTGCCGGGAATCGGCACCACGGACAAGTCGTGCACACCCGCCCTCGCGTGTACCCACGCCAGTGCGACCTGGGCCTGGGTGATGTCGTGCGCGGCGGCGATCGCGGCCAGCGGCGTGAGCAACGCGGCGTTGTGCTGGGCGTTGTCGCCGGTGAAGCGGGGCTGGAACTTGCGGAAGTCCTGGTCGCCGAGCTCTGCCGCCGAGGTGAAAGCACCGGTGAGAAAGCCACGGCCCAGCGGCGAGTACGGAACGAACGCCACACCGAGTTCGGCCGCGGCGGGCACCGCGGTGCGTTCCACGTCGCGGGAGAACAGCGACCACTCCGACTGCAACGCCGCGATCGGGTGCACCGCGTGCGCGGCCCGCAGCTCGTCACCGGTCACCTCGGACAATCCGAGCGCTCGCACCTTGCCCGCCGCGACGAGTTCGGCCATGGTGGCGACGGTCTCCTCGATCGGAACCCGCGGGTCGCGCCGGTGCATGTAGTACAGGTCGATCGTGTCGACGCCGAGCCTGCGCAGGCTGGCCTCGACCGACGCGCGAATGTAGGCGGGGGAGTTGTCGAAGCCGCGGAACGACGGATCGTCGGCCTTGCGCACGATGCCGAATTTCGTGGCGATGAGCAGATTTTCGCGGTTGGCGCGTACGAAGTCGGCGAGGAATTCCTCGTTGTGGCCGGATCCGTACACATCGGCGGTGTCGAACAGGGTGACGCCGAGTTCGAGCGCGTGGTCGAGGGTGGCCCGCGATTCGGCCGCGTCGGTATCACCGTAGAACTCGCTGATGCCCATACAGCCGAGCCCCTGGGTGCCGATCAGCGGCCCGTCGGCGCCCAGAGTCGTGGTCGGCAGTGTCGCGGTGGTGCTCATGTGTCGCTTCCTTCGCTCGTGTGCACGGTGATCGTGGCGGGACGGACCACATCCGATCGGCCTTCGTAGACGGCGATCTTGTAGTCGAGAACGGCCACGGTCTGCTGCAGCTCCGCGATCTTGTCGAGCACGTCGGATCTGGTCTGCCGGAACATCTCCAGCCGATCCGGGTAGGTCTGCTCGCCTGCCCGTACCAGTTCGGCGTAGCGGATCATGTCGGCCACCGGCATGCCGGTGAGCCGCAGCCGCGCGATGAGCGCCAGCCACTCCAGATCGCGGTCGCTGAACCGGCGGTTGCCGGTGTGATCGCGACCGACGTAGCCCATCAGCCCGATCCGCTCGTACCAGCGCAGGGTGTCGCGGCTCAGGCCCGAGCGATCGGCCACCTGGCCGATCGAATACCTCGGGCGTTCGTGCTCGTCGTCGCCGCTCTCGGCGCGCAGCGCCGCGTCCTGATCCATCGTGCTCGTCCCTTCCCGTGGAACTTCCTAGACGGTATCCACCTGGAGTGCACTCCAAGCAATACCTGTTCGCACGGGGACGAGTGAAGTCAGCTGTAGTTCGGCAGCTCCTGGATCGCCCACTTGTTGCCGTCGGGGTCGGCGAAGAAGGTGAACCGTCCCCAGCCCATGTCCTCGACGGGGGTGGCCGCCACACCCGCGGCGATCAGCTGTTCATAGGCCTTGTCGGCGCTGGCCACGACCATCTGCATGCCCTCGACGCTGCCAGGCGCGGCGCTGGTGAGCCCGCGGCCGATGCAGATCGAACACCCCGAACCCGGCGGTGTGAGCTGGACGAATCGGATCTCCGGCGACGGCGTGTGGTCGTGATCGGCGTTGAAGCCGATGCTGGTGTAGAAATCCTTGGCCCGGTCGACATCGGTGACCGGGATGGCAACGAGTTCGATTTTCCAATCCATGTGGTCGAGCATGACACGGTGGTCCGACGGAAACGTAGTGTGGATCACATGGCTGGTAAGGACATCGACCGCGTCAGGGCCCGCTCGGCTTGGGAAACGGTCAAGGAGAGCCCGGTGATCACCGCGATCGCGGTGGCCCCGGTGGTACTCGTGCTCGGCGTGGTCTGGGCGCTGACGAACGGATTCGTCGCGTTCGTGCTCCTCGTGCTGCTGGGGGTGGGCATCGTCGTCGGCGGCAAGCTGCTCAAGTGAGCGGCATCGAGTGAGATCAGCGCGGGACGTGGAACGTCGTGAGTTCGCCCGTGCCGGGGCCGAGCTGTGCCCATGGCCGATCGAATTCGAGCACGGCCAGCGCCGAGGTGGGGAACTTGCGGCTGAGTTCGGTCGCCTGATCGGATTCGCGGTTGCCCGCCAGCTCCCACGCGGTCCAGGGAATCCCGGGCACATGGCCGACGATGAGCAGCGTCGAGATCGTGTCGTCGGTGAGCCCGATCAGTTCCATGAGGGTGTGCGGGTTCGCGTCGTAGATGTCGTCGGTGTACTCGACGGGCGCGGTGATGCCGGTGGCCGCGAGGGTCTGTCTGGTGCGCTCGGCCGTCGAGCAGCGCACCGCGTCGATCGGCGGCGCGGCGGCGCGCAACCAGTCCCCGGCCAGCGCCGCTTCGCGCTCGCCACGCGGTGCGAGCGGGCGCGCGTGGTCGTCGACGTTGTCGGGATAGGCCGATTTTCCGTGCCGCATCAGGATCAGGGTCGCCACCATGAGACCACCGTAATCCTGGGCAGCGGTGAGGTAGCAGTCACACTCGAGGCACACTGAAAGCTGCGTCACCATCGATGGGTTCGTGGTTCACCCGCCACGGGCCTTGATAGGGGGCGTCTCGAGCCACCGACCACACATTTCGAGGATCTGCACCTATGGCCTACGTCATCACGCAGCGTTGTTGCAACGACGCCAGCTGCGTCACCGAATGCCCGGTCGACTGCATCCGCCCGACTCCGGATCAACCGGAGTTCGCCACGGCGGAGATGCTGTACATCGACCCCGACACCTGCATCGACTGCGGTGCCTGCGTTGACGCGTGCCCGGTGGACGCGATCTTCTCCGAAGATGACCTGCTGGCGTCGCTGTCCAGATATCGCGAGATCAACGCCGCCTACTTCCAGCGTCACCCGCTCGAGTCGAACTTCGACCCGCTGAGCACGCCGGTCCGCCCGCCCAAGAGCCTGGGCACGCTGCGCGTCGCGATCGTCGGCGCGGGCCCCGCTGCCTGCTACGCCGCCGACGAACTGCTGCGGCGCAGCGATGTCGAGGTGGAGATGTTCGACCGGCTGCCGACTCCGTGGGGTCTGGTGCGCGCGGGCGTCGCCCCCGATCACGCGGGCACCAAGGGCGTCGCCGAGATGTTCGAGTCGGCGTTCCGCCGCGACACGCTGCAGTACTACCTCAATGTCGAGGTCGGTGAGCACATCGATCACCAGGAGCTCCTCGACCACCACCACGCGGTGATCTACGCCGTCGGCGCCTCGAGCGACCGCGCGCTCGGCATCCCCGGTGAGGACCTGCCCGGCAGTCACTCGGCCACCGAGTTCGTGGCCTGGTACAACGGCCACCCCGACTTCGCCGAGCGTGAGTTCGACCTGTCCGGTGAACGTGCGGTGATCGTCGGCAACGGCAACGTGGCCCTCGATGTGGCGCGCGTGCTCACCGGCGACCCGGACGAGCTCGCCAAGACCGACATCGCCGACCACGCGCTGGACGCCCTGCGGCGCAGCAACATCCGCGAGGTGGTGATCCTCGGGCGACGCGGGCCGCTGCAAGCCGCCTACAGCTCGCCGGAGTTCCTGGCGCTCACCCATCGCACGGGCGTCGATGTGATCGTCGACCCCGCCGATATCGAACTCGACCCGCACAGCCGCGCGTTGCTCGACGATCCGAACATCGAACCCTCGTTGCGCCTGAAGTACGAGCTCGCGCAAGAGTATTCGGCGGCCGCGCCCGACCTGTCGAACAAGCGGATCGTGTTCCGCTACCTCGCCACGCCGACCGCCGTGCACGGCACCGACGCGGTCACCGGGATCGAGTTCGCGCACAACGAATTGACCGAGGAGAACGGGCAATTGGTGGCCACCGCCACCGATCGCACCGAGACCATCGAGACCGGCCTGGTGCTGCGCTCGATCGGCTACTGCGGTGAACCCGTCGCCGGCCTGCCCTTCGACGAGCGTCGTGGCACCGTGCCGAGCGAGCACGGCCGGGTCATCGACGCCGCCGAGCCCGTCCCCGGCGTCTACGTCTCCGGCTGGATCAAGCGCGGCCCGCGCGGGGTGATCGGCTCCAACCGGATCGACGCCGAGGAGACCGTCGAAGCGGTGATCGCCGACTTCATCGCGGGCAAACTCACCGCGCCGACCGGCGACCGCGCCGCACTGCGGGCACTGCTCGCGCAGCGCCAGCCCGATCTGGTCGACCGCAAGGGCTGGAAGACCATCGACCAGGCCGAGAAGACCGCGGGCAAGGCGGCAGGCAGGCCGCGGGTCAAGTTCACCACCCGCGCCGATCTGCTCAAAGCAGCCAAGGGCTAGGTGCAGAGCCGGCACGGGACCCGCGGCGCCGGGTTCCCGTGCCGGCCGCGCCATAGCAACGGCCGCAGGCCGGGTTGAGAGCACGCGGCGCCGGCCGCCGAAATCACGGCAGCGGCATGATCCGGACGACGGTGGTGGTGACGCCGCCGACCACGAACCACAGTCGCAGCACCATCTGCCCGGTCCGGTCGCCCGGTTCGTGGCGGGCGCGCACGGTGATGTGCTCGCGGGCCAGCACCGGCGCCACGTACTCGATCACGGCGCGATGCGGTCCGGCGACCAGCTTCGGGAAGTCGACCAGGAACTGTTCGACGGCCTGCCAGTAGCAGGCGTTGTTGACGTGGTTGTACTGGTCGATATCGGTCGCCCGCACCGGGAACGGCAGGTCGGCGTCGGATTCGCGCGGCGCCGGATCGGTGAGATAGGGCCGCCAGCGCAGGCGATGCTCGTCGGTGGATCGGGCCAGGTAGGCAAGGCCGTCGTCGCTGATCCGGGCGGGCAGATTGCTCGACTCGCTGAGGTTGATCCAGAATCCCTCGGTCTCGATCAACCCACCGCGTTCGCTGGTGATCCGCGTGCGCATATTCGTCCACCGGGTGGACATCGACGAACACCAGCGCTCGAGATGCACGTGATCGGGCCACACGACCGGGCGGATCACGTCGATGACGGTGCGGCGCACGATCCAGGTGGGGTCGGTGAGATGCAGCGCGGTCTGATTGAGCTCGTCCCAGGCGATGTCGGACAGGTAGCGCGCAACGGCGTCCAGACGGAGTCGTTGATAAGGATCCACGTCGCCTGCCCGGACGGGCCACGCCGTGGCGAAACCCGTGCCCTCCTCGGGAAGCGGGGCCAGTGGCTGATCGAGTGACACGTGTGCTCCTTGCGCGACACACCAGTGCGCCGCGACTTCTTGCGTAGTTCTGTAGACGACTTTACGGGTCGCAGATCACACCCTCGCGCCGAGCCGGGAGTAGCGGTACCAGGTGTGGGTCACCAAGGGCGTCGCAGCGGGGTTGTCCTACATGACAGACCTATCCGCGCCCAGGTAGCCTGCTGTAATGGCCGGCGGAGCGATGGCGGGCTCGATGTTCGGGCGCTATGAAATTCGCAGACTTCTCGGAGTCGGCGGTATGGGGGAGGTCTACGAGGCCTACGACACCTCCAAGAATCGTGTTGTCGCCCTCAAGATGCTCAACCGTGAACTCGCCGGTGATCCCACCTTCGTGCAGCGCTTCCGCCGCGAATCGCAGGCCATGGCGAGCGTGCAGGAGCCCCACGTCATCCCGGTACACGACTGGGGCGAGGTCGACGGCGTTCTCTACATCGACATGCGCCTGGTCAAGGGCGTCGATCTCAAGGAGCGCTTGCAGCAGCACGGCAGGCTCACGCCGGTGGAGGCGGTGCAGGTGGTCGAGCAGATCGCGTTCGCGCTCGACGCCGCCCACGAGGTCGGCCTGGTCCATCGCGACGTGAAACCGGGCAACATCCTGCTCACCGGCAACCTGTTCGCCTACCTGGTCGACTTCGGCATCGCCCACACCGCCACCGACCCGCAGCTCACCAGCGCGGGCAGCGCGGTCGGCTCGATGGCGTACATGGCGCCGGAGCGGTTCGAGAGTGTGCCGATGTCGCCGTCGGTGGACACCTACGCGCTCACCTGTGTTCTCTACGAATGCCTGGTGGGCCGGGTGCCGTACCCCGTGAACAGCCTCGCGGGCGCGATCGGCTCGCATCAGATGGCGCCCGCCCCGCGCCCCAGCGCCGCCGACGCCACGCTGAGCACCTTCGACCCGGTCGTCGAACGGGGCATGGCCAAGCGCCCCGACCAGCGCTACGCGACCCCCGTCGACCTGGCCCGGGCCGCCAGAGCGGCGCTGATCCAAGCCGAACGCTCTACTCCCGCAACGGTATCCGGGCCCCGGATCGAGATCACCGGCCCGCAGACACCGCCGAGCCGGTCCGGCGATCTCGCTTCCCCGCCGACAACCCGCGGCTCTGCCGTCGTCTCGGCCGACTCGCAAGCCCCGCCGACTCGCGACTCCGTGGCCCTTTCGCCCCCCGCCCGGGATTCCGCGGCGCTGTCGCGTGACTCGCCGTCGCGCCCGACGATCCACGGCGCGGCAGCCTATTCCGCCGAACCGTA
This sequence comes from Nocardia sp. NPDC055002, assembly GCF_053608825.1. Classification (NCBI taxonomy): domain Bacteria; kingdom Bacillati; phylum Actinomycetota; class Actinomycetes; order Mycobacteriales; family Nocardiaceae; genus Nocardia; species Nocardia sp. NPDC055002. The sequence continues at coordinate 383,452 of NZ_JBSGWE010000005.1, forward strand.
TTCGCCGCGTCGTGTGACCGGCTCGCAATCCGCCGGACCACAGCCGACGCGCCGGGTGACCGGACCCCAACCGACGGGCACATACCGGGCAGCGGGGCACGAGCCCACGGTCCTGCGCGCCGCACCCGGGGTGACCGGTCCCGGCCAGGGGAGTGGCTACACCCATCCGTCGGCACCGCTACCGATTCCCCCGCAACGTAGTTCGGCCACCCCGGTGCTGGCCGGTGCGCTGGGTTCGCTGATCGTGTTGGCGGCGGTCGGGATCGGGGTGTGGTTCATGATGACCGTCGACGACCGCCGCGATGTGGCCGTGCCGCCGCTGCCGTCCGGCGTCGTCGATCCCTCGGTGATCGAGACCGTCAGCCAGACGGTCCCCACCACGGAACAATCGCCGATCACGACCACCGTCCCCCCGCTGCAATCGAGTGTCTCCGGCGCTGACGGCCAAGGTTTCCTGACCGCGGGCCCGCGGTGCAACGACAACGACGCCGCGATGTCCATCGCCCGCACCACCAGATCGCGTGTCGTCATCTGTCACACCGGTGACCAGCGGTATTACTACAAGGGTGTACGCGCCAGCGACGGCGCCGGCATCGAACTCGATGATCCGGTACCGAACGGCGGTGGCGCGTACACCGTCACCAACCCGACCGACGGCACGCAGTACCAGCTCGACTCCTCCGGTCTGACGATCATCAAGGCCGGTTCGGTGCTCGCCAGCGAGCCGGTCACCGAGTTCGCCCATCGCTGATCCCACCGGCGGGTTATGTTCGCGGGTGAATGTCATCAAGAGAGGTGTCGGAAATGCGCGCAGCCCAGGTCGGCAAGTTGGACGGACCGTCGGCGATCGAGATCGTCGATCTGCCCGAGCCGGTGGCCTATCCGGGCGGTGTGCTGATCGACGTGCACGCCGCGGGCATCGCCTTCCCCGACGTGCTGATGACGCGCGGTCTCTACCAGATGAAGCCGGGCCTGCCGTTCGTCGTCGGCGGCGAGGTGGCCGGCGTCGTGCGCGAGGCGCCGGAGGGTTCGTCGCTGCGCCCCGGTGACCGTGTGGCCGCGCTGACCATGCTCGGCAACGGCGTCGCCGAGGTGGCGGTCTCGCCGGAACACGCGGTGTTCGCCCTGCCGGACAACGTCTCTCTCGAAGCCGGCGCGGGCGTGCTGTTCAACGACCTCACCGTCCACTTCTGCCTGACCAAGCGCGGCAGGATGGCCGAGGGCGAGACGGTGCTGGTGCACGGTGCGGCAGGCGGTATCGGCACCTCCACGCTGCGCATGGCCAGGGCGCTCGGCGCGGGCCGGGTGATCGCGGTGGTCAGCACCGATTCGAAAGCCCAGGTGGCCAAGGCCAACGGCGCCACCGATGTGGTGCTGACCGAAGGCTGGCTCGCCGCGGTGAAGGACCTGACGGACGGTCGTGGCGTCGACATCGTCCTCGACCCGGTCGGCGGCGACCGCTTCACCGACAGCGTCCGTTCCCTGGCGGGCGGCGGCCGCCTGCTGGTCGTCGGTTTCACGGCGGGGGAGATCCCGACGGTGAAGGTGAACCGCCTGCTGCTCAAGAACGTCGAGGTCGTCGGCGCGGCCTGGGGCGAATGGGTGATGAGCCACCCCACCTACCTCGCCGAGCAGTGGGCCGAGATCGCCCCGCTGCTGGCATCCGGCGCGATTCCGGCTCCCGACCCGGTGCTGTACCCGCTGGAGCGCACCGCCGAAGCCGTTGCGGCACTGGACAACCGGACCGCCACCGGCAAGGTGGTCGTGCGGCTGCGCTGACCGCGCCGACTGTCACAGGTCGGCGGTAATGTCGGCGGGTCATCGCGGGTCGACGAAGGAAACCGAATGCAGCTGTCGAACAGAACGCTCAACCGGACGTTGCTGGCCCGGCAGCATCTGCTGGAGCGCTCGACGCTGACCACCGACCAGATGTGCGAGCACCTGGTCGGCTTGCAGGCCCAGGACGTACCGCCGCCGTTCATCGGCTTGTGGAGTCGGATAGCCGATTTCGATCCGGCGACGGTATCGAAGGGGCTCGATGATCGGTCGCTCGTGCGGATCACCTTGATGCGCGGCACGATTCATCTCGTCACACCGCTCGACGCGTTGCGGATCGCGCCGCACATTCAGCCCGAGCTCGAGAAAGCCCCGTTCCGTAAGGGTTTCAACTACGGCGCGATGGTCGGCCTCGACCCCGACGAGGTGCGCGCGCACGGGGAGGCGGCGCTCGGCGACGAACCGATGTCGGCGGCGGATCTGCGCGCCGAGGCCACCCGCCGCTTCCCCGACCGCGACGCCGGTGCGGTCGTGCAGACCTGGCTCTACCAGCTTCCCGTGCTGCAGACCCCGCCGCGCGGCCGCTGGGGCGACAACAGCCGCCCGGTGTGGTCGCGCGTGCAGCCCTGGCTCGGCGCACCACTCGACCCCGGCTACCCGGTGCCGGAACTGATCCTGCGGTACCTGCGCGCCTTCGGTCCCGCGAGCACGATGGACATGCAGGCGTGGTCACGCCTGCCCGCCATGAAGAAAGCCGTCGCCGAACTCGGCGACCGGGTGCGCACCTACACCGACGCCCGCGGCCGCACCCTCTACGACGCGGCCGACCTCGAACTCGCCGATCCCGACCTGCCCGCCCCGGTCCGGCTGCTCGGCTGGTACGACAACGCGCTGCTGTCGCACCAGGACCGCGCGCGGATCACCGGCCACGACAACCCGCCGACCCTGCGCGCCTTCGCCACCAATGTCTCGCCGATCCTGATCGACGGTTTCGCGGCCGGGGTGTACAAGATCTTCGTCAAGTCCGGTACCGCTCGCCTGCGGATCAGTCCGGCCCGGCCGTGGACGAAAACCGAAGCGGCGCAGGTGGAAGCGGAAGCGGGTGCCTTGCTCGCCTTCCTCGAGGCCGAATCCGAACCCGTCGTCGAGATCCTCGAGCCCGGCGCCGACCTTCGCCCGTGACATCGCTTTAACGTCGGGGCAACAACGGCTTCCTAGGGTCGGTCCCACGTCGTTCATGGCTGCAACGGACGACGCGCTCCGCTGAAAACGGCGAGCTGTCCAGCCGCATCCCGAAAGAGGTGCGCGCATGGATTCTGCCGCTTCCGTCGTCATCACCGATGTCACGGCCTACACCGAAACAGGCTGGACACCGGCCGAAATCGTGGTGCGCGACGGCATCGTCGTCGCCCTGTGGGCCGGTCCCGAGCACGCCGATCTGCCCCGTTCGGACGGTGGCGGTGGCTACCTGCTTCCCGGCTTCGTCAACACCCACACCCACCTCCAGCAGGCTGTCCTGCGTGGGGTCGGCGAGGGTCTGCCACTGCTGGAATGGCTGCGCTGCGTCGGCGAACACACCGTGGCCGCCACCCCGGAACGGACCTACCTGTCGGCGCTGGCCGGCGGTCTGGAACTGCTGCGCAGCGGCGTCACCACGGTCGTTGAACACCTGTGGCCCAACCCGTCCGACGAGGTCCACCAGGCGATGCTCCGCGCCTTGCGGGAACTGGGCATCCGCGTGGTCTTCGGTCGCGGCATCGCCGACCGGGCCGACATCACCCGCAAATGGGGCCTCGACCCGCGCCTGTTGCAACCACTCGACGAGGCGCTCGCCCACGTCGACGAACTCGACAAGCAGCTGCTCGGCACCCGCATCACCACCGCGCTGGCCGTCCCCAACCCGCGCTGTCTCACCCCGGACGGCATGGCGGCCGCTCGCGAGTACGCGCAGTCCACCGGCAAGACGGTGTCGATACATGTTCTCGAGACCACCACCGACGACGACATGTGCCGATTGCACGCAGGCGCAGGCGCCGTCGACTATCTCGACGCGAGCGGTTTCCTGTGGGATCGCACATTGGCTGTGCACTGCGTCAACCTCGACGACCACGGCCGCGAGGTCTTCGCCGAGCGCGGCGTCGCGGTCTCCTACAACCCGGTCTCGAACATGCGCCTCGGCAGTGGCGTCGCCCCCGTTCCGGCAATGCTCGAAGCAGGCATCGATGTCACCCTCGGCGTCGACGGCGCCGCCAGCAACGACACCCAGGACATGCTGCTGGCCCTGCGCATCGGCGCATACCTGCAGCGTGCGGCCCACAAGAAGGCCGATCTGCTCGGTGTCGAGCAGATGCTGCACATGGCGACCGGCGCGGCAGGACGAGTGCTCGGCCGCCCCGCGCGCGCCGGCATCGCGATCGGTGACCGCGCCGACCTCACCCTGGTGCGCTTCGACCGCGACTTCGCCTGCCTGCCGGTTCTCGACCCCGGTGCCACCCTGCTCACCGCCGCGTCACCGCGCGTGATCGACACCGTGTGGGTCGACGGCGAGGCCGTGATCCGCGACGGCCTCAGTACCCGCGTCGATCATCAGGATCTCGCGCGACGTCTGATCCGCATGCGATGACTGTTAATCCATCGGAAACGAACGACACATTGCATGTAATTAAGCTAGATCAAACTGAATCTGCCCCAAGGTTGCACGCAAAACCGATATACCGCAGGAGAAGGTGATCACGGTGACGCTCTACGACACGGTGAACGACGCCGACGCGAGGACGCTGCTGTCCGGCATGGAGGTTTCCTTCGCCGGTGTGAGCAAGCGCTTCGGTGGCGAAGGCGGCACACTCGCCCTGACCGATGTCGACCTCGACATCCGCGAAGGCGAATTCGTCGCGGTGGTCGGCCCGTCCGGCTGCGGTAAGTCGACGCTGCTGCGCCTGGCGGCCGGTCTCGAGCCGGTGAGCTCGGGAGCCGTTGCGGTGCGCACGAATTCGATCGGCTTCATCTTCCAGGAAGCCACGCTGCTGCCGTGGCGCAAGGTTCGCCGCAATGTCGAACTCTCGGCCGAACTGGCCGGGGTCGATCGCAAGACGCGCCGCGACCGGGTCGAGCGGGCGATCGAAGCCGTCGGCCTGGCCGACTTCGCGAACAAGCTGCCCAGCCAGCTCTCCGGCGGCATGCGCATGCGCGTCTCGCTCGCCAGGGCGCTGTCGCTGGAACCGCGCCTGATGCTCCTGGACGAACCGTTCGGCGCGCTCGACGAGATGACCAGGCTGAACATGCAGGAGGAGCTGCTTCGCCTCTACCGCGACAACGCCTTCACCGCCCTGTTCATCACCCACTCGGTCTCCGAGGCCGTATTCCTCGCCTCGCGGGTGGTGGTGATGTCGGCCAGGCCGGGCCGCATCCACGAGGTGATCGACGTCGACCTGCCCTACCCGCGGGAACGCGAACTCCGCTTCGAACCCGCGTTCACCCAACTCGTCTCGCGCGTCTCGCGCTCGTTGAAAGAGGCTGCCTGATGGTGAGTGTCGCGGCCCGTGTTCCCGCCGCCACGAAGATGCAGCTGCCCACCGCGCACCTGCGCAAATTCGGCAGTTCGCTGGTAGCGCCGATTGTTTCGATCACCTTGGCGCTGGCCGCCTGGTACGCGGTATCGATGCTGATCCTCAGCGAGGGCCGTCGTTTCCTGCTGCCACCGCCGCACGTGGTGTTCCGTGAATCGCTGGCCGATCCGAAGAAGCTCGAGGTGATGCTCGAGGCGCTGGCCGTCACCGCCAGGGTCGCGATCACCGGCCTGCTGATCTCGGCGGTGCTGGGGGTGGCGATCGCGGTCCTGATGAGTCAGGCCAAACCGATCGAGAACGTGGTCTACCCGTACGCGGTTGTCCTCCAAGCGATCCCGGTGCTGGCAGTGGTCCCGCTCATCGGCTTGTGGCTGGGCTACGGCTTCGCCGCCCGCACCACCGTGTGCGTGCTGATCGCGATCCATCCGATCATCGCGATGACCCTGTTCGGTATCAAATCCGTCGACGGCAATCTCCAAGAGCTGTTCACCCTCGGCCGAGCGGGCCGCCTGCGCCGCCTCTGGTCGCTGCAACTGCCTGCCGCGCTGCCCTCGACACTGACCGGATTACGTACCGCCGCAGGACTTTCTGTCACCGGCGCCATCATCGGCGACATGTTCTTCGCGCAGGGCAAACCCGGCATCGGCACCCTGCTCGACACCTACCGCGCCCGCTTGCAATCCGAGGATCTGATCGGTGCGCTGCTGCTGGCCGCCCTGTTCGGCGTGCTCGTGTTCACCGTGTTCACGGTCATCCAGAAGGTCAGCGTCGGCCGCTGGCACAACTCCGCCCAATAGCTCGACAGGACTCCCCATGAAGACACCTCCCTTGCGCCGCCTCGGTTTCGCCGCGCTGGCTGTGCTGCTGGCGGGCACCGCGTCCGCCTGTTCCGACGACACCACCGCCGCCCCCGCTGTCGCGCTCGAACCCGCGCCTGCCGAACAACAACTCGCCGGCGCCTGCCCCGCCACCGTGGTCGTTCAGCTCCAGTGGGCACCGGAAACCGACTCCGGCCCCATCTTCGGTCTGCTCGGGCCCGGCTACACGGTCGACGCCGACAACAACAAGATCACCGGCCCGCTCGTCGCCGACGGCAAGGACACCGGCGTGAAGCTGGAGATCCGGGCGGGCGGCCCGGCCATCGGCTTCCAGACCGTGCCGTCGCAGATGTACGTCGACCAGAGCATCACTCTCGGTCTCGCGCACTCCGAGCACGCCATCGCCGCCTCGGGTCAGCAGCCGATCGTCGCCGTCACCACGCTGCTGCGCAACAGCCCGCAGATGCTGATGTGGGACCCGAAGACCAACCCGGACTGGAAGGGCATCACCGATATCGGCAAGTCCGGCAAGCCGGTGGTGGTCTCCAAGGGCCAGCTGTACCCGGACTGGCTGGTCGCGCGCGGGCTGGTGAAGAAGGAGCAGGTCGACGCCTCCTACGACAACTCGCCCTCGCGCTTCGTCACCGATCCGTCCTTCGCTCAGCAGGGCTTCGCCAATGCCGAACCCTTCACCTACGAGCACGAGGTGCGGGCCTGGAACAAGCCGGTCGGCTACCAGCTGCTCAAGGATGTCGGCTACGAGGGATATGCCCGCACCGTCAACGTGCGCGCCGACAAGCTCGCCGCGCTGCGTCCGTGCCTGCGGAAGCTGGTGCCGATGATCCAGCAGGCCACGGCCTCCTTCAAGGCCGATCCCAGCCACGTCAACGACGTCGTCGTCGATGTGGTCGAGCAGAACCCCAAGCTCAATCCCTACAGCGCCGAACTGGCCGAATTCGGGTCGAAGGCCCTCATCGACGGCGGCCTGATCGGCAACGACACCGACGGCGTGCTCGGCAGTTTCGACGAGGCCCGCGTCCAGCGCATCATCGACGAATTCGGCCCCATCCTGCGAGCGGGCGGCGCGAACGTGCCGAACGGCCTGACCGCGAAGGACCTGGTCACCAAGGAATTCCTCGACCCCGCCATTTCCGTCACCGGCTAAGGAGACACCCATGACCACCAGCTACGACCTGTCCGAAGTCTCGCGTGAGAAGCAGATGGGTGGTCTCGGCAAGGAGACCACCGACCGCGAGATCCGCGTCATCGACCTCACCGACTTCGACAACCGTCGCGCCGAGATCACCGAGGAACTGTGGGCCGCCGCCACCGAGATCGGTTTCTTCCAGCTCTCCGGTCACGGCATCCCGCAGGACCTGATCGACGAAATGTTCGGCACCACAGCCGATTTCTTCGCCCTTCCCGAGCAGATCAAGGGGCAGTACCCCCTGGTCAAGCAGAACAACGCGGGCTGGGAGAGCCTGAGTCAGGTGCGCCCGTCCATCGGCGTGCCCGATCAGAAGGAGTCATATCAGATCACCCGGCCACACATGGACGAGTTGTGGCCCAGTGAGGCCGAGCTGGCCGGATTCCGTTCCCGGGTCCTCGATTTCGAGAGCCGGGCCTGGGCAGTGGCGATGCGGGTGCTGTCCTGCTTCGCCGACCGCCTGGGCTTCGAGCGCGAACACTTCACCGCCGCACACGATCCAGGCTCCGAGACCTACCAGAGCGCCCTGCGGCTGCTGCACTACTTCGCCGTACCCGAGGAACTGCGCGGCGTCCCCGGACGGTGGCGGGCCGGCGCGCACACCGACTTCGACTGCCTCACACTGCTTTTCCAGCGGGACGGACAGGGCGGACTCCAGGTGTGTCCCGGCAAGGAGATGGAAGAGCAGGAGTGGACTTCCATCACTCCGTCGTCGAGCCTGATCACCTGCAATATCGGTGACATGCTCACCCGCTGGAGCGACGACCTGCTGCCGTCGAACTTCCACCGCGTGCGCAGCCCCGGCGAGGGCGAATACCAGGGTGAGCGCTACAGCATCGCCTACTTCGCCCAGGCCGATCGCGATGCCGTCATCCAGGGGCCCGCGGGCAAGTACCCGCCCGTCACCGCGGCCGACTTCCTGACTCAGCGGGTACAGGCGAACTACCGCCCCCAGGGATAATCACCGCAACCAACGGAAAGGGCACTGCGATGACCGAAGCCTCGCTGCTCGGCCAGTCTGTCCATCGACGGATCCGGCAGATGGTCCTCTCCGGCGAGCTGACCTCGGGCCAGTCGCTCAGCGTGCCCGCGCTGGCGACCGAGCTCGGGGTCAGTCGCAGCCCCGTCCGGGAGGCGGTGCAGCAGCTGATCTACGAGGGTCTCGCCGTCAGCGCGCCGCACGCCGGGGCGAAGGTGGCCGCCGTCGACGACGACCGCATCCGCGATGTCCTGGCGGTCCGCGCCGCCCTCGACGGCCTCGCCGCGGCCGCGGCCGCCACCCGGCTCACCGAAGCCGATCTCGACAAGCTCAGCGGCATCATCACCGCCCAGCAAGCGCATCTGGACGACCCGGCCGACCCCGCTCGCGACGCCCAGCTCGACCTGGAATTCCACACCTTCATCCGCGACGCCTCCGGCAACGCGTGCGTCGTCGACGAACTGGCCCGCCTGGAAGCCCAGGCCCACCTCTACCGGGGCGACCTGTGGTGCTCGGCCCGCAACCGCCGCGTCGCCCTGCGCGAGCACCGCCGCATCGTCGAAGCCTTCGAATCCGGCCACCCCGAGTCCGCCCGCGCGGCCGCCGAGGCGCACGTGCAGGGTCTGCTCACCCGCCTCGCCAGGCAATAGCGGCTCCGCCCGAGTCGGCTTCCGGCAGTAGCCGTCAGCGGTGATCGCGGTACGCGGGGGCCTTCGCGGTCCCCGCCGGGGTCAAGGTGTGCAGCAGCGGCATGGTCCGATGCGCGACCACCGTCGACAACACGACCACACTGTGCGACCGCACCACCGACCCCGTCCGATCGATGCTCAACAACACCGCCTGCAAACCGGCATGGGAATCGGCCCCGATCCGGCACAGCACGTCACCGGAGCCGGTCGTCGCGTACGCCTCGAGCACTCCCGGAATCGCCGCCAGCTCCGCGCTCACGGTATCCAGCGCGCCCTGCGCGATCTCCAGGGTCACGAACGCCTGCACATCGAAACCCGCTGCGGTGACATCGATCTGCGGATCGTAGGAGGCGATCACCCCGGATTCCTCCATCCGGTTGATCCGCGCCTGCACCGTCGCCCGCGCGACCTTCGTCCGCCGCGACAGTTCGAGAATTCCGGCCTTCTGGAACTCGTGCATCGCGGTGAGGATCGCCAGGTCGAGCTCGTCCAATTTCGCGGGGGTGCGCATGCGAAGACCTCCATGTCCGGTTGCTATTCAAATTGTCCACCATTTGCGGGCATCTGGTGGCTTCTCGAGCCAGCCTGCTCAGACAAAGATGGAGTAGTTGCCCACCTGCGGCCCGGCGCGATTTCCTAGGTCATGACCATTGAGCAGCAGCTCGTCGGGCTGATCGAGCACGACGACAGTGTGGATCCGTTTCCGGTGATCGGGTGGGACGCCCTCGTCTGGGTCGTCGGCAACGCGACCCAGAGCACCCACTTCCTGCAATCCGCGTTCGGCATGCGGCTGGAGGCGTACTCGGGCCCCGAGACCGGCAATCGCGACCACAAGTCGTTCGTGCTGCGCAGCGGGGGAGCGCGGTTCGTGATCACCGGCGCGGTCGACCCCGACAGCCCGCTCGTCGCCCACCACGACCGCCACGGTGACGGCGTCGTCGACATCGCGCTCGAGGTCCCCGACGTGGACCGCTGCATCGCCTGGGCTCGCGATCACGGCGCGACCGTCCTCACCGAACCGCACGACGAGACCGACGAATTCGGCACCGTGCGCTCGGCCGCGCTGGCCACCTACGGCGACACCAGGCACACCCTGATCGACCGCTCCGGCTACGCGGGCCCCTATCTCCCCGGCTATATCGCACGCACCTCCACCCGCGAGCCGGGTAAGCGCGTATTCCAGGCCATCGACCATGTGGTCGGCAATGTCGAGTTCGGCATGATGGACCGCTGGGTCGACTTCTACCGCGACGTCATGGGATTCACGAACATGGCCGAATTCGTCGGCGACGACATCGCCACCGAGTACTCCGCACTGATGAGCAAGGTCGTCGCCAACGGCAATCACCGGGTGAAGTTCCCGCTCAACGAACCGGCGGTGGGCCGCAAGCGTTCTCAGATCGACGAGTATCTCGAGTTCTATCGCGGCCCCGGCGTCCAGCACATCGCACTGGCCACCGGCGACATCCTCGAAACCGTCGACGCCCTGCGCGCCGAGGGCGTCGAATTCCTCGCGACACCCGACACCTACTACGAGGACCCCGAACTGCGCGCTCGCATCGGCGCCGTGCGCGTTCCGGTCGACGAGCTCCAGCGCCGCGGCATCCTGGTCGACCGCGACGAAGACGGCTACCTCCTGCAGATCTTCACCCGCCCGCTCACCGATCGCCCCACCGTCTTCTTCGAGCTCATCGAGCGACACGGCTCACTCGGTTTCGGAAAAGGCAACTTCAAGGCTCTTTTTCAGGCCATCGAACGCGAACAGGAGGCTCGCGGCAATCTGTGACCGGGTCCGCGGACCTACTACAGTTCATGCCATGCGGATCCCCTCGGCGATCATCACCGGCATGACCTTGGTCGTCATGCTGACGTCGTGCGGATCGGGGGGCGACTCCGATACGCCGACAGGGCCCAACCGTCCACCACCGAAGGTCGCCTCACTGGGCCCCTTCGTCGGCGAGTGCGGTCATGTCACCGACGACGAAGTGCGCACCCTCGCTGGCTTGGGCCAGATCGCGCGGGTCTACAAGAACGCGACCGGCTGCAACTGGCAGTCGGCCGGAATGAATTCCCCCAGTGTCACTTTCGCGTCCTACCGAGGCAGTCCGATCGAACGTGAGAAGGCGTGGGTGTCCAACGTGGGGCGTGCGCCGGAGACCATCGACGTGGGTGGGCATACCGGCTTCATGGCGCTCGACCCGCAGAGCGGCACAGTCTGTGACCTCGCCGTGCAACTCGACGACGACTTCTTCGAGTGGTCGATGTCCACCGGCCTGTTCGCCACCGGCGGCAACCCGTGCGACCGGACCAGGAAACTGGCCGAGCTGACCGTGGGACGGCTGCAGTGAGCGCCGGCAAGGTCGCCGCCGCGGCGCTGATGCTCACCCTCGCGCTGGCGGGCTGCGGCCAGAAGATCGAGGGCAGTGCCCAGCCGCTGGGGAAGGGTGGCGGCGGTGAGACGATCAACACCGACTTCGACAAGCTGCTGCGCGAGTGCGAGGTGGTGGCCGCGGACAAGATCGGCGAGATCATCGGCAACGCCAAGAGCGTGAGCGCCTCGTTCAGCGGTGCCGTGTGCATGTGGGACATCGAGGACGCACCCGGTGGGGGCGCCATGGCCAGCCTCAACTGGTACGAGATGGGTACGCTGAACAACGAGAAGACCACCAACGACAAGTTGGGCTACACCTCCGGCGACATCACCGTGCAGGGCCGCAGGGCGTTGCAGGTGCGCAGACCGGGCGACAACGACTCCTGCGGCGTCACCGCACCGGCCGCCGATGTCGGCGTCGTCGGGTGGTGGATCAACTACCGGCCCGGCTCGGCGCACCCCGATCCGTGCGCGGCCGCCCAGAAATTGGTCGAGCTGACCCTGGATCTCGCCCGGTAGAAGGCTTGACGCGGCCCCCCGCTTTGACCCCGAATCGGGCACGCGGGTATCGTGGATCCCTGTGCCCGGATTACTGCGGGCAAGTTCGTGTGTGAACGTAGGCCAGCGAAAGCGGCCGATACGTTCCAGCGTGCCTTGAAAAGGGCACTGAGCGCCTCAGCGACACGCCCGACCACGGGTTAACGGAAACGTGGTCTGACGTGCGGGTGAAAGCTCGATGAACTGCAAGACACTGCACACCAAGCGCAATTACCAATAAGGAAAGCCGGTCTATGCCAACCATCAACCAGCTGGTCCGCAAGGGTCGCCGCGACAAGGTCACCAAGACCAAGACTGCGGCCCTGAAGGGGAGCCCGCAGCGTCGTGGCGTGTGCACTCGCGTGTACACCACCACCCCCAAGAAGCCGAACTCCGCGCTCCGTAAGGTCGCGCGTGTTCGCCTGACCAGCGCGATCGAGGTCACGGCGTACATCCCCGGTGAAGGCCACAACCTGCAGGAGCACTCCATGGTGCTCGTTCGCGGCGGTCGTGTGAAGGACCTCCCGGGTGTCCGTTACAAGATCATCCGTGGATCGCTCGACACCCAGGGCGTGAAGAACCGCAAGCAGGCGCGCAGCCGCTACGGCGCCAAGAAGGAGAAGAGCTGATATGCCACGCAAGGGCCCCGCACCCAAGCGTCCGCTGATCAACGACCCGGTCTACGGGTCCCCGCTGGTCACTCAGCTGGTCAACAAGATCCTGATGGACGGCAAGAAGTCCACCGCCGAGCGCATCGTCTACGGTGCCCTCGAGCAGGCGCGTGAGAAGACCGGCACCGATCCGGTCGTCACCCTCAAGCGCGCGCTGGACAACGTCAAGCCCGCCCTCGAGGTGAAGCCCCGCCGTGTCGGTGGCGCCACCTACCAGGTGCCGGTCGAGGTCCGTCCGGGCCGCGCCAACACCCTGGCGCTGCGCTGGCTGGTCAGCTACTCCCGCGCCCGTCGCGAGAAGACCATGGTCGAGCGTCTCGCCAACGAGCTCCTCGATGCCAGCAACGGCCTCGGTGCCGCCGTGAAGCGTCGCGAGGACACCCACAAGATGGCCGAGTCGAACCGGGCCTTCGCGCACTACCGCTGGTGATAGCCCGGCCCGTCACTTAAAAGGGAGAATTTCGTGGCACAGGACGTGCTCACCGACCTGAACAAGGTCCGCAACATCGGCATCATGGCCCACATCGATGCGGGCAAGACCACCACGACCGAACGCATCCTGTTCTACACCGGTATCACGTACAAGATCGGTGAAGTTCACGATGGCGCGGCCACGATGGACTGGATGGAGCAGGAGCAGGAGCGTGGTATCACCATCACCTCCGCGGCTACCACCTGCTTCTGGAAAGACAACCAGATCAACATCATCGACACCCCCGGGCACGTCGACTTCACCGTCGAGGTGGAGCGTTCGCTGCGCGTGCTCGACGGCGCGGTCGCGGTGTTCGACGGCAAAGAGGGTGTCGAGCCCCAGTCCGAGCAGGTGTGGCGTCAGGCCGACAAGTACGACGTGCCGCGTATCTGCTTCGTGAACAAGATGGACAAGCTCGGTGCGGATTTCTACTTCACCGTGCAGACCATCAAGGACCGTCTCGGCGCTCGTCCGCTCGTGATCCAGCTGCCGATCGGCGCTGAGAACGACTTCGAGGGCATCGTCGACCTGGTCGAGAACAACGCCAAGGTCTGGAAGGGCGAGACCAAGCTCGGCGAAGAGTACGAAGTCGTCGAGATTCCGGCCGACCTCAAGGAGAAGGCCGAGCAGTACCGTCAGGAACTGCTCGAGACCGTCGCCGAGTCCGACGAGGCACTGCTCGAGAAGTTCTTCGGTGGCGAGGATCTCACCATCGAGGAGATCAAGGGCGCCATCCGCAAGATGACCGTCAACTCCGAGCTGTACCCGGTGCTGTGCGGTTCCGCGTTCAAGAACAAGGGCGTTCAGCCCATGCTCGACGCGGTCATCGATTACCTCCCTTCCCCGCTGGACGTCGAGGCCACCACCGGCCACGTGCCCAACAAGGAAGAAGAGCTGATCACCCGCAAGCCGAACGTCGACGAGCCGTTCGCGGCGCTGGCGTTCAAGATCGCGGTGCACCCGTTCTTCGGTGAACTCACCTACGTGCGTGTGTACTCGGGTCAGGTCGCCTCCGGCGCCCAGGTCGTCAACTCGACCAAGGGCAAGAAGGAGCGTCTGGGCAAGCTGTTCCAGATGCACTCCAACAAGGAGATGCCGGTCGCCACGGCTTCGGCCGGCCACATCTACGCGGTCATCGGCCTGAAGGACACCACCACCGGTGACACCCTGTCCGACGCGCAGAACCAGGTCGTCCTCGAGTCGATGACCTTCCCGGATCCGGTCATCGAGGTCTCGATCGAGCCCAAGACCAAGTCCGACCAGGAAAAGCTCGGCACCGCGATCCAGAAGCTGGCGCGCGAAGATCCGACGTTCTCGGTCAAGCTCGACCAGGAGACCGGCCAGACCGTCATCGGCGGCATGGGCGAGCTCCACCTCGACATCCTCGTCGACCGTATGCGTCGCGAGTTCAAGGTCGAGGCGAACGTCGGCAAGCCGCAGGTGGCCTACCGCGAGACCATCACCAAGAAGGTCGAAAAGCACGAGTTCACCCACAAGAAGCAGACGGGTGGCTCCGGCCAGTTCGCGAAGGTCATCATCGCCCTCGAGCCGTTCGTCGGCGAAGACGGCGCGACCTACGAGTTCGAGAACAAGGTCTCCGGTGGTCGCGTGCCCCGTGAGTACATCCCGTCGGTCGACGCGGGCGCCCAGGATGCCATGCAGTACGGCGTGCTCGCCGGCTACCCGCTGGTGAACCTGAAGGTCAGCCTGCTCGACGGCGCGTACCACGACGTCGACTCCTCGGAAATGGCGTTCAAGATCGCGGGTTCGCAGGCCCTCAAGGAAGCGGCCCGTAAGGCCGGTCCGGTGATCCTCGAGCCGCTCATGGCGGTCGAGGTCATCACGCCCGAGGAATACATGGGCGACGTGATCGGCGACCTCAACTCCCGCCGTGGCCAGATTCAGGCCATGGAGGAACGCAGTGGTGCCCGTGTCGTCAAGGCGCTGGTTCCGCTCTCGGAGATGTTCGGTTACATCGGTGACCTGCGGTCCAAGACCCAGGGTCGCGCGAACTACTCCATGGTGTTCGCCCAGTACGCAGAGGTTCCGGCCAATGTGTCCAAGGAGATCATCGCCAAGGCGACCGGCGAATAAAACCCTCTTGCGGTCCAGTGGCACACTGGACCGCAAGTGCCGGGCGTCAAGTAATACCCCCGATCCCCGCCTCCAGCGGGGATGACACACGCACTGCTGCAAATGCACGCACCAACAAGTCCAGGAGGACCCAAAAGTGGCGAAGGCGAAGTTCGAGCGGACGAAGCCGCACGTCAACATCGGCACCATCGGTCACGTCGACCACGGCAAGACCACGCTGACTGCAGCGATCACCAAGGTGCTGGCTGACAAGTTCCCGGATCTGAACGACGCGTTCGCGTTCGATCAGATCGACAAGGCGCCGGAGGAGAAGGCTCGTGGTATCACGATCAACATCTCCCACGTCGAGTACCAGACCGATAAGCGCCACTACGCGCACGTCGACGCCCCGGGCCACGCGGACTACATCAAGAACATGATCACCGGTGCGGCGCAGATGGACGGCGCCATCCTCGTGGTCGCGGCCACCGATGGCCCGATGCCGCAGACTCGCGAGCACGTGCTGCTCGCCCGTCAGGTCGGCGTGCCTTACATCCTGGTCGCGCTGAACAAGTCGGACATGGTCGATGACGAGGAAATCCTCGAGCTCGTCGAGATGGAGGTCCGCGAACTGCTGGCCTCGCAGGAATTCGACGAGGACGCGCCGGTCGTGCGTGTCTCCGGTCTGAAGGCCCTCGAGGGCGACGAGAAGTGGGCCGAGGCCATCGTCGAGCTCATGCAGGCCGTCGACGACTCGATCCCGGACCCGGTCCGCGAGACCGAGCTCCCGTTCCTGATGCCCGTTGAGGACGTCTTCACGATCACCGGTCGTGGCACCGTCGTCACCGGTCGTGTCGAGCGCGGCATCGTCAACGTGAACGAGGAGGTGGAAATCGTCGGCATCAAGGAGAAGTCGACCAAGACCACCGTCACCGGCATCGAGATGTTCCGCAAGCTGCTCGACCAGGGCCAGGCGGGCGACAACGTCGGCCTGCTGGTTCGTGGCATCAAGCGCGAAGATGTCGAGCGTGGCCAGGTTGTCGTCAAGCCGGGCACCACGACTCCCCACACGGAGTTCGAGGGCCAGGCGTACATCCTGTCGAAGGACGAGGGCGGCCGCCACACCCCGTTCTTCAACAACTACCGCCCGCAGTTCTACTTCCGTACCACGGACG
Organism: Nocardia sp. NPDC055002; assembly: GCF_053608825.1. Classification (NCBI taxonomy): domain Bacteria; kingdom Bacillati; phylum Actinomycetota; class Actinomycetes; order Mycobacteriales; family Nocardiaceae; genus Nocardia; species Nocardia sp. NPDC055002. The sequence continues at coordinate 399,786 of NZ_JBSGWE010000005.1, forward strand.
TGACCGGCGTCGTTACCCTCCCCGAGGGCACCGAGATGGTCATGCCCGGCGACAACACCGAGATGCTGGTCAAGCTGATCCAGCCGGTCGCCATGGACGAAGGCCTGCGCTTCGCGATCCGCGAGGGTGGCCGCACCGTCGGTGCCGGTCGCGTCACGAAGATCATCAAGTGAGTCGGTAAGACCCACTGCACAACCTGAACGGCGTCGCTCCCCCGGGAGCGGCGCCGTTCGGCGTTTTCCGGGAGGGTCAGCCGGCCGCGGCGAGCCGCACGCGGACGGTGACCCGGCCCCGGGGATCGCGATGGGCGACCGCGTGGCCCGCATGGTCTGTGCCGTCGATGCGGAGGGTGACGGGGCCGCCTTCATCGAGAAAGTTGCGCCACCACTTCTTTTTGTCGGGCATCGCGGCGCCGATGACGTACTCCTCGCCGGAACGCCGATAGTTCACCGGCGTGGTGAACGTCCGCCCGGAACGCCGACCCACATAGCTGATCTGCGCGAACGACTTACCCAGGACCTTCCCGATGACAGGCGCTTCGGTCAACGCCACCACCCCGGCGTTCATCCCCTGCAATCCCCGACGCAACAACGATTCCTGAATCAACGGCTTCTCCTGCCTGATGAAGAACGGACGTGCTGTCCCTCAAGCTACCGAGGTTCCTTGGCAATGGGCTGAGAGTCGTTGTTGCGCAATCGCCGGCCCGGCCAGGCCGATCCGCCTGATCATCTACCCCGCGACAAGCCACGCGGGTGCGATCAGACATGCCCGGTTCGCCCCGGATGTCACCGAGTTCCTTTCGGCGACAACCTGACTCAGCGGATCTTGGCGCCGTAGACGTGCTCGACGGACAACGCCATGAGCACGCGGCGGTCGGCGACCATGACCTCGCGGTACTCGTTCCAGTCGGGGTGCTCGCCTGCGGCCGCGCGGTAGTAGTCGACCAGGGCTTCGACTTCTGGGCCGTTCGGGTCCGTGCCGGGGCCGGTCAAGGTGGCGGTGCCTTCGGCGGTGGCCCACGACCAGCCGTCGGCGCTGGTGACCTCGAGCGCGGCGCGCGGGTCGCGGCGGAGGTTGATCGTTTTGGCGCGGCCTTCGGTCATGGAGACATAGATGATGCCCGCGGCGCGGTCGTAGTACGGGGTGACGGGGGAGAGCTGGGGGCGGCCGTCGGACTTGATGGTGGCCAGGATGCCGATGCGGGAGTCGGCGATGAGGGCGTGCAGGTCGAGCGGGGTTTCGGGCATCGATCGGCTCCTAGGGGGTGGCGGGGCTGTTCGTTGTGACGAACCGCCGTGGTCGCGCGTTTATGCCCGGGCTGCGGAAATCCCGTCGACACCGCGCGATCGGGCGCGTAGAACTTGTCGCATGGTTACAGCACGTCCGCAGTCGCGGTTCTAGCTCGCATCGGGTCGTTCGTTCGGCGCCGGTGCGGCGCCGCGTGATCCGACGCCCGTGCCGTCCCAGGAACGCACAACTGGCGAGCGTCGATTCATCGACCGGACCAGCCTGGGGGATTCCCATGACCAGAATCGATCTCGCCCGAATACGCAATATCGGCATCGCCGCCCACATCGACGCGGGCAAGACCACGACGACCGAGCGGGTGCTGTTCTACACCGGCGTCACCCGCACCCTCGGCGAAGTGCACGACGGCACCGCGGTGATGGACCGGATGATCCAGGAGCGCGAACACGGCATCACCATCGCGGCGGCGGCGACCACCTGCTGGTGGAACGAGCACCAGATCACCATCCTCGACACCCCCGGCCACGTCGACTTCACCGTCGAGGTGGAGCGTTCGCTGCGGGTGCTCGACGGTGCGATCGCGGTATTCGACGCCAAGGAGGGCGTGGAGCCGCAGTCGGAGCAGGTGTGGCGCCAGGCCGACAAGTACGGCGTCCCGCGGATCTGTTTCGTGAACAAGATGGACAAGCTCGGTGCCGATTTCGCGTTCACCGTGCGGACCATCGCGGAGCGACTCCGGGTGCGCCCGTTGGTGATTCAGCTGCCGATCGGTGCGGAACGCGAGTTCGACGGCATCATCGACCTGGTCGAGATGACCGCCAAGGTATGGCGTGGCGACACCGATCGCGGTGCTCGCTTCGAGACCATCGAGATTCCGGAAGACTTGCGTACCAAGGCCTTCCAGCATCGGGATGCGCTGGAGGCCGCGGTCGCCGAGGCCGACGAGGAAGTGCTGGAGCGCTATCTCGCGGGCAAGGCGATCACCGTCGACCTCCTGAAAGCCGCCATCCGGCGGATGACGATCGACGCACAGGCCTACCCGGTGCTGTGCGGCTCGGCGCTGGCCAACATCGGCGTGCAGCCACTGCTGGACGCGGTTGTCGACTACCTGCCGTCGCCGCTGGATGTCGTGGCCGTGCACGGGTTCTCGCCGGAGGGCGAGCACATCCACCGCGCGCCCGATATCGCCGAGCCGTTCGCGGCGCTGGCGTTCAAGGTCGCGCTGCACCCGTTCTTCGGCAAGCTCGTCTACCTGCGGGTGTACTCCGGTACCGCCGAACCCGGTGCGACCGTGCTGAATTCGACCAATGGACGAAAGGAGCGTCTCGGCAAACTGTTCCAGATGCATTCGAGCACCGAGATCGCCGTCGAGCGGGTGCAGGCCGGGCAGATCTGTGCCGTGATCGGCCTGAAGGCAACGGGAACCGGCGACACCCTGTGCGATCGGGCAGCCCCCGTCGTCCTGGAGTCGATGACCTTCCCCGACCCCGTACTCGCCGTCTCGATCGAACCGAGGACCCGCGCCGACCAGGACAAGCTGGGCACCGCCCTGGCTCGGCTGGCCGACGAGGATCCGACGTTCACGGTGCATGTCGACGCCGAAACCGGTCAGACGGTCATCGGCGGCATGGGCGAACTGCATCTGGAGATCCTGGTCGACCGGATGAAACGGGAGTTCCGGGTCGACGCCGACATCGGCGCCCCGCGTGTGGCCTATCGCGAAACCATCACCGCGGCAGTCGATCTGTTCGAATACACCCACCGCAAGCAACAGGGTGGGCACGGGCAGTTCGCCAAGGTGGTGATCGCGCTGGAACCTCACGTGGCCGATGACGACGCGATCTACGAATTCGAGAGCCGGGTCACCGGCGGGCGCGTACCGCGGGAGTACATCCCCGCGGTGGACGCGGGCGCGCAAGACGCGCTGCGCGTCGGCACGCTCGCCGGCTTTCCGCTGGTGAACGTGAAGGTGACGCTGCTCGACGGCGCCGCCCACGTGCAGGATTCGTCGGAACTGGCGTTCCGTCTCGCGGGAGCGGCGGCGGTGCGCGCGGCGCTCGCGCGAGCGAAGCCGGTGCTGCTCGAACCGGTGATGGCCGTGGAGGTCGTGACGCCGGAGGAGTACGTCGGCGAGGTGATCGGTGATCTCAACGCCCGTCGCGGGCGGGTCACCGAGCTCACGGAACGGGGCGGCGCGCACATCATCCGCGCGCTGACCCCGCTCCAGGAGATGTTCGGCTACATCGGGGATCTGCGCTCGAAAACCCGTGGCCGAGCGAACTACTCGATGGTGTTCGACTCCTACGCCCCGGTCCCGCCGGGTGCTGCGGAGTCGATCATCGCGGGCAGTTGATCGACACCGGTGACGCCGCGATCCACGCGGCGTCACCGGTTCGTCGACGGGGCCTAGGTGGGGCTTCCGTCCGGTGTCTCGGAGTCGACCATCGCCGGCACCCGGCGCGTCCTGGTGGATCCGGCAGTGAGCAGGCGCAGCGCGTCTGCCGAACTCGCATCGCGCGCGGTGTACACCTCGAGCCGGTGGTCAGGACTGTCGGGCTGCAACCACACCTGATAGTCGACGTCGACACGGCCGACCGTCGGATGACGCAGATCCATCGGCCCGACGGTGCAATCGGCGACCTCCGCGCCGGCCCACAGCGTCGCGAAGGTCGTACTGCGCATGGCGAGTTCGCCGATCAGTTCGGCCAGCCGCGCGTCGGTGGGGTAGCGCCCCGCGGTCAGCCGGAGGTAGCCCACGTGAATGCGGGCGAGCTCGTCCCAGTTCCGGTACAGATCCCTGGCGAGCGGATCGAGGAAGAACAGTCGCGGAATCGAGGGACGTCGTGTGGGGTCCTCGGGCGCGGTGAAGTCGAGGTGCTCGCCGACGAGCGCGTGCCCGGCGTGATTCCAGGCGAGCACATCGCCACGGCGTCCGAGCACGACAGCGGGCATGGTGTCGCCGAGCGAGCTGAGCAGCGTGAGAACCCGCGGGTGTGGCTGTTCCGGTTCGGTCCGGACCAGATGCGGCACGGCCGGTTGACCTGCGAGGTTGTGCAGATGGGCCGTTTCGGCGGGATCGAGCTGGAGCACCCGGGCGATGGCGTCGATGACCTGTGCGGAAACGGTCCCGGCCTGATCTTGTTCGAGGCGTGTGTAGTACCCGGCGCTGACTCCGGCGAGCTGAGCGAGTTCTTCGCGGCGAAGCCCGGGGACGCGGCGGGTGACGCCGAAGGTGCGTAGGCCGATCCGCTCAGGGGTAGTTCGGTCGCGGCGGGACTTGAGGAACGTTCCGAGGCTTTCCAACTCCATCGTTCCGATCGTAGGCACCACCGGGCTGTCCTGCCTATCCCGGCCGGGTGTACCCACGTCAGGGGTCTGGTTGCCGCTCGCACGCGATCGCAGGGTGGGGACATGAATCGAATCGATATCGAGCTGCGGTCCTGGCTGGGCCTGCTGGTGGTGCTCGGCCCCGTACTGCTCGTCGCCATGGACGGCTCGGTGCTGTTCCTGGCCATGCCCGCCATCACCGAGGCGCTGTCACCCTCGGCCGACGAATCGCTCTGGATCCTGGACAGCTACGGCTTCGCGGTCGGCGCCCTGCTGATCGCGTTCGGCACCATCGGCGACCGTTACGGCCGCAAACGCCTGCTGATGATCGGAGCGGCGATGTTCGGCCTCGGCTCGGTAGGGGCGGCCTTCGCCACGAGCCCCGAACTGCTGATCGCCTTCCGCGTCCTGATGGGTGTGGCGGGCGCGACGCTGTTGCCGTCGGCGCTCGCCGTGCTCGGCACACTGTTCACCGACCCGCGCCGACGCGCGCAGGCCATCGGTATCTTCGCCGCCACCTTCGCCGCGGGTTTCGCGATCGGCCCGATCGTCGCCGGGCAGCTGCTCACCCGGTTCTGGTGGGGGTCGGTGCTGCTGATCAATGTGCCGGTGGTCGTGGCGTTCCTGGTGCTGGCGCCGATCCTGCTCGGTGAGGTACACGCGACCGGTGGCGGCCGCATCGATGTGGCGAGCGTGGTCACCTCGTCCGCCGGGTTGCTGAGTGCCATGTACGCCGTGAAACACAGTGCCGCGCAGGGTATATCCATGTCGTCGGTTGCGGCAGGGCTGGCCGGGGTGGCAGTGCTCGGGTGGTTCGGCCGCAGGCAACGGCGCATCGGCAATCCGCTCATCGACTTCACCTTGTTCGGCAACCCGGTCTTCGTCATCGCGATGGTCACCGGGTTCCTGCCGCTGGCGGCCTGGTCGGCGACCGCGTATCTGGCGGCTGTCTACCTGCAATCCGTTCTGGGCATCTCTATCGCCGACGCCGCGTTGCTCGCGGTTCCGGGTGCCGTCGTTCTCACTGTGGCCGCTGTGGTCACCCCGGCCGTCGTGGCCCGCGTCGGCCGCTCGGCCGCCTTGATCACCGCCCACTTCACGATCGCGATGGGGCTGTCGCTGCTGCTGCCGACCGGCACCGGCGGCGGGCTCGGCTGGTACATCGCCGCGACCGTGGTCGCCGGTTTCGGCTACGGCATCTCGTTCAGCGTGGTCGCCGACATCGCGGTCGCTGCGGTTCCGGCGGAACGGGCGGGCGCGGCCGCCGCGCTGGCCGAAACCGGCAACGAACTCGGCAACGCCCTCGGCATCGCCCTGTTCGGTTCGCTGGCCGCCGTGCTCTTCCGCATCCACGGCCCGGACCTCGCGCCGACCCTCGGTGAAACGCTGCGTCTGCCCGGGGTGGCCTCCGCCGAGCTCGACGACGCCCGCGGCGCCTTCGTCAGCGGATTGCACGTCGTCGCCGCTACCGCGGCCACCTTGCACGTGGTCCTCGGCTCGGTGGCCATTCGCGTTCTCCGGAGCAGGGCACTCGCCGTACGCAGATCGGACCCGGTCTCGGCCTCTCATCCGGGAGGCACGGTACACAGCCGAAGCTGATGGATCGACGCCCTCAGCCGAGGTGGGTCATTCCCGCCGCGACCACCTGGGCGACGTTCAGCAGGTCGTCGGCCGTCGGGACGGGGAGGTCGTCGAGGGCGTGGAGGCGGTCGGTGCTGGCGATCGCGAACATGGCGGACACCCAGGCCGCGGCGCAGGCGTGGAGGGTGCCGGGGCGGACGGGGACGGGGGTGCTGGCTTGCAGGACGCGGGTGGTGACATCGAGGAGCTGATCGCGCAGCGCGCGGAGTTTGCGGCGCACGTCGGGGTGGGTGTCGGCTTCGCGCCACATGATCACCCGCAGCACCGAGGAGTGATGGTCGCGCAGGTTGATCGCGGTGTCGAGGTTGATCAGGCTGGCGGCCGGATCGCCGGGGGTCACCAGGGCGGCGAGGTCGTCGATCGGGTGTTCGGGGACGCGTTCGCGCATGAGCGCGGACAGGATCGCGTTCTTGGTGGGGAAGTAGTAGAAGACCAGTCCTTTCGGCACATCGGCGGCCGCGGCGACGGCCGCGGTCGGCGTCGCGTCGAATCCCTGTGCGGCGAACAGGGTCTCGGCGGCATCCAGGATGAGTTGCCGGGCGTCGCCATCGCGTTTCGCGTTGCGGCGCCCGACTCGTCGGCCCGGCATCAGTGATGTGGAGCCATGTTGTGCAGGCGCTGGTTCATGGCAGGCAGCGCGGCGACCGCCACCACCGCCGTCACCACTCCGACCACCCAGGCGGTCCAGGACGCGCCGCTGAACGCGGTGAAGTCCATGGCCCACGGCGAGATGAACAGCAGCACGCCGAATACGCCCATCGCGTAGTCCGCGACGATCAGGTCGTCCCTGGCCATCTGGATCAGACCCGTCGCGGCGATGAGTACGCCGAGCACGATCAGGGTCCAGCGGGCGTTGTCGTTGGTGTCGAGCCACAGGGGCGACAGTGCGGTGAATGCGCCGAGCACAACGGCCAGAAAGTCCTGTGCGCGACTGTTGGTGAACATGGGAAATGCCTCCTCGTTGAGACGAAAAATACCTCTGACCTCGGTCTACTCCTGATTGACCGCCCGGTCGACATCGGAAGCGGCACGGTTGTGTTGCGACGTGGGTGTCACAGGTGACCCGGCGCACTGGTACAAACATCTGGGGGCCGTAGTGGTCCGCGACACAGCAGAAACATGGCACGAGCGGTCAGCGACCGAGCATGCCGAGAGGACACAATATGAGCGCGCCCATCGTGATCGTCGGAGCGGGTCTGGCAGGCCTGCGCACGGCCGAGGAACTGCGTCGGGCCGGATATGAGGGCGGTGTACTGCTGCTCGGCGACGAGACGCGCGCGCCGTACGACCGCCCGCCGCTGTCGAAGCAGTTCGTGCGCGGCGAGACCGACGACACCACCCTTCGCCCGCCGGAGTTCTTCGCGGACAAGAACATCGAGCTGCGCCTCGGCACCGCCGTCACCGGTGTCGACACCGCCGCGCGCACCGTCACCCTGGCCGACGGTGCCACCATCGCCTACGACCAGCTGATCATCGCGACCGGTCTGCGCCCCCGCAGGCTCCCCGGTCTGCCCCAGGTCGGGGGAGTGCACGTGCTGCGTGCCCACGAGGACGCCGCGACCCTGCGCGCCGAACTGGACGGTGCGAACCGGGCCCTGATCATCGGCGCCGGTTTCATCGGCTGCGAACTCGCCGCCAGCTTCCGTGCCACCGGAGTCGAGGTCACCCTCGTCGAACCCCAGCCGACCCCGCTGGCCTCGGTCCTGGGCGAGCAGATCGGTGGCCTGGTGGCGCGCCTGCATCGCGACGAAGGCGTCGACCTGCGCTGCGGTGTCGGCGTCGACACCCTGCGCGCCGACGATTCCGGCCGGGTGTGTGGCGCGGTCTTCACCGACGGCACCGACATCGACACCGACCTGGTCGTGGTCGGCGTGGGCTCGGTCCCCGTCACCGACTGGCTGGCCGACTCCGGTATCGAGCTGGCCGACAGGTCCGCGGGCGGTGGCGTGCTCGCCGACGAGGTCGGCCGTACCTCCGCCGACGCCGTCTGGGCGGTCGGTGATGTCGCCGCCTGGCAGCACGACTCCGGCGTCCGCAAGCGGGTCGAACACTGGACGAGCGCGGGTGAACAGGCAAAATTGCTGGTCACCGCCCTCCTCGGCGGTACACCGCCCACCATGGCCCGCGTGCCGTACTTCTGGAGCGACCAGTACGACATCAAGATCCAGGCCCTTGGCACCCCCTCGCCCCACGACGACGTCACCGTGGTCACCGACGACGGCCGCAAGTTCCTCGCCTACTACTCGCGCGACGGCATCCTCACCGCCGTGCTCGGTGCGGGCCTGACCAGCCAGGTGATGAAACTGCGCGCCAAACTGGCCACCCCCACCCCGGTGGCGGACCTCCTCGCCGCGGCAGGCTGAGCCCGCTCGGGCCGGTGCGTACGTGGTCGCGATCGGCCGAGCTCGCCGCTGTAATACGGTGTAGCGGTGATCGTCGCGCTCATCGATTCCGGCCTCGGCCTGTTGCCTACGGCTTCGTGGTTGCGCAAGCTGCGGCCCGACGTCGACTTGCTGCTGCTGCTCGACCCCGATGGCGCGCCCTGGGGGCCCAAGCCGGAGCAGTGGGTGGTCGAGCGGGTCGTCGGCACGGCACGGCAGGCGATCGAGGCGGGGGCCGAGGTGATCGTGCTGCCGTGCAATACCGCGAGTGTCACCGCGTTGGCGCATGTGCGGGCGGAGGTGGGGGAGTCGGTGCCGGTGATCGGCACTGTTCCCGCGATCAAACCTGCTGCCGCACAATGTAATTCGGTAGCCGTGTGGGCGACGGCGGCGACCACTGCCAGCCGCTACCAGGCCGATCTGATCGCCAGGTTCGGCGGTGACGCGAAGGTCGTCGGGGTCGCCTGCCACGGGCTGGCCGACGCGATCGACCGCGGCGACATCAAGGCGATCCGCGAGTCGATCGCCGACTCGGCCGCGCGCACCCCGGCCGACGTCGAGGGCGTTGTCCTCGGCTGCACCCACTATCCACTGGTCATCGACGCCATCGTCGCCGCACTGCCCGACGGGGTGCGCCTGTTCGACAGCGCCCAAGCCGTCGCCGCCCAGACCGTCCGCAAGATGGACGAACTCGGCCGCCCCACCACCGGCACCGGCACCGTCACCGTCCGCACGAGCGGTCGGCCGGGCGAGTTGCCCTCCGGTGCGGCGACATTCGAGTCGGGCCGCCTGCTCGGCGCGCTACCGGCCTGACCGGACGGCGGGGAGCCTGCGCGGGCATGTCACCGCACCAGTGTTGAATGCGGAGGGAATCCGCCGACCCGGAGGTGCGTGTGTCCGAGCTTCCCACCGCTGCACAGGTGCGTAAGGCCCTCGCCGACCTGGCGAACCCCACTGACGCGCATCACCTGCAACGCTTCTTCAAGACCGGCCCCGGCGAATACGGCGAGGGCGACATCTTTCTCGGCATCCGAGTCCCTGTCACCAGAAGAGTGGCGAAACAGTTCCCCGCGCTGCCGCTTTCGCAGATCGACGAACTCCTCGACAGTCCCCTCCACGAGGAACGCCTGGCCGCCCTGTTCATCCTCAACGCCCGCTTCGCGGCGGCATCGAAACCGCGTGCTCTCGACGACAAGGCCCGTCAGGAGATGGTCGATCTCTACCTGGCGGCTGTCCGGCGCGGCCGGGTCAACAACTGGGATCTGGTCGACGCCTCCGCCGAGAACATCATCGGCCCCTGGCTACTCGACAGAGACCGCACGCTGCTGTTCGAACTGGCCGAACAGGATTCGCTGTGGGAGCGCCGAGTCGCGCTGTTGTCGACGTTCGCGTTCATCAAGGCGGGCGACCCGAGCACCACCTTGGAACTCGCCGAAATCCTCCGGACCGACCGCCGAGATCTGATCCAGAAGGCGCTGGGCTGGATGTTGCGCGAAATCGGCAAGCGCGTCGACCAGACCGCACTCACCGATTTCCTGAACAGGAACGCACCCGAACTGGGCCGCACCGCGTTGAGCTACGCGACCGAACACCTCGACCCCGAGCAACGCGCCGCCTACCGCGCCATGCGTTAGAACTGGATCCGCAGCCGATCGGTCACCGGCCGCGCCTGGCAGCCGAGGATGTACCCGTTCTCGATGTCCTCGGGATCGAGGATCTCCGAATTGGCCATCTCCACTTTGCCTTCCAGCACGGTGCAGGCACACGACCCGCACTCGCCCTCCTGGCAGGAGTAGGGCACGTCGAGGCCCTTGTCGAGCATGATGTCGACCAGCGTCTGCTTGCGTGGCCACGACATCTCGTGCACCTGGCCGTCGAGCTCCACCTCGACCGTCGCCGCGTCGGCCGCTTCGGCCTCGGACACCTCGGCGGGCGCGTGGTCGGCGAACGGATCTCCGGCGAGGGAGTTGAACACCTCGGCGTGGGTGCGGTTGCGCGGGACCTCGAGCGAGGCCAGCGCGTCGTGCACCAGGTCCATGAACGGCTTGGGCCCGCACATGAACGCCTCGTAGGCGGTGTAGGGCCGGACCAGGGTGGCCAGCATGTCGGCGGTCGGCAGGCCGAGCAGCGGTTCGAGCCAGTGGATGACGGTGAGTCGCTGGGGATGCTTACCGACGAGATCGCGGAGTTCGTCCGCGAAGATCACCGAGGTCGCGTCGCGATTGGCGTAGACCAGCACGACCTTGCCGGAACCCTGCGACAGTGCCGACTTCAGGATCGACATCACCGGCGTGATCCCGCTGCCCGCGCCGAACAGCAGCATGTCCTCGTCGAGATCCTTGGGCGTGAACACACCTGACGGCGGCAGCACCTCGACCTCGTCGCCCGCGGCGATGTTGTCGCACAGCCAGTTCGAGCCGTATCCGTCCACGGTGCGCTTGACGGTCACCTTCGGCAGATCATCGGTGAACGGCGAACTGGCCAGCGAATAGCAGCGGGCGACCGATCCGGTCTGCTCGCTCGGGATGCGCAGCGTCAGGAACTGGCCGGGGGAGTAGGCGAAGCGCTCGCGGAGTTCGGCGGGCACCTCGAAGACCACGGAGTTGGTGTCGGCCGTTTCGGCGATCACCGCGGCTACTCGCAGCACCACCGAGCGCGAGCCGTGCGGAACCTCGACTGTGGTCATGTCGTCCTCTCGGGCAAAACTAGAACGTGTTTCAGTTTCATGCTAGGCCGGGACGCGCCTGCAGGGCAAGCTGCGCCTCGAGTCCGGCGACCAGCACCTCCATCCCGAAGTCGTAGGAGTACTTGCCGCGCAGGTCGGACATGTACTTCGTGGCTCGGGCCACCGCCTCGGGCAGCAGCACGTCGGCCGGCGCGGAACGGTCGCGCGGATTCACTCTGCTGCGGCCGAACAGGTAGGTGTGGATGGTCGCGTAGGCGGCCAGCACGTTGCGGTCGCTGAAGCCCGCGTCGAACAGGATCTCCATCACGGCGTCGATCAGGTCGAGCTGCTTGCCGAGCATCTGCTCGAGCAAGATGTCGCCCAGGCCGGGATGCGTGCGCAGTTTATCGTCTATCTGATCGATCAGATCGCGCAGGCGCTCCTGCCACGGACCGGACTCGCGCGAGGGCTTGCGCACCCCGACCAGTGCGGCGCTGGCGACCAGATCGAGTAGCTCGCGCTTGTCGGCCACGTAGTAGTACGGCGCCATCGGTGACACCCCGAGCTCGCGCGAGAGCCGTCGCATCGACAGCTTTTCGACCCCGTCCTCGCGCACCACCCTCAGTGCCGCGTCGACGATCTCTGCCTCGGACAGTGTCGAACCAGCACCCGCCCCACCATGGTTACGCAAGCCTCTGCCTCACCTCTGCTGCCACCGGGCCATCAGCCCTTTTCCCATCCCTGCCTCCGGAAGTCTAGAGGGGTTCGCAGCCGAGGGGGGCGGGGTGTGCTCAGAGAAAGATTTTCCGATTTCGCCCTTTATGGCAGTCACTGACGTTAAGGTGCGTGGTGACCGGCAACACAATGGAGGTAGTCATGCCTGAGAACACCACGCCCGCGACCGTCGAATCCGACGAGGACCTGGTCACCGAGACGCTGATCGAAGAGGTCAGCATCGACGGCATGTGCGGCGTGTACTGACCATGCTGGACCTCGACACCCGCTGGACGCTGCACCCTCGGGTCTCGTTGCGCCCGGAATCCTTCGGCGCGCTGCTGTACCACTTCGGGACCCGCAAGCTCTCGTTCCTCAAGAGCCGCGATCTCGTCGATGTGGTCCGGTCGCTGCCCGCGCACTCCTCCGTGCGCGAGGCACTGCGTGCCAAGGGCGTAGACGCCTCCGACGCGCACGTCGCAGCGCTCGCGCAGCTGGCCGACACCGACATGATCGTGGCCTCGCCCGGCCCGGTCACCGCCGCGCCGACAGCCTTGGCGGCGGGTGACGCCACCCAGGGCGGCAGGCTGATCGACCGTTTCGAATCGGGCCTCGCCGCACCGATCTGCCTCACCTGGGAACTCACCTACGCCTGCAACCTGTCGTGCGTGCACTGCCTGTCCTCGTCGGGTCGCCGCGACCCGAACGAACTGAGCACCGAGCAGTGCAAGGCGCTGATCGACGAGTTCGAGCGCATGCAGATCTTCTACGTCAACATCGGCGGCGGTGAACCGACTGTGCGCCCGGACTTCTGGGAACTGGTCGACTACGCCACCGCGCACAATGTGGGGGTCAAGTTCTCCACCAACGGCGTTCGCATCAACGAAGAGGTCGCCGCGCGGTTGGCGGCCAGCGACTACGTCGACGTGCAGATCTCCCTCGACGGCGCCGATGCCGCGGTCAACGACGCCGTGCGCGGTCCCGGCTCCTACGACACCGCGATCAAGGCGCTGTCGAACCTCGCCGCGGCGGGTTTCAAGGACGCCAAGCTCTCGGTGGTCGCCACCCGGCACAACATCTCCCAGCTCGACGAGTTCAAGGCCATCGCCGACAAGTACGGCGCCACCTTGCGACTCACCCGCCTTCGTCCCTCGGGTCGCGGCGCGGACGTGTGGGACGAGCTGCATCCGCTGCCCGAACAGCAGCGCGAGCTCTACGACTGGCTCGTCCGCAACGGCGAGGGCGTCCTCACCGGCGACTCGTTCTTCCACCTGTCCGCATTCGGCTCGGCCCTACCGGGTTTGAACATGTGCGGTGCGGGCCGGGTGGTCTGTCTGGTCGATCCGGTCGGTGACGTCTACGCCTGCCCGTTCGCCATCCATGACCGCTTCAAAGCCGGAAACATCGTCGCCGACGGTGGTTTCGCGGCGGTCTGGACCGACTCCGAGCTCTTCGCCGAACTGCGCGAGCCGGTCGACGGTGGCGCGTGCACGAAGTGCTCGCACTACGACTCCTGCCGTGGTGGCTGCATGGCCGCGAAATTCTTCACCGGCCTGCCCGCCAACGGACCGGACCCGGAATGCGTTCAGGGCTACGGCGAAGCGGCGCTGTCGGCGCCGGGACGCACCATTCCGCGCCCCGCCGTCGACCACTCGCGCCCGGTTCGCAGTCGGGGCAGGGTGTCGCTGCCGTTGACCGTGAAGCGCCCACCTGCCAAGGCGTGCAACGAGAGTCCGCTCGGCTGACCGCGGCCGGTTGCCGGAAATGCGCTGCCGATCTTGTTGACGCGTCCGGCAACCGGTCACAGCGGCATTTCAGGCAGACTTTCCTCCTTTTTTGTGGGGTGATGATGTCTGAGAGCTCAACTGCGCATAGCATGCGAGGAATGCGCCATGATCGTCTGCCCGACGGCTTCGGGGTACGGATCGATCCACGGGTACGCGCATTTTCCGGGGGTCGGATCCTGATCGGAGGATCGCCCGCACGGATGCTGCGCTTGGCCCCGGAGGCCGCCGAGTTGATCGGCGACGGATACCTGGAGGTGACCGACACCAAGTCCGCGATCGTCGCCCGCCGGCTGCTCGATTCCGGCGTGGCCAACCCGCGTCCGCGGCTCGAACCGTCCCTCGACGACGTCACCGTCGTCATCCCGCTCTACAACAACGCCGACGGGCTGCTACGTCTGCTGGCAGTGCTGCGTGGGCACAATGTGATCGTCGTCGACGACGGCTCCGACGAGCCGGTCCGCATCCCGCCGCGACCGGGCCGCGGTCAGGTGACGGTGCTGCGGCACGAGAGCCCGCTCGGCCCCGCCGCCGCCCGAAATGCCGGATTGCAGGCGGCGACAACGGGCTTCGTGGCGTTCCTCGACTCCGATGTGGTGCCGCGCAGCGGCTGGCTCGAGGTCATGCTCGGACATTTCAGCGATCCGCAGGTCGCGCTGGTCGCGCCGCGCATCGTGGCCCTCGATTCCGAATCCAACGCGCTCGCTCGCTACGAACACACCCGCTCCTCACTCGATCTCGGCCGGCGCGAATCGGCGGTGCACGCCCGCGGCATCGTGTCGTACGTGCCGAGCGCGGCGCTGCTGGCCAGGCGCGCGGCGCTGCTCGGCGAGGGCGGATTCGACGAATCGATGCAGGTGGCCGAGGACGTCGACCTGTGCTGGCGGCTCGAACGCGCGGGCTGGCGGTTGCGCTACGAGCCCGCCGCGCACGTCGCCCACGATCACCGGGTCGCCTTCCGCGCCTGGTTCGGGCGGAAGCTGTTCTACGGCACGGGCGCGGCACCACTCGGGAAACGGCACTCGGGCTTGGTCTCGCCGCTGTCGGTGCCGACCTGGACCGTGCTGGCCAGTCTGCTGTTCGCGACACTGTCGAAATGGGGTCTGCTCGGCGGACTCGTCACCCTGGCCACGGCTCTGGTTCGCCTGCGCCGGGTCTTCACCGAACTGGACAACCCGACCCGGATCGCGGCGGTCTACCTCGCGCGCGGTTACTTCGCCGGGATGTGGCGACTGGCTTCGGCGATGTGCCGGGACTATTGGCCGGTGACGCTCCTGGCGGTGATCGCGTCGAGCCGGATCCGCAAGATCGCCATCACGATGGCACTCGCCGACGGTCTCGCCGACTGGTTCACCCATCGCGACTCGGGCGGGCTCGACCCGGTCCGCTATGTGGCCTACAAGCGTCTCGACGACGTGGCCTACGGCACGGGCCTGTGGCTGGGCGTCATCCGGGCGCGCAGTTTCGAAGCGCTCAAGCCGAGCGTGCCGCCCCGCTGAAGACGGCTGCGTGACCAGCACTCTCATCGTCGGAGCCGGGTCGGCGGGTTGCGTGCTCGCCGCGCGGCTCAGCGCCGATCCGGCGCGTTCCGTGCGTGTCTTCGAAGCCGGACCGGTTTTCGCCGCGATGGGGGAGCTGCCCGTCGAACTGCTCGACCCAGGTCATCTCCCGGTCGGCCCCGAGTCCCGGCTGGTGTGGCGTTATCCGGGAAATCTGGTGCGGGGCAAAGTGATCGGTGGCTCCGGTGCGATCAACGGCAGCTACTTCATCCGCCCACCCGCCGACGACTTCGCCGCCTGGAGCGCGGTGGCGGGCCCGCGCTGGTCGTTCGAATCGGTCCTCCCGGTGTTCTGCGCGCTGGAAGACGACGCGGATTTCGGCACTGTGCCCGGTCACGGAATCGGCGGCCCGATCCCGATCTCACGAACCTGCGACCCCTCCGAGTTCAGCGTCGAATTCGCGCGACATTGCGTGGCAGCGGGATTCACCGAAATTCCCGACCTCAACACACCGGCAGATACCGGCGTGGGATTCGGGCGCGTGCCGTTGGCGCTATCGCGAGGTCGCCGCGCCGGGCCCGCGATCACCCATCTCTTTCCCGCACTCCACCGAAGCAATCTGATCCTCACCGGCGAAACAATGGTGACCCGGCTATTACTGCGTGGCACGCGGGTAATCGGTGTGGAGTGGGCTCGCGGGCGAGAACACGGGACGACGTATGCCGATGAGGTGGTGTTGTGCGCGGGTGCGGTGGAGTCGGCCGCGCTGCTGATCAGATCCGGGATCGGCCCCGAACCGCTGCTGCGCTCGCTCGGCGTTCCGGTGCTGCGACCCGCTCCGGTGGGCGCGTGGTGCACCGATCATCCGGAGATCGGCATCGAATTCGCCGGAGCGGAACCCGCGCGGTCGACCGTCGCGCTCGAGTACGTCCTAGAAATGGACGACCTGGAACTACGCCCGTACACCGCGATGTTCACGCCGGGTCTTCGCCGGGTGGGGGTCGCCCTGATGCGTCCCGAGTCGACCGGCGAGCTGACCCTGGTTTCGACTGATCCGGCCGTCGCGGCCCGCGTCGACCAACGCTATCTGCGCGCCGAGCAGGACCGAGCCCGGTTGCGCGAGGGCGTAGCACGCACGGCGGATCTCCTGGGTCGGCGCATCGGACCCGTCGACGACTCCTGGCTGCGCGCCAACCTCGGCACGTCTCAACATCTTTCCGGTACCTGTCGCATGGGCCGCGCGGGGGACGAGCGCGCGGTGGTCGACGAACAGGGGCGTGTGCACGGCATCGAGGCACTGACGGTGGCCGATCTGTCGGTCGTCCCGGTCCCGCTGCGGCGCGGTCCACAGGCCACCACTGTGATGCTCGCCGCGTCCATAGCGGACCACATGGTCGTGTGACGAAGTGACGATTGATACCACGATGTGACCTGCGGGACAAACCCCGACTTCTGGCGGTTGGCCTGATATCTGCCCGGTACAGTTTGTAGCGGGAAAGAAAGGCAAATGGTCAGCAATCTTGCAGGTGGGAGGCCCCCACGGCAGGCATCGGAGTCGGGCGCACAGCTCGGTGCTCTGGAAGCCTATGCCGCACAGGCCCATGGATTTCTCAGTGCCGGTGGTGAACAGCTTACCCAGCTGGCCGGTCTTCTACGTCCGCTCGTTCTCGAATCATGGCTGCGCAGTGTGCGCGGCGGTGTCGACCCGACGGACGTCATCGACGGTCGCGGGCTGCGCGGCGCCGATCTGGAGCGTTATCGCGACGCCCACCCTATCGCCGCGCTCATGCCGCTGATCGACAAACTGCTGGTCCAGGACGCGTCGCACGCCGGATTGATCGTGACTGTGGCCGACCAGTTCGGTCGGGTGCTGTCGGTGCACGGGCATCCGGAGCAGGTCGCCGCCGCCGCCGAGATCGGCGTGCGCGAGGGCGACGATCTCAGCGAGCGCCGGATCGGCACCAATGCCGTCGGCCTCGTCGTGCGCACCGGCCGCGCCACCTGGATCCACGGACCCGAACATTTCCTGCATCGTATGCACCAGATCACCGGCGCCGCGGCTCCCGTGCACGAGCCGGACGGCCGGCTGATCGGCGTTCTGATGATTGCCGGCGGGATGCGGGTGGCCAAGCCCGAAATTCTCGCATTGGTCAAAGCCGCCGCGACCGCGGCCGAGATGGACCTGGTGCTGCGAGCCATGCGCGCGAGCCACGGCATCAAGGCGCCGGCTCCGGCGAACCGCGACGGCAGCGGACAAGCCAGGCTCGGTCTGGACGTCTTGGGTCTCGGTCAACCTCAGTTGAGCATCGCGGGGGAGCGGGTGCCGCTCTCGCAACGCCATGCCGAGATCCTGCTTTTGCTCACCGAACACCCCGAAGGTCTCGGCGCCGATCATCTGGCGCTACTGCTGGACGACACCGATCTCGACAACGGCACGATCCGCGCGGCGATGTCGCGGCTGCGGTCGGTGATCGGCGCCTCGGTGGTCGGTTCGCGCCCATACCGTCTCCGCGTGCATGTCGCAACCGATGTGGAGGAGCTGCGGGCCGCACTCGACTCCGGTGATACCGCATCCGCATTGAACTTGTACGCGGGTCCGGTGCTGCCACGCTCCTCGGCTCCCGGCATTTGCGACATCCGCGACGAGCTGCGAGTCCGATTGCGGACCGCCGTGCTCGCCGCGCCCGACGCCGCCGTGCTGCGCCGATGGACGTCGTGTCCGGAAGGTCGCGACGATGCCGCCGCATGGGCCGCCTATCGGTCGACCGTCGATCGTGATTCGCCGCTGTATGCGCAGATAGAAGCCAAGATCCGGGTACTCGACCGGCGCATCGGCGCCGATGCAACGCAGATGCAACGTTTCGGCTCATAGTGTCCCGGTCTGAAGGTGTGGTGGCTCACATATGGATGGCCGATGTGTTGGAGCCCACACTCATGCCCTGGTCGTGGGTACCCATCGGTACAGACTGGACGGCCGACCGATTTTTTTAGCGGAAAAAGTTTCTTTTTATTAACTGAGGGCCTACTGTCGGCACTGCATGGACAGGCACCCATGTGATGTAACTGACAAAGCCGTTGGAGGAACGATCAACAGCTAGGCACCCGCGACGGACCCAGCGTCCGTTGCCTCGGCGACCCCTAGGTCGTCGATCTCGTCCACATGATCTGTCGGGGATCTTGCGCGAGTGTGGCGGCACGCCCACCGCGTTCATATCGAATCTTTCGCTGCGCGAGGTGTATTCGTGCTGCCCGAAAACAATTCGATCTGCTGTTCTTTCGCGATACGAGGAGGCTCTGGTGCACGGTACGGAGTTGGGT
Organism: Nocardia sp. NPDC055002; assembly: GCF_053608825.1. Lineage (NCBI taxonomy): Bacteria > Bacillati > Actinomycetota > Actinomycetes > Mycobacteriales > Nocardiaceae > Nocardia > Nocardia sp. NPDC055002. Next base: position 418,363 of record NZ_JBSGWE010000005.1, read on the forward strand.
GGGTTCAGTGCGCGACCACAGGAAGCACGGGTCGTCGGTCTGCCGTTTCCGCTGACCCCGGCCCAGCTGGGTGTCTGGTACGCACAGCTGCTCGACCCCGATGTCCCGATCACCATCGCCCAGTACGTCGATATCGACGGCGAGCTCGATGCCGCTGTGCTGCAGCAGGTTACGGCCGAGGCCGCGCACACCTACGGCTCGCCGCTGGTGCGCATCGGCGAGTTCGACGGTGTCCCGCACCAGTACGTCGACCACACCATCGCGGTCGAGCAGGAGCTGCCGCTGATCGATCTGCGCCACCACGACGACCCCGTGGCCGCCGCGCAGGAATGGATGCGCGCGGAATTCGGCGCCCCCATCGACCTGCTCACCGACCGGCTGGTGGCGGGCGCGGTGCTGCGCGTCGGCGAGACCCGCTGGTTCTGGTACCTGCGCGGCCACCACATCGTGCTCGACGGGTACGGCGCGTTCACCAACTCCCAGCGCATCGCCGAGCTCTACACCGCGCGGATGCTCGGTACCCCGGCGCGCGAGGTGGTGCCCGGCGAACTGTCGGCGCTGGTCGAAGGCGAACAGCGCTACCGCGAGAGCACCCGATTCGTCGGCGATCGTGAGCACTGGGCTCAGCGGATCGCGGGCCTGGACAGCCCCACCGCGCTCGACGGCCGCACCGCGCCGCGTTCGGCGATCAACCTGGTGACCGGCGGGCGCCTGTCGGAAAAGCTGGTCGATCGGCTGGAAACCATTGCCGCCAGCGATGATTCGACCATCTCCGCGGTACTGCTGGCCGCTTTCGCTGCCTATCTGGGCCGCCTCACCGACCGGCCGGACGCGGTACTGAGCCTGCCCGTCACCGCCCGCACCACCGCGGTCATGCGCCGCTCGGCGGGGATGTTGTCCAATATCGTGCCGCTGCGACTGCCCACGGGTGCGGCGGGATCACCCGCCACCTGGGGTGAACTGCTGCGCGCGGCCCGGGTCGAGGTGGCGGGTGCGCTGCGTCATCAGCGTTACCGCGCCGAGGACATCCGCCGCGACGCCGAGGACGACGGCCGCCCCGCCCGGCGCGCACTGTTCGGCCCGCTCGCCAACTTCATGCTCTTCCGCAGTGACCTCACCCTCGGCACCACCACCGGTCGCTACCGGGTGCTGTCCACCGGTCCGATCGAAGACTTGAGTCTCAACGTCTACTACGGCGATCGCGACCGGGTGCACGTCGATTTCGAGGCCAACCCGCACCTCTACGACGCCGACACCCTGGCCAGGCACCACGCCCGCTTCCTCGGCTTCCTCGAGCGCCTGGCCGCCACCGATCTCGACACCGCACTCGGCGCGATCGAGGTCGCGACCGAGCTGGAGCTACAGGTCAGCACCCGGATCTGGAACTCCACCCGATTCGATGTCGACGCCGCGCTGGCCGAGCGCTCGGTGCGGGCCGCGACGCTGCCCGCCATGTTCGAGGCCCAGGTCGCGCGCACCCCCGACGACGTGGCCGTGCGGATGGCGACGTCCTCGCACACCGGCGCTGTTCGGGAAGCCGCCGCCGTGGCTTCCGAGGGCGCGACCCTCACCTATCGCGAGCTGGCGCAGCGCGTCAATCGGCTGGCCCGGCGGCTGCGCGCGGACGGCATCGGACCGGAATCGCTGGTGGCGCTGAGCATTCGGCGTTCACCCGAACTGGTGGTGGCGATGTACGCGGTGCTCGCCGCCGGCGCGGCCTACGTGCCGATCGACCCGGATCATCCGGCCGAGCGTATCGCCCACATCCTCGCGACCGCCGCCCCGGCGGCCGTGCTCACGACCACCCGCGACGGTGCGCCTGTCGACGGGCTGCCGGTGCTGGCTGTCGACGCCCTCGATCTGAGCGGCTACGACGACGCCCCGCTGACCGATGCCGACCGCACCGCGCCGCTGCGCCCCGGCCATCCCGCCTACGTCATCTTCACCTCCGGCTCCACCGGTCTGCCCAAGGGCGTCGCGGTCGAGCACGCCGCGATTGTGAACCGCCTCGTCTGGATGCAGCACACCTACCGCCTGCACGGGGTCGACGTGGTGCTGCAGAAGACGCCGATGACCTTCGATGTCTCGGTGTGGGAGTTCTTCTGGCCCTTGCAGATCGGTGCGACGCTGCTGCTCGCCGAGCCGGACGGGCACCGTGATCCCGGCTATCTGCGCCACGTGATCAGCGAATACGGCGTCACCGTCGCACATTTCGTGCCGTCGATGCTGGAAGTGTTTCTGGCCCAACAGGAAATCGCCGAATACACCTCGCTGCGGCTGGTCTTCGCCTCCGGTGAGGCCTTGCCCGCCGCGCCTGCCCAGCGGCTGCGGCTGCTGACGGGCGCTCGCCTGCACAATCTCTACGGCCCGACCGAGGCCGCCGTCGACGTCACCTTCCACGAGGTGAACGACAGCGACCGGGTCACGGTGCCGATCGGCGCGCCGGTGTTCAACACCCGGCTCCATGTTCTCGACTCACGGCTGCGGCCCGTTCCGGTCGGGGCTCCGGGTGAGCTGTATCTGTCGGGGGTACAGCTCGCCCGGGGTTATGTAGGACGTCCCGAGCTCACCGCCGGACGTTTCGTCGCCGCGCCCGCGATGGTCGCCGCCGACTCCGGGCGTGCGCTGCCCGACGGTGGTTCCGGCAGCACTGCCACGCATCCACTGCCGGGTGAGCGGATGTACCGCACCGGTGACATGGTCCGCTGGACCACCAACGGCGAGCTGGAATACCTGGGGCGCACCGACTTCCAGGTGAAGCTGCGCGGCCTGCGCATCGAGCTCGGCGAGATCGAGTCCGTGTTGGAGAGCGTGGACGCCGCGGCGCGCGCGGTAGTGCTGGTCCGTGACGACGCGGGCGTCGGCGAGCAGTTGGTCGCCTACGTCGTGGAAGCCGAGCCGGGCTCGGTGTCGATCGACGATCTGCGTGAGACCGCACTGCGCGCGCTGCCCGCCTACATGGTGCCCGCGGCGTTCGTGCTGCTCGAAGCCCTTCCGGTGAACGCGTCGGGCAAGCTGGACCGCAAGGCCCTGCCCGCTCCCACCCGCACGGTCGTCACCTACGCCGAACCGGTCGGCCCGGTGGAGCAGACGGTGGCCAGGGTGTTCGGCGAGGTCCTCGGCCTCGACCGCATCGGCCGCGACGACGACTTCTTCGCCCTCGGCGGCAACAGCCTGGTCGCCACCCAGGTCGCGGCCCGCCTCGGCGCCGACCTCGGCTGCCGCCTCGGCGTGCGCGATCTGTTCGGCGCGACCACCGTCGCCCGCCTCGCCGCCGCCATCGCCGATCGCGACGACACCGGCGTCTCGGCCCAGCTCCCGGTGCTCACCGCGGGCCCCCGCCCGGCGCTGATCCCGCTGTCGCCCGCGCAGCAACGGATCTGGTTCCTCAACCGCTTCGATCCCTCGGCGCCCGGCTACAACATGCCGTTCGTCATCCGCCTGCGCGGCACCGCCGATCTGCCCGCCCTGGTCGCGGCCCTGCACGCGGTGATCGAGCGCCACGAGGCGCTGCGGACCGTGTTCCCCGCGGTCGGCACTCCCGGTGGGGAGGTGGCCGAGCAGGTCGTCCGCGATGCCGGGCTGGTCCGCATCGGCGACCCCATCGAAGTGGCGGCCGCCGACCTCGATGCGGAGCTGACCCGATTCGCGCGTGCCGGGTTCGACCTCGAACGCGAAGCGCCGGTGCGTGCGGGGATCTTCGTTGTTCCGGCCGCCGACACAACTGTGGACAACTCGGCGCCGCGGCGATCGAGCGTCGCGGCGCAGGAGTGTGTTCTCGCTGTCGTGCTGCATCATATTGCGGCAGACGGTGTTTCGCTGCAGGTGCTCGTCCGCGATGTGCTCACCGCGTACGGTGCCGCCACCGACGGCGTCGCGCCCGGCTGGTCGCCGCTGAGCGTGCAGTACGCGGACTACGCCCTCTGGCAGCGCGAGCTCCTCGGTGCCGAAACCGATCCGCAGTCGCTGGCCTCCCGCGAAATCGCTTTCTGGGAGCGGACCCTGGCTGGTCTGCCCGACCAGCTCGAGCTGCCCTCGAGTCGCCGTCGGCCGGTCGAGCCGAGCATGCGCGGCGCCCGCACCGCCTTCACCATCGACGCCGATCTGCACCGTCAGCTCGCCGACCTGGCTCAGCGGGCAGGCGCCTCGCTGTTCATGGTTGTGCACACCGCGCTGTCGGTGCTCCTCGCCCGCCTGTCGGGCACCACCGACATCGCCATCGGCACCGGCGTCGCCGGCCGCGGCGACCGCGCCATCGACGACCTGATCGGCATGTTCGTCAACACCCTGGTGCTGCGCACCGAGGTCGACCCCGCCGCGAGCTTCGTCGCCGCGCTCGAGCACACCCGCGAAACCGACCTGGCCGCCTTCGCGCACGCCACCGTTCCCTTCGATCGTCTGGTCGACGTGGTCAACCCGGCCCGCTCGCAGTCCCGGCACCCGCTGTTCCAGGTGGCGCTGAACTTCCAGGCGGTCCTCGACACCACCTTCGACCTGGTGGGCTCGCCGGTGACGGTGCGCGAGATCGAGCTCGATATCACCAAGTTCGACCTACAGCTCACCCTCGCCGAACGACGCGATGCCGCAGGCGAACCCGCAGGTATCGACGCCGTCACCCTGTACGCCGCCGACCTGTTCGACGAGTCCGAGATGCGCGCCCTCGGTGCCCGTTTCGTGCGGCTACTCGCCGCGGCCGTCGCCGCGCCGAACACCGCGGTCGGTGACCTACCGCTGCTGTCGGCGACCGAACACTCCCAGCTCACCGGCATGCGCGGCGCACCGGTCACCGCCACCGGTCTGCTACCCGACCTCCTGGCCGGCGCGGTCGCCGCCGACCCGGATCGCGATGCCGTCACCGACGGCGACCGCACCCTCACCTACCGCGAACTCGATCGGGCGTCGTCACGCCTGGCCAGGGTCCTCATCGACAGCGGCGTCGGCCCCGACGACGTGATCGCCGTCGGCATCCCCCGCTCCATCGAGTCGGTTCTCGCGGTGTGGGCGATCGCCAAGTCCGGTGCCGCCTGGTTGCCCGTCGACCCGAGCTACCCGCTCGATCGGATCACCCATATGGTGACCGATTCCGGTGCCCGACTTGGTCTTACAGTGTCCGAGTCGCTGTCCGCGCTGCCCGGTCCGCTCGATTGGCTGGCCCTCGACGAGCTGAAGCTGATGGCCGAATGCGCCGGGCGTTCCAGCGATCCCGTCATCGACTTCGACCGCGTGCGGCCTCTGCGCGCCCAGCACCTCGCCTACGTCATCTACACCTCCGGCTCGACCGGCCTGCCCAAGGGTGTGCTCGTCACCCAGGCGGGTATCGCGGGTTTCGCCGCCGAGGAGACCGCGCGCATGTTCGGCACCGCCGACGCCCGCGTCCTCCAGGTCGGGTCGCCGTCCTTCGACATCTCGGTGATGGAATTGCTGCTCGCGGTGAATTCCGCCGCGACCCTGGTGATCGCCCCGCACGGGCGTCATGTGGGAGCCGAACTGGCCCAACTGCTTTCGGAACAGCGCGTCACGCACGCCCTGATGACCCCGTCCGGCCTGTCCGTGCTCGACCCCACCCCGCTCGACGCCCTTCGCATGGTGATGGTCGGCGGCGAAGCCTGCCCGCCCGACCTGATCGCCCGCTGGACCGCCGGACCCGTTCCCCGCGCGTTCGTGAACGCCTACGGCCCCTCCGAGACCACGGTCGCCACTAACATCAGCGCCCCGCTCACCGCCGATTCCCCGCTGACCCTCGGCACGCCGCTGCGCGGCATCACCCAGTGGGTCCTCGACTCCCGGCTGCGGCCGGTCCCTGTCGGCGTCGCGGGCGAGCTGTACGTCGCGGGTGCCCAGCTCGCGCGCGGCTATCGCTCCCGCGCCGCCCTCACCGCGACCCGCTTCGTCGCCTGCCCGTGGGCGTCGTCCGAGCGCATGTACCGCACCGGAGACCTGGTCCGCTGGACTCCGGAGGGCACCCTCGACTACCTGGGCCGCAACGACGACCAGGTCAAACTCCGGGGTTTCCGCATCGAACTCGGCGAAGTCGAATCCGCCCTGCTCGCCCAGCCCTCGGTCCGCCAGGCCGCGGTGCTGGTGCGCGCCGACCCGCACCGAGGCGATCAGCTCATCGCATATGTCGTGCCCACCGCTGAGGCCGGCGAGCCGATCGATGCGATCGCCGCCGCCCTGCGCGGCACCCTCGCCGCGCACATGGTGCCGTCCGCGTTCGTGGTGATCGATGCCCTGCCGCTCACCCCCAACGGCAAGCTCGACCGCAAGGCCCTGCCGGAGCCGGTGTTCGCCGCGCGTTCCTTCCGCGCGCCCGCCGCCGGGACCGAGTCCGTGGTGGCCCAGGTCTTCGGCGAGGTGCTCGGTGCCGCGCGGATCGGCGCCGACGACGACTTCTTCGCCCTCGGCGGCAACTCGCTCGTCGCCACCCAGGTGGTGTCCCGCCTCGGCACCGCACTCGGCCGCACGATCTCGCTGAAGTCGCTGTTCGAGGCGCCGACCGTCACCGCGCTCGCCGCCCTGCTCGGCACCGCCGACGCGGTCGCGCCGAGGCCCGCGCTGGTGGCAGGCGAACGACCGGACCGGATTCCGCTGTCCTACGCGCAGCAGCGCATGTGGTTCCTGAACCAGTTCGACGCCGAATCGGTCGCCGACAATATCGCCGCCGCCATCCGCCTCACCGGCGTCATCGACTACGCCGCGATGAACGCGGCCGTCGCCGCGGTCTTCGCCAGGCACGAGGCGCTGCGGACGCGCTACCCCGCCGTCGACGGCATCCCGTTCCAGCAGGTGCTCGACGCCGACCAGCTGACGATCGCCCTCGAACCGCGCGCGATCGCCCCGGTCGACCTCGGCAGCCGGATCCGCGCGCTGGCCGCCGTCCCGTTCGCGGTGGACCAGGAACCCCCGGTCCGCCTGCACCTGCTGCACACCGACACCGACGAGCACGTTCTGGTTCTCGTGCTGCACCACATCGCCGCCGACGGCTGGTCCGTCGCGCCGCTGACCCGCGATGTGATGGTCGCCTACGCCGCCCACCTGGCCGCGGCCGCGCCCCAGTGGACGCCGCTGCCGGTGCAGTACGCCGACTTCGCCCTCTGGCAGCGCGATGCGCTCGGCGCCGAGGACGACGCCGAATCCGCCCTGTCGCGCCAGCTCGCGTTCTGGACGGCGGAACTGGCCGACCTGCCCGACCTGCTCTCGCTGCCGAGCGATCGACCGCGCCCGGCCGTGGCCTCGGGTCGCGGTGCGCGTCAGGCGTTCACGGTGCCCGCCGAGATCGTCGAACGGCTGCGCGGCATCGGTGCGCGAGCCAATGCCTCGCTGTTCATGGTGCTGCACACCGCCTTCGCCACCACCCTCGCCGAACTGTCGGGTCAGCAGGACATCTCGATCGGCACACCGGTCGCCGGCCGCGGTGACCAGGCGCTCGACGACCTGGTCGGCATGTTCGTCAACACGCTCGTGCTGCGCACCCGGATCCGCCCCGACGCCACCTTCGCCGAACTGCTCGGCACCGTTCGCGACAGCGACCTGCGCGCCCTCGCCAACGCCGACGTCACCTTCGACCGGCTCGTGGAGGTGCTCAACCCCGAGCGATCGACCGCCCGGCACCCGCTGTTCCAGGTGATGCTCGACTTCCAGAACAACTCCCGAACCGAACTCGAACTCGCGGGCCTGACCGCCTCGGAGATCGAGATCGATACCCACACAGCCAAATTCGATCTGCACCTCACGCTGTGCGAGACCACCGACGGCCTGCTCGCCCGCTTCGAGTACGCGACCGAGCTCTTCGACGCGCAGACCATCACAGATTTCGGCGCCCGCTTCCTGCGGACGCTGAATACGGTGACCGCCGATCCCAACGTCGTGATCGGCGACATCGACCTCCTCGACGCCGACGCGCGTACTCGCGTACTCGGCACCTGGAACGCCACCGAGTACCCGGTCGACGAACGCATGACGCTGGCCTCGCTGTTCGCGGCGCAGGCCGAACGCACTCCGGACGCGACCGCGGTGACCCTCGAGGGCGAATCGCTGAGCTATTCCGAGTTCGCGGAGGCAGTGAATCGCCTTGCCCGCCTGCTGATCTCGATCGGCGTCCGCCCCGAACGCACCGTGGCTCTCGGCATGCGCCGTTCCATCGAATCGGTCGTGGCCATGTACGCCGTCATCGCCGCCGGTGGCGCCTACGTGCCCCTCGACCCGGAGCACCCCGCCGAGCGCATCGCCCAGGTGATCGCCGCCGCCGACCCGGTCTGCGTCCTGACCCGCCGCAGCGACGACCTCGACCTCACCGGCCTGGAGCAGGCGGGCGAACAGCGCGCGGTGCTCGATCTCGAGCAGATCGACGCCACCGACTACTCGGCCGAGCCGATCACCGACGCCGACCGGCTGGCCACCCTGACCCGGGACAACGCCGCCTACCTGATCTTCACCTCCGGCTCCACCGGCAAGCCCAAGGGCGTAGTCGTCTCCCACGCCGCGATCGTCAACCGTCTGGTGTGGATGCAGGACGCCTACCGGCTCACCCCCGACGATGCCGTGCTGCAGAAGACCCCGGCCACCTTCGACGTCTCGGTCTGGGAGTTCTTCTGGCCCTTGCAGATCGGTGCCCGGCTCGTGCTCGCCCGCCCGGACGGTCACCGCGACCCCGCCTATCTGATCCGGCTGATCGCCGACGAGCAGATCACCGTCGCCCACTTCGTCCCGTCGATGCTGTCGGTCTTCGTCGCGGTGCTCGACGGTGCGCACGCCGGTGACACACGGACCGCCGGGGACTGCGCATCGCTGCGTCTGGTGTTCGCCTCCGGCGAGGCGCTGGCGCCCGCGCCCGCCCAGCTGCTGCGCCGGCTCACGGGGACGGCTGTGCACAACCTGTACGGCCCCACCGAGGCCGCGGTGGACGTGACCTTCCACGAGGTGATCGACGCCGACACCGTCACGGTCCCGATCGGTGCGCCGGTGCACAACACCCAGGTCTACGTCCTCGACGGCCGCCTGCGCCCGGTCCCCGTCGGCGTGGCCGGCGAGCTGTACCTGGCGGGCGCCCAGCTCGCTCGCGGCTACGCGGGCCGCGTCGACCTCACCGCCGACCGCTTCGTCGCCAACCCGTTCACCTCCGCCGAGCGCATGTACCGCACCGGTGACCTAGCCACCTGGACGTCGGCCGGCGAGCTGGAGTATCTGGGCCGCACCGACTTCCAGGTGAAGCTGCGTGGTCTGCGCATCGAACTCGGCGAGATCGAAGCCGTACTCTCCGGGGTTGCCGAGATCACCCAGGCCGCGGTGATCGTCCGCGACGACACCCTGGTCGCCTATCTCGTCGCCACACAGCACGTCGACGTGGATGCGGTGAAGTCCACGCTCATCCGCACCCTGCCCGCCTACATGGTCCCCGCGGCTTTCGTCGTCCTCGACGAGTTCCCGCTCAACTCGTCCGGCAAGCTCGATCGAAAGGCGCTGCCCGCACCGAGTTTCGAGGCGGCCGTCTTCCGCGCGCCGTCCACCGAGGTCGCTCGCATCGTCGCGGCCACCTTCGCCTCGGTGCTCGGCTTCCCCGCCGACCGCGAAGTCGGTCTCGACGACGACTTCTTCGCCCTCGGCGGCAACTCCCTCAACGCCACCCAGGTCGCCGCCCGTCTCGGCGCCGCCCTCGACACCCAGATCCCGGTCCGGCTGCTGTTCGACGCACCGACGGTGGCCGATCTGGCCGACCGGTGCACCGCCCTGCGCGGCACCGGCGGGCGGCTCGAACTCACCACGCGGGAACGGCCCCGGCAGATTCCGCTGTCCGCGGCGCAGCGCCGGATGTGGTTCCTCAATCGCTACCTCGCCGATGTCGACGGCATCGGCGACGCTGTCGACAACATCCCGGTCGCGCTGCGGCTCACCGGCGACCTCGACCTCGCCGCCCTCGAAGCCGCCCTCGCCGATGTGGTCGCCCGGCACGAAACCTTGCGAACCAGCTACCCGGAGGGGCCGGAGGGCGCCGAACAGGTGATCTCGGAGGCCGCAGTAATCACGCTGCGGCCCGAGGCGATCACCGAGACGGAACTGCCCGAACGCCTGCTGGCGTGCGCCGCGGTCCGATTCGACCTCACCGCCGAGATCCCGCTCCGCGCGGCCTTGTTCGCGCTGAACACCGACCACGTGCTGGTCCTGGTGGTCCACCACATCGCCGCCGACGGTTTCTCGCTCGGCCCGCTGGCCGCCGACCTGATGGCGGCCTACGCCGCCCGTCACGCGGGCACCACCCCCACCTGGACGCCGCTGCCCGTCCAGTACGCCGACTACGCCCTCTGGCAGCACGAAAACCTGGGCGAGACAACCGATCCCGGGTCGCTCGCACATACCCAGCTGGCGTTCTGGCGCCATGGCCTCGCCGGTCTCCCCGAGCAGCTCGACCTGCCCGCCGACCGTCCCCGCCCCGCCGAGTCCACCTTCCGCGGCGCCGTCCACCGCTTCCAGATCGACTCCGATCTGCACAGTGAACTGCGCGAACTGGCCCGCAAGCACGAGGCCACCCTGTTCAGCACGGTGCACGCCGCGCTCGCGGTCCTGCTGGCCCGCCTGTCCGGCGGCAGCGACATCGCCATCGGCACACCGGTCGCCGGCCGCGGCGAGGCCGCCCTCGACGGGCTGATCGGCATGTTCGTCAACACCCTGGTACTGCGCACCCAGATCGACCCGCGCGCCGAATTCGAAACCACCCTCGACGCCGTCCGTGCGGGCGATCTCGACGCCCTCTCGCACGCCGACGTCCCGTTCGAGCAGGTCGTCGATGCCATCGACCCGGCGCGAGCCCGCAACCGCCACCCCCTGTTCCAGGTGGCGCTGGCGCTACAGAACTTCACCGTCCCCGCGCTGGAAGCCGCGGACCTGCGCGTGCAACCCCTCGATTTCGATGCCGCCGTGGCGAAGTTCGACCTGCAGTTCACCCTCGGCGAATCCGACGACATCGACGGTCGCGCGAACGGCATGGCCGTCGAGATCGCCTACGCCACCGATCTGTTCGACGAGGGCAGCGTCGCGGTGCTGGCCCGTCGCTTCACCCAGGTGCTGGCCGCGGTCGTCGCCGACCCGACCGTCGTGGTGGGCGATATCCAGTTGCTCAGCGCCGAAGAACAGCAGCGCACCCTGCACGAGTGGTCGTCCACCGGCGAATCGGTGGCCGCCGCCGACACCATGGTGGACCGGTTCGCCCGCGTCGCCGCCCTCGACCCCACCGCCATCGCGGTGAAAGCGGGCGAGCGCACGCTGACCTACGGCGAGCTCGACGCCTGGTCCAACCGTCTGGCCCGCCGACTCGTCGCCGCGGGCGTCGGCCCGGAATCGCTGGTAGCGGTGGCGCTGCCGCGGTCGGTGGAGTTGCCGGTCGCGCTGCTCGCCGTGCTGAAGGCGGGCGGGGGCTACCTGCCGATCGACCCCAACTACCCCGCCGATCGCATCGAATACGTCCTGGACGACGCTCGCCCGCAGTGCGCGATCACCAACGACGACACCGGCCTGGCGCACGACTGGTTCGGTGGTCCGGTCATCGATCCCGGCGCGGAAAACCTGTCCGACTTCGGCACCGAAGCGCTGACCGACGCGGACCGGCGTACGCCGCTGGCTCCCGCCAACACCGCCTACGTCATCTACACCTCCGGCTCGACCGGCCGCCCCAAAGGTGTGGTCGTCCCGCACACTAATGTCATCGCGCTGCTGGACAACACCGCGCGGCGCTTCGGCTTCGGACCGTCCGACGTGTGGACGATGTTCCACTCCTACGCCTTCGACTTCTCGGTGTGGGAACTGTGGGGCGCCCTGCTCCACGGCGCCTCGATCGTTCTCGTCGACTACTTCACCTCCCGCTCGCCCGAACAGTTCCGCGAACTGCTCCGCACCGAACGCGTCACCGTTCTCAACCAGACGCCGTCCGCGTTCTACCAGCTCATCGCCGCCGACCTGGCCGCCCCCGCGCCCACCGAATACGCCCTGCGCACAGTGATCTTCGGTGGCGAGGCGCTCGAACCGCAACGTCTCGCCGGCTGGTTCGCCCGCTACCCGGACTCGCCCCGCCTGGTGAACATGTACGGCATCACCGAGACCACCGTCCACGCCTCCTACCGGGAGATCACCCCGCACACCGGCTCGGCGAGCGTGATCGGCGGTGCTCTCGCGGGACTCACAGTGCGCGTGCTGGATTCGCGCCTGCGCCCCGTCCCGCTCGGCGTTCCCGGCGAAATCTACGTCTCCGGACCGCAATTGGCGCGCGGCTACCTGGGCCGACCCGACCTGACCGCGAGCCGCTTCGTCGCCGACCCCTACGGTCCTCCCGGATCCGTCGCCTACCGGTCCGGTGACCTCGCCCGCTGGACGGTCGTGGCCGACGACGCCACCGAGGCGCTCGCGTCGTCGCGCGCCACGCACGTCGACCTCGAATACCTCGGCCGCGCCGACCAGCAGGTCAACCTCCGTGGCTTCCGCGTCGAGCTCGGCGAGATCGAAGCGGCGCTGCTGCACAGCTCGATCGTGCCTCGCGAAGTCGCCGTGCTGGTGCGGACCGACCTCGTCGACGAGCCGCGCATCGTGGCCTACGTGGTCGGGGAGTTCGCCCACCTCGACACCGCCGCCCTGCGCAAGGAGCTGGCGCGCACCCTGCCCGAGCACATGCTCCCGGCGGCCGTCGTGGCGGTGGAGCGCATTCCGCTCACGGTCAACGGCAAGCTCGATCGCGCGGCCCTGCCCGCCCCCGTCTTCGAGACCACCACCTACCGCAGGCCGACCACCGTCACCGAGCAGATCATCGCGGCCGTGTACGCCGAGGTGCTCGGCCGTGCCGACGATCAGCCGATCGGCGCCGACGACGACTTCTTCGCCCTCGGCGGCAGCTCGCTGCTGGCAGCCAAGGCCGTGGCCCGCATCGGCGCCGCGCTCGACCGGCGCGTGGGTGTACGGACGCTGTTCGAGGCGCCGAGCGTCGCCGAACTGGCCGCCGCGATCGACGCCCAGTCGAAGGTCGATCGCCCCGCGCTGGTCGGCCGGGCCCGCCCCGACCTGCTCCCGCTGTCGCCGGCCCAGCAGCGGATGTGGTTCCTCAACCGCTTCGACCGCGCCTCGGTGGCCTACAACATCCCGTTCGCGCTGCGCCTGAGTGGGGCGCTCGACGTCACCGCGCTGCGCGCCGCGATGGCCGACGTGGTCGCGCGCCACGAATCGCTGCGCACCGTGTACCCGGAAGTCGACGGCACCCCCGTGCAGTCGATCGTCGCTGCCGCCGAAGCGATGCCGGCGCTGGCTCCACCGGTGAACGCCGAAGCGGCCATGGGCGAAACGCTCACACCGGTAGCGACCGGCGAGGCAGCGCTTCCCGCCGCGATTCGCGAGCTGGCCGAGACCACCTTCGACGTCACCACCGAGATTCCGGTACGCCTGCGGCTGTTCCAGGTGGACGACACCGAATTCGTGCTGGCCGGCGTCCTGCACCACATCGCCGCCGACGGTTCCTCGATCGCCCCCTTCGTCGCCGACCTCATGCGGGCCTATACCGCCCGGCTCGCCGACACCGCCCCCGGCTGGGCCCCGCCCGCCGTGCAATTCGCCGACTACGCGCTGTGGCAGCGTGACCTGCTCGGCGACGAAGCCGACCCGGAATCCCTCGCCGCCCAGCAGGTCGGCTACTGGCAGACCCAGCTCGCCGGACTTCCCGATCAGCTTGCCCTGCCGACCGACCGTCCTCGCCCCGCCCGCCAGACCCTGCGCGGCGACAAGGTGAGTTTCACCGTCGACGCCGACCTGCACGCCGCGCTGTGCGCGCTCGGGCGCGACAACGGCGCCACCCTGTTCATGGTGGTGCACGCGGCGTTCGCGGCCCTGCTGGCCCGCATCTCCGGCACCGCCGACATCGCCGTCGGTACCCCGAACGCGGGCCGCGGCGAAGCCGAGCTCGACGAAGTCATCGGCATGTTCGTCAACACCCTGGTGTTGCGGACCCCGGTCGTGAGCGACGCCCCGTTCACCGCGCTGCTCGCCACCGCGCGTGCCGCCGACATCGCCGCGTTCTCGCACGCCGATGTGCCGTTCGAGCGGTTGGTCGAGGTGCTCAACCCCGCCCGCTCCACCGCGCGACACCCGCTGTTCCAGGTCGGCTACTCGTTCCAGAACCACGACCGCGCCCAGCTCGAACTTCCCGGCCTGTCCGTCTCCGCTGTCGAATTCGATGCCGGTGTCGCGCAGTTCGACCTGCATCTGTTCGCCCTGGACAACTACACCGCGGATGGCACCCCGGCGGGAATCGAGATGGCCCTCGGCTACGCCACCGATCTGTTCGACGCCGAAACCGCCGGACGCTTCGCCGGTCAGCTGTGCCGGATCCTCGCATCCGTCAGCGGTGCGGCGGAGACCGCCATCGGTGACCTCGACATGCTCGGTGCCGACCGCGAGCTGCTGCTCGGGACATGGAACGACACCGCCCGTCCCGTCGAGTCCACCACCCTCGCCGAACTGGTCGCCCGCCAGACCGACCTGACTCCCGACGCGCTCGCGCTGGTAGACGGCGAAACCGGCGAGTCCCTGGATTACGCCACCTTCGACGCACAGGTCAACCAGGTCGCCAGGCTCCTGATCGCCGAGGGAGTCGGCCCGGAGCGCACCGTCGTACTGGCCATGCGCCGCGGCATCGACCTCGTCATCGCCATGCACGCAGTAGTCCGGGCGGGCGGCGCGTACGTGCCGATCGACCCCGACCACCCGGCCGACCGTATCGCCTACATCGTCACCACCGCGGCGCCCCTGTGCGTGCTCACCACAGCCGCCGACGGACTGCCGATCGCCGTGGACGTTCCGGTCTTCGAGCTGGATCACCGTGCGCTGCGGGAACTGTCGACGGAGCCGGTGACCGATGCCGAGCGCATCGCCCCGCTGCGCCCCGAGCATCCCGCGTACATCATCTTCACCTCCGGCTCCACGGGCGTGCCCAAGGGCGTCACCGTCCCGCACGCCGCGATCGTCAACCAGCTCGGCTGGCTGCGCGAGCGCTTCACCATGACCGCCGCCGACCGGGTGCTGCTGAAGACCCCCGCCACCTTCGACCTCTCGGTCTGGGAGTTCTGGTCACCTCTCACCTCCGGCGGTGCCCTGATCGTCACCCGCCCCGGCGACGAACGCGACCCGGACCGCCTGCGCGCCACCATGACCCGGCACGGCGTCACGGTGTTGCATGCCGTTCCCTCGCTCGTCGGCATGCTCCTGGCCACCGAAGCGACCCCCGCACTGCCTGTTTCGTTGCGCGCCGTCCTCGCGATCGGTGAAGCACTGCCCGCGGCGACGGCCACCGAGTTCCGTGCCGTCGGCACCACCGCCGTCCTGCACAACCTGTACGGCCCGACCGAGGCGGCCGTCTCGATCACCGAATACGAAGTGGCGCAGGATCTATCGCACGTCGTGCCGATCGGTACTCCCGTCTGGAACAGCGCGCTCTACGTCCTCGACGCCCGGTTGCATCCGGTCCCGATCGGCGTCGCGGGCGAGCTCTATCTGTCCGGTGATCAGCTCGCCCGCGGGTACCACGGGCGCCACGCCCTCACCGCCGACCGGTTCGTCGCGAACCCCTTCGCCGACACCGGCTCGCGGATGTATCGCACCGGCGACATCGTCCGTCGGCGCGCCGACGGCACGGTCGAATACCTCGAACGCGCCGACTTCCAGGTCAAGATCGGTGGCTTCCGCATCGAACTCGGCGAGGTCGAAACAGCGCTGCTGCGCTGCGCCGATGTCCGGGCGGCAGTCGCGCTCGCCACGACCGACGAGCGTGCGGGCGCCCGCCTGATCGCCTACGCGGCGGTCGCGGACCTGGTCCCGGGCAGCGAGCCCGCCATCGCCGCCCGCCTGCGCGGAGAACTCGCCGCCGACCTGCCCGCCTACATGGTTCCGGCCGCGCTGGTGGTGCTCGACGCGCTGCCCCTCAACGCCAACGGCAAAGTCGACCGGAAGGCGCTGCCCGCACCGCAGTTCGCCGAAGCGGCCTTCCGCGCTCCGGTCACCGCGGTCGAACAGCTTGTCGCCCAG
The DNA here is from genome assembly GCF_053608825.1 of Nocardia sp. NPDC055002. NCBI lineage: Bacteria > Bacillati > Actinomycetota > Actinomycetes > Mycobacteriales > Nocardiaceae > Nocardia > Nocardia sp. NPDC055002. The sequence goes on from NZ_JBSGWE010000005.1 coordinate 434,410, forward strand.
ACGTTCACCGAGGTGATCGGCTGCGCGGCCGCCGGGCTCGACGACGACTTCTTCGCCCTCGGCGGCAACTCGCTGATGGCGACCCGCCTGGCTGCCCGCCTCGGCGCCGCGCTCGGCGTCCACGTCGCGGTGGCCGCGGTCTTCGACGCACCGACAGTCGGCGCACTGGCCGCACACCTCGCCACCGCCGATCGCTCCATCGCCCGCCCCCCGCTGACCAAGCGCACCGGGGAAGGTCCCGCGGTGCTTTCGCCCGCGCAGCAGCGCATGTGGGTGCTGCACCAGCTCTCGCCGCAGTCCTCGGCCTATCACATCCCGGCCGCCATCCGACTGACCGGCGAGCTCGACCTACCCGCCCTGCAGGCGGCCGTCGCCGACCTGCTGGCCCGCCACGACACCCTGCGCACCCGCTACCCGGACACCGCCGACGGCCCGATCCAGCAGGTGATGCCCGCCTGGTCCGCCGCTGTCGACCTCACCCCCCTCCCCGTGGCGCCCGCCGATGTCGAAACCCGGATCGCGGCACTCGTCGCCCAGCCGTTCGACATCACCGCCGCGCCCCCGATCCGGGTCGCCCTCTATCGCCTCGGCGACAACGACCACGTCCTAGTCGTCGTGGTGCACCACATCAGCGCGGACGGATACTCGATCGACCCGCTCACCCGGGACCTGGTGCGCGCCTACGTGGATCGCAGCCAGGGGCGCGAACCGGGCTGGTCCCCCCTGACGATCCAGTACGGCGATTTCAGTGCCTGGCAGCGCGACCTGCTCGGCTCCGAGTCCGACCCCGGCAGTGTGCTCACCCAGCAGCTCGCCTACTGGACCCGCGAGCTCGCCGGCGCACCCGAACTACTGGCGCTGCCGACAGACCGCCCGCGCGCGGCCCGTCGTGAAATGCGCGGCGCGACGATCGAATTCGACATCGATTCCACGCTCACCACCCGCCTCGACGACGTGGCCCGCGCCAACGGAACCACCCTGTTCACGCTGATCCACAGCGCGCTGGCAGTGCTGCTGGCCAAGCAATCCGGCAGCGCGGACATCACCATCGGCGCACCGGTCTCCGGTCGTGGCGCCCGCGAACTCGACGACCTCGTCGGCATGTTCGTCAACACCGTCGCCCTGCGCACCGAGGTCGACGCCCGCGCACCGTTCACCGACCTGCTCACCCAGGCGAAGCGCCGCGACCTGGCCGCGCTGTCCCATGCCGACGTTCCGTTCGAGCAGGTGGTCGATGCCGTGGGTCGCGCCCGCACCGGCGCCTACACCCCGCTGTTCCAGGTGATGCTGACCTTCCAGAACATGCCGCCAGGCGGTATCGAGCTCCCCGGCCTCCACGTCCAGACCTTGGACCCCGGACTCACCGAAGCCAAATTCGACCTGCACCTCACCGCCCTGCAGCGCTATCGCGACGACGGCGCGCTGGACGGCCTCGACGTCCACTTCGGCTACGCCACCGACCTGTTCGACGCGTCGACGGTCCGGACCATGGCCGAGCGATTCCGCAAGGTACTCACCGCCGTCGCCGCCGACCCCACCGTGGCGGTGCGCGCGATCGACCTGCGCACCGATGCGGAGAAGACCCCGACCACCTACACAATCGCCGATCTTCCGGGCCTCGTCGGCTCGGCAGCTCGGCTCGCGCCGGCGACCGTGGCATTCACCCACGGCGAGCACGCCATCTCCTACAGAGCACTCGACGCCAAGCTCGCCGCGGTGAGCAGGGCGATGGGCGCGAAGATGAAACCTGAAGCGTTGGTGAACGTCGCGCTGGCCGGCCTCGTGCCCGGCGTGCTCGCCGCACTCGGCGCGGCCGGTCTCACTTCGACTCTGCAAACACTGGTGACCGATGCGGCCGCGGTAATCGCCGGGACAGCGTCGGTTGACGACTCGGAAGGACAACTCTGATGTCGCACACGGATTCGGTCACGACCGCTGCCACCCTCGCCGCGCTCCTGCGTGACCTGGACGGCGATCGACCACGTGACCCGGCGACCCTGCTCGCCGCCTTCTCCACCTACGCCGACCGCGAACCCGACCTCCTCGCGGTGCGCGACGGCGAAACCGGTCTCACCTACGGCGAACTGGCCGAGCGAGTCGATGCGTTGGCCGCTGCTCTCCTCGAGCACGGTGTCGGACCCGAAACCACTGTGGCGGTGTCGCTTCCGCGTTCGGTGGAGTTGGTGGTCGCGGTGCACGCGGTGCTCGCCGCCGGTGGCGCGTTCGTGCTGCTCGACCCCGCCGCCCCCGGTGACGTGCAACGACGCACTGTCGCGCTGGCTGCGCCCGTCCTGATCCTCACCAGCGACGGAACACCGCACCCCGCCGGGTTCCCGGTCGTGCACACCGACGCCACGGTCGATGTCACCCCCGATGAGCTACCGGGGCCGGGCGCGGACAACCCCGCCTACCTGGTCGTCGATGTCGTTGCTGCGACCGCCGTCGTCGTCGGACATCGCGCGGCGCAGGCCAATTCGAGCTGGCGCCAGCGCCTCTGCGGTGTCGGCGTCGGCGACTCGGTGCTCTGGCACGCACCGCTGGCAGGCCAGGCGGCGGTCGGGGAGATGCTGCTCGCGTTGCAAACCGGCGCCACGCTGGTGGTCTCGCCGTCGGCGGTGCTCGCCGACGCAATCGCCGAAACACAAGTGACCGCAGCCTGTTTCGATCATGTCGAGCTCGCCGAGCTGGCAGCACTGCCCGATGCCGAAGAGCGTCTGGACTCGCTGCGCGTGGTGCTCGGCTCGGGTGGGCCACTGCTCGCGGAAACCGCCGCCGCCTTGCGCGCGGTGAGCGGCGCGACCCTGTGGCACGTCTACGGCAGGCCCGAGACGGCGGGCGAGTTCGTCGCGCACGAGGTGACCGGCGCCGACCTGGAGGTGGTTCCGTTCGGATCGGCCGCCGACGATGTCGAACTGCTGATCCTCGACGAGCACCTGTGCCCGGTCGCCGACGGCGAGATCGGCGAACTCTACGTCTCCGGTGTGCAATTGGCGCGTGGGTACGTCGGCAGACAGGCCACCGCGGCGACCTTCCTCGCGAACCCCATCGGTCCGGTGGACGACCGCATGTTCGCCACCGGCGACCTCGTGCGGCGCAGGCCCCCGGGCGATGCCTGGACGGCCGAGATCGAATTCGTCGGCCGCATCGACGACGGGCCCTACGCCCGCGCGACCGGGCTCGCCGACGAACTGCTGCTCGACGAGTTCGAAGCCCAAGCTGCCGCAACCCCTTTCGACCCGGCCGTCGTCCATGCGCCGACCGACGGCCCGACCGCGATCATCACCTACGGTGATCTCGACCGGCGCACCAATCAGCTCGCCCGGCATCTGACCGCGCTCGGCATCGGCCCGGAATCGGCTGTGCTCGTGGATGTCCCGCGTTCCGTCGAGTTCGTGGTCGCGGCATACGCGGTCCTCAAAGCCGGTGGGACCGTGGTGCCGATCGACACAGCGAACCCCCGGCTCCCACTGATCGTCAACCCGGCGCTGGCCCTGACCATCGCCGCCCGCGAGCACCTCGGCACCTACGACATCCCGACGGTGACGATCGATCGGGCATCTCTGTCCAGCTATTCGAGCGAACCCATCGCCCGCGGCGAACATCGCGCCCCGATCCTGCCGCAGCACCCCGCCTTCGTGCTGTTCCCTCCCGGCGCAACGCACAGCGTCACTATCAGCCATGCCGCCGCCGTGCACCGGGTCACCGCCATGCAGGCCCGCCACCACCTCACCACTCGCGATGTCTATCTGCACCAATCCCATACCGGTGACGCCACCGCTTGGCACGGCTACCTGCTTCCCCTGCGGGTCGGCGCGACCGTCGTTCTCACCGAACCGCCCGACCCCACCCGGTTAGCCGCCCTCATCGCCGCCTACGGCGTCACCACCACCGACTTCACCCCCCACTTCACGCCCGCCCGCACCAGCCACAGCGACCGCCTTTTCCGCACGAGCGAGCTCGCCCACCACGAAATCGAAGGCACCCCGGCAGCATTAGCCCACCTCGGCACCCTCCTCGGAAAGGCCACCCCATGACCAACCCGTTCGACGACGACAACGCCCAGTTCTACGTCCTGGTCAACACCGAAGGCGAACACTCCCTCTGGCCCACCTTCGCCGCCGTCCCCGGCGGCTGGTCGGTAGCCTTCGGCGCCGCCCCCCGAACCTCCTGTCTCCACTACGTGGAATCCCACTGGCTCGACATGCGCCCCAACTCCCTCATCGCCGCCATGTCCAACAAACCCTGACCTGCGACGCCCGGATAGCTGTCAGATGGTCGGGCTAGCTTTGCGACCATGGGACTTTCAGTGGGGACCGGGGGGCTGGCCTTTGCCGTGGCAGACGGCAGTGACCCGGAGTATCTCGATGCGCTGACCGAGCAACTGCGTGCGCTCAGTGAATTACTGGTGCGGGAGGGGCTTGCTCCGCACGACGAGCCGAGGGCTGCGGGACCGGCGGTGGACCGCGCTCGGATAGGGAGCGTGCCCTACTCTTTCGTGCACTATCTGCGACGTGCGTATGCCCGAGCGCGTGAGTATCCCGAGCAGCCGCTCACACCCGTCGCCGACGGCGACAGCGCTTCGGATGATCCAGCCATCGACCTGGTCGGATCCACCTTCGACTCCCACCTGATCTGCCATTCGGATTGCGAAGGGTTCTACGTACCGGTCGATTTCGACGAAGTGCTTTTCGTCGGCGAGGACGTCGACATCGCCGGTGGCATGGTCGGGTCGAGCACCGCGCTGATGCGCGAACTCGTCTATGTCGCAGCGTATTTGGGTATCGAGCTGGTCGATGGGGTGCTCTCCGACGCCGAGCTCGGCAGGATCCGGACGATGCTGGACAGCGATTCGCCGCACCCGTTCGACCGGGAGTTGAACACCTGGCTGCTGCTGTTCGAGGCCGCGAGGGTGTCGATCGAGAACGGCACCGTTGTCGAGTTCGGGTGATCGGCACACCGTGCCCGGCTCAGTCGACCAGGGTCATCGGCGGCGGCTCCCACTTGCCGTCGAGGGCGTCCTCGCGCGGTGCGTAGAGGCGCAGGGTGAGTGAGAAGTCGCCGGTGGCGGGGATGGGGAGCCAGTTGCCGGTGGGGACGGCGGGACGTGGGTCCTGGTGCTGGACGGCTAGTTCCACGGATCCGTCGGGGGCGGGGACAACGGCGGGGAAGTGACCTACCGAGTAGATCGCGTCGGGGTTGGGGACAAGGAAGCCTTGCGTGTCGTAGGCGGTGATCGAGGCGAAGGCGTGGACAGGAGGCCATCGGCCCGGTTCGAAGCGGATTCGGTAACGCAGTGGGTTGCCCCGGTCGTCGGTGGTGGGGGCGTCGCGGTTCGCGTAGAGCACGTCACGGACGGGGGCAAGGGCGGGGGAGCGCTTGGTGGTGGCCGCGCGGCGGAGGTAGTCGGTACCGAAGGTGCCGAGGTCGATGGGGATCTCCCAGCCGTTGACGGAGCGGGCGGTCGGGTCTGTCCAGTCGGCGATGCGGCGGTGGGCCTGGCGCACCGCCTCGTCGAGGATTTCGGCGGGCTGGTCGTCGACGACCCCGCCGGGCTGGACACCGATCGTGGCCAGTTGCGTCATCAGTGGCGCGTCGGCGGCAGCGGGGGGATCGGTGAGCATCAGCCGGCACAGGCGGTTGAGATAGGTGCGGCCGTCCAACGCGGCGATCCGCTTCGCCGGTGGCTCGGGTCCACGGTCTATCGCGTGGACGCGGCTGACCGTCCCGGCGAGTTCACCGCGATCCCAGGCGCTGAGCGGGATCAGCTTCATCTTCTCCTGCCACTGGTGGACCGTCGGCGCGTCCCCGGTGCCGTTGATCTGGACCCGCGCGACGATCGTGCACATCGACGACGGCATGTGCAGCCGGGTCACTTTCGTGGGCAGCGCACCGGTCCACTGCGGCCCGGTGAGGACATAGGTGAAGGGTGGACCGTCGGCGTCCACGGTGGTCCGCGGGGTCGTACTGGTCAGGTCGTGCACGGTGTTCGCCCACCCGTCGACCAGCTGGAACAGCCAGAACCGGTCGGGCTCCATCCCGGGGATCTGGAGCACGATCGGCTCTTCGGTGAGGTCGAGCCACGCCTGCGAATACACCATGTCGTGGCTGAGCCTGGCCACCCCGCGATCGTCGGGATCGGGCAGGACGCTGTGATCGAAGCCGTTGATCGGCCCGCTCGCCGCGCGCATCATGTCCAGCAGGATCATCGGATAGCCGTAGATGTAGGCGTCGATCGCCCGGGCGAGCACATCCGGGCGACCGGTGGTGCGGATCGGCTCGGGTACCGATTCGTCACCGCATCCGGGCAACGCCGCCGCCGTGGCGGCCGCGGCGGCGAGCCCGAGCAACGACCGCCTGGTCAGCGCGCTCGCGCGAGAATCCATGCACGCTCCGTTCGAAGGCCTGATCGCCGAGCGTATGACGAGTCAGCAACGCACCGCCTCATACGCGACGGGTGAATTGCCTCAGCCGAGCAGCACCCGCCGCATCAGGTATCCGACCCTGGCCCGGCCTGCGATCGGGTCGTCGCCGAAGCGCTGGCCGAGGTCGATCACCATCGCGAACGCCGCGTGCACCAGGAAACGCGCCTCGGCCGCGGAGAGCTCCGGCCGCATATCGCGCACCAGCCGCGCCCACTCCTGCACGCTCAACCGCTGGATATTGCGCAGGACGGCACGTTCCTCGGCGGGCACGTGCCCGAATTCGGCGTAGTAGACGACGGCGAGCGCTCGCTCGTCGAACGTGTCGGCGACGAACTGGTCGACCAGCACGCCGAGCGCGGCCCCGCTGTCGGGTGTGCTCGCCACCGCGGGCCCGATCGCCCCCGACACCCGGTCGGCCGCGCGTCGAAACGCCGCGGCGAGGATATCGCTCTTGCCGCGATAGAACCGGTACACCGCCGATGCCGCCGACAATCCCGCCGCCGAGGCGATGTCCTCCACGCTCACATTCGGATAGCCGCGTTTGTGGAACAGCTCCACCGCTTTGCGCAGCAGCAGTTCGTGTTTGAACGAGTCGGGAATCTGGGCGCGGGCGCCGAGCTCCGAAACGGTTGCGGCAGGTGGCAATACGGTGTCGGTGAGCGCCATACACGCCGAGCCGAGCAACTTGTTCAGCGTGCGAAGGGGCAGCGCGGCGTGATGATCGGCGACGCTGGTGACCACACCGAGAATCGCCGTGGAGATCATCCGCAGCTCGGCCGTGGTCAATTCGGGACGCAAGATCGCCAGCTGTTCGTCGAGCGCGACCAGCACCGAACCCTGCTGCTCGTCGAGCACCACCCGGTCCGTCGGCTCGAGGTAGCGGCCCTCCCATCGCACCAGCCGTACCGTCGCCCGATTCTCGACGGTCGCGCCGATCAGCCCGGTCAGCATGTGCCGCAACCGTTGCGCCGCGGGCAGGGTGTCTTCGGCCGACACCACGATCGATGCCGTGAACGCCTGCCCGACCCGAAGTAACTCCTCCCGGAACAACGCGTACTTACTGGGGTAGTGCCGATACAGCGCGGCCGAACTGATCCCCAGCCCGGACGCGATGTCCTCCATACTCACCCCGTGATATCCGGCGGCGCCGAACGCCACCGCCGACGACGCCGCGATCTGCGCCCGGCGATTCTTCGGCCGCCGCCGAACTTCAGTCCCAGCTACCCCACGCGCCCCACGAGACTCGCTGACATTCATAGTTCAAGTGTATTAGCCCTTGTCGGGTGGGCTTATCCGGGCATACCAGTCGAGGAGTGTGGGGTCGTCGACGGCGCTGCGTTCGACGACACGAGCGGGATCGGCGCCCTGGAAGAGCTTTTTGATGGGGACTTCCAGTTTCTTGCCGGTTCGGGTGTGGGGGATGCCGGGGGCTTCGCGGATCTCGTCGGGGACGTGGCGCGGGGAGACCTCGGTGCGGATCGCGGTGGCGAGACGGGTTTTCAGGTCTTCGGTGAGTTCCGCGCCGGGGGCGAGCACGACGAACAGGGGCATCCAGTAGCCGCCGTCGGGTTGTTCGGCGCCGATCACCAGGGCCTCGGCGATCTCCGGGAACTGTTCGACGACCTGGTAGATGTCGGCACTGCCCATGCGGATGCCGTGGCGGTTGAGCGTCGAATCGGAGCGACCGTGCACGACGATGCTGCCGTGTTCGGTGAGGGTGATCCAGTCGCCGTGGCGCCATACGCCGGGGTAGGTGTCGAAATAGGCCGCGTGGTAGCGCTTTCCGTCGTCGTCACGCCAGAAGCTCACCGGCATCGACGGCATCGGCGCGGTGACCACCAGCTCGCCGACCTCGCCGCGCACGGGGTTGCCCTGCTCGTCGAAGGCATCGAGGGCGACGCCGAGATAGGGCGCCGACAGCTCACCCGGCCACACCGGCACGGTCGGGACACCGCCGACGAACGCCGACACCACATCGGTGCCACCGCTGATCGAGTTCACCTGAACGTGGTCTCCGGCATTCTCGTTCAACCACAGCGCGCTCGACACCGGCAGCGACGAACCGGTGATACCCACGGAGCGCAGGGCCGAAAGGTCGTGCTCGGCGCGTGGCACCGACCCTGCCTTGACGCAGCCGAGAACATAGCCGGGGCTGGTCCCGAAAACGGTGGCGCCCACCTGAGCGGCGATGCGCCACAGCGCATCCGGCCCGCCCGCGGTGGGGCTGCCGTCGTAGGTGACGACGGTGGTGCCGGTGAGCAGACCCGCTACCTGGAAGTTCCACATCATCCAGCTCGGGCTGGTGTACCAGAAGAACGTGTCCTCGGGGCCCATGTTCGATTGCAGCGCTACGGCTTTGAGGTGTTCGAGCAGCACGCCGCCGTGGCCGTGGACGATGCCCTTGGGCAGCCCGGTGGTGCCGGAGGAGAACACGATCCACAACGGATGATCGAAATCGACGGGGACTGTTTCGATGACACCGAGTCCGGCATCGGCGACCGAGTCCGTCCAGGACAGCGTGTCGGGTACCTCGAGTCCGAGTTGCGCGACGACGACGGTGGCGCGCAGGTCGGGCAGCCCGTCGCGCAGTGCCGCGATGTCGGCCCGTTTGTCGTGTGCCTTGCCGCCGAACCGGTAGCCGTCGGCGGTGACCAGCACCGTCGGGTCGAGCTGGCCGAGCCGGTCCAGCGCGGCCTTGGCGGAATAGTCCTGACCGCAGGCGCTCCACACCGCGCCGATACTGGCGGTGGCGAGGAAGGCGACGATCGCTTCCGGGATATTGGGCAGGTAGCCCACCACCCGGTCGCCCGCCTCGACGCCCTGCTCACGCAAGGTGCGCGCGAAAACCGTGACCTGTTCGATCAATTCGGCCCAGGACACCTCCTGCGGCTCGGCCTCCTCGTGCAGGGCGATCACCGCGGGGCGGCCGAACTGGGCCATCCGGATGATCTGGTCGACGTAGTTCAGCCGGGTCCCGGGAAACCATTGCGCGCCCGGCATCTCCCGCGAGCCGAGCACCTCACCGGCGGTCTCGCCGAGCTCGAAGTAGTCCCACACGGCCTGCCAGAAGCCGGCGATGTCGTCCACCGACCACTGCCACAGGGCCTGGTAGTCGGGGTACTGGTCGCCGGTTCGCGTGGAGACGAAGGTGGCGAAGTCGGTGATTCGGGCCGACGCGACGTCGTGCGCGCTCGGGACCCATTGCGGTTGCACCGGATGTCCTCCTCGGTCTGGACTACTCGTGTCTCGGGGGGTGGGTTACCCGATGATCAGGTGGGCACGCCTGCGCGCCGGACGATCTGTTCGGCATGCCGGAGCACCGGCGCGTCGACCATACGGCCCTCGAACGCGAAGACGCCACGATGGTTGGGCACCTCCGCCAGCACCCGATGCGCCCAGTCGAGCTCGGCGGGGTCGGGTGCGTAGCCGTCGCGGATCACCGCGACCTGACTCGGGTGGATGGCGACCTTGGCGTCGAATCCGACGGCGACCGCATCGCTCGTCTCCGCGGCGAGGCCGTCGAGATCCTTGATGTCCAGATACACCGAGTCCAGCGCGAAGCGCCCGAAGGCCTTGGCCGCCAGCAGAGTCGACGAACGCACCTGACGGGCGACATCGCGGTAGCTGCCGTCGGCATGCCTGCTCGAGTTGCCACCGAGTCCGGCGACCAGATCCTCGGCACCCCACATCACGCCGATGGCATTGCCGGCCTGCACCGACTCGGTGATCCGCACCGCCCCGAGCGGCGATTCGACCAGCACGATCACTTCGTAGCCGTCGAGGCTGCGAACCTGATCGGCCGACTCGCATTTGGGCAGCATGACCCGGCGGTAGGCGGTCTGCGCGAGCGCCGCCAGATCGGCCGCGTAGTCGTCGGTATCGGCCGCGTTGACCCGGATCACGGTGTGCTGCGGGTCGAGCGGGGTGTCGATGAGCGCCTGCCTGGCCGCGGCCTTGTCGCCCGCCGCGACACCGTCCTCGAGATCGAGGATCACCACATCGGCCACCGCGGCGGCCTTGGCGAAGCGTTCGGGGCGGTCGGCCGGGCAGAACAACCACGCGGGACCACTCGGCTGCCAGCTCATACTGCGTCCTTTCGACGGTGCCCGGTGGCGGGGTGCCGGCCGCTCATGCCCGCGGCGCCTTGCGGACCAGTGTCTTGCGTATCGCGGTCGCCACGATCACGCCGTGCTGGTTGCGTGCGGTGTGGGCCAGGCTGACGATGCCCTCGCCGGGACGGCTCTTGGATTCGCGCTTGTCGGTGACCAGCGTTTCCGCGTACATGGTGTCGCCGTGGAACAGCGGTGCGGGCGTGGTCATCTCGGAGAAACCGAGATTGCCGACCAGCGTGCCCTGGGTGAGCTGGGCGACGGAGAGCCCGACCAGGGTCGACAGCGTGAACATCGAGTTCACCAGGCGCTGGTTGAACGGCGGCTGCGCGTCGGCGAAGGCCGCGTCCAGGTGCAGGGCCTGGGTGTTCATGGTCAGCGTGGTGAACAGGACATTGTCGGCCTCGGTGATGGTGCGGCCGGGCCGGTGCTCGTAGATCGTGCCGATCTCGAACTCCTCGAACCACAGCCCGCGCTGGACCACCCGCCTGACTTCGCTCACAGACCCAGCTCCCGTGCGATCAGCATCAGCTGTACCTCCGTGGTGCCCTCGCCGATTTCCAGGATCTTGCTGTCACGGTAGTGCCTCGACACCGGGTATTCGTTCATGAAGCCGTTGCCGCCGAAGATCTGGGTGGCGTCGCGGGCGTTGTCCATCGCGGCCTCGCTGGCGACCATCTTCGCGATCGAGGCGGCCTTCTTGAACGGTTTGCCCGCCAGCATCAGCGCGGCGGCGTCGTAGTAGGCGGTACGCGCGACGTGGGCCCGCGCCTCCATTCGGGCGATCTTGAACGCGATGGCCTGGTTGCGGCCGATCGCCTGCCCGAAGGCTTGACGTTCGCCCGCGTAGCGCACGCTCTCGTCGACACAGCCCTGCGCGGCGCCGACGGCCAGCGCGGCAATGGCGATGCGGCCCTCGTCGAGGATGCGCAGGAAGTTGGCGTAGCCGCGACCCCGCTCGCCGAGCAGGTTCTCCTGCGGCACCCGCACGTCGGTGAAGCTCAGCGGGTGGGTGTCGGAGGCGTTCCAGCCGACCTTGTTGTAGGCGGGCTCGGCCACGAAACCCGGGGTGGAGGTCGGCACCAGGATGGTGGATATCTCCTTCTTGCCGCCTGCCTGTCCGGTGACCGCGGTGACGGTGACCAGGCGGGTGATGTCGGTGCCGGAGTTGGTGATGAACTGCTTGCTGCCGTTGATCACCCAGCTCTCGCCGTCCTGCACGGCGGTGGTCCTGGTGCCGCCCGCGTCGCTGCCCGCGTCGGGTTCGGTGAGGCCGAAGCCTGCCAGCGCCTGTCCGCTGGTGAGCTGGGGCAGCCATTCGGTGCGCTGCTTGTCGTTGCCGAAACGGTAGATCGGCATGGCGCCCAGCGACACCCCCGCCTCGAGGGTGATGGCCACGCTCTGGTCGATCTTGCCGAGTTCCTCGAGCGCCAGGCACAGGGCGAAGTAGTCGCCGCCCATGCCGCCGAACTCCTCGGGGAACGGCAGGCCGAACAGGCCCATCTCGGCCATGCCCGCCACGACCTCGTACGGAAAGCTGTGTTCGGCATCGTGTTTCGCCGACACCGGCGCGACGACCTGGTTGGCGAAATCGCGCACGGTGAGTGCGAGCTGGCGGTATTCCTCCGGCAGCGAACCGGTGGACAGGTAGTCGGTCATGCGGGGGTTCCTTCGGGCTCGGTCGGTGCCGCGGCGGTCTCGGCGACGGCGGGTTCTGTCGCGGCAGCCGCGACGACGGTTTCTGCGGGGTGGGCGACGACACGCACCAGCACCTGGTCCAGCTTCACCTGGGCGCCGGGGACGGCGAGCACCTCCACCGTGCCTGCCACCGGCGCGGTGAGCGCGTGCTCCATCTTCATGGCCTCGATCACGATCACCGGATCGCCGACGGCGACGGTCGCGCCGCTCTCGACCGGCGTGGCGATCACCGAACCCGGCATGGGACTGCGGATTTCGGCATCACCCACGTGGGCGGCGTCGCCACGCACGCTCGCCTCGGCGACCTCGCGCAGAACCGCGAGGCCGCCGTCGTGGCTCACCCACAGCTGGCCGTCGGCCTCGGCGATGCGGTAGGTGCGTCGCAGACCGTCGAGCGTCGAGGCGAGACCGTCGGCCGAGACGGCGGCGGTGAGCGTGCGGGGCTCGGGGCGGCTCGTCAGTCCGCCGGACTCCGGCTCGTCGAGCCACACGGTCGCCGAAGCCGGTGTGCCGGTGATGAACACGTGGCGCGCCTGGTCGCCCGCGGACAGCCTGATCGATGTCGGGGCGGGTTCGCCGAGGCGCCATCCCGACGGGGTCGACCAGGGGTCGCCGCCGGTGGCGGGCCAGCGTCGCAACCAGTGATGTGTCGCGGCCGCGATGAATTCGTCGTCGGTCACCTCGGCGGGTACGAAGTCGGCGACGCGGCGGTCCAGCAAGGCGGTATCGAGACGGCCCGCCTGCACATCGTCGTCGGCGAGCAGGAACCGCAGGAATTCGATATTGCTCGTGACGCCGAGCAGCACGGTCTGTTCCAGCGCGCGGTCCAGCGCGGCGAGCGCGTCGGCGCGAGTATCGCCGCGCGCGATCACCTTCGACAGCATCGGGTCGTAGTCGCTACCGACCACGGTGCCCACCGAGAGCCCCGAATCCACCCGCACACCGGCGCCTTCCGGCTCCGACAGCGCGAGCACGGCGCCGCCGGTCGGCAGGAACCCGCGACCCGGGTCCTCCGCGTAGACACGTGCTTCGATCGCGTGCCCGACGAGGTGGATCTCGTCCTGGGTGCGCGCCAGCTTCTGGCCCGCGGCGACCCGCACCTGGCATTCCACCAGGTCGATACCGGTGACCATCTCGGTCACCGGATGCTCCACCTGCAGACGGGTGTTCATCTCCATGAAGAAGAACTCGTCGGGCTGGTCGGCCGAGACGATGAACTCCACGGTGCCCGCGCCCACGTAGTCCACGCTGCGGGCGGTATTGCAGGCGGCGGTGCCGATCCGGGCCCTGGTCTGCGCGTCCAGCAGCGGTGAGGGAGCCTCCTCGATCACCTTCTGATGCCTGCGCTGCAAGCTGCATTCGCGCTCACCCAGGTGCACCACATTGCCGAACTTGTCGGCCAGGATCTGCACCTCGATGTGGCGGGGCCGGTTGACGAACCGTTCGAGGAACAGGGTGTCGTCGCCGAACGCCGCAGCGGCTTCGCGCCGGGCACTCACCAGCGCGGCGGGCAGATCGGCGGGGTCGGTGACCCGGCGCATGCCCTTGCCGCCACCGCCCGCGGACGGCTTCACGAGCACCGGGTAGCCGATGTCCGTCGCGGCGGCGATCAATTGGTCATCGGTCAGGCCGGGTTCGGCGATGCCGGGCACCACCGGAACCCCGAACGCCGTCACCGTCTTCTTCGCGGTGATCTTGTCGCCCATCACCTCGATGGCCTCGGCCGGCGGGCCGAGGAACACGATGCCGGCGTCGGCCAGTGCCGCCGCGAAGGCCGAGTTCTCCGACAGGAAGCCATAACCCGGGTGTACCGCCTGCGCGCCCGAACGGACGGCGGCATCGACGACCTTCTCGATCGACAGGTAGCTCTCGCGCGCCGGCGCCGGTCCGAGCCGCACCGCGACATCGGCCTCACGCACATGGCGCGCGTCGGCATCGGCGTCGCTGTACACCGCGACCGAGCGAATGCCCATGTCGCGCAGGGTCTTGATCACACGCACCGCGATCTCGCCGCGATTGGCGACCAGGACGGTGTCGAATTCGACGAGATGGTTCTTGTTCAGCATGTCGCTCACATCCGGAAGACGCCGTAGGAAACGGGTTCGAGCGGCGCTTGCGCGCACACCGAAAGGGCAAGGCCGAGTGCGGTTCTGGTGTCGGTCGGCGCGATGACGCCGTCGTCCCAGATCCGGGCCGTCGAATAGTAGGGGTTGCCCTGGGTCTCGTACTGGTCCCGGATCGGCGCCTTGAAGGCCTCCTGATCCTCCTCGGACCACGGCTTGCCCGCGCTGTCGAGCTGATCGCCGCGCACCGTGGACAGCACCGAGGCAGCCTGCTCGCCACCCATCACCGAGATGCGCGCGTTCGGCCACATCCACAGGAAGCGCGGCGAATACGCGCGCCCGCACATGGAATAGTTGCCCGCGCCGTAGGAGCCGCCGATCACCACGGTCAGCTTCGGCACCCGTGCACATGCGACCGCGGTGACCATCTTCGCGCCGTGCTTGGCGATGCCGCCGGCCTCGTAGTCGCGCCCGACCATGAAGCCGGTGATGTTCTGCAGGAACAGCAGCGGGATCTTGCGCTTGTCGCACAGTTCGATGAAATGCGCGCCCTTCATCGCGGACTCGGCGAACAGCACGCCGTTGTTGGCGACGATGCCGACCGGATGGCCGTGGATGCGAGCGAACCCGGTGACCAGGGTCTTGCCGTATTCGGCCTTGAACTCGTGGAATCCGGCCTCGCCGTCGACGATCCGGTCGATCACCTCGCGCACGTCATACGGCGTGCGCGGGTCCACCGGGACCACGTCGTAGAGCTCGTCCTCGTTCTTGGCGGGCGGGGTGCTGGGCAGCACCTCCCACGGCGCCTCCGGCTTCGGGCCGAGCGTGCCGACGATCTTGCGGACGATCCGCAGCGCGTCGCGATCGTCGTCGGCCAGATGGTCGGTGACGCCGGAGGTCCGCGAATGCAGCAGGCCGCCGCCGAGCTCCTCGGCGGTGACGACCTCACCGGTCGCGGCCTTCACCAGCGGCGGGCCGCCGAGAAAGATGGTGCCCTGATCACGCACGATGACGGCTTCGTCGGCCATCGCGGGCACATACGCGCCGCCCGCGGTGCACGAGCCCATGACTGCCGCGATCTGGGCGATGCCCTTGGCGCTCATGTTCGCTTGGTTGTAGAAGATGCGGCCGAAGTGCTCGCGGTCGGGGAACACCTCGTCCTGGTGCGGTAGGAAGGCGCCGCCGGAGTCCACCAGGTACACACACGGCAGGTTGTTCTGCGCGGCCACTTCCTGCGCGCGCAGGTGCTTCTTCACCGAGATCGGGTAGTACGTGCCGCCCTTGACCGTCGCGTCGTTGGCCAGGATCAGGCACTCACGGCCCGAGATGCGGCCGATGCCGCCGATCATGCCCGCGCCGGGGCACTCGTCGCCGTACATGCCGTTGCCGGCCAGCGGCGCCAGCTCGAGGAACGGGCTGCCCGGGTCGAGCAGCTGCTCGACGCGCTCGCGGGGGAGCAGCTTGCCCCTGGCCACATGCCGTTCGCGGGACTTCTCCGGACCGCCGAGCGCGGCTGCGGCAAGCCGCTGCCGCAGATCCGCGACCAGGGCGCCGTGTGCGTCCCGGTTGCTCGTCACGGCCACGGTGCCGTCTTCGGTCTCGTGCGTAACCGTCATCGCGCCATTCTCTCACTCGGTTAATCGCCAATAACTGAAATTCAGGTTAATCTTGACTAACCAAGTTGTCCAGAGGGGGCGGCCACAATGTCGACTACCGAGCCTGTCCAGGCGACCCGCCGCGAGCAGCTCAAGGCTCAGCGGCGCGAGCAGTTGCTGGCCGCGGGCGCCCGGCTCATCGCCGACCGTGGCTTCTTCGGCGTGCGGCTCGACGACCTCGGCGCGGCGGTCGGCATCAGCGGCCCCGCCGTCTACCGGCACTTCGCGAACAAAGAGGCGCTGCTGGTCGAACTCCTGGTCGGCATCAGTGAGCGCCTGCTCACGGGCGGTCGCGCCGTTGTCGACGAATCGCCGTCGGCCGCCTCGGCGCTGACGGCCCTGGTCGACTTCCATCTCGACTTCGCCTTCGGTAATCCCGAACTCATCCGTATCCAGGACCGCGACCTCGACAACGTGCCCGCCAACGACCGCCGGATCTTGCGCCGCACCCAGCGCCAATACGTCGAGATCTGGGTGGGTGTCCTGCGCGAACTGAACCCCGCTCTCCCCGAGGAAGCCGCCCGCATTCAGGCCCACGCCGCCTTCGGCCTGATCAACTCCACGCCGCACAGCGCGTCGGCGGCGAGCGCTTCGCGGGCCCGTCCGGTGCTGAGGCAGATGGCTTTGGCAGCGCTGTCGGCCGGGTAGTTCTCCGGTCGGAAGCGCCGTCAGCCGGTTTCTTCGGCTGGGGTGGTCGGGAGGACATTGATCAGGACAAAGGCCACGGCCACAGCGACGACCACCTGGGGAGTCACCGATATGCCATCGGTACCGAGCAACAGAACACCCAGGAGCGCTGAGGTCAACGGGAGGCGCAGCATCACCGCGCACATCGCGCCGATGCCCATCGCGATCGCCGGACCCATACTCATGCCCGGCAGTCCGCTCATCGCGATGCCGAGAACGGCGCCGATGAAGATCGACGGGAACACCGGTCCACCACGAAACGCACTCAGCGAAATCGAATAGGCGACCGTTTTGCAGAGACCGAGCAGAAGCAGGACACCCACCGAATAGTCGGCGGCGTGGGCGACGAGTTCGGGTAGGGCGTCCTGGCCGGAGAACAGCACCTGGTTGAAGCTGTTCCCGGAAATCAGTTGGTAGGCGGTGGCGGCAAGACCGATGAGCAACCCGAGCATTGCCGTCACGAGAATGCGATTGGTGTGGACGAGCGGTCGAAGTGCCAGCCCGGCCCAGCGGATCGCCCAGCCGAGGAGTGCCGCGATCCCGCCGACGACGACAGCCCAGCACATCGTGGCCAGAGTCGGGTTCACCGCCGCCGGAACGGATGTCAGCGCGAGGGAGAACGTGCCGAGTCCGGTGAGACTGTCCAGTCCGACGAAGACGACGGCACCGATACCGGAGGCGAGCAGTCCCGGTACCGCGACGAGACTCAGCGTCGCGCCACCGATTCCGGCGGCTTCCATGATCAGGAACGCTGCCAGGATCGGCGAGCCGAACAGGGTGCTGATGGCGGTGAAGCTGCCCGCCGACGCCATGATCACCAGCGCCATCGGAGGCGCGTCCTTCTTCAGCAGGTGCACCGTGAGCACCGCGAGTCCGCCGCCGATCGCGATCAGCGGGGCCTCCGGACCGAGGACGGCCCCCAGGCTGAGCGTGGCCAGTGCCGCCAGGATGATGCCCGGCATTTCCTTGTCGACCGGCGTGCCTCCGGCGTGGAACCCGAATGCCGGAGAGTGACCGGCGTTGCCTGGCAGGTAGCGGATGGTCGCACCGGTCAACACGCCGCAGAGCACCAACCAGGGCAGTGGCCACCATGATGGCGTGCCACCGGAGAAGACGTCGCCCGGGAGGTCGCTGAACAGGAACTGCTGGATCTTCGTTACCGCGGCCAGGAAGCCATACGCGACCAAGGAGATCGGTATGCCCAGAGCCGCCGCCAGCAGTAGGGCCACGAGGTACCGCTTGGAGCGCATGACCGCAACCGGATCGACGTCCGGGGCATGCGTATCCGCCATCACACCTCCATGACCGAATCCCCGCGACGAGGAGCGAAGTCAGCCTGTCAGCTCGACTCGGTCCTGTCCTCACCCGAAGCGGGTGAAGCTTCGATCTGGTTCCAGAGCCAGCCGGGGCCGACGGTTTCGGCGCCGTGGGCTTCGACTCTGGTGCGGAGTTCGCGGTCGGCGGTGACGACGGTGATCTGCTCGTGGGAATCGGACTCGGCGACCACGTCGACGATCTTGTCGTCACCCGAGCGTTCGGCGAGGACCACCTTCATCCGCGGCGCGGAGGGTTCGGCGCCGTCGGCGGCGGCTTTGGCCGCGCCTTCGAGGACGACGGTGACCTCGGTGGTCTCGGGCAGGCGGGTCGTCAGGTTCGCCAGGTCGGCGAGAAGCCTGCGCGCGGCGCCCGCGCGGTCCTTCCACCAACCGTTGGGGCGCGAGCCGATGACATTGGCCGCATCCACCACGATGAGATGCCTCGGATCGCTCATAGGCCCAGTCTGCCCGGTGGCAGCAGCGTCAGGCAGGCGCGGGGACGGGGACGCCGGTGAGGCGGCCGTCGGCCATGCGGTAGACCGCGTCCATGCGGTGCAGGTGGGTCGGGACATGGGTGACCAGGATGGTGGCGGCGCGGTGTTCGCGGGCGATGGTCGTGATCAGGGCGATGATCGCGGCGCCGCGTTCGGAATCCAGCGCGCTGGTGGGTTCGTCGACCACGAGCAGGGCGGGGTCGTTCATCAGGGCTCGGGCGATGTTGACGCGCTGGCGCTGGCCGCCGGAGAGCTGGGCGGGACGTTTGTGAGCCTGTTCGGACAGGCCTACCGCTTCGAGTAGTTCCTTGGCGCGGGTAGTGGTTGCACCCCGTGATGCCCGCTTCGGGCCGCCGAGGTGGGCGGTCACTTCCAGCTGCTCGACGGCGGTGAGCGATGGGATGAGATTCGGTTGCTGGAAGACGATGCCCATCGAGTTCCGGCGAGCTGTGGCGGCCGCTCGGCGGCTCAGCGTAGCCAGATCGGTAGTGGCCGACTCGGTTTCGAGCACGACCGTGCCCGAGTCGGGCCGGATCAGGGTCGCGGCGACGGCCAGCAGGCTCGACTTCCCTGATCCGGACGCGCCGGTCACCGCGGCGATGGTGCCGCCGGGGACGTGCATGTTCACCCGGTCGAGGGCGGTGAGACGGCCGGTGCCGTCGGGGTAGGTGAGGGTGACGTCGGTGAGAGTGATTGCCACGGTGGATCCTTCGGTTGGTCGCGCGGTGCACCGGATCGGCGGCGCGACTGCGGCATCGGTGCGGGCGACGGTCGTCATGGGTTCGTCAGCGGGTCGCGCCGAGCGCGGTCAGCGGGTCGGTGGTGAACAGGAAGCGCAGGGCGACAGCGGCGCCGGCGAGACCGAGGACGATCAAGGCCAGCGCGGGGACCAGGGTCGTCGCGGGGCTGAGCACGAAAGGCATCGCCTCGCCCAGGAACAGTGAGGCCAGGGCGGTGATCGCGAGGCCCGCCGTGACGCCCGCGGTCAGGACGATCGCGGCTTGGGCGAGGGCATCGCGAACCAGGGAGCCGGTGGTCGCGCCGAGAGCCTTCAAGGTGGCGATGTCGGGTTGGCGCTGCACGGTCCAGACCGTGAAGAAGGCGCCGATCACCAGCGCCGAGATGGCGAACAGCAGCACGGTCATCAGGGTGAGTGAGCTGTTCTCGGCCTGGTAGGAGCCGATCGCCTGGACGGCATCCTTCGCGGGCAGCGAGTGTGTTCCGGCTTCGGCGTCGAGGCCGCCGGGGACATCGCCGGTCACCGCGAGCGCGGTCGCGGCGCCGGCGCGCGGGCTGGCGGCCTGCCAGTCCTGCATGCTCGTCCAGATCACGGGGGTGTGGCTGTACCACTCGTCACCGGCTACGTCGGCGACGGTGAACTCGTGGCCCGCCAGCAGGACGACATCGCCGGCGCCCGCGGACAGTTCACGAGCCGCCGCCGAACTCAGCACCACCGCACCGGGTTCGGTAGCAGGGCGATTGCTGAACGCCGACGGGTCGCCGCCGAACAACGCGACCTGCGTCGGGCTGGCACCAGCGTGCTCGGCCCTCGTGCGCGAGATCCCGATCGGGGTCGCGTCCGCCGATTTCCACTGCGCGATCTGCTGCTCGGTGAGCACCGACGAGTCGAAAGACGGGTCGGCCCCGGTCTCGGCGAAAACGACCCGGTCGGCATCGATCCCCTGGACGGCGGAGATGTTCTGGTGCGCCAGCCCAGCGGTGAGGCCACTGAGGAAGCTCACCAGCACCGCCACCAACAGCACGACAGTGGTGATGAGCAGGAAGCGGCCACGGGCGGCTCGCAGATCTCGGAGTGCGACGAACATGACTCCACTCTGTCGTTCTCGTCGGTCGACGCCATCGCACCGGCGCACGAAACGCCGTCCATCCAAGGTCTGGCGGCGTTTACATCTTTCGATGGATGCCCGTGTGGTTGCCGCACATAAGCTGGTCGACGTGCACTCGTCCCCCCTGACCCCGGTGGTCACCACCCTGCGCCTCGGCCTGCATGTGCTGGTGACGGTGCTGGCGGTGGTGGTCGCGGTGCGCGCGCTGCTGCCCGGCGGCGGCGGTCACGGTGTCGCGGTGGTCGCGCTGACGGTGATGTGGTTGCTGGTGTATTTCGCGGGGACCGAGTTCCCTCGCTCGCGTTCGCATGCCTATCCCGATGGGGCGGCGGTGTGGGTGTGGCTGTCGGCGCTGACCGTGTTGTGGCTGGTCCTGCTCGCGCTCACCCCTGATGCGGTCTACCTGGCGTTCGGGCTGTTCTTCGTCTACCTGCGCCTGCTGCCACGGCCGTGGAATCTGGTCGCGGTGGTGTCGGCGACCGCGGTCGGTGTGATCGGGTTCGCGGCGCATCGTGGTTGGTCCGCGGGTGCGGTGGTGGGGCCTGTTCTCGGCGCGCTGGTGGCGATCGGGATCGGGCTCGGCTACCAGGCCCTGCGTCGTGAGGCGGTCGAGCGCGAGCGGCTGATCGACGAATTGATCGGCACCAGAGCGATTCTCGCGGAACAGGAACGCACGGCGGGCAAGCTCGCCGAGCGCGAACGCCTCGCCAAGGAAATCCACGACACCGTCGCCCAGGGTCTGAGCAGTATCCAATTGCTCCTGCACGCCGCCGAGCAGGCCGCGCCGGATCATCCCGCGCTGGATCGCATTCGGCTCGCGCGTGAGACGGCCGCCGAGGACCTGGCCGAAACCCGAAGGCTCATCGACGAATTGTCACCCGCCGCGCTGGACGGTCAGTCACTCGCCGAGGCGCTGGAACGCATCTGCCTTCGCGCACAGTCACCGGCCCTGACCACGCAGCTGCTCGTCGAGGGCCTGCCGGAGCGACTGCCGATGCCGGTCGAGGCGGCACTGGTGCGGATCGCGCAGAGCGCGGTGGCCAATGTGGTGCAGCACGCGCAGGCCGAGCGCATGCGGGTCACCCTCACCTACGACGACACCGACGCGCACCTGGACATCGTCGACGACGGCATCGGCATCGAGCCGGATATATTGCGCCACCGCCGATCCGGTGCGTTCGGCCTCGCCGCCATGCGCAGCCGCGTCGAGCAACAGGGCGGTGCGATGACCGTCGAATCCGAACCGGGCCACACCGCCGTGTCGGTGACCTTCCCGCTCGGCGCGGCCTCATGATCCGCCTCCTCCTCGCCGACGATCACGCCATCGTCCGTGCGGGCCTGCGCGCTCTCCTCGACTCCGCCGCCGACATCACCGTTGTCGGCGATGTCGCGGATGCCGATGCGGCAGTGGCCTTTTGCGCCGCCACCCCCGTCGACCTGGTCCTGATGGACCTGCGCTTCGGCGACGGCCGCTCCGGTGCCGCCGCCACCGCCGACCTGCGCGCCCTGCCCACCCCGCCGAACGTCCTCGTCGTCACCAACTACGACACCGACGCCGACATCCTCGGCGCCATCGAAGCAGGCGCCGTCGGCTACCTCCTCAAGGACACCCCACCCACCGAACTCCTGACCGCGGTCCGCGCCGCCTCGGCAGGCGAAAGCGTCCTCTCCCCAACCGTCGCCTCCCGCCTGATGACCCGAGTCCGCCGAGCTGACACCACCCTGAGCCCCCGCGAAGTAGAAGTCCTGCGCCTGGTAGCCGCCGGCCTCTCCAACCGTGACATCGCCAAACAACTCTTCCTCAGCGAAACCACCGTGAAGTCCCACCTCGTCCACATCTACGCCAAACTCGGCGTGAAGTCCCGCACCTCCGCCGTCGCCACCGCACGTGCTCAGGGCGCGATCTGATCGGACAGTGCAGTCGCTACCGGCGAGACCAGCTGTTCGATCGACAGCCATGATACCTGGCGGTATCATGGCTGTATGGCTATGACTCTGCGATTGTCTGAGGAGCAGACGGCCGCACTGCGCCGTCGTGCGGAGGCCGAACACACGTCGATGCAGCAGATTGCCCTGGCGGCTATCGACGACTACATCAATCAACCTACCGAGCTGGGGCGGCGTCGCGCCGTGCCGGTCGATGAGCTGCTCGCTGCTTTCGGAGACCTACCGCCGATGGATCTCGAACGATTCAGGGCAGACCAGGACGAGCACATCGATGGGTCTGCCCACTTCGACGCCTACCTCCGCGCACCGCGGTCCGGAGAAGCTGAGTGACCGCCAAGCACCTGCGTGGACTTGCCGACACCAACATCCTGATCTACCTGGAGCAGTTGCCAAGAGAGTCGCTGCCCGGTGAGCTGCTTACCAGCACCGTCACCCTTGCCGAGCTGTCCGCCGGTGTCCACCAGACCGACGACGCGATAGAGCGGGCGCAGCGCATCGCTCGCCTGCAGCGGACAGAGGCAGTGTTCGACCCCTTGCCATTCGATGCGGAGGCCGCACGACAGTACGGACTGATCGCCGCGGGCGTGATCGCCTACGGCCGCAAACCCCGACGCCGAGAAGCGGATCTGATGATCGCGGCAGTCGCCGCCGCTCGTCGGCTCCCCCTGTTCACCACCAATCCCGACGATTTCAAGGGCAGCGAAGGAGTCGTCACGATCGTTCCGGTCCAACGCCCGTAAAACTCCCACTCCTGCGGCGCCGAATTGTCTCGGCCTCGCTTAACCTCGTGAATTCATCGAGCCAGGTGGCAATACCCCGCTGAAATGGCGAAAGGTGCTCTGACCTACGATAATTCTTCTTGCGAAGGAAAGAATATCGAGTTCGGGGAGCACCCTTCTGGTGAAACAGTCTATATCGCCCTACCCGCGGACGGTCATCGACGGTGACGGATCAGGACTGGTGTCAGACGCCGGCACGACACTGCTACTCCGCACAGCCGAGAAAACCGGGTTGACCAGCAGTTTATCCGAACAACTACGTCCGTGACGGAAACCACTGGCCGTCCACGACCCCGGCAAGATCGTGTTGGATCTGGCCGTCATGCTCGCGGTCGGTGGTGATTGCGCATCAGATCTGGCGTTGTTGCGGGCCGAGCCCGGCGTGTTCGGGTTGGTCGCCTCGGACCCGACAGTCTCGCGAACGATCAACGCTTTGGCCGTTGATGCACCGAAAGCGTTGGCCGCCATCGATTCTGCCCGCACGGATGCACGAGCGAGGGCCTGGGCGGTGGCCGGGATCAACGCCCCTGACCATGGCGTCAGCGACGCTAATCCGTTGATCATCGATCTCGACGCATCGCTGACCGACGCACACTCGGAGAAGGAGCACGCGGCACCAACATTCAAGCGCGGCTTTGGATTCCACCCTTTATCGTCGTTCATCGACCACGGACCCGCCGGGACCGGGGAACCTGCCGCGGCGATGCTGCGCCCGGGCAACGCCGGGTCCAATACCGCCGCTGATCACAAACACGTCCTTCGCGAGGCCATCGCCCAGCTACCAGGGCAACTGTCTTGGCATGTTGGCCGGAACGTGTTGGTGCGCACCGATTCTGGTGGCGGCACCCACGAGTTCCTCGACTACTGCCACTGTCGCCGGCTGCAGTACTCGATCGGTTTCACCCTCACCGACGACATCGTCACCGACATGGGCACCCACTTGAGGGCCACTGATTGGACCCCGGCCTACGACGCCGACAGCCAAGTTCGTCACGGGGCTTGGGTCGTCGAGGTCACCGGCATCACCGAGCTGACCGGTTGGCCGGAAGGGATGCGGCTGATCGTCGGAAAAGAACGCCCACATCCAGGTGCGTAGTTGCGGTTCACCGACTGTGACGGGTTGCGGTTGACTGCGTTCGTCACCAACACCACCCGCGGTCAGCTGCCTGACCTGGAACTACGGCACCGCCAGCGGGCCCGTTGTGAGGACCGGATCCGCAACGCGAAAGACACCGGCCTGCGTAATCTGCCGTTCCACGGGTTCGATGCCAACCGGATCTGGCTCGCGTTGATCGCGCTCGCGATGGATCTGACCGCATGGTGCCAAACGTTGGCCCTGCATGATCATCGGGCTCGTCGGTGGGAACCGAAAACGCTTCGGCTGCGGTTGTTTTCCGCTGCCGGACGAATCGCCCGGCATGCCCGCATAACCCCGCTCCACCTGGCCAGGCACGCACCTTGGACCGAGTTGCTCACTACCGCCGCTGCCCGGTTGCAGCCTGGCTGAGCACCGAAACCTGTCCCTTCGACCGAGGAAATCGAACTATCCGGACTCGTGGAACCCGGCAGACAGCCCGCTGCGCGGGCTGTCTGACCTGCCCACAACCCGGAATCTTACGATCGAATCGGCAATCCGAAACCCGTCAGGCCGACACGTCAGCTCGACGAAAGATCGAGGTTAACGCCCGTAAATGTCGCGTAGCCGCGCCCGCGACAGCATGTGAACCTGACCCCGGATCGGCACCGCACTGTTATGCCCGACGAGGTTTGCATCGTAAGCTCTGAAGAGATCACCTCTATATCCGAATGATTATTAGGCACAGTAGAGAAAGGAAACCTTAGGTGGGGGACAGGCGCAGTTCAATCGGTGTCGCGCAATTCATTTGGGTGGCCGTAGCGGGACTGTCGGCGGTGCTCTTCGTCGCCGCGTTCGTCAACCTCGGCGCCTGGCTCGCGATACGGTCGGATCACGATGTCGCCGTGACTTTGGCGTTGCCGACGAGCGTGCTGATCGGGATGATTCTGTGGATCCAGCTACTCGGCATAGCCTGGCGGTGGCGGCGATCTTATCTACGGCGATCAGGAACGAAGATTGCAGCGTCGGTGGTTGATTCGAGCTACCGGCGGCTGAACAGGGCCAGCATTTTCGGCCAACACCGTGTCCGAATCGAGGTGCAGTTCGCGCATCCGGAGACCGGCAGTGACTATCGACTACGGAAGGACTACAAATTCACCGACTTCCTGCGCCGCCGTGCGATGGCGTTCCACTCGAGGTTTCCTCAAGGCGCCTCGATGCCCATACTTGTGCGCGGGCGGCGCGCCGGGTTTGACTTACATGAGCGCCCCACGTGGACCGACATCTGGTGAGCAAGCATAGGCTGAGTTGATCGACTGAAACAGCCACTGCCGCTTAATAATTCAGCAACATGGCCAAGCGGTGCAGCCCTATTCGAGCCAGCTTTCGGGAGTCTGATCGTCCTCGTCGTAGTCGTCGTACAAGTGTTGAGACGCCTGTGGACGTGCGGGTGTCGGGTCGACCTCCAGCGGAGGTGGCGTCGGGAAAAGCCGCCATTCAAACATTGGAGAGTTCTTCAGTTCGAACACCTCGGGCGGCACAGGTTGTGCAAGTTCGATATCGGACCACTGGCATTCCCCGCGCTGTACACGGCTCGCGTACGCCTTGAGTTCGGGCGATGCATCCGACAAAGTGGACAGACTGAGCAAGTATCCTTCGTTCACCTCGGCTAGTTCGTCGAGGACTGCCTGGATATCGAGATTCTGGGCCCTTATCACCGCTGTATCCAGATCGGCAATCGCTGCCATTACCCCGCGGACGGCTTCTTCTACTGCCGGGTCGAGGTTCGGTTCTCGATCGCTTGGCCATTCCGGTTTCATGCGTCCGCCCACGGGTCTTTGCCGGAACCGGCTTCGAAGTCGTTTTTCGGTCGATTCAACGTACTGTTCAGGTCCGCAATCTTGGCTGTATCTGTCGCAACGGCCGCTCTCTTCAAATGTGGCTGGATCTTCTGTTCCAGCACCTCGGTGAGTTTGGCTTTACCTGCCGCGGCCGGATCCTTGATCACCTCTAGTAGATGGATGACTTGATCCCTGAGGTTAACTATCTCCAAAACCATATTCACGGTACCCTTAATTATTTCATAAAGACGTGTGCCAATCTCGCGGATCTCATTCGCCGTACCGACAACAGGGATCTTGTTGGCGACAAATTTGATGAGACCTTCTAGGCTGGTTATTTTGATGCGGGACTCAAGTAGTTCCCAGATCTTTTCAAGGACCCACTTAACGGCCTCGCGAATCTTATCTGCAACAATCCCGAGTATGTCGCAGATAATTCTTCCTACAGGGCCTTCCCACTTCATTGCGGCCGCCTGTGCGACGGACCAATCGCCATACGACTGCCTGGCCTTGCCGTCCCAGTGTGGATCTACCTTGGAAAGGCCAGCATCGAGATTTTTGCCCGATGCCTCCAACATGCGGCTGCGGTCGCGGCTGATGATCGCGTTGACCGAGCACATCGAGAATTCCGGCTGGACGCAGGTGTCGGCTGCTGAGCGGCTCGGCGTGACCCAGCCTCGAGTTTCGGATCTGATGCGGGGAAAGATCAGTTTGTTCAGTTTGGACGCGCTGGTGAATATGGTTGTCGCGGCGGGGATGCATGTAGAGATGAGCGTTCGTGCGGCATGAACGGTGCGTGCGCAGCGCCGCTGACAGGCCGCCCGCAGGTACCGGGGGAGGCCGTTGTGGTGATTTACCCTGGGCGCATGGCCTCTCTGTCTGATCCCAAGGTGCGCGAATTTCTTTCCCACGGAACGCGAACGGGCAAGGTGGCGTTCGCGGCGGCGGACGGGCGTCCGCTGGTGACGCCGGTGTGGTTCGTCGTCGAAGGTGACGAGCTGGTTTTCAATACGGGTAAGAACACGGCCAAGGGGCGGGCTTTCGCGCGTGATCCGCGTGTCGCGGTGTGCGTCGACCTCGAGGAGCCGCCGTACGCGCTGGTGGAGGTGCAGGGGACGGTCACGCTGTCCGAAGACCTCGATGAGCTCGTGCGAACCGCTACCGCCATCGCCGCCCGGTACATGGGCCCGGACAAGGCGGACGAATTCGGTCAGCGCAACGGGGTCGCGGGCGAACTGGTGGTGCGGGTGCGGCCGACGAAGATCATCGCGCAGTTCGATATGACGGGCTAGCGGGCGCCGGTCATCGGGACCGCGTCGGGGCCGGGCGGGGTCGGGTCGTACGGCGGGGGATCGGTGCGGTCGAAGAGTGGAGACGAGCAGGTCGCGCCGACTTCCGGGGTGGTGTACGGGTTTTCGCGGAGGGCGACGATGAACTGGTCGATGCGTTCGTCGGTGGCGGAGTCGACGGCGAGCTGGTGGCCCCACGACTGCAGTGAGATCGGGTGGTTCATGTCGGGGATGGGCGACATCAGGGTGTACTGGCGGTCGGTGACCCTGGCGCTCAGCGCCGCCTGATCCTGCGCGCTCACCTTCGCGGGGTCGTAGGCGATCCACACCGCGCCGTGTTCGAGCGAGTGGACCGCGTTCTCGGTGCGCAGGGCCTTCGAATAGACGACGCCGGTGCAGGCGGCCCACTGCGCGTCGTGCGGTCCGCCCACCGGGGGGATCGCCGGGTAGGCGACTCGCTGGTTCGGCCGAACGTGCTGCTGGCCGGGCGCGATCTCGGTGACGACGACGCCGCGAATCTGCAGCGAGGGGTCACGGTTGTCCGAGGACGGGGCGAAGCTGTCCGCGGTGGCGGTCGCCTGACCGGCGACCTTCTCACCCGAGCACCCGGTCGCCAGCGTGGCGGCCACGACCACGACCGCGCAAGCGCCTGCGCCGCGCACCCCACCGGACCTACTCGAAACCCGCATCGCGGACCCCCGTCTCCTCGTCGCCGACACCTGCCGTCCGACACAGAACCTACTTGTCTGCCCGCGCCGGGGGCACTCCTAGACTCCCGACTATGACTGTGCACTTCATCGGGGCAGGCCCCGGCGCCGCCGACCTGCTCACGGTGCGAGCGGTCAACCTCCTGCGCGACAGCCCCGTCTGCCTCTACGCGGGCACCTACCTCGACCCCGAGGTCCTCGCCCACTGCGCGCCCGGCGCCGAACTGATCGACACCCAGCACCTGAACCTGGACCAGATCATCGACCACCTCGTGCGCGCCACCGAGGCGGGCAAGGACGTGGCCCGGCTGTGTTCGGGCGATCCCTCGCTCTATTCGGCTCTCACGGAGCAGACCCGCAGGCTCGACGCCCGCAACGTGGCGTGGGACATCACCCCCGGCGTCCCCGCCTACGCGGCCGCGGCGGCCGCCCTCGGCACCGAACTGACCGTTCCCGAGGTCGTCCAGTCGGTAGTCCTCACCCGGACCCAGGCGCGCTCCACCGCGATGCCGCACGGTGAGGCGCTGGCGAACTTCTCCGCCACCGGTGCCACGCTCGTCCTGCATCTCGCGATCACCCGGATCAGAGTGCTGGCACACGAGCTGGTCGCCGAGTACGGCGCGGACTGCCCCGTCGCCGTCGTCTATCGCGCCAGCCAACCCGAACAGCTCGTCCTGCGCGGCACCCTGTCCGATATCGCCGACCAGGTGGAGGCGGCAGGCCTTCGTCAAGCCGCGGTGATCCTGGTCGGCCGCGCGCTGGCCACGTCCATCGACTGCGCCCAGTCGCACCTCTACGACCCGGCCAGGGCCCGGTAACACCCACTTCAGCACAGCAGACCAATCGGTGTGATCCATCACTCAGTCGCCGCGGTGCACAGGTCATCCAGCGGGGATGTGAGAACGCAGACAAGCGTCAGCAAACGTGGGTCGCAGGCTTTACCTGGGCCGATGCTCGGCGGCTATGGAGGTGGTTGGTTGCGGGGCGAGCGCACCGGTAGATTGGTGCGATGGTTTGCGACGAGTAGACCGGCGCTGGCGGCCGGACGGTCAGGTGCATGGTCTCGGCCGTGTAACGAGACCAGCCTGGGTGACAGATAGTGCCAATGGACATTTTTGCCTGATTGATTCGAGAACTGAACCCGAGACGCGGGCGCCACGCTTATTCAGGTGGGCGCTCGCGTTCCGGTGTCGTCGGGGAGCGCCTGACCGGGTGTTCCGGAAGCGAGGTTTGGGTTGGACCGGCTGGATTTCGGCGGAAACGGCGAAACTGGTGACGGACGTGGAGGCTCTTCGGAGTACTTCCCGCTCTCGCCCGCACAGCTGGGTATCTGGTACGCGCAGCACGTCGACCCACAGGTGCCGATCAACATCGCCCAGTACGTCGACCTGCGTGGACGCCTGGATGTCGCCGTGCTCGAGCGCGCGAGCGCCGACGCGGCCACCGACCTCGAATCGGGCTGGCTGCGCATCGTCGAGGTCGACGGTGAGCCGATGCAGACCATCGACCCCACCCAGGACGCGACGCTGATCTATGTCGATCTGCGTGGCGAGGCCGACCCCGAAGCGGCCGCCGCCGCCTGGATGCGGGCCGAGTACAGCCGCCCGCTCGACATCGTCAACGACCGCCTCGTCCAGGCCGCCGCGCTGCAGCTCAGCGATGACCGCTGGTACTGGTATGCCCGCGTCCACCACATCGTGCTCGACGGTTTCGGCGCCAACAATTTCGTCAACCGCACGGCACAGCTCTATACCGCCGAGGTCACCGGCACCCCGGCCCCGCCGAACAAAGCCACCGATCTGCGCGCGCTCTACGAGTCCGAGCTCGTCTACCGCGACAGCACCCGCTTCCAGTCCGACAAAGAGCATTGGGCTCAGCGGGTAGCGGGCCTGGAAGAGGGCAGCAGCCTCACCGGCCGCTCGGCCCCGCCCTCGCCGGTCAACGACGTCACCAGCGCGGCGCTGAGCACCGCCCAGGACGAGCTGCTCACCGCGGCGATCGCCCGCCACGACAGCACCGCCGCACCCCTGCTGATCGCCGGTTTCGCGGCCTATCTGGCCCAGATCACCGGCACCGAAGACGTCATCCTCAGCCTCCCGGTCACCGCCCGGACCACCGCGGTGATGCGTCGCTCGGGCGGTGTGACCTCGAACATCGTCCCGCTGCGCCTGCGCGTCGGCCACGACACCACGGTCGCGCAGCTGCTGCGTTCGGTGACCACCGAGGTCTCCGGCGCCCTGCGCCACCAGCGCTACCGCCACGAGGACATCCGCCGTGATTCGGCGGGCGAGGGCATGGTCTCCACGGAGTTCTTCGGCCCGTGGGTCAACATCATGCTGTTCGACAACCACCTGAGCTTCGGCGGCATGGAGGGCACGCTCAACGTGCTGTCCACGGGCAGCATCGAAGACCTGGGCGTCAACTTCTATCAGTCGCACGGTGGCACCCGCTCCCACATCGACTTCGAGACCAACCCGAACCTGTACTCGGCCGCCGACGCGCAGACCCATCACGGCCGGTTCCTGGAGTTCTTCGACCGTTTCCTGGCCGCCGACGCCGAGCTGCCGGTGTGGAACCTGCCGGTCACCGGCACGGCCGAGCTGGAACGCTCGCTCACCGAGTGGAACGACGCGGCACACGAGGTCCCCGCGACCACCCTGCCCGCACTGCTCGACGCGCAGATCCCGCTGACCCCGGACAACATCGCCCTGGACTTCGAGGGCGAAACCCTCACCTACGCCGAATTCGGCGCGAAGGTGAACCGGCTGGCCCGCTTCCTGATCGCCGACGGCGTCGGCCCGGAATCGCTCGTAGCGCTCGGCATGCGCCGCTCGCTCGATCTCGTCATCGGCATGCACGCCGTGCTGCGGGCCGGTGGCGCGTACGTGCCGATCGACCCGGATCACCCGGCCGACCGCACCGCCTACATCCTCGAGTCCGCGGCACCGGTCTGCGTCCTGACCACCACCGGCGACGACCTCGACCTGCCCGACACCGTCGCCCGCGTCGAGATCGATCGACTCGACACGACCGGTTTCGACGCCACAGCTCTCACCGACGCCGACCGCCTGTCCCCGCTGCGTCCGGACAACACCGCCTACGTCATCTACACCTCGGGTTCGACCGGTCGCCCCAAGGGCGTCGCGGTCACCCACCACGCGATCGTCAACCAAGAGCTGTGGATGCTCGACGAGTACCGGTTGACCGCCGACGACGTCTACTTACAGAAGACCGCCACCACCTTCGACGTGTCGCTGTGGGGCTACTTCCTGCCGCTGATGGTCGGCGCGAAACTGATCATCGCGAGCCCCGACGGCCACCGCGACCCGCTGTATGTCGCGGACATGATCGAACGTCACGGCGTGACCGTGACCGACTTCGTCCCGTCGATGCTCACCGTCTTCGTCTCGCACGCCACGCAGGTTCAATGCGCCTCGCTGCGTGCGGTTTTCGTCATCGGTGAAGCGCTGCCCCCGGAGACCGCCGCGGGTCTGCGCGCGATCTCCGACGCCGGCCTGCACAACCTGTACGGACCCACGGAGGCCGCGGTCTCGGTCACCTACTGGGAGGCCACCGAAGCCGACACCACACAGGTGCCGATCGGTATCCCCGAGTGGAATGTCGAAGTCTACGTACTGGATTCGCGGCTGCGCCCGGCTGCGATCGGCGCCCCCGGTGAGCTGTACCTGGCCGGTCGGCAGCTGGCCCGCTGCTACCGCGGCCGCCCCGACCTGACCTCGGACCGATTCGTCGCCAACCCCGTCGGCGCCCCCGGCGAGCGCATGTACCGCACCGGCGACCTCGTGCGCTGGAACGCCGAGGGCGTGCTGGAGTACATCGGCCGCACCGACTTCCAGGTGAAGTTCCGCGGTCAGCGCATCGAGCTCGGCGAGATCGAGACCGACCTGCTCGCGCACCCGACCGTCAGCCAGGCCGCGGTGCTCGTGGTCGACACCGCGACCGGCCAGCAGCTCGTGGCCTACATCGTGCCCGCGCCGGGCCAGTCCGCCGACCCGGCGACGCTGACTCGTTTCGTGTCCGAGAAGCTGCCCGCCTACATGGTGCCCGCGTCGATCATGGTGCTCGACGCGTTCCCGCTCAACACCTCCGGCAAGCTGGACCGCAAGGCGCTGCCTGAACCCGTCTTCACCGCTGCCGCAGGCGATTTCCGCGCACCGCGTACCCCGGCCGAGCAGATCGTGGCCGGCATCTTCGGCGATGTGCTGAGCCAGGAACGCGTCGGCGCCGACGACAACTTCTTCGAACTGGGCGGCAACTCCCTGGTCGCCACGCAGGTCGTCGCCCGCATCGGCGCCGCCTTCGGTATCCAGCTGGGTGTGCGCGCGCTGTTCGAGACCCCGACCGTGGCCGGACTCGCCGCGCGGGCCGAATCCGTCACGCCCGCCGATGTTTCCGCCGCGCGTCCGCCGCTGGTCGCGCAGCCGCGTCCCGAACAGGTGCCGCTGTCGCTGGCCCAGCAGCGGATGTGGTTCATCAACCAGTTCGACCCCACCGCACCCACCTACAACCTGCCGTTCGTGGTGCAGATGAAGGGCAGCGTCGACGTCGATGCCCTGATCGCCGCGCTCAATGATGTTGTGGTGCGCCAGGAATCGCTGCGCACGATCTTCCCCGACGCCGACGGCGGTTTCCAGCACGTCCTTGGCGCCGACGAGTTCGACCTCGGCATCGCGGTGACCCCGATCGACCAGTCGCGGCTGCGCGACGAGCTGATCGACTTCGCCTCCACCGGCTTCGATGTCACCCTGGAACTGCCGATCCGTGTGCAGATCTTCAAGGTGGCCGGTGGGACCGCCGAGTCCAACGGTCACGGTGCGGGCACACCGGAATACGCGGTCGCCTTCGTCGTGCACCACATCGCGGCCGACGGTTTCTCCTTCGGCCCGCTGGCCCGCGATGTCGCCACCGCCTACCTGGCTCGCGCCGCGGGCCAGGCTCCGGCCTGGCTGCCGCTGCCGGTCCAGTACCGCGACTACACCCTGTGGCAGCACGAACTGCTCGGCGCCGAATCCGACCCGGCCTCGATGGCCGCGCGTCAGCTCGACTACTGGAAGAGCGCCCTCGAAGGCCTGCCCGACCAGCTCGACCTGCCCAGCGACCGCCCGCGCCCGCAGCAGCAGAGCTTCCGTGGCGCGCGCGTCGGTTTCGAGATCGACGCCGACACCCACGAACAGCTCGCCGCCGTGGCCCGCGCCAACGGCGTCACCCTGTTCATGGTGGTGCACGCCTCCCTCGCGGTGCTGCTCGCGCGCCTGTCGGGCACCACCGACATCGCCGTCGGTACCCCCATCGCCGGTCGTGGTGAGCAGGCCCTCGATGACCTGATCGGCATGTTCGTCAACACCCTGGTGTTGCGTTCCGACGTCGATCCCACCCAGCCGTTCACCGAATTCCTCACCCGCACCCGCGAAACCGACCTGAGCGCGTTCGCCAACGCGGATGTGCCGTTCGAGCGGCTCGTCGACGTGCTCAACCCGTCGCGTTCGCAGGCCCGCCATCCGCTGTTCCAGGTGGTGCTGTCGTTCCAGGAGATGTCGCACGGCACCCTGGAGCTGCCCGGTCTCACGGTCACGGCCGACGAGGTCGAGGTCGACATGGCCAAGTTCGACCTGCAGTGGACCCTCACCGAGGAACACACCGGCACCGGCTCGCTGTCGGGCATGACCGGCGTGCTCACCTACGCCATCGACCTGTTCGATCAGTCGACCGTCGAAGAGCTGCTGCTGCGCTGGCGCCGCGTGCTCGACGCGATCCTGGCCGACCCGGCCGTCACCGTCGGTGCGATCGACGTGCTCGACGACGCCGAGCGCGCCGACCTGGTCACCCGTTTCGGCGCTCCCGCCGCGGTGGCGCGCACCCTGCCGCAGCTGATCGCGCAGGCCGCCCGCGACACCGAGGCGACCGCCGTGGTGTTCGAGGGGACCGCTGTCTCCTACGGCGAACTCGATCGTCGCTCGAACCAGCTGGCGCGCTTGCTGATCCAGCAGGGTCTGGGCGCCGAGGACTTCGTCGCCGTCGCCGTGCCGCGTTCGCTGGAATCGGTGCTCGCCGTGTGGGCGGTCACCAAGACCGGTGCCGCGTTCGTGCCCGTCGACCCGAACTACCCGGCCGACCGCATCGCCCACATGATCGCCGACGCCGGTGTGTCCGTTGGCATCACGGTCACCGGTGAAGCCGACGACCTCCCTGATTCGGTGAGCTGGGTGGTGGTCGACGACATCGACCTCACCGGTATCTCCGATGCCGCCCTCGCACCGCGTGAACTGGTCCGCCAGACCGATCCCGCGCAGCCCGCGTACCTGATCTACACCTCCGGTTCCACCGGTGTGCCCAAGGGCGTCGTGGTCACCCACGCCTCCGTCGCCAACTTCTGCGCCGAGCAGATCGACCTCTACTCGCTCGACTCCACCACGCGCGCACTGCATTTCGCCTCGCCCTCATTCGACGCGTCGGTGCTGGAAATGCTGCTCGCGATCGGTCGCGGCGGCACGCTCGTCGTCGTCCCGCCGGGTGTGTACGGCGGTGAGGAACTGCGCGACATCCTCATCACCGAACAGGTCACCCACGCGTTCGTGACCCCGGCCGCGCTGGCCACCTTCGACGCCCGCGGCCTCGATCACCTGCGGGTGCTCGCCGCGGGTGGTGAAGCGGTCCCGCCGGAACTGGTCGCCAAGTGGGCCGTGCGCCTGCCCGACGGCTCGCGCCGCATGCTGGGCAATGTCTACGGACCCACCGAGACCACCATCGCGTCCAACCTCAGCGAAGGGCTGATCCCGGGGGAGCGGGTCGTCATCGGCGGCCCCATCCGCGGCGTCCACACCCTGATCCTCGACGACCGCCTTCGCCCCGTGCCGGTCGGTGTCGCGGGTGAGCTCTACATCGGCGGCGTCGGCATGGCGCGGGGGTACCACGCGCGCGCCTCGCTCACCGCCGACCGTTTCGTCGCCAACCCCTACGCCCCCGGTGCGCGGATGTACCGCACCGGTGACGTGGTGCGCTGGACCGCCGACCGCAACGTGGAGTACGTCGGCCGCTCCGACTTCCAGGTCAAGGTCCGCGGTTTCCGTATCGAACTGGGCGAGATCGACTCCGCGCTCGCCTCGCACGAGACAGTCGACTTCGCGGTCAGCATCGGCCACAAGAACAAGGGCGGCAGCACCTCGCTGGTGTCCTATGTCGTGGCGGTGCCGGGCAGTTCGATCGATATCGCCGAACTGACCGACCATGTCGCACAGCGTCTGCCCGCGTACATGGTGCCCTCGTCGATCATGGTGCTCGCCGCGGTCCCGCTGACCGTCAACGGCAAGCTCGATCGGCGCGCGCTGCCCGCGCCGGTGTTCGAGGTGCGCGAGTTCCGCGCGCCGACCACCCCGATCGAGCAGATCGTCGCGCAGGTCTTCGCCGACGTGCTCGAACTCGGCCGGGTCGGTGTCGAGGACGACTTCTTCGAACTGGGCGGCAACTCGCTGATCGCCACCCAGGTCGCGTCCCGCATCGGCATCGCCCTGGACACCCGTGTCCCGGTCCGCATGCTGTTCGAGGCCCCCACGGTGGCGGCGCTGGCCGCCCGGGTGGAGTCGCAGGCCGGTGACGGCGCGCGCAAGGCCCTGGTCGCCCGCGAACGCCCCGACCGGGTGCCGCTGTCGCTGGCGCAGCAGCGCATGTGGTTCCTCAACCGCTTCGACACCGCGTCGGCGGTCAACAACATCCCTGTCGCGATCCGGCTGTCCGGTGACCTCGACGTGGCAGCCCTGCAGGTCGCGGTCATCGACGTGATCGACCGCCACGAGTCGCTGCGCACCGTGTTCCCCGACTCCGGCACCGGCCCCGTGCAGGTGATCCTGGACGCCGCGCAGATCGTTCCCGACCTCACCCCGTACCGGGTGACCGAGGACAACCTCATCGATCACCTGATCGATCTGGCGTCGATGGCGTTCGACGTGACCAGCGAAGTGCCGCTGCACGCACGGCTTTTCGAGGTGTCCGAGTCCGAGTACGTGCTCGGCATGGTGGTGCACCACATCTCCGCCGACGGCTGGTCGATGGCGCCGCTCTCGCGCGATGTGATCATGGCGTACGCGGCCCGCACCTCGTGGGAGGCGCCGACCTGGGCCGAGCTGCCGGTCCAGTACGCCGACTACTCGCTCTGGCAGCGTGAGGTCCTCGGCTCCGAGGACGATCCGCAGTCGTTGATCTCGTCCGAGATCGCCTACTGGACAAAGGAACTCGCGGACCTGCCCGACGAGCTGGTGCTTCCGGCCGATCACCCGCGCCCGCCTGCCGCGTCCTACCGGGGCGGCACGTACAGCTTCGTCATCGCGAGCGAAACCCAGCGTGCCCTGGTCGAATTGGGCCGCCGCTACAACGCCTCGCTGTTCATGGTCATGCACAGCGCCCTCGCGGTGCTGCTGGCCAGGGCCAGCGGCTCCAGCGATATCGCGATCGGTACCCCGGTGGCGGGCCGTGGCGATCAGGCGCTCGACGACCTGGTCGGCATGTTCGTCAACACCCTGGTGCTGCGCTCGCAGGTCGACGGCGCCACCCCGTTCGCCACCCTGCTCGCCCAGGCCCGCGAGACCGACCTGCAGGCCTTCGCGCACGCCGACGTGCCGTTCGAGCGCCTGGTCGAGGTGCTCAACCCGGCCCGTTCGCAGTCGCGCCACCCGCTGTTCCAGGTGATGCTGTCGTTCCAGAACAACAAGCAGGCCTCGCTGCAGCTGCCCGGTCTCGCGGTGAGCGGAATCGACTACGACCCGCAGCTGGCCAAGTTCGACCTGCAGCTCACGCTCACCGAGGTCCAGGACACCGACGGTGACGTCGGCGGTATGGCGGCCGAGTTCTCGTACGCGCTCGATCTCTTCGACGAATCGACGGTCGCCGCGTTCGCCCGCAGGCTCGACAACATCTTCGCCGCGGTGGTCGCCGATCCCGAGGTGTTCGTCGGCGACATCGATCTGCTCGCACCCGAGGAGCACGCGCAGGTCCTCGTCGACTGGAACGACACCGCGCACGCCGTCCCGCACGCGACGCTGATGTCGCTGTTCGACGCGCAGGTGGAGCGGACCCCGGACGCCGTCGCCCTGGTCTTCGAGCAGCAGGAGCTGTCCTACCGCGAGCTGCAGGAGCGGGCCAACCGCATCGCCCGCCGCTTGATCTCCGACGGCGTGGGCCCCGGTGACAATGTGGCACTGGCGATCCGGCGCTCCACGGAGCTCGTCGTCGCCATGTACGCGGTGCTGCAGACCGGCGCCGCCTACGTACCGCTCGACCCGGATCAGCCCGCCGACCGCATCGGCCACATCATCGAGACCGCGCAGCCGCGACTGGTGCTCACCAGCCGCCGCGACGCGTTCGAGGCCGACGGCGTCACCGTGCACGCGGTCGAGAACATCTTCTCGCCCGCCGACTTCAGCGGTGCGCCGATCACCGATGCCGAACGCGTGCAACCGATTCGGGCCACCAATACCGCCTACGTGATCTTCACATCCGGCTCGACCGGCCGCCCCAAGGGCGTCGCGGTGGATCACGCGGCGATCGTCAACCGCCTGCTGTGGATGCAGCACGAGTACCCGATCGACGCCGCCGACGCCGTCCTGCAGAAGACCCCGGCCACCTTCGACGTGTCGGTGTGGGAGTTCTTCTGGCCCTTGCAGACCGGCGCTCGCCTGGTCGTCGCCAAGCCCGACGGCCACCGCGACCCGGTGTACCTGGCCCAGATCATCGCCGAACGCGACATCACCACCGCGCACTTCGTGCCCTCGATGCTGTCGGTGTTCGTCTCGACCCTCGGCAGCAACGGCAACGGTGACGCGGTGCGCCTGCGTCAGGTGTTCGCCTCCGGCGAGGCGCTGCCCGCGCCCACCGCGCAGCGCCTGCGCGAGCTCACCGGCGCCCGGCTGCACAACCTGTACGGTCCCACCGAGGCCGCGGTCGACGTCACCTATCACGAGGTCGTCGACGCCGATGTGGAGTCGGTGCCGATCGGGCGCCCGGTGTGGAACACCCGGGTGTTCGTGCTGGATTCGCGCCTGCACCCCGTGGCCCCCGGCGTTGCGGGAGAGCTCTATCTGGCGGGCGATCAGCTGGCTGTCGGCTACCTCAACCGGGCCGACCTCACCGCCGACCGCTTCGTCGCCAATCCGTACGGCGCGGCGGGCTCGCGCATGTACCGCACCGGTGACCTCGTCACCTGGACCGCGGTGTCGGGCGAGAACGGTCTCACCTACGGCGAACTGAACTACCTGGGCCGCACCGACTTCCAGGTGAAGCTGCGCGGTCTGCGCATCGAACTCGGTGAGATCGAGGCGACCCTGCTGGCTCAGCCGGGTGTCGCGCAGTCGGTCGTCGTCGTGCGCTCCGACGCGCACGCCGGTGACCAGCTCGTCGGTTACCTGGTGCCAGAGGCGGGCTCGGCTCTCGACGTGGCCGCGGTGAAGGCGGGCATCACCACCGAACTGCCCGCCTACATGGTGCCGTCGGCCCTGGTCGTGCTGGAGGCCTTCCCGCTCAACGCGTCCGGCAAGCTCGACCGTAAAGCGTTGCCGGCGCCCGTGTTCGAGGCGAAGGTGTTCCGTGCGCCCTCGACCCCGATCGAGGAGATCGTCGCCGAGATCTTCGCCGACCTGCTCGGCGCCGAACGCGTCGGCGTGGACGACGACTTCTTCGCCCTCGGCGGCAACTCGCTCGTGGCCACCCAGGTCGCGGCACGCCTGAGCACGGCGCTCGACACCGAGGTCGGCGTGCGCACGCTGTTCGAGGCGCCCACCGTCGGCGCGTTGGCCGCCCGCGTGGAATCGCACGCGGGCACCGGTCTGCGCGCCGAGCTCACGGCCCGTCAGCGCCCCGAGTATCCGCCGCTGTCGCTCGCACAGCAGCGCATGTGGTTCCTGAACCGTTTCGACGTCGCCGACACCGGCACCTACAACATCCCGGTCGCGGTCCGCCTGCAGGGCCTGCTCGACCTGCCCGCGCTGCGCGGCGCGGTCGCCGACGTGGTCGCCCGCCACGAAACCCTGCGCACGGTGTACCCCGTGTACGTCGCCCCCGAGTCGGGGCGCGCCGCCATGGCCGACGGCACCGCCTACCAGAAGGTGCTCGCCGCCGCGGGCTCGATTCCGGACGTCGAGCTGATCGAGGCCGACGAGACCGACATGGCGACCTCGCTCTACGAGTTCGCCCGTCGCGGGTTCGACGTCACCGCGAACGCGCCGGTGCGCCTTCGGGTCTACGAGCTCAGCGAGCGCGAACACGTGCTGGTGATGGTGGTCCACCACATCGCCGCCGACGGTTTCTCGCTGCGTCCGCTGGTGCGCGACTTGATGACCGCCTACGTGGCCCGCACCGCGAACACCGAACCCGGCTGGCCGCCCCTGAACATCCAGTACGTCGACTACGCGCTGTGGCAGCGCGAGGTCCTCGGCGACGAAACCGATCCCACCTCGCTGATCTCCGAGCAGCTCGAGCACTGGCGCGGGGCGCTCGCCGATCTGCCCGACGAGCTGCGCCTCGGCCACAAGTCGCGGCCCGCGCAGGCCAGCTACCAGGCGGGCACGCACCGTTTCGAAGTGCCGGGCGAGCTCGTCGAGGCATTGAACCGGGTCGCCCACGAGCACAGCACCACCCTGTTCATGGTGGTGCACAGCGCTTTCGCCGTCCTGCTGTCGCGTCTGTCGGGCACCCCCGACATCGCCATCGGCACCCCGGTCGCGGGCCGTGGTCAGCAGGCGCTCGACGACCTGGTCGGCATGTTCGTCAACACCCTGGTGTTGCGCGCGCAGGTCGATCCGGGCGCCACCTTCGCCGAGTTGCTCGGTCAGGTCCGCGAGCACGATCTGGCCGCCTTCGCGCACGCCGACGTGCCGTTCGAGCGCCTGGTCGAGGTGCTCAACCCGGCGCGCTCGCAGTCGCGCCACCCGCTGTTCCAGGTGATGCTCTCGTTCCAGAACCTGGGCCGCACCACCCTGGAACTGCCCGGCCTCACGGTTTCCGAGCTGGGCATCGACCAGCACATGGCCAAGTTCGATCTGCAGCTCGCGCTCAGCGAGGTCCCCGCCGACGACGACAGCCACATGGATGCCGAACTCGTCTACGCGACAGATCTTTTCGACGCGGGCTTCGCCGCGACGTTCGGCGCTCGCCTGCTGCGCGTGCTCACCGCCGTCGTGGTCGACCCCTCGGCTCCCGTGGGTGACATCGAACTTCTCGACTCCGCCGAGCGCGCCCTGGTGCTCGATCGCTGGAACGACACCGAATTCGCCGTCGACGCCGCGCTGAGCACCCCGAGCGACGACGAGCCGGCCACGCTGCACGCGCTGTTCGAGGCTCAGGTCGCCCGGACCCCCGACGCGGTCGCGCTCACGTTCGAGGGGACGAGTCTGTCCTACGCCGAGTTCGCGGGTCGCGTGCGTCAGCTGGCGCGCTGGCTCAAGGACGCCGGCGTCGGCCCGGAATCGTATGTGGCACTCGGTATGCGGCGCTCGATCGATCTGCTGGTCGGCATGTACGCCGTGTCCGCCGCCGGTGGCGCGTACGTACCGCTGGACCCCGATCACCCGGCCGAGCGCATCGAGCACATCCTCGAGACCGCGCAACCGGTCTGCGTGCTCACCTCCGGCGAGAGCCTGCCCGCGGCCGCCGGTCGCGAGGTGCGCATCGACCAGCTCGACCTGTCCGGCCACTCGGCCGCGCCGGTCACCGACGCCGACCGGCACCGCCCGCTGCGCTCGGACAACACCGCCTACGTCATCTTCACCTCCGGCTCGACCGGCCGTCCCAAGGGCGTGGCCGTGAGCCACGCGGCGATCGTCAACCGCCTGGTGTGGATGCACGCCGCCTACGGCCTCGCCGCCGACGACGTGGTGCTGCAGAAGACCCCCGCCACGTTCGACGTGTCGGTGTGGGAGTTCTTCTGGCCCTTGCAGGTCGGCGCGCGCCTGGTCGTCGCCAAGCCGGACGGGCATCGCGACCCGGCCTACCTGGCCCGGCTGATCGTGGCCGAACAGGTCACCACGGCGCACTTCGTGCCGTCGATGATGGCCGTGTTCGTCACCGAACCGCTCGCCGCCGAGTGTGTTTCGCTGCGCAATGTGTTCGCCTCCGGCGAGGGTCTGCCCGCGCCGACCGCGCAGCGTCTGCGCGAATTGACCGGCGCCGCGCTGCACAACCTCTACGGCCCCACCGAGGCCGCGGTCGACGTGACCTATCACGAGGTCACCGATGCCGACATCGAGACGGTGCCGATCGGCGCCCCGGTGTTCAACACCCGTCTGTACGTGCTGGATTCGCGGCTGCGACCGGTTCCGGTGGGTGTCGCGGGTGAGCTCTATCTCGCGGGCGTGCAGCTGGCCCACGGGTATGTGGGCCGTGCCGACCTGACGATGGACCGTTTCGTCGCCGACCCGTTCGAGCCCGGCGAGCGCATGTACCGCACCGGCGACCTCGTCACCTGGACGCCGACCGGCGAGCTGGAGTACCTGGGCCGCACCGACTTCCAGGTGAAGCTGCGTGGTCTGCGCATCGAGCTCGGCGAGATCGAGGCGGCGCTCACGGCGCTGCCGGAGATCGCCCAGTCGGTGGTCGTGGTCCGTGCCGACGAGCACACCGGCGATCAGCTGGTCGCCTACGTCGTCCCGCAGACCGGCGCCACCGTGGACACCGACGCGGTGAAGGACGCACTCGGCGCGGAGCTGCCCGTCTACATGGTGCCCGCCGCGTACGTGGTGCTGAACGCGTTCCCGCTCAACGCTTCCGGCAAGCTCGATCGCAAGGCGCTGCCGTCGCCGGTGTTCGCCGCGCGCACCTTCCAGGCGCCGGTCACCCCGGTGCAGCAGATCGTCGCCGCCACCTTCGCCGAGGTGCTCGGCGCCGGTCAGGTCGGCCTCGACGACGACTTCTTCGAGCTCGGCGGCAACTCGCTGGTCGCCACCAGGGTCGCGGCCCGGCTGTCGGAGGCGCTCGATACCCAGGTGCCGCTGCGCGCGCTGTTCGAGGCGTCGACGGTGGCCGCGCTGGCGGCTCGGGTCGAAACGCACACCGGTCGTGGTGGCCGCATCCCGTTGGCCCCCCGCCCGCGGCCCGAGCTGGTGCCGCTGTCGCAGGCACAGCAGCGGATGTGGTTCCTCAACCGCTTCGACAACCGCACCGCGGTCAACAACATCCCCGTCGCGATCCGTCTCACCGGTGACCTCGATGTCGCCGCGCTGGAGGCGGCCATCGCCGACGTGGTCGCCCGGCACGAGTCCCTGCGCACCTTCTACCCGGC
Source organism: Nocardia sp. NPDC055002 (assembly GCF_053608825.1). Classification (NCBI taxonomy): domain Bacteria; kingdom Bacillati; phylum Actinomycetota; class Actinomycetes; order Mycobacteriales; family Nocardiaceae; genus Nocardia; species Nocardia sp. NPDC055002. The sequence continues at coordinate 476,620 of NZ_JBSGWE010000005.1, forward strand.
GGCCGATGTGGCCGCGGGTGCGGTCGAGGAAGGCGCGGGCTACCAGCAGATCCGGCCCGCCGACGAGGTCCGTGTCGCGCTGGCCGCCCAGCCGGTCGCCGCGAGCGACGTGGTGGCCAGGGTGATCGAACTGGCGAGCGTGCACTTCGACGTGACCCGCGAAGTCCCGTTCCGCGCGAGCCTGCTGCGCGTCGACGACCGGAACCACGTGGCCGTGCTGGTCATGCACCACATCAGCGGTGACGGTTTCTCGTTGCGTCCGCTGCTGCGCGACGTCGTGATCGCCTACACCGAGCGCACCCGCGGCGAGAACCCCGCCTGGGCGCCGCTGGAGGTCCAGTACGCCGACTACACCCTGTGGCAGCGTGAGGTCCTCGGTGAGGAGTCCGATCCCGAATCGGTCGCCGCGAGCCAGCTCGCCTACTGGACCGAGCAACTGCGCGATCTGCCCGATCAGCTCGAGCTGCCCGCCGATCGGCCGCGCCCCGAGGTCGCCACCAATGCCGGTGACCTGCACCGCTTCTCGGTCGACGCGCAACTGCACCACGCGCTGACCGAGATCGCCCGCGCCCGCGGCGTCACCCTGTTCATGGTGATGCACGCGGCACTGGCCACCTGGGCCGCGCGCCTGTCCAACAGCACCGACATCGCCATCGGCACCCCCATCGCCGGTCGCGGCGAGCGCACGCTCGACGACTTGGTCGGCATGTTCGTCAACACCCTGGTGCTGCGCAGCGAGGTCGACTCGAGCGCGAGCTTCAGCGACCTCCTGGATCAGGTCCGCAAGGTCGACCTGTCCGCCTTCGCCAACGCCGATGTGCCGTTCGAGCGCCTCGTCGACGTGCTCAGCCCCACCCGTTCACAGGCGCATCACCCGCTGTTCCAGGTGGCGCTCACCTTCGAGGCGGCCACCGCCGCCGACGCGGGCACCATCGCACTGCCCGGCCTCGATCTCGAGGTCGTCGACTTCGATCCGGGCACGGCGAAATTCGACGTGCAGCTCACCGTGGGCGAGGCCGCCGACGGCTCGCTCGCGCTGTCGTGGAACTACGCCACCGATCTGTTCGACGCCGAAACCGTCGCCGCCTTCGGCGACCGCTTGGTCCGCATCCTGCGCAGCGTGGCCGAGAACCCCGACGTGATCGTCGGCGACATCGACCTGCTCGGCGAGGCCGAACAGCGTGATGTCGCGCAGCGCTGGGTGTCCTCCGGTGTCGATGCCATCGGTCTGCCGGTCATCCACGACGCCAGCACCCCCGCCGGCTACCGGCGTGGCCTGTTCGGCAACAAGCACACGACCCTGGTCGACCTGTTCGACGCCGCGGCCGCCGCCTACCCCGACCGGATCGCCGCCAAGTTCGGCGTCGAGTCGCTGACCTACGCCGAGCTCGATCGCCGTGCGAATGTGCTGGCGCGCAGGTTGATCGACGACGGCGCAGGCCCGGAATCGCTGGTCGCGGTGATCTTGCCGCGTTCGCTCGATCTCGTGGTCGCGCTGCTCGCCGTCGTCAAGACCGGTGCGGGCTACGTGCCGGTCGATCCGACGTACCCGGCCGAGCGCATCGCCTACGTGCTCGAGGACTCTCGCCCCACCAGCGTCGTCCTCGATTCCACCGTCCAGGTGCGGGTGCCCGAGCACCTGCCCTCGGTGGTGCTCGACGGGTTCGCCGTGGAAACCGGCAATATCGAAGACGCCGACGACGCCCCGATCACCGACGCCGACCGGCTCGCCCCGCTCTCGCCGGACAATGTCGCCTACGTCATCTACACCTCCGGCTCGACCGGCCGCCCCAAGGGTGTCGCGGTCGCGCACCGCAATGTGGTGCGCCTGTTCGCCAACACCGATCGCGACTTCGGCTTCGGCCCGCGTGATGTGTGGACGCTGTTCCACTCCTACGCCTTCGACTTCTCGGTGTGGGAGCTGTGGGGGCCGCTGCTGTTCGGCGGCTCGCTGATCGTCGTCGACTACTACACCTCGCGTTCGCCCGAACAGTTCCTGGAACTGCTGCGCGTGGAGCAGGTGACGGTCCTCAACCAGACACCGTCGGCGTTCTACCAGCTGGCCGAGGCCGACCGCAACGCCGGACCGGGCCTGGAGCCGCTGGCCCTGCGCTACGTGGTGTTCGGTGGCGAGGCCCTCGAGCTGCGCCGCCTGTCGGATTGGGTCGCGCGCCACGGTGACAGCTCGCCGACGCTGGTCAACATGTACGGCATCACCGAGACCACGGTGCACGTGTCGTTCCGTGCGCTCGACGCGAAAACCATTGCCGCCGCTGCCGGTTCGGTGGTCGGCCGGGCGATCGCGGGTCTGGGCGTGTACGTCCTCGACAACCGGTTGCGGCCGGTGCCGGTGGGTGTCGCGGGCGAAATGTATGTCGCCGGACCGCAGCTGGCGCGTGGCTACCTCGGTCGCCCGGACCTGACCGCCACCCGCTTCGTCGCCAACCCGCTCGCGGGCCCGAACCAGGGTGGCTCGCGCCTGTACCGCTCGGGCGACCTCGCGCGCTGGAACCGTTTCGGCGAACTCGAATATCTCGGCCGCGCCGACGACCAGGTGAAGGTTCGCGGCTTCCGCATCGAGCTCGGTGAGATCGAAGCCGCCGTGCTCGCGCAGCCGGGCATCGCCCAGGCCGCGGTCATCGTGCGTGAGGATCAGCCGGGTGACCAGCGGATCGTCGCCTACGTGGTCGCCGAGGGCGACCTCGAACCCGACCTCGAGACCATCCGTAGCGGTGCGGCCGAACAGTTGCCCGCCTACATGGTTCCGGCGGCGCTCGTGCGCCTCGAGTGGATCCCGCTGACGGTCAACGGCAAGCTGGACCGCCGCGCGCTGCCTGCTCCCGCGGTGCAGGCGCGGGCCTTCCGCGCACCGGTCACACCGGTGCAGGAAGCCGTGGCCGCGGTCTTCGCCGATGTGCTCGGCTTGGATCGCGTCGGTGTCGACGACGACTTCTTCGACCTCGGCGGCAACTCGCTCATCGCCACCCGCGTCGTCGCCCGCATCGGTGCGGCGCTCGGCGCCACGGTGCCGGTGCGCGCGCTGTTCGAAGCGTCCACCGTGGAAGCCCTCGCGGCACGGGTGGAATCGCACACCGGCGGTACCGCTCGCGCGGCGCTGGTCGCCCGTGAGCGCGCCGAAGGGGAACTGGTTCCGCTGTCGTTCGCGCAGCAGCGGATGTGGTTCCTCAACAAGTACGACACCACCTCGGCCGCCTACAACCTGCCCGTCGCGATCCGGCTCACCGGTGAACTCGACACCGAGGCACTGGCACTCGCGCTGGCCGACCTGGTCCGCAGGCACGAATCGCTGCGCACCCGCTACCCCGAGCACGGCGGCACCCCGGTGCAGCAGATCGTCGCGGCGGAACGCATTTCGCTGGACCTTCGCCCGATCGCGATCGCTCAGGACGAGCTGTTCGAGACCGTCACCGAGTTCGTCTCCACCGGTTTCGATGTGGCCGAACAGGTTCCGATGCGCGCCCGCCTCTTCCGGGTCGCCTCCGCAGGCCACACAGGTCGCACCGCTGACAACGAACAGGCTGCGGGTGCCGAGCACGTCTTGGTCGTGGTCGTGCACCACATCGCCGCCGACGGTTTCTCGATCGCGCCGCTGACCCGAGATGTGATGCGCGCGTACACGGCCCGTGCCCAGGGCACTGCCCCCGGTTGGGCACCGCTGCCCGTCCAGTACGCCGATTTCGCGATCTGGCAGCGCGCAGTACTCGGCACCGAGGACGACGCCGACTCGCTCATGTCGCGCCAGGTCGGTTACTGGCAGTCCCAGCTCGCCGGTGTCCCCGACGAACTGACCCTGCCGTTCGACCGCCCGCGTCCGGCCATCGCCTCGCTGCGCGGTGCCACCGTGCACCGCGAACTCTCGCCCGAACTCGTCGCCGCGCTCGACGAGATCGCCCGTCGCCAGGGCGCGTCGCTGTTCATGGTCATGCACACCGCCCTCGCGGTGCTGCTGGCCCGGCTGTCCGGCTCCGACGACGTCGCCATCGGCACCCCCATCGCGGGCCGCGGTGAGCAGGCCCTCGACGACCTGGTCGGCATGTTCGTCAACACCCTGGTGCTGCGCACCGGCGTGCGCCCGGCCGAGACGTTCACCGACCTGCTCGAGCAGGCCCGCAAGACCGACCTCGACGCCTACGGCAACGCCGATGTGCCCTTCGAGCGCCTTGTCGAACTCCTCGCACCGGAGCGCTCGCAGTCGCGCAACCCGCTGTTCCAGGTGATGCTGGCCTTCCAGAACCTGGACCGCACCACCCTGGAACTGCCCGGCCTGGCAGTGTCGGCGCTCGACCTCGACGAGAGCGTCGCCCGCTTCGACCTGCAGTTCACCCTCTCCGAGCTGGGCGAACCCGGCCACGGCGGGATGGCGCTGGCACTGAACTACGCCACCGAACTGTTCGATGAGGACACCGTCGCCGGCATCGCCGTGCGCTGGCAGCGAGTGCTCGAAGCGATCGCCGCCGATGCCTCGATCACGGTCGGCGCGATCGATGTGCTCGACGCCGCCGAGCGGGCCGACCTCGTGTTCCGGGTCGGCGAACCGCCGGTACCCGCCCGCACCCTGCGCAGCTTGCTGTCCGAGGCCGTCGCTCAGAACCCGACGGGCCCGGCCGTGGTGTTCCAGGGGACGAGTGTGTCCTACGCCGAGCTCGACGAACGCTCGAACCGCCTGGCGCGCTTGCTGATCGCCGAGGGGATCGGCGCCGAGGACCTCGTCGCGATCGGCGTCCCCCGCTCGGCCGACTCGGTGCTGGCAGCGTGGGCCGTCGCCAAGACCGGCGCGGCTTTCGTCCCGGTCGACCCGACCTACCCCGCCGACCGCATCGCCCACATGGTCACCGACTCCGGTTCGCCGCTGGGCATCACCGTCGCCTCTGTGCTGGGCGGACTTCCGGACATCGCGCCGCGCGATGCGGCCGGTATCGAATCCACGCCGCACGCAACGGCTGGTGCGCAGGAATCCGCAACGGCGCCGGACGGCCAGGCAGCGACCGCGCCGACACTCGACAGCGCTGCCGCGGATGCTTCTGCCGCCGGCTGGCTGGTACTCGACGAGCTGGACCTCGCTCGTTTCGACGGCGGGCCGATCGCCGACACCGAACTGGTCCGCGCGACCACGCCCGAGCAGCCCGCCTACGTCATCTACACCTCCGGTTCGACCGGCGTGCCCAAGGGCGTCGTCGTCACCCATGCCGGTCTCGCCAACTTCGGTGAGGAGCAGGCCCAGCGCTATGCCCTCGATTCCGACACGCGCGCACTGCATTTCGCCTCGCCCTCGTTCGACGCGTCGATCCTCGAACTGCTGCTGGCGCTGGCCCGCGGCGGTGCGCTGGTCGTCGTCCCGCCCGGCGTCTACGGCGGCGACGAGCTGTCCGAGCTGATCCGCACCGAGCGGGTCACGCACGCCTTCATCACCCCCGCCGCCCTGGCGACCTTCGACCCCAGCGGGCTCGACTCGCTGCGCGTGCTGGTCGCCGGTGGCGAAGCGGTGCCCGCCGACCTGGTGTCGAAGTGGGCAGTTCCTTTGGCGGACGGCACGACTCGCGCCTTCCACAACGGTTACGGCCCCACCGAGACCACGATCATGACGAACATCAGCGCCGCGCTGGTGCCGGGCGAGCTGGTCACCATCGGTGGGCCGACTCGCGGCATGCGTTCACTGATCCTGGACGCCCAGCTCCAGCCGGTACCGGTGGGTGTCGCGGGTGAGCTGTATCTGTCGGGCATCCAGCTGGCCCGTGGGTACCACGCCCGTGCCGGGCTCACCGCCGACCGTTTCGTCGCCGACCCGTTCATCCCGGGCGAGCGGATGTACCGCACCGGTGACGTGGTGCGCTGGACCGCCGAGCGCACCGTCGAGTACGTCGGCCGGTCCGACTTCCAGGTCAAGATCCGTGGCTTCCGGATCGAACTGGGCGAGATCGACTCCGCCCTCGCCTCGCACGAGACCGTCGACTTCGCCACCACCGTCGGCCACAAGAGCACCGCGGGCGCCGTCTCGCTGGTCGCGTATGTGGTTGCCGCGCCGGGCCATTCGATCGATGTCGCGGCGCTGACCGCGCACGTCGAGGATCGTCTGCCCGCGTACATGGTGCCGTCGTCGATCATGGTGATCGACCACGTGCCGCTCACCCCGGTCGGCAAGCTCGACCGAAAGGCGTTGCCGGAGCCGGTGTTCGCCACCGAGGTCACCTTCCGGGCCGCGCGCAACCCGATCGAGCAGACCATCGCCGAGGTCTTCGCCGAGGTGCTCGGTGTGGAACGCGTGGGTGTGGACGATTCGTTCTTCGCCCTCGGCGGCGACTCGATCGTCTCCATCCAGCTCGTCTCCCGGGCCAAGGCGCGCGGCGTGCTGTTCTCCCCGCGCAACGTGTTCGAACAGCGCACCGTCGCCGGGCTGGCCTCGGTCGCCGAGACCGCCGATGTTGCAGCGGCTTCCGCGATCACTCTCGCCGAGCTGCCGGGCGGTGGCGTCGGCGAGATGCCGCTGACCCCGGTCGTGCGGTTCATGGCCGAGCGTCCCGGTTCGTTCGACCGGTTCAACCAGACCATGGCGCTGGAACTGCCGGTCGGCATCGACCGCGCGGGCATCGCCGCCACCGTCGGCGCGGTCATCGACCGCCACGACATGCTGCGCTCGCGTCTGCATCAGGTCGACGGCCGCTGGGTCGTCGACACCGCCCCCACCGGCACTGTCGACGCGACCGCGCTGATCGACCACACCACGTTCGACCCGAACGTCTCGGACGCCGAACTTGTCGAAATCGCCTCCGCCGCGCTGGACACCAGCCTCGATCGGCTCGACCCGGCCAACGGCGTCGTCGTGCGCTTCGTGTGGCTCGAGCCGGACCTGAACAACCCTCACACCGACGCTGCTGCGGCGAGCGACGCTGCCGCTGAAAAGGTCGAGGGCGCCAGCGAATCCGCTGCGGCCGCGACCGGTGCGTCGAATGCCCGTCGCGCGGGTCGACTGATCGTTGTCGCTCACCACCTCGTCGTCGACGGTGTCTCGTGGCGCATCCTGGTGCCCGACTTCGTTTCCGCGTGGGGTCAGCTCTCCTCGGGTCAGCAGCCGGAACTCGGTGCCCCCGCCACCTCCATGCGGGCCTGGGCGCATGCTCTCGCCGACGAGGCGAAGAGCGCCGACCGCGCCGCCGAACTCGACTTCTGGCGTGAGGTCGTCGCCACCCCGGACCCGCTGCTCACCGCGCGGCCCATGGACCCGGCCCTCGACGTCTCCGGCGTCATCGAGAAGCTGCCGGTCGAGGTGTCCGCCGAGGTCACCAAGGCCCTGCTCACCACCGTCCCCGCGTTGTTCCACGGTGGCGTCAACGACGGTCTGCTCACCGCGCTGGCGCTGGCCGCCGCCAAGTGGCGTTCCACCCGCACCGGTCCCGGCGCGCTCGGCAACGGCCACCGCGCCGACCCGAACACTGACGCGCTGCTCGTACGCCTGGAAGGCCACGGTCGCGAGGAAGAGGTCGCGCCCGGCGCCGACCTGTCGCGCACCGTCGGCTGGTTCACCGCCATCTTCCCCGTCCGCCTCGACCTGGCCGGCATCGACATCGATGCCGCGCTCGCCGGTGGTCCAGCGCTGGGACAGGCCGTCAAGGCGGTCAAGGAACAGCTGCTCGCGGTGCCCGACAAGGGCATCGGTTACGGCCTGCTGCGGTACATGAACGCCGAGACCGCCGTCGAACTGCCCACGCAGCTGCCCGGCCAGATCAGCTTCAACTACCTCGGCCGCGTCGCCGACAGCGACGTCCCCGACGCCCTGCGCGGCTTCGGCTGGATTCCCGCGCCCGAGCTGGCCGCCCTCGGTGGCGCCTACGACGCCGACATGCCCGCGATGGCGCCCCTCGATGTCAACGCGATCGTCGTCGGCGACAAGCTCAGCGCCAATATCGGCTACCCGAGCACCCTGCTCGCCGAGGCCGAGGTCCGCGAATTCGCCGACCTGTGGATCACCGCGCTGGAAGCTGTCGCCCGGCATGCCAATTCGGCCGATGCGGGCGGTCACACGCCGTCCGACTTCGCCCTGGTTCGCTCCACCCAGCGCGATATCGACACCTGGGAGAAGCGCTACCCCGAGCTGACCCAGGTGTGGCCGCTCGCCGCGCTGCAGGCAGGTCTGTTCTTCCACGCCCGTCTGGCCGCCACCTCGGTCGACGTCTACACCGCCCAGGCCGTCCTCACGCTCACCGGTCGCGTCGACGCCACCCGTCTGCGTGCCGCCGCCCAGGCGCTGCTCGACCGCCACGAAACCCTGCGCACCGCGTTCGTCACCGACCACGACGGCAACGCCGTGCAGGTCGTCCTCGACACCACCCGCGTGGCCTGGGCCGAACACGACCGCATCGAGACCGGCGAATACGCCGATCTCGTCGAAGCCGACCGCACCGCCCGCTTCGACCTGGCGAACCCGCCACTGATCCGCTTCACGCTGATCCAGATCGCCGAGCACGAATGGCGTTTCGTGGTGTCCAACCACCACATCCTGCTGGACGGCTGGTCGACGCCGCTGGTCATGCGCGACCTGCTCGCCCTCTACGCCCTGCACGGCGACGCGAGCGCGCTGCCCGCCGTCCGCTCCTACCGGCACTTCCTGGAATGGGTCGGCCGTCAGGACCATTCGGTCTCGGTCGAAGCCTGGTCGCATGCGCTGCGCGGCGTCACCGAGCCGACCATGCTGGCCCGCCCCGACGCGAGCCGCGAGATCGCCGCCCTGTCCGACGAGTACCTGTTCGACCTCGACGAGCCCACCACGGCGCGGCTCGTGGCGCTGGCCGCCGACCTCGGCGTCACCCCGAACACCGTCCTGCAGGTGGCCTGGTCGATCGTGCTCGGCCGGATGACCGGCCGCGACGACGTGCTCTTCGGCACCACCGTCTCGGGTCGTCCCGCGCAGCTGTCCGGCGTGGAATCCATGGTCGGCCTGTTCATCAACACCGTCCCGGTGCGCGTGCGTTTCGACGCCGCCGAATCGGTGCGCGAGGTGCTCACCCGCACCCAGGGCGAGCAGGCCGACCTGCTCGACCACCACTACATCGGCCTCGCCGAGATCCAGTCGGCGGCCGGAATCGGTGGCCTGTTCGACTCGCTGGTCGTCTTCGAGTCCTACCCGGTCGACGCCGAGGGCATCAAGGCCCAGGCCGCCGACATCGACGGCATGGCCGTCACCGGCCTGGACGCCGCCGACGCCACCCACTACCCGCTGTCGCTGATCGCCCAGCTCGACACCCAGCTGCGCATCCGCGCCGGTTATCTGAACGACCTGTTCGACGCGGCCACCGTGCACCGCATCGCCGATCGCCTGATCCGGGTGCTCACCGCGATCACCACGGAACCGGCTGTCGCGGTGGGCGATATCGAACTGCTCGATGCCGCCGAACGCGAACTCGTCGTGCGCGAGTGGAACGCCACCGCGCACGAGGTCGATCAGCGGGCCACCCTCGTCTCGATGTTCGAGGCCCAGGTTGCCCGCACGCCGCAGGCCACCGCCCTGTCCTTCGAGGGCACGAATCCGGCCCACCCGTCGCCCGACCACCGCCCCCCACGGAGTCTCTCCGAGACGCTGAACTATTCCGAGTTCGCCCAGCGGGTCTACCGCCTGTCGCGCTGGCTGATCGATCGCGGCGTGGGCCCGGAAACCTATGTGGCACTGGGCATGCGCCGCTCGCTCGATCTGGTGATCGGCATGTACGCGGTGAGCGTGGCCGGTGGCGCCTACGTGCCGCTGGACCCCGATCACCCGGCCGAGCGCACGGAATACATTCTGGCGACGGCGGATCCGGTGTGTGTGCTCACCTCGGGCACCGATCTGGAGATCGACACCGCGCAGGTCCGCATCGATCTGCTCGACCTGGACGGCTACGCCGATACCCGCGTCACCGATGCCCAGCGCATCGCGCCGCTGCGTCCGGAGAACACGGCGTATGTGATCTTCACGTCGGGTTCGACGGGTCGTCCGAAGGGTGTGGCGGTCAGCCATGGTGCGATCGTCAACCGTTTGGTGTGGATGCAGGAGGCCTACGGTCTGACCGAGGCCGATGTGGTCTTGCAGAAGACTCCGGCGACGTTCGACGTGTCGGTGTGGGAGTTCTTCTGGCCCTTGCAGATCGGTGCGAAGCTGGTCGTCGCGAAGCCGGACGGTCATCGTGATCCGGCGTACCTCGCCGAGATCGTTCACACCGAGGGCGTCACGGTCACCCACTTCGTGCCGTCGATGCTGGCCGTGTTCGTCGCCGACGCCGCGGCCGCGCGCTGCGCGTCGCTGCGGATGGTGTTCGCCTCCGGTGAAGCGTTGCCGCCCAAGCCCGCCCACCGTTTGCGCGAGCTGACCGGCGCCGCCCTGCACAACCTGTACGGCCCCACCGAGGCCGCTGTCGACGTCACCTTCCACGAGGTCGTCGACACCGACGTGGACACGGTGCCGATCGGTGCCCCGGTCTTCAACACCCAGGTCTACGTCCTCGACGCGCGCCTGCGCCCCGTCCCGGTCGGTGTCGCGGGTGAGCTCTATCTCGCCGGTGTCCAGCTGGCGCGTGGCTATGTCGCCCGTCCGGACCTGACTTCCGATCGCTTCGTCGCAGACCCGTTCGGCGACGACGGCGAGCGCATGTACCGCACCGGTGACCTCGTCGCCTGGACCGAACAGGGCGAGCTGGAGTATCTGGGCCGCACCGACTTCCAGGTGAAGCTGCGTGGTCTGCGCATCGAGCTCGGCGAGATCGAGTCCGCGCTGACCGGCCTCGACGAGGTCGCCCAGTCGGTGGTCGTCGTGCGCGGCGATCAGCACACCGGCGACCAGCTGGTCGCCTACGTCATCCCCGCGACCGGCCGCACCGTCGACATCGAGGACGCTCGCGAGGAACTGGGCAGCAACCTGCCCGCGTACATGGTGCCCTCGGTCATCGTCGTGCTCGACGAGTTCCCGCTCAACGCCTCCGGCAAGCTCGACCGCAAGGCGCTGCCCGCGCCGGTGTTCGAGGCCGCGGTGTTCCGCGCCCCGACCACCCCCGTCGAGGAAATCGTCGCCGCCACCTTCGCCGGTGTGCTCGGTGTGGATCGGGTCGGGCTGGACGACGACTTCTTCGCGCTCGGCGGCAACTCGCTGACCGCCACCCAGGTCGCCGCCCGCCTGTCGGCCGCGCTCGACACCGATATCGGCGTGCGCGAACTGTTCGAGTCCTCCACCGTCGCCGGGCTGGCCGCGCGGGCCGAGACGCACTCCGGTGCCGAACGCCGCGCGCCGCTGGTGCCGCAGCAGCGCCCCGAGCGGGTGCCGCTGTCACTGGCCCAGCAGCGCATGTGGTTCCTCAACCGCTTCGACCCCGAGTCCGCGGTGGACAACATCCCCGCCGCCGTCCGGCTGTCGGGCCTGCTCGACCGCCAGGCGCTGCAGGTGGCCGTGGCCGACGTGCTCGCCCGCCACGAGTCCCTGCGCAGCTACTACCCGGAGGTTTCCGGCGCCGGCTACCAGGTGATCGTGCCGACCGGCAAGGTCATCCCCGACCTCGCGCCGATCGAGACCACCGCCGCCGAACTGCCGCAACGGCTTTCGGAGCTCGTACGCACCGCGTTCGACGTCACCGCCGAGGTGCCGTTCCGCGCGGCCCTGTTCGAGGTGAGCCCCACCGAACACGTGCTCGCCCTTGTCGTGCACCACATCTCGGCCGACGGCTTCTCCATGGGCCCGCTGACCCGCGACGTGATGACCGCCTACAGCGCCCGCGTCGAAGGCGCCGAACCGGCCTGGCGCCCGCTGGAAGTCCAGTACGCCGACTTCGCGCTGTGGCAGCGCGCCGTGCTCGGTGACGAGGACGACGCGAAATCGGTGATCGCCCAGCAGATCTCGTTCTGGGGTTCGACCCTGCGCGGCCTGCCCGAGCAGCTCGACCTGCCCGCCGACCGGCCGCGCCCCGCGGTCGCCAGCGGACGCGGCGCCACCCACACCTTCGAGATCGACGCGAAAACCCATGCGGCCCTGACCGAGCTGGCCCGCACCCGCGGCGCGACGCTGTTCATGGTCTCCCACGCGGCGCTGGCACTGCTGCTCTCGCGCCTGTCCGGCGAGAACGACATCGCCATCGGCACCCCCATCGCGGGCCGTGGTGAGCGCGCGCTCGACGACCTGATCGGCATGTTCGTCAACACCCTGGTGCTGCGCACCGAGATCGACAGCGACGCGAGCTTCACCGACCTGCTCGGTGCGGTCCGCGCGAGCGACATCGCCGCCTTCGGTCACGCCGATCTGCCGTTCGAACGTCTCGTCGAGATCATCAACCCTGCCCGCTCGCAGGCCCGCCACCCGCTGTTCCAGGTCATGCTGGCCTTCCAGAACACCGGCCAGACCAGCCTGGAACTGCCCGGCCTCACCGTGAGCGGCGTCGATCTGCCGATCGACGTGGCCAAGTTCGACCTGCAGGTCGTGCTCACCGAGAAGCCGGGTGACGCGTCCGGCATCGTCGCCGAGCTGATCTACGCCACCGACCTGTTCGACGCGGCCACCATGGACCGCTTCGGCGCCCGCTTCGCCCGTCTGCTCGCCGAGATCGCGACTGCTCCGAACCGCGCTGTCGGCGATATCGCCCTGCTCGACTCCGCCGAAACCGCACTGGCCGTGCGTGGTTGGAACGACACCGCGCACGAGCTGCCCGGCGCGGGCACCCTGGTGGACGAGTTCGCCCGCCAGGCGCTGGCCACCCCCGCTGCGGTCGCGATGGTCGACCCCGCCACCGGCGAGACCCTGACCTACGCCGAATTCGCCGCTCGCGTGCACCGTTTGGCGCATCGCCTGATCGAAGCGGGCGTCGGCCCGGAATCCCTCGTCGCGCTCGGCCTTCGCCGCAGCATCGACCTGGTCGTCGCGGCCTACGCGGTGCAGGAAGCAGGCGGTGGCTACGTGCCGCTCGACCTGGACCAGCCCGCCGACCGCATCGCCTACGTCCTGGAGACGGCAGCCCCGGTCGCCGTCCTCACCACTACCCGCGACGGGTTCGGACTCGACGACGACGCGGCCGTGGACGCCGCCCCGACGACGCTGGTCATCGACGCGATCGACCTCACGGCGTACCCGCAGACTCCGGTCAGCGATGCCGAGCGGATCGTTCCGCTGCTCCCGCGGCACCCGGCCTACGTCATCTTCACCTCCGGCTCGACCGGTCGCCCGAAGGGTGTGGCCGTGCCGCACTCGGCCGTGGTGAACCAGATCCGCTGGATCACCGGCGAATACGGCATCGGCGCCGACGATGTGGTGCTGTTCAAGACGCCCGCCACCTTCGACGTGTCGGTGTGGGAGCTGTTCGGCCCGCTGAGCACCGGCGGCCGGATCGTCGTGGCGAGCCCCGATGGTCACCGCGACCCGCAGTACCTCGCGGATGTCATCGCCGCGCAACGGGTCACGATGACCTCGTTCGTGCCGTCGATGCTCACCGTGTTCGCGGGCAGCATCGACCAGGCCGCGGTCGAGGGCGGAGCTCTGTCCTCGCTGCGCACCCTGCTGATCGCGGGTGAGGCATTCACCGCCGATACGGTCGTCGCATTCCGCAAGGTGAGCGACGCGGCGCTGTTCAACCTGTACGGCCCCACCGAGTTCACCGTCCACGCGACGCACGGCCCGGTCGCCGACCAGGTCGACGGCGCCGTCCCGATCGGTGCGCCGGTCTGGAACTCGCAGGCCTACGTCCTGGATTCGCGCCTGCACCCCGTGGCCGCCGGTGTCGCCGGTGAGCTGTACCTGGCTGGTGCCCAGCTGGCACGCGGTTACTTCGGTCGGCCGGATCTCACCGCCGACCGCTTCGTCGCCGATCCGTTCGGGATCGACGGCGAGCGCATGTACCGCACCGGTGACCTCGTCCGCCGCGACGGGAACGGCGTCATCACCTATCTCGGCCGCACCGACTTCCAGGTCAAGCTGCGTGGTCTGCGGATCGAGCTCGGCGAGATCGAAGCCGCGCTCACCGCGCACAACACCGTGACGCAGGCCGTGGTGGTCGTGCGTTCGGACGCTCGCACCGGTGACCAGCTCGTCGGCTATGTCGTCCCCGCCGTGGGCGAGACCGTCGACATCGACGTTCTGCGCGCGCATCTCGCGGCGCAGCTGCCGTCCTACATGGTTCCGGCCGCGTTCGTCGTGATCGACGAGATGCCGCTGAGCGCCAACGGCAAGCTCGACCGGCGCGCCCTGCCCGAGCCGGTGTTCGAGGCGCGCGAGTTCCGTGCGCCGCGCACGCCGATCGAGGAGATCGTCGCCGCCACCTTCGCCGAGGTGCTCGGCCTGACCGGCGACCGCGCGGTCGGCCTCGACGACGACTTCTTCGATCTGGGCGGCAACTCGCTCATCGCCACCCAGGTGGTCGCCCGCCTCGGTGCCGCCCTCGACACCCGCGTCCCCGTGCGCGCTCTGTTCGAGGCGCCCTCGGTGGCCGCGCTGGCCACCAAGGTCGAGGTCCACGCGGGCAGCGGCAGCCGTCGCGAGCTCGTCGCCGGTGCGCGTCCGGACCAGATCCCGCTCTCGCTCGCTCAGCAGCGCATGTGGTTCCTCAACCGCTTCGACAGCGCGACCGGCGTCAACAACATCCCCCTCGCAGTCCGCCTGACCGGCGACCTCGACATCGATGCCCTGCGCCAGGCCGTCGCCGACGTGGTCGACCGGCACGAGGTGCTGCGCACCGTCTACCCGGAGACCGCCGACGGCCAGGGTGTGCAGGTCGTGCTGCCCGCCGGGCAGTTGCCGATCTCGCTGCACCCGATCACCGTCGGCGAGGACGAGATCCGCGATCGCATCAGCGAACTCGTGCTCGCCGGATTCGACGTGACCGCCGAGGTCCCGGTGCGTGCCGAACTGCTGCGCATCGCGGGCTCCATGGACGGCTCGCACCCCGACACCCACGTGCTGGTCTTCGTCGTGCACCACATCTCCGGCGACGGCTGGTCGGTGCGCCCGCTGGCCCGCGACGTGATGATCGCCTACGCCGCCCGCTCGCGCGGTGAGGCGCCCGGCTGGACCCCGCTGCCCGTGCAGTACGCCGACTTCGCCCTGTGGCAGCGCGAAACGCTGGGCTCCGAAGCGGATTCGTCGTCGATGATCGCCCAGCAGGTGGCCTACTGGTCGCAGAACCTGGCCGGGCTGCCCGACCAGCTCGACCTGCCCGCCGACCGGGCCCGCCCCGCTGTCGCGTCCAACCGCGGTGGCGTGCACGAGTTCTCCATCGACCCGGCCCTGTCGGCCGGACTCAACGCGCTCGCCCGCGAACACAGCGCCAGCCTGTTCATGGTCGTGCACGCCGCGTTCGCCGCACTGCTGGCCCGCCTGTCGGGCAGCGACGACATCGCCATCGGCACCGCCGTCGCCGGTCGTGGTGAAGCGGTGCTCGACGACGCCATCGGCATGTTCGTCAACACCCTGGTCCTGCGCAGCGCCGTCGACCCGGCCCAGCCGTTCACCGAGCTGCTCGCGCAGACCAGGGAGAACGACCTCGCGGCCTTCGGCCACGCCGATCTGCCGTTCGAGCGGCTCGTGGAGATCCTCAACCCGGCTCGTTCGCAGGCCCGCCACCCGCTGTTCCAGGTGATGCTGTCGTTCCAGAACACCGGTGAGGCGTCCTTCGAACTGCCCGGCCTCGAGGTCGCGGGCGTGCCGCTGGATGTGGTCACCGCCAAGTTCGATCTGCACCTGAATCTGGCCGATCGTCACCGTGCCGACGGTTCCGCCGACGGCATGACCGCCGAATTCGCCTACGCCACCGATATGTTCGACGCCGACACCATCGCCGCCCTCGCGCAGCGCCTGGTGCGGATGCTGACCGCGGTCGTGGCCAAGCCCGCCCGCGCGATCGGCGAGGTCGACCTGCTGGCCCCGGCCGAATACCGCCAGGTGGTCACCGACTGGAACGCCACCGAGCACCCGGTCGACCAAGCCGCCACGCTGGTGTCGATGTTCGAAGCACAGGCCGCGACCAGCCCGAACGCGACCGCCGTGACGTTCGAGGGGACAAGTCTGTCCTACCGCGAGTTCACCGCGCAGGTGAACCGCCTGGCCCGCCACCTCATCGCCCAGGGCGTCGGCCCGGACACCATGGTCGCGCTCGGCATGCGCCGCTCGCTCGATCTGGTGATCGGCATGTACGCGGTGAGCGTGGCCGGTGGCGCCTACGTGCCGCTGGACCCCGATCACCCGGCCGAGCGCAC